>CAWFKS010000009.1:0-411873 GCA_963816435.1 uncultured Alphaproteobacteria bacterium
TGCGGCAAGAGGTTCAAGTCGCTGCGCCGCCACCTCGACAAGACGCACGGAATGACGGTCGAGGAATACAGGCAGAAATGGGATCTGCGCCCGGATTTCCCGATGTCGGCGCCGGACTATTCGGAGAAGCGCTCCAAACTCGCCAAGGCCGCCAGGCTGGGGAAGCGATCGGGGGCGCGGGCCTGAACGCCGGCCCACGCCAGTTGCCGGCGCGACGGATCAACCGTCGTTGCGTGACTGCGCCTCGGCTGCATCCTTTTCCGCACCTTCGGACGGAAACGCGCTGCCGACCGTCTGCGGGCGCACGAAGATGGACGTCACCTGCGGCAGCGCCTCGTGAACCTTGCGTTCGATGCTGACGATGCAGTCCTCGATCTCCGGTGTCGTCAATTCGTCGCGAAATTCCGCGCTGATGGTGGCCACGATGTCGGTAGGGCCGAGATGGACCGTCGTCAGGTCGGTGATCCCGAGAACGGCGGGCTCGTTCGCCGCGATGCGCCTGATCTCCTCCTGAACCGCCGGAAAGGCCGGTTCGCCGATCAGCAGGCCCTTGCTTTCGCGGGCGAGAAACGTCGCGGTGGCGGCGAGAACGACGGCAATGCCGATCGAGCCTACGCCATCGAGTGCCGGCATGCCGAAATGGTCGGCTGCCCAGATGCTGACGAAGGCTATGACGAGGCCAATCAGCGCGGCGGAGTCCTCGAACAGCACGGTGAAGGTGGTCGGGTCCTTGGAGCGGCGCACCGCCGCGAAATACGACAGGTCGCCCTTCTCTCGTCCCATGTGCCGCAGCGCGATGACCCAGGATGTGCCCTCGAAAAGGAACGAGATGCCGATGACGCCGTAGTTCCACATCACGTTCTCGACGGGCTCGGGATTGCGCACGTGCGACAGACCTTCGAAGAACGAGACGCCGGCGCCCAGCGCGAAGACCATGACGGCGACGATGAAGCTCCAGAAATAGACCTCGCGCCCGTAGCCGAGCGGATGACTGGAATCGGGCGGTCGCCTCGAACGATGCAGCCCGTAGAGGAGCAGCGCCTCGTTGCCCGTGTCGACCAGCGAGTGGACGCCCTCCGACAGCATTGCCGAACTGCCGGTGAAGGCGGCGGCGACGAATTTCGTCACGGCAATGAGGAAATTGCCACCCAGCGCTGCGTACACGACGATAGAAGAACCGGATTGTGCGGCCATGAAGCTCCTGTGGTCGGCCGGCGCGGCCTTGTCTAGTTTCCTGGCACCCTAGCCGGGCAACCGCGCGACTGCCATGCCGGCTGGTCGCCGGGACGCGCCCTTGCAAAACCTGCATCACTTGCGCAGGTTCCAGGATGCACCCGAACATCGGCCGATGTCGCAGGTTCGGCAAGCCAGCAGCAAGCAGGAGCAAGTGATGCCCGACAGGACTTGGTGGAAGCGCGGCGTGATCTACCAGATCTACCCTCGCTCCTTTCAGGATTCCAACGGCGATGGCGTCGGCGATCTTGAGGGCATCCGCAGCCGTCTCGACTATCTGGAATGGCTGGGCGTCGACGCGATCTGGATCTCGCCGATCTATCCCTCGCCGATGGCCGATTTCGGCTACGACATCTCCGACTATTGCGGCATCCACCCGCTGTTCGGCACGCTCGACGATTTCGACCGCCTGTCGGAGGACGTGCATCGGCGCGGGCTGAAGCTCATCCTCGACTTCGTGCCGAACCACACCTCGCACCGCCACCCCTGGTTCGAGGAAAGCCGCAGCTCGCGCAACAACCCCAGACGCGACTGGTACATCTGGCACGATCCCGCCGCCGGCGGCGGCCCGCCCAACAACTGGGTCAGCCATTTCGGCGGCAGCGCCTGGGAGTTCGACGAGGCGACCGGCCAGTACTACTACCACGCATTCCTGAAGGAGCAGCCCGACCTCAACTGGCGCAACCCGGAGGTGCGCAAGGCGATGTACGACGCGCTGCGCTTCTGGCTGAAGCGCGGCGTCGACGGCTTCCGCGTCGACGTGATGTGGCAGATGATCAAGGATGCGCAGTTGCGCGACGAGCCGCCGAACCCCGCTTACGAGGAGGGCCGGCCCGACATCGAGCGGCTGCTGCATATTCATTCCGCCGACCAGCCGGAGGTGCACGAGGTGGTGCGCGAGATGCGCGCCGTGCTCGACGAGTTCGACGAGCGCGTGCTGATCGGTGAGATCTACCTGCCGATCGAGCGGCTGATGGCCTATTACGGGGAGAACCTTTCGGGCGCCCACCTGCCCTTCAACTTCCAACTCATCAGCGCGGCGTGGAACGCGCCTGCAGTCGGCGGCATCATCGCCGAATACGAAGCTGCCCTGCCGCAGGGCGGCTGGCCGAACTGGGTGCTCGGCAATCACGACAAGACGCGTATCGCAAGTCGCGTCGGCGCCGCCCAGGCCCGCGTTGCCGCCATGCTGCTTTTGACGCTGCGCGGCACGCCGACCATGTACTACGGCGACGAACTCGGGATGGCGGACGTGCCGGTACCGCCCGAAGCCGTGCAGGACCCCTGGAGCAGGAACGAGCCTGGCATCGGCGTCGGCCGCGACCCCGAGCGCACGCCCATGCAATGGGACGGCAGCGACAATGCCGGGTTTTCGTCCGTCCGGCCGTGGCTGCCGCTGGCCGAAAACCACGATACCGTCAACGTCGCGGCCGAGCAGGACGATCCCTCGTCCATGCTGTCGCTGGTGCGAAATCTGATCGAGCTACGCCGCAACCACGCTGCCTTGCGGGTCGGCGACCTGCGGCTATTGTCGAGCGAAGGCGACATCCTGGCCTGGGAGCGGAAGCTGGACGGCGAGACGCTGCGGGTGGCGCTCAACATGGGGCCGGAAGAACAGCCGCTCGATACCTCGATAGTCGCGGCGGGCTCCGAGATCCTGCTGTCGACGCGGCCCGACCGTGCCCCGGGCCCGCTGGACGGCGAGCTCGTGCTGGCGCCGAACGAGGGAGTTGTCGTCAGGTGCTGAGGCGGCTCAGCGCGGCCAGCGCAGCCACCTGACCCCGTAGGCGCCCAGCCGTCCGCGCAAGTGCCGGTCCTCCAGCGGCCCGGTTTCCTCCCGAACAGCACCTCGGGCGAACCCGAATCGATGGCGTCGAGCACCACGTCGAACTCCACCGGCTCTCCCTTGAGGTTGTGGAGGATGACCAGTTCGTGGTCGGCATCGTGGTAGGCGTGCACGAGCAGATGGTCGGGCGAGCACTGGATGACGCGGCAATCGTGCTCGCCGATCGCCGGATGTTGACGCCTGAGGGCGATCATCTTGCGCACGAACGAGAGCAGCGAACCGGGCTCGTCCTGCTGGGCCTCCACGTTGATCTTGCTTGCGCCAAACGGGCCGTCCTCGACCACCTTTCGCGGCAGTTTCGACTTGGCGGCATCCGAAAAGCCGCCGTTCCTGCCCGAGGTCCACTGCATAGGCGTGCGTACTGCGTTTCGTCCCTGGCAGTCCAGGTCGTCGCCCATCCCGATTTCGTCGCCATAGCAGATCAGCGGCGCCCCCGGCATCGAGAAGAGCAGGCTGTAGGCGAGCTTCAGGCGCGCAAGGTCGCCCTCGAGCATGGGTGCGAGCCGCCGCCGGATGCCACGTCCGTAGATGCGCATTTCCGGCGTTGGGGCGAAGACGTCCAGCACCGTCTTCATCTCGTCGGGTGCGAGACGCTCGAGGTCGGCCTCGTCGAGATTACGCAGGAAGTTGGCCCATTGGCCGTTGACCGGCGCCTGCGGCAGACGAGCCAGCGCCTGGCGGATCGGTTCGGCGTCGCCGGAGGCGAGCGCCAGCAGCAGGTAATTGTCGAGAAAGAAGTTGAGCATCACGTTGAGCTGATCGCCGTCGAAGAAGCTCTTCAGCTTGCTCTCGTCCTCGTCCACCTCGCCGAGCATCATCGCGTCCGGCATGCGCTCCCTGACATGCGCGTAGAACTGGCGCAGGATCGCGTGCGTTTCGTCGACGCCCCCTTCCTCGCCAAGCGGATATTCGATGAGGTGGGAGGCGGCGTCTATGCGGAAGCCCGAAATGCCGAAGCTCATCCAGAAATCCATTACCCGCTGCATCTCCTCCCACACGGCGCGGTTGCGGTGATTGAGCCCCGGCTGAAAGTGGTAGAAGCGGTGATAGTAGGTACGAGGAGGCAACGTCGTCGTAGGTCCACACCGAGTCTTCCTGGCCGGGGAAGATCGACGCCTTGCCGGGCGGCGTCGGCGGCGGATGGTCGGACCAGACGTAGTAGTCGCGAAACGGCGACTTCGGATCATGGCGGGCGGACTGGAACCAAGGATGCTGGTCTGACGTGTGGTGGGCTACCAGGTCGACGACGATCCTGATCCCCTGCTCGCTGGCACGACGTACGAATTCCAGGAAGTCCTCGAACTGGCCGTAGCGGGAATCGACGCGGAAATAGTCCGTTACATCGTAGCCATTGTCGCGGTCGCTGGAGGGAAAGAACGGCAGCAGCCAGACGCAGGTGACGCCGAGGTCGGACAGGTAGCCGATCTTCGAGGTCAGGCCCTCGAAGTCGCCGATGCCGTCTCCGTTGCCGTCGCAGAAGCGCTCCACGTCGATGCCGTAGATGATCGCGTTCTTCCACCACTCGTCGCTCATGCCGTCCTCGTGTGCGTCTCTGGCCGGAACATTTGCTCTGCAGGCAATGTTCCGACCGCGACATCGGCAGCGACAAGGGAGACCTTGATGACGACCATCGGCAAGCGCGTCTGGGCAATCGCGGAAGGCTACATCCCGGGCTCCAGCAACGGACCGGAGCCACAGATGACCAGCCACGAGGCCTGCTGCATGCTCAACTGCGGCGACGAGGACGCTACGGTGCGCATCACGCTCTATTTCGCCGACCGCCAGCCAGCCGGCCCGTACGAGGTGACGGTGCCCGCACGGCGAACCGTGCACCTTCGCTTCAACGAACTCGAAAACCCCGAGCCGGTGCCGCGCGATACTTCCTACGCCAGCACGATCATTGCCGACCGGCCAATCGTCGTGCAGCATACCCGCCTCGACAGCCGACAGGCGGAAAACGCGCTGCTGTCCACCATCGCCTACAGCGAGGCGTGAGGGAAACGAAGCCACACACCATGACTGCCCGAATAACCGGCACCGAAACGCTTTACGGCGGCTGGACGAAGCTCTTCAAGCTCACGATCCAAGACGCCGACGCCACTTACACGCGCGAGGTGGAGGACCACGGCGACGCAGCCGCGGTCCTGCCATACGATCCGGAGCGCCGTTGCGCCCTGCTGGTGCGGCTTCTGCGCGCCCCGGTTCTGCGGGCCGGAGAGCAAGCCGGCATGTCGCTGGAAGCGCCGGCGGGCCTGACGGATGGAGGCGATCCGGAGGAGGCCGTGCGGCGCGAGGCGATGGAGGAGGTGGGCGTGCGGCTCCGACAGATCGACCACGTGGTCACGGCATGGACCATGCCGGGAATTTCATCGGAGCGCATGGCGCTCTATCTCGCCGAATACTCCGCTTCTGACCGCATCGGCGATGGCGGCGGTATCGCCGAGGAGCATGAGGGGATCGAGATCGTGGAGATGTCGCTCGCCGGGCTGTGGGACGGCTTTGCCAACGGCCAGACCGTCGACATGAAGACGCTCACGCTGCTGCTCGCATTGCGCGAGCGGCGCCCGGAGCTGTTCACCGACGGCACCTCCTGAAGCTGATCGGGTCAGCGTCTGCGGACCGCCGGAACATCCGTCCGACTGGCGGGTTTTTCTCCTTCAGATGAAGAACCCGTCGCCTCCGAAACAGATCGTGACCGGGCTGCTCGCCGGCATCGCCGCGGCGGTGGCGGCCTTTACGCTACTCGCGGCCAACCCCTTCGCCCCTGCTTCATTCATGGATGCGCCGCTGGTCGCGGCTCACGCCGACCCCGGCACGACAGCGGCGCAGCCGGAACACTGACGCTGCCGGACGGTTGTGGCCCGAAGCAGACAGGGAGAAGACGATGATGTTGGCAAAAGCAGGTTGCGTGGCGGCAACACTCGTAGCACTTGTCACCGGAGCCGCTTCAGCCGAAACGGTTGGTCGGCTCGGCACGCAGTCGAATGCCGAAGCCGGTACCTATCTCACTGACGGCCGAGGCCACGCCCTCTACACGTTCAGCCAGGACGACAAGGACGCCAAGAAGCCCGAGAGCGCCTGCCGGGACGCGTGCGCCACGATGTGGCCGCCAGCGCAGGCGAACGGCGACGTGGAGGCCTCGGGCAAGGTGGCGTCCGGGAAGGTTTCGACCTTCGATCGCGACGACGGCGGCAGCCAGATCGCCTATGACGGCAAGCCGCTCTACTACTACGCGCCCGACAAGCCCGGCGAGGCAGCCGGCGAAGGCGTGAAGGCGTTCGGCGGCACGTGGCACCTGGCAAAGGCTGGCGGCGACAGCCAGCACAAGCCGCAGCAGGCGGCACTGTTCGACGGGCTCAAGCTGAAGAACCCGGAATGCGTGCGCTACGACGCCGAACACCACCGCTACCTCATCTCCAACATCAACGGGAAAATGCGCGAGGCCGACAATAACGGCTTCATCACGGTCGTCGGGGAGGACGGTACGACGACGCTGAAGTGGATCGAGGGTGGCAAGAACGGCGTCACGCTCAACGCGCCGAAAGGCATGGCGCTGTCCGGTGGCAAACTCTACCTCGCCGACATCGACCACATGCGCATCTTCGACGCCGGAACCGGCAAGCCGCTCGGCGCGGTGGAGATCAAGAAGGCCAAGTTTCTGAACGATCTCGCCGTGGCCGACGACGGGACCGTCTACATCACTGACAGCGGCACCGCCGGCATCCCCGGCGCTGTCTACCGCATCGATCCGGACCACAACGTCAAGATGCTGGCCGAAGGCCCCGACCTGAAGCGCCCGAACGGCATCGACTTCGCACCGAATGGCGACCTCGTCGTGGTCACCTACGCCAGCAACCAGATCATGACCATGAGCCGCGACGGCAAGGTCAAGAACCGCAAGGAGCTTTCGGCCGGCGAGCTCGACGGGCTCGTCGTCGAGAAGGACGGCACGATGTACGTGACCAGTTGGAAGGCCAGGCACGTGGTGCGAATTCCGGCCGGCGGCGGCAAGGCCAGCGTCGTGCTGACCGGCACGCCCCAGCCCGCGGCAATGGACGTCGACACCGACCACGGCCTGCTCCTGGTGCCGCAGGTGTCGGAGAACGCCGTCGCAGCCGCCCCCCTTCCCTCCAAAGAGAAAACGGCAGCTACCAAGGAATGATACCAACCTGGCTTCACATCCTCTCGATCGTCGCGCTGCTCGTTGGCTTCGTCTGCGCCGTCATCATCGCCGCCGACGAGATGCGCGACCCGCAGCACATGTGGATCATGAACATCGTCTGGCCGGTCACGGCCCTGTTCGGCACGGTGATCTCGCTGTGGGGCTACTTCACCTACGGCAAGCTGGCTGCGAAAAGCCGCGCCCAACCTGCCATGCAGCGGGGTGAGAAGATGCCGAGCAAGACCGAGACGCCCTTCCCCGCCATGGTCGGCAAGGGTGCGGCCCACTGCGGCGCCGGCTGCACGCTGGGCGACATCGTCGCAGAATGGCTGGCGTTCGGCTTCCCTGCGCTAGCCATCTGGCTCGGCTGGAAGAGCATCTTTCCCGACAAGATCTTCGCCGTCTGGGTGCTCGATTTCATCGTCGCCTTCGCCTTCGGAATCGCCTTCCAGTATTTCACCATCAAGCCGATGCGCGGCCTGTCGCCGGGCCAGGGGCTGATCCAGGCGGTCAAGGCGGACACGCTGTCGCTGACTTCATGGCAGGTTGGCATGTACGGCTTCATGGCGGTCGCCCATTTCTGGATCTTCGGCTCGGTTCTCGGCACCAAGCTGGAGGTGAACAGCTTCGAGTTCTGGTTCATGATGCAGATCGCGATGCTGTTTGGCTTCGTCACCGCCTATCCGGTCAACTGGTGGCTGGTCTCGAGCGGCATCAAGGAGAAGATGTAGGCACCCGCGCGCCATGAACGAACCGGCGACAGAAACGGCGGACGGCGGGCGGGGTTCGGCCTCCTTTCCCGCTTCGCTGCGGCTGTCAGAGTTCGCCCGCTGGTGGCCGCTGGCGCTCGGGCTGATCATTCTCGCCTCGCTGTGGCTGAGCCCGCTCACCAGCATGGCGCGGCGGGCGTTTTCCCCGCACATGATGCTTCACCTCGGCGTCACGGTCGTGGCCGCACCGCTGGTGGCGCTCGGCTGCCTGCGGCTCGGGCTGCGGCCCGACAACGTGCGCCGGCCGGCTCTGGTGGCGCTCGCGGCGTCCGGCGTCGAGATGGTCGTGGTGTGGGGCTGGCACGCTCCGGCCATGCACGACGCAGCCGCAGCGCACGATGCGATGTTCGTCATCCAGCAGCTGAGCTTCTTTGCCGCCGGGTTCGTGCTGTGGACGGCGAGCTTCGCCGGTCAGGACCGCGCGGCGCACGGTCTCGGGGCGCTCGCCATGCTGTTCACCTTCATGCACATGGCCATGCTCGGCGTGCTCCTGGCGCTCGCGCCAGAGCTCATATACTCGCCGCTCTACTGCCTCGGCGCCTGGGGCCTCGAGCCGCTCGCCGACCAGCGGCTCGGCGGCGCGCTGATGGCGGTCGGCGGCGGCCTGCCCTACCTGTTCGGCGGACTTGCGCTCTCCTGGAAACTCCTCAGCGACTGACTTTTCTCCCGGCGCAGCGATACGTCGCCCGGCAGCGCCGTCATGCGCATGACGCGTGAGACTCAGTCCAGCGTGTAGAGATAGTTGGTGATCGCCTGCGCCTGGTCTTCGGTGAGGTCCATGTCGGGCATGGCGTTGCCCGGCACGATCGCCTGCGGATGCTGCAGCCACGTCACCATGTTGTCGGGCGTGTTGCGCAGCACGCCGGCGATGAAGATGCGCCGACTCATGTGATCGAGCGGCGGGCCGACGAGCCCGTCGGCGTCGCCGATGCCGGGAATGGAATGGCAGCCGCCGCAGCCGACCTGGCGGATGAGCTGCGCGCCGTCCTCGGCCGTCGACCCGTCGAACGGCACCGCCTTGCCCGCCCCCTGCGGCTGGCAGCCGGCGACCGCCGCGCCGAATGTCGCGAGCGAAATCGTCAGAGCTGCGGCACGTATCAACTTTCGCATAGTCCTATCCAGAATACCGAGACGGTGTTGAAGCCGATCGCCAGCAGGAAGAGGACGTTGGCGAAGATGCCCCAGATCGCCATGAAGCGCGTGCGCCCTTCGCCGGCGTCGACCATGCCGTGCACGTCCCCCTTCTCCATGCGGTGCGTCCGGTTGAGGTTGCGCCAGGAAACGGCAAGCGAGGCGGCTGCGACCAGCAGCGCCAAGATATTGATGACGACCTCGGCGACCTGAGCCCATTCCGGCCCCGCGGGAAGCGATTTCGGACCGTCGCCGACGGCGCAGGCGGCACCTCCCAGTGCGGCCAGAAGCCCGAGTTCGACGCTCCATGCCACCGCACCGCCGACAAGTCCGAACAGCAGCCACCAGCCGCCGATGCGGCCGCGGTCGGGAGCGGGATGGCCGATGTCGAAGCCTGTTTCATGGGTAGCCGGCATGGTTCACCCCAGTCCCAGATGTGGCGTCACGTAGAAGGTGAAGAACACGGTCAGCCACACGGCATCGACGAAGTGCCAGTAGATGATGCCGATGCTGACCGGCGCGGTCCGTCCCGGCCCGAAATAGCCGAGCGCGCTCCACACCGTGAGCGCCAGAAGGATGACCAGTCCGGCGACCACATGCGCCATGTGGAAGCCGGTCACGATGAAATAGAGCGAGCTGTACGAGGTGGACGACAGCGTGAACGGCTTGTCCATCCACTCGAAATACTGGACCACCACGAAGATGGCGCCGAGCACGATGCCGACCACGAGGCCGAGCACCAGCCGCAGCCTGGAGTTGCGGTGCAGTGCCGCGCTCGGCGAACCAGACCGCCACGGAGGACAACAGCAGGATGATGGTGTCGGGCCCGGAAAGCCGGAATGACGGCAGTTCGTTCGGCAGCCACGGCCGGCCGTTCTGGATCGCGAAATAGTAGTAGGTGAACAGCAGGTAGCCGAACAGGAACGTCTCGGTGAGGATAAGCGTCATCATTCCCCACCAGCCGGAGGCGCGCCGCCCGACGGCTCCCGTCGCGAGCTCTCCGATCCGAAGCTCGGTGTCGGCGTTGCTCGTCACGTCAGCCATGGGCGTTCTTCTCCACCTTCTGTCCGAGATCGGCGCGGGGCCACAGCCAGAACAGTAACCCGACGAAGACGCCCGCGCCGCCGAGCGCCGCCAGCCACCACATCGCCAGCAGCAATCCGGTGAAGCCCACCGTCATGGCGATGGTGACGATGAAGGGCCACGGGTCGTCCTCCGGCATCTTCAGGATCAGGTCCGGCTCGGCGTCGATCGCGGTGGTGGCGATGGTTTCCTTGCCGTGATCAAGGACGATGCCGCGGTCGATCGACGAGTGTCCGGTGCCTTCCTGCAGGCGGTCCTCCCAGAGCGGATGGCGGCTGGCGACCACCGGCACGACCGGGAAGTTGTAGGGCGGCGGCGGCGACGTCGTCGCCCATTCGAGCGTCGGCCCATCCCATGGATTGGGACCCGCGATGCGACCGTTTCGGCGGCTCACCCACACGTTGATCAGCGTGAGCAGGATGCCGATCGCCAGGATGAACGCGCCGATCGAGGTGATCAGGTTGACCGTGCTCCAGCCAATGCCGGCCGGATAGGTATAGATGCGCCGCGGCATGCCGAGCAGTCCGGTCCAGTGCATCGGCAGGAAGCCGAGATTGAAGCCGAAGAACGTCGTCCAGAAGCTCCAGCGCCCGAGCCCCTCGTTGAGCAGGCGGCCGGTCATCTTGGGAAACCAGAGATAGAGCCCGCCGAGCACGCCGAACAGGTTGATGCCGATCAGCACGTAGTGGATGTGGCCGACCACGAAATAGGTATCGTGAAGCTGGAAATCGGCCGGCACCGCCGCAGTCATAACGCCCGATACGCCACCGATCACGAACATCGCGATGAAGGACGCGAAATACAGGAAGGCGGTGGTGATCACCGGCCGGCCGGCCCAGATCGTCGCGATCCACGCGAACACCGCGACCGCGCTCGGAATGGTGATGATGAAGGAGGCGCCGGAGAAGAACGACAGCGCCATGAACGGCAGGCCGGTCGCGAACATGTGGTGCACCCACACGCCGAAGCCCAGCACCATCGTGGTGATCGTGCCGAGAACGACCAGCGTGTAGCCGACCAGCGGCCGCCGGCAGAAGATCGGCAATCCGTCCGACACCATGCCCATCGCCGGCAGCACGATCACGTAGACCCACGGGTGGGCGAATATCCAGAACAGGTGCTGCCACAGAAGCGGCTTGCCGCCCTCCGTGGCGGCGTAGAAATGCGTGCCGAACTGCCGGTCCATCCACAGCAGGAAGAAGGCGAGGCTCACCGCCGGCACCGCCAGCAGGTTGCCGACCGACACGGTGGTCGTGCCCCACACGAGGATCGGGATGCGGTTGAGCGACATTCCGGGCGCGCGGGTGCGCAGCAGCGTGATGACGAAATTGGCTGAGCCGACCGTCGTCGAGATGCCGAGGAAGATCATGCCCAGCGCGTAGAAATCCATGTTCGGGCCGGGATTGAACGGCTTCAGCGAATACGGCGCGTAGTTGAACCAGCCGTCGTCAGGCGCCGCCCCGACGAGGAAGCTCGAATAGATGAACAGGCCCGATGCCAGGTAGATCCAGTAGGAGAACGCGTTGAGGCGCGGAAACGCCATGTCGCGGGAACCCAGAACCAGCGGGAAGAGATAATTCGAGAATCCCGACAGGATCGGCAACGCGTAGAGGAAGATCATCGTGATGCCGTGCATCGAGAAGAGCTGGTTGTAGACCTCCGGCGAAAGGACGCGCATTTCCGGCTGCGCCAGCTGGATGCGCATGATCAGCGCCTCGATGCCGCCTATGACCAGGAAGGCGAAGGCGGTGACGATGTAGCGAATGCCGATCTGCTTGTGGTCGACCGAGGCGATGACACCGAAGAGACCCGGCTTGGTCTCCCACATCTTGTCGAGCTTCTCGCGCAACGCGTCGGTGACGTTGTCGACCTTGGGTGTTCGTGAATATTCCGCCAGTGACATTGCCCCCTCCTACTGCAGCGTCACGAGGTAGTCGCGGATCGCCGAAAGCTGCGGCCCCGACATGTCGAGCCGCGGCATCTTGTTGCCGGGCTTGATGTGCTGCGGGTCCGCTATCCAGGCCGACAGGTTGGCCTTGGTATTGGGCAGCGTGTTCGCCGCGATGGTCGTGCGGTTCATCAGATGCGTCAGTTCCGGCCCGACGCGTCCGCCGGCCGGCGTGCCGCGAACCGTGTGGCAGACGCCGCACTGAAGCAGGAACTGGTCGTGCCCGGCCTTGGCCGACGCGGTCTGCGGCGCCGGGGCTCCTTCGAGCTGATGATCCCACCAGTCCTGGAAGTCGCGCGGCGAGTCGGCGAACAGCTTCATGGCCATGTGCGCATGCTGCTTGCCGCAATATTCCGCGCACTGGCCGCGATAGACGCCCGCCTTGTTGGCTTCGATCCACGTCTCGTTGGTGCGCCCCGGTATCAGGTCGGTCTTGCCCGACAGCGCCGGCACCCAGAACGAGTGGATGACGTCGGCCGACTTCAGCACCACGGGCACGGACAGGCCGACCGGAATATGGATCTCGTTGGCGGTCTCGAAGATGCGGGACGGATCGTCGCTGACGTAGCGGACCTCCCACCACCACTGATGTCCCACCACCTCGATATGGAAATCGGCGGTGTTGGCCGGCTTGCTGATCGCCACCATCGTGGTCATCGTCCACACCACGTAGCCCGCCAGGATGATCGAGGTCAGAACCAGCCCGCCATAGATCCACGGCAGGCCGCTCTCGCCGCGGCCGAGCGGGATGTCGCCTTCGGGCGCGTGGCCCGCCCTGCTGCGGCGCGTGAACACCGCGATCAGCAGGAGAACGCAGATGATGACCACCACCGCGATGGCGAGGATGAGCAGGCCCCAGGTCAGCGGAAGGATCGACTGGGCCCGGCTGCCGAAGGCCTGCAGGTAGTACATCGGCCGCGCCAGCTCGCCGCTCTCGGCCGCACCCGCCGGCGCGGCGGCCAGCAACAGCGCCGCCACGGAAAGCGGCAACGTCCCTGCCCTCCCTGTCGTGCCGCGAAGCAGCATGTCCCCTGATCGTCTCCCTGTCACTTTCGCGCGTCCCCGCCCCTACTTTTCCGGAGTTTTCACCTTCGCAAACGGCTTCTGCCCGTAGCTGAACGGCTCGGTGTGCTTCCACGGCTCGGTCGTGGTGATGTATTCGGCGGGAACCTGCTCGATCTTGAAACTGTCGAGCGACACGGTCTTGCCCCAGCTCTTGGCCGAGGGTTCCTTGCTGATCGAGCCGATATAGGCGACCAGGTCCCAGATGACGTGGTCAGGCAGCCGACCTGCCCAGGAAGGCATGCCCTTGGAGCGGCCCTGCAGGATGGTCAGATAGATGTTCTGCGGTTCGCTGCCGAACAGGAACTTGGCGTTGCTGAGCGCCGGCCCCATGCCGCCTGCGCCATTCGCGGCATGGCACCCGACGCAGTTGAACTGCACGAAATAGTTCATGCCGCGCGTCACCGCGTCGGGATCGTCGGCGACGGGGTTCTTGATATTCGGCTTCTTCGAGACGCCGCCGATCTGCAGGTTCACGACGGGCACGTGCAGCAGCTCGCTGGCCGTCAGGCCGGTCGCCTGGTCGACGCCAACGCCGGTTCCAGGCGCCTTGGCATCCGGCTGGTCGTCCTGGGCGAACCCGGCACCCGCCGGCAGCAACACCGCAGCGGCGACAGCGGCGGCAAGCATCGTGGCGCCTCGTCGCACGGTTCGCGTTCTCGTCCTGTCGCGTCTCGGAGCCTGAACTGTCGTCATCATGCACCTCGTAAGCGGTTCGGCGCAGCGCGCTTGGCGCACGCCACGGCTAGACCTGCGGAATCCCGTAGGAATCCAGCAAATGTCGAATTTCGTCCTGGTGACGCTGGATCACGCCGTCCAACGCCTCCTTGAGCGCGTCATCTCCCTTCCGCACGCCCATGGAGACCGAGTACTGGAAGACGAGCGGCAGGTAGGAAACGGTGTCGGTGATCGGCACCACCTTCAGCGGCACCGGCGACGTCCTGGCGAAGTAGCCGGCCAGCGGCCCCCAGACCGCCGCGACGTCGATCTTGCCGTTCACCACGTCTTCGAGGATGCGCTTGGGCGGGCTGTCCTCGCGGTAGTCACCGTAGATCGTGTAGCCGACGACATTGTCGACGATACCCCGCATGCCCAGTGCATGCGCGGGCGGCGTATTGGACCCGTCGTCGCCGATCAGGTGCACGCCTATCCTGAGCTTCTTCAGCTCCGGCGCGTTCATCGAGCTGAAGTCGTAACCCTTGTCCGCCCGCGACACGAAGACGTAGGTCGAGCGATAGTAGGGCCGCGTCGTCGAAAGCATGTCCATGTGCGGCACGCCCATGACGACGTCGCACTTGTAGGCCTTCAGCGTCTGGCGGAGGAAGCCCCGGCGCTGCGCGTGCCAGGCATAGGTGACCGTCTTGTGGAGGTCCCGCGCCACGAGATCGGCGAGCTTGTTCTCGAAGCCCTCGCCGCGCTCATTGGAGAACGGCAGATTGTTGGGGTCGGAGCAGACCCGCAGGGTCGTCTGGCCGTGCTCGCTGGCCGAAGGCGCGGCGGCGGCCGTGAGCAGGCCGACCGCGGCGATCGCCAGCAGCGATGATCTTCAGGCGATCAGTCAGGCGAGACATTCTCGTCCTCCGCCGGAGCCTGCGTCGCCGAATCCGGCGCCTCCTGCACCTTCTTGTCGGTAACCACGCCCGGAATGCTTTGGTCGGCCGCGGTGTTGGCGGCGCCGTTCTCGTCGCCCGCCGCCTGCTTCTGCGGGGCCGTCGCATCGTCCTGGGGGCTGCTGTCGCCCGCGGAAGCCTGCTTGGCCACGTCCTCAGGCAGCGCGAAGACCAGCAGCGTCGAGCCGCCGTTGGTGTAGGCGGGAAGGTCCTGCGTGGCGCCGATGAAGCCCAGCGCACCGTTCCTGACGCGCGGATCGAGCTCGGCGACCGCGATCGCACCCGACCAGCCGCCGACGCCCGACAGGATGGCGACGTACTGGCGTCCGTCGCTGCCCTTGTAGGTGACCGGCTGGCCGATGAAGCCGGACGGCGCGCGGAACTTCCAGATCACCTTGCCGGTCTTGGCGTTCACCGCCTTGAACCAGCGATCCATCGTTCCGTAGAAGGCGACGTTCCCGGCCGTCACCACGGTGCCGCTCCACACCGGGAAGTTCTCGTGGATACCCCAGACCTTCTTCTGCTTGACCGGGTCCCAGGCCATGAACTCGCCGCGGTAGCCGTCGCCGGGACCGGCGAACATGTCCGCCGTCGCGCCGAGATAGGGCGTGCCGGCGATGTAGCCGACCTCGGCGGTCTTCATGTTCATGCAGATGTGCTGGTGCGGCACGTAGAGCAGCTTGGTCTTCGGCGAATAGGCGGTCGGCTGCCAGTCCTTGGCGCCCGGCGCGGCGGGACAGATGTCCTCGACCACCTTGCCCAGCACCGGATCCTTGTCCTTGTTCGGCTTGATGCGGCCGGTCTTCATGTCGACGCCGAGATAGGCGGTCACGTCGTCATAGGCCTTGGCCGACACCAGTTTGCCGTTGGTGCGGTCGATCACGTACATGTAGCCGGTGCGGCCGGGCCGGATGAGCAGCTTGCGCATCTTGCCGTCGATCTCGAGGTCCAGCAGCATCACCTCGTTGATGCTGTCATGGTCCCACAGATCATGCGGCGAGGTCTGGTAGGCCCACTTCGCCATGCCGGTGTCCGGATCGCGGGCGAAGATCGTCGTGGTCCAGAGGTTGTCGCCGGGACGCTGGTTGGAGTTCCACGGGCCGGGATTGCCGGTACCGTAGTAGATCAGGTTCAACTCCGGATCGTAGGAAATCCAGCCCCAGACGGTGCCGCCGCCGATCTTCCAGCGATCGGCGGGCCAGGTCTTCACGCCGAGATCCTTGCCCTTCATCCAGTCGTAGGGCGCCTGGAAATCGTCGCCGATCAGCACGTCCTTGTCCGGCCCGGTCGAATAGGCCCGCCAGACGATGTCGCCGGTGTTCTCGTCGAGCGCCGTCAGCCAGCCGCGCACGCCCATCTCGCCGCCGGAATTGCCGACGAGCACCTTGCCCTTCACCACCAGCGGCGCCATCGTCATGGTCTCGCCGGTGTTGATGTCGCCGAGCTTGGCGACCCAGATTTCCTTGCCCGTCTTGGCGTCGACGGCGACCGTGTGATCGTCGAGCGTGTTGTAGAAGATCTTGCCGTTGTCGTAGGCCGCACCGCGATTGACGACGTCGCAGCACGCCACGCCGATCGCCGCGCGCTCGGTGGCCGGCTTGTACGTCCACTTGAGGTCGCCGGTCGTCGCGTCGAGCGCGAACAGATTGTTGGGATAGGGCCCGACCACGTACATCGTGTTGCCGACGATCAGCGGCGCGGCTTCCTGGCCGCGGTTGACGCCGTCGGAGAACGTCCAGGCAAGCTTCAGCTGGTCGGCATTGTCGGCAGTGATCTGGTCGAGTTCGCTGTAGCGCGTGGAGTTGTAGTTCTTCGCCGGCATCACCCACTGGGCGGGATCCTTGCTCAGCGAGACGAGGTCCTTGTCCGGGCTCTGGTTGTTGTCCTGGGCGGTGGCCGTTGCCCCTGCCATGGCCAGCAGCGCGAGTGCGCCAATCAGTCTTGCAAACGATGTGGAGGCCTTGCTCGCGACACTCCTCCTCGCGAGACGTTCCATGCTCTAGCTCCCTATGCCCTCGTGGCTTGCCCATCCGCATGTCTGCCGAAGAACTCCGACAGCGGATCTCCAACAACGAGGTTGCCGATTTTGTTCCAGAGGTGCGCCCGCAGCCGGACGAAGCGCTCATCCGACTGAACGGCGATCAGATCGCGCGGCCTGGGCAGCGGAACGTCATGCGTTTCGAGCACCCTGCCCGGCCGCTCGCCCATCACCGCGACGCGGTCGCCGAGCAGGATTGCCTCCTCGATGGAGTGGGTCACGAACACCACCGTCGCACGTCGCAGCGACCACAGGCGAAGCAACTCGATCTGCATGAGATGGCGCGTCTGCGCGTCGACGCTGGCAAAGGGCTCGTCCATCAGGAGGACGTCCGGTTCCGTCACCAAAGCCCTTGCAATCGCTGCTCTTTGGCGCATTCCGCCCGAAAGCTGCGCCGGGTAGGCGTCGGCCACGCCGCGCAGTCCGACGAGCGCAAGATGCTCGTCGACGCGCGCCCGTCGCTCGGCCGCCGGCACGCCGTGGACGGCCAGCGGGAAGCCGACATTGGCGGCCACGCTTGCCCACGGCAGCAGCCGGTAGGACTGGAAGACGAAGCCGATCCGCGGCCCCGGGCGCGGCGGCTTGCCCAGCACCTCGACAGAGCCTTCGTCCGGCGCCAGCAGCCCGCCGATCAGCCTCAGCAGCGTCGTCTTGCCGCACCCCGTCGGGCCGAGCACCGACAGGAACTCGCCGGCGCGCACGTCGAGGCTCACGCCCCGCACCGCCTCGACGGCCGCGCCCCGACGGCCACTGAAGCGCCTGGCGACCTGGCGCAGGCGGATCGCCTGGTCGGCGCCGCGCACTGTCGGTTCGGCCATCGGCCGGTTTGCGCCGAGCTCCATGTTCATCGCGCCGGCACGTCCCCGCCTTCGGCGATGCCGCTGGCCTCGAGGGCGGCGTCCACGGGGCCGAAATCCACCCAGTCGGACAGGTCCGGCGGCATGAGGTCGGCGAAATCGTCGCCGGAAAAGACAAAATCCTCGGTCGCCTCCAGTTCCTTGCGATTGAGCCCGCCATTGATGCTCCAGCTGCCCCTGAATGATTTTGCGAGCTTTTCCAGGTCGGCGCGGTCGACGTCCGGGCGCGCTTTCGCCATGGCGTCGACCCACTTCTCGGGGTCGCGGGCGAAGTCGCGCGATGCCCTGACGATCGCACGGATGACTGCCTCGACGTCGCCGGGGCGCTGCTGCAGCGTGGCCGCACGCACGACGTTGACCTTGCTGACCACCGGCGCGGCGGCGAAATAGGCGTCCTGCGGCACCAGCACGTGCAGGCCTTCGTGGGAGGGCATGGAAAGCCATGTGCCGATCGACATGGTGGTGGCGTCGATACGTCCGGCGGCGAGCGCCCTCGCGCGAACGCTCGGCTGCCCGAGCGCAACGAACTGCACGGCATCGGTGTCGACGTCCCTGGCCTTCATCACCTGCAGGCTCAGCGACTGGTCGAGGCTGCCCGGCCTGCCGATGCCGAAGGAATGGTCCTCGAGGTCGGACGGGGCGGCAATGTCGTCCTTTGCCGCGATCAGGAACGGCAGCGCCTTGTTGGGCGAGACGACCGCCTTCAGGTCGAGGGAGCCATCGGCGACCAGCCTGAGAACCGTCTCGGTGGCGATGTTGGCCATGTCGCCCTGCCCGGCCCTGAGCGCGGCCACCGCCGAAGGTGTCTGCTGCACGCGCACCAGTTCGACCGAGACACCTTCGTTCTCGTAGTAGCCGAGCTGTTTTGCCAGGTACATCACCGAGTTTGGCACCAGCGGCGTCTGCAGGTCGGTGACGATCAGCCGGAACGGTTCGGCCGCGTGCGCGGCACAGCCGGCCACCAGCCATCCAGCCAGTGCGATGATGGTTCCAAGCACGCGAGGTCGCATTCCCTCCCCTTTCTCAATCTTCCAGATGGCGCCAGCCCGCGACGCGGCGTTCGGCGAGCTTCAGCGTCTGCGTGACTGCAATGCCGATCGCGGCCAGCACGATGACGACGACGAAATAGGGCGCCATGCGGAACGAGTTGCCGTAGATGGCGAGCAACCCGCCAAGCCCCTGGATCGCCGTGTAGAGTTCGGCGACGACCGTGTTGATCAGACCGATCGTGGCGCCGAGCCGCAGCCCCGCGACAATGAACGGCAGCGCGGCCGGCAGCAGGATGCGCACGAAGATCTGGCCGCGGCTCGCGCCCGTCGAACGGCCCATCTCGACCAGCTCCGGATCGGCGCTGGCCACGCCGACATAGGTGTTGATGAGGATCGGCATCGCCGCGCCCAAGAAAGACGATCGTGACCTTGGCGCCGAATCCGAGGCCGAGCAGCACGATGATGAGCGGCACGAAGGCGACGCGCGGCGTCGCGGCCAGCGCGTGGGCGTAAGGATCGAGCACGCGTCCGGCGATCGGGAAGCCGCCCATCGCCAGGCCGCCGAGGATGCCGGCCACGGCCGCCAGCGCCAGTCCGGCCAGATAGACCGAAAGACTTTGCCCGACCGCCGTCAGCAATTCGCCGTTGCCGATCATCTCGCGCGCGGCCGCCAGCGTGGCGAGCGGCGTCGGCACGACGTCGCCGCCGACCGCGAGCGACAGCACCTGCCACAGCGCCACCAAAATGAGCGGAACGAGGACGCGCCACATCGCGATCATGCCGGCTGCGCCCTCCGCCTGAGCAGCCCGCGCTGCGGGTCGTAGCCGAGCGTGGCAACGAAGAAGGCGGCGAGCGTCACCCCGACGACGGCGGCGAGAGCCACCGGATCGAGCTTGCCATAGGCGGCGAAGCGGATCAGCTCGACCCCTTGCGTGAACGGGTTGAACTCGGCGATCCGGGCGAGGATTTCGGCGCCGCTCTCGCGCAGCTTCCACAGCGGGAACAGCGCCGTCGACAGGAAGAACATCGGGAAGATCACGAAGTTCATCGCACCGGCGAAGTTCTCGAGCTGGCGCACATGCACCGACAGGGCGAGCCCCAGCGCACCGAGCATCAGGCCGGCGAGCACCAGTGCCGGAAGCAGTTCGAGCCAGCTCCAGGGCGGCAGCCGGACCCCGAACAGCCAGGCGACGGCGAGGAAGGCATAGGCCTGGATCACCGACAGCACGGTGCCCGCCGCGAGCTTGCAGAACAGCAGGTACCAGCGCGGGAGCGGCGCGGTCAGCACCAGCCGCATCATGCCCATCTCGCGATCATAGACGAGCGCCAGCGACGACAGCATGCCGTTGAACAGCAGCACGATGCCGAGAAGGCCGGGCAGCAGATATTCCTGATAGGTGATGTAGGTTTCGTAGGGCGGCACGATCGAGATGCCGAGCACGTTGCGGAACCCCGCCGCAAAGACGACCAGCCACAGGAGCGGCCTGACCAGCGCCGACAGCAGCCGGCTGGTCTGTCGGGAGAACCGCACCACTTCGCGCCACGCCACCGCCCGCATGGCGCGCAGCCAGCGGGCGCCGGAAGCGGGTGCGGAGGCAGTCACATGTGACATTGCGTCTCCGGCGCGTCGACGCCCAGCGTGTCGAGCACGTTGGTGCTGTGCAGATATTGCGGCAACGGCGCGCGTGCGATGACGGCATCGGCCGTGGCCAGCAGGATCGGCTGGCGCAGCTGGTGGTCCCAGGCGCGGAAGCTCATCGGATTGCCCTTGACGCCGTCGAGCGTCAGCGTGTCGCCGAGCAGGTAGTCGCGCATCGCCTCGAAGCCCGGCGCGCCTGCGCGCAACGTCGCCTCCGTGACGGCCTTCACCGCCACCCAGGCGGCCCACGCCTCGGCGTTCATGCGGCGCGGCGGCGCAAGCTTTTCGAAGCGATGCTGAAGCTGTGGCGCACCGTTCCGGTCCCAGCTCCAGTGCCAGGCGGTCGCCACCAGCCCGGCGTCGCCCACGACCGGCATCGGCCTGGCGGTCTGGTAGGGCACGTAGCGGCCGAACTCGCCGCTGGAATCGGCGACGAAGACGACGTCCGCATCCTTGCCGGCGGTCATCAGTGCGATGTTGTTGGTGTCGCGCTGGCGCGGATCGGTGCCGAGGCTGAACGGGATGGTATCGACGATGCTGGCGCCGAATTTCTTGGCCGAACGTTCGAGCGCCTTCACCTCCCGGGCATCCGGCTCCGTGTCGCCCTGCAGCACCAGGATGCGCGGCCATTTCTTTGCGACCAGATACTCCACCAGGGCATCCGAAAGCATGCTTTCGCTGGGAATGACATGGACGACATTGGCGCGGCACTCTTCGCCACGCAGCACGTCGTCACGCGCCGAGACGTTCATCAGCAGAAGCGGCTGGTCCTTCACGGCATCGGCGAGCTTCACGAGCGCGTCGGCAGGCAGGTCGGCGATGACGAAATGAACGTCGTCGTCCCTCGCCCAGCCGGTGACGGTCTTTTCGATGTCCGCCAGGTCGTCGGCCGAGGCGGCGCTCGCGGTCTTCAGGCGGAAGTCGCGCCCGATGACCCGGCCCAGCGTCTGCGCGTCCTGAATGCCGAGTTGCGCGCCCGGCAGCGGCCGCCCGATCGTGCGGAAGACGATGCCGGCATAGGCGTTGTCGTCGGCATAGCGCGCGTCGTCGTCCAGCGAGACGTAGCCGATCTCGACGGCCGGGGAGCCATTGCCGGCGTCGTTCGCGGCCGCCCGGGCACCCGTGGCGAGGCCGAACAGCAGGAGGGCGAGAAAAGCCGCCCTAGTCATCGATCACGACCGTGTGCGGCACCCGCCCGGTGGGGATCGACTTGACGTTCTTGCGCGAGGCGAGATCGATGATGGAGATGTCGTCGGACAGTCCGTTGGCGACGTAGAGGCGTTTGCCGTCCGGGCTCTCGGCGACGCTCCAGGCGCGCGAACCCACGAGTATGTAGTCCTCCACCTTCTTGGTGTCGGGATCGACGAGCGCGACGTGGTTGGCGCGCCCCAGCGCCACGAACATCGTCTTGCCGTCGTTCGACAGCGCGAGCCCGACCGGCGTGACGTCGACCGGCCGGAATCCGGGCGGCAGGAACTCGACGGTGGTCTTGACGGTGTTGGTGGCCGTATCGATGACCGACACCTTGCCGGAAAGCTCGTCCGACACCCAAAGCTCCTTGTTGTCGGCAGTGAGCGCGAAACGGCGCGGCCGCGATCCGACGAGGATGTTGGCGACCATCTTCCCGTCCTTGGCGTCGTAGACATGCACCATGTCGGAGACTTCGGACGTGATGTAGACGGTCTTGCCGTCCTTGGTGACGAGCACGCCTTCCGGCTCCGGACCCGGTCGGGATCTGCAGCAGCGTCTTGCCGGTGGCGATGTCGATCTGGCGCACGATCGCGCTGTCTTCCTCCGACACGTAGAGCGACTTTCCGTCCGGCGCGATGGCGAAGATCTCGGGACTCAGCCCGGTCTTGATGTGATCGGTGACTTCCAGCTTCGACACGTCGATCACGTCGATGACATCGTCGTCGCCGCAGGCGACGTAGAGGAGCGAGTGATCGGCGTTGAAATGCATGTCGCGCGGACGTGCCGACGTCTTGATGCGCTTGACGATCTCGTGGTCCTGCGCGGGATCGAGCACGACGACGGTGTTGGATTTCTCGTGGCTGACGAAGACGTAGCCGGTTCCCGCGGCACGCGCCGGGCCGACCAGCATCGACGATCGACGCGACTGCGAGAACGAGCGCCATTGCGACGAGCGGCAAAAAGCGGCCTTGTCATGGCCATCGTTCCGCGACTATCCCGGAGCAATGAACGCACCCCTGCTCTCCGTCCAAGGCCTGGCCAAGCGCTATGGCAGCGTGGCCGCGCTGGACGGAATTGGTTTCGAGGCTGGTGCTCATGAATTCGTTGCGCTGCTCGGGCCCAATGGAGCTGGCAAATCGACGCTGGTCCAACTCCTGACCGGCCTCTTTGTTCCCGACGAAGGCACGATCGAGGTCGCCGGCCACGACATGCGCGCCGAACCGGCGCGGGCGCTCGCCTCGCTCGGCGTCGTCTTCCAGCAGCCGACGCTCGACCTCGAGCTTACCGTCACCGGCAATCTGCGCTTTCATGCCGACCTGCACGGACTGGACCGGCGAACCGCCAACGAACGCATCGAGGAAGGGCTGGCGCGCTTCGGCCTGACGGAGCGCGCCGGCGACCGCGCGCGCACGCTGAGCGGCGGCAACAGGCGGCGGGTGGAACTGGCGCGTGCGCTTCTGCACCGGCCAAAGATCCTGATCCTCGACGAGGCGACCGTCGGGCTCGACCCGCACACGCGGCGCGACCTCGTCGCGCATGTCCATGCGCTTTGTCGCGACGAGGGGCTGCTGGCGCTGTGGGCCACGCACCTGATCGACGAGGCCGAGGCCGCCGACCGGCTGCTTTTCCTCGACCACGGCAAACTGGTGTTCGACGGCACCGCCGCCGAAGCGCTCACCGCCAGCGGCACCGAGGCTCTCGAGGAAGCCTTCTTCGCGATGACGCAGGCGCGCCTCGACCCTGCCGAAACCGGGCTGCGCTCACTCTGACGCGGCGGTCTCGTCCTCGGCGTTTTCGTCACCAACCAGCCGTTTCGGCGAGCCGTGGGCGAACACCTGCATTCCGGGCGTGGCCGTGATGCCGTGCAGGACGACCGAAAGCGCGACCACCATCGAGCCAATCTGCCAGACCTGATCGAGCCCCGTCCTGTCGCGAATGAGCACGAGATAGTAGGTGGTGGAAACCCCGATCGGCCCGAACCAGCCGAGAAAGGCGGCCTCGCGCATGGTGCGCATCTCCCGAACCAAAGGCTTCAGCGCGAACCACCATGGCAGGCGCCGGAAAACAAGCACGCGCCACAGCCAGTGCCGGTCCCGTCCAGCCGAGACTCGAACCATGCCGACCACGGCAGCATCGCCCCGATCAGGATGAAGACCGGCAGGTCGAAGAAGCGCCCGACGGCGTGCTGCATTTCCTCGTGCCGTTCGAGACTTTCCGGCAGCGAGCGGTTGAGCACCGCGCCCGCGACGAACACGGCCAGGATGCCGTCGCTGCCGATCAGCCGCACGATGGCCAGCACCGTGATCGACAGCGCCAGTCCGATGGTGACCGTCGACTGCGTTTCCGAATAGGGCTGTCGCCGCGCCCAGCACAGGAGCCTGCCGGCAACCCAGCCGGCGGCAAAGCCCATGGCGACCGCGCCGAGGATTTCCCAAAGCAGCACGCGGGTCAGCCACTCCCCCATCGCCTCGCCGGTCCCGTGCTCCAGAAGCAGCACCGGCAACATGACGAACAGCAGCGCCAGCCCGTCATTGGCGCCGCTTTCGGCGGTCAAAAGGTCGCGAATTCTGGCGGGAAGCAGCCGGTCGGCGAGACCGCCGCTGGCGATCGCGCCTGCCACGACGGGATCGGTGGGAACCAGTGCCGCGCCGATCGCCAGCACCACCAGCAGCGGGCCGCCGATGAACAGCCACGCCAGGCCGAAGCTCGCCAGCCACATCAGCAGCAGGCCCGGCCCGAGCAGGATCGCCAGCGCGCGGAAATGCCTGAGATTGTAGCCGGCGGGAAGGCGAAGCGCCGCCGCCATCACCGAAATTCCGAGCGTGACCCGCGCCGCTTCCTTGAGCACGAGAAACGGATCGACCGGAAGCTTGGAGAAATCGAGCAGCCCCAGGACGGCCGGGCCGACGATGATGCCGAGGACGAGGCAGATCGTGCTTTCGGCGATCCACAGGCGGTTCTTGACATAGCCGGCCACGAGTCCGAGCGCCAGAACCGTGCCGCCCGCAAGCGCGACGCCGATGTTGAAACCACTCATCGGGCCACCGCTCCACCGACGCCTTCGCCTTCAGCCCTGAAGAAGAAGTCTCCGCTCATCGGGCGGAACAACCCGCCGGGCCGCCCGATGTTCCAGAATACAGCTCGCGCTGCGCGGCCTGGGAAGGCCCGGACACCTGTCAGACCGCGGCGCCGGTCGCTGCGTCGGCCGCGTTGCGAATTGCCGCGATGTTCGCACGATAGGCGGCTTCCCCGCCGCCCTTGAACACCGCCGAGCCGGCGACGAGCACGTCGGCGCCGGCCTGCGCCACGAGCGGCGCGGTCTCTGCCGTCACGCCGCCGTCCACCTCGATGTGGATCGGCCGGTCGCCGATCATCGCCCTAACGCGCCGCACCTTCTCGACCACGGCCGGGATGAAGGCCTGGCCGCCGAAACCGGGATTGACCGTCATCAGCAGCACCAGGTCGAGGCGGTCGAGCACGTATTCGATGACGCTCTCGGGCGTCGAGGGATTAAGCGACACGCCCGCCTTCTTGCCGAGATTCCTGATCGCCTGCAGCGACCGGTCGAGATGCGGACCGGCCTCGGCGTGCACCGTGATGATGTCGCAGCCGGCCGCCGCGAAGGCTTCGAGATAGGGATCGGCCGGTTCGATCATCAAATGGCAGTCGAAGACCTTCTTCGAACGCCCGCGGATCGCCTTGATCACCGGCGGGCCGAAGGTGATGTTCGGCACGAAATGGCCGTCCATCACGTCGAGATGGATCCAGTCCGCACCCGCCCGATCGATCGCCTCGACCTCCTCGCCGAGGCGGGCAAAGTCCGACGACAGGACCGACGGCGCTATGATGACGGGGCGGCTCATGCGCCGCCCCTCAGCCGACGGATCGCCTCGGCCTGCATGCTGTCGCGCGCCATCTCCATGAACTCGATGCGGTTGCCGTCGGGATCGGCGATCCAGCACTGGCGGTTGCGATCGTCGCCCGTCTTGGGTTCGACCGTCAGCGGGACGCCGGCCTCCCGCAGCGCCGCGGCGGTCGCTTCCAGGTCGTTCGTCTCGAGACAGAAATGGTTGATCGCCGTGACGTCCGGACCCGGCGCGGTGTCGCCCTCCCCGCCCGGAAACAGCTCCAGGAACTGCGTGTCGGTGATCCGCAGATAGACCAGCCAGAGGCTGCCGTCTTGCTTGTCGAGCCGCATCATCTCGGCAAAGCCGAGCGTGTCGCGATAGAAGGCGAGCGAGCGCTCGACGTCCCTCACCTTCAGCGCCACGTGGCCGATGCCCGAAAGCTCCAAACCAGCCATGTCTGTCCCCTCCGTCGGAATCGCCGGCATGTTTACACGCCGCGTGCGCGCCGTGCCATTGCCAAGGAGCCGATTCGATCTGCAAGCTGGGGATGAAACAGCGCTGAGAGGCGCTCAGTCGCCAAGGCCGGCGAGAAGCGCCTCCTCGTCGGCGTTGCCGACGATCAGCGCCTGCTTCCAGCGCCCGAGGTCACCGCCGGCCTCCGGGGCCTCGAAACGGTCGAGCACCGACCAACCCTTGCCGTAGCGCTGCAGCACGGTTCCGCCGGTCGCCTGCACCAGCACGACGCCGCCGGCGATGTCCCAAAGGTTCGGCGTCTCGAACCGGGCGGCCTCGAGCAGCCCCGCCGCGACGAAGGCACATTCCACCGCCGCCGACCCGGTCTTTCGCGTTTCCCACGGCCCGCGTCCGGCCCCCACCTGCGCGACGCCCGCCAGTCGCCGCCGTACGGCTTCGTTGCGCTTCGGCGTGACCTGGTCGCCCTCGAAGCGCAGCGGCCCGTCCTCGCAGGCGTGGTAGACGCCGGCCCTCAGGGCATGGCTGGTCGAGCACCACAGCGCGCCGACGACCGGGCTTCCGCGGTAGAGCACGCCGATCGCGGCGGCAAACATCGGAAAGCCGTTGACGAAGTTCGTGGTCCCGTCGACGGGATCCACCGCCCAGACGAAGTCGTGGTCGCGGCCCGGCCGGTCCTTGAACTCCTCGCCGATGATGTCGTGTTCGGGAAATTTTTCCGCCAACCGCTCGCGGATCAGCTTCTCCACGCGCTGGTCGACCTCAGAGACCGGGTCCTGCCAGACCTGCTCGGCATCTTCGTCGCCCTTGTAGCGCACCGCCAGCATGCCGCCGAGCGCGGAGGTGATCTCGACACCCGCCAGGTTTGCGAGTTCGACGGCGACGTGCTCGATTTCGCGCAGTCGTTCGGGGGGAACGGTTGAATCGTCCTGGCTGGTCATGATCACTCCTCCGAAAGCGGTTCGACGCCGATCTCCTGCACGCCCGCGCCCCACGGCCGGGCGAGGATCGACAGGGCGTGGCTCTCCAGCTTCACCGAAATCTCGGCGTCGCCGTCCTCGGGCGCGTCGGGCGTATCATCGTCTATCCGCAGCAGCGGCTTGCCGCTCCACCGGAAGCGGATTTCGCGGCCTCGGATCGCGGGGACCGGCGGCGGCAAGTCGTCGGGGGCGTTCAGCCAGTCGAGCACGTCCTGCCGGTCGGCCTCGTCGATCAGGACGACGTCGAGCATGTCGTCGCCGGGATCGGCCTCGCTCAACTTCAGGCGAGGCCCGGTCGCCGGCACGTTCATCATCTCGACGGCGATCCAGTTGCCGGGCTGCTGCTCGCCGTCGATCTCGATCGTCATCTCGACGGGCTTGGCCTCCTTGAGACAGTCGCGAAACGTCTCTCGGCCCTTGATGAGGCTCTTGCTGATCTTGGAACTCTTGCCCGACTTCTTGTTGGTGGCACTCGCCAGCGCTCCGAAGCCCACCGATTCGACGAACCGCCGCTCGCCCCAGGGGCCGCTTGCGCAGCCGACGTTGAAGGGGCGCACCACTGAACCTTCCCAGTCGCTCGTCAGCCTGGCAAGATCGCCAGAGAGCCCGAGCGAGACCGCAATGTTGTTGGCGGTCCCGAGCGGCAGCAGCCCGACGCGTAGCGGCGGATGCGAAACGCGGGTCAGCACCTTCGCGACCGTGCCGTCGCCGCCGGCGATGAGGATCAGGTCGGCCGGCTCGCGCAGCATGTCGGGAAAATCGTCGCCGCGCGTCGAGCAGTAGAGCGGGTCGATCCCGCGCGTCCGCAGCAGCGTCAGCAGTTCCTCGCGCGAGTGATCGCCGTCGCCAGCCGTCGGGTTGTGGAACAGAATGGCACGCATGTGCCGGAAACGGCACGGGCGGAGTTTTGATCCATTCGGGCATCCCGTCCTAGTGGCCGGCCGCGAACTGTGCCTGGAAGAACGGGGTCGACTTTGCCAAATCCATGTCCTTCTGCCTCGCGCGCTGGAAAGCCGCCCGATCGGTCATGCGCGAGACATAGTCACGAAACACCGGTCGCTCCGGCAGCACCTTCATGACGTCCATCGTGTAGGAGATGCCCATGCCGAGCTGCGTATCGGCGGCGGTGAATTTTTCGCCTGCCGCAAACGGCAGTTCCCCGAGCCGCCGCTCCAGATTGGCGACGAGATCGTCGAACAGGCCGAAGGAATAGTCGTTGCTCACGTAGCTGAGCCCGTGTGCCCGCGCGGCAATGCAAGGATCGAGCACCGAATCGCAATAGACCAGCCATGTCAGGTAGGGTCCACGCGCCGGGTCTCCGATTGCCGGCGCCAGCCCGGCTGCGGGAAAGGCGTCGCAGAGATGGATGCAGATCGCCGCGCGCTCGGTGACAACCACGCCATCATGACTGATGGCCGGCACCTTCTTGTTCGGCTGCACCGCGCGATAGGACTCTGGAACGCCGCCCTCGGCGCGCACGTCGACATGCTCCAGTTCGTAGTCGATCCCAAGCTCCTCCAGCAGCCAGAGGATGCTCGATGAGCGCGACAGGGGCGCGTGGTAGAATTTCAGCATGGGGAGGCTCCGTGATTGCCGATCGCGGAGCGAGCATAGCACCGCCCTCCTGACATCCACCTGTCAGGAGGCGCGCCAAAAAGAAAGGGCGCCGCGGGGGCGCCCTCTCCGGTTCGCAGGAACGATGTTGCCTATTGCGGCAACTTGTCGTCCACCCCCTTCACGTAGAAGTTCATGCCGAGCAGCGTCTGGTCGTCGGCGACCTCGCCGTCCTTCAGCCACTGCGACCCGTCCTGCTTGTACACGGGGCCGGTGAAGGGATTCCAGCCGTCGGCAATCTTCTTCTCGGTGTCCTCGGCCATCTGCTTCACGTCGTCGGGCATGTTGGTGAACGGGGCGAGTTCAACCGCGCCGTCCTTGATGCCCAGCCAGACATTGTCCGGCTCCCAGGTGCCGTCGATGACCGCCTTCACGCGGTCGACGTAATACGGGCCCCAGTTGTCGGTATTCGAGGTCAGCTGCGCGTGCGGGGCGAACTTGATCATGTCGGACGACTGGCCGAACCCGAGCTTGCCGCGCTCCTCGGCGACCTGCATGGCGGCCGTGGAGTCGGTGTGCTGGGTGATGATGTCGGCGCCCTGGTCGAACAGCGCCTTGGCTGCGTCCGCCTCCTTGCCCGGGTCGAACCAGGTGTTGACCCACACCACCTTGATCTTGAAATCGGGGTCGATCGACTGCGCGCCGAGCATGAAGGCGTTGATGCCCATCACGACCTCGGGGATCGGGAAGGAGGCGATGTAGCCGGCCACCCCGGTCTTCGACATCTTGGCCGCGATCTGGCCCATCACGTAGCGGCCCTCGTAGAAGCGCGCGTTGTAGATGCCCATGTTGTCGGCGGTCTTGAAGCCCGTGGCGTGCTCGAACTTCACGTCAGGGAAGCGCTTCGCCACCTTCAGCTCCGGATCCATGAAGCCGAACGACGTGCCGAAGATGATGTCGCAGCCCTGGCGCGCCAGCCGCTCGAAAGCGCGCTCGGCGTCCGGTCCTTCGGAGACGTTCTCGAGATAGACCGTCTCGACCTTGTCGCCCAACTCCTTCTCGACCTGCTGGCGACCTTGCTCGTGCTGGTAGGTGTAGCCGAAATCTCCGATGGCGCCGACATAGACCCAGCAGGCCTTGACCTTGTCTTCGGCGTGCGCCGCGCCGGCTGTCGCCAGGGCGGCCGCCGCGCATAGTGCAAACAGTGTTTTTTTCATTGCTATTCCTCTCTGTGGTTTCCTTGGGGGTCCCGGTTGCTCTTGTTCTTCAGCGGTCGGGAACGAAGGCACGTCCGAGCGAAGCCGGCGTGTTCATCATCGTCAACCGTCTGTTGCGCGAGATTAGGACAAGCACGATCACCGTCGCCAGGTACGGAAGCGACGACATGAACTGCGAGGGCACGGACTTGACGAACCCGGCGATCCAGAACAGCGGCGCCGGCAGGAAGCCGAGGCTGGCAAGATCGATCGCCTGGATGTGGAGCTGGGCAATGGTCAGTGCGCCGAACAGGTAGGCGCCGGCCAGCACCCGCACCGGCCGCCAGGAGGCGAACACCACCAGCGCCAGCGCGATCCAGCCGCGGCCGGCCGTCATGTTCTCCACCCACTGCGGCGTGTAGACCAGCGAAAGCTGCGAGCCGGCGAGGCCCGCGCACGCGCCCCCGAACATCACCGCCAGGTAGCGTATGCCGATGACCGGGATGCCAAGCGCATGCGCGGAACCGTGATTGTCGCCCACCGAGCGAAGCGTGAGCCCGGCCCGTGTGCGGAACAGGAACCACGACACGCCCGCTACGAGAACGAGCGAGATGTAGAAGAGCGGATCCTCGCCGAACAGGAACGTGCCGACCAGCGGCAGGTCGGAAAGGCCCGGAATGTAGATGTTGGACATGCGCACGCCTGGCTGTCCGATGAAGGGCTCGCCGAGCATGCCCGACAGCCCGATCCCCAGCAGCGTCAGCGCCAGACCGGTCGCCACCTGGTTGGTCACCAGCGACAGCGTCAGGAAGCCGAACAGCAGCGAGAACAGGGCGCCGACGACGATCGCGGCAAGCACGCCGACCCAAGGGTTTCCGGTGAGCGAAGCGGCTGCGAAGCCGCTGACGGCGCCCATCACCATCATGCCCTCGACGCCGAGATTGAGGACGCCCGAGCGTTCGACGACGAGCTCGCCGGTCGCCGCGATCAGGAGCGGCGTGGAGGCCGTGGCGATGGTGACGAGAATGGCCTCAACTATTTCCAACGAGCGCCTCCCCCGCCGGCTTGTGCGAGCGCACCAGCCGGACTGCGATAGTAGATCAGCGTGTCGCTCGCCAGCACGAAGAACAGCAGCGCCCCCTGGAAGACCCGTGCGGTCTTGTCGGACACGCCGAGCGCCGTCTGCGCCGCCTCGCCGCCGAGATAGGACAGCGCGAGCACCAGGCCGGCGGCGACGATGCCGAGCGGGTTGAGCCTGCCGAGAAAGGCGACGATGATCGCGGTGAAGCCGTATCCGGGCGAAATCACCGGCTGCAGCTGGTTGATGGCCGCCGAGACTTCGGAGATGCCGGCGAGCCCGGCAGAGCCGCCCGACAACCAGGAAGCCGAAGAACACCATGCGGGCGCTCGAAAACCCGGCGAAGCGGCCGGCCCGCGGGCTCTGGCCGATCACCTTGACCTCGAACCCCTTGAGCGTGCGGGCCATCAGGAACCAGACCACCAGCGCCGCCACCAGCGCGAAGACGAAATCCCAGGTGGCGCGGCCCTGCGCGGGAAACAGCATTGGCAGCGTCGCAGCGTCGCTGAACTGGATCGTCTGCGGGAAGTTGAAGCCGTGCGGATCGCGCCACGGCCCGCGCACCAGCCAGTCGAGGAACAGTTGCGCGACATAGACCAGCATAAGGCTCGACAGGATCTCGTTGGTGTTGAAGCGCACCTTGAGCAGCGCCGGCACGCCGCCGTACAGAGCCCCGCCGATCATGCCCATGATGAGCATCAGGGGCAGCAGCAGGAAGTTCTGGAAGTCGGGAAGCATCACCGGCACGATCGAGCCGGCGATGGCGCCGGCGATGAACTGCCCCTCGGCGCCGATGTTCCAGTTGTTCGAGCGATAGCACACCGCCAGACCCACCGCGATCAGGATGAGCGGCGCCGCCTTTACGGCGAGTTCGTGCAGTTGCCACACCTCGGTCAGCGGCGAGATGAAATAGACATACATCGCCGTGAACGGGTTCTTGCCGAGCGCGGCGAACAGGATCGCGCCAAAGACCAGCGTCAGGGCGAGCGCAATGAACGGCGAGACAGCGGCAAACAGCGTCGAGTGCTGCGGTCGCTTGATCAGTTCGACGCGCATCAGGCGGCCTCCCCGACATGGTGGCCGCCTTCGGGGTGGGCGCCGCCCATCAGCAGGCCGATCTTCTCGAAAGTCGCATCGGCGATCGGCAGCGGAGCCGACATGCCGCCATTGTGCATGACGGCGATGAAGTCGGAAATTTCGAAAAGCTCGTCGAGGTCCTGGCTGATCACCAGCACCGCCGAGCCGCCGCGCGCCAGTTCGATCAGCGCCTGGCGGATGCGGGCCGCAGCACCCGCGTCAACGCCCCAGGTCGGCTGGTTGACGATCAGCACGCGCGGGTTGCGGTCGAGTTCGCGGCCGATGATGAATTTCTGCAGATTGCCGCCCGAAAGCGCGGCGGCTTCGGGATCCTCGCCGCTCTTGCGCACGTCCATCGCCTGCACGATACGCTTGGAGGCGGCCTGCAGGGCGCCGGTGCGCACGGTCTTCAGCGCCCCGAGGAACGACTTGCCGTCGGTGCTGTGGCGCGACAGGAGCAGGTTTTCCGACAGCCGCATCAGCGGCGCCGCACCGTGGCCCAGCCGCTCCTCCGGCACGAAGGCGGCCCCCAGCTGCCGCCGTCCGGAGATGTCGAGCTGACCGGCATCCGCGCCGCAGAAGCGCACCGAACCGCGATCGGGCTGCTGGACTTCCCCGGATATCGCCTCGAAGAACTCGCCCTGCCCGTTGCCGGCGACACCGGCAATGCCGAACACTTCGCCGGCATGAACCGTCAGATCGATGTTTCGAAGCGGGATAGAAAATGGCGTCGCGGCCGGCAGGTTGAGCCCACGCACCTCGATCAGCGGCGTTTGGTCGGCGCTTTCGACTGCCGGCGGCCGCACCACCGACGCGACCTCGTTGCCGACCATCATGCGCGCCAGCGAGGCGGCGGTCTCCTGTCCGGGGTCGCAATGCCCGACGACCTTGCCGTGCCGGAGCACCGTGGCCCGGTCGCAGAGCCGCTTCACCTCTTCCAGCCGGTGCGAGATGTAGAGGATGGACTTGCCCTCCTCGCGCAGCCGCTCCAGCGTCTCGAACAGCTTGTCCGCCTCCTGGGGGGTCAGCACCGAGGTCGGTTCGTCGAGGATGATGAGGTCGGGCGTCTGCAGCAGGCAGCGGATGATCTCGATGCGCTGGCGCTCGCCCACCGAAAGATCGCCGACCAGCGAATAGGGATCGAGCGGCAGGCCGTAGGCATGAGAGAGGGCCTGCGCCTTGGCCGCGATGGTGCGGATCGGCGTGTCGTCCTCGAGCGAGAGCGCGATGTTTTCGGCCGCCGTCAGCGCCTCGAACAGCGAAAAATGCTGGAACACCATGCCGATGCCCAGCCGGCGCGCCTGCCCTGGGCTGGCGATGCGCACCGGCTTGCCCTTCCACAGGATATCACCCGAAGCCGGCTCCAGCGAGCCGAACAGCATCTTGACCAGCGTCGACTTTCCCGCGCCGTTCTCGCCGAGCAGCGAGTGGATTTCGCCCTTCGCAATCGCGAGGTCGATGTGGTCGCAGGCTTTCAGCGACCCGAATATCTTCGTCAGGCCGCGAACCTCGAGAAGATCTTCATCCCGGCTCTTGTGGACCGTTTCGGCTTCCACAACGCCCCCTCATTGTCGTTCTTATGTGTTCCCGATCGCATCGTAGGCGCGCACGCGCGAAAACGGAAATCTGGCCCCCATTGAAAGTGCTTCAACAAAAGCAGCATATATCGCCGGCTATTTTCAAGGAACGAGCACTGTGACGCCGGTCGTCCGGCGTCCTTCGAGATCGGTGTGGGCCTGCGCGGCATCCGACAGCTTGTAGCGCTGGTTGATCTCGATCTTCACCGTACCGCTCGCCACGATGTCGAAAAGCTCGCTCGCCGCGGTTTCCAGCTCGCTGCGCTCGGCAACGTAGGTGAACAGCGTCGGCCGCGTGGCGAACAGCGAGCCCTTCTGCGACAGGATGCCGAGATTGAACGGCGGCAGCGGGCCGGAAGACTGGCCGAAGCTGACGAACATGCCCATCGGCCGGATGCAGTCGAGCGATCCGGGAAACGTGTCCTTGCCGACCGAATCGTAGACGACGTCGCACTTTCGGCCGCCGGTCAGCCGGCCGACCTCGGCGACGAAGTCCTCTTCGCGATAGTTGATGACGTGGTCGTATCCGTGGGCCTTGGCGAGTTCGACCTTGTCCGGCGATCCAGCCGTGCCGATCACGGTCGCGCCCAGATGCTTGGCCCACTGCCCGACGATCAGCCCGACCCCGCCGGCGGCGGCGTGGCACAGGATCGTCTGGCCGGCCTCGACGTGGAAGGTCCGGCGCAGGAGGTACCAGGCGGTCATGCCCTTCAGCATCATGCCGGCGGCCTGCTCGTCGGAGACGGCGTCCGGCACCTTGACCAGATGGTCGGCCGGCAGCAGCCGCTCCTCGGCATAGGCGCCGATCGGGCCGGCATAGGCGACGCGGTCGCCTGGCTTCAGCCAGTCGACGCCCTCGCCCGTCTCCACCACCACGCCGGCGGCCTCGTTGCCGGGGATGAGCGGCAGCCCGTTCGGCGCGGGGTAGAGCCCGCTGCGGAAATAGCAGTCGATGAAATTGAGGCCGATGGCGTTCTGGCGCACCAGCGCCTGGCCTGCCGCGGGACGGCCGGTTTCGACCTCCTCCCAGCTCAGCACCTCCGGTCCGCCTGTCTGGTGGACGACGATCGCCTTGGTCATGGCTGGCTCTCCTTTCGGCCGAGATTGGGAAAAAACTGCATCACCGCGCCGACGGCGAACAGGTAGAGGCCCGTCACCGCGACGCCGACCTTTATCCAGAACGTCGAGTCCATTCCCTGCAACAGCGCGATGATTGCAAGCACGCACCATACCGCGAAGACCGACAGGTTGAGGTTGCGCAACCTCGCCACACGGACAGGGTGAAGGAAGTTCACGGGCACGAAGGTCAGGATCGCCGCCACCACGACGATGGCGAAGGAGGTGTATTCGCCAGGTTCGATGACGAAGAGCGAGAACACCAGCATGTTCCACGCCACCGGGAAGCCCTTGAAGAAGTTCTCCTTCGTCTTCATGCCGGTGTCGGCGTAGTAGATGGCGCTGGAGATCACGATGATGGCCGCCGAGGTGAACGACAGGCCCGGCCCCATGAAACCGCGCTGGTAGAGCGCGAAGGCGGGAATGAGCACGTAGGTGACGTAGTCGATGACGTTGTCGAGCATGATGCCCGACCAGGTCGGCAGCACCGCCTTGACGTCGAGCTTGCGCGCGATCGGCCCGTCGATGCCGTCGACGAACAGCGCCAGTCCGAGCCACAGGAACATCGCCGTCCATCGCTGCTCGCTGGCCGCGACCAGCGACAGGAAGGCCAGGAACGACCCCGAAGCCGTCAGCAGATGGACGGAGAAGGCCCGCGCCTGAGGCCAGGTGACCTTCTTGCGTTTCACGGCCATCGGCAGCCTACCTCCGGTCGACGGTTGGCCGGCGGGCTGAGAGCCGGGCCATCGCCGGCCCCCTCTCCTGCGGCCCATTTCGTATCGCGCATCGGTCCCCTCGCGAGTCAGCCGGACACTATCCGCAGCAACGGCGCCGGCACAAGCGCTAACGCCGCGCCAGGCGACGCCTCTCGCTTGCGGCGAACGGCGCTTCGTGCGAATAGCCCGCGAGGTTCTGGCGCGCAACGGAAGGCGGCGATGGGCAGCGGCGAAAACGGGCTCACCTATGCCGAAGCCGGTGTCGACATCGACGCCGGGGCGGCGATGGTCGAGAAGATCAAGCCGCTGGTGCGTTCGACGCGCCGTCCGGGCGCCGACGGCGAGATCGGCGGTTTCGGCGGGCTTTTCGACCTCAAGGCGGCGGGTTTCAGCGATCCGGTGCTGGTGGCGGCAAACGACGGCGTCGGCACCAAGCTGAAAGTGGCGATCGAATCCGGCATCCATGGCACGGTCGGCATCGACCTCGTCGCCATGTGCGTCAACGACTTGGTCGTACAGGGCGCCGAGCCGCTGTTCTTCCTCGACTATTTCGCGACCGGCAAGCTCGATCCGGACCAGGGCGCGGAGATCGTCGCCGGCATCGCCGAGGGCTGCCGCCAGGCAGGATGCGCGCTGATCGGCGGCGAGACGGCCGAAATGCCGGGCATGTATGCCGGAGACGACTACGATCTCGCCGGCTTCGCCGTAGGTGCGGCGGAACGCGGCACGCTGCTTCCGACCGACGACGTCGTGGAGGGCGACGTGCTTCTCGGCATCGCCTCTTCCGGCCTTCATTCCAACGGGTTTTCGCTGGTCCGCCGCATCGTCGAGGCCACGGGCCTGGGCTGGAAAGACGCCGCCCCGTTCGCATCGGACAAGATGCTCGCCGAAGCGCTGCTGGAGCCGACCCGCATCTACGTCAAGCCGCTGCTCGGCGCGGTGCGCAACACGCACGGCATCAAGGCGCTGGCCCACATCACCGGCGGCGGCTTTCCCGAAAACCTGCCGCGCGTTCTGCCAGCGGGGTTCGCGGCGGAAGTCGACCTGGAGACCATCGACGTGCCGGCGGTGTTTTCGTGGCTGGCGAAGGCCGGCGGCGTCGCGCACGACGAGATGCTGCGCACCTTCAACTGCGGGATCGGCATGGTCGCGGTGGTCGCGGCCGGCCAGGCCGCGCAGGTGGCCGCCGTGCTGCAGCAGGCGGGCGAGCACGTCTTCCCGATCGGCGAGATCGTGCCGCGGCACGGCAAGGGCGTCACCTATCGAGGGAGGCTCGGGCTGTGAGCATGCCACGCAAGAAGGCGGCGGTGCTGATTTCCGGACGCGGCTCGAACATGGCCGCGCTGGTGAACGCCGCAAAGGAACGCGAGTTTCCGGCCGAGATCGTCGGTGTCGTCTCCGACCGGGCCGATGCGCCGGGCCTTTCATTCGCCACCTCCGAAGGCATCGCGACGCGCGTCGTGGCCCGAGATGATTTCCCCGGGCGGCCTGAGCACGAAACGGCCCTTGGCAGGGCGCTTGCGGAGATCGATGCCGAGATCGTGTGCCTGGCCGGCTTCATGCGCATTCTTTCGCCGCAGTTCGTGGCGAAGTGGAGCGGCCGGATGATCAACATCCATCCCTCGCTGCTGCCGCTGTTTCCGGGTCTCGAATCGCACTCGCGCGCATTGGAAGCGGGCGTGACGCTGCACGGCTGCTCGGTGCATTTCGTCACCGCCGAGATGGATGCGGGCCCGATCATCGCGCAGGCCGCGGTGCCGGTGCTGGCGGGCGACGATGCGGACAAGCTTGCCGCGCGCGTGTTGCGGGCCGAGCACAAGCTCTACCCGGCGGCGCTGTCGCTCGTCGCACAGGGCCACGCCTCGATGCGGGACGGCAGGACCGTGTTCGCCGGTGACCAGCCGGCCACCACGAACACGATGCTCATTTCGCCCGCGCCCTCCCCGCTTGTGGGCTCGGAAGCCGCCGACCTCGAGCAACTCGCCCGCTTCACGCCTTAGGCAGCGCGCGATTTGACATCGCCGCCGGCCCTGCCCCAGCATCGCGGGCAGCAAACGGCGGAGCACATGCCACATTCCTGCGATCATCATCTTCACAAGACGCTGCATCATCTAGGCTGGGACCGCGCCAATGCGCCGGTGCTGACCGTTGCGCCCGGCGAGAGCGTCGAGTTCGACACGATCGACGCCTCGGGCGGGCAGATCACCATCGAATCCACGCCCGAAAACATCACCTCAATGGATTCGGCGCGCGTGAATCCGGTGACGGGGCCTGTCTTCATCGACGGGGCGGAGCCGGGCGATGCACTCAGGATCGAAATTCTGGCGATGGAGCCGAGCGGCTGGGGCTGGACCGGCAACATTCCGGGTTTCGGCCTGCTTGCCGACCAGTTTCCGGACCCCGCGCTTCACATCTGGCGCTACGATTCGCAGACGCTTGCGCCGTCTGCGTTCGGCCCCGGCGGCAAGGTGCCGCTGAAACCGTTCTGCGGCACGATCGGCGTCGCTCCAGGATCGCCCGGGCCGCACGGCATCATTCCGCCCCGCAATGTCGGCGGCAATCTCGACGTGCGCGACATCGGCGTGGGCACCGAGTTGTGGCTGCCCGTCGAGGTCGCCGGCGCGCTGTTTTCGGTCGGCGACACGCATGCCGCGCAGGGCGACGGCGAGGTCTGCGGCACGGCGATCGAGAGCCCGATGTCGGTCGCCCTGCGCTTCGACCTGGAAAAAGGCGCCGGACTGAAGTCGCCGCGCTTCCGAACTTCCGGATCGTCCACCGCGCACAACGATGCCAAGGGTTACGACGTGACGACCGGGATCGGGCCGGATCTGATGCAGAGCGCCCGCGAGGCCGTCTCCCGCATGATCGAACTTCTGTGCGCCCGCACCGGCATGGCGGCGGTCGACGCCTACATGCTGGCGAGCGTCGCCGGCGATCTCAGGATCTCGGAGATCGTCGACGCGCCGAACTGGGTCGTCTCGTTCCATTTCCCGCGCGTCGTGCTGGAATAGCACTCGCACGCTGCCTTGTCCTTCCGTGCGCAGTTCGGCGCGACGCCCGGCGCCTGGCGCGGCCTCAGTCGGCCTTCCTGAGCCACACCCGCGTGTCGTGGAACGCCGCGCCGCCGTAGGGCGCGATGGAATCCGCCCCCGTCAGCACGTTGATCCCCTCGCCGCGCTCGTGCGCCGAATTCGGCCAGATGCCCTCCGCGATCACCACGCCCGGCCGCACCGTCTCCGACAGCCTGGCGTGGAGGACCACTTCGCCGCGCCCGTTGCCGATTTCGACCCGGCCGCCTTCTTCAAAGCCGAGAGCCGTAGCGTCCGCGGGATTGACCAGCAGCTCGGGCCGCCCCTCGCGCTTCTTCGAGGATGGCGTCTCGGTGAAGGAGGAATTGAGAAAATTCCGCGCCGGCGACGTCGCCAGCCGGAACGGGTGGTCTGCGTCGACGGTCTCGATCAGGTCGACATGGTCGGGAAACACCGGCAGTTGCTGCCACGGCCCGAGCGTGCCCATACGCTCTGGCGGCTTGTTCGGCGACGGCGTGCCGGCCCAGTCGGGCCTGAACCGGAACTTGCCGTCCGGGTGCGCAAAACCGCTCGTGTAGTGCGCCGTCTCGAACTCCGGCTGCAGATCCGCCCAGCGGCCTTCCCTGAACGTCTCGAACGTGCCGAGCCCGCGGCTTTCGAGCATCCGGTCGATGTGCTGGCGCTCGCTCATGCCGAAACCCGGCAGGTGCGCGACGCCGAGCCGCTGCGCCAGCTCCTCGATGACGAAATGGTTGGTGCGCGGCCCTGCCGGAGGCTCGACCAGCTTGGGGCCGAGCACGATGTGCTGGTGGCCGCCGCCCTTGTAGATGTCGTCATGCTCCATGAACATGGTCGCCGGCAGCACGACGTCGGCGAGCCTGGCCGTATCCGTCATGAACTGCTCGTGCACGCAGGCGAACAGGTCATCGCGCAGGAAGCCCTGCTTCACCAGCCGCTGTTCCGGCGCGACGTTTGCCGGATTGGTGTTCTGGATCAGCATGGCCGTGACCGGCGGTCCGTCCTGCAGCGCCTCGGCATCGCCGGTCAGGACGCGTCCGATCTTCGACTGGTCGAGATGGCGCACGTTCGGCGCGGAGAGACTGGTGCCCTTCACCAGCGAGGCATCGAGCTGCAGCACCCCCGAATTGGAGTGGAAGGCACCGCCGCCCTCGTATTGCCAGGCGCCCGTCACCGAGGCGATCGAAAGCGCTGCATGCATGTTGACCGCGCCGTTGCGCTGGCGCGAGAACCCGTAACCGAGCCGGAAGAAGGTTCGCTTCGTCGTGCCGACCAGCCGCGCGAACGCCTCGATCTCGGCGACCGAAAGTCCGGTGATCGCGGCGGCCCATTCCGGCGTCCTGTCGCGCAGGTGCGCCTCCAGACCCGCCGGGTCGTCGGTGTATCTGTCGAGGAAGTCGCGATCGGCCAGACCGTCGCGGAACAGCACGTGCATGACCGCGCAGGCAAGCGCCCCGTCGGTGCCCGGCCGCACGACCAGGCCCATGTCGGCCTGCTTCATCGTGGCGTTTTCGTAGATGTCGATGACGACGATCCTGGCGCCGCGCTCCTTGCGGGCCTTCACCGCATGGGTCATCACGTTGACCTGCGTGACGACGGCATTGGTGCCCCAGATCACCACGCAGTCCGACTTCGCCATTTCGCGCGGATCGGGGCCGCGCAGCGCGCCCGTACCCATGACGTAGCCGGTCCAGGCCGGGTTGGTGCAGATCGTGTCGAAGAAGTTCGAATATTTCTTGGCGTGGCGCAGCCTGTTGATGCCGTCGCGCTGCACGAGTCCCATCGTGCCCGCATAGTAGTAGGGCCACACGGTCTCCGATCCGTGGCGCGCCTCGGCGGCCTGGAATTTTTCCGCGACGAGATCGAGCGCGGCTTCCCAGCTCGCCTCCTTCCACACGCCGTCGCCCTTGGCACCGGCGCGCACCAGCGGCTTCAAAAGCCGGTCCGGATGGTGGATACGCTCGGCGTAGCGCGCGACCTTGGCGCAGATCACGCCTGCGGTGTAGCTGTTTTCCTTGGCGCCGTGCACGCGGCCGATCCGGTTGCCGTCGAGCACCTCGACGTCGAGCGCGCAGGTGGAAGGACAGTCGTGGGGACACGCCGAGTGGCCGATGGTCACCCTGGCGGCGGCTTCGGGAATGCTGGCTGGGGCGTTCATGGTTCCGGTCTATCCGCTTTTCGGCAGGACGTGTAGGGGAAGCGCGCAACGATCGATGGTGCCACCGCCAAGACGGCCGCGATGAACTACCGCCACATCTACCATGCCGGGAATTTCGCCGACGTCGTCAAGCACGTCGTGCTGACGCGCATCGTCGAATATCTCAAGAAGAAGGACAAGGCGTTCCGGGTGATCGACACCCACGCCGGCGCCGGTCTCTACGACCTTTCCTCGGAGCAGGCGCAGAAGACTGGCGAATGGCGGGCCGGCATCGGCCGTCTGCGCGATGCGAGCCTTCCGGCGGCCGCTGCCGAATTGCTGGCGCCCTATCTCGACGCCGTCGCCTCCTTCAATTCCGGGGACGGCATCGCCGACATATCCCGGTTCGCCGGCGCTGGCGCGCCGACTCCTGCGCACGCAGGACCGGCTGACGGCGATCGAACTGCACCCGCAGGACGCCGCATCGCTCAAGACGCAATTCGCCGGCGACTTCCAGGTGCGGGTGATCGAACTGGACGGCTGGCTGGCGCTCGGCGCGCATCTGCCGCCGAAGGAGAGACGCGGGCTTGGTGCTGGTCGATCCGCCCTTCGAGGAGGATGGCGAGTTCGAACGGTTGGTATGCGGCTTGCAGAAGGCGCACCGGCGCTGGCCGGGCGGCATCTACGCGCTTTGGTATCCGATCAAGGATCATCGCGCGGTCGATCGTTTTCGCGCGCGCTCTAGCGGAATCGGGCATTCCCGACATTCTCGACATCGCGCTGGAACTGCGCGCGCCTTCCGCCGAGCCGCGCCTCGATGGTTGCGGCGTGGTCGTCGTCAATCCGCCCTATGCGCTCGAGGCAGAAATGCGGGTGCTGCTGCCCGTGCTCGCGGCGATCCTGTGCGAGGAGAGCGGCCGCACGAGGCTCGACTGGATCGCCGGGGAAGCGACGGCGCGGGCCTGAACGGTCAGGCCTTGCCCGTCACCCTGCGCTTCAGCCGCTCCAGCCCGAGGAAGAAACCTCCGATGCCGTTCGGGCCGTACGGCTCGTAGGCGCGCAGGGCCGTGATCCGCTCGCCGTCGGTCTCGACGATGAAGACCTGCGGAAAATGCAGCTTCTGGCCGTTCTTCAATTCGTGGTGCGTGTCGACCTCGACGCAGCCCGACAGCCCGTCCTCGGCCTCGAAATAACGTTCGATGGTGAAGCCGAAGCTCTTCATCACCGACAGGCCCCAGTCGATGCCCGCCGCGATCTCGGTCTTCCCGCGCATTTCCGGCTTCGGATAATGCGGATCGAAGAACACGGCGTCGTCGGCGACGAGCGCCATCATCGCCGCCTGGTCACGCTCGCCGAGCGCATCGAAAACCCGCTGAATCAACTCCCGTGGAATGCCGTTCATGGCTTTTGCCCCTTTTCGGCGCCGCACCAGCGGCGCCTCCCCGACATTCGACGTTATCAGGTGCCCGGCACCGTGCAACACGCTCGCGCGCGCTTGACCCACGCACTGCGCTGGCCGAAAGTGCGGCCGCACGCCCGCGTTGAAGGAGTCTCGCGACATGATGCGTCTGACGGCACTCGCCGCCTCGATCTTCACCGCCGCCACGGCTCTGCTGCCGGTGCGGCCAGCCGCCGCCGCCGACATGGTGCGCATCTACACCGACAATGGCGGGATCTGCGGCCACAGCAGCGTGCTGAACACGATCAAGCGGAATTTTCGCTACCAGGTGACCCACGTCCCGCACCTGCCCGATGTCGACATCGTCGATTTCCGCGGCATCTACGAAAAGCGGCTCCTGCCGGAGAGCGAGAACTGGCCGATCGAGCGCCGCTACTGCGGCGCCACCGCCCTCATGTCGGACGGCCACTCGCGTTCGGTGTGGTACCTGATCGAATACGGCATGGGCTTCGCCTCCTTCGGCGACAAGGTCGAATTCTGCGTCTCCGGTTTCGACCGGTGGCACGTCTATGACGGCGATTGCCGGGTCCTGCGCTAGCTCTGCGAAGAACCACAGCAATGCTCCGCGCGGGTCGCATGGCCGGGTTCGTTGCCGCCGCGGCGGCCGGCGTCGCGCTGCAACTTGCCAGCGCCTCGGCCGACGACGACGTGGCGGGCAAGTTCGACTTCTACGTGCTGTCGCTGTCGTGGTCGCCCAGCTATTGCGCGGCGGAAGGCGCCGACGCCAACCGGCAGCAGTGCGGCCAGGGCAAGGCCTATTCCTTCATCGTCCATGGCCTCTGGCCGGAATTCGAGAAGGGGTGGCCACAATACTGCGCCAGCCACGAACCCGAGCGCGTGCCCGATCGGCTGGCCTCGCGATACTACGACATCGTGCCGTCGGCCGCGCTGATCGGCCACATGTGGCGCAAGCACGGAAGCTGTTCCGGGCTCTCGCAGGCCGATTATCTCGCGAAGGTGCGCGCCGCGCGCCACCGCGTCACCATTCCCGGCGGGCTGGACGGCGCGACGAGCGGCAGTCGGGTCGATCCGCAGGCCGTCGAGGCGTCGTTTCGCGCTGCCAACGCCGGCCTTCCGGCGGACGGGATCGCCGTCACCTGTGAGGGCGGCAACCTGCGCGACGTGCGCATCTGCATGACAAGGGACCTGAAGTTCCGCCCATGCGCCGAGATCGACGCCGATGGCTGCCGCGTTCCGAGCATCGACATGCCGCCGCCCGGCGGCTGATGTCCCGACCACCCAGCACGGCGCTGTCTCGAAAGCGTCGCCATTTCAATCCTGACTGTGGAGCACAGAAGAATGCCGCGACTTCTCTATTCGCCCGCCTCGCCCTACAGCGCAAAGGTGCGCATATCCGCTGCCTTTGCCGGCATCGACATCGAGGCCGTGACCGTCGACACCAACGCCGAGCCGGAGGAACTCATCCGCAACAACCCGCTCGGCAAGATTCCCGGTGCTCATCACGGACGACGGCGAATCGGTCTACGACAGCGTCGCCATCGTCCAGTATCTGAACCGCATTTCCGGCAACAAGCTGCTGCCGCGCAACGCCGCAAAGCGGCTCGAGGCGGAACGCCTGGAGGCGCTGGCCGACGGCATCTGTGATTGCCTGCTCGCCCATGTCTACGAACGACGGTTCCGGCCGGAAGAGAAGATCCACCAGCCATGGCTCGACAAGCAGTGGAGCAAGGTCTCGCGCGCGCTTGACGCGCTCAACGCCGAGCCGCCGAAACTGCCGAAGAAGATCACCTCCGGACAGATCGCGCTGCGCGCCACGCTGGGTTATCTGTCGTTGCGCTTCGATGGAAAATGGGAGCGCGGCCATAGCCGGCTGGTGCGCTGGACCAAGCGGTTCGACGAGAAGTTTCCCGAACTGGCCGAACTGCTGCCGAGGGGCTGAGACGGACGACGCTTTCGCACAAAAAAAGCCGGGCGCTGGGGCCCGGCTTTTCCGTTGTCGGTGCGGTCGTCGAGAACCGCCGCTCAACGTGGCTAGAACTTCATGCCGACGCCAACCGAGATCTTGTTGGTGCTGACACCCACGGTCTGCGGACCGCTGCCGGTGTTGAACGTCGTCGTTACCGAAATCGGTGTAGCGATATTCGACACGGCCGAAGACGCGATCGGTCAGCATTGCGTCGACACCGGCGCCGGCCGTCCAGCCGACCATGGTATTGGTGTCGGAGCCCGCAGCGTCGCTGATCTTGTGGCGTTCGGCTGCACCACCGCCCGTCACGTAGATGAGCGCCGGACCGGCAGCGTAGCCGAGACGGGCGCGCAACGATCCGTCGATGCCGGCGCTGGACTTGGTGCCGGTCACGTCCGTGCCTTCGCGGCCGCTGTAGCCGATGTCGCCTTCGACGCCGTAGACCGCGGCGCCGCTCTGGCCGTTGTAGCCCATGAACACGCCGCCCAGCCAGCCGCGCGTATTGATGTCGCCGACGGTGGACGACCGGCTCGTGCTGGAGAAGTTGTAGCCCAACGAAACACCGGCATAGGGGCCGGCCCAGGTATTGACCGGCGCAACGTCCACGGGTGCCGGTTCCGGTGCCGGCGGCTCGCTGTAAACGACGTCGGCGGCCTGGGCCACGGTCGCTCCGGCGAGAAGTGCGAGGCCGGCAGTGGCAGCCGTCATACGCGTGATTTTGAACTTGGCTCTCATTTTGAAAACTCCTTGGCCAATTGAAACGGCATAACGCCCGTTTCGGTCTCGACGCCCCTTCGTCCGGGAGGGAGAACGAAAAGGTGCGTCTGGTGTTCCAAGCTGTTCGCAGAATGCGGCCGAACCGCACCCGAAAAATGAAGTTTCGCTGACGGGAATGCGGCGGAACCATGATGTTGCATCTGCGCCACAGCGTCGGGTGCCGCCCGTCAGCAGACCGATCGAGGCGAGCCGCTGCGCCGGCTTGGAGGGCGTCGCTGCGGTTCCTATATTCGGCGACCCTTGGCGATTCCGAGTGGTCTTCCCGCTCATGCTGTTCAGCATCATTTCGCTCGCCGCCGGCCTCGTGCTGCTGCTCTTTGCGGGCGATCTGCTGGTCAAGGGCGCGGTCGGCCTGTCGGAGAATCTCGGGATCCCGCCGCTGGTGATCGGCCTCACGGTGGTCGCCTTCGGCACCTCCGCGCCCGAACTCGTCGTCTCGGTCGGTGCCGCGCTCTCGGGCGCGCCCGGCATCGCCGTCGGCAATATCGTCGGCTCCAACATCGCCAACGTGCTTCTCGTGATCGGCCTGCCGGCGCTTTTCGCGCCAGTTGCGGCGACCGAGACTGGCATGCGCCGCAACGTCACGGTCATGCTCGGCCTGACGCTGCTGTTCATGTTTCTCCTGTCGAACGGGGTGATCGGCCGCCTCGAAGGCGCGCTGCTGTTCGCGGGTCTGTGCGGCTTCGTCGCGCGGCAGGTCTGGGTGGCGCAGAAGAGCCAGCCCGATCCGGCGCATGATTTCCACGAGGAAGTCGGCCCCGCCCCGCATGATCCCAAACGGGTCGGCGCCTATCTGCTGATCGGGCTCGTCGGACTGCCGATCGCCGCGCACCTCACCGTCACGGGTGCGGTCGGCATCGCCGAGCGATTCGGCATTTCCGACACGGTGATCGGCCTCACCGTGGTGGCGATCGGCACGTCGCTGCCGGAACTGGCGACGACGCTGATGGCCGGCATCAGGCGCAATTCGGCCGTTGCGGTCGGCAACGTCGTCGGCTCCAACATCTTCAATGTCGCCTGCATCATGGGACTGACGGCGCTGATCAAGCCGGTTCCGGTCGACCATCACCTCGTCGCGGTCGACATGTGGGTGATGCTGGCGTCCGCGGCCCTGCTCGCGCTTCTTGCATACGCGCGGGTCCGCGCGGGCAAGATGGTCGGCATTGCCATGCTGGCCGCCTATGCGGTCTATATGTTCGCAATTCTGAACGGGTGTCTGAGGAGAATGGCAGGACACGGCGAGATCGCACTGGTCACGGGCGGCGCACGGCGCGTCGGCCGCGCCATTGCGCTCGACCTCGCCGCCAGTGGTTTCGCCGTGGCCATTCACTGCAACGATTCGCGTGGCGAGGCGGAAGACGTCGTTGCCGAAATCGAGGCCGGTGGCGGCAGCGCCGCCGTCTTGCGGCCGACCTCACCGACATGAGCGCCGCCGCACGGCTCGTGTCCGATGCCGAGGCCGCGCTGGGACCGGTGAGCCTGCTGGTCAACAACGCTTCCATCTTCAAGGACGATAGCGCCACGGATTTCGACTGGGATATGTGGGAGAGCCATTTCGCCGTTCATCTCAAGGCGCCGGTGCTGCTCGCCCGCAAGATGGCTGAGCGCCTGCCGGAAGGCCGCGACGGGCTCGTCGTCAACATCGTCGACCAGCGCGTCTGGCGGCTCAACCCGCGCTTCTTCTCATACACGCTGTCGAAATCGGCGCTGTGGACGGCCACGCAGACGCTGGCCCAGGCGCTGGCGCCGCGGGTGCGCGTCAACGCCATCGGCCCCGGCCCGACGCTGCCCAACCATCGCCAGGCAAAGGAGGATTTCGACAGCCAGGTCGACGCGCTGCTTCTCGGGCACGGTCCCGACGTCGCGGAGTTCGGCGCCACCATTCGCTATCTGTGGAGCGCCCGGTCGGTGACCGGCCAGATGATCGCGCTGGACGGCGGACAGCATCTGGCGTGGGAGACGCCGGACGTCGCGGGAGTGCACGAATGAGCGGGGCGGACGAAAAGAAGCCGCCGCGGCGCGGCGCCGCCGACGACATCGCCGGCTACATGCCGGGGCACGAGGTCGAGGATGAGGAAAGCGCCGTCGCCGAGGTACTGGCCGAGGCCACCGTCGCCTCGATCGACTGGACCGGCGGCAACGGCGACGCCGAGGGCAAGGTCGGCATCGAGGTCATCCAGGCGCTGGTGAAGCGACTGCCCAACGCGCCCGGCGTCTATCGCATGATGAACGCCACCGGCGACGTGCTCTATGTCGGCAAGGCGCGCAATCTGAAGAAGCGCGTCACCAACTATGCGCTCGGCCGCGGCCACACCAACCGCATCGGCCGCATGGTGCGCGAGACGGCGTCGATGGAATTCGTCGTCACCCGCACCGAGACGGAAGCGCTGCTTCTGGAAGCCAATCTCATCAAGCGCCTGCGCCCGCGCTTCAACGTGCTTCTGCGCGACGACAAGTCGTTTCCCTACATTCTTCTGACCGGCGATCACCCCTCGCCCGGCATCTTCAAGCATCGCGGCGCACGCTCGCGGAAGGGCGAATATTTCGGGCCCTTCGCCTCGGCCGGCGCGGTCGGGCGCACCATCAACTCGCTGCAGCGCGCGTTCCTGCTGCGCACCTGCACCAATTCGGTGTTCGAAAGCCGCTCGAGGCCCTGCCTGCTCTACCAGATCAAGCGCTGCTCCGGCCCCTGCACGGGAGAGATCAGCGCGGACGACTATGCCGAGCTCGTCTCGGAGGCGCGGGCCTTTCTGTCCGGCCGCTCGACCGGCGTGAAGGCGCAGATCTCGACGGCGATGCAGGAGGCCTCGGAAGCGCTCGATTTCGAGCGGGCGGCGATCTACCGCGACCGCCTCGCGGCGCTCAGCCACGTCCAGAGCCACCAGGGCATCAATCCGCAGTCGGTCGAGGAGGCCGACGTCTTCGCCATCCACCAGGAAGGCGGCCAGAGCTGCATCGAGGTGTTCTTCTTCCGCACCGGGCAGAACTGGGGCAACCGCGCCTATTTCCCGAAGGCCGATTCGTCCCTCGATGCGCCGGAGGTGCTGGGCGCGTTCCTGGCCCAGTTCTACGACGACAAGCCCTGCCCGCGCATGGTGCTGCTGTCGCACGAGATCGAGGAGCGGCCCTGCTGGCCGCCGCGCTGTCGACCCGCGCCGGCCGCAAGGTGGCGGTCACCGTGCCGCAGCGCGGCGAGAAGAAGGAACTCGCCGACCATGCGCTGCAGAATGCGCGCGAGGCGCTCGGCCGCCGGCTGGCCGAGACGTCCTCGCAGGCGCGGCTGCTCGCCGGGCTGGCCGAGACGTTCGCGCTCGAGCGGCCGCCGCGGCGCATCGAGGTCTACGACAACTCGCACATCATGGGCACCAACGCCGTCGGCGCGATGATCGTGGCGGGCCCGCAGGGCTTCGTGAAGAACCAGTACCGCAAGTTCAACATCCGCTCGACCGAGATCACCCCGGGCGACGATTTCGGCATGATGCGCGAGGTGATGCAGCGCCGCTTCTCGCGGCTGATGCGCGAGCAGCGGCGCCGAAAACGGCAGCGTGGGAGATGATGCCGACGACGACAGCTTCCCCGCCTGGCCGGACCTGATCCTGATCGACGGCGGCAAGGGACAGATGTCGGCGGTGCGGCAAATGCTCGAGGAGCTCGGCATCGCCGACCGCGTCACGGCCATCGGCGTCGCCAAGGGCGTCGACCGCGAGGCCGGCCGCGAGCGCTTCTTCATGGAAGGCCGCGAGCCGTTCATGCTGCCGGTGCGCGATCCGGTGCTCTATTTCGTTCAGCGGCTGCGCGACGAGGCGCACCGATTCGCCATCGGCTCGCATCGCGCCCGCCGCAAGAAGGAGATGGTGAGGAACCCGCTCGACGAGATCGCCGGCATCGGGCCCGGCCGCAAGCGGGCGCTGCTGCACCATTTCGGCACGGCCAAGGCGGTCAGCCGCGCGGCGGTCGAGGACCTGCTCGCCGTCGCCGGCATATCGGAGGCTACGGCGCGCCCGATCTACGATCATTTCCACGAGAAAGGCTGACGCTGCGGCAAGTCGCCTTCCGGGCGCCAGCTTGACCGGCGAGGCAGCTTCTGATTTGAGTGGATCGCCAAGCGAGAGCGAAGACTATGCCAAAGCGCGCACTCAACCTGCCCAACATCCTCACCTATGCGCGCATCGTGGCGGTGCCGCTGGTGGTCCTGTGCTTCTATTTCGAGGGCCGGCTGCAATCGAGCGACCTGGCGCGCTGGTCGGCGCTGGCGATCTTCACGGCCGCCAGCATCACCGACTATTTCGACGGCTATCTGGCGCGCGCCTGGCAGCAGCAATCGAACATCGGCCGCATGCTCGACCCGATCGCCGACAAGCTGCTGGTCTCGACCTGTCTGCTGCTTCTGGCCGCCGACACCGACCGCACGATCGCCGGCTGGACGCTGTGGGCGGCGATCATCATCCTGTGCCGCGAGATTCTGGTGTCCGGCCTGCGCGAATACCTGGCCGAGCTGAAGGTCTCGGTGCCCGTCACCCAGCTCGCCAAATGGAAGACGACGATGCAGCTGGTCGCCATCGGCTTCCTGCTGGCGGGCCCGGCCGGCGACAAGATCCTGCCCCACACCACGCAGATCGGCATCATCCTGCTTTGGGTCTCGGCCATCGTCACGCTATATACCGGCTACGACTATTTCCGCGCCGGCCTGAAGCACGTGAACATGGAATAGCCCCGAGCCGGCCGGGGCTGCCGAAGGAAACCGAGACGATGAAGCTGGTCTATTTCGCCTGGGTGCGCGAGCGCATCGGCATGGCCGACGAGGACGTGACGCCGCCCGCCGGTGTCGCCACCGTCGGCGAACTGCTGGACTGGCTGAAGGGCCGCGGCGACAACTATGCCGCCGCGCTCGTCCACCCCAAGGCGATCCGCGTCGCCATCGACCAGGAGCACGCCGCGCACGGCGAGCCGATCGCCGGCGCCCGCGAGATCGCGCTGTTCCCGCCGATGACCGGCGGCTGACATGGGCGAAGCCGTCCGCCCCGAAATCCGCATCCAGGCCGGAGATTTCGACACCGGCGCCGAGATCGCGCGGCTGACGGCCGGCCGCCCGGATGTCGGCGCGGTCGTCACCTTCAGCGGGCTGTGCCGCGACGAGGACGGTCGCCTGGCGGCGCTCGAACTGGAGCACTACCCCGGCATGGCGGAGGCCGAGATCGGCCGCATCGCCGCGGAAGCGGTCGGAGCGCTGGCCGCTCACCGGCCTGACCGTCATCCACCGCCATGGCCAGATCGCGCCGGGCGAAAACATCGTCCTGGTCGTGGCCGCGTCGTCGCACCGGCAGGCGGCGTTCGAGGCGGCCTCCTTCCTGATGGATTTCCTGAAGACGCGGGCGCCCTTCTGGAAGAAGGAGCATCCCGCCGGCGGCGAGCCCGGCGACTGGGTCGCAGCGAACGAAGCCGACGAGGACGCGACGCGGCGCTGGTAGTCGTCAGGACAGCGTCGAGGCGCGCTACGCCGAGCCCGAGCCGCCGGTCTCGATAGCGACTGACGTCTCGATCGCGAAGGCGCGCCGCAGCGGGTCGCGGGCCAGGTAGATCGACACCGCCATCAGGGCGAAGGCCAGCCAGATCAGCGGCGCCTCGCGAATGTCGGGCGAATTGCCGAGCCACCAGGTCTGGTAGCCCATGTCGAACAGATTGGTCTCTCGCAGGAACACCTTGGTGCCGAGCAGGCCGCTGTGAACTCCGATCGAGCAGGCGAGAGACCCGGTCGAGAGATAGGTGACGCAAAGCAGCACGCCGAGTACGAACAGCCCGATGAACAGCGGCGCGTTGGCGGGGTCGAGCCAGGCCGACAGGTCGGTGAACTTGTGGACCATGGCGAAGATGAAGGAGCTGACCAGCACCGCCGCGATGGTTGCACCGGCCGAGATGTCGAAGCGCAGGTAGCGCATCAGGAAACCGCGGAAGATCAGCTCCTCCGTCGTCGCCAGCACGACCACCACCAGCAGCGCAACCACGGTCTTGCGGGCCACGCCCGCCGAGAACGTCTGCCAGCCGGTTTCCGACCAGCCCAGTTGCCCCACCAGCGCGAAACACGAATAGATGACGAGGCTGGCGATCACAGCCGAACCGAACATGGTGAGAAAGCCGCGGCCTGCCCGGCCGCGCTCACGCCAGTAGCGCCCCAGATAGTCGCCCACACTTGCACGCGCGACGTAGCGCACGAAGCCGGCGCAAAGGATCAGGACGAGCAGGTAGAGCGTCACCTGGCCGGGCCCGCGCGTGTCATAGAGCGAATAGCTGCTGCCGCTGAACTCGAAGAGTTTCTCGACGACCAGAAGCACGACGACCGTCGCGGCTGCGAAAAGGGCTATGTTCACGTAGCGCAACTGACTGGATCTCCCGACCATCGCACGGCCCCAAGGCCGGCGGGTGCCCCTAGCATGGGCCCGGCGGCGGTGGCAATTGCGCCATTCGCTCCAGACAACCCCGATAGTAACCGTTCGTTAACGCTGTTGGCCGTTGCAGGCGGCCTTTATGTTTTTGGCAAGGTGGCCGGCCTAGCATCCCGTTAGGTAAACCTCCTCACGGGCCCATGCAGTCGGTACTCGCTCCAGTCTTCGACATGGCCGCCAGCAGGAGCTGGCTCGTCACGGCGAACTTCATTCTGTCCGTGCTGCTGTGCCTGTGGATGCTTCGCTACCGGCAGCTCTACTTCGCCGCGGGTCGAGAAGCAGATGTCAGCGACCTCATCGAGAACCTGACCGAGGGCATCTACCGCTCCACGCCCGACGGGCGCCAGATCAGCGCCAACAAGGCGCTGGTCAAGCTCAACGGCTACGACACCGAGGCCGAGATGCTGTCGGCGGTGGGCGACATCGCCAAGGAATGGTACGTCGATCCGAGGCGGCGCGACGAATTCCACGAGCGGCTGATGCGCGATGGCCAGATCAGCGACTTCGTGTCGGAGATCTACAGGCACAAGTCGCGCGAGCGCATCTGGGTTTCGGAATCGGCGCGGGTCGTGCGTGACCCCGAATCCGGCAAACCGCTGTTTTACGAGGGCTCGGTGCGCGAGGTGACCGAAACCATCCAGCGCCTGCGCATCGAGGAGCGCTTCCAGAAGCTGATGAGCGAGGTGCCCGGCGCCCTGTTCCAGTTGCTCATGCAGCCGAACCAGCCAACGCAGGTCATCTATCTCAGCCCCGGCTTCAGCCGCATGACCGGGATTTCGCACGAAGACATCGTCGCCGACGCCGCAGCAGATCCTGCTCCACATCCACCCGGACGACCGCCGCAACTATCTGACGCTCGCCCGCGGACGCCTTGGAGAGCATGTGGCCGTGGGAGAACGAACATCGCTTCCGCACGCCCGACGGCGTCGAGAAGTGGTTTCGCGTTTCGGCCACGCCCCAGCGCAACGGCGACGCGGTCACGTGGTACGGCTACATCTCCGACGTCTCGGCCCGCAAGCTCAACGAGGTCGCGATCCAGCAGCTGGCCTATTACGACGTGCTGACCGGCCTGCCGAACCGCCGCCTGTTCCTCGACCGGATGGCCGCCGCCGTCAGGGGATGCAGCGACCCGCGGCGACTTCAGCGCGCTGCTGTTCATCGACCTCGACAATTTCAAGACGCTCAACGACACGCAGGGCCACGACGTCGGCGACGAATACCTCGTCCAGGTGGCCCAGCGCCTGCAGCGCTGCGTCGGCCAGAAGGACACGGTTTCGCGAATCGGCGGCGACGAATTCGTGGTCGTCGGCGAAGCGCTCGGCGACAGCCGTGCGGCCGCGACCGCGCGCGCCATCTCGATCGCCAACCGCATCGTCGGCGCGCTGCGCGAGCCCTTCGAGCTCGGGCCATATCCACTACCGCGCAACCGCCAGCGTCGGCATCGTCGTCTTCGACGGCTGCGAGGTGAAAGCCGACGAACTCCTCAAGCACGCCGACATCGCCATGTACGAGGCGAAGACGGCGGGCCGCGACGGCATCGCGCTGTTCGATCCCGTCTCGATGAGCGTCGAATCGGAGCGTCTTCAGCTCGTTGCGGAATTGCGCAGCGCCATCGCCACGGCGCCCGAGCAACTCGTGCTGCACTACCAGCCGCAGGTGGATTCCAGCGGCACCGTCATCGCTGCGGAGGCGCTCGTGCGCTGGGACCATCCGCAGCACGGCCTGTTGCCGCCGGACAGTTTCATTCCGCTCGCCGAGCAATTCGGCATGATCGGCGACATCGGCCGCATCGTGCTGGAGCGTGCGGCCGCGACCCTTGCCGAGTGGCGGGACCTGCCGGAGACGGCTCCCCTCAGGCTGTCGGTCAACGCCAGCGTCCAGCAGTTCTACGGCGACGAATTCGTCGCGTTCCTGCGCAGCCTGCTGAAGCGCACCGGCGTTGACGGCGAAAGCATGACGATCGAGGTGACCGAGAGCGTCATGGCCAGGGATCAGCGGCTGATTGCCAGGCGCATGCGCGACCTGAAGGCGCTCGGCGTCCGGCTGTCGCTGGACGATTTCGGCTCCGGGCGCTCTTCACTTGCCCACGTCAAGGAATTCCCCTTCGACGAGGTCAAGATCGACGGCGGCTTCATCGCCGACCTCGAAACGGCGGAGAACGACCGCGCGCTGACCCGCACGATCCTGGCCATGGCGCGGATGCTCAAGCTGACTGCGGTCGCCGAGCACGTCGAGAACGCCAAGCAGGAAGCGTTCCTGCGTGCCTATGGCTGCGATTGCCTGCAGGGCTACTACTACTCCGAGCCGCTGCCGCCGGAGGCGTTCCTCGACTACATGCGCGTCCACCGCAGCAAGGTCATTCAGCTAGACAGCATGCGCCAGCAGGCCTGATAAGAAAAAGCCGGGCTCCGGGCCCGGCTTTTCGATTCTGTGGCTCAATGGCTTGCGGTCACAAGCTGCAGCTTCGTCTCAGCCGACGATCTCGGTCTCGGAAAACCAGTAGCGGATTTCCTGGGCGGCCGTTTCCGGCGCATCGGAACCGTGGACGGAATTCTCGCCGATCGACAGCGCGTGCGTCTTGCGGATCGTGCCTTCGTCCGCATTTTCCGGGTTGGTCGCGCCCATGACTTCACGGTTCTTCGCGATGGCGTTCTCGCCTTCCAGCACCTGCACGACGGTCGGGCCGGACGACATGAACTCGCACAGCTCGTCGAAGAAGGGCCGCTCGCGGTGAACGGCATAGAAGCCTTCCGCCTCGCGCCGGCTCATCCACACGCGCCGCGAAGCCACCACCTTCAGGCCGGCATCTTCCAGCATCTTGGTGATGGCGCCGGTCAGGTTGCGCTTGGTGGCGTCGGGTTTGATCATGGAGAAAGTGCGTTCGATCGCCATCGCATGTTCCTATAGCTGTTCGGGAAAACCAGAGTGTGGCGGGGTCTATAGCGTTGCAGTCGCGCCATGTGAAGGGTCTGCGGGCGCCGCAGCGCAGGCGGCTAGGCTGCCGCGGGAACCTTGCGGCCGACACCTCCATGAAGGTCGAGACAGCGCTCGAACCAGTCGAAGCACCGCATCGCCCTCGTCCAGCATCCGGTAGGGCGAGATCACCCGCGCCCACTGGAGGCAGCCGGCCACGATATAGTCGTGGAAAAGCGGCCCCTCCCCGCCGATGAAAGGCTGCACCGACAGCATCGACCGCAAAGGCGCGAGCGAGGCGTGAAAGGCCGCTCTTCCTTCCTCACGTCCCGCCGGCACCTCTTCGAGCTTCTGCCCGTAGCGCTTTTCGCGGCTTTGACGGAAATAGTCCTGGTCCGCCGGCGCCAGCCGCTGATGGATGTCGACCAGCGCGGCCTTGCCGAGGAACGGCACCACCACGGTCTGCGCCCAGCGCTCGACGAAGCGTGCGGAAGCCTTGCCGCCCTCACCGCCGAACAGCGTCGGCCGCTCCGGATAGGCCTGGTCGAGATAGAGCGCGATGTCGAAACTGTCGGCAACCACGTGCTCGCCGTCGCGGATCACCGGCACGGTCGGGCTGACGCCGCCTTCCACGGTCGGCACGGCGGTGAACGGCGTCGGCACGCGTTCGAAATCGAGCCCCTTGTGGGCCAGTGCGAAGGCCACCTTCCAGCAGTGCGGGCTGAACGGACGCGATGTGTCGGCGCCGACAAGATCGTAGAGCAGAATTGTCATCAATGGCTTCCTTGAGCGGGGTCAGGCATGGCATCAGAAACCGCCGCCATGGGCAAGGAGGGAAGAGACCCGTGAAACAGCACTTCCGCATGTTCGCAGCCTACAATGCGTGGGCCAACGCGAGGCTCTACGAGGCAGCGGCGGAGCTTTCGGAGGAAGAGTTCGGCCGCGACGTCGGCGCCTTCTTCCGCTCGATGCGCGGCACGCTGAACCACGTCCTGGTTGCCGACCGAATCTGGATGAAGCGGTTCACCGGCGAAGGCGAGGCGCCGGCCTCGCTCGACACCATTCTGCATGCAGCCCTCGAAGCCCTCAGGCTTTCGCGTCGCGCGGAGGATGCGCGCATCCTCTCATGGATCGATTCGCTCGGCGAAAAGGAGCTCGCCGGACGGTTCACCTACATGACGGTCACCGACATGCGCACCGTTTCGCAGCGGCTGGCGCCGGCGCTGGCACATTTCTTCAACCACCAGACCCACCATCGCGGCCACGCCCACATGATCCTGTCGATACTCGGAAAGGCCCCGCCGCCGCTGGACCTCATCTACTTCCAGCGCACAGACGAAGGGCGCGAGTTCGCGTAGGCGGCGCGACCGCCTCCCATTGCGTCTGCTTAAAATGCCACGCATCAGCGTCACCACGGCGAAACCATGCTCGCGCGTGCCCCGCAACACTCTGTCGCATGCCTCGTTCGCTCCGGACCATCGGCCGCAACCCGCCGGCCTCGTCCTAGGCAGAGGAGAAGGGAAATGAACAGAGTGATCAACAAAGTCTCGGCCGCGCTGGCAGGCGGCGTCTTCGCCATCGCGCTCGCAGGGTCCGCTTCGGCCCAGGTGGGCGTCGGCGTTGGGGTCGGCGGCGGCGGCGTCGGTGTAAGCGCCGACGTCGGCAACGCGGCAAGCGCGGACGTCGGCGTCGGGACGAGCGACGGAGTCTCCGCCGGTGCCAATGCGAACGTGGGCGGCAGCGGCGGCGTCGACGCGGCGGCTTCGGCCGACGTTGGCGGTACGGCGGCACCAGCGCCGACGTCGGTGTCGGTGTCGGCGGCACCGATGCCAACGCCACGGCCTCCATCGGTAGCGGCGGCGCCGATGCCGATGTCGGCGTGGGCGTCGGCGGCGTCGATGCAGGCGTGGGCGCTTCCGTCGGGTCGAGCGGCGCGACTGCCGGAGCCGATGTCGGCGCGGGCACCACCGGCGCCGGAGCGGGCGCCACGGCCGGCGGGAGCACCGCGGCTCCGGCGAACGTGGTTTCGGCTTTCAACAACATGTCGGCAGGCCAGGTGCAGCAGTACAAGCGCAAGTGCACCGACGTCACCGCCAATCCCGCCGGCTTCGACCGCGATCTGGTCGCGCTCTGCCGGCTGATTGGTCAGGCGAGCAACTGACCCTGGCCCAGCACGGGTTTCGTGCCGGCGAATATCCTGCCCCGGCGTGCCTGCAGGCGCGCCGGGGCGTTCTTTGACTGCATCGGCGGCACGCCGGAGCCGGCATGCACTTGAAGCGCGCGGCCGGTAATGCCAAATGGGGCAGGTCTTCTCCATTCGCGCGCCGCGCGCGCTCAACCGCAAATTCGTCCCATGGTCACCTACGTCGAAGCCGAGGCGGCGCCGCCGCGAAACACGGGCCAGATAAGGCTCTATGACGAGGAAGCCTTCGCCGGCATGCGCAAGGCATGCAACCTCACGGCACGCTGCCTCGACGAGCTTGCCGGAATGGTCAAGCCGGGCGTGACGACCGAATCCATCGACCGCTTCGTCTTCGAGTTCGGCATGGACAACGGCGCCATGCCGGCCACGCTGAACTATCGCGGCTACACCAAGTCGAGCTGCACCTCGATCAACCACGTCGTGTGCCACGGCATTCCCGACTCCAAGCCGCTGCGCGAAGGCGACGTCGTCAACATCGACGTGACCTACATTCTCGACGGCTGGCACGGCGATTCCAGCCGCATGTACCCGGTCGGGCAGATCAAGCGGGCCGCCGAGCGCCTGCTCGAAGTCACGCACGAATGCCTGATGCGCGGCATCGCGGCGATCAAGCCCGGCCTGCGCACCGGCGTCATCGGCGCCGCGATCCAGTCGTATGCAGAGGCGCAACGCTGCTCGGTGGTGCGCGACTTCTGCGGCCACGGCGTCGGCCGCCTGTTCCACGACGCGCCCAACATCCTGCACTACGGCAGCCCCAGCGAAGGCGTGGAGATGCGACCGGGGATGATCTTCACCGTCGAGCCCATGATCAATCTCGGGCGCCCGCACGTGAAGGTCTTGTCAGACGGCTGGACCGCCGTGACCCGCGACCGCTCGCTTTCGGCGCAGTACGAGCACACCGTCGGCATCACCGACACCGGCTGCGAGATCTTCACACTGTCGCCGGCCGGGCTCGACCGGCCGGGCCTGCCCGCCTAAGCCCCTTTACCGCATTCGCGAAGGCTCTAGACTGCGCCTGCCCCGAGAGCGGCCACAGGCGGAGCGGATGGCGGACGACAAGGACGACGAACGCGGTTTCTTTGCCGAATTGCCGACGCCGCCGGCCACGCGGATGCGGGCGCCAAAGCCGCATTACCACGGTCATCGCGACCGCCTGCGCGGCAAGTTCATGGAAACCGGTCCTGACGGGCTGGCGGACTACGAAATCCTGGAGCTGATCCTGTTCCGGGCCATCCCGCAGCGCGACACCAAGCCGCTCGCCAAGGAACTGATCGCCCGCTTCGGCTCGCTGGCGGAAGTGATGGGCGCGCCCGTTCACCTGCTGAAGGAGGTGAAGGGCGTCGGCGACACCGTGGCGACGGATCTGAAGCTGGTGGCCGCCGCCGCGCAACGCATGGCGCGCAGCGAACTCAGGAAGCGCCCGCTCCTCGGGTCGTGGTCGCAGGTTCTCGACTATTGCCGCGCCGCCATGGCCTTCGAGCCGCGCGAGCAGTTTCGCATCCTTTTTCTCGACAAGAAGAACATGCTGATCGCCGACGAGGTGCAGCAGACCGGCACGGTCGACCACACCCCGGTCTATCCGCGCGAGGTCGTGCGGCGTGCGCTGGAGCTCTCGGCGACCGCGCTGATCCTGGTCCACAACCATCCCTCGGGCGACCCCACCCCCTCGCGGGCCGACATCGAGATGACGAAGACGATCGTCTCGACCGCCAGGCCGCTCGGCATCGTCGTCCACGACCACGTGATCGTCGGCCGCGACGGCCACGCCAGCATGAAAGGCCTTCAGCTGATCTGAGCACCCTCGCCGCTCAGGCAGGCGGCCGCCTGGTGTGCACGAACTCGCCCTTGCTCACATAGGCGAGTTCTTCCGGCGAGGACGCCCTTCCCAGTGTCTCGTTGCGGTGAGGGAACCGCCCGAAGGTCGTGATCACCTCGAGATTTCCGCGCGCCTGTCCGACCGCGAACTCGTAGAACGGCGCCAGACTTGGAGGCGCCGTTCGCACCATCGCTTCGGTCATGGTCAGCACCCGCCGCAGCCTGTCCAGATGGTCCGGACCTTCCGCATGCGTCAGGGGCATCTGGAAGAACAGCTTCTCCCACGGGTATCGCATCGCCTCGTATTGCCCGTTTGCGATCCCCTCTTCCGCGAGCCGCAGTGCCAGCGGATCGAAGCTGTAGGCCTGGGGGGTTCCCGCATGAAGACCGCGCGGAAACTGGTCCAGCACGACGATCAGGCAAAGGCGACCTTGCGGCGTCTCCAGCCAGTGGTCGAGATCACCTTCCGCTGCCGCTTCGAGGAATGGCGCGTAGGCCGGCAATTCGCCGGAGGCGCCTCCCGCAAACCACCACGGCCCCATCCGCGCATGCTGGTCGCGGTCGCAGTTCTCCAGTCCCGGAGGGAACCAGAAGTCGTACACGGGCTGCCAGGTTTCGAGATCCATCGCGACGTTCCGCGGCGCAGACACAGCACCATGATGGCACGGAACTCGCGGGTCTGCGACGGGTTCGCGACCGCCCGAACGCAGAAAGGCCGCCCGAAGGCGGCCTTTCAGAACATCGGGATGACGCCGAGGTCTATTCCTCGGCCTTCGCGGCCTTCTTCTTCGGCGCAGCCTTCTTCTTGGTCTCGCCGGCTTCCGCGGTGTCGTCCGCCTTGGCCTTGGTCGCCTTCTTCTTCGGCGCGGCCTTCTTGGCGGTATCCGCTTCCTCGTCGTCGTCTTCGGCCATCAGCTCGTCGCGGGAGACCTTCTTGTCGGTCACCTTCACCTCGTTCATCAGGTGATCGACGACTTTCTCCTCGAACAGCGGCGCGCGAACGCTGGCCAGCGCGTTCGGATTGTTGCGGTAGAAGTCGAACACTTCCTGCTGCTGATGCTGGGGGTAGCGGCGAATCTGCTCGAACAAGGCGCGCTGCAGCTCGTCGTCGGTGACCTGCACGCCAGCCTTCTCGCCGATCTCGGCCAGCACCAGCCCGAGGCGCACCCGGCGCTCGGCCAGACGCTGATACTCCTCGCGTGCCTCTTCCTCGGTCGTGTCCTCGTCGGCGAACGTCCGGCCGGCCTGCTCGAGCTCCGCGGTGACCTGCTTCCAGATGTTGTCGAACTCGGCCTCGACCAGGCTCTGCGGCGCCTCGAACTTGTAGGTCTCGTCGAGCGCGTCGAGGATCTGCCGCTTCACCTTCTGCCGGGTCATCTGTCCGTACTGGCTCTCGATCTGGCCGCGCACGATCTCGCGCAGCTGATCCGCAGATTCGAGACCGAGCGTCTTGGCCAGATCGTCGTTGATCTCCAGGTCGCCCGGCTTCGCCACCTGCTTGACGGTGACGTCGAACGTCGCCTTGCGGCCGGCCAGGTGCGATGCGGCATACTCTTCGGGGAACGTCACCTCAATGGTCTTGGTGTCGCCCGCCTTGGTGCCGACCAGCTGTTCCTCGAAACCGGGAATGAACTGGTTGGAGCCGAGCACCAGGTCGGAATCCTCGGCGGCGCCGCCCTCGAACGGCTCGCCGTCGATCTTGCCGAGATAATCGATGGTGACCTTGTCGCCGTTCTCGGCCTTGCCGTCCTTCGGCTCGTAGCTGCGCGCGGAGTCGGCCACGCGCATAACCTGGTCATCGACCTCGTCGGCCGGGACGTCGTAGACCTGGCGCGTCACCTCGATACCGGAGACGTCCTTCAGCTCGATCTCCGGAATGATCTCATAGGCGAGCGAGAACTCGAAATCGGCGTTGCCGGCGAGGATCTTCTCGGCTTCCTGCTCGTCCTCGGTCATGGTGACCTCGGGCTGCATGGCCGCCTTCTCGCCACGGTCGGACAGGATCGAACGGGTCGAATCCGACAGGATCTCGTTGACGACCTCGGCCATGAAGGACTTGCCGTAGATCTTGCGCAGATGCTGCACCGGCACCTTGCCGGGACGGAAGCCTTTCAGACGCACCTTGTCCTTGGCGTCCGTCAGACGGTCCATCAGCCGCGATTCCAAGTCCTCGGCCGGCACGGTGACCTTGATCTCGCGTTTCAGCCCGGTATTCAGCGTTTCGGTAACCTGCATTCTAAAACCTTTGTTCTGCGGACCGCCGGCATCCGAAAGTCGGACGGCGTCGTTTGTGCCGGATTCTCAGGTGCCGGGAGCCATTTTGGTGCGGGTGAAGGGACTTGAACCCCCACGGCTTTCGCCACAGGAACCTAAATCCTGCGTGTCTACCAATTCCACCACACCCGCTTGAGGGCTAAAAGGCCCCCGAAGCGTGCGGTTCTATATCACCGGCTATCGGCGGTTCAAAGGAAAAATCCCTGCGAAAACGGGCTTTTTTTCGCCCGTCGGGAGACAATTTCGACGCTTTTGACAGCAGCCCCGGCCGAACCGGTTCATTTCGCCCGCGGGAGGCCTGCGACGCCCCTGCTGCCGCTTTCGTTCCAACCTCTAGTACAGCGGCTCCCGATAAACGACCTTGTCGCCGTCGAGGAAGGACTTGATCTGGGCGGTGCCGTTCTCCGCGACCGCGACCTTCATGGTGAAGCCGCGCTCGCGAAGGTCCGACTGCAGCCCCTGTGCCTCGCCCTCCGGCATGTAGAAGCGCTCGATGCCGTAGCTCACCGGCAGGCTCTTGAAGTCGGCAGGCCACGACGTCTCGAGCTGGCCGCGTATGTCGACTTCGCCCGGTCCGGGCACGGGTTCGGCCGGCTTCCCCAGCCTCGCCGTCCACCGGCTGCCATATGCCGTTCTCGCCGGGGCTCAGCCGCACGAACACATCGGTGCCGGCCACGAGCGGAAGTTCGCCCGGCTCGGCAAAGAGCTCCTTCGGCAGTTGCGAGATGTTGTAGCCGAGCAGCACGTAGTCTCCGCGCAGGAGGTCGCGCGGATCGAGCGGATGCACCTCGAGCAGCACCTCGCGCCCGTCGCGAAGGATCGCCGCGCGGCCTGCGATGCGCGCACCGAGGAAGCCGATCTGCACGACCGCGACCGCCAGCGCGATCAGCACGAGGCGCGTCGTCCGGCTCATGCGGCGGCTCCCGTCAGTGATGCGCCTGCGGCCAGCCGGCGCTCCAGCCTGGCGATCACCCATGCCAGCACCGCCAGCACCACGCCGGCGGCGAGGAAGAACCCGGCCGTCCCCAGCATGCTGCCCAGCAGCTCGACATAGACATAGAAGAGTTCGGCGCCGAACGCCGCGTAGGCCAGCCAGCGCAGCAGGCGATTGTCGCGCCCGCCCAGAAGCAGCGCCGCCACGATGCCCGCGAAGATCAGGCACACGAGCAGCAGGAAAAGGCCGGAATCGGACTTCTCGACCTGGATGACGCCGAGGCAGGCCGCGAACGCGATGAACCCGTCGACGGCAAGCCCCTCCTCCATCCCGCTCAGCCGCTCCGCCAGTCGCGGCCGCAGCGTCGCGAGTGCCAGAGCAGCCGCACCGAAGGCCGCAGCGAGCGCCGACGCCCAGACTGCATCACGCTCGAACTGGTAGAGGATGGCGTAGAGGACGAGCGACAGCAGTATGAGGTGCCGGGCGGGCCGGCTGCCGGTCCAAAGCGAAACCGCCCAGAGCACTGCCGCGATGAGGAAGTAGTAGAGGTGCATGCCGCCATAGCGGTTGGCCCCGGTGACGGCGATCGCCATCCACGTACCGCCGAGCAGCACCGCGCCGGCCGTCAGCGGACCCGAGCGCAGCGCGGCCGCCGCAAAGCCGGTGCCGACGCACCACACCAGCACTCCGTCCGCCTCGTCGCCCGACAAATTGTACATCTGCGAGACCAGCGCGATCCCGCCCCCGAACGCCGCCGCCGCGACGATCCACGCCGCTTCGCCCAGCGCCCCGTGGTCGCGGGCCTTGAACAGCGCACCGCCGACATAGCCGGCGAGGATCACCAGCGAAGATCATGCCCACCCTGAGAAGGCGCGGAAACGCCTCCCAGTTGGCGGCGACGAACAGCAGCACCGCCGCGGCCAGCAGTGCCGCCGCCAGCATCGCCACGATCACGCCGAAGCTGAAGGACCGGCGCCCGTGCAAGCTCGATGTCGCGCGATCAGCGCGGCGGCCGTCGCCTCGTCTATGAGGCCCTGGCCGGCCCAGCGCGCTATGTCTTTCTTGACGCTGGAAACGTAGCCCGCCATGCGATTGAGCGCCTCCACCCGGCCGGCAGATTAAACCGGTTTGCAGAATTCGGGAAGCTGCCGCCCGGTCAGGTGAACGCGAATCGCCAAGTTCCTCGCCATAAAGGTAAATTCGCGCTATGGTGCATTGCACAAAACGCAATGGTGCTATGCAACATCAGCGCTTCAAAACCCACGCAGATCCGACCTATCTAGGTCCTGTAAGCAAACACGACGTTCGCAAACAAGCACGAAGCAAGACAAAGAAAAATCTGACGAGAACTGCCATGAACATTATCCGCAACTATCGCAACTGGCGCCGCTATCGCGACACCGTGAACGAGCTGAGCCGCCTTTCGAACCGCGAACTCAACGACCTCGGCATCTCCCGCGTCGACATCCCGTTCGTCGCCCGCCGCTCGGTCTAACGAATTCGAATTTCGCCAGGGGCTACCTCCTCCCAGTCCCTGACGGATACGGCCGACTTTCACCTCCTCCCGATTGTCGGTCGGACCTTAGAGCACCCGCCGGACCTCCTCCCCCGGCGGGTGCTTCTTTTGTACCCTATTGCCGCCGGTGAACCGGGTCGCCACGCCAGCACATTGCATTTGCCGCGCGAGCGGCCTATCTCGCCGGCCATGACCCAGACAAAGCCCGTTCACGTCGTCGGCGGCGGCCTCGCCGGTTCCGAAGCCGCCTGGCAACTCGCCAACGCCGGCATTCCGGTGATCCTGCACGAGATGCGCCCGGTGCGCGGCACCGACGCGCACAAGACCGACGCGCTGGCCGAACTCGTCTGCTCCAACTCGTTCCGTTCCGACGACGCCGAGGCCAACGCTGTCGGCCTGTTGCATGCCGAGATGCGGCTCGCGAACTCATTGATCATGGCGTCCGGCGACGCCCACCAGGTGCCTGCCGGCGGCGCGCTGGCGGTCGATCGCGACGGGTTTTCCGCAGCCGTGTCCCGCAAGCTGGAAGAGCACCCGCTGGTCACCATCATGCGCGAAGAGGTTCCCGGATTGCCGCCGGCCGACTGGGACCAGACGATCATCGCGACCGGGCCGCTGACCGCGCCCGGACTGGCCGAAGCCATTGCGGCCGAGACCGGGGCCGACGCCCTCGCCTTCTTCGACGCCATCGCGCCGATCGTGCATTTCGACACGATCGACATGACGACCGCCTGGTTCCAGTCGCGCTACGACAAGGTCGGCCCCGGCGGCACCGGCAAGGACTACATCAATTGCCCGATGGACAAGGCGCAGTATGAGGCCTTCGTCCAGGCGCTGATCGACGGCGACAAGACCGAGTTCAAGGAGTGGGAGGGCACCCCCTACTTCGACGGCTGCCTGCCGATCGAGGTGATGGCGGAGCGCGGCCCCGAAACGCTGCGCCACGGTCCCATGAAGCCGATGGGGCTCACCAACGCCCACGATCCGGCCGTCAAGCCGTATGCCGTCGTGCAGCTTCGCCAGGACAACGCGCTCGGCACGCTCTACAACATGGTCGGCTTTCAGACGAAGCTGAAATACGGCGAGCAAGCCAGCGTCTTCCGCATGATCCCGGGCCTGGAAAACGCCGAGTTCGCGCGCCTCGGCGGCCTCCACCGCAACACCTACATCAACTCGCCGGTGCTGCTCGACGGCACGCTGCAGCTGAAGTCGCGGCCCGGCCTGCGCTTCGCCGGGCAGATCACCGGCTGCGAGGGCTATGTGGAGAGCGCCGCCATCGGCCTCTTGGCGGGGCGTTTCGCCGCGGCCGAGCGCCTGGGCCAGGCGATCCCCGTGCCGCCGGCGACCACCGCGTTCGGCGCCCTGCTCAATCACATCACCGGCGGCCACATCGTCTCCGACGAGGAGCCGGGCAAGCGGTCGTTCCAGCCGATGAACGTCAATTTCGGACTGTTCCCGCCACTTGCCCCCGGCGCGCTGCAGAAGCCCGACGGCCGCCGCTTCCGCGGCAAGGAAAAGGCGCTCGCCAAGAAGAAGGCGACGACGGCGCGGGCGCTCGCCGACTGCCGCGCCTGGCTCGGGCTGGAGCGCCCGGCCGAAGCCGCCGAGTGACGACATCCAAGCTTCACCTTGCGTTGGCTAGCCGATAGGTTGTCGCCATCAGTTTTGGCGCAGGGGGGATCTCGTTTGGAAAAGTGGAAGATGCCGGTGGCGGCCGCCGCCCTGACCTTGCTTGCGGTGCAGGCCGCCCGAGCCGACCAGGCCGAATGCGAAGCCTCGGTCCGCGCCCTGATGGCGCCCTACGGCGACAATGCGCCCGATGCCACCATCAACCGCTTCGGAACCTCGGTCACGCAGATCGCCGGTCAGGAGATGAAGGGATATTCGCTGCAGACGGCCGAGGGCTCGCTCTACTACGACCAGAGCAGGACGCCGATCAGTCTCTCCTTCGACAACGGCGACGTCTACGCGACCCGCGACGGCGGCAAGACGTGGACACTGGCCAACTCCACGCCGAAGGAGGCGATGGACAAGGCGATCGCGGGCCTCATCAGCCAGGCCGCGAAGGCGACCAACATCAGCTGCGAATATGGCGTCGACCTCGATGGCAAGACGGTTCACCACTATTCGGTCGACTACGAGATCTACAACACCCGCACGCCCGTCCACAGCGAGTATTGGGTCGATCCGGAAACGGGCTTCATCTGGCGCGACCTGATGCACTCGACCGGCACCCCCGAGGTCACCGTGATCACCGATGCCGAACCGGCACCGGACATGACGCTGCCCGATCCGAACGGCTAGTCGCGGCACAACCGAGGGCTCAAATGGCGCAACTTGAAAGCAGCTTCTTCCGCGTCGAGCGACGTGGCGCGGTCGCGCTCCTCGCCATGAACCGTCCCGACCGCTCCAACGCGATGTCGCCCGACTTCTGGTCCGGCCTGCCCCGCCTGATGGCCGAGCTCGGCCGCGACCAGACGGTGCGCTGCGCGGTGATCTCCGGCGAAGGGAAGAACTTCACCGGCGGCATGGACCTGACGTCCTTCGCTGACATCGCGACGCTGTTCGAGAAGGAGCCCGGGCGCGCCGCATATGCCTTGCGCGAGACGATCCTTTCGCTGCAGAACGCCTTCAACGCCATCGAGCGGGCGCCATTCCCGGTCATCGCCGCCGTCCACGGAGCCTGCATCGGCGCGGGCATCGACCTGATCACCGCCTGCGACATGCGCGATCGCCTCGGCAGACGCCTATTTCGCGGTCGAGGAAATCCATATCGGAATGGCGGCGGACGTCGGCACGCTGCAGCGCCTGCCGAAGCTGATCGCGCCGGCGGTCGCGGCCGAACTCGCCTATACCGGCCGGCGGTTTCCCGCTTCCGAAGCCCGGGAGATGGGCCTGGTTTCCGCGGTCCACGAGAACCGCGATGCAATGATCGACGCTGCCTTCGCGCTCGCCGCGTCAGTCGCCGAAAAATCTCCGCTGGCGATTGCCGGCATCAAGCGCAATCTCGCCTATGCCCGCGACCACTCGATCGCCGACGGGCTCGACTACATCGCGACGTGGAACGCCGGCATGCTGCGCGGCGCCGACCTGATGGCAGCGGTGAAGGCGAAGATGGCGAAGCAACAGGCCGAGTTCGACGACCTGCTCGGGGGCTGAGGCCCCGCCTCGTCCTACTCCGCCGGTTCCAGCCCCTGGCCGGACGGCGACTTCCTGTCCGTCGAGCCTTCCGCGGTCGGCAGGCCCGGCATTCCCGCCTGGTCCGGGTTGCGCCGCACATAGGCCGCCTTCAGCGTTTCGGACGTGTCGCGCGAACCGTCATGGCTCCAGCCGGGCGGTGCGAACAGGTAGCCGAGCCGCTGGCGCAGTGTCAGCCCCGGCGCGAACGCGTCCTTGAACATGCCGATCCACTCGTGGAAGGCGACCTTCACCGGGTTGAACGTGCCGATGTTCTTGACGATGCCATAGCGCGGCATGTCGGCCGGCAACTCCTCCACGAACGTTCCAAACATGCGGTCCCACACGATCAGCGTGCCGGCATAGTTGGCGTCGAGATAGCGCGGGTTCGTGGCGTGGTGCACGCGGTGGTGCGACGGCGTGTTGAAGATGAACTCGAACCAGCGCGGCAGCTTGTCGATCGCCTCGGTGTGGATCCAGAACTGCCAGACCAGATTGAACCCGAACACGAAGGCGATGACCGCCGGGTGCAGGCCGAGCAGCACCAACGGTGCCTGCAGCACGAACATGCCGGTGAACAGCCCCGTCCACGACTGCCTGAGCGCCGTCGACAAATTGTAGTGCTGGCTGGAATGGTGGTTGACGTGTTCGGCCCATACCCAGCGCACCCGGTGCGCGATGCGGTGGTACCAGTAGTAGCGCAGATCATCGAGCAGGAAGGCGGCCACGAACACCCACCAGTGCAGGCCGAGATCGAAGACGCGATACTGCCATACCCACATCAGCGCGGTGTAGGAGACGACGCCCAGCAGGATGCCGGCGACCACGTTGCCGGTGCCCATCAGCAGGCTGGTCAGCGTGTCGCGCGTCTCGAAATCGCCCTTGGCTCGCCCGGTTCGCACCAGCCACAGCTCGATCAGCATCGCCGCCACGAAAAACGGGATCGCGAGCTGCGTCACCGACGGAAAATCATACTCGTGCATGGCGCTCTTCCACTTGCACTGCGCTGCGCAGCATGGCGGCCACCTGTTGCGCGTCCTGAGGCGCGGCGAAGACGAACCCGCCACCGCGCCATGTGAAGTCCCTGAACCGGATCACCAGCGTGCGCTCGCCGCTCGGCTCCAGTTCAGTGATGTCGGCATCGGTGACGATCCGTGTAAGGAACCGCCCGCCGACGCTGCTGACCACGCCGGTGCGCCCCTCGCCGAGTTCGAGAAAAGCCGTCCAGCCGTTCTCCGTCAGCACCGCGTTGCCGACCTCGATCTCCGGGAAATCCTCGCGAAAGCGCCGCTTCGCATGCTCGGCGTCGGAAAGTGCCGCGACCCTGCTGCCGCCTGTCCTGTGCACGGCATAGACGACGGCGGCAATGCCGACGACGACGATTGCGGCGAGCAGCGGCAGGCTCATCTTCTGCGGTCTTCCTCCTCGGCGGCCCCGAAATTCCTCCCGGCCGCAGCTTTCCGACACATAGCATCCCGGCGATGTCCGGCAAAGCGTTCGGCCAGGTGACTGCCCGCAGGCGAGACGTCGCGCCTATGGCCAGCCGCGCCAGGCACGCCTCAGCATCGCCGCGTGACGCCTCAACGCCGACATCTCGGCGATGGTCTTCAGCGCTTCGCCGCCTTTGCCCTCGAGCAGGTCCAGATAGCGCGCCACCACGGCAAGCGGCAGAAAGGCCGGCCGCAGGCTTTCCGGCAGCGCTCCCGCCCCGGCGCGGAACGCGTTCAGGTGCTCGCGCGCCAATGCGATCATCGCCGACATCGCGCGCGCGGCCCCCTCGCCCGCCTCGCTCGACACGAACTCCTCCGGAGAGGTGCCCGCCGCCGAAAGCAGGTCGCGCGGCACGAAGCACTGGCCGCGAACGCGGTGGATCGGCGTCAGCCGCACGATGCCGGTAATCGCCTGGGCGCAGCCGGCATGGCCGGCGAGCGAGCCGTGCTGTCCGGCGGCGTTGGCATCGAGCACCAGAGAGGCGAGTTGTATCAGCGCCGAGGCCGTCTCGCCGCAATAGCCTTCGAGATCGGTGCGGCTGGGCATCGGATCGTCGTAGAGATCGAAGATGCGCGCTTCCAGATAGTGGTCGAACGTGGCGCGCGGCAGCGAAAACGTCTCGATCGCCTCGAGCAGCGCCTCCGCCACAGGGTTTCCTGAAGCGGACCCTCCGGCGATCGCGTCGCGCCACCACTGGATGCGGATTTCGCCCGGCAGCGCCTCGCTCACGCGGTCGCGGATCGCCGCGATCTCGGCGTTGAAGGCGTAGAGCGCCATCAGGTGCGGGCGTTTGTCCTCCGGCGCGTAGAGCGCGGAGAGATAGCGGTCGCGGTCGGCCTCGCGAACCAGTGCGGCGACATGGCGCGCGCGCTCGTCCATGTCAGTCGACGGCGACCAGCGCCGCCGCCACCTGCCTGTCCTCGGCCAGAAGCACGTTGAATGTGCGCACCGCAGCCCCCGTCGACATCGTCTCGACCGACATGCCGGCCTCCCGCAGCGTGTCGCGCAGCTCGCTCGGCAGCCGTTTCAGGTCCATTGCCGGTGCCGACGAGCAGTATCTCGATGCCGTCCGCTTCCGAAACCACCTTGTCGAAATCGGCCGCCGACAGCGACTGAGGATCGGCAGGCTCCCAGCCGTGGATGCCTGACGGCAGGCACAGCAAAGAGCCGCGATGCGACATTTCCGCGAAGCGAAAGCCGCCGTCGCCATATTCGTCGATTGGCGCGCGGCCGGGAAAATGCGCCTCGCGCATGACGATCCCGGCATTCATGGCAGGCCTCCTCTCAGGCCTTCGAGATCTGCGCCGTTCCGGCCGCCTGCGGCTCTTCGCTGTCCTCGTCCTCGGCTCCGAAAGCCTCGGGCCGGAGCTTGAACAGGATGAGCAGCGGGCCGGCGACGAAGATCGAGGAATAGGTGCCGAAGGCGACGCCGAACAGCATGGCCAGCGTGAACGACGAGATCACCTCGCCGCCGAACAGATAGAGCCCGACCAGCGCCAGCAGCGTCGTGCCGCTCGTCAGAGTCGTGCGCGACAGCGTCTGGTTGATGGTGAGGTCGAGCAACTGGGCCATCGGCATCTTCTTGTAGCGCCGCAGATTTTCGCGAACGCGGTCGTAGACGACGACGGTATCGTTGATCGAATAGCCGACGATGGTCAGCACCGCCGCGATACTGGTCAGGTTGAACTCGAGCCCGAGCACCACGTAGAGGCCGATCATCATGATGACGTCGTGGAGCGTCGCCACCACCGCGCCGACCGCGAACTGCCATTCGAAGCGCAGCCAGATGTAGATCAGCATGGCAAACAGCGACAGCACGACCGCGATGGTGCCGTCACGCGCGAGTTCGGCCGAGATCGTCGGTCCGACCACCTCGGTGCGGCGGAAATCGTAGTCGTTCTGCAGTTCCTGCTGGGCCAGCGTGATCGCCGACTGCTCGGCGTTGTCGCCCTCGCCCTGGCTGCCGATCCTCACCAGCAACTCGCGCGGTGAGCCGAACTGCTGAACCTGGATTTCGCCAAGGTTCAGCGCGTCCAGTCGCTGGCGCACGTCGCCGGCGTCCGCCTGCTCCGCCTTGGCCTGGATTTCGAGCAGCGAACCGCCGCGGAAGTCGATGCCGTAGTTGAGCCCGACGGTGACGAAAAGGATCACCGTGGCGACCGAGCCGAGTGCCGACAGCGAGAAGGCGTAGCGACGCGCCTTCATGAACTTGATCTTGGTGTTCTCGGGAATGAAGGTGACGAGCCCTCGCGGCATCTCCTTCGGCCGCATCCGCCGCAACCACAGCGCCACCAGCCAGCGAGTGAGCGTGAAGGCGGTGAACACCGTCGTGATGATGCCGATGGCCAGCGTCACCGCAAACCCGCGCACGGGTCCCGAGCCGAAATAGAACAGGATCACGGCCGCGATCAGGGTGGTGACGTTGGCGTCGACGATGGTCGACACCGCGCGCTGGAAGCCGGCGTCCAGCGCCTGCACGATCGACCTGCCCTGTCTTCGCTCCTCGCGCACGCGCTCGAAGATGATGACGTTGGAATCGACCGCCATGCCGATCGTCAGCACGATACCGGCGATGCCGGGCAGCGTCAGCGTGGCGCCGAGCAGCGACAGGATGCCGATGATCAGCGCAAGGTTCGCCGCCAGCGCGATGTCGGCGATGATGCCGAGCGTGCCGTAGGTGGCGACCATGAACACCACGACCAGCACCGCGGCGATGACGGCGGCGATCTGGCCGGCGGCGATGGAATCGGCGCCGAGGCTCGGACCGACCGTGCGTTCCTCGACGATGGTGAGGTCGGCCGGCAGCGCGCCGGCGCGCAGCAGCACGGCGAGGTCGTTGGCGCTCTGGACGGTGAAGTTGCCGGAAATCTGGCCGCTGCCGCCGAGGATCGGCTCGCGGATCTGCGGCGCCGAGATCACCTGGTTGTCGAGGATGATCGCGAACAGCCGTCCGACGTTCTGCTGCGTCGCCTGCCCGAAGCGCGCCGCGCCCTGGCTGTCGAAGCGGAACGACACGACCGGCTCGTTGGTGCGCTGGTCGAAGGTAGCCTGCGCGTCGACCAGGTTCTCGCCCGAGACGATGACCCGGTTCTCGATCAGGTACGGCACCGGCGGATCGTCGGTCGAATACATGATCGTCGTGCCTGCAGGCGGACGGTTCTGGATCGCCTCCTGCACCGGCATCGACTGGTCGACCATCTGGAAGGTCAGCTTGGCCGTCTGGCCGAGAATGTCCTTGAGGCGCTGCGGGTTGTCGAGGCCCGGCACCTGCACGAGGATGCGGTCGTCGCCCTGCCGCTGGATGATCGGCTCGGTCGTGCCGAGCTCGTTGACGCGCCTTCCGACCACCTCGATCGACTGCGACAGCGCCGAGCTGACGCGGTATTCGATGCCCTGGTCGGTCATGGTGAAGCGCAGCAGCCCCGGCTGGGGCTCGGCCAGTTCCATTTCCACGATGCTGCCGGCGCCGAACAGGCTGGACGAGATCGGCTGCGTCAGCGCCTTGAGCGCTTCCTTGGCCTGGTCGATCTTGTCGGCTTCCCGGATGCGCACCTGCACCGTGCGGCCGCTCGCCGAAAGGCCGGTGTAGCCGATGCGGGCATCGCGAAGCGCGGAACGGATGTCGTCCTTGGCGGTGTTGAGGCGGGCGTCGATCAGTTCCTGCCTGTCGATCTGCAGCAGGATGTGGGAGCCGCCTCGCAGGTCCAGTCCCAGCGCCATCTGCCGCTTGGGCAGCCAGTCCGGCAGCGCGTCCAGCGTGGACTGCGAAAAGACGTTGGGCAGCGCGCAGACGATACCGGCAAGCACGACGAGCCAGATGCCGAATGTCTTCCAGCGCGAGAAGTAAAGCATGTTGGACCTTGTCCGTTGGGGCGGCGAAGCGGTCGGGGTCAGCCGCGAATGCGGTTATTTCTTGGCGTTCTGGTTGGCGACAGGCTCGCCCTTGACCCGCACTTCCGAGATGGTCGAGCGCAGTGCCGTCACCTTGGCGCCGCCGAGATCGATTTCGAGCTCGTCATCCCCGATGACCTTGGTGACCTTGCCGACCAGGCCGCCGCCGGTGATCACCGCATCGCCGCGGCGGATCGCCGACAGCATCTCGGTGCGCTTCTTCACCTGCGTGCGCTGCGGCCGGATGATGAGGAAATACATCACCACGAAGATGAGCACGAACGGCAGGATGCTGATGAAAATATCCGGGGTCCCGCCAGCGCCTGCTTGCGCGTATGCCGGTGTGACGAACATATTTGACTCCTGAGGAAAAAATGCGGGGGCGCGCCATCGCGCCCCCGGAACGAAGTTGGCGGGAATATAATCTGTCGTGTTGCCAATGCAACCGCGCCAATCCGGCACGGCGCCGCTTTGCGGTGCCGGATCGCCATGTTACAGCCTCGCGCCGCATCAATCCTCGAACGGGACCAGCCATGACAGACGCTCTCGCCGACATCGCCGCCAGACTCGAGCGGTTGGCGCAGGCGGTGGACAGGCTCGCCCCGCCACCCGCGCCTCACAACGATCCGGCCGCCGCCGACTGCTTCGTCTGGGAGGCAGAGCGCGGCTATCTGCAGCCGGTGACGCGCGTCAACCGGGTCGATATCGGCCTGATCAGGGGCGTCGACCGCGTGCGCGACATCCTCGCCGACAACACGCGACGTTTCGCCGCCGGTCTGCCCGCCAACAACGCGCTGCTGTGGGGCGCGCGCGGCATGGGCAAGTCCTCGCTCGTCAAGGCGGTCCACGCCGCCGTCAATGTCGAGATCGCCGATGGCGCCGCCGGTGAACCGCCGCTCAAGCTGGTCGAGATCCACCGCGAGGACATCGACAGCCTGCCCGATCTGCTGCCGGTGCTGAAGGACGCGCCGTTCCGCTTCATCCTGTTTTGCGACGACCTGTCCTTCGACCACGACGACACGTCCTACAAGTCGCTGAAGGCGGCACTCGAAGGAGGCGTCGAGGGACGGCCGGAGAACGTCATCTTCTACGCGACGTCGAACCGCCGCCATCTCCTGCCGCGCGACATGATCGAGAACGAGCGATCGACCGCGATCAATCCGCACGAGGCGGTCGAGGAGAAAGTGTCGCTGTCGGACCGCTTCGGCCTGTGGCTCGGCTTCCACAAGTGTTCGCAGGAAGACTACCTGGCGATGATCGAGGGCTATGCCCGCCATTTCGGGCTGAACATCGACCCCGACCGATTGCGTGCCGAGGCGCTGGAATGGGCGACGACACGCGGCGGTCGCTCGGGCCGCGTCGCCTGGCAGTTCACCCAGGATCTCGCCGGCCGGCTCGGACAGCGGCTGAACGGCTGAGCGTTTGTGAACGGGAAAGCCCGCCCTCGCGGGCGGGCTGGGCGATCGTCCCGGACTGGAGGTCAGGCGGAACGCGCCCTATTCCAGGAACTTCTTGGGATCGACGGGCGCTGAATCCTTGCGCACCTCGAAGTGGAGCCGCGGCGATTCGGCGTTGCCGCTCATGCCCGAGCGCGCGATCTCCTGGCCGCGCTTGACGTTGTCGCCGCGCGACACCTCGAGCTTCGAGGCGTGGCCGTAGACCGTGACCAGCCCGTCCTCGTGGCGCACCAGAACCGTGTTGCCGAACTCCTTCAGCCCGTCGCCGGCATAGATGACGACGCCGTTCTCGGCAGCCTTCACCGCCGTGCCTTCCGGCACGGCGATGTCGATGCCGTCATTGGACTTGGCGCCGTCCTTGCCGCCGAAGGCGGAGATCACCCTGCCGCGCACCGGCCAGCGCATGCGGGCGATGCCCGTGGCGTCCGGAGCGACCGCGGCGGTCTCCTGCACGGCATCCTCGATCGCCCTGTCGTCGCGGCTCTCGTTGGCGGCCTTCTCGTGCTTGCTGGCGGGACCGGCCGCACCGGTGACGATCGGATCGACCTTCTTCTGCGAGGTCGAAGCATCGGCCGTCTGGACCGGCGTCCTGCCGCCGGCGGGAATCTTGAGCTTCTGGCCGATCTGCAGCGAACCGGAGGAAAGCCCGTTGGCTTGCTTCAGCGCGGTCGTGGTGGTGCCGGTGCGCTTCGCGATTCCCCACAGGGAATCGCCGGCAACGACCGTGTAGACGCCGCCCGCTTCGGCCGGTGCGCTCTTCGCCGTGGTCTCCGGCGCGGTCTTTTCGTCGCGTTCCTTCGGCTTCGTCGCCTGCGGCAGCACGGCCACGCGCTCCGGCGACTTGCTGGGCAGCGGCACCCGGTCGTCCTTCTTGGTCGTCGCCGCGCCTGCCTTGGCGACCTTCGGATCGGCATCGGGTGCCGAAACCGGAGCGTCGCTCGAATAGGCATAGGTCGGGATGATGACCTTCTGCCCGGCCGCGAGGTGGTCGGCGTCGCGAAGCCCGTTGGCCTTCATGATCGCGTCGACGGGCACGCCGTAGCGGCGCGACAGGTGGTAGAGCGTCTCGCCCTGGCCGATGGTGACTTCGGTGCCGCCGTTGCTGCTTTGCCAGCCGCCCCTTTCCTGGACAGGCGTGGCGGGACGCGGCAGCGGCGCCTCGGCGCGCGGCGGCGTGCTGCCGGTCGGCGTCCGGTCGAGCTGCGGCTGCGGTCTGTTGGAGGCCGGCGCGGCGATCGGCGCAACCGGCTCGCGCATCACGGTCTGGTTTGATGGCGGCGGGAGCGTCCGCGACTGGGCCGGCGGCTCGGACATGGGCGCCGGCCGCATCGCGGTCGAGGCGCCGTTGATCGGTTCGAGGTCGTCACGGCTCAGCGGTCCCGCGAGCAGGTCGCTGCGGCGCACGCCGTGGCGCGAGACCGAACCGGTGTATGTCTGGTCGAGGCTCGCCGTCTGCTGCACGTCGCCCGGATAGGGCTGGTTTGCCGGCGGCCGGATGATTTGGCGCTGATTGTCGGTCGAACCCGTGAACAGCCCGTCCTGAAAGCGCTCGACGTCCGAGCTACACCCGGAAGCCAGACCCGCTACCAGCGCGAGCACGGCGACGCGCGACAGCAGATGTGCGCGATTAGTCCCAACACTCAGACGCATTTTCCTACCCGCATACCCGATACCAACTGCGGATGATTAGACCGCGTTAATGTTACCGCGCGGTTAAGCATGCGCGGACAAGCAATCCGCGCTGCATTTTCGCCGGTTCGGGAACGTGAGTCAGATCGCCGCAGCCATGCCTTCGGTCAGCGGCTGCAGCCGCACGTCGCAGACGTCTTCGCGCTCGAAGCGGCTGCCGAGCTTGGTCAGCTTCACCAGCTTCTGCACCTGTTCGGCCTGGCCGATGGGCGCCACCATGACGCCACCGCTGGTGAGCTGGTCGACGAAGTGGCGCGGCATGCCGTCGAAGGACGCCCACACGATGATCCGGTCGAACGCGCCTTCCGACGCGCCCGCCGAGCCGTCGGCCTGCCGGACCACGATGTTGGAGAGGCCGAGCGTCTCGAAGCGCTGGCGCGCCTGTTCGGCAAGCGTGCGGTAGCGCTCCAGGCTCAGCACCTTGCCGGCCAGCCGCGCCATGACCGCGGCCGTGTAGCCGGAGCCGGTGCCGACCTCGAGCACGCGCTGCCCGGGTTGGATGTCGAGCGCGGCAAGCGCCCTCGCCTGCGTGTCGACGCCTTCCAGCGTCTCGCCGCAGGCGATCGGGATCATGCGGTCCTGCCAAACCGCCGCATGCCACTCGGCCGGGGCAAAGGCGCGGCGCGGCGTCGCCTCGATCGCTGCCAGCAGTTCCTTGGAGCCGATCCCGGCGGCGCGCATACGCAGCAGCAGCGCCGCAAACCCTTCGCGATCGCCGTTGCGTTCGTTCATTCCAGCGCCTCGGCCACCGACTTGCTCAGCGCGTGCGCGGTGAGGTCGAGCTGCATCGGCGTCACCGACACGAAGTCGTCGCGCAGCGCCGCCATGTCCGTGCCTTCACGGATCTCGTCGGGCTCGCGGCCGAAGCGCAGCCAGTAATAGGGAATGCCGCGCCCGTCGGCGCGCTGCTCGATCCACAGGCCGTGCACCCGCTTGCCCTGCTGGGTCACGCGAACGCCCTTGACCTCCCCCGGCGCGCAGTTGGGGAAGTTGACGTTCAAGAACGTGCTTTCGGGCATGTCGAGGTCGATGAGCCTCTTGAGCAACGCCGGGCCGTGCTCCTCCGCGACTTCCCACGGCACTTTGCGCTCGCCGTCCTTGAACGTGTAGGCCTGGCTGAGAGCCACCGAGCGCACGCCGAGCAGCGCGCCCTCCATGGCGCCGGCCACCGTGCCCGAATAGGTCACGTCGTCGGCGATGTTGGAGCCGGAATTGACGCCCGACAGCACAAGGTCCGGCGGCTCCGGCATCAGCTTGCGCACGCCCATGATGACGCAATCGGTCGGCGTGCCGCGCACCGCGAAGTGCTTGTCGCCCACCTTGCGCATCCGCAGCGGGTCGGACAGCGACAGCGAGTGCGCGAAACCGGACTGGTCGGTTTCCGGCGCCACCACCCACACCTCGTCGGTGAACTTGCGGGCGATGCGCTCCAGCACCTTCAGCCCTTCGGCGTGGACGCCGTCGTCGTTGGTAAGCAGAATGCGCATGTCTTCAGCCGCCGATCCGTTCCAGTCCGCCCATATACGGGCGCAGAACGTGCGGGACCGTGACGGTGCCGTCGTCGTTCTGATAGTTCTCCATCACCGCGATCAGCGCGCGGCCGACCGCCACACCCGAGCCGTTGAGCGTGTGGACGAAGCGCGGCTGCTGGCGCCCCTCGCCTTCCACTGCCGCGGGCCGGTATCGTGCATCCATCCGCCGCGCCTGGAAATCGCCGCACACCGAGCACGACGAGATCTCGCGATAGGCGTTCTGGCCGGGCAGCCACACCTCGATGTCGTAGGTCTTGCGGGCGCCGAACCCCATGTCGCCGGTGCACAGCGTCACGGTGCGGAACGGCAGCTCCAGCCGCTTCAGCACCTCTTCGGCACAGGCCGTCATGCGCTCGTGCTCGTCGAGCGAGGAATTCTCGTCGGTGATCGAGACCATCTCGACCTTGTAGAACTGGTGCTGGCGCAGCATGCCGCGCGTGTCCTTGCCGGCGGAGCCTGCCTCCGAGCGGAAGCACGCGGTCAGCGCGGTCAAGCGGATCGGCAGCTTCGCGTGGTCGGTGATTTCCTTGGCCACCGTGTAGGTGAGCGGGACTTCGGCGGTCGGGATGAGCCAGCGCCCGTCGGTGGTCCGAAAAAGGTCGTCGGCGAATTTCGGCAGCTTGTCGGTGCCATAGGCCGCCGCATCGTTGACCAGCAGCGGCGGCTGCACCTCCGTGTAGCCGTGCTCGCTCGTGTGCAGGTCGAGCATGAACTGGCCGAGCGCACGTTCCAGCCGCGCGAGCTGGCCCTTGAGGATGGTGAAGCGGCTGCCGGAGATCTTTGCCGCCGTCTCGAAGTCCATGAATCCGAGCGCTTCGCCGATCTCGTAGTGCTCTTTCGGCTGGTCGATGCGGCGCGGCTCGCCGATCCGGCGCACCTCGACATTGTCGTGCTCGTCGGCACCGACCGGCACATCGTCGAGCGGCACGTTCGGAACGGTCGCAAGCGCGTATTCGAGGGCTTCGTCCAGCTCGCGCTCGCGCGCTTCGCCCGACTGCACGAACGCCTTGATGTCGGCGACCTCGGCCTTCAGTTCCTCGGCGCGCGCCATGTCGCCGGCGCGCATGGCGTTGCCGATCTCGCGCGACGCGGCATTGCGGCGCTCCTGCCTTTCCTGCAGCTCGGTCAGATGCGCACGGCGCGCCTCGTCCCTGGCCAGAATGTCGTCGACCGCGGACCGCGCCTCCTCGGGCGACCACCGGCGCTTTTCCAGCGCGGCGACGAGCGCGTCCGGGTTGTCGCGAATCCATCTGATGTCGAGCATGGGCCTATCCGGGAGTTCGATTCACGGCGCCCGCGACCGGGGCGTCAGCGGGGTAAACCGCAATCCGCCTCGAAGCAAGACCGATCGCGAGTGCGGTGCGCGCAGCGCGCGCCGGGCCGGTCAGGAGGTGGTCGGCTTGTCGTCGTCCGTCCCGTCAGCGGCGGAAGCCGCCTCGTCGGCCGCCTCGGCGCTCTCGTCCGTTGCAGACGAATCGCCCGCCTCGCGTGCCCGCTGGCGTTCCACCCAGCGCGCCGACCAGATCGAGATCTCGTAGAGAAGCAGCGTCGGAATGGCGAGGCCAAGCTGGCTCACCGGGTCCGGCGGCGTCAGCACCGCCGCGGTGATGAAGGCGATCACGATGGCGTATTTGCGCTTTTCTGCCAGCCCCTTCGAACTGACCATTCCGACCCGCGCCATCAGCGTCGTCACCACCGGAAGCTGGAAGACCAGTCCGAAGGAGAAGATCAGGGTCATGATCAGGCCGAGATATTCCGAGACCTTCGGCAGCAACGAAATCTGGATTTCGGAGTCAGGCCCGACCTGCTGCATCGACAGGAAGAACCACATCACCATCGGGGTGAAGAAGAAGTAGACGAGGCACGCGCCAAGCCCGAACAGGATCGGCGAGGCGATCAGGAACGGCAGGAAGGCGCGCCGCTCGTTGCGGTAGAGGCCGGGCGCCACGAACATGTAGATCTGCGCGGCGATCAGCGGAAAGGCGATCACCAGTCCGCCGAACATGCCGAGCTTGATCTGGGTGAAGAAGAATTCCTGCGGCGCGGTGTAGATCAGGTCCACCTTGTCCATGGGCAGGCCAGACCAGTGCACCGCCCAGCTGTAGGGCAGCACCAGCAGGTTGAAGAGCTTCTTGGCAAAGAAGAAGCACACCAGGAAGGCGACGAAGAACCCGCCGATCGCCCACATCAGGCGGCGCCTGAGTTCGACCAGGTGCTCGATGAGCGGCGCGGAGGACTGCTCGATCTCGGCCTCTTCGTCGGCGGTGGTCACGAGGAACTCCCTCCGCTACCGGCCGCGCCGTTCGCCTTCGAGGCCGTCGTCGACGACTTCGCCGTTCCGCCGCGGGCCGCGCCGGCCTTGGACGACTTGGCCTTGCCGGTCGCAGACTTCGCAGTTCCTGCCTTCGGCGCAGCCGAAGCCTTTGACCCTGCCGAGCCGTTTGCGGCAGCCTTGCTCGAGGACCTGGCAGCGCCCTTCGCCGTCTTGGCGCTGGTCGATTTCGCAGCCGACGAAGCTTTGGCGGCGGCGACCTTCGGCGCCGCTGACTTGCGGGAGGAACCAGACTTCTTCGGCGCCGACTTCGCGGCGGCCGGGGCGTTCTTCTGCGCCACGGCGCCCTTTGCCGGCGCCGCCGGTTCGGCAACCGGCGCCGCACTGCCGTTCGGCTTGACCGTTTCGGCCGTCGTGGAGGCTTCGACCGCTGCGGCCGCATCCGCAGGCTTCTCGGGCGCCGGCTGCGGCTTCATCGCCTTGTCGAGCCCGGCGCGCACGTCCTCGGCGGCCTTCTGCATCGGGTTCAACGCCTTGCGAAGATCGGCCGCCGGATTGAGCTTGCGCATGTCGGAGGCGATGTTCTTGACGTCGTCGAGCTCGGCTTCCTTGAGCGCCTCGTCGAACTGCTTGCGGAAATCGTTCGCCATCGCCCGGAACTTGGACGTCGTGCGACCGAACTGACGCAGCATGCGCGGCAGATCCTTGGGCCCGACCACGACGATCAGAACGATCGCCACGACGAGCATTTCCTGCCAACCGATGTCAAACATGACTATTCAATCCGGGCGGAGCTACGGCCGGGCTCTCGTCTTTGCTGCGGCGGCCGCCGCGATCAGGTCTTGGAGACCTTTTCCCTGCCGGGCTGCACACTCTCGTCGGCGCGATGCTCGACCGTCTTGCTGGAATCGGTCTCGCTCTCGTCGTCGTCGGTCATGCCCTTCTTGAAGCTCTTGATTCCCTTGGCCATGTCGCCCATCAGCTCGGGAATCTTGCCGCGCCCGAACAGGAGCAGCACGACCACCAGCACGATGAGCCAGTGCCAAATCGAAAACGAACCCATGATATCTCTCTTCCCAAACTGACCCGCGCAGGGTGGTTACCCGTTCAGTCTGATTTATGCGCTTTTGCGCTCTGTTTCAAACACAACCGTGCCGGAATTTGGACCATGGTCAACAGACGCGGCCGGCTGCGGGCACATGTCGCGCCCACGGGCCTCGTGATGCGGGACATGGCCGGGCGGATCGTTGCGCTGCATCAATCATCTTCGATGCGCGGCGTCAGCAGCCCAAGTTCCTCCAGATCGAGATCGGTGAGCTCGTCCTCGTCCTCGGTAAGCGCATCCGGATCGGCCATCGGCTGCGGCACCGAAAAGTTGCTGGGCATGCGCGTCGACAGCAGCCCCGCCCCCTTCAGCTCGTCCAGCCCCGGCAGGTCGCGCAGCTCGGCCAGGCCGAAATGGTCGAGGAAGGATTCGCTGGTGCCGTAGGTCACCGGCCGGCCGGGCGAGCGCCGGCGCCCGCGCATCCTGATCCAGCCGGTTTCCAGCAGCGTGTCGAGCGTTCCCTTGGACGTCTCCACGCCGCGGATTTCCTCGATCTCGGCGCGCGTCACCGGCTGGTGGTAGGCGATGATCGCCATCACCTCGAGCGCGGCGCGAGAGAGCTTCTTCTGCTGCACCTGATCGCGGCTCATCAGGAAGGCCAGGTCGCCGGCGGTGCGGAACGCCCAGGCCTCGCCGACGCGCACAAGGTTGACGCCGCGCTTGTCGTAGACGCCCTGCAGTTCCGTCATCACGGCGGCCAGGTCGATGCCTTCGGGCAGGCGCTGCGCGAGCTGCTTCTCGGTCACCGGCTCGGCAGACGCGAAGACGATCGCCTCGGCCATGCGCATTGCCTCGGCCATGTGCAGCCGTGCAGCCGCATTCGCTTCGGTCGTCGCGTATTCGGTCTCTTCGTCGTCGCTCGTGAACGGAATCACCGCCGCATTTCCGCTGTCGGTCATTTGCCTGCCTCCGCAGCCGCGGCAAGCCGCGGTCGGTTCCTGAGATAGAGCGGCGCGAATGCCTGCTCCTGTCTGAGTTCCAGATGACCCTCGCGCACCAGTTCCAGGCTGGCGGCGAACGAGCTGGCGAGCACCGTCGCCCGTTCCGCGGGGATCGACAGGAACTCGATGAGATAGCTGTCGAGTGCGGTCCAGTCAGCAAGCTTGCCGATCAGCCGCTCCAGGATGCCGCGGGCTTCCTTCAGCGACCAGACGCCGCGCTTGGCGATCCTGACATTGGTGATCGCCTGCCGTTGCCGCTGCGAAGCATAGGCGGTGAGCAGGTCGTAGAGCGAGGCCGAATACTGGTTCTTTCGATCGACGATCACCACCTCCGGCATGCCGCGCGCGAACACGTCGCGCCCCAGCCTGTTGCGGTTGACCAGCCGTGCCGCCGCGTCGCGCATGGCTTCCAGCCGCTTCAGCCGGAACTGCAGCACGGCCGCCAGTTCCTCGCCGCTGTCCTCCTCGTCGCCCGGCTGCTTGGGGATCAGCAGCTTCGACTTCAGAAAGGCCAGCCACGCCGCCATCACCAGATAGTCGGCGGCCAGTTCCAGCCGCAGCGCCCGCGCCTGCTCGATGAAGCCGAGATACTGCTCGGCCAGCGCAAGCACGGAAATGCGCGCCAGATCCACCTTCTGGTTGCGCGCCAGATGCAGCAGCAGGTCGAGCGGCCCCTCGAACCCGTCCACGTCGACGACCAGGGCAGGCTCGCTGGCCGCGCGCGCGTCGTTGTCCGCCCACAGGGCGTCCATGGGCGCGGCTTTGCCTTTGCTGTCGTCTGCCGTGGTCAAACCGCTTCTATCCATCGTTCATGCACCGGCAAGCGCGGTTTCGCCGAAATAGGTGGCGAATTCGGCCCGCGCAGCCGCCTCGTTCAAATCGTCGCGCCGGCCGACACCTGCAAGGGCCTGCCCGGCCCGCTCCAGCGCCTTGCCCGCCAGCGCAGGTGTCGCCGCCGCGACGGCTCGCATCTCGGCCATGACGCCGTTGCAGTGAAGGACCACATCGCAGCCCGCGGCAAGGATCGCCGCCGCCCGCGTGTCGAAATCCCCAGAAAGTGCGTGCATCGACACGTCGTCGCTCATCAGGAGCCCGTCGAAGCCGATCTCGCCGCGAATGATCATCCCCGATCACCTTGCGAGAGGTCGTGGCGGGATTGTCGGGATCGATCGCGGTGAAGACGATATGCGCCGTCATCGCCATCGGCATGTCGTTCAAGGCGCGGAACGGCACGAAATCGCGCGCCCTGGAGTTCGTCGAGCGGCGCGTCCACCACCGGCAAGGCCAGGTGACTGTCGGCGAAGGCGCGCCCATGGCCCGGCATGTGCTTCATTACCGGCAGAACCCCGCCGGCCATCAGGCCGTCCGCCACCGCACGTCCGAGCGCAGCCACGCTTTCGGGATCCGACCCGTAGGCGCGCGAGCCGATCACATTGCTTGCGCCCTCCACCGGCACGTCCAGCACGGGCAGGCAGTCCGCCGTGATGCCGTAGCGCGTCAGGTCGAAGGCGTGCAGCCGCGACAGCAGCCAGGCCGCGCGCAGGCCCGCTCGGCGGTCGCCGCGATAGATGCGGCCGAATTCGGCGGCGGCCGGATAGTCCGGCGCCAGCGGCGGGCGCAGGCGCTGCACCCTTCCGCCTTCCTGGTCGACGAATACCGGCGCCTCAGGGCGTCCGACGCTCTCGCGCATCTCCGCACAGAGGTCCGCCAGCTGGCTGCCGTCGCCGACATTGCGGGCAAAGACGATGAAGCCCCATGGCCGCTCGTCGGCAAAGAAGGCCTTTTCGTCGGCCGACAGGCGCGTCCCGGCCGCGCCGAGGATCATCGCCCGGGATTCGCCCGCAGATTTGCTAGGTGATTCGCTCATCCGCGGAAGCATAGCGCTAACCGGCGAGAGCCGCACGTTTGCTGCCTGGAACGGCAAAGAGCCGCCGCGTCCGCCGCGACGGCTCTCGTTGTTCTTGTATCGGTCCTGCTATTTGGAAACGAAGCAGCTTCCGCCGGCAGCCTTGTAGCGCGAGCACAGGGCGATCGCCTCGTCGCGCGAGGTCGAGGGAATGCGCACGCGATAGTAGGTGCCCTTGCCCTCGATATCGGCCTTCACGATGTTGACGCCACGGCCCTCGAGAACGCTGGCGTAGCGCCGCGCGAGATCGTCGTAGGTTGCCTTTGCACCTTCGGCGGTTGGCTGCGAAGCGATCTGCATCGACCACTCGCTGGTTGCGCCACCGGTTGCTGCCGGCGCTGTCGCCGCGGGTGCGGGAGAGGCGGCCGGAGCGGTCGGCTGAACCGCAGCCTGCTGCTGGTTGGCGCGCGGTGCCGCACGCGGCGGAGCGCTGGGCACAACATCGACGCTCTGCGGCACCACCGGGTCGCCCGCCGCCGAGTCGTCGCTCACAGTCGGCATCCGGGATCATCGACGTCGTCTCGTCGGTCCCGCTGACGTCCGCGGACGCCATGTCCTGGATCGCACCGGCATCCTGGCCGTCCTGCGCCGGTGCCTGCAGCGGCTGCGCGGTCGCGGCCGACTGGGCGGGCGCCGCGGCGGCAGCCGCAGTTTCGGGCGCCGAATCGGGCCGCTCGACCAGCGTTCCGTCGGGCCGCACGATCATGGTGCGCACGCGCCGAGGCGTGACAGCGACGAGATCGTCCCCGGCGCCGACGCCTTCGGTCTCCGGCTGCGCTTGCGGCGCGATACGGTCTTCCGCCTTGGCGACGGTCTCCTGAGGCGCGCCCTCGCCTCCCGTGCCTGCCGCTATCGGAGCGTTTCCGACCGGCTGCTGCGACAGCAGGTCGACGGGCTCCTCTTCGGCAGTCACCAGCTTTTGCTGCGTCGGCGCGACGTTTACGTCGTTGCCGGCAGCCTGCTCGTAGACCTCGTTTTCCTGGCTCGGCACGGTCTTGCCGCCCGGATCCTTCGGCTTGACCTTCACCGGGCCGTCGTCTGCCGCGATGATCGCGGGCCCGTTGCCCTGGTCGCCGTCACCGAACGACATGACAAAGGCGCCGACGCCACCGACCACGGCAATCCCGGCGACCACGGCCGCGGCGATCAGGCCGCGCCGGCGCGGCTTGCGCTCCGCTTCGGTCTCGGCGGGCTCGTCTGCCAGCTCGGCCGAGTAGAAGTCGTCGCTGAGCATCGCCGAATTCGCGTCGTAGGCGCCGAAATCGTTGGCGGCCGCAGCCCCGTCCATCCTCGTCGCATTGGACGTCAGGAGGCGTAAGGTGAATGCGAATGCGCGACGGAGGACGCGCGGGCGCCTGCAGCAACCGCATCGCTCGCCGGCGCCATGAATTGGGCGAGGAACAGATCGTCCTCGTCAGGGACGGTATCGTCCTTGGCGGGCGCGTCGAGGGGCAAGGCCTCCCGCGCGGAATGATCGGCTGATGCGGTCTCGGGACCACCGTCACCGAACATGTCGGCGAACTCCGCCTCCAGATCGTCCACCGCATTCGCCGGCACGTCGTCGTCGAATGTCAGCTCAGGGATGTCGAGATCGTCCTCGACCGGCGCCGGGCGCTCCTGCATTTCCAAGGTATCGACGACCGGAGTATCGTCCTCGTCGTCGGCATCGAACGCCTGTTCCGGCTGTTCCGGCTGGACAGACCAGGCCGGTTCTTCCTTCGTGCCGGCGTCGTGCTCGGCGGCGCGCCTGGCGAAGACGTCGAGGTCGGCGAACGGGTCGTGCTCGGCCTCTGCCGTCTCCGGCTGCGTCTCCTCCGGCTGCGCCTCCTCGGGCTGCTGCTCCGGCTCCGGCGAAGCGGCGGCGCTCAGTTCGTCGTAGGCGAGATTGCTGGCAAGCAACGCATCCAGTTCGTCCGCGGGCGAAGCCTCCTTCTCGGATGCCTCCGGCTCGGCCGGCTCGTGATGGTCGTCGCGGGCCTCGACCGGTTCGTGCAGCTCTTCAACGGGCGCGAACGTGTCGTCTTCGTCGTCGGCCTCGGGTGCCGCGTAGCTGGTAGCCGGCGCGCCGCCGTGAGAGTCCTGACGCGGCAGCTTCCTCGTGCCAATCCCGCCTGGCGGCAAAAGAGCCGGCGGCATAATTGGCTCGGCTGATCACCTCCTGCGGCCGCGACGGCGACAGTGAACGCAGCCAGGAAGGCCGCTTCGGCGTCTCTTCGGAAGGCGCAGCGGTGGCAACCGGCTCTTCGTGAACCGGCGCCGGCTCCTCCCGAGCCTGCGGCTCGTAGGGAGAAGCCGCCACTTCGCCACCGACGTCGGCGCTCGAATGATGCCTGCGGCGCCTCGGGCCTCGCCTGCTCCGGCAACGGCGTTCCCGACAGCAGCGCTTCCAGTTCGTCTTCTAGGCTGGGACCGCCGGCGGCCGAGTTTGCAGTCACTCCGTTGTCTTCGGCAGGCGCGGGCTCATATCCGGCGTCAGGTTCGTGGGCCGTGTCCTGCCCACCGAAGGCCGCCGGTGCGTGGTCCTCATCGGCCTGCGCAGGTGCGGCTTCGTGCTCCGCCTCCTCGTGCCCGAGATCGTCCATCCCGAGGTCGAGATCGCCGAGATCGAGTTCCGGAAGGTCCAGTTCCCCGGCGGCGGCTTCTTCCGGAGCCACATCGGAGGCGGCTGCCTCGTAGGCCACGTATTCCTCGGCCACGCCGTTGGCACGTCCCGACGCATCGCCCTCCGAGCTCAGCTCGGATCCGGCGTAGTCGTCGTGCGCGGTGTAGGAGCCGTCTTCCTCGGGCTCTTTGCCATACCCGGCCGATATGTAATCCGCAGCAGCGTAGTCCTGCTGCTCATCCTGCGCATAGGCAGACTCTTCATGACGGGCGTCGTCGGACGCGCCGCGACGCCAGTCCGCGGCGCTGCGCCAGTCGTGCTCACTCGTCATAGGCATAGTGTTCGCCGGCTGACTGTTCGTCCGCGGCATTCCAGTGAGCCTCGGCATCGTCCTGCACCGGTTCGTCGGTGTATTCTTGCGCGTTTTCGTCGTCGGCCGGCGCTTCCGCGTAATCCCAGCGCCGTTCCGGCGCGGAGGTGTCTTCTGCCTCTTCGACAGTCCAGTCCTCCTGCCGGTCGTCGGACGATCGCCAGTCGTCGTCCTGCTCGCCAGTCTCGCTCCATTCGCTGGTCGAGCGAGGCGAAGTCCTTTTCAAGCGCGGCCAGGTCGTCGTTCAGCGCTGCCGCGAAATCTTCCTCGAAAGCGTCGAGGGCGGCCACTTCCTCTTCGGCTTGCGGCTTCGAGGCAGCGGTTCAGGTTCGCTCGCCGCCTCCTCGGCAAAGACCGGCTCCATCGCCGGCTCGAGTGTCGCCGCACCGTAGTCCTGTGAAGATTGCGCTTTCGGCTCGGGTAACACGCTCCGCTCGCTGCGAGAACCAGCCGCGCGCAACCGGCGGCTGCTCCGGCTCGCCGGCGTCGAGCCCGCCCATCAGTTCCTTCTCGAGATCGATGTCGAAAGGATCGGCAGTCTTGTGCCGGCTTCTCGTTCCGACGCGGGTCGTGGCCCATGATCCGTGTCAGCTCGGCGAACGGATCGTCATCCGCCAGCATGAAATCATCGTCTTTGCTCAGATGGTTGCTGTCTGCCATGCTGTTTCCCGCACTCGTACTCGTCGCCCCCGACGCCAGGTGCATCGGGCCGGCCCTACCAGCGCATTGTGGGCAAATGGTGACAGGTATTTCGGCGGTCTAGCGCATCTCCGCGGGAGCTTCCGCCCCGATCAGCGCCAGGCCGGACGTCAATACATCCGAAACGGCCTGCACCAGACCCAGTCTGGCATGGGTCAATTCTGGATCGTTAACCTTAACAAAGCGTAAGTCGTTCGTCTCGGTGCCGCGATTCCAGTGCGCGTGGAAAGTACTGGCCAGGTCGTGCAGGTAGAAAGCCAGCCGATGAGGTTCGTGCGCCAGCGCCGCCGACTCGATCAGCCGCGGATATTCGGCGAGCTTGCGAACGATGCCGATCTCGCCGGCATCCGTCAGGCGATGCGCCGCGGCCTTCAGCTCCTCGCCTGAGAACCGCTCGACGCCGAGCTGTTCCCTGGCCTGGCGGAACACCGAGTGGCAGCGCGCGGAAGCATACTGGACATAGAAGACCGGATTGTCCTTCGACTGCTCGGTCACCTTGGCGAAATCGAAATCGAGCGGCTCGGAGCTCTTGCGGAAGAGCATCATGAAACGCACCGCGTCGCTTCCAACCTCCTCCACGACCTCGCGCAGCGTCACGAACTCCCCTGCCCGCTTCGACATCGAGACCGCCACGCCGTCGCGGAACAGCTTGACGAGCTGGCACAACAACACCGTCAGCTTCAAGCTCGCCGTCCGAGATCGCGCGCGCCACGGCCTCCAGCCGCTTCACGTAGCCGCCGTGGTCGGCACCCAGAATGAAGATCAGCTCCTCGAACCCCCGGGCGTATTTGTCCTTCATGTACGCCACGTCCGCGGCGAAATAGGTGTAGGACCCGTCGGACTTGACCAGCGGCCGGTCCATGTCGTCGCCGACTTCCGTGGAGCGCAGCAGCGTCTGCTCGCGGTCCTCCCAGTCTTCGGGCGTCTGGCCCTTCGGCGGCGGCAGCTTGCCGTGATAGACATGCCCTTTCAGCGTCAGGTCGTTGATGGCCGAGCGGATCATGCGCGCATTGTCGGCATGCAGCGTGCGCTCGGAGAAGAACACTTCGTGATGCACGTTGAGCGCGGCGAGGTCGGCGCGGATCATCTCCATCATCGCCGTGATCGCGCGGTCCCTGACGATGGCCAGCGCCTCGGCCTCAGGCAACTCGAACAGGTCGCGGCCGTATTCGTCTGCCAGCGCCTTTCCGAGCGGCACCAGGTAGTCGCCGGGATAGAGGCCGGACGGAATTTCGCCGATGTCCTCGCCGAGCGCCTCGCGGTAGCGCAGCAGAACCGACCGCGCCAGCACGTCGATCTGCGCGCCGGCATCGTTGATGTAGTATTCCTTGGTGACGTCGAAGCCGGCGAAACCGAGCAGGTTGGCCAGCGTGTCGCCGACCACCGCGCCGCGGCAATGGCCGACATGCATCGGGCCCGTCGGATTGGCCGAGACGTATTCGACGTTGATCTTCCTGCCCTGTCCGAGATCGGAGCGGCCGTATTTCGTGCCGGCCGACAGCATGTCGCCGAGCCGCGCCTGCCAGAAACCGTCAGCGAGCCTCAGATTGACGAAACCGGGGCCGGCGACCTCGACCTCGGCAACGTCCGCGTCCTGCCGCGAGAAGCGACGGCGATGCGCTCGGCAAGTTCGCGCGGCTTCTCGCCTGCCGCCTTGGCCAGCACCATCGCCGCGTTGGTCGCCAGGTCGCCATGGCTGGCGTCGCGCGGCGGCTCGACGAGGATGCGCGACAGGTCGGGCGCACCGCCGTCTCTGCCTTTGAGATCAAGAGATTCGACGGCTTTGCTGATCCGATCGTTGAAATCGGCGAAAATGTTCATGGACTGGCACCAGAGGAAATGGCGCGGCCTGCGGCGCCGGAAGTTGGCCCGGCCCTATCCCAAATCCGGCGTATGGTCAAACAGGCGCCGGTGCTCCTTGACGGCGTAGTTGTCCGTCATGCCGGCCAGGAAATCGGCGACATGGCGCGCCTTGACGCGGTCTTCGGCGCGGTCGAGCCCCTCCCGCCAGCCCTCCGGCATGGCGCGCGGATCGGCGAAATAGACGTCGAACAGGTCCTGGACGATCCTGTCGGCCCGTTCGCGCACCGCCATCACGCTCGGGTGCCGGTAGAGATTGGCGTAGAGGAACGCCTTGAGCTGCTTCTCGGCCTGCCGCATCGTCCTGGAAAACGTCACCAGTGCCCTTCCGGCGTCGTGGATATCCTCCGGGCTCTTGGGGTCGGCCTCGGCGATTGCGGTCTTCGCCGTCGTGATCACGTCCTCGACCATCACGGTGATCTGTCGGCGCATCAGTTCGTGGCCGGTGCGCACCTTGTCGAGCGTCGGGTAGAGATCGCGCACGGCCGCGAGGATGCCGCCGGACAGCGGCACGCTTTCCAGCATGTCGAGCGTCAGGAGCCCGGCGCGCAAGCCGTCGTCGATGTCGTGGGCGTTGTAGGCGATGTCGTCGGCGATCGCCGCGCACTGCGCCTCGATCCCCGGGAAGCGCCACAGTTCCAGGTCGTGCAGCTCGTTGTAGTCGCGGATCGCCTGCGGAACCGGCCCGTCGAGGCCGTTGCCCTGCCGGTCCGTCAGCGGCCCGTTGTGCTTGACCAGCCCCTCCAGCGTCTCCCAGGTGAGGTTCAGCCCGTCGAACTCGGCGTAGCGCCGCTCCAGCTTGGTGACGATGCGCAGCGACTGGGCGTTGTGGTCGAAACCGCCCCAGGCAGCCATCTTGGCGTTCAGCGCGTCCTCGCCGGTGTGGCCGAACGGGCGTGTGGCCGAAATCGTGGACCAGCGCCACGGCCTCGGCCAGGTCCTCGTCGCCGTAGAGCGCGCGCGCCAGGGCGCGGGCGATCTGCGCCACCTCGATCGAGTGCGTCAGCCGGGTGCGGAAATGGTCGCCCTCGTGCGCCACGAAGACCTGCGTCTTGTGCTTCAGCCGCCGGAAGGCCGTGGAATGGATGATGCGGTCGCGGTCGCGCTGGAAGGGCGTGCGCGTCGGGCTCTCGGTCTCGGGAAACAGTCGGCCGCGCGTCTTGGCGGGATCGCTGGCATAGGACGCACGCGGCCGGTAGCCGAAGCCGATGCCCGCCAGATCCGCCCTGTCCGCGTCGTCCGCCATGCCCGCCGCCCGTTGACTTGCCCCCGCGCGGTTCATACCTATGGTGCGAACACGAACGCAAGGTGACGCGGAGTTTTCGAAGCCATGGGCGCTGATGCCGCAACCGAAATGAAGAAGGTCGAGCTGACCGACGCGGCGGCGGCCCGGATCAACAAGATCCTGGCCGGCGAGCCCGGCAAGATTGCGCTCCGCGTTTCCGTCGAGGGCGGCGGCTGCTCGGGCTTTTCTTACCAGTTCGATCTGGTCGATACCCGCAACGACGACGACATCGTCATCGAAAGGAACGGCGCCACCGTGCTGGTCGACGACCTTTCGCTGGTCTACATGGGCGGCTCGGTGATCGACTTCGTCGACGACCTGATCGGCCAGTCCTTCCAGATCCGGAATCCCAACGCGGTCGCCTCCTGCGGCTGCGGCACCTCTTTCTCCATCTGAGCCGGACCGCGTCCGTGCTGCGCGTCGCCACCTGGAACATCAACGGCATCAAGGCGCGTATCGACAATCTGCTCGCCTGGCTGAGGGATGACGGGCCGGACATCGTCTGCCTGCAGGAAATCAAGAGCCAGGACGAGTCCTTCCCGCGCGCCGAGATCGAGGCGCTCGGCTACAATGTCGAGACCCACGGCCAGAAGGGTTTCAACGGCGTCGCCATCCTCTCGAAGCTGCCCTTCGACGAGGTCAATCGCCGCCTGCCCGGCGACGAGGCCGACGAGCAGGCCCGCTTCATGGAGGGCGTGTTCTCGGTGATCGGCGCCAACGGCCGACCGACCGCGTTGCGTGTCGCCTCGATCTACCTGCCCAACGGCAACCCCGTCGCCTCACCGAAATTCGCCTACAAGCTCGCCTGGATGGAGCGGCTGGAGACTTGGGCGGCCGACAGGCTGACGCTGGAGGAGCCGCTGGTGATCGCCGGCGACTACAACGTCATCCCCGAGCCCGCCGATGCCCGCTATCCTGAACGATGGGTGGAAGACGCGCTCTACCAGCCCGAAAGCCGCAGGGCCTTCCGCCGCTGTCGGCGCTGGGCTTCACCGACGCGGTGCGTGCGGTCGCCGAGGACGCCTGACGTCTTCACCTTCTGGGACTATCAGGCCGGCGCCTGGCAGAAGAACAACGGCATCCGCATCGACCATCTGATGCTGTCGCCGGAGGCGGCCGACCGGCTCTCGGCCGCGAAGATCGACAAGCATGTGCGCGCCTGGGAAAAGCCGTCGGACCACGTGCCGGCGATCGCCATCCTCGATTGCGAGGCGGCGTAGAGCAGTTCCGGGACGATGATCGCTCGAGAACTTCGGTTCGACCCGAAAAAGTGACGCGGCGTCAACATCGTGCTATGCTGCGGGATGCGCACGATCCTGGCGGTGCTTTCCTGCATGATCCTGCTGACCGCCTTCGAGGCGTCGGCCACGGCTCATGACTGCCAGTGCAAGGCCGCCGGCAAGGAGTTCAAGCAGGGCGACGTGGTCTGCCTCAGCCTGCCGACCGGCCAGCAGCTCGCGCGTTGCTCGATGGTGCTCAACAACTCCTCGTGGGAGAAGCTGCAGGACGGCTGTCCGCTGTCGATGAACTTCGTGCCGGCGTCGCGCTGGGACCGCGCCACGACGGCCGTGCCGCTGCCGGCTTCCCTGCCTGCGGGCGACGACCCTCAGCCGGCACGCGCTACCTTCTGAGTTTTTCGGGATATGCCGGCCCCATAGGCCGGGCCCCTATTGGCCGGGCTTTGTCGAGAGATCGTCGGCCAGTGCGATGGCGGTGCGGCGGTCGGCCTCTCCGGCCAGCGCGAACGCCTCTTCCTGCATGTTGCGGATCCACGGAATGTCGCTCGGCTGTGCGTGCTCGAGCGCCGCAGTCATCATCGCCAGGCCGCGAACGACCTGGCCCGCCTGGAACAGCAGGTTGCCGAGCGTCGCCTGCGCGCCGGCATGGCCCTTCTCGGCCGCCAACTGGAACCAGCGTCCCGCCTGGCGCACGCTCTTCTTGACGCCCTCGCCTTTCAGATACATGCGCCCGACCTCGAACTGCGCGGTCGGATTGCGGTAGGTGGCGGCGGCACGCATGAAATAGTCCTGCGCGGCTGACGCGTTCGGTTTCACCGGCGTGCCCGGAATGCCGTCGCGCGTGTAGCGTCCGAGTTCCACCAGCGCATCGGAGACGTAGCTTTCCTCCGGCGAACCGGGCTCGACGTCGTCGCGGGCGATTTCCTGAAAGAACTTGAAGGCTTCGTAGTCGTTGCGGGCAACGCCGTCGCCCTCGGCATACATCCGCGCCAGCTTCCAGCGGGCGCCGATCTGGCCGTTGTCGGCGGCATAGCGGTAGGCTTCGACGGCCTCGCCCTTGTCGCCGCGCTGATAGGCCGAGAATCCGAAGCGGAACACCGCCCACGGGCTGCGCTCGGGCTTCTCCACCGACTGGTCGTCGAAGGCGCGCGCGCCGACGGCGCCGGCCAGCGTGGCGCCAGCCACGGCCGCGACGAATACGCCGGCTCTCACTGCGTCAGACAGCGCCATGACACCGCGTTTCCGTCGCTACGCACACATAAACTCCTGCCACACCCGACTTGGCCGGTCTTCCACGAGTCCCGCCAACCGCGCGCCATGAGCCGTGCGGCGGGCGTTCCAGCCCTTCCGTCACAAGCCCGCCCCGCGGACTGGCCATTGAAATCGAATAAGCGTCCATTGCCTTCCTTGGCCGCGAAACGCGGCCCTTCATGCGCTCTTGTTCTGGCTCGTTGCGCCCGAAGGACCTTCGGCGTGCGCCGGGTTTATGGCGGGAAATGGGCAATTAGCCCCCCGCTCCTTCTGTAGCAGAACGCTTCGTCAGGCACTGTTGCGGAATCATCACAAGCACTGCCCGAACGCTCGGCAGGTGCTCTCGCCGAAGCTTGTCGGCTGCGATCGGACCGCGGATCGGGAAGGAGTCGGGTCGGGCCGCATACCGACGATCAGATCAGCCTGAGCGGCTCCGCAGACGAGAGGGGCGGCCGGAATCCCGGCAGCCCGGAACATCCCGCCGCGATCATCGCGCCAGCGAAGTTCATTGAAAATCGGTAAATGGTGGCGGCCGGCATCAGAGCAGCCGCTTCGCTCTGGCCGTCCAACACTCAACGATCAGGAAGAACGCCCTGCGGGCGAGCGCGCGGGGAAGTCTACTCCGCCGCGTCGCGGAAGCGGCCGTGGCCGGCCTCAGCGTGGTCTTCGTCCCACGGCCGCGTCAGCGGACTGCGCTCGAGGCGCATCAGCTGTTCGAACGGATCGTAGAGCGGCGACGGCTCGTTGCCCCCGGAGCGGCCGTTTTCCGGCTCGCGGTCGTTTTTCGCCATGTGACTCACAGCCCCCAAATTCACGTCGCCATCTGGAGCTTCGCGCCGGGTACGGTCAACCCGTGCAATTGCCTGCGCATTCACATGGCGTCGCAGGCCGCAACGTTCCGTGTGCGCTCGGCATGGACAAGCCCGCAGGGCGGCACGGCTTTCGCCGCGCCTCGCCCGGTGCTAAGCCACGGGTCCCGAACTGTCCGCCCTGCCCGTGCCAATCGCCCATGCAACTTGAATTCGACATGCAGTTTTCTCCCGCCTACGGTTCGGCCGTGCCGGTCGCGCCGGGAGTGGCGCGCGTCACGGTCAACAATCCCAGCCCCTTCACCTTCTACGGCACCAACACCTACGTGGTCGGCACCGACACGCTGGCGATCATCGATCCCGGCCCGGCCGACGAACGTCACCTCGGCTCCCTGCTGGACATCGTCAACGGCCGAACAGTCAGCCATATCGTCGTCACCCACACGCACCGCGACCACTCGCCGCTCGCCGGCCGCCTGAAGACGGAGACCGGCGCCACCATCGTCGCGCAGGGCATGCATCGTCCCGCCCGGCCGCTGAGGATCGGCGAGAGCGAACGCCTCGACGCCAGCGGCGACATGACCTTCGTGCCCGACGTCACGTTGAGCGACGGCGAGGTCGTGCAGGGCGACGGTTGGGCGCTGCGCACCGTGCTGACGCCGGGGCACGCGGCCAATCACGCGGCGTTCGCGCTCGAAGGCACCGACATCCTGTTTTCGGGCGATCACGTCATGGGCTGGTCGACGACGATCGTCGCGCCGCCCGATGGCGCCATGTCGGACTACATGGCCTCGCTCGACAAGCTGATCGAGCGCGGCGACAAGCTGCTCCTGCCGGGCCACGGCGGACCGGTCTCGCAGCCCGGCGCCTTCATGCGAGCGCTGAAGGGCCATCGCAAGATGCGCGAGCGCGCCATCCTCGACCGCCTGCAGAAGGGCGACCGCACGATTCCCGACATGGTCAAGGCGATCTATCGCGAAACCGACCCGCGGCTGCATGCCGCCGCGGGCCTTTCGGTGCTCGCCCACCTGGAAGACCTCGTCGCCCGCGGCGAGGTCGTGTGCGACGGCGAGCCGGCGATCGACGCCGAATACCGGCCCGCCTGACCCCGAGCGCGCCGCGAGGCTAGGCTGCCTTGCGCAACTCCGGCTCGGCGGCATTCAGCGCCGCCAGAATGCGCTCGCAGGCGAGGTCGATCGTTTCCCGGGTCCAGATGAGCGGCGGCGACATGATCATTGTGTCTCCCACCGCGCGCATCATCAGGCCGTTGTCGATCGCATGGTCGCGCACCTTCTCGGCCGCCTTGCCGACATTCGGGAACCGCTCGCGCGTCGCCTTGTCCTTGACCAGCTCGATTGCCGCCATCATCCCGTAGGCCCGCACCTCGCCGACGATGCCGTGGCCGGCGATGCGTTCCTGCAGTGCCTGCAGCAGATATGGCCCGGTTTCCTCGCGCACCCGCTCGATGAGGCCTTCGCGCTCGATGATGTCGAGATTGGCCAGCGCCACCGCGCAGGCGACCGGATGCCCCGAATAGGTGTAGCCGTGGAAGAACTCGCCTCCCTTGTCGACCAGGGTTTTCGCGATGCGGTCGCCGACGAACAGCGCCGACAGCGGCTGGTAGCCGGAGGTCAGCGCCTTGGCGGTGGTCATCGTGTCGGGCTCCAGCCCCAGCCGCTGCGCCGCGAACCACTCGCCGGTGCGCCCGTAACCGGTGATCACCTCGTCGAGCATCAGCAGCACGTCGTATTTGCGGCAGATGCGCTGGATTTCCGGCCAGTAGCTGTCCGGCGCGATCTTCACGCCTCCGGCGCCCATCACCGGCTCGCCGATGAAGGCGGCGACCTTGTCGGCGCCGGCTTCGAGGATCGCGTCCTCCACTGCCTTGGCCGCGCGCAAACCGAAATCGTGGTCGCTCTCGCCTTCCTGCTTCAGTTCGAAGGCATAGGGCGGCATGACGTGCACGATGTTCGGCACCGCGCCGTGAAGCTGCGCGTGCATGCCGGCCATGCCGCCGAGCGAGGTGCCGGCGATCGTCGAGCCGTGATAGGCCGACTGGCGCGAGATGATGCGGTTCTTCTCCGGCTTGCCCTCGAGCGCCCAGAAATGCCGCACCAGCCTGACCGCCGTGTCGTTCGCTTCCGAGCCCGAGGAGCCGTAGAAGACCTGGCTCATCCCCTTCGGCGCAATCCTGGCAAGGCGGTCGGCCAGCAGGATCGGCGTCGGCGTCGAGCAGCGGAAGAACGAGTTGTAGTAGGGCAATTCCTTCATCTGCTCGTAGGCGGCGTCGGCCAGTTCGGTGCGTCCGTAGCCGGCGTTCACGCACCACAGGCCGGCCATGCCGTCGAGGATCTCCTTGCCCTCGCTGTCGTAGATGTAGGGACCGTCGGCACGGGTGATGACGCGCGAACCTGCACCACGCAGGTCACGATGGTCGGTGAAGGGATGGAGATGATGCGCGGCATCCATCTCCTGAAGCTGCTTCAGGGAAAAATTGCGATAGCTCATGGGGTTGTCGTCTCCTGTTGAATCGGTCCGGCAGCCGTTTCCGGCGCCGGGGGCGGATTCATCAGGTGACGGGCGGCGAGTAGCCGATGCGCGCGCACAGGCGCAGCAATTCGCAGTGCCGCGTCCTCGGCGACGGCGTCAACGCGAACTGCAATCTGTTCTTCGGAGCGCGGCCCATGCCCGACTGTAGCCGAAGGCGTGCCCGTTTCAAGCCGGCCCCGGGAAGCGCCTTGGCGATCAGCCTCGCGACCGCCGGCGCTCGCGCCGGCCGCCGGCACCGGCGCCGCTCTCCGCGGCGCTGCGGTTGCGCATCGGCCCGATGCGTTCGACGATCATTTCCACCGTCGGACGAGGCTGCGGCTCGTGCGCATCGAGTGCGGCGCGCATTGCCTTCAGGTGCTCGAACGAGGTGCCGCAGCAGCCGCCTATGATCCGGGCGCCGGCGTCGACCGCCAGGCGCACATAGTCGGCCATCAGTTCCGGCGTGCCGGAATAGTGGATCTCGGCACCGCGGAACTCGGGAATCCCGCAATTGCCCTTGACGATGAGCGTCGCATCGCCCCTCGCCTCGGCCATGTCGAGGAGCGAGGCCAGGATGTCGGATGCTCCCACCCCGCAATTCGCGCCGACGGCCACGGGCGCGGCCTCGAACCCGTCGGCGATCCCGTGGATGTCGGCCGGCGCCAGGCCCATCATCGTGCGCCCGGCCGTGTCGAACGAGCCGGTGTAGGTGTAGGGCAGCCCGACGCGGATGGCGGCGGCGATCGCCGCGCGGATTTCGCCGGGGGCCGACATGGTCTCGATCCATGCGACTTCCGCACCGCCGGCCTTAAGGCCCTCCATCTGTTCCGCGAATGCCTCGACCGCGTCGTCATAGGTGAGAGCGCCCAGCGGCTCCAGCAGCTCGCCGGTCGGTCCGACCGAACCGGCGACGATGACGCGCCGGTCTGCCGTTTCGGCGACTTCGCGGGCCAGTTCCGCCGCCAGCCGGTTGAGGTCGAAGACGCGGTCCTGCGCGTGGTGCAGCTTCAGCCGGTGGCGCGTGCCGCCGAAGGAATTGGTAAGGATGATGTCCGCCCCGGCTTCGACGAAACCCTTGTGCAGCGCCCTGATCTTGTCGGGAGCCGTCTCGTTCCACAGTTCCGGCGCCTCGCCTGCCTCGAGCCCCATCGCGAACAGGTTGGTTCCGGTGGCGCCGTCGGCAAGCAGCACGCCCTTTTCGGCGATCAGGGCGTCGATGGGATTTGCGTTCATGGGGGTGGGTCTTTCGCCAGCCGTTGTTTGCATAACGATATAAAGAATTCTTTATATGGCTTCAATCGGAATGCGACTGACGATCCCGGGGAAACGACTAGAGCGGCACCGAATCGCTCAGCGCCTTGGCGTGCGCGGCGGCCTCGTGCGAATTGACCACCGCCGCCCGTATCAGATTGTCGAAGTGGCGCGTCAGCGTCCGCACCGGCGCCGTGGCATTCAGCACGAGATACATGTCGCCGACATAGATCGCCGCGCGGATCGAGCCGAAGATCGTGTACGGCACCGAATAACGCCGCTTGCCGTCGAACAGGAACAGACGGAAGGTCGGATAGAGGTCGTCGAGCAGCCGTGCCATGTGGTCGAGCTGTCGCTTGCGGGCCGGCGCTGCGAGGCCTGACCATATGCCGTTGCCGCGCGCGAAGATCTCCAGCATGTGCAGCGGCATGCAGACTTCCATGTCGGTCTCGGGCCGGCGGTTGTAGTCGATGCGATACTGCGTCTCGTCGATCTGGGCGTCCGGGTCCTTTTCCGTGATCCCGGCCTCGTACTCTATGACCTCGTCGGTGCGCAGCAGGTCCGGGATGCCCGACGGCACGTAGCGGATCTTGGTGCCGACGGCCTCGGTGTGCCAGCGCCCCAGCAGCGTGCGCTCGAAACCGCCGAACGCCTCCTCGATCTCAAGGCTCGGCCTGATTTCGGCGCTCAGCCCCTCGTCCTGCGAGAGCCCGAGCAGCCAGTCGAGCGATATCTTGTGCTCGGCCGCGATGTTGAGCAGCGTCTCGGCCCGCGGCAGGCGCGTCGAGGCGCCCGACAGCAGCTGCGACAGCGCCGAGCGGTCGATGCCGACCTTCGCCGCGAAAGCCGATTGATTCGCACCGGAACGCTGCAGGAGCAGGCGAAGCCGCTCGCGGAATGTCGCCGACAGGTCGCGCTTGTCCATTTCTGCGATGCACCAGGCCAATTCTGTTTACAATATGCAACAACTGTCGCCGTTGCGTCCCATTGTCAACGCATTGTGCGCGTTCTCGCGTTGCGGCCTCCACCTGCTCCTGACAGCATTGTGTCAGGAAGTGGGGGACAAACGGACCGGACCGTCCAGGCAACGACTCCGGCACATCCTTGGGGCAGAAATGAAGGGCGATGCTGACATTCGTCGGCGCGGCGCACTGGCGCTCGAATGGCCGACGCTGATACTTGTCGTGGGATGCTATGCCGCGTGGGGCGCGGCGGGCTTCTTCCTCTGGCCGCTCCATCCGGTGCTGGCCCTCGCCATCATCACCTTCGCCGTCGCCATGCAATCCTCGCTGATGCACGAGGCCGCCCATGGCCACCCGACGCGCAGCGCTGTCGTCAACGAAATTCTGGTCGGCCTGCCGATCGGCCTCGTCTATCCCTATCGGCGCTTCAAGACGCTGCACCTGCGCCACCACGCCGACGAGCGGCTGACCGACCCCTTCGACGATCCCGAAAGCTACTACCGGGCGCTGTGGCGCCACGCGAACTATCCGGCAGTGCTCAAATGGCTGCTCAAGGCCAACAACACCATGGTCGGCCGCTTCGTCATTGGGCCGGTGCTGGCCGACATCGGCTTCTTCCTCACCGAGGCCAAGCTCGTCGCCGACGGCGACAGCCGCGTGCGGCGCGCATGGATCAACCACGCGATCGGGCTGGCGCTGGTGCTGCCGATCGTCGTGTTCGCCTTCGGCATGCCGCTGTGGCTCTACCTGCTGGTGCCGGCCTGGCTCGGCCAGTCGCTGATCTCGGTGCGCACCTTCGCCGAGCACCAGTGGTCGGAACGGCCGGACGGGCGCACCATCATCATCGAGCGCTCGCCGCTGTCGTTCCTGTTCCTCAACAACAATCTGCACCTCGTCCACCACAAGGCGCCGACGGTGGCCTGGTACGAGCTGCCCGGCCTGTTCCGCGCCCGCCGCGAGGAATGGCTGAAGATGAACGACGGCTATTCATACCCGAGCTACTTCGCCCTGCTGAAGGAATTCGCCTTCAGGCCGAAGGAGCCGGTGGTGCACCCGTTCCTGCGCCGCGCGCCAGAGCCCGGCCGCGCCTTCACCCCCCGTGTGCGTGCGCACACGCTGTCGGGCGGCCGTGCCGCGCCGGTGCCGGCGAAGCCGCCGAAGGATTGAGGATTTCGAGCCGCTTGCGCGTGAGACATGATTCTCCGCATAAGGCGGCATGAGCGAATTCGTCGCCGCCCTGCCGATGTACGACTGGCCGGAGGTCCGTGCCGATACCGATGCGGCCTGGGCTGCAGCTTCGCGACCGGCTCCGCGCCGCCGGCATCGACGCACCGGACACGCTCGCGCGACGCAATGCCGACCTGCCGCCGGTGCCCGGCGGCATCCGCGACGCCGCCGACCATCTGATCGCGCCCGACCCCGCGACGCTGCCGCCCGAGGAATTCGACCTCGCTGTGCTGTGGCGCCACCCCGCCCTGCTCTTCGCCCAGACCTGCTGGGGACCGATGGAGGCCGGGCTTTCGCAGCATGTCGCCGTCGTTGGCCAGCCGGACTACTCCGCATTTGAAGGCGGCGCGGGCGAGGCCTATTCAAGCGCCATCCTGGTGCGCGCCGGCGAGGCGGGCACCGGCCCCGTTTCGCCTCCCGCCGACGGTTCGGCCGTCCTCCCGCTCGAGCGGATGCGCGGAAGAAAACTCGCCTTCAACGACCCGCACTCGATGTCCGGCATCATCGCGCTCGGCCGCGACCTCGAAGCCGCCGGCGAGAGCCTCGACATCTTCTCGGGCAAGGTCGAGACCGGCGGCCATCGCGCCTCGATCGTGGCCGTCGCGGATGGTCGCGCCGACATCTGCGCCGTCGACTGCCGCACCTGGGCGCTGGCGCGACGATTCGAGCCGAAGGCGAAGCAGATGGAGGTCGTCGGCTGGACGGCGCGCCGCAAGGGCCTGCCCTGCATTTCCGCCGGCGATCTGGAGCCGCTGCACGAGACGCTGCGCCGTGCCGTCGCCGAATCCGGGCTCTGAGCGGGCCTCAGCCGCCCATCAGCCGCTGGTCGAGAGGATAGGTCGTCAGTTGCTGGTAGCCGCTCTCGGTGATCAGCACCTGCTCCTCCAGCTTGACGCCCTCGCGCCCGCCGAGCCGGCCGATATAGCTTTCGACGCAGATCACCATGCCGGGCTGCAGCACCTCGTCGGGATGGTTCTCGCCCCAGTCCTCGGGGTGGTAGACCGACGGGTATTCGTCGCACAGCCCCACCCCGTGGAACAGCACGCCGTAGCGGTTCGGCCTGCAGTCCGGCGGCGGCAGCTTCGCCTTCTGCGACAATTCCTTCAGCGTCACGCCGGGCGCCAGCAGCGTGATGTTCCCGGCCACCTGCTCGGCCGCGATCCGGTAGAGGTCGCGCTGCTCGTTCGACGGCTGTCCGTCGCCGGCGAGCCAGGTTCGCGACACGTCGCAGCAATAGCCGTAGGGGCCGATCAGGTCGGTGTCGAAGGCGACGAGATCACCCGCCTCGATGACGCGCGCCGAGCATTCCTGGAACCACGGGTTGGTGCGCGGTCCGGACGCCAGCAGCCGCGTCTCGATCCATTCGCCACCGCGCACGATGTTGCCGTGGTGAAGCATGGCCCAGACGTCGTTCTCGGTCATGCCGGGCTTCAGCGAGGCTTCCATTTCGTGCATCGCCTGCTCGCAGGAATTGATGGCCCGGCGCATGCAGGCAAGCTCGTGCTCGCTCTTGATCATGCGCACGCGCTCCATCACCGCCTCGCCGTTGTGGACGGTGACGCCGAACGCGCCGAGCGCCGTCACGCCGGCAGCATCGAGATGGTCGACGGCGAGCCGCGTGTTGCCGCCGCCATGCGCGGCAATCAGGTCGGCGATCTCGCCCGCCCATTGCTGCGCGCCGCCTGGCGTCAGGTCGCCGGTGAACATGTAGATCCAGCTCTTGGCCGGCCGCACCTCGTCGATGACCCCGGTGTGGTCGGACAGGTGAAAGCAGTTCTGGAATTCGAACAGCACGACGGGGCCGTCCGTCGCGATGAACATGTAGCGCGTCGCGTCGTGGGCCGTCCAAAGCTGCATGTTGGTGTGGTCGCCCGCGTAGCGGATGTTGAGCGGGTCGTAGAGCAGGATGCCGCAATAATCGTTGCGGGCGAGTTCGGCGCGGATGCGTTCCAGCCGCAGCTTGCGCATTGCCGGCAGGTCCGGCTCGGGCAGGTTCGCGGCCTTCCACTCGGCTTCCGCGAGGGCGCCGTAGCCGATCGCATGCTGGTTGAGGCCTGCGGCCTTCGCCCGCGCCTCGGCGGTCAGTTCGGCGAAACGTTCCTCGGTCCACACCGCGCCGCCCGCCTCGAACGGCAATATCTTGCGCTGATGGCGCCCGAAATTGCCGATATTGCTGCCGCTGCTGTCCATCGCGCCTCCTTGGCTTTGCCTGCGTCGGTCAGTCGATCTTCGACGCGTCCTTGAACATGACCTTGTGTCGCTGGTTCGCGATCCATTCCTCGATTTCGTCGGTGCTCATGTAGTGCGCCGGATCGAAGCGGTTGCGGTTGCTGATGTCGGAAAGCTGCTTGCGCCAGCGCTTGTAGGGCGCCTTGGCGGGCGGCCCGAAGGCCATGATGTCGAGCACCGACAGCTCCTCGGGGATGCCCAGCGCCGGCTTCATCGCGGTCTGCGCGGCTTCCTGGCCGATCGCCGTGATCCACCACACGTTGTAGCCGAGCGCGGCCGCCGCCAGGTGCGCCGACATCGTGGCCGCCGCCACCGACTGGAGCAGGATGCGCTCGGCGTTTTCCTTGTACATCCGGTTGAGGTCGGACTCGTCGTCCTTCAGCACCGGGAAGGCCCGCACCCAGCGAAAATCGCTGACCACGACGATGAAGCCGGGCGCCGTCGCCAGCCCGCGATAATCGGGTGTCGGGAACTTCATCTTGAGCTTGGCGCGCCGGCGCTGCTCCTCGACGAAATAGCCGGCGATCTTCTGCTTCAGCTCGGGGTCGGTGACCACGATGAAGTGCCAGGGCTGCGCGTTGGCGCCCGAGGGCGCATGCCGCGCAGCCTCTAGGATGAGCTCGTAATGCTCCTCGGGCACGGTGAACTCGGGATCGAAGGCACGCACCGTGACGCGGTTCTTCACCACCTGCATCAGCGCGTCGTAGCGCTCGCGCGAACCGATTTCCGGCAGGTCGACCTGGCCCTCGGCGTCCGCCAGTTCGTCGGCCGACATCGAATCAGGATTGGCGCTCATCTATTCTCCTCCCTCGGCGAATTTCGTGATCGTCTACGGCATCAGCTGGCCGCCGTTCACCTCGATCACCTGCCCGATGACGAAGCCGGAAAGCAGCTCGGACGCCAGGAACAGGTAGGTGCCGACGCAGTCCTCGGCGACACCGAGCCTTCCCAGCGGAATGATCGATGGCGCGGCTTCGAGCTGGCCGGGCAGCGCGTAGCGGTCCTGGAACGGCGTCGCGATGACGCCGGGGGCCACCGCGTTGACGCGGATGCCGAACGGGATGAACTCCTTGGCCATGCCGCGGGTGACGTTGGACACGAACGCCTTCGACGATCCGTAGAGCCCCGCCCCGCCGCTGGCGCCGTTGCGCCCGGCGATCGAACTCGTGTTGACGATGAAGCCGCCGCTCTCCTTCATGTGCGGGAACGCCGCCTTCGAGGCAATCACCACGGAACGCGCGTTGAGGTCCATGACAGCGTCGTAGTCGGCGTCGGTCGCGTCGGCGTAGTTGACGCGCTTCACCATGCCGCCGGCATTGTTGATCAGCCCGTCGAGCCCGCCAAGCTTCCGGGCAGCCTCTTCCACGGCCCGCGACACCGCCGCGGAATCGGAGAAGTCGGCCTGGATGAGGTCGGCCGAGCCGCCTTCGTCGGCAATGCTGCGGACCACCTCTTCCGCGGCGTCGCGGCTGGCGTTGTAATGGACGCCGACCTTCGCGCCCTGTCCGGCGAACGCCTTTGCCACGGCAGCGCCGATGCCGGTCGACGCGCCGGTGACGAGAACCCGCTTGCCTTCGAGGTCCGGGATCTTGAGCTGCGAGAAATCCATTCGCTGTTCCTTCGCTCGGCGGCGGCGCTCGGCCGCACCGCTCCCCCGGCCCGTTTTCGCTACCTGCGCCTGCGTGCCGGTTGCGGCTTGATGCGTATGCGCAGGTGCCCGCCCTCGGGATGATCGATGTCGAAGGCCTTCGTCTCGCGCACGAGGTCGCTCAGCTTCCGGAACCCGTAGGTGCGCGGATCGAAGTCGGAGGCCAGGTTGGCGAGTTGCGTGCCCACCGCGCCGAGCGGCACCCAGCCATCCTCGGTTTCCATCTGTTCGATCACCTTGCGCAGCACCGGTGTCGCCGAACTCGGCTTCTGCAGCGCCCTGGAGCCGTCCTTGGCGCTTTCCTCGTTCGCCGTCGCGCCAGCCAGCAGGTTTTCGGTGTAGATGAAGCGGCGGCAGGCCTGCCGGAAGCTCTCCGGTGTCTTGCTTTCGCCGAACCCGTAGACATCGACCCCCTGCTCGCGGATGCGCGCGGCCAGCCTGGTGAAGTCGCTGTCGGACGAGACCAGGCAGAACCCGTCGAAGCGGCCGCTGTGCAGCAGGTCCATCGCGTCGATCACCAGCGTGATGTCGGAGGCGTTCTTGCCGGTGGTGTAGGCGAATTGCTGCTGCGGGATGATCGCGTGCCGCGAAAGCACGTCCGCCCAGCCCTTCGAGCGCGCATTGGAGAAATCGCCATAGATGCGCCGCACGCTGGCTTCGCCGATCTTGGCGATTTCCTCGAACAGCCCATCGGCAATCTTGGCCGAGGCGTTGTCGGCATCGATCAGGACGGCAAGTCGGGGCGAGCGGGTTTCGGAAGGCATGTCCCTTCCTAACCTCGATCCGGGCCCGCGGCCAGAGACCGTGCGCCCCTCACGTCCGCATTCTTTCGCCTGCCGGGTCGAACAGCGGCTCGCGATTGACCCGCGCCGGGCGGCGTTTGCCGAGGATCTCGATCTCGAACATGCCCTCGCTCTCGTCGTCTGCGAGTTCGGCCGGCAGGTAGCCCTGCGCCAGCGACTTCTCGACGAAATGCCCGTAGCCGCCCGACGTCACCCAGCCGACCACCGACCATTCGCCGTCGCGCGTGCCGAGGACCGCCGAGGCGTCGTCGCCGGCCTCCGACGGTCCGGCAAGATTCCCCCTGGCGTCGTAGCGCTTCGGCCCGTGCCCGTGCGGCTCCTCGATCGTGCCGAAATCCTTTCCGTCGACCTTCGCCCAGATCGGCTCGTCGCCCATCACGTCGGCGTCGAGCGCGTCGACCACCATCGAGACGCGCCGCAGCCGCGGGCCGTCCGCATGCTCCTTCGCCGCCGCCTCGCGACCTATGAAGTCGTTCTTCTCGAGCTTGATGAAGCGGTCCATCGCCCCCTCGAACCCGCCATAGATCGGCCGAAGCTCGCGGAACCACGTCGGGAAGTTCTTCTCCAGCCGCATCGACAGCAGCGCCCGCATGCCGAAATCGACGATGCCGAACTCTTCGCCCTCGCGCTTGATCGCCTGGTAGACGCGTCGCTCGTAGGCAGGCTGCATCCAGATTTCGTAGCCGAGATCGCCGGTATAGGAGATGCGGTTGACCATGCAGGGCGCGCCGCCGACCGCCATCTCGCGGAAATCCATGAAGCGGAACGCGGTGCTCGACACGTCGTCGTCGGTCAGCCTGGCGAGCAGCGCCTGTGCCTTCGGTCCCGCGATCGACAGCCCGACCAGCGTCTGGTCGAAGCGGTGGATACGCACCGAGCCGTCCTGCGGCATGTGCGCCTCGAACCAGCGCATGTGGTATTTCGCAGCCGCCGACGAGCCCCAGACCATGAAGCGCTCGTCACCTGCCTTGGCGACGGTGAAGTCGCCGATCAGCTTGCCGTTGTCGTTCAGCATCGGCGACAGCACGATGCGGCCCTGCTTGGGCATGCGGTTGGTGAGAATGCGGTTCAGGAAGTCCTCCGCACCCGGTCCGCTGACCTCGTATTTGGCGAAGTTGGCGATCTCGGTGACGCCGACGCCGTTGCGGACCGCCCTCACCTCGTTGCCGACATGCTCGAAATCGTTGGAGCGGTGGAAGGAGACGATGTCCTTCGCCTCGGTGCCCTTCGGCGCGAACCACAGCGGCGTCTCCAGCCCCCAGCTGTCGCCCATCACCGCGTTGTTGTCGCGCACCATGATGTCGTAGAGCGGCGTCGTCTGTGCCGGCCGCGCCGCCGGCAGCTCCTCGTTGGGGAAGCGGATGGAGAAGCGGCGCGAATAGTTCTCGCGCACCTTGGCATTGGTGTAGCGAAGTGTGGCCCATTCGCCGAAGCGCGAGACGTCCATGCCGAACACGTCGAAGCCGGGATCGCCGTCGACCATCCAGTTCGACAGCGCCAGCCCGACGCCGCCGCCTTGGCTGAACCCCGCCATGACGGCGCAGGCGCACCAGAAATTGGTCAGTCCCTGCACCGGGCCGACCAGCGGGTTGCCGTCGGGCGCGAAGGTGAATGGCCCGTTGATGATCTGCTTGATGCCGGCCTTTTCCAGTGCGGGGAAATGGCGGAAGCCGACTTCCAGCGACGGCGCGATGCGGTCGAGGTCGGGCACCAGCAGCTCGTGGCCGAAATCCCACGGCGTCTTCACCGGCGACCACGGCTTGCACGCCTTCTCGTAGGTGCCGAGCAGGATGCCCTGGCGCTCCTGGCGCGTGTAGATCTCGCCCTTGAAGTCGATGACGTGCGAGAACTCGCGCCCGAACTCCTTGTTGAACTCGATGACCTCCGGCATGTCCTCGGTGAGCAGGTACATGTGCTCCATGGCCAGCACCGGCAGTTCCAGCCCGACCATGCGGCCGATCTCGCGCGCCCACAATCCGCCGGCGTTGACGACGTGCTCGCACTTCACCGTGCCCTGCTCGGTGACGACGTTCCAGGTGCCGTCGGCGTCCTGCGTCAGCTCGGTGACAGGGTTCCTGAGCACGATCTCCGCACCCAGCTGCCGCGCCGCCTTGGCATAGGCGTGGGTGGTGCCGGACGGGTCGAGATGGCCTTCCACCGGGTCCCACAGCGCGCCGACGAACCGCGTCTCGTCCATGATCGGGAACATGGCCTTCGCCTCGGACGGCGTGACCAGTTCGGTGTCCATGCCGAGATAGCGGCACTTGGCGTGCGTGAGCCGCAGGAAATCCATGCGCTCGGGCGTGTCGGCCATCTGGAAGCCGCCGACGAGATGCAGGCCGCAGGGCTGGCCGGTCAGCTTCTCGAGCTCGTCATAGAGGCCGATCGTGTAGGCCTGCAGCTTGGCGACGTTGGGATCGCCGTTGAGCGTGTGAAAGCCGCCAGCGGCGTGCCAGGTCGAGCCCGAAGTGAGCTCCGAGCGCTCGATCAGCATGATGTCGGTCCAGCCGGCGCGGGCCAGATGGTAGAGCACCGAGCAGCCGACGACGCCGCCCCCGATGACGACAGCCTTGACGTGGGATTTCATTGCAATGGTCTCTTCGTGCCTGTGATGCGTTTTCGAAGCTAAAAATCCGTCGGGGCGCCGCCCTCGGCGATGCGGCGCTCGACGAAATCGTCGAGTTCCTCGGCGATTGCGGGATCCATCGGCGGCTTCTCGTAGGAGGCCAGCCGCTCCTTCCAGACCCGGTTGGCCTTTTCCATCGCGGTCGGGCTGCCGGCTTCCGTCCAGCTCTCGAAATTGCGCCAGTCCGACAGGATCGGCGAGTGGAAGGCGGTGCGGTAGCGCTCCTGCGTGTGCGGCGTGCCGAAGAAATGGCCGCCGGGGCCGACGGCGCGGATCGCCTCCACCGCCAGCGCTTCCTCGCCGGTGTCGAGCGGCTGCAGGAACTCGGCCACCATCTGCAGAAGGTCGATGTCGAGGATCATCTTTTCGTAGGAACAGCGCAGCCCGCCCTCGAGCCAGCCGGCGCCGTGCATCATGAAGTTGCCGCCGCCCTGGACGGCACCCCACAGCGAGAACACGCTTTCGTAGGCCGCCTGCGCATCGACCGTGTTGGCAGCGCAGGTGTTGGACGTGCGGTACGGCACCCGGTAGCGCCGGGCCAGCTGTCCGCCGACGAGCTGCGCCTTCATGTATTCCGGCGTGCCGAAGGCCGGCGCGCCGGACTTCATGTCGACGTTGGAGGTGAAGCCGCCATAGGCGACCGGCGCCCCCTTCTTCACCATCTGGGTAAACGCGATGCCGGCCAGCGCCTCGGCGTTCTGCTGGACCAGCGCGCCGGCCATCGTCACCGGCGCCATGGCGCCGGCCAGCGTGAACGGCGTCACCACCACGCACTGGCCTGCCCCCGACATCTGGATGATGCCTTCCATCATCGGAATGTCGAGCTTCAGCGGCGAGTTGGTGTTGATGACGGTGAAGCAGGAGGCTTCCCGCTCGAGCTGCTCGCGGCTTACCCCGCGCGCGATCCGTGCGATCTCGATGCCGTCGGTGTTGCGCTCGCGCCCCAGCGAATAGATGTGGAACACCTTGTCGGTGAGCGTGACGAGGTCGCGGATGCATTCCAGGTGGCGGACCGAGGGATGGATGTCGGTCGGCTCGACCGGATAGCCGCCGGTGCACATCAGGATGTTGTGCATCTGGGCGAGCTTCAGGAAATTGCGGAAATCGGCCTGGTTTCCCGGTCGCCGGCCATTGTCGGCATCCGAACAGTTCGGTGCCGAGGCCATCTGCGCCAGGATGATGCTGTCGCCGCCGAAATGCAGGTTGTGCTCGGGGTTGCGCGCGTGCAGCGTGAACTCCGGCGGACAGGTGGCGATGCATTCGGCGATCATGTCGCCGTCGAAGCGCACCCGTTCGGAGCCTTCGCGCACGTCGGCGCCGTGGCGCTTCATGATCGCACGCGCCTCGTCGTGCAGCACCTCGACGCCGATCTCGGAAAGCACGCGCAGCGAGGCGCGATGGATCGCCTCCAGTTCGTCGTCCGAGACGAGATTGGTCGGCTGAAACGGGATGCGCAGGTCGCGGAACGGCGGCTGATCGAACCCCGCAGCCTGGCCCGCCCGCTTGCCGGCACGGCCGCCGCGGCGGCTGCGCTCGCTGCCCGACGAAGCTTCGGGCGGAAGTTCGGTGTCGATCGTGCGGTTCACTTGGCGGTCCTCTCCCACGCCGCCATATTGGCGCTTGAGCTGCGTCGCGATTAGGGATCGTGCGACCCGCAGGGCCAAAGAAGCGACATGCGCCGTCCGCCGAGCGACGGGCGCATGACCGGCAGGCGACACCAAATCTGCCCTCATGCGTTTGGCGATGAACCATCGTCAACGGACGAAGGAGTGCGATGACTGGCACTAAACCGGACACCCAACTGCGCATCGGCACGTCCGGCTGGCACTACGACAGCTGGTGGGGACCGTTCTTCCCGAAAGACGTGAAGAAGAAGGATTCGCTCTCCTACTACGCCACGCGCTTCGACTGCGCCGAACTCAACGCACCCTTCTACCGCTCACCGAGCGACAAGGCGGTGAGCGGCTGGGCCGACCAGACGCCCGAGGACTTTCGCTTTGCCTGGAAGGCGGCGCGCTTCATCACCCATTTCAAGAAGCTGTCTGTGCGACGACTATTCGCTCGATCTGCTGGAAAGCCGCATGGCGCTGCTCGGCGAAAAGCTCGGGCCGGTGTTGTTCCAGTTGCCGCCGCAGATGCAGGCTGATCGGGAGCGACTGGCCGAGTTCATCAAGCGCCTCAACCCGAACCACCGCTACACGTTCGAATTTCGCCACGAGAGCTGGTACGCCGACGACATCTACGATCTTCTGGCCGAGTTCGACGCAGCACTCTGCATCTCCGACCATGCGTCGGCGCCGGCGCCGCGCGAAGTGACGGCGCCCTGGGTCTATGTCCGCAACCACGGTCCCGGCGGCCGCTACCATGGTTCCTACAGCGACGCCGACCTGAAGGACTGGGCGAAGAGCATCCGCAAATGGCGCGAAGAGGGCCGCGACGTCTGGTGCTTCTTCGACAACGACATGAAGAGCGCCGCCCCGCAGGACGCAGAACGGCTGCTGAAGATGCTGGGATAGCCCTCCCCGGCCGAAACCGGGGAGAACGCGGAAGGCATTCGGGAGACGCGCGCTTTACAGATCCTCGAGGTCGCGGCGCGCCTTCTTGAGGATTTCGCGCGCCTGCTCGTTCTGCGCTGCCGACCACTCGCCGCTGCGCATCCGCGACTTCACGGCCCAGACCAGCGAGCGCACCTCCTCGCCGATCGCCACTCCGCCCATGCGGCCGGCGACGTGCTGCACCTGTTCGTTGATGCGATCGAGCTCGGCGGCGTTTTCTTCGAGATAGGCCTTGCCCGCCTCGGTGATCGAGAACAGCCGCTTGTTGCCTTCGGCTTCCGACCTCACGAGATCGGCCTCCTCCAGCATCTGCAACATCGGGTAGATCGCGCCCGGGCTCGGGCTGTAGGCGCCCTGGAACTTGGCCTCCAGCGCCTTGATGATGTCGTAGCCGTGGCGCGGCTCCTCGGCGATCAGGCCGAGCACGACAAGGCGCAGCGCGCCCGCATCGAACATGCGCCGTCCCCTGCCGCCGAACGGACCGCCACGGTGGCGGCCGAACGGACCGCCGCCGCCATGACCGTGATCGCCCGGGCCTCGGCCGCCGCGGCCGGCCATGCGCCATTCGTCGCGGCCACAATGGGAAAATTCGTGAAACATGAAGGGTCTCCTTGCTCATTCTTACGTTGCTACTGTCTAACGATATATCTTTTGCCTTACTGAAATTCAAGAAGGAATCCGATGGCGGGCTGAAAATCTCATTTTCTCGTTATAAATCAACATATTCAAACGAGGCGCGTCCACGAAATCGGACCAGACGGGACTATTACGGAAGCACGTCTTTGGGGTTGCCCGAAACAAAAAAACAGGCCGGCGGAGACGAATCCCCGCCGGCCCGGCCTCACCCACCCAGGTGGCGGTCCGCGGTGCCGGAGCCAGACGGCAGGCCGCGAAACCGCCTATTGCCACTACCGCCTACTGTCGAGCGCCGAGGCTAGGCGCACCAGCGAGAGGAACTCCGCCCTGTAGCCGAAGGGATCGGAGCCGCGTGCGGCGGTGGCAATCTGCATGATCCGGTCGTAGTCGAAATCGGCGAGCTGGTCGGTGTGGCGCAGCTTCTGGCCGAAGGCCGCCACGGCCACCGAGAACCGCTGGTCGGTGCTCGCCTGCGCGAAGGAGTCGATCTCGTTCGCTTTGGTCACGGGCGTGGTGATCAGCTTGCTCGTGTCCTCGTCGGGCAGCTTGTAGCGGATCTTGACGAAGGCATATTCGCCGCCGTGATCCGAAGCGGCCGCGTCATCTGCCTGCTGGTCGCCGTAGCGCAAATCGTCGATCATCTGCGCCGGGCTGCCCTTCGGCGTGATCTCGTAGATCGCCGTCACCGCATGGCCCGAGCCGATGTCGCCGGCGTCGACCTGATCGTTGTTGAAGTCCTCGCGGTTCAACGCCCGGGTCTCGTAGCCGATCAGCCTGTATTCGGAGACCGTCGCCGGGTTGAACTCGACCTGGATCTTCACGTCCTTGGCGATCGGGAAGAGCGTCGAGGAGGCTTCCTCCACCAGCGTCTTCTCGGCTTCGGCCAGGGTGTCGATATAGGCGGCGGTGCCGTTGCCGTTCTGCGCCAGCGTCTGCATCAGCTGGTCGTTGAGGTTGCCGCGCCCGAAGCCGAACACCGACAGGAACACGCCGCTCTCGCGTTCGCGCTCGATCAGCCGCTTCAGATCCTCGTCCGAGGTCTGGCCGACGTTGAAGTCGCCGTCGGTCGCCAGCATCACGCGGTTGACGCCGCCCTTGACGAAGGACTCCGTGGCAAGCTGGTAGGCCTGCGTGATGCCCGCCTCGCCCGCCGTGCGTCCGCCGGCCTCGAGATTGTCCAGCGCTGCGAAGATCTTCGCCTTGTCCGACGCCTTGGTCGGCTCCAGCACCGTTCCGGCGCTTCCGGCATAGGTGACGATCGACACCGTGTCGTCCTCGCCCAGCTGGTCGACCAGCAGCCGGAAGGCCGATTTCAGCAGCGGCAGCTTGTCCGGCGCGTTCATCGAGCCCGACGTGTCGATCAGGAAGACCAGGTTCGATCTCGGCTTCTCGGCCGGCACGACGTCGTAGCCCTTGATCGCCACATGCATCAGCTTGGTGTGGTCGTTCCACGGAGTCGGCATCACCGTGACCGTCGAGTTGAACGGCACCTGTGCGGAGTCCGGCCCCGGCCAGTCGTAGGGGAAGTAGTTGATCATCTCCTCGACGCGCACGCTGTCGGGGTCGGGCATGACGCCGGCCTTGAGCGCACTTCGCACGAAGGAATAGGAGGCGGTGTCGACGTCGATGGAGAAGGTCGAGACCGGGTCCTCGAGTGCCGAATGGATCGGGTTGGTATCGAAATTCTCGAACCGGTCGCGCGATTCTTCCTGCGCCTGCCAGGGCTCTGGCGCGGCAGCGAGCGGCGCCATCGTCTTGGACGTGCCCGCGGGCGCCATGCGGTTCGCCGGAGCGGGTGCGGCGGCCGGTGCCGAGGCACCGAGATCGAGTTCCCGGCTGAGTTCGGCCGGGGCGTCCTGCTTAGCAACCGCGGTCTGCGCGGGCGCCGCCGTCTCCTGCGTCGTCGTCGCCTGGCCGCCCGCCGCGCCGTCATCGACCACAGGACCGCGGAAATCCGGCCCGCCGAAGCGGCCGTCTGACATCTGCACCGCGACATAGCCCGCCAGCGGCAGCGCGATCAGTCCCGCCAGGCTCGACGTCGCCAGCAATTTCTTCTGCATGATCTCTCTCCAGAGCTCCCTTGCTCGGTCGGTAAGACGCGGCCGGGCGGGCGTTCCTTGGGGTGCCGGAGAGATTTTTTCGTCATAGGCGGCCATCGCCGCCTTCAGTGCGCGCTCGCGTGCCCCGGAACCGGGTTCCGGCACGGGCGCCTTGCGCAGCATCTCGAATTCGTCGTCGGTCATGTCATTCATCCTCGGCCTGCCGCATCAGCAGCTTGAGCCGTTTCTTGCCCTCGTGGACGTGCCAGGAGACCGTGCTTTCGGCGAGCGCCATCGCCTCGGCCGCGTCGGCGTGGCTGAGACCCTCGCCGTAGACCAGCGTGATCGCGTCGCGCTGCTTGTCCGGCAGGAGGCGCACGGCCTCCCACATCGCCTCGACCGGGTCGTCGGTCGGCGGATCGTCGTCGCCGATCGTCGCCTCTGCCGCCCAGGCCTGCGTCTTCGCCTTCTCGCGCGAGGTCTTGCGGCCCATGTCGCGCACCGCGTTGAGCACCAGCGTGTAGAGCCAGGTGGTGATCGCGCCGTCGCCGCGATAGGAGCGTATGGCGCGGCCGAGCCGCACGCAGACTTCCTGCGCGACGTCCTCCGCGTCGGCGCGATTGCCCGACAGCCGGAAGGCGACGCGGAAGACGAAGTCGTAGTGACGCTCGACCAGCGCCGCGAATGCGGTGCGGTCGCCGTCCCGTGCGAGCCCTATCAACTCGCCGTCGCCTGTCCGGCTTTCCTCAAGCGTCATGGCCATCATCGCCCCTTGGACGAAGCCTAGCAGCCGATCCTTGGGGTGATTGGAAAATTCTTTTTCACAGCCTGCGAAATGCCGGCTTGAATTCGCGCCGCGGGCCGCCGACCTTTGTCGGCATGGCGCGCAGGCGATCTTCCTTCGGCTTTCTCAACCGGTTCGGCCGGTCCGGTGATCTGCGCCAGCTCGACGCCGCGTTGCGCGCCGTCGATCTTCATCCCGCCCTGGTGCCGGAAGGCGCCAAGCTGGCGATCGTCAACCTGATGAAGGACTATTATCCGGACGAGCCGCCCGCCGACGCCTATCCGCCGGTTGCCGAACTCGTCGCCTTCTGCGCCACCGGCGCACGGCATTTCGAGAGCGCCAACGGCTCCGAAAAGCTGGCCGAAACCGAGCGCCGGCTCGAATCGGCCATCGCCGACGGCGACAGCCCCGACGCGCGGCTGGTTCTGCTCACCCTCCACGCAAAGCTGGCCAATCCGGCGATCGTCGAGGAATACGGGCTCAGCGCCGACGAGGCGTGAACCGCCCTACCCCAGCGTTTCCGCGAAGAACGTCGTCAGGCGCTTCCAGTGCCGCTCGGCACCTTCGGCGTCGTAGACGCCGTGGTCGGGCACGCACCAGCCGTGCTCCTTGCCGACATAGTTCTCGATGATGTGGTCGACCTCGGCCTCGCGCAGCGCCTGCGCCAGCCGCGCCGACTGTTCGGGCGGAAAGGAACGATCGACGCCGGCAACGCCGACATAGACGCGACCCTTGATCCTGTCGGCCTTCCTGTGCGGGCTGTCCTCGGCGTCGGAGGCGAGATTGCCGCCGTGGAAACTCGCCGCCGCCGCGATCCTGTCGGGATAGCCGGACGCCGCGTTCAGCGCCCGCGGCCCGCCCATGCAGTAGCCGACCGTGCCGACGGGTCCGGTGACGCCCGCCTCCGTCAGCGCGCCGAGGAAGGCGCCGGTGTCGCGCACCGTCATGTCCTGCGGCGTCTCGCTCATCATAGTCCGCAGCGCCTTGGCGCTGTCCTCGTTCGAAAACGCCGTCGCGGCATCGAACGGACCGTATGGCGCGTGGCGGTAGAACAGGTCGGGCACCAGCACGACGTGCCCCTGCTCGGCCATCCGTTCCGCCATCTGGTCGAGCGCCGGCCGCAGGCCGAAAATGTCCATGTAGAGGATCACGCCCGACGTCGCGGTCCTGTGGGCGGGCTTGAACAGTCTCGCCTTCGCCGTGCCGTCCTCGGTGGCGATCTCGATCTCTCGCATGGCCATGTCGCGCTCCTCGCTGGTCCTGGGGTGGCCATTCAAAGCACCCGGCGCGGCAGCCGGTCAACGCTCGCGGCCGAAACAGCCCGTCACCGCAGGAAGGCGGCCATGTGAAACCCCTGCATGTCGGGCGGATATCGGTAAGCCGTGCCGAACGGACAGGCTCTGCGGGCGAGGCAGCCGGCATCTCGACACTCGGCTCCGGCCGGTCCACCGGCGTGGCCGGTGCATGCCAGATAGTCGAAACCCGCGCCGGAATAGGCCTCTGCCGGACAGGCTTTCAGGCAGGGTTTTCCGGCACATCCGTCGCAAAGGTGAATCGGCGCCTCAACCTTGCCGAGACCGAGCGGGCGGTCGAACAGCAACGCGCCCCGATAGGCATGCCACAGCCCGAATTCGGGATGGATGAGGACGCCGAGCGGCGACGGACGCAGTCCTTCCGCGCGCATCGCCCATTGCTGGAACGGCAGGTACGGACGGTCCGACGGCGAGACGGCGCGCGCGCCGAATTTTTCAGCCACCGCACCGATGACCTCGCGCGACCAGCTATCCAGCGGGTCTTTCAGATCGGCCGGCTGTTGCGCACGCCATTTCGTGAAATGCGGCCAGTGCGCGGCCCCGCCATGCCCGACCAGCAGCACCGATTTCGCCGGTTGCCCGGACGGCCCTGACGGCGCTTCCTCGCCGTCAGCGAAGTCGACCCCGCCTCGAACGATCAGGCCGTTGGCGCCCAGCAGGGCGCCGATGTCGGCGAGATCGAACGTCGGCAAATCTAGTCTCCCCGGTCCCGCAGCCCGGACCGCCAGACTTCCTTGTGGATGATTCCGGCCACTTTAGCCCGGCCGTCCTCGGGCTCCTTTCAGGTGAAGGCGTCGGGCATCGACTCCTTGCGCCTGGCGATGAACTCGTCGAGCCCGTCCTGGATGCCGGCGTCGAGTGCCGGCGGCTCGTAGCTGTCCAGCCAGCGGCGCGCCAGTTCGTTGGCCCGCTGTGGCGCGGTCTTCTCGCCTTCCGCCTGCCACTGCTCGAAGGAATTGTTGTCGGCGATCGAGGACCGGTAGAACGCCTGCTGGAAATTGGCCTGGGTGTGCGAGCAGCCGAGATAGTGGCTGCCCGGCCCGACCTCGCGGATGGCGTCCATCGCCTGGCCGTTTTCGGACAGGTCGACGCCCTGCGCCAGCCGCTGCTGCATGCCGAGCTGGTCGATGTCCATCATGAACTTCTCGTAGCAGGAGGCGAGCCCGCCCTCGAGCCAGCCGGCCGAGTGGAGCACGAAGTTGGTGCCGGCCAGCACTGTCGAGTTCAGGGTGTTGGCGCTCTCGTAGGCAGCCTGCGCGTCCGGCGTCTTCGACGCCGTCAGCGAGCCGCCGGTGCGGAACGGCAGGCCGAGACGTCGCGCCAGCTGCGCTGCGCCGTAGGAAACCAGCGACGGCTCCGGCGAGCCGAAGGTCGGCGCGCCCGACTGCATCGAGATCGACGAGGCGAATGTGCCGAAGAGCACCGGCGCGCCCGGTCGCACCAGCTGCGTGAAGGCCGCACCCGCCAGCACTTCCGCCAGGATCTGCGTCAGCGTGCCCGCCACCGTTACCGGGCTCATCGCGCCGGCCAGGATGAACGGCGTGACGATGCAGGCCTGGTTGGCGCGCGCGTAGACCTTGGCCGCGCCGAGCATGGTCTCGTCGAACACCATCGGCGAGTTGGCGTTGATCAGGTTGATCACCACCGTGTTCTCGTCGACGAACTTCTCGCCGAACACGATCCTGCACATCTCCACCGTGTCTTCGGCGCGGTCGGGCGCGGTGACCGAGCCCATGAACGGCTTGTCGGAAAACTTGATGTGGGCGTGCACCATGTCGAGATGGCGCTTGTTGACCGGCACGTCCACCGGCTCGCACACCGTGCCGCCCGAATGGTGGATCGACGGCGCCATGTAGGCGAGCTTCACGAAATTGCGGAAATCCTCAAGCGTCGCATAGCGGCGGTTGCCGTCCAGGTCGCGCACGAAGGGCGGTCCGTAGACGGGGGCGAAAACCGTGGCGTCGCCGCCGATCTGGACCGAACGTTCGGGATTGCGCGCGTGCTGAGTGAAGGTCGACGGCGCGGTCTTCAAAAGTTCGCGGCACAGCCCCTTGGGGAAGTGCACCCGGTCGCCCTGCACGTCGGCGCCGGCCTGTTTCCAAAGCTCAAGCGCTTCCGCATCGTCGCGGAACTCGATGCCGATTTCTTCCAGCACGGTGTCGGCGTTGCGCTCGATGAGGGCCAAACCCTCCTCGTCCAGCACCTCGAACACATTTATGCGCCGGTGGATGTAGCTTTGCTGCTGGCCCGGGCCGCCGCCCGAGCGCGCCGCCCGCCTTGCCGCCGCTCCGCGTCCTTCGCCACGACCGCGCCGGCCGCCGGCGACCGCTTCATGTTCCGTTTGTCCGCCTTCCATGAGACTTCTTCCCTGCACGACGATGCGGCCGCGCTGGAGACGCGGCGATTTGCCCGGAATCGTAGTCGTCCGCACTTGCCGAAACGGTTCCGCAGCGCCAGAGCGTGTCGCAAACCAGATATTGAACTACAAAGCTTTCCAGTCGTTTTCCTTTTGGCCGACGTCGCAAATCAGCTATGTATCTTTCACCGCGTCGTGATTATGAATTGGCCGAAACCTCAGGCGTCCGCAAGCGCCCCACGGTAAGGCTGAGGAGCCACGAAATGTCCGAAGACGAAATCATCCTTGCCGACCTGTCCGACGAAGAACTCGTGCAGCAGATGCACGACGACCTTTATGACGGCCTGAAGGAGGAGATAGAGGAAGGCACCCATATTCTGCTCGATCGCGGCTGGATGCCCTACGATGTCCTTACCCAGGCTCTGGTCGAAGGCATGCGGATCGTCGGCGAGGACTTTCGCGACGGCATCCTGTTCGTCCCCGAGGTGCTGCTTTCGGCCAACGCGATGAAGGCCGGCATGTTTATCCTGCGCCCGCTGCTGGCCGAAACCGGCGCGCCCAAGCAGGGCAAGATGGTCATCGGAACCGTCAAGGGCGACATCCACGACATCGGCAAGAACCTCGTCGGCATGATGATGGAGGGCGCCGGCTTCGACGTCATCGACCTCGGCATCAACAATCCGGTCGAGAAATACCTCGCCGCGATCGAGGAGCATCAGCCCGACATCCTCGGCATGTCGGCCCTGCTGACCACCACCATGCCCTACATGAAGGTCGTCATCGACACGATGAAGGAAAAGGGTATCCGCGACGACTACGTCGTCCTCGTCGGCGGCGCGCCGCTCAACGAGGAGTTCGGCCAGGCCGTGGGCGCCGACGCCTACTGCCGCGACGCCGCTGTTGCGGTGGAAACTGCCAAGGACTTCATGAAGCGCAGGCACAACGTTCGCGCCTCGGCCTGACCGTTACGGAAGGCGCGCCGCTACTCGGCCGCCTTCTCGACCTTCTTGCCGGCCGACTGCGTGGCGTTTACGGCATTGGCCGTATCCTGGCCGACACCACGGATGGTGTTGGCGCATCCTGCCGCGAGAATTGCGGATGCGAGGAAGGCGGCTGTGGCTGCGCGTTGGAAGGTCATGGGATCCTCCTGGGTTGGTTCTTCGTTCCCGTCGCCGCACAACCCGCCAGCCGCCGCGAGGTTCCCCTTCGTCAGCATGTCCGGCTCACGTGTCCTTCCACGTGACCAGCTTGGTGACGGCGTAGTTGAACACGGAACTCATCAGCGCGCCCGCAAGTCCCGCCAGCATGGCCGAAGGATTGAAGTCGTAGATCCACACCGCGACGCTGATATTCGCCACCGCGCCCAGGCTGCAGACGGCGTAGAAGGTCAGCAAGCCGATGAAGAAGCGCCTGCCCCTCAGCTTCTTGTGCGCGAAGGTCAGCTCGTTGTTGAGCACGAAATTGCTGGTCATCGCCGTGATCGTGGCGGCGAGCTGACTCCACACGAAGGGCACCGCCACCACGTCGGCGAGAACGTAGAGCACGGTCAGATGCACGAAGATGCCGCTGAAACCGACCAGCGCGAACAGCAGGAACTGCACCGGCAGGATTCCGCCCGAAAGCCGCGACACCAGCAAGCCCAGGAACTGCATGACGACGACGAGGTCGAGCTTGCTCTCCCCGTGCTCGCGCTCGCGGAAGCTGAACGGCACCTCGCTGACGCGCGCCTCCGGCCCGAGCCGCGACAGGATGTCGAACAGTATCTTGAAGCCCTCGCGCGACACCAGCGGAGCCATCTCGTCGGCCAGTTCGCGCCTCAGCATGAAGAAGCCGCTCATCGGGTCGGTGACGGGATGCTTCAGGAGCATCAGCGCCAGCCGCGTCGCTGTCAGGCTGCCGCGCGCCCTGGTCGAGGTGAAGCCGCTGCTGGCGCTGCCGTGTCCCGTGTAGCGCGAGCCGACCACGACATCGTCGCCGTCGCGGATCTTCGCCAGCATGTCGCGCAGGATCGTCTCGTCATGCTGGCCGTCGGCGTCCATGACCACGATCACCGGCGCGGAAGCCGCCATCATGCCTTCCACGCACGCCCCCGACAGGCCGCGCCGGCCGAGACGTCTGATCGCGCGCACGTGCGGATGCTCGGCGGCGAGATGCCGCGCCACGCCGATCGTGCCGTCGGGGCTGTCGTCGTCGACGACGATGATCTCGTGCGGCATCTCGCCCAAAGCCGCGCCGATCCGCTCCACCATCAGCGGAACGTTGCGTGCCTCGTTGAAAGTCGGCAGGATGACCGTCAGCTCGGGTGGACTTGCCATGGTGCTCTGCAAGGGGGAAGGACGACCGGAGGTCGCGTCGTGATGGCGCCTTCTAATTCAGCTTCGCCGCCAAAGAAACCCGTCATGCGCCGTTCGTACGCGGTGAAAGTCCCATGAATTCCTCACCCTCCGTCGCCGAACGCGTGCTGGTCATCGGCTGCGGCATGATCGCGCGCGAAATTCTGGCGGTGAAGGAGAAGCTCGGCCTCGACCATCTCGAGCTCACCTGCCTGCCCGCCCAGTTCCATTACCGGCCCGACCGCATCGCGCCGGCCATGGACGAAGCCATCGCCGAGGCAAAGGCGGCCGGCTACCGCCACATCCTCGTCGGTTACGCCGATTGCGGCACCGGCGGCCTGCTCGACCGCATCTGCGAGAAGCACGGCGTCGAGCGCCTTGCCGGCCCGCACTGCTTCGCCTTCTACCAGGGTATGCGGGCCTTCGAGGAGGTCGGCGAGGACGACATGATGTCGTTCTACATGACCGATTTCCTGTGCCGGCATTTCGATGCCTTCTTCATGAAGCCGATGGGGCTCGACCGCCATCCCGAGCTGGCGCAGGACTTCTTCGGCAACTACGAAAAGGTGATCTACCTGGCCCAGACCGACGATCCCGCGCTGGAAAAGGTCGCCCGCGACGCCGCTTCCATGCTCGGCCTGGCGTTCGAGAAGCGCCGCACCGGCTATGGCGACCTCGAGCCCGCGCTCGCGGCAGCGGCAGGAAGCGCCACGACCTGACGACACACAATCCCCGCAATGGGCCGCCATGGCGGGCGGCAGCGCGACGCCTTTCGTCGCGGTATCTTGTTCCTGCCTCCGCCATCCCTTACGTGGCGGTGGCAGCTCCCGCGTGAAGGAATTGGCGGAAGGAATGGACGACTACAGCGCCGGCTCGAACGATGCCTCCACGGCGACCTGCTCCGTGCCGGTTGCCGCGCCGCCGCGCCGCCTGTCGCAGATCCTGCGCCAGATCGCCGGCGATGCGCAGGGGCCCGTCACCATCGCGGCAATCCGCGACGCTCTCGGCGACCGCAGCTTTGCGGCACTTCTTGTCGTCTTCGCCGCCATCAACCTGCTTCCGCTGCCGCCCGGCACCACCATCGTTCTCGGCCCCCCGCTGCTGATCGTGTCGGCGCAGATGCTGCTCGGCCACGATTCGGTCTGGCTGCCGCGCTTCATCCTGCGCAAGTCGATCGGCCCCAACCGCTTCCGCCAGCTGTCGAAAAGACTGCTGCCGCGGCTGGAATGGCTGGAACAGGTCGTGCGCCCGCGCCGCTGGCCGTTCGCCCGCGACGCCGCCGACCGCGTCATCGGCCTGGTCGCCTTCATCCTGTCGCTGGCCGTCACCTTGCCGATCCCCTTCGGCAACTGGCTGCCGGCGCTGGCAATCGCCCTGTTGGCGCTCGCGCTGTCCGAGCGCGACGGCATCCTTTTGGGTGTCGGCCTGCTCGTCGGGCTTCTGTCCTTCGGCGTGATCTTCGTCGTCGTGGGTGCTGCCGGCGTGCTGGCCGGCGCGATGTTCGGCGTCGGCATCTGATCGCTTCCCCGCAACGTCGCTTTTGAAGGCTAGCGCGTCGTCCCGCAACAAGCAGCGTTTTCGCGCATGCGGCAATGCTCCGGATACCAGGCTGCGGAAAACGGTTTTCCGCGCCGCAAGGCCGGACGCGAAATGGCCGATCTCATCATAGTCTACTGGCGCGACATTCCCGCTCAGGTGATCGTGCGCAAGGGCCGGCAGAACGCCAAGCGCGAACTGCCGGCGCGCTTCGCCGAAGCCATCGACATGTGCGCCATGCGCACCGACGCCCGCGACACCGACGCCTACCTGGCGGAGTGGCGCAAGGCCGATCCGGTGCCCGTCGGCGACGATCTCGAGGCCGAGGCCGACAAGGCAGCCGCCGCGCTCGAGGCCGAATTCGACCGCGAGCGCCTGGTGGCGCTCGTCAAGGCCGGCGGCCGCCACACAACCACGTGACCCCTTTCCACGGAGACAGGAAATGACCCGCACGATCGTCGCCTCGGCGACCAGGGAAATCGTCATCGGCTTCGACCAGCCGTTCTGCGTCATCGGCGAGCGCATCAACCCGACCGGCCGCAAGAAGCTGGCGGCCGAGATGGTCGACGGCAATTTCGAGACCGTGAAGAAGGACGCGCTCGAGCAGGTCGCCGCCGGCGCCACGATGCTCGACGTCAATGCCGGCGTCACCGCGGTCGACCCCAACGCCACCGAACCCGATCTGCTGGTCAAGACGCTGGAGATCGTCCAGGAACTCGTCAGCGTGCCGCTGTCGATCAATTCCTCGGTGTCCGCGGCGATCGAGGCGGCGCTGAAGGTCGCCAAGGGCCGCCCGCTGGTCAATTCGGTCACCGGCGAGGAAGAAAAGCTCGAGGCGATCCTCCCGCTCGTCAAGAAATACAACGTGCCGGTGGTGGCGATCTCCAACGACGAGACCGGCATCTCGATGGACCCGGACGTGCGCTTCGCGGTGGCAAGGAAGATCGTCGAACGTGCCGCCGACTACGGCATCAAGCCGGAGGACATCGTCGTCGACCCGCTGGTCATGCCGATCGGCGCGCTGGGCGACGCCGGCCGCCAGGTGTTCGCGCTGCTGCGCCGCCTGCGCGAGGAGCTCAAGGTCAACACGACCTGCGGCCTTTCCAACATCTCCTTCGGCCTGCCGCATCGCCACGGCATCAATGCCGCCTTCATCCCCATGGTCATCGGCGCCGGCATGACCAGCGCCATCATGAACCCCTGCCGTCCGCAGGAGATGGAAGCGGTGCGCGGCGCCAACGTGCTGATGGGCACCGACAAGGACTGCGCCAAGTGGATCAGGACCTACAAGGACTACAAGCCGGCCGAGGCCGGGCAGCCCACCGCGGCGCCCTCGCCCGCCGCATCGTCGGGTGACGCCGGGGCCCGCCGCCGCGGCGGCCGCGAGGCGAGGCTCGCCAGGGGGTGAACCAGGCGCCGCCCGGTGCCGCGGAAGATTGCAGAAAGCTGATGCGCCCTCACACCGCCCCGAGAACGGCATCGAACAGCGCCATGGCGCCCCACGATCCGGCCACACCGGCCACGCCGCCGACGACGAACCCGTCCGCCATCTCCGGCGAGAACGCGCGCAGCAGCAGCACGGCCGCCAGCGCGCCGCAGATGCCGATCGCCAGGTATTGCGGGTTGCGGAACCACGCGCCCTTGATGAAACGGACCGTCAGGAACCCTGTCGAGACGGCCGAAAGCAGGATTTCGGTCATTGTCGGTCTCCTCGGAGCGCCGATGCTGGACCGAATCATGAAATGAATTGTTAAGGGGAGGACGCGAGCTGTTGGAGGCCGCCAGGACATGACCGCGCAGGACACCGATCCCCTCGTCCTTTTCATGCCGTCCGGCAAGCGCGGACGCTTCGCCGTCGGCACGCCGTTGCTGGACGCCGCGCGCGAGCTCGGCGTCTACGTGGAGAGCGTCTGCGGCGGCCGCGCCACCTGCGGGCGCTGCCAGATCGAGGTGCAGGAAGGCTCCTTCGCCAAGCACAAGATCGTCTCCACGCTCGACCACATCTCGCCGATGGGCCCGAAGGAGCGCCGCTACGCCGAAAAGCGCGAACTGGCGCCCGGCCGCCGCCTCTCCTGCTCGGCGACCGTGCAGGGCGACCTCGTCGTCGACGTGCCGCAGGACACGATCATCAACGCCCAGGTGGTGCGCAAGAGCCCCATCGAGCGCGTCATCGAGCGCAATCCGGCCGTGCAGCTCTGCTATGTCGAGGTGGAAGAGCCCGACATGCACCATCCGCTCGGCGACCTCGACCGGCTGAAGGCGGTCCTGGAGAAGGACTGGGGCTGGGAGGACCTGCTGGTCTCGCAGCATCTCCTGCCGAAGGTGCAGAGCATCCTGCGGCGCGGCGAACTGGGGCGTGACGGCGGCGATCCACCGCGACCTGGACTCCTCGCGTCCCGACCATCATCGATCTGTGGCCGGGCCTCCACAACGAGGCCTACGGCATCGCCTGCGACATCGGCTCGACCACGATTGCCATGCACCTGGTGTCGCTTCTGTCTGGCCGTATCGCAGCCTCCTCGGGCGTCTCCAACCCGCAGATCCGCTTCGGCGAGGATCTGATGAGCCGCGTGTCCTACGTGATGATGAATCCGGAGGGCCGGCCGGCCATGACCAAGGCCGTGCGCCAGGCGATCAACGAACTGACCACGAAGGTCTGCGCCGAGGGCAATGTCGACCGCCACGACATCCTCGACGCCGTCTTCGTCGGCAATCCGATCATGCACCATCTGTTCCTCGGCATCGACCCGACCGAGCTCGGCCAGGCGCCGTTTGCGCTCGCCGTCTCGGGCGCCGTCCACAGCTGGGGCAGCGAACTGGGGCTCGACATCAATCACGGCGCCCGCGTCTACCTGCTGCCCTGCATCGCCGGCCATGTCGGCGCCGACGCCGCCGCCGCGACCCTGTCGGAGGGTCCCTACCGGCAGGACCGCATGATGCTGTTGGTCGACGTCGGCACCAATGCGGAAATCGTGCTGGGCAACCGGCAGCGCGTCGTCGCCGCCTCCTCGCCGACCGGCCCCGCCTTCGAGGGCGCGGAAATCTCCTGCGGCCAGCGCGCCGCTCCGGGCGCCATCGAGCGCGTGCGCATCGACCCGGCGACGCTGGAGCCGAAGGTGAAGGTGATCGGCTGCGACAAGTGGTCGGACGAGCCGGGGTTCGACGAGGAAACGGAAAAGCTCGGCGTCACCGGCATCTGCGGCTCGGCGATCATCGAGGTGGTGGCCGAGATGTATCTGTCGGGCATCATCTCGGAGGACGGTGTCATCGACGGCGCGCTGGCGGCAAAGAGCCCGCGCATCCTGCAGAACGGCCGCACCTGGTCCTACCTGCTCCACGAGGGCAAGCAGAAGATCACCGTCACCCAGAACGACGTGCGCGCCATCCAGCTCGCCAAGGCCGCGCTCTATGCCGGCATCAAGCTGCTGATGCAGAAGCAGGGCGTCGACCACGTCGACACGATACGTTTCGCCGGCGCCTTCGGCTCGTTCATCGACCCGAAATACGCCATGGTTCTGGGGCTCATCCCGGACTGCGAACTGTCGGAGGTGAAGGCGGTCGGCAACGCCGCCGGCACCGGCGCGCTGATGGCATTGCTCAACCGCGACCATCGCCGCGAGATCGAGCAGCAGGTGCGCAAGATCGAGAAGATCGAGACGGCGCTGGAGCCGAGCTTCCAGCAATATTTCGTCGCCGCGATGGCCTTCCCCAACAAGGTCGACCGCTTCGAAAAGCTCGCCGCGCAGGTGCAGCTGCCGCCGCGCAAGGTTCTGGCCGGCGCCGACGGCGAGGCGACGCCGCGCCGCCGTTCGCGCGAGGAGCGCGACGCCCGCCGCGCCCGCACCTGAGGTCCAAGGCCGTGCCCGTCTGAGGCACGGCCCGCGTTCTTGAAGGAAGCCGCCGCGGCCAGTCGCCCGGCCGGGTGGTGTTGCGACGGGCTTTCTAGTTCTTCGCCTTGTCGACTAGCTTGTTCTTCGCGCCCCCCGCGCGCCCGCAGGGCGAAGCCCGAGGACGCGCAGAAGAAAGATGGCCGTGGATCGAACTAGTTCTTGGTCTTGTCGACCAGCTTGTTTTTCGCAATCCACGGCATCATGCCGCGCAGCTTCTCGCCGACTTCCTCGATCTGGTGCCGGTCGTTGAGGCGGCGGGTGGCCTTGAAGCGGGCCGCGCCCGAGTGCCACTCCTGCATCCACTCGGTGGTGAACCGGCCGGTCTGGATGTCCTTGAGCACGCGCTTCATCTCGGCCTTGGTGTCGGCGGTGATGATGCGCGGGCCCGACACGTATTCGCCCCACTCGGCGGTGTTGGAGATCGAGTAGTTCATGTTGGCGATGCCGCCCTCGTAGATGAGGTCGACGATCAGCTTCACCTCGTGCAGGCACTCGAAATAGGCCATTTCCGGCGCGTAGCCGGCTTCCACCAGCGTCTCGAAGCCGGCGCGGATGAGCTCGACCAGGCCGCCGCACAGCACCACCTGCTCGCCGAACAGATCGGTCTCGCACTCTTCCTGGAAGGTCGTCTCGATGACGCCCGAGCGGCCGCCGCCGATGGCGCAGGCATAGGACAGGCCGAGGTCGAGCGCGTTGCCCGAGGCGTCCTGCGACACCGCGACCAGGCAAGGCACGCCGCCGCCCTTCTGATATTCGCTGCGCACCGTGTGGCCGGGGCCCTTCGGCGCCACCATCAGCACGTCGACGCTGGCCTTCGGCTCGATCAGGCCGAAATGCACGTTGAGCCCGTGGGCGAAGGCGATCGCGGCCCCGTCGCGGATGTTGGGCGCGATCTCGTTGGTGTAGATGCCGGCCTGCAGCTCGTCGGGCGTGGCCATCATCATCAGGTCGGCCCAGCCGGCGGCTTCCGCCACGGTCATCACCTTGAGCCCGTCGGCCTCGACCTTCTGGGCCGTCTTGGAGCCCTTCTTCAGGCCGATCGCCACTTCGGCGACGCCCGAATCCTTCAGGTTGAGCGCGTGCGCCCTGCCCTGGCTGCCGTAGCCGATGACGGCGACCTTCTTGCCCTTGATGAGATTGAGATCGGCATCGCTGTCGTAATAGACACGCATGGTCATTTCCTTCCCGTGTTGACGTGTTTCAATTCGTGGGTCTCGCACTGACGCATGACGGAGCTGCCACCCCCTCCGGCCCTTCGGGCCACCTCCCCCGTTGAGGGGGAGGAGAGCCGCGACGCCTGAGCCCTACCTCCCCTCGACGGGGAGGTCGGCGCGCAGCGCCGGGTGGGGTGATGAAGGCCGCGTGCCGTCATTCGCCCGCCCCGTAGAGCGCCAGAAACTGTTGGGTGGCCCGGCTGGCGTCGGCGACGATCTCGGCCTCGCTGGGCTTGGCCTTGTCGCCGAGCAGCATGCGGATCTGCACGTCGCGGCCGACCAGCCCGAAAAACGTGCGGAAAGCCACCTCCGCGTCCTCGAACGCGAGCAGCCCCGCCTTGCGCCCCGCCTCCAGCACCGGCTTCAGCCTCTCGCCGATGGCGAAGCGGCCGTTGGCGAGCACGATCTGGCCGAGATTGCTCTTGCCGGAGCCCGCATGCGCGATCGCCACGCGGTTGAGCGCGATCGAGGTGCGGCTGGAGATCACCCGCAGCCACGTCGCGGCAAAATCCTCGAGACTGTCGCGAAGTGCTGCCGCGTCGAGTTCCGCCTTCTCGTAGCTGCCGGCCCGCACCTTCGAGGCCTGCCATTGCACCGTCGCCGTCAGCAGACCGTCGCGGCCGCCGAACCATTTGTAGAGCGTCTCCTTGGAGCAGCTCGCCCGGCGCGCCACGTCGGTCATCGTCAGCCGGTCGCCGTCCTCCACGAGAAGCTCGAGCACGGCGTCCAGCACCTCGTGCTGGCGCGGCGTGTAGGTCTCGTCTTCCAGGGTGGCTTCGGCGTTCATCGGGCGCATCCGTAACGAACGTTACGGTTCGGCGCAAGAGGAATCCTTGCCATGAAACGAGACTTGTACCGCAAGCCTGAAAATGGCATTCTGGGAGCCATGGAATCAGCGCTCGAGAAGACGCGGCAGACCGGCGGGGCTCAGGTGGATGCGGCTGCGGCCGGCGGTTCGCACAGTCACCAGATCGTCGGCAACCAGACGATCGTCCGCGGCGACTGCCTCGACGTGCTCCCCACCCTGCCTGCCGCCTCGGTCGACGTGATCGTCACCTCGCCGCCCTACAATATAGGCATCGCCTACCGCTCCTATGACGACCGCCTGCCGCGCGAAAAATACCTCGCATGGCTGGCCGAGGTCGGGAACCGGCTTGCCCGCGTGCTGAAGCCCGACGGCTCGTTCTTCCTCAATGTCGGCTCGACCGGTTCGGACCCGTGGATCGCCATGGACGTCGCCGGCGCCTTCCGCGAAAATTTCGTGCTGCAGAACCACATCGTGTGGGCGAAGTCCGTCTCCGTCGGCGACGACACGTTTGGCCATTTCAAGCCGATCACCAGCCGCCGCTATCTCAACCAGAACCACGAGCAACTCTTCCACTTCACCCTGTCGGGCGCCGTCGAGGTGGACCGGCTGGCCGTCGGCGTGCCGTTCAAGGACAAGTCCAACATCGCCCGCTGGGGTCATGCACGCGACCGCCGCTGCGCCGGAAACGTCTGGTTCATCCCCTACAGGACGGTGCGCTCGAAGGCCCAGAAGTTCGACCATCCGGCCGGCTTCCCGGTCGAACTGCCGGAACGCTGCATCAGGCTCCATGGCGCGGATGGCGCAACCGTCCTGGACCCGTTTCTCGGCGCCGGCTCGACGCTGGTCGCCGCCGAACGCCTCGGCTGCGCCGGCATCGGCATCGAAATAGACCCCGACTATGCCGAGACGGCCGTGAAGCGGTTGCGGGGCGACGCAGCCTAGATCTTCACCTGGGTGCCGAGCTCGACCACGCGCCCGGTCGGAATCTGGAAATAATGCGTGGCGTCGACCGCGTTGCGCGCCAGCCCGATGAACAGCCGGTCCTGCCACACCGGCAGGCCGAGCCTGGCCGAGGCCTTGAACGAGCGCCGCGACACGAAGAACGACGTGTCCATGATGTCGAACTTCCACCCCATCTTGCGGCACAGCGCCAGCGCCTTGGGCACGTTCGGCTCTTCCATGAAGCCGAAATTGAGCTTGACGACCCGGAAACGCGGACCGAGCTGCTCCATCTCGACGCGGCCGCTCTGGGGCACGCGCGGCTCCTGCGCGGTGACCACCGACAGGATGACGTTGTTCTCGTGCAGCACCTTGTAGTGCTTGAGGCTGTGCAGCAGCGCCGTCGGCGCGCTGTCGGGATCGGCGGTCAGGTAGACGGCCGTGCCCGACACCGTCGGCGGCATCTTCTCCTCGAAACGCTTCAGCAACTCCTTCAGCGGGATCTCCGAGCGCCGCGTGTATTCGAACAGGTAGCGGCTGCCCTGCCACCACGTGATCATGATCGTCAGCATGACGAGGGCCACGCCGATCGAGACCCAGCCGCCCTCGAAGAACTTCGTCGCGTTCGCCGCCAGGAACGAGGTGTCGATGACGCCGAACAGCAGGCAGAGCGCGAGCGCGCCCGGCAGCGCCCATTTCCAGATGCCGCGCATGACCACGAACAGCAGTATCGACGTCACCAGCATCTCGCCGGTGACCGAGATGCCGTAGGCCGAGGCCAGGTTCGTCGAGGCCTCGAAGGTCAGCACGAGCACGATCACCGCCACCGCGATCAGCGTGTTGACGGTCGGCATGTAGATTTGCCCGTGCTGGGTTTCGGAGGTGTGCAGCACGCGGATGCGCGGCAGGATGTTGAGCTGCGCGGCCTGCCTGGTCAGCGAGAAGGCGCCCGAGATCACCGCCTGGCTGGCGATGATGGTGGCGATGGTGGCCAGGATCACGACCGGCAGCAGCGCCCAGCTGGCCTGCATCTCGAAGAACGGGTTTTCCGCCGCCTTGAGATTGGCGAGCACGAAGGCGCCCTGCCCGAAATAGTTGAGCAGCAGGCAGGGAAACACGATGGCCAGCCACGCCGTCACGATCGGCCGCCGGCCGAAATGGCCGAGATCGACATAGAGCGCCTCGGCGCCCGTGACCGCCAGGAACACCGCGCCGATGGTGACGAAGGCGATGCCCTTTTCGGCAAACAGGAAGGAGACCGCGTGCCACGGGTTGAGCGCCGCGAGCACGCTCGGATCGTCGAATATGTGCACGGCGCCGGATAGCGCCCAGCGTCAGGAACCAGAGCGCGGTGAGCGGCCCGAAGACGCTCGCGACCCTGGCCGTGCCGAAACGCTGCACCGAAAACAGCCCGACCAGGATCACCAGCGTGATCGGCACGATGTAGGCGTCGAGCCGCGGCGTCACCTGCTTCAGGCCTTCGACCGCCGACAGAACCGAGATCGCCGGAGTGATGATGGAATCGCCGAAGAACAGCGACGCGCCGACCATGCCCGATGAGCAGGATCGGCACGCTCGCGCCCGGCTGCGCCCGCCGCGCCAGCGCCATCAGCGACAGCGTGCCGCCTTCGCCCTGGTTGTCGGCCCTCAGCACGAAGGCCACGTATTTGACCGTGACGATGAGGGTGAGTGCCCACACGATCAGCGACAGGATGCCCAATACCTCGCTGCGCACCACGACGCCGTCTCCCGCCGCGGCGTGCAGCGCCTCGCGGAAGGCGTAGATCGGGCTGGTGCCGATGTCGCCGAACACCACGCCCAGCGCGCCGAGCATGAGCACGCCGAGACTGGGCTTTTTCGGGGTCTGTTCCTGCTGGGGCTCGCTGTCGGCCGGCTGTTCGGCTGCTGGCGCGGCGCTGTCGGCCATGATTTGCCTTTCTTCGCGCCGCATCGCCTTGCCGCGCGGGTCGAGCAGCCTCGGGCGCGTCGTGTTGCCTCGGCGGCTGCATATAGGCCGACGGCGCCGAGGCGGCAAGCTGGCGCGGTCTCGCGCGGGGCCGTGCTTTTTCCAACCGGACCGGCTAGACCTGCCGCCACCACAACGAAACACCGGAACATGCCGTGACCAGCACCGCCTCCGAACGCTTCCTGCGCTACGTCACAATCGATACCCAGTCGGACCCGAGGTCCGATGCCCAGCCCTCGACGGAGAAGCAGAAGGATCTCGGCCGCCTGCTGGTCGCCGAACTGCTCGAGATCGGTGCTCGCGGACGCGCATCTCGACGAGCACGGCAATGTCTACGCCACCGTGCCCGCCAACACCGAAAAGACCGTGCCGGTCGTCTGCTTCTGCTCGCACATGGACACCGCGCCGGACTTTTCCGGCAAGGGCGTCAAGCCGCGCATCGTCGAGAACTATGCCGGCGGCGACATCGCGCTCGGCCGCGAAGGGCCAGGTGATCCGCGTCGCCGACAATCCCGAACTCGCCAACCAGATCGGCAACGACATCATCACCACCGACGGCACCACCCTTCTCGGCGCCGACGACAAGGCAGGCGTGGCCGAGATCGTCGCGGCCGCGCAGATCCTCGTCGAAAATCCCGACATCAGGCATGGCGCGGTGAAGCTGCTGTTCACCACCGACGAGGAGATCGGCCGCGGCGTCGACAAGGTCGATCTCGAAAAGCTCGGCGCCGACTTCGCCTACACGATGGACGGCAGCACGGCCGGCTCGATCGAGGCGGAGACGTTTTCGGCCGACCGGGTCGACATCGGCATCACCGGCGTCGCCATCCACCCGGGTTTCGCCACCGGCAAGATGGAAAACGCCATCAAGATCGCCGCCGCCATCGTCGACCGGCTGCCGAAGGACGCATCGCCGGAAGGCACCGAAGGCAGGGATGGCTTCCTGCACCCCACCGACATCGCCGGCGCGATGGAAAAGGCCTCCATCAGCCTGATCGTGCGCGATTTCGAGGACGACGGGTTGAAGCGCAAGGAGGAGATGCTGGAGGGCATCGTCCGCGACGTGATGAAGGCCTACCCCGGCTCGTCCTATACGATGAAGGTGACGGAGCAGTACCGCAACATGAAGGTCGTGCTCGACCGAACGCCCGAGATCGTCGAATACGCGCAGGAGGCGGTGCGTCGCGCCGGCATGGAGCCGGTTCTGGGCAGCGTCAGGGGCGGCACCGACGGATCGCGGCTGTCGCACATGGGCCTGCCCTGCCCGAACATCTTTGCCGGCGGCCATGCCTTCCACTCGCCGCTCGAATGGGTGAGCCGGCAGGACATGGAAAAGGCGGTCGCCACGATCGTCGAACTGGTCAGGATCTGGGAAGAGCGGGCCGAATAGATCGCTCGAAGGCGCCCTACCAGCCGAGTGCCTTGAGGAAGCGCCGCACCGTCTCGGCCATGCCGAATTCCAGCGCGTCTGCCGTGAGCCCATGGCCGATCGAGGTCTCGGCGAGTGCCGGGATGCGCTTTGCCAGCGCCGGCAGGTTGGCAACGGTGAGGTCGTGCCCTGCATTGACGCCGAGCCCGGCCTTGGCGGCCGCGTCGGCGGTTTTCCCGAGCCTTTCCAGCTCGCTGGCCGCCTTTCCGGATTCATCGTACCAACCGCCATACGGCCCGGTATAGAGCTCGATCCGGTCGGCGCCCGTCGCCTTCGCCGCCTCGATCCCGGCCGGATCGGCGTCCGCAAACAGCGACACCCGCATGCCGCCCTTCTTCAGCCGGGCCACCACCGGCTTCAGGAAATCCCTCTGGTCGGCGAAATCCCAGCCGTGGTCCGACGTCGCCTGGCTCGGGTCGTCGGGCACCAGCGTCACCTGCTCCGGCTGGTTCGTTTCGACCAGCTTCAGAAAATCCTCGCTCGGATAGCCTTCGATGTTGAACTCGGCCTCAGGGAACTCGTCGTCGATCAGCGCCCTGATTTCCGGCAGGTCGGAAAACCGCACGTGCCGCTGGTCGGGACGCGGATGCACGGTGAGGCCGTGCGCACCGGCCGCAAGCGCGATCCGGCCGAGATGGATGACGCTCGGCCACGGCAGGTCGCGCCTGTTGCGCAGCATGGCGATGGCGTTAAGATTGACGGAGAGTTTTGCGGGCATGAGGCTTCTTCCGGAGAGATGTAGCGCCGCCTATAGCACAGCGTGCCGGCCTTGCATCGGAACAGGTTGATGCATTCGACCGTTCCAGCCGACCCGTACCCACACCCGAGACGACAGGACCATGCCCTTGCATCCCCTTGAACCGATCCCTGCCGTTCGGCGCATCGACACCGACCGCGAGGATCTGTTCGCGGCCGAAATCGCCGGTGAGGTGACCGGCTCCGACTTCGAAAACCTCTGCGGCCTCCTGGAAGGCGCCTACGCGCTGCACGACAAGATCGACTTGCTGCTGCGCTTCGTCGACCATGAGGGCGTCGAATGGGACGACGTCGCCTCCTCCACGATCGAGGAGGCGCGCGGCCATGCCGGCAGGCACGTGCGGCGATGCGCCGTCATTGGCGCCTCCTCCGTCGCCCGCCCCTTCTCCGACATTCTTGGCCCATCCGGGGTGGAAACCCGGCGTTTCGATCCCGGCGAGGCGGACCAGGCCTGGCAGTGGCTCGGCGCGACGGAAATTCCCGAACAAACCTGATCCTGCGGACCAGCCAGGCGGGCAAACGCGGGGGCATGCGTGACCAAAGATCCGACGCTCGAATTCGCCTTCGAGATTCGTGCGACAATCGGAGCCGCTCTCGACGGCGGCCCGGGCCGGGACGGCCATCGCCGCGTCATCCCGATCACGGGCGGCATCGTTGACGGTCCGCGCCTGAAAGGCCGCGTCGTGCCCGGCGGAGCCGATTACGAGCGCGTGCGTGCCGACGGCTCCTCGGCAGTCGAAGCGCACTATGCGCTGGAGGCCGACGACGGCACGCCGATCTACATCGTCAACAAGGGATTGTTCGTGGCCCCCGCCTCCGTGATCGAACGCGTGGACGCGGGGCAAGCAGTCGGCGACGACGAATACTATTTTCGCACCGCGCCGGTCTTCGACGCACCGGACGGGCCGCACGGCTGGTTGTCGGACCGTCTGTTCTTGGCAACCTGCCGTTTCACGCCCGCCGAGGTGACGATCCGCGTCTACACGGTGCTCTGAAGCAATTCCAGGAAAAGTGGAAACCGGCTTTCCGCCCGGAATTGCGCGCAAACAAAGACTTGGATCGGTGTATCAATTCCGCGAAACGATGAACCGCTCTAGTTAGCGCACCACCGTCAGTCGCTCCGCGGCGCGCGTGATCGCGGTGTAGAGCCAGCGCTGGCGCGTGTCGCGGAAGGCAAAGCTCTCGTCGAACAGCACCACGCCGTTCCACTGCGAACCTTGCGCCTTGTGCACGGTCAGCGCGTATCCGTAGTCGAAATCGTCGTAGCGCTTCTTCGTCTGCCAGGGAATGTCGGCGTCGGGATCCTCGAAGGCCGCCTTCAACAGCTTGATCTTGGCCACGCCGCGATCCGGATCGTCTTCCTCCGGCGACACCAGCAGGTTGATGCCGGGCTTCACCGTCTCCTTCGACGACGTCATCACCTTCCACAGCGAGCCGTTCAGCAGCCCCTTGTTGGGATCGTTCCTCAGGCACACCAGCTTGTCGCCGGCCTGCGGAAACAGCGCCTCGAAGCCCTTGAGCTGACGCAGGCGCTGGTTGTAGCGGCGCCGCGTCCGGTTGGTGCCGACCAGCACCTGGTCGGCCGACAGCACCAGATCGGCGTTGACGTCCTCGCGCCCGATCACCTGCGCCTCGCCGTAGTCGCCCTTCATGAACTCCCTGCCCTCGCGCACGTCCTGCGCGAGCCGGATGATGGCGTTGTCGCGCGCCTGGCGATGGATTTCGGTCAGCAAATGGTCGGGTTCGGCCTCGGTGAAGAAGCCGCCGCCCGAGATCGGCGGAAGCTGTGCAGGGTCCCCCAGCACCAGGATCGGCGTGCCGAACGACATCAGGTCGCGGCCCAGCGCCTCGTCGACCATCGAGCATTCGTCGACGATGACGAGCTTGGCCCGCGAGATCGGGCTCTGGCGGTTGAGCGAGAAGGTCGGCGACATCGAGGTCTTGCCGGTGACCTCGTCCGCCACCGCCTCCTCGCCGCGCGGCCGGTAGATCAGCGAGTGAATCGTGCGGGCGTTGGTCGCGCCCTTGGAACGCAGCACCTGCGCGGCCTTGCCGGTGAAGGCGGCGAACTGCACCTCGCCGTCGACATGCTCGGCGAAATAGCGCGCCAGCGTCGTCTTGCCGGTCCCGGCATAGCCGAACAGCCGGAACAGCTGCGACTGGCCGCCCTTCAGCCAGCGCGCGACGGCCTTCAGCGCCTCGTCCTGTTGCGGGGATAGCTGCATGGAACGTTCAGACAGGATTCGCGCCTGCCGCGCAAGCCGCGGCGGGCAAGCTCAAGTCAGGTCAGGCGAGCATCGGCCACAGCGTGGCGGCGAGCGCGATGCCCATCGCGATGTTGAACCATTTCAACCGCGTCGGCTGCGACAGAAAATTCCGCAGCCAGCGTCCGAACACCGCCCACAGCGACAGCGACGGCAGCATGATCACGAAGAACGTGGCGAACACGATCCCGATCGTCAGCAGCGGCCTGTCGGGAACCGAGTAGACGGCGATTGCCGTCAGCGCCAGCACCCAGGCCTTGGGATTGACCCACTGGAACGCCACCGCCTGCAGGAAGGTCATCGGCTTGCCGGCGGCCGCGCCGCCGGAGCCCATGGTCCGCGTCGTCGCGATCTTCCAGGCGAGGTAGAGAAGGTAGGCCCCGCCGGCGATTTTCAGCGCGACGTCCAGCGTGGGAAACGCCTTCAGAAGCGCCCCGAGCCCGAGCCCCACCGCGCTGACCAGCAGCGCGAACCCGCCGGCGATGCCCAGGATATGCGGGATCGTGCGCGGCAGCCCGAAATTGACGCCGGAAGCCAGCACCATGAAATTGTTGGGCCCGGGCGTGATCGTCGACACGACTGCGAAGACGACCAGCGCCAGAAACACGTCGAGCGACATGACGGACGTTTCCCTGATCTTATTATGTCAGTAATGTTGACATAAATTCGTTTTGCGGTCGCTGGGGCAGCAGCGACGGTATGTTGGCTCAGCGGCCGATGCCGAGCAGTTCTCCGACGATGGCGCGAACCTGTTCGAGCACCTCGTCCGACGCAGTCTCGATGAAGCGGAACCCGCGCTCGGAGCGGTGCACCGTCCGTATCTGGTCGGCCAGCACAAATCCCCGGGTCTTCATTGTCGGGGGAAGCGGCACCTTCGTGGGCCAAGTCGTCGGATTGCGGGTGATCGGGCAGATCGTTGCCTTGTTGGAAAGCTCGTGGAACTCCTGCGAGGTGAGAACGATCGCAGGGCGGACACCACCCTGTTCGCTGCCTCGCACCGGTTCCAGATCGACCCAGGCGATGTCACCTGCCCTTAAGGATGTCATCCAGCGTTATCTCGCCGCGAGAATATTCATCGTCGATCGCCTCCCCGGGAGTGGTCCCCCATTCGACGAACTCCGGCTCGTTCTCCGGGCCGAGACGCTTCATCTCCGAGATGATCCATTCCAGCGTGATCTTCTTCGGCCTTGCCGGCTGCAAAACGGCCTTGCCGTCCTCCACCGTCAGTTCGACGCTCTCGCCCTGCTTCAGCCCGAGTTCGTCCAGCACCGCCTTGGGCAGGCGGATGGCTGAGCTGTTGCCCCATTTCGAAATCTGGATCGTGGTCATGGCGCGCCTCGATGTATATCCCGAGTATATACGTCTATCGGGCCGACCCGGCAAGCAGCCGGCTCCCTACATGGGCTCCGGCCCGCGGTTCATCGCCGCCGAGCCGGTGCGGCAGACCTCGACCAGGCCGAGCGGCTTCATGATCGCGATGAACTGCTCGATCTTCGACACGCGCCCGGTGATCTCGAAGATGAAATGCTCGGTGTTGGCGTCGATCACCTGTGCGCGAAAAGCGTCCGCCAGCCGCAGCGCCTCCACCCGGTCCTCGCCCTTGCCGGCGACCTTGACCAGTGCCAGCTCGCGTTCCAGCGGCCGGTCCTGGCCGCGCTCGCGCGCCACGACGGTGAGGTCGATGACGCGATGGACCGGCACGATGCGCTCCAGCTGGTGCTTGATCTGCTCCAGCACGTTCGGCGTGGCCCGCGTCACGATGGTGATGCGCGACAGGTGCTTCTCGTGCTCGGTTTCCGACACGGTCAGGCTGTCGATATTGTAGCCGCGCCCCGAAAACAGACCGATGACGCGCGCCAGCACGCCCGGCTCGTTGTCGACCAGCACCGAAAGCGTGTGCGTTTCGGGATGCGCGGTCTCTTGCTGGATGAAATAGGCGGAGCCGGTGGGCTGGAGCTGTGCGTTCATCGCTGATCGTTCCTGCTGGGGCCGGACAGCCGACCGTGAACCTGGTGGTGTGAAGGCCTAGACGAGTTCCCTGCCCTTGGCGTCGACCGCATTGGCCACGGCCTCGTCGGTTGCCTCGTCGGGAAGCAGCATCTCGTTGTGCGCCTTGCCCGAAGGGATCATCGGGAAGCAGTTGGCGAGCGCCGCCACGCGGCAGTCGAAGATCACCGGCTGCTTCACGTCGATCATCTCGGCGATGGCGTCGTCCAGATCGCCCGGCTTCGAGCAGCGGATGCCGTGGCATCCGAACGCTTCGGCAAGCTTGACGAAATCCGGCAGCGCTTCGGTGTAGGAGTGCGACAGCCGGTTGCCGTGCAGCAATTGCTGCCACTGCCGCACCATCCCCATGTACTGGTTGTTGAGGATGAAGATCTTGATCGGCGCGTTGTGCTGCACCGCGCTCGACATCTCCTGGATCGTCATCAGCACCGAGGCGTCGCCGGCAATGTCGATGACGAGGCTGTCGGGATGCGCGATCTGCACGCCGAGCGCGGCCGGCAGGCCGTAGCCCATCGTGCCCAGCCCGCCCGAGGTCATCCAGCGGTTCGGCTTCTCGAACCCGTAGTGCTGGGCCGCCCACATCTGGTGCTGGCCGACCTCGGTGGTGATGTAGGTGTCGCGGTCCTTGGTCGCCTCGTAGAGACGCTGGATCGCGTATTGAGGCATGATCACGTCATCGTTCGCCTTGTAGGCGAGCGAGTCGCGCGCCTCCCACTCCCTGATGCGCTCCCACCACGGCTTCAGCGCCGCCTTGTCGACGCTGGCGGTCGCCCGCCACAGCCGCACCATGTCCTCCAGCACGTGCCCGACATCGCCGATGATCGGCACGTCGACATGCACGTTCTTGTTGATCGAGGACGGGTCGATGTCGATGTGGATCTTCATCGAGTGCGGCGAGAACGCGTCGAGCCGGCCGGTGATGCGGTCGTCGAAGCGCGCGCCGATGCAGACCATCACGTCGCAATCGTGCATGGCGAGATTGGCCTGGTAGGTGCCGTGCATGCCCAGCATGCCGAGCCAGTTCTTGCCGCTCGCCGGATAGGCGCCGAGCCCCATCAGCGTCGAGGTGATCGGAAAGTCGGTGAGCTCGACCAGCTCGCGCAGCAGATGGCTGGCCTCGGGGCCGGAATTCACGACGCCGCCGCCCGAATAGATGATCGGCTTCTTTGCCTCCATCATCAGCTGCACCGCCGCCTTGATCGCCTCGAGGTCGCCCTGCACCTTCGGCTGATAGCTGGTGCGCGGCGCCTGCGAGGGCGGCGTGTAGATGCCCTTGGCGAACTGCACGTCCTTCGGCACGTCGACCACGACCGGCCCCGGCCGGCCCGTGGTGGCGATGTGGAAGGCCTCGTGAAGCGTGGCCGCGAGTTCGTTGACGTCCTTCACCAGCCAGTTGTGCTTGGTGCAGGGGCGCGTGATGCCGACCGTGTCGCATTCCTGGAAGGCATCGGAGCCGATCAGCGTCGTCGGCACCTGCCCGGTGATGCAGACGAGCGGGATGGAATCCATCAGCGCGTCCTGCAGCGCGGTGACGGCGTTGGTCGCGCCCGGGCCGGACGTCACCAGCATGACGCCCGCCTTGCCGGTGGAGCGCGCGTAGCCTTCCGCCGCGTGCCCCGCCCCCTGCTCGTGGCGCACCAGGATGTGACGCACGTCATCCTGCTGGAATATCTCGTCGTAGATGGGAAGCACCGCGCCGCCCGGATAGCCGAAAATGTTCTCGACCCCGTTGTCCTTCAGCGCCTGGACCACCATCTCGGCACCGCTCATTTCGCGTCTGCCGGTCTCGTTGCTTCCACTCATCGCTCTTCGTCCCGTCGTCTGCTCAGCCCTGCGGCCGTTCGTTTAGGCATGTTTTCGGCAATAAAAAAGGCCCCCGAGGGAGCCTGAATGTCGCGCATGAGTGGCTGTCGCCCGGCGGTTACACCGCCTTGCCCATGCGCGATCCTACGATAAGAATGGTCCTGTTCATGGGCGCGGACAATGATCGCAAAAATTCGGGGTGTCAACCGGCGAGGGAACGCTAGTCCCGGCCGGCATTGCCCTGGCCGCCTGTCTGCGAGGACACCTCGCCCGGCCGTCCCCGCGAGGGAGCGGGTCTGGGCTTGCGCTTCGGTGCGGGCAGCAGCCCTTCCCGCTGGGCCTGCTTGCGCGCCAGCTTTCGCGAGCGGCGCACCGCTTCGGCCTTTTCGCGCACCCGCTTTTCCGAGGGCTTTTCGTAGGCGCGACGCGCCTTCATCTCGCGAAACATGCCTTCGCGCTGCATCTTCTTCTTCAGCACGCGAAGCGCCTGGTCGACATTGTTGTCCCTGACGAATACCTGCAATTGCATCCCCGATGTTGGTCCGCTGCCCGCCCGTGGCGGCATGATGCGGAAGTTTTCTTTGTCGCGTGGATCTTACCCGGCGACTGCCGATCAGTCGGCTGCGCCCCGAAACAGCTCGGTTCCGTGAACGTCATGTATGCTGAACTTGTCGGGCCGCTGCGGCATCTCCATGGTCCGCCGCAACCGCCGCGCCATGTCGATCGCGTCGCGTGCGCCGTTTGCCTCGCAACCGATGCGTCCGAGCGTGGCGCGGGCGCCGTCGCATTTTCGCAGCCTGTAGAACTGGACGATGAACTGCATCCTTGCCCAGGCGTGCCGGAGAACCCGGCCAGCCCCCTCTAGCGCTTCGCCATGCCGCCCGGTGGACGGCTCGATGGAGGCCGCCTCACGCCGTCGGAGACAGCACCTCTTCTATCTCGTCTTCGGTCGTAACGCGTTCGTGGACGTTGTCGTGACTGCGCATGCGATACTGGAACGAGTTGTTCCGGGGCGGCAGGTATCCGACGATATGATAGGTGTCCGGCAATTTTCGCGAACGCCCCCACCACCTCTTGAGCCTGACGCTCTGTCCGACGATGAATAGACGTTCGGTCATGATGGTTCCTAGGTCAGCCGCAGGTTCGCAGCCGCATTGCGCCCGGTTTCGTCGGGCTGTACGTTGTACGTCAGCGCCTGTCCCTCGACCAGGCCACCGAGCCCGGCACGATCCAGCGCGCTGATGTGGACGAAGATGTCCTTGCCGCCATGGTTGGGTTCGATCAGGCCGAACCCCTTTTTCCCGTCGTAGAATTTCACCGTTCCTGAATGCATGTGGCGCAAATATCCTGTCCAGTTGCGAGTGCAATGCACGCGCGCGTCTGTGAATTATTGTCTTTCTGGAAGAAATTTGGCGGGTCGAGAGCCTCTGACGCCGCGAAAAGCCAAAAATTGGCCGAAAAGACGATATGAATTTCTTAAGGCATAATTGTGTTGCAAACAAGGCCCCTCGCCAATACGGCCGCCGCGAACCCTTTGTCTGCGCCGCTTTCCTCAGAGCCCCGCCTTCTCCCGCACGTAGGCAGCCACCTGCGCATGGGTGGCGAACCATACGTCGCCGCGCGCCTTCATGTGGGCGATCAGCTCCTTCAGGATGAAGATGCGCGAGCGGTAGCCGATGACGTGCGGGTGCATGGTCAGCACGAACAGGCCGCCCTCCTCCCAGGCGCCGTCGAATTCACGCCGGAAGATGTCGAGCACCGCGCCCGGCGGCGTGTACGGCCTCTGCGCGGTGAAGCGGCTCATGTTGAAATAGAGCGAAATCGTCGCGGATCCACTCGACCGGCAGTTCGACGATCCCGGTCGCCTCGCCCGCTTCCACGATTTCGTACGGATCGTCGTCGGCCATCAGCGAGGAATCGTAGGTCGAGACCGAGTTCGCGCTCGATCGACAGCGTGGCGTCCGAAAAATCCCAGGACGGCGTCCGCATGCCAACCGGCCTGATGCCCGTCACCGTTTCCAGCGTGTCGGCGGCCCGCAGCGTCAGCTCGCGCTCCTTGTCCGGCGGCACCTTCGTGTTGACCTCGTGGATCCAGCCGTGCAGGCCCACCTCGTGCCCCTCGCCGACGACGCGCCGCTGCTCGTCCGGGTGGAGCAGCGCCGTCACCGCCGGCACGAAGAAGGTCGCCGGCACCCCGGCCTTTTCCAGCACGTCGAGGATGCGCGGCACGCCGGCGCGGTTGCCGTACTGGCCCCAGAGAGCCGTCCATTCCCACGGCTCCATCGGCTCTCTCCGTGGTTGCGGCCCTGCCCGCGCTTTGCGCGATGGTCCAATCGCTATATATCGGCGCCGGATCTCCAGAACATCAAGCCGACACGGAGCAACCCATGAGCAAGGCCAAGCGGATTCTCTTCACCGGCGGCACCGGCAAGGCCGGCCGCCACGTCGTTCCCTACCTGCTCGACCGCGGCCACAGGGTCGTCAATGTCGACCTGCAGCCGCTCGACCATCCCGGCGTCGACAACCTGACCGCCGACATCACCGATTCCGGCCAGATGTTCAACGCGATGAGTTCCTACGCCAATTTCGACGAGCTCGAGCCCGGCACCGGCGTTCCCGCCTTCGACGCCGTGGTCCACTTCGCCGCGATCCCGCGCATCCTGCTGAAGCCCGACAACGAGACCTTCCGCGTCAACGCCATTGGCACCTACAACGTCATCGAGGCTGCGGTGAAGCTCGGCATCCGCAAGATCGTCATCGCGTCGTCGGAAACCACCTACGGCATCTGCTTCGCCGACGGCCGCGCCGATCCGCATTCCCTGCCGCTGGAGGAGGACTACGACATCGATCCGATGGATTCCTACGGCCTGTCCAAGGTGGTCAACGAGAAGACCGCGCGCGCCTTCCAGCGGCGCTCCGGCTTCGACATCTATGCGCTGAGAATCGGCAATGTCGTCGAACCGCACGAATACGAGCAGAACTTCCCGACCTATTTCGCCCACCCGGAAATGCGCCGGCGCAACGCCTTCTGCTACATCGACGCACGCGACCTCGGCCAGATCGTCGACCTCTGTCTGAAGAAGGACGGTCTCGGTTTCCAGGTCTTCAACGCCGGCAATGACACCAACGGCATGAATATCCCGACCGCCGAGCTCGCGGAGCGCTTCTTTCCGGGCGTACCCGTTACGCGCCAGATGGGCGAGAACGAGGCACTGTTTTCCAACCGCAAGATCCGCGAGGTTCTGGGGTTTCGCGAGCAGCATGACTGGCGCAAATACGTTCAGGGTTGAAGCCGTTGCCCGTTAACGGCGCCTAAACCATCCCCTCACACACCACCTTAACCCCGATTTCATAGGCTCCACATTTGCTGAAGGGGACAGCGAGGTAGCCATGTATGCGGATCGGGACTTGACCAGCCTGGAACAGACGGAGCAGGAGCGGCGTCAGCAGACGCAGCCCAAGCGCCGTATTTTGGGCCACGTGGTCAAGTGCGACGGCGCCCGCGCCACGATCGCCGCCTCTGCGGATCCGAGCGACAAATCCGCCGAGGATTACTGGACGGTCGGCCGGATGATCTCGGTCAACCTGGCCACGACCCGCACCGTCGGCCTCGTCTACGCCATCGGCAGCCCCGTCCAGGGCTGGAGCGAGGAGGAGCCGAACCCGATCGAGATCGAGATCGAGCTGATCGGCGAGGTCCGCGACACCCCCGAAGGCGCCGTGTTCGACCGCGGCATCACCCGTTACCCCTATGTCGGGGCCATTGCGCACCGCATCCGCTCGCGCGACCTCCAGGCGATCTACAATCTCGGCGGCCGCCGCTCCGTCTCAATCGGCAATCTCTCCCAGGACGACAGCATCGAGGCCTGCATCTCCGTCGACGACACCCTGCAGCGCCACTTCGCCTTCGTCGGCACCACCGGTGTCGGCAAGTCGACCGCCGTCTCGCTTCTCCTCAACCGCACCGTCGAAGCGCGCCCCGGCCTCAGGGTGCTGATCCTCGACCCGCACAACGAGTTCGCCTCCGCCTTCCCCGGCAAGGCCGTCCGCATCGACGCCGAAACGCTCGATCTCCCGTTCTGGCTGTTCCGCCTCGAGGAGATCACCGAGGTGCTGTTCCGCGGCCGCGACCCGATCGCGGAGGAAGTCGACATCCTGCGCGACCTCATTCCGCAGGCCAAGCAGCTTTACCGGAACTCCAACGGCAGCCCGCTCATGCGCCGCCAAGGCGGCAGCGGCATCACCGCCGACACGCCGATGCCCTATCGCATGGTCGACCTGCTGAAGCTGATCGACGAGCGCATGGGCCTTCTGGAGAGCAAGAACGAGCGCCCCGTCTTCCGCATGCTGAAGAACCGGCTGGAATCGGCGATCAACGATCCGCGCTACAGGTTCATGTTCGCCTCGCGGCTGATCGAGGACACGATCCACCAGACCATCGGCAGGATCTTCCGCATTCCCGAAGAGGGCAAGCCGATCACCTGCTTCGAGATGGCCGGCATGCCCTCCGAACTGGTCAACTCGGTCTGTTCGGTGCTCGCCCGCATGGCCTTCGACATGGCCCTGTGGTCGCAGGGAAAATACCAGCTTCTCGTCCTGTGCGAGGAAGCCCATCGCTACATGCCGTCCGACCCGCGCCTCGGCTTCGCCCCGACGCGCCACGCGCTGTCGCGTATCGCCAAGGAAGGCCGCAAATACGGCTGCTTCCTCGGCGTCGTCACGCAGCGCCCGGGCGAGCTCGACCCGACCGTGCTGTCGCAGTGCTCGACCGTCTTCGCCATGCGGCTCGCCAACGAGCGCGACCAGGAAATCATCCGCTCGGCGATCGCCAATTCCTCGGCCTCGACGCTGTCCTTCCTGTCCTCGATGGGGCAGCGCGAGGCGATCGCCTTCGGCGAGGGCGTGGCCACGACCATGCGCATGAAATTCGCCGAGGTTCCGGCCGATCACCTGCCCGGCTCGTGCGAGAAGTCGCATTCGCGGGGCAGCACGGCCGACGGCGACGTCGATCTGGTCCAGATCGTGCGCCGCATGCGCAACGTCACCGAGGCCGACGAGCCGGAGGCGCCGTTCGGCGTGCCCTCCTACGAGCAGCGGCAGGCCACCGACGCCGAACCGGCGCCGGCCGAGCCGCGGCCGCAGCCGAGCCTGCGCGAGACCGCCCACAACATGACGCCGCCGATACGCCGCGACACGCGCTTCGGACAGTTCAGCCGCTGACATGCAATGCCGGGCCGGCGACCGCCCGGTGCCGGCTCGAACATCACGTCATCCGACTGCGATCGCCAGACCGTCTGGAACCCGCTAGGCCTCAGGCGCACACGCGGTTGCGACCCTGTCGCTTGGCCTCGTAGAGCATCTTGTCGACGCGGCGCATGAACTCGTCGGCGGTCTCGCGGCCGTCCCAGATGCCGAGCCCGACGCTGGTCGTCACCTTCAGCCGGACGTTTCCAGAAACCACGGCGAGCGCTGCCACGGCCTTGCGGATGCGCTCGGCGAGCTTGGTCAGCGAGTCCTCGTCCATGTTGGGCGTGACGACTGCGAACTCTTCGCCGCCTAGCCTCGCCACCACGTCGTGATAGCGCGTCATGTCGCGCAGGCAGTGCGCCACCTCGCGCAGCACCTTGTCGCCGACGTCGTGACCGTGCGTGTCGTTGACCGACTTGAAGTGGTCGAGGTCGAGGATCATCAGCCCCACCGGCTTGTCGATGCGCCGGAACTCGCGGAGATATTCGCGCAGGGCGTCGTCGAAGTAGCGGCGGTTCTGCATGCCCGTCAGCCCGTCGGTCAGCGCTGCGTGCTCCAGCGTCTCGGAACGCGCGCTGAGCAATTCCGTCATGGCGCGCAGCTTGCCTTCCTCACGCACCTGCGTGCGGATCAGCGGGTAGATCAGCAGGAACCCGAAGATGAGCGCGGCTGCCAGCAGCGTGCCGACCATGAACAGCAGCCGCGTGACCTCCGAGGCCACCGCGATCTCTGTCGCCTCGTCGAGGATCTGCCTTGATCGGTCCAGCAGGTCGTAGGCGTAGATCGTCAGGCCGCCGGACAGCAGCACCAGCATCATGAAGGCGATGAAAGCCGATTCCGATTTGTGAAAGCGCATCGGCCCCCCTTGGCGACAGCCCGGTCCGTTATGACACGCGAGCGCCTTACCGAAGGTTAATCGGCGGCCCCGGCATCCGCCGTTTGCGGCATTGGGAGGCTCTGCCATTTGGCGTCCAACTGGTTGCGAAACCACGTCGATTGCCGTTTGGCGTATTGCCGGGTCACGGTTGCAGCGCGATCCATGGCTTGCGCAGGGGTTGCGGCGCCTTCGAGCACTTCCCGGAGCTCGCGAACCCCTATCGCCTTCATCGCCGGCAGGGCCGGGTCGGGGTCGAGCGCCAGCAGCGCCCGCACCTCCTCCAGCGCCCCCTCCTCCACCATGCTGGCGAAGCGCTGTTCGATGCGGCGGCCGAGCCACTCCCTGTCGGGTTCGACGACGATCAGCCGGGCGCTGGCGGCGTCGACCAGCGGTGCGTCCCGCTTTGCCTGCCAGTCGAGTATCGAGCGGCCCGAGGCGTCCAGCACCTCCAGCGCGCGCACGATGCGCTGGCCGTCGGCCGGGCGGAGCACCGCTGCGGCATCAGGGTCTCTTTCCGCCAGAACCGCGTGAACACGCCGCGGCCCGTCCTGCGCGAGCCGCCCGCGCCAGCGCTCGCGGATCACCGGCGGGATCTCCGGCATCTGCGACAGGCCCTCGGTCAGCGCCTTGAAGTAGAGCCCCGTGCCGCCGACGAAGACCGGCGACCGGCGCTCGAACGTGCCGCTTTCGATCAGGTCCTCAACGTCGCGCAGCCATTCGCCGGTCGAATAGGCGCGTGTCGGATGAACGTGCCCGTAGAGCAAATGCGGCGCGGCTGCCGCTTCGTCCGGCCCCGGCCTTGCCGTCAGCACGCGCAGCACCGAATAGACCTGCATGGAATCGGCGTTGACGATCGTCCGGCCCTCGGCCCGCGCAATCTCTAGTGCCAGCGCCGACTTGCCGCTGGCCGTGGGCCCCGCTATCAGGACGGCGTCCTTCAGCATCCGCCACCGCTCCCCGGTCCTGCCATGTCTCTCGTCGCCACCCTGATCTCGAATCCGGCGCGCCCCGCGCTCGCGGCCCCGCTCGCACAAGCCGCCCGCGCCGCCGTCGGTGGGGGCGATATAGTGTGGCTGGCCGAAAATGTCGCCTGCGACATCCCCCTGCCCGGCGATGCCAATTCCGACGCTGCGGCAGCCGCGCTGCACGATGCCGTGGCCGGTCAGCCGGTCGACGTCGCCGTGCAGGAAACCGCCGGCCGGCGCAAGAAGCTGCTTCTGGCCGACATGGACTCCACCATGATCGAGCAGGAGTGCATCGACGAACTGGCCGACGAGATCGGCATCAAGGAGCGGGTCGCCGCCATCACCGCGCGCGCCATGAACGGCGAGATCGCCTTCGAGCCGGCGTTGCGCGAGCGGGTGGCGCTCCTGGCCGGGCTGGAACTCGTCGTCATCGAGCGCCTGATCGAACACCGCATCACGCTGGCGCCCGGTGGTCCCGAGCTGGTCGCCACGATGAACGCGGCCGGTGCCTGGACCGCCCTGATCTCGGGCGGTTTCGACCTGTTCACCGGACCGATCGCCGGCAAGCTCGGATTTCGCGAGCACCGCGCCAACCGGCTCGTCGAAACCGGCGGCAGGCTCGCCGGCGAGGTCGTCGAGCCGATCCTCGGCCGTTCCGCCAAGGCCGCCGCGCTTGCACGACATCTGCGCCCGCCTCGACATCGCGCCTGCCGAAGCCATCGCCGTCGGCGACGGCGCCAACGACCTAGACATGCTGGCGCTCGCGGGCAGCGGCGTGGCGTTGCACGCCAAGCCGTCGGTGGCCGCGCAGGCGCGCTTCAGGATCGACCACGGCGACCTCACCGCGCTCCTCTACCTGCAAGGCTACCGGGCCGAAGAGTTCGTCCGGTGACGCCGATCGAGACGGAGCGGCTCGTCATCCGCAACTGGCGCGACGACGACGCCCCGGTCTTCCACCGCATCAACTCCGACGAGCGCGTGATGGAGTTCTTCCCGTTTCGCCGCTCGCGGGCAGAATCCGACGAGACGATGCAGCGGCTCGCGCGACGGATCGAGGAGGACGGCTACGGCTTCACCCCGCTCGAGGTGCGCGCCACCGGCGAATGCATCGGCTTTTGCGGCATCAGCCCGGTCTCCGGCATTCCGACGCTGCCCGACGGCGCCATCGAGATCGGCTGGCGGCTGGTGCCGGAAGCCTGGGGCAAGGGCTACGCCAGCGAGGCGGCGCGTGCGCTGCTGACCTTCGGCTTCGACACCCTCGGCTTCGAGGAGATCGTGTCCTTCGCCGTTGCCGGGAACCGACGCTCCACCGACGTGATGCGCCGCCTCGGCATGCGCCGCGACCCGCCTGGCGATTTCGACCATCCGCGCGTGCCCGACACGCACCGCCACCTGCAGCGGCACGTCCTCTACCGCCTGACGCGTGAAGAGTGGAAAGCAAAAGGGGCGGCCTGAGCGGCCACCCCTTTGTGCAAGTCTTCCAACGGCTTGTGCCGCCGGCTTGAATCAGTCCTTGCGCAGCGTCACGAAGCGCAGCTCGCCGTTTTTCGACACCACCATCAGCAGCACGTTCTGGCGGTCGCCCGGCATCGCGTCGATGCGGCTCACCACGTCCTCCGGCGTCGAGACGGATTCCTGCGAGACTTCGGCGATCACGTTGCCCGCCTCGATTCCCTTTTCCGCCGCTTCCGAATTCTCGTCGACCGCGGTGATCACGACGCCCGAGACGTCGTCGCCGATCTCGTATTTCTGCCGCGCCGCATCGTCGAGCTGCGCGATCGTCAGGCCGAGCACGGTCGCGGTGGCCAGCGCCTGGCCGTCCTCGTTCGCCGAGTCGTCGTCGGCCAGCTTCTCGCCGTCCTCGAGCCGGCCGAGCGTCACCTTCACGGTCTGCGGCTCGCCCTTGCGGATGACGTCGACGTCAACCTCCTTGCCGACAGGACTGTCGGCGACGATCCGCGGCAGGTCGCGCACGCTGTTGATGTCCTTGCCGTCGAACTTCACGATCACGTCGCCAGGCTGGATGGAGCCGTCGTCCACGGGTCCGCCCTTGATGACGCCGGCCACCAGCGCCCCATGCGCCTTGTCCATGCCGAGGCTCTCGGCGATGTCGTCGGTGACCGTCTGGATGCGCACGCCGAGCCAGCCGCGCCGCGTCTCGCCAAACTGGCGAAGCTGGTCGACCACGCCCATCGCCAGGTCCGAGGGGATGGAGAACCCGATGCCGATCGAGCCGCCCGAGGGCGAGATGATGGCGGTGTTGATGCCGATCACCTCCCCGTCCATGTTGAACAGCGGGCCGCCGGAATTGCCCCGGTTGATGGCCGCGTCGGTCTGGATGTAGTCGTCGTACGGGCCGGAATTGATGTCGCGGTCGCGCGCCGAGATGATGCCCACCGTCACCGTGCCGCCCAGGCCGAACGGGTTGCCGATCGCCATGACCCAGTCGCCGATCCGCATCTTGTCGGAATCGCCGAATTTCACCGCCGTCAGCTTGTGGCCCTTCGGGTCGACCTTGAGCACGGCGAGGTCGGTCTTGCTGTCCTTGCCGACGAGCTCGGCCTCCAGATTGGTGCCGTCGGTGAAGTTCACCTCGATCTGGTCGGCGTCCTGGATCACGTGCAGGTTGGTGACGATGATCCCCTGCTCGGCGTCGATCACGAAGCCGGAGCCGAGCGACTGCACGCGCTGCGGCGGCGAGCCCTGACCGTCGCCCTGGTCGAAGAACTTGTCGAAGAAATCCTGGAACGGCGAGCCTTCCGGCACGTCCGGCATCGGCACGGTGCCCTCGCTGTCGCCGCTGACGTTCTGCGAGGTCGAGACGTTCACCACCGCGTCCAGCAGCCCCTGCGCCAGGTCGGCGACCAATTCGGGGCCCTGCGCATGGGCCGGCAACGCCGTCACCGGCGCGGCGGCAATGTTGAGGCCGGCTGCCGTGACCGCGGCCGCGAGCGTTGCGCGAACCGCCGACGGCATCGTTATCGAAAACATGCGAGAGCTCCCGTTCGTCGCCGCTCAGCGCCGCCGCCGCGGCGGCGCTGTTTTCGCGGCGATCACAATGATGGCAAGAAATAGGGCCTGTTTGCGGCCTTGGCCACGCGGCGATGATAACTTTCGCGCTATCCCCGCACCAGCCATACCACCACGACGCCGATCACCGCCGCGAACAGCCCGCCGACGCGCATTGCGCCTTCCGGCATGGCGATGACCTCGGCCGCCAGCCGCTTCGCCAGCCGGGGCATTCCGCCATAGAAGACGCCCTCGATCACCAGCACGAGCCCCAGCGCGCTCAGGAAGTCGACCACGCTGCGGCCCGCCTACGGCTTGGCGCCGGCGGCGGGCTTGATCGTCTTCTGGTCGGTGGCCGGCGCGTTGTCGTTGGCCGGAGCGCTGGCATCGGGCGCGGCCGGCGCGTCGGACGCGTTTGCGTCAGGCGCGGTCTTGCCGCCGGTCGACGAGTTCCCGTTCGCGGGCGCCGTCGTCGGGCCGGCGTTCGTGTCGGTCGCGGCACCTTCGCTCGACTGGTCCTGCATCACCTTTTCGGCATCCCTGACGGCCGCCGCGGCGGCTGCTTCCGCCTCGGCCGCGGAGGACTTCGCCTCCCCCGCGAGATCGGCGCCGCTCGCCTCGGGCGCGGAACTGAGGTTCGGTGTCGCCGCCTTGCCGCCGGCGTCGGAGCCGAAATAGCGGAAGAACTCCGAATCCGGCGACAGCAGCATCGTCGTGCCGGTGCCCTCGAGCGCGGCCTTGTAGGCGGCCATCGACCGGTAGAAGTCGAAGAACTCGGGATCGCGCGTGAACGCATCGGCGAAGATCGCGTTGCGCTGTGCCTCTCCCTGGCCCCTCAGGATTTCCGATTCGCGCTGCGCGTCGGCGACGATCTCGACCACTTCGCGGTCGGCGCGGGCGCGGATGCGCTGCGCCGCCTCGCGGCCGCGTGCCCTCAGCCTTTCGGCCTCGGCCAGGCGCTCGGCCTTCATGCGGTCGTAGGTCTGCTGCGACACTTCCTGGGTGAGGTCGGTGCGGCGGATGCGCACGTCCTCGATCTCGAGGCCGAGCTGGTTGGCGTCGGGACGCAACTGGTCGCGCACTTCGCGCATCATCGAGGCGCGCTCCTCGGACAGCGCCGCCTCGAAGCCGCGCAGGCCATAAACCCGGCGCAGTGCCGCGTCGAGACGTGTCCTCAGCCGCTGCTCGGCCAGGTTGATCGAACCCGACACGGTCTGCCGGAACAGCCGCGGATCGGAGATCTTGTAGGCGACGAAGGCGTCGACCTCGTAGAACTTGCCGCCCGAGACCTGGACGCGGATGTTGTCGAGGTCAAAGCGCAGCACGCGGTCCTCGATCAACTGCACGTTGTCGAACTCGGCGAACGAGAACGGCATCTTGAAGTAGATGCCGGGCTCGGTCTTGACGCTGACGATCTCGCCGAACCTGAGAACGATAGCCTGCTGGCGCGCGTTGACGACGAACACCGCCGAATAGGCCAGGAAAAGCAGGACGGCGACGACGACGACGATGATGGGGAGCCGGTTGTTCATCAGTTGCTGCCTCCCCGGGCACTGCTGGTATTGCCGATGGTACTGCCGCTGATGCCGGAGCTGGTGTTGCTGCCGGACGGGGTTTGCCGCTTCTGGAGTTCCGGCAGCGGCAGGTATGGCACCACGCCCGTGCCGCTGTTCTTGTCGACGATCACCTTGTCGGAGTCCTTCAGCACGTTCTCCATCGTCTCGAGGAACAGGCGCCGGCGTGTCACCTCGGGCGCCTTGGCGTATTCGTCATAGACGGAGATGAAGCGCTGCGCCTCGCCCTGCGCCTCCAGCACCACCCGGTTCTTGTAGGCGGCCGCTTCTTCGCGGATCTGCGCGGCCTGGCCGCGCGCCTGGCCGAGCTGCTGGTTGGAATACTGGTTGGACTCTTCCACGAAGCGGTCCTCGTCCTGCTCGGCGCGCTGCACCTCGTCGAACGCGTCGGCCACCTCACGCGGCGGCGCGGCGTCCTCGATGGATATCGCGTTGACGTTGATGCCGGCACCGTATTCGTTGAGCGTCGACTGGATGATGTCGCGCACCGCGTCGGCTATGCCCTGCCGGTCGTCGCGGAAGATGTCCTGCGCCGGACGCCGGCCGACCACCTCGCGCATCGCGCTCTCGGCCACCTGGCGCACCATCCCGTCGGGATCGGAAACGTTGAAGAGGTATGCCGCGGGATCTTCGACCTGGTAGGCGACGGAGAACTTCACGTCGACGATGTTCTGGTCGCCCGACAGCATCAGTCCCGAGGACGTGCCGCCGCGCACTTCGCCGATGTCGACGAGCTTTTCGGAGATGTTCGCCTTCTCCACCGTCTCGATCGGCCACCAGTGCCAGTGCAGGCCGGGCTCGGAGAGTTCCTGCTTCGGCTTGCCGAAGCGCAGTTCCACCGCCAGCTGGTCGGGCTGCACCGTGTAGACGGCCTTGAACACCCAAAGTCCGATGACGACGATGGCGATGAGGATGAGGATCAGCGGGCTTGCGCCGCCGCCTCCGGGCAGCGCCTGCCTCAGCCTGTCCTGGCCGCGGCGGATGATGTCCTCGAGGTCGGGCGGGGACCCTTGTGGTCCCTGCGGGCCGCGCGGTCCCTGCCCCCAGGGGCCGCCGCCATTATTGCCGCCGCCGCCACCCCATGGGCCGCCGCCGCCACCGCTCTGATTGCTCCAGGGCATGTATTTCCTCTTGGCTGACTCTCGCGGACGCCTGCTGGAACAAGCTGGCGCCTCCCCGCGTTTGGGATGGTTATAGGTATGCCGAGGCCTGACTTCAACGCGCCGAAAGGCTTACGCCACGACGCGAGGGCTTTTTCGTGCCCGTCAGCCGGCCTTTTTCCGTCTTTCGTAAACGACGTATCGCGTCGCGTAGTCGTCTCGCTCGCCCTTCGGGAACTCCTCCGACGAGATCGCTTCCCAGATCGCGGGGTCGATCGGCGGAAGTTCGACGTCACCATCGACGTCCGCCAGCACATGCGTGATGTCCAGCCGGTCGGCCTTGTCGAGGGCGTCGCGATAGAGCTGCGCGCCGCCGATGACGCATGCCTCGCCGGCTTCTCCCACGTCCTGCTGCGCGATCTCCAATGCCTCGTCGAGCGAGGCAGCCACGTCCGCCCCCTCGGCGCGATAGCCCGGATTGCGGGTCACCACGATGTTGCGCCGCCCCGGAAGCGGCTGGCGCGGCAGGCTCTCCCATGTCTTGCGGCCCATGATGACGGGCTTGCCCATCGTCGTGGCCTTGAAGCGCTTCATGTCGGTGGACAGGCGCCACGGCAGCCCGCCGGCGCGGCCGATGACGCCGTTCTGCGCCACCCCGAAGACCAGGGTGACCTTCAATTTTCGTCCGTCCGGCGCAGGAACAATATGTCGAGGTCGCGGGTCGGATAGAAATCCTGCGCCGTCATCTCGAACGTCGTCGGGCCGGTCTTGCTCACGCCCGTCCCGCAGAAGCTGACGAGATTGCGCGGGCTTCCCTTGTCGATCGTCAGGTGGAATTCGTGGATCGTCGTCGCCCAGTTGGCACCGGTCGTCAGCACATAGGAGATCCAGTTCTCGAAGAACGGCGGCTGCTCGCCGGGGCTGGCGATCCAGCGCGCGCTGGACGGCTCGGTCGAAAGCCTGGTCGATGCAGTATTTTCGTTCGTATTCGGCATGGATATCGGGCACCGGCTGCCCGTCCTGCAGGAAGGTCACCGCCACCGTGCCGCCGACGCTCGGCTGGTAGCGGTGCTCTACCTTGACCGGCATGCCGGCCGGGAAATTCATGCGCCACCAGTAGGTCGACTTCAGCCGCCAGATCGGAACGTAGTCCTCGACCCAGCCCTTGCCCGCGTCGTAGCGGTCGAGAAACAGCATGCCGCGCGCCACCCAGTCGTCCTTGGTGGCGAGCGGCAGCTTCTGCACCGCCTCGCGCGCCGCGTCCGAATAGGGGTTGAGCGGCACGCCCGCCTTTTCCAGCTCGTCGGTGACGTCGAGATCGGCCGCCAGCGCCCGCTGCTGGAGTTGCGGCTGCATGGCCCGCCCGTCCACCTCGACCTCGAAGCCCAGGAAATTGTCCGACTGGAAGTCCGGCACCGCCACGTTTTCGTAAGGATTGCCCTCGATGTCGGGCATCGGGAAGGCGACGATGCCGTCGACATCGGCCTCCGAACCGTTCTTGAAGACGTAGGACACGCGCACCTGGTCGAGCGAGATGAACAGGTCCTCCCGCTCGATCGCCACCACGTCGTTCCTGACGAAGATCAGCCCGCCGGTCTTGAGCTCCGCCATCGTGTCGTTGGCCAGGGCCGGCGCGCCCGCAGCGGCAACGAGCCCGAGCGCCAGAATGAGCTTGCGGATCATGGTTCCTCCCGACGGTGCGCCAGGGTCGAGGCGCGTTTCACCCGCCAGTCTCCACCAGCTTTGGCCCGCCTTCAAGCGTGTTGCCTCACACCGCGATGGGGGCGCGGATGGTCGGCGCCGCCTGGTAGTTCTCCAGCCGGAAATCCTCGTAGCGGAAGCCGAAGATGTCGCGGACTTCTGGGTTGATCCACATCGTCGGCAGCGGCCCCGGCCGGCGGGTCAGCTGCTCGCGCGCCTGTTCGAAATGGTTGTGGTAGAGATGCGCGTCACCCAGCGTGTGGATGAATTCGCCGGGCTCGAGCCCCGTCACCTGTGCCACCATCATCGTCAGCAGCGCGTAGGAGGCGATGTTGAACGGCACGCCGAGAAAGATGTCGGCGGAGCGCTGGTAGAGCTGGCACGAAAGCTTGCCGTCGGAAACGTGGAACTGGAAGAGGCAGTGGCACGGCGGCAGCGCCATCTCGTCCACCTCCGCCGGGTTCCAGGCCGAGACGATGTGCCGGCGCGAATTGGGGTTGGTCCTGATGCTTTCGACCACGTTGGCGATCTGGTCGATCCTGCGCCCGTCCGGCGCGGGCCAGGAGCGCCACTGCGATCCGTAGACGGGACCGAGATTGCCGTTCTCGTCGGCCCATTCGTCCCAGATCGACACGCCGTTGTCCTTGAGATACTTGATGTTTGTGTCGCCGGCGAGAAACCACAGCAACTCGTGGATGATCGACTTCAGGTGCAGCTTCTTGGTCGTCAGCACCGGGAAGCCGGCCGCGAGGTCGAAGCGCATCTGGTAGCCGAACACGGCGCGCGTGCCGGTGCCGGTGCGGTCGCCCCGGTCGCTGCCGTTCTCCATCACATGGCTGAGAAGGTCGAGATACTGGCGCATCGTGTCCTGGCGCTCGATTCGGTTTTTCGAAAGCGGCCCGCATCATAGCCGAGCCGGGCGCCGGGCGAACCCCTCGCCGGACCGGCCCACAGATTTGGCATTCTCACAGATTTTGCGCGTTCAGATGACGCCCAGCCGGTCCAGGTGCTTGGCGACGAGATAGTAGAAGGTGACGCGGTCCTTGTGGTTGTCTCCCGCCATCGTCTCGCACACCCAGCCGATCACCGTGTCGCAGCGCTCGCGGTCGAACACGCCGAGCTTGCCCATGCACCAGTTCTTGCGCACCCGCGCCAGTTCCTGTTCGTCGGAACAGGCGACCAGCGCGGAATCGCGGTTCTTCAGCGCCGGTGCGAGGTAGTCGGCCAGCCGCGCCACCACGTCCGCGTCGGCCAGCGCGTCGTATTTCCTGATGTCGGCGAGATGGTCGGTCATCGTCCTCTCTCCTTCCGAGGGTTGGCGTCGGTGGTTGGCGAACCGGCACGATACCCCTTCCAAACCGGCCTCGCCCACCCTATATTGGCGGTGTCGGTTTCGACCGACTATGGCGATAAACGGCCGATGCAATAAGCCACTCGGACCCGGGGGCGGTACCCGGCGCCTCCACCAAAAACCGCCGCGCTTTCAATTGGATAGCGGCGGCTTTTGATGGGGGCGAAATAGGATCGACGGGGGTGTAAAGATCGGACTTTCGCTCGGCATGGTAGCCACCGTTATCGGGCCAAACTCTATAGTTGCCAACGACAACTATGCTGAGGCACGTCTCGCTGCGTAAGCAGCGCGATAGTCTCGAATTAAGCCCTGTGGGTTAGCACCTTCAGGCGGGGTTCGGAGGCACCTGGCAACAGAAGCCTCCACTTCTCCCCCTCCTCCACATCGCTGCTGTTCTCGCTCGTTCGCGCCGCCCGTCGATGTCTGCCCGCAGCGCGACTTCGTGCTTTCGCGCGCCGCCGCCCGAGACAGCCGTTCCAAACGGCCTCGTCTGGCGCTATACCGGTTTACGGGCGGACCAAGGGTGCTTAATTACAGGCAACGATTCACCGTGAGCCGACAGACATGGCCGACGATCACATTCGCTACGACATTCTCGCCCAGGAGGCCCTGCGCGGCGTCATGCGCAAGGTGCTGGCCGAGGTGGCGCGCACCGGCCTCCCCGGCAACCACCATTTCTTCATCACCTTCCTGACGGGCGCGCCCGGGGTCCGCGTGTCGAGCCGCCTGCGCGAGCGCTACCCCGAACAGATGACCATCGTGCTCCAGTACCAGGTACCTGGGATCTCAAGGTCACCGATACCGGCTTCGAGGTCGGCCTGTCCTTCTCCGACGTGCCGGAGAAGCTGGAAGTGCCGTTCTCGGCCGTGCGCGGCTTCTACGATCCCTCGGTCCACTTCGAGCTGGAATTCGACGTCGAGACGCCGGAAGCGGCGGGCGAAGAGCCGGCCCCCGAGACGATCCCCGCGAAGGGGCCGCAGCCGGCCCTGCCCGCCGGCACCGGCAAGCGCGACAAGCAGCCGGCGGCCGAAGCCGCCGCCGCGGACGATAGCGAAAAGGCCGGCGCCGACGTCGTGTCGCTGGACGCCTTCCGCAAGAAATGACCGCGGAGATCGTCAACCTGCGCAGCGCCCGCAAGCGCAGGAATCGCGCCGAGCGCGAGACGCAGGCTGCCGAGAACCGCGCCCTTCACGGACTTCCCACCGCCGAGCGCCGTCGCCAACAGGCGGAGCGCGACGCCGCACTGTCGCGCCTCGACGCCCATCTACTCGAACCTCGGACGTCTCCCGGGAACGAGGACACCGACGCGTGAGCGCGGTGCGCAAGCGCTCCGTCACCATTCGCGGCCACCGCACCAGTTTTTCGATCGAGGACGAGTTTTTCGCCGAACTCGAGCGCATCGCCGCCGCGCGGAACCTGTCGCTGGCCGCGTTGGTGGCCCAGGTCGACGCCGCCAAGGCTCCCGGCGCAAACCTTTCGTCGGCACTGCGGCTGCTGGTCCTCGACGATCTGAAGCGCTCTGCCACCCGCTGAGTGGCGATAAAGTCAGTCCTGGGAACCGCCTGGTTTCGTCAGCGCAGTCGAGCGTCAGGTTTTCCTGCCGGAATATGTCGGTCGACACACCGGGGAGATTGCTCTTCGGCGATGCGCGCCGCGCCTCGGGCTCCGGCGCCGGCGCCGGCGTGTTGTCCACGGTCGGCGCGGGTGTCGGCAGCGGCACCGGCTTTCCGGCGTCCGGCTCGACAGACCGCGCCTGCGGTGCCGCCGTGTCCGGTTTCGCCGACGTGTCCGGCGTTGCGCTGTCTTGACCTTCGCTGCCCTGGCCTGCGCTGTCGGTGGCATCGGGACTCGCCTGCGCGCCGTCAGCCGGCGCGTCCTGCTCGTCGCTTTGGCGTCGCCGAGCGTCTTCGCGCAGCTGCCGCTGTTCGGCCTCGAAGCGCAGACTTTTCCTGCCGGCTCTCCGCGCGGCGGTCCTCGAGTGCCGCGTAGTAGCGCAGCTCGCGGCGCAGCCGCTGGCTTTCCAGCAGCCCGGCCTGCATGGATTCCACCCTCGCCTGCTCCTTTTCCAGCGCCCGCTGGGTGAGGAACTGCGCCAGCGGAGCGGTGTCGAGCTGCACCCTGGTGTCGCCGAGCAGGTCGGTCGCGGTGAAGCGCACCGCCGGCTCCGACCCGACCAGTGCCTCCTCACCGGCATCGTATTCCAGCGTGCCTTCCGCGCTGACGGTGCCGGCGGCGAGATCGGCGCGCAGATCGGCCGTCAGCACGGCGCCGTTGCTCTCGATGCGCACCGGCGGCGCCCGCACGATGCCGCCGGCGATCGTCACCGCGAGGTCGGCCTCGTCGGCCGGCAACTCTCCGCCGAGAACCATCTTGGGCGCGAATGCGGCCGTCGCCTTGGCGTCGATGTCGCGGCCGATGCTGTCGGCCTTCATCAGCAACGCATCGAACACGGTCGGGTCGAGCCCGGAGATCTCGATGTTGCGCGCCGTCGCAGTGCCGGAACCGGAAGCCGATCCGACCAGGCTCTCGACATTCTTGCCGCTGCCGCTGAGGCTGACCGAGAGGTCGCCGCGCCCGGAAATGCCGGCGGATGGAAACAGCGCCTCCAGCCGCGCATCCTTGATCTGCAACTGCCCGTTCAATAGCCCGGTGCCGCCGGTATTCTTCAGTTCCGCCAGGCCGGTGACCCGGCCGTCCGCGGTCTTCGCCTGGAAGTCGGAAATTCGCATGCCGTCGGCGTCGACGCGCAGGTTCATGCGCGCGGCACTCGCCTCGCCGAGCGGCCCCGCGGAGACGCGCCCCGCCCTCATCTCGATGTCGACCGTGGCCGCCAGCACAGGGTCGGACTGGAACGGTGCGTCGGGCCAGCCGTCGCCATTGTCCTGCAGCGCGTCGGCGCCGAGCAGGGCCTCGGCCGGCAACGCCAGGTCGAAGGAATCCGCGCGCACCGATCCCGTGACATGCGGGATGCCGTCGCGAAGCTCGGCATTGACGTCGCCGGCTACGCCGACATCGGCGATCGAGCCGGTCAGGCCCGAGAGGATAAGCACGCCGTCGCCGACACTGGCGCCCGCCTTGAGCTTGACCGGCAGGCCGAGCCCCATTCCCGGCAGCGCCTCGCCCGCCGCCATCAGCCACGGCTCCAGGTCGTCCGCTTTCAGCGAAGCCTGGCCGTCGGCGGAAAGTCCGCTCTCCGTCCATGTCGCCTGTCCGTCATATCGGGCAGACAGCCCGTCGCCGCGGAAGGCGAAGGCGGCCTTGGCGCCCTTCGCCAGCGTGCCGTCGAGCGAGAATTCCGTCTCCGCCGGTCCGGCCACGCCGAGCGGCAGCGCCGGCAGGCCGAGCAGCGCGTAGATCGGACCCGCGTCGTCGTTCCTGGCGGTGAAATCGACCTTGAGCGGGCTCTCGTCCAGCCGGGCCAAGCCGTCCTTGCCCGACAACGTCAGCGAGAAGCCGGTTCCGCCGGCCGTGCCGTTGGCGCTGACCGCCACGCCCGTGCCGCCGTTCCCGTTGTCCGCCGCGCTGGCGACCACCTGCACCTCGGCGTCGGAAAGCAGGCCGGCATAGGTTGCCGGCACGCTGGTTGAGGCGAGTCAGGATCGGATTGCCGGAATATCTTGCAGCCAGCGTCGCAACCACCGGCGCCAGGTCGCCGCCGATGATCGTGGCGTCGACATTGCCGGTCGGGTGGCCGCTCTGCTGAAGGCCGTATCACGGTGCCGGTGGCGCTGACCGAAGCGCCGTCCAGGCCGCCGATCGACAGCCGGTCGATCTCCAGTTTCCCGTCGCGCAGCCGCATCGACGTGTCGACCGCGTCGGCGGTGAGCCCGGCGACCGTCACCGGCCCGGCCTTGACGTCGAAATCGAGGTCGTGGTCGGCCAACCGGGTGACACCGCTGTCGCTGACGAACAGCGAGGCGAATGCGGCCAGCCCGTCGACGTCGAGCTTGCCGCCGTCCAGCTTGAGCGCCATCGAGGGCCGCTGGTTCTTCGGCCGCGAGTTGACGATGCGGCCGGTGAACCTGGCGTCGCCGAGGATCAGCTCCAGATCGTCGAATTCCTGCGTGCGGTCGGTGAGCTGCACCTTGGCGCTGAAGCCGGCCTTCGGCAGGCGCCGGATCGCGTCGTCGACGTCCTTCGACAGCCATGACGCGAAGCCCGAAGGCTGGCCGACCGCGACCAGCAGGTCGCCTGAAAACGCGACATCGTCCTCGCCCACCTTCAGCAGACCGGCCCCCTCCAGCGTCGTGCGCCCGGGAAGTGCGGCCGACATCTTCTCGACGCGCCAGCCCTCCGGCGCGGGCTCGGCCGAAAGCCGCACCTCGCGGATCGTCGTGTCGCCGGCCACGATCGCCGGCAGGTCGACGTCGATCCGGCCGGGGATTCCGGGCTTCGGCAGGTCGAGGATCGCCTCCTTCACCGCGGCGATGCGGTCTTCGAGCGTGATCCCGCCGGGCTTCTGCGCATCGTCCAGCGTCTCGTCGAAACGCACCTGCGCCCCGTCGGCGACGATCGAGAAGCGCGGGTTCTGGCCGAGATCGATGCGCGCGTGCCCGTCGGCGGTGTAGGGATCGGCGAGAGGACCCGTCTCGAAGCGGAACTGGTCGACGGCGAGCTGCTGGTGGTCGAGCGCGAACTTGCCGTTGACGCGGTAGGCCGGCGTCTCGTCCTTCTTCGCCGTCAGCGCGGCCAGCTTGAACATGCCCTCGTAGGAGGCCGCGCCATCCTTGAGCTTCGCCGAACCGTCGGTCTCGATCGTCACCCCGTAGCGCCGCGGCACCGCCTCGACATGCAGACGCATCGAACCCTCGTCGCCGACGCGGCCGGTCGCCACGGAAAGCGTCGTCGGAATACCGTCGACCGCCAGCGAGCCGTCGATGCGCCACGGGCCCGCCAGCGAACGTGCCGAAAGCTTCGCGTCGATCTCCGACAGCGTGTGGTCGCGGCCGCCGGCACCATGGTGGAGCGTCACCGAGCCGTCGGTGATCGTCACCTTCTCGAGCTGCACCTGCGACGGGTCGAACACGGTGTCCGGCCTCATCGCCCAGTCGATCGCGCCGTCGGCGCCGACCGAGATGTTGGCGTGCGGGCGCACCAGCCGCATGTCGAAGATCAGCACCTCGCCGCGCATGAACGGCGCCAGTTCGGCGTCCATCGAGAAGGAATCGACCGTCATCGCCGGCTCGTCCGGCGTCGTGCCGGCCACCACCACGTCGGAGAACGAGACCGACGGGAACGGCAGCAGCCGCGCGCGCGCCGTGACCGCGCACCGTCACCTGGCGTCCCAGCACGCGGCTCGCCTCGCGCTCGAAGTCGGCGCGGTACGACGTCCAGTCGATGAAATACGGCGCCACCAGCGCCGCCGTCAGCACCAGAACGATCAGGCCGCCGATTATGACGAAGAGTCTGGCCAGCGATATGTCTCCCAAGCCCTGCCGATTCGCCCGGCCAGCAGCATAGCAGCATGCGCCGGGCGCCGGGGCACCTTCGCCGCGCCTGGCTGTTCGCCCGCGGGCCTCGCACCCCGGTGTCGCCTGCCGGTCACAAACCCATGATCCAACAGCATGACCACATCGTGGCGGGGCGGGTTCAGTCCACCCGGGCCGCGCGGCTGATGATCTTGCCGGGGTTCATGATGTCAAGCGGATCGAGCGCCTGCTTCAGCGCCCGCATGTAGTCCACCCCCGGCCCCAGCTCGCGCTCCAGGAAGCGCATCTTGCCCTGGCCTATCCCGTGCTCGCCCGTGCAGGTGCCGTCCATGGCGATCGCCCTGAGATTCAGCCGCGCCACGAACTCCTCGGTGCGCGCGATCTCGCCGGCATCGTTCGGGTCCATCAGCACCAGCACGTGGAAATTGCCGTCGCCGACATGGCCGACGATCGGCGCCACCAGCCCGCTCTCGGCGATGTCGGCCTCGGTCTCGCGGATGCACTCGGCCAGCCGCGAGATCGGCACGCACACGTCGGTGGTGATGTTCTGGCAGCCCGGCCGCAGCGCCATGCCCGCCCAGTAGGCGTCGTGGCGCGCCTTCCACAGCTTCGTGCGTTCCTCGACGTCCGTCGTCCAGATGAACGGCCCGCCGCCATATTCGTCGGCGATCTCGCCAAACAGCTCCGACTGCTCCTTCACGCCCGGCGTCGGTGCCGTGGAACTCCAGGAACAGGCACGGCCCTTCCGGATAGTCGAGCTTGGCGTACTGGTTGAGCGAGCGCATGCCGAGCCCGTTGATGAGCTCGATGCGCGCCACCGGCACGCCCATCTGGATCGTCGCGATCACCGCCTGGCAGGCCGATTCCAGGCTCGGGAACGGGCACACCCCGCCGGCGATCGCCTGCGGGATGCCGTAGAGCTTCACCGTCAGCGAGGTGATCACGCCGAGCGTGCCTTCCGAGCCGATCAGGAGCCGTGTCAGGTCGTAGCCGGCCGAAGACTTGCGTGCCCTCGTCGCCGTGGTCAGCGCCCGCCCGTCGGCCATCACCGCCGTCAGCGAGATGACGTTCTCGCGCATCGTGCCGTAGCGCACCGCGTTGGTGCCCGACGCCCGCGTCGCCGCCATGCCGCCGAGGCTCGCATTGGCGCCCGGGTCGATCGGGAAGAACAGGCCGGTGTCGCGCAGGTGATGGTTGAGCTCCTCGCGCGTCACGCCGGCCTCGACCGTGCAGTCCATGTCGTCGGCGTTGACCGCCAGCACGCGGTTCATCTGCGAGGTGTCGACCGAGATGCCGCCGCCCGGCGCGTTGACGTGGCCTTCGAGCGACGAACCGACGCCGAACGGGATAATCGGCACGCGGTGCTCCGCGCACAGCCTCACCGCCTCCTGCACCTCCTCGATGCTGTGCGGGAACAGCACGCCGTCCGGCGACTGGCCGGGAATGTAGGTGGTGGTGTGCGAATGCTGGGCGCGCAGCGCCTCGCCGGTCTGGAAGCGCTCGCCGAAGCGCTGCTTCAGTATGCCGGTGACGGTGCCGATGCCGGCATCGTTGCGTTCGACCCGCTCGAGATCGGCCAGCGCCATGTCTTTTCCTCCCTGCCGCCGTGCCCATAGCCGGGTCGTCGGTTCGTTTCGTGCAGGGCTTTTGGTAGCGGGATCGCGCGGGGCTGCGCAAGTCCGGTTGATTTGTCGGCGCGGTGCGGCCAAAACCCTCCCATTGCTCAAGGAGGAATTCGCCATGTCGTTCGCCGCTCCCCTCGTCTCACGCGTCCAGTCGATCGAGGAGCAGTGGATCGACTACAACGGCCACCTCAACATGGCCTATTACAACGTGCTGTTCGATCGCGGGGCCGACGAGGCCTTCGAGGCGATGGGCATGGGCCCGTCCTACGCGGCGGAACGCCGTCTCACCACCTACACGGCCGAGCTTCACGTCTGCTACGTGCGCGAATTGCACCTGGGCGACAAGGTTACGGTGAGCTTCCAGATGATCGATCACGACGAGAAGCGCTTTCACACCTTCCAGGAACTGCACCATGTCGACGGCTGGCTCGCCGCCACCGCCGAGGTGCTGACGCTCCATGTCGACATGAGCGGCCCGAAGGTCGCGCCGTTTCCGCCGGACGTGAAGGAAAAGGTCGAGGCCATGCAGGCCGCCCACGCCGAGCTTCCGATACCGGAGCGCGTCGGCCGTTCCATCGGCATCCGTCGCAAGATAGCGCCGAGCCGTTGCCGGGAAACGCTATCGGGCTGCTAACTTGCGTCTCGCCGCCATTCGCGCTGTCGAAGGCGCGAGCCGGGCTCACCCGTAGTGGTTCTGGATCACCGCCTGCGCGACTTCCTCGCGGTCGATGATGCCGACCACGTCGTCGGGCCGCGGCACGCCGCCGCGATTTCCCTCGATCACCATCGCGTAGGAACGGCCGCGCCGGCTCATGCGCGTGATCACGTCGTTGAGGTTGCTGCGCTCGGTGGCGATGATGAACGCCGTCGAGGTGATGTCGCCGAGCTTCTCTCCACCGATCTTGCTCATGTCCTGGCGGAACGTGCCGAAGCGGATGAAGCCGACGATCCTCTGGCCGTCGCTGACCAGCACCTTCGACGTGCTCGGGTCGATGGCGCCGGCGGCTTCGGCGACCGTCATCGATTCAGGCAGCACCTTGAAGTCGCGGCTCATGATTTCCGTCACCGGCTGCACCAGGAACATGTTTGTGGTGCGGTCGGTGGGGATCGGGCGTCCGCGGCTCCTCAGCTTGATCGTGTAGATGTCGCTGGTCACCAGCGCCCGGCGCACCCCGATGGCAAGCGCCACCGCCAGAACCAGCGGCACGATCAGGTTGTAGTCGCGAGTCATCTCGAAGATCATGACGATTGCCGTCATCGCAGCGCTCGTCGCGCCGCCGACCATCGCGCCCATGCCGATCATCGCGAATGTCGGCACCGAGATGCCGGCATGCGGGAAAAGTGCGGCGCCGATCGCGCCGATCGCCGCACCCAGGCTGGCGCCCATGAACAGGCTGGGCGAGAAGATGCCGCCCGATGCGCCGGAGGCCAGGCTCACCGTCGTGGCGATCAGCTTGCCGACGAACAGCGCCAACAGCAGCAGGATCACGGAGTTGCCGCCATCGAGGATGTCCTGGATGGTCGAGTAGCCCACCGACAGCACATGATAGTGCCCCGTCACCATGAAGAAGGCGTAGCCCATGCAGCCGACGCCCAGCATGCCGATCACGTTTTGCCAGTAGGCGTTGATCGGCATCTCCTCGAACCGGTCCTCGGCATAGGCGAGCAGCTTGACGAAGGCCCACGCCGCGACGCCGATCACCACGCCGGTGACGGCGGCGAGCACGACCTCGTAGACGTTGACGGTGCCCAGTTCCGGGATCGACAGCCCGTGCACGGCGAAGGCCGATTCGGCGCCCATCACCATCCGCGTCACGTAGGTCGCGGTCGCGGTGGCGATGACCACCGGCAGGAAGCTGCGCGGCGAGATTTCCGGCAGCAGGATTTCCGACGCGAACAAGACCCCGCCGAGCGGCGTGTTGAAGGTGGCGGCGATGCCGGCTCCCGCGCCTGCCGAAAGCAGCGTGATCTTCTGCGCCCGGATCAGGTTCAGCCGCCGCGCCAGCGTCGAGCCGAACGACGAGCCGATCTGGATGATCGGTCCCTCGCGTCCGACCGAGGCGCCGGTGCCGATGGAGATTGCCGAGGCAAGCGACTTCACGATCGCGACGATGCCGCGGATGTTTCCGCCCTGGTGGTAGATCGCGTACATCACCTCGGGCACGCCGTGTCCCTTCGCTTCCGGCGCGAAGGTCTTCACCAGGAAGACCACGATGAGACCGCCGATGACCGGCACCAGGATGATGAAGGGACCGAGCGGGCTCGGCGGGCCAAAGGCGTTCGGATCGTAGTCGAACGAAAACGCCTGGTAGACGGCGATGTTGTAGATCAATCCGATGAGGTAGCGAAAGCCGATCGCCCCGATGGCGGCGACGACGCCGACGAAGAAGGCGAGCAGCGACAGGGTCGCCAGCGGCACCTCGCGCCCTGCCGGTGGGGCCTCTGCCTCGGCAGCCCCCGCTCCGCCCGATCCTGCCCGATTGCGGTGTGCATCGGTGGCGGCGGCTTCGGAGGACATGTCTGGGTTTCCTTTCGCTCGTTCCTGCGCTTTGGCGGCGGCGGCAGTCGGTCCGCGGCCACGTCATAGGCCTTCGCCCCCGTCTCGTGCAACCCGCCTGCCCGCCGCTTGGCCCCGCGGCACAGTGCGGCGGATCGTTACAGTTTTAGCGAAATGTTAGCCATCTTCCGACGTCGCGACTCCCCCGATCGTTGGAAAGTGAACCTTTTACAGGTTCCAGCCGTTCTCCCGTCCCCAACGCCTAAACAAAGGATGGCACGAACCCATGGACTGGAAGCCGACTCGCGAAGCGCCCGACGCGTGGCGCATGACGGGCGACATCCACGCCGAACACGGCAAGGGCGATCCCTTCGCCGCGGCGATCCGTGCCACCCGCATGTCGATGCTGATCACCGATCCGCGGCAGCCGGACAATCCGATCATCTTCGCCAACGACGCCTTTCTCCGCCTCACCGGCTACCAGCGTGACGAGGTCGTGGGCCGCAATTGCCGCTTCCTGCAAGGACCTGAGACCGACCCCCGGGAGATCGATCGCGTCCGCGACGCCATCGAGCGGCGCGAGAACATCAACGTCGACCTGTTGAACTACCGCAAGGACGGCACGCCGTTCTGGAACGCGCTCTATCTCAGCCCGGTCTCGAACGAGTCCGGCGAAACCCAGTTTTTCTTCGCCTCGCAGCTCGATGTCACCGAGCGCAAGACGGCGCATGAGCGTGCGACCGCCGAGCGGGACCGCTTCGAGCAGGCGGTGCGCGATCGCACCGTCGAACTGGAGGCAGCCCTGGAAGCGCGCACAGCGCTGCTCCACGAGGTCGATCATCGGGTCAAGAACAACCTGCAGATGATCTCGTCGCTGATCCTGATGCAGTCGCGCCAGATCTCCGATCCGGCCGTGCGCGGTTCTTTGCGCACGATGCTGGAGCGTGTCGAGGCGCTGAGCACGGTTCATCGCAGGCTCTATCAGTCCGAAGACGTCACCGCGTTCGAGCTGTCGGACTTCGTACGCGACCACGTCTCGGCGCTTGTCTCGACCTTCGGCCTCGGCCGCATCGACGTCAGCTACGAACTCGAGCCCGTGTCGCTTCCCGCCACGCAGGCAGCACCCGTCGCGCTGATGATAAACGAGCTGGTCACGAATGTGCTCAAGCACGCATTTCCGCCGAACGCCCAGGACCCGCGCCTTCACATAGTGATGCGCCAGATCGGCGAACGATACATGCTGGATTTCGCCGATAACGGCGTGGGAATGTCCGCTGACGGAATGGCCGATACGTTCGGCAGGCGGCTGATCAGCTCACTCGCCCGCCAGCTTGGCGCCACAGTGGAATGGAGTGACGCAGAGCCCGGCACCCGGGTCACGCTCGCCATGCCGGCTCGCGAAGCCGCACCCAGACATGTTCAGTGAGGGGACCATGAGAACCGAACCGCTAAACGTAATTATTGTCGAGGATGAAGCGTTGCTCGCCCTTGAACTCGAGGCTCTCGTCGAGGAGGCGGGTCATCGGGTTGTCGGCTGGGCGACCTGCTCCAGCGAGGCCTGCGAGTTGATCGACACGGTCGAGGCAGACCTGGCGCTGGTCGACGTCCAGCTTTCCGACGGCCCGACAGGCGTCGACGTCGCCAGGCACGCAATCGAGGTGCGCAACGGCGCGGTCGTCTTTACGACCGCCAATCCCAAGCGCATTCCCGACGGCTACGCCGGCGCTCTGGGCGTGATTTCCAAGCCCTACACCATGCACGGCCTGATCGACGCGCTGGGCTACCTGCAGGAAGCCATGAGCAGCCCACCGCCGTCGCGCAGGCGCCCCGTCGGCCTCACCCTGGCGCCCGGCTACGAAGCCGCCTGGAGCCCGGCCTGAAAAGTTGCTGACCGGCCCCGCGTCAGTTGCAAGGGGCTGCCCACAATTCCGGCACGCCGTTGCGCCCGCTTCCGAGCGGATCGGTTTCCGGCAGAGGAAGTGCCGCGATCTGGCGCGAGATTTCGCCCTCCTCCATCTCGCCCGGCCTGACGATGTTGCCCTCCTGGCCCGGCGGATAGCCGCCCGCGACGAGAAAATCCTCGCTGGCCTCCAGCGCCCTGTGGCCGACCCCGGCCGGCAACACGACCACGTCGCCCTTGCCGATCCGCGCTTCCACGCCCTCATCCGAGCCGATCCCCAGCCGTGCCCAGCCGGCAACGCACGCCAGCACCTCGTGGCCGCGCGTGTGGAAATGCCAGAACGGATAGACGCCGTAGAGCCAGTTGCCGCCCCACCCGTTGGCCGACAGCAGCGCGCATGCCGCCCTGCCCTCCCGCGCCTCCGGCGGTAGCGCGTCGCGGTAGACGATCGCCGGCAGGCTGCTGTTGGGAATGCCGCCGCCCGGTTTCAGAACGTGGGTTTCCGGCTTCGCGTCCATGATGCGCCTCCTTTGCCGGCCTATCTGTCGGCCCTCGCGCCCGAAGTCAATCGCCTCAGCCCTCCCCGATTGCATGGCCGGCCCGCGCCATGCCTTAATGGCCGCGGGCGGGGAGTTCACGGATGCGCGGGATCGGCAACATCGTCACGGGTCTGCTGGTCGCGGCGGCGCTGCTGGCGCCCCGCACCGCGCTCGCCGAAACCGCGCCGACCAGCTCGGCCTCCGGCTTCTTCGTCAACTCCGGCGGCTGGATCGCCACCAGCGCCCACGTCATCGACGGGTGCGATCGCGTCTCGGTCATCGGCCTCGGCGATGCCGACAAGCGCCTGGAGGACACCCGCAACGACATCGCCGCCATCCATGTCGCCGCCGCCGGCAGGCACTTCCTGAATTTCCGCACCGCGCCGCCGCGCCTCGCCGAGGACGTCGCCGCCTTCGGCTTCCCGCTGTCCGGGCTGCTGTCGGATTCCATCAAGGTGACAACCGGCAATGTCAGCGCGCTGTCGGGCATCGGCAACGACACCCATCTGCTGCAGGTCTCCACGCCGCTGCAGCCCGGCAACTCCGGCGGCCCGATCGTCGATCGCCAGGGCTTCGTGCTCGGCATCGCCAAGGCGATCCTGGCGCCGAAGGTCGCCGAGCAGCTTGGCGTCATCCCGCAGAACGTCAATTTCGCCGTCCGCCCTGAGGCCGTCACCACCTTCCTCGACGCCCACGACATCCCCTACACCAGAGCGTCCAACGATGGCGGGCAGGAACTGTCGACCGCCGACATGGCCGACCGCGTCGCGCCGGCGGTCGTGCAGATCCTCTGCTACGGCGGCAGCACGGCGCCCGGCGAAATAGGCGAACAGACGGACCCGGGCGACCCGTCCTCCTATGTCGAGGCCGACGGTTACGACGCCATCGCCTACGACTATCGCTCCGCCTCCCACGTCTCGGCCGGCCAGTGCCGCTCGCTGTGCGCGGGCGAGCCCGCCTGCCGCGCCGCCACCTACAACAAGCCGGCCCGCTACTGCTTTCTGAAGTCCAACGCCCGGCTGCTCGTCCACAACGCCGACGCCACCGCCTTCCTCGCTCCCGATGTGGCCGAGCGACGTCGCCGTCTCCACCTTCACCGTCGCCTCGAACTTCGACAGTCCCGGCGGCGACTACCGGCGCATGCGCAATGCCGAATTCGTCGGCTGCTATCTCGCCTGCGAACTGGACGACGCCTGCCTCGCCTTCTCCTATGTGCGGCGCACAAGCGACTGCTGGCTGAAGAACAAGGTCAACCGGATCGTCGGAAAGCCCGGCGTCGATCTCGGCACGCGCTAGCCCCGCGCGGCTCAAACGTGACCGCGGCAGCGGCCGGCAATGCTGGTCTTTCTGCCCCGAATCACTACATTCCGGTGAAATGTCCGATTTCCCCGATGACACGCCGCGTTTCGGCGGCCCGGCCGGCCAGCCGCCGCGCCCGGCGGCCAATGGCCCGGGCAGCGGTATTGCCGCGCGCGCCATGGCCGCGCGCCAGCCGAACGCGCCCGACTACATGGCCGGCCTCAACCCCGAGCAGCGGCTCGCGGTCGAGACCACCGAGGGCCCGGTTCTGGTGCTGGCCGGTGCCGGCACCGGCAAGACGCGCGTGCTGACCACCCGCATCGCCCACATCCTGGCCACCGGCCGCGCCTTTCCCAGCCAGATTCTCGCCGTGACCTTCACCAACAAGGCGGCGCGCGAGATGAAGAGCCGCATCGGCCTCTTGGTCGGCGAGGCGGTCGAGGGCATGCCGTGGCTCGGCACCTTCCACTCGATCGGCGTCCGGCTGTTGCGCCGCCACGCCGAGCTCGCCGGGCTGAAGTCGAACTTCACCATCCTCGACACCGACGACCAGATCCGGCTCCTGAAGCAGCTCATCCAGGCCGAGGGGCTGGACGACAAGCGCTGGCCGGCGCGCCAGTTCGCGCAGATGATCGACGGCTGGAAGAACAAGGGCTTCGCGCCGAAGGACATCCCGGAAGGCGACGCCCGCGCCTTCGCCAACGGCCGCGGCCGCCAGCTCTACGCCGCCTACCAGGAACGGCTTTCGACCCTCAACGCCGTCGATTTCGGCGACCTGCTTTTGATGCCGATCCGCATCCTGCGCGACAATCCCGACGTGCTCGCCGAATATCACCGCAAGTTCCGCTACATCCTGGTCGACGAATACCAGGACACCAACACCGCGCAGTATCTGTGGCTGCGGCTGATGGCGCAGCGCCCGCAGGCCAAACACCCCGCCGTCCCGGCCGAAGGCCGCAAGCCCGGCGCGAGCGAAAACACAAACGGCCGGAGGCCGAGGCGGCGACCGCCGCCCGCCCGACTTTTCGGGCGCCCCCGCGGAGGGCCAGCCGCCGCAGGCGGCGGTGCGGTCCGTGAGCGAAAACCAACAGCAGATCAATATCTGCTGCGTGGGCGACGACGACCAGTCGATCTACGGCTGGCGCGGTGCCGAGGTCGACAACATCCTGCGCTTCGAGAAGGATTTCCCGGGCGCCGTCGTCATCCGGCTGGAGCGCAACTACCGCTCCACCGAGCACATCCTTGGTGCCGCCTCCCACCTGATCGCCCACAACGAGGGCCGGCTCGGAAAGACCCTGTTCACCGAGCAGGAGGACCCCGACCACTCCCGCGTCATGGTGCACGCCGCCTGGGATTCGGAGGAGGAAGCCCGCGCCGTCGGCGAGGAGATCGAGGCCGCCCAGCGCCACGGCCACAACCTCAACGACATGGCCATTCTCGTCCGCGCCTCCTTCCAGATGCGCGAGTTCGAGGACCGCTTCGTCACGCTCGGCCTCAACTACCGCGTCATCGGCGGCCCGCGCTTCTACGAGCGCATGGAGATCCGCGACGCGCTCGCCTATTTCCGCGTCGTCTGCCAGCCGGCCGACGATCTCGCCTTCGAGCGCATCGTCAACACGCCGAAGCGCGGGCTCGGCGAGGCCACCGTGCGGCTGATCCACGATCTCGGCCGCGCCCGCGGCGTGCCGATGCTGCAGGCCGCCCGCGATCTCGTCGGCACCGAGGAGCTGAAGCCCAAGCCGCGCGCCTCGCTGCGCACCGTGGTCGAGAATTTCGGGCGCTGGCAGCTTCTCCTGGAAAACACGCCCCACACCGAGCTGGCCGAGACGATCCTCGAGGAGAGCGGCTACACCGACATGTGGAAGAACGACCGCTCGGCCGAGGCGCCGGGCCGGCTCGACAACCTCAAGGAGCTGATCCGCTCGATGGAGGAATACGAGTCGCTGCGCTCCTTCCTCGAGCATGTCAGCCTGGTCATGGACACCGAGCAGAACGCCGAGCTCGACGCCGTCTCCATCATGACGCTGCACTCGGCCAAGGGGCTGGAGTTCGAGACCGTGTTCCTGCCCGGCTGGGAGGAAGGCCTGTTCCCCCACCAGCGCGCGCTCGACGAGGGCGGCCGCTCCGGCCTGGAGGAGGAACGGCGGCTGGCCTATGTCGGCGTCACCCGCGCCAAGAAGAACCTGCACATCTGGTTCACCTCCAACCGCCGCATCCACGGCCTGTGGCAGTCGACCATCCCCTCGCGCTTCCTCGACGAGCTGCCGGAAAAACACGTCGAGGTGGCCGAGACCGGCCAGAACTATGGCGGCTACGGCATGGGCGGTTATGGCGGCGGCTATGGCGGCCGCGCCGGCGGGTTTGGCGACCGCCGCAATCCCTACGGCGCCTCGCGCTTCGACGAGGCCGGCCTCCTCGGGGTCGTTCTCCAACACCTACGCCACGCCCGGCTGGCAGCGCGCCCAGAAGAACCGCACCGAGGCGACCGACCGCAACTGGGGCAACCGCTCCGGCCACGCGGTGGAGCGCATCGGCTACGGCGAGCCGGATTCGGGCTACGGCGCCGGCCGCGGTTCGGTGAAGGCCCGCACCATCGAGGGCGAGCTGGTGGCGAAATCGACCACCGACACACCGTCGGAATTCTCGGTCGGCGACCGCGTCTTCCACCTGAAATTCGGCAACGGCAACATCGCCTCGATCGACGGCAACAAGCTCACCATCGACTTCGACAAGGCCGGCCAGAAACGCGTGCTGGACGGGTTCGTCAAACCGGCCTGATCCCTGCCGCAGCGTCCCCCGCGCGGTCTATATCGCCCGCTCCAAACTCCCGCCGATTCGTGCTAACTCGCACCAGCTCGGCCCACAAGGAAGCCTGCCGTGAGCCAGCCCGCCACTGTCGCCGAAGCCATCGACCGCATCTACGCCTCGCTGCAGGCCGATAACGAAGACCTCGACGCCCACATCGCCACCCTGAAGGCCGCCATGGCCCGCGAAGGCCAGAAGGAAGCCGTCTTCGAGCCGGCCAAACTGGCGCAGAACAACCGCCAGGGCCGCAAGCTGATGCAGGCCTATTTCAGGAAGCGTGGGGTGACCGTGGCGTTCGCGGCGTAAGGCGCGGGTCGGTCAGGGGTTGCACCATCAAGGGCGAACTCGTCACCAAGTTTTCTCGCCGACGCACTGTCCGCGTTGTGAGTTGCCGACCGCGGCTTTCACCAGAAATTTGGCAACGGCAACATCTCGGCAATAGTTGGCAACAAGCTCACCAGCGACAAGGCCGCCCAGAAGCGGGTGTTGGACGGGTTCGTGAGCAGGGTGTGAGCCTTGATCCGCTGCATCGACAAAGCGCACGACCTTCGGCCGATCTCCGGCATAGGCTCACAAGAAGGATCAGGACATGCAAGCGAGCGAGAAGCTTAGCGGATAGTAGGCATTGCCCGGCTGAAGCCAGGTGGATTAGACCATAACGCATGGTGAGCATAGAAGTCAGGGAAGATAGTCAAAAGGTCTCGATCATCGGCCACGGCCTTTCGGTGGCTCAGCGGATTGAGCTTGCACCGGCCATCATCATCACGCCCGACGTTCCGAAGATCAACTTGGACTTCGCAGCCGAAGGATCGAAGAAGTTCGCTGACTATGCCGCCGCTGTTCAAGGCAGCGACATCGCGTCATTCGCCATCGAAGTCACCGAAGTAGCGGGTGGAAACGAACTGGTCACGCGGGCGTGGAACAGCCTATGGACCTTTTACCTACTCAGCCTCGCATGTCGGTCGCGGTGCTTTCCACTGTATGCAGTGACCGATGGTCAGAAGCCTGCTTATACCTCGACAAATCGAAGCATCTTCACTCAGGCGCTGCCGCTTCTTCCCGAGTTAACGCCTACGCACGTCGAATGGGCAAAGAAACATGCGGACGCATTTGACGCACATGGTGGCAGTGCCAGAGTTCGCATCAGCAATCCGCTGCTACGGCAATGCGCATTACCTGCCGGATTTGGACGTGCGGATCATGCTCCTTTGGTCAGGGATCGAAGGCCTGCTTTCGGTGGACGGGGAATTGAACCGGCGGTTGGCGCTCTATGCCGCAATCATCTTCGACGGCTCCGCTGCCGAGAAGCAGGCCTATTTCGAACAAGTCAAAAAGGCGTACGGTGCACGCTTATGGGCGGTACATGGCGGGCGGCCCTCACCGAAGCAGCTACATGAAGGGTACGATACCTCAAGCCGCATACTCATGGACCTACTTCGCAGATGTGTCGAAATCGGGCGCGTTCCGAAGCCTACAGAACTCGACAATCTCGCAGTTACCCCAACGCTTCGCTAACTTGGTCATTGACCTGCCAGTCGGTGTAGGAGCGCGTTTCGGGCGGCGTCGAGGATCTCACGGATTACGGTGACGGATTACGGTGACAGCGGGATTACGGTGACAGTGCACTCAATTCGGCAATCGGCATCACCTCATCCGCCTCCCCCTAGGCCGCCCGGTCCATCACCCTGATCCGCCCGATCTCGTCCTTTTTGGCCCGCGCCTCGGCCGCCAGTTCCCACGCCGTCTGAAAATTCATCCAGAATTCGGGTGTGGTGTCGAAGAATCGGGCCAGCCTGAGCGCGGTGTCGGGCGTCACCCCGATCTCCTCCTTGACGATCCGCTCGATGCGGGTGCGCGGTACCCGCAACTCGCGCGCAAGGGCCCCCGCGCTTATGCCGAGTGGCAACAGATACTCCTCGCGCAGGAACTCGCCGGGATGGACGGGACGGACGAAGTTGATGCTCATGTTCGAACTCCTAGTGATAGTCGACTATCTCCACATCCTCGGCGCCCGCCTCTGTCCAGACAAAGCAGATGCGCCACTGGTCGTTGATCCGGATCGAATGTTGGCCGCTACGGTTTCCTCTCAACGCTTCCAGCCTGTTGCCAGGCGGTGAGCGCAAATCCGACAGCGCATGTGCGTTGTTCACGGCCTGCATCTTTCGCTCGGCTGCCGCAAGCAGACTGGCCGGCAAGCCCTTGACGGCCTTCCCGGCCACGACGGCCTGCGCGAGCTTGCCTTTAAGGGAGACGATCACGGGATTATTGTATCATCGAATGATACATTCTGCAAGCGGCATCGCACGCCTCGACCCGTGACCGCGCCATCCGCCCTTCCCTGCACCTCCCCACCCGTCACAACGCCGGCATTCTCAAACCGGTCGTCCGGTCGCCGCCGCCGAATTCTGCTGGACTTCGCAGCGTCGTGCGGCATGGTTGTCCTCGGAATTCAGCAACGGAGATCCCCATGACCGAGCCGGGTCGCTGGTTCACGATGAAGACCGCGCCGCGCGACGGCAGGCGCGTGCTGGTCACGCTGCGCGCCTCCGAGCAGGGCCCCGCCCAGGTCGACGTCGCCTACTGGGCGCCGCAGGACCGGTCAGGCATCGAGGGCTGGCGCTCGTCGGATTCCCATCCCGGCCGGATCGTCGCCTACGCGGACGACGAGTTGCAGTGCTGGATGCCGCTTCCCTCGGCCAACGCCAACGAGGCGGCCGCGCTGCCCGACATGCCCGAACCGTTCGCCGGCGATGAGGAGGAACTCGACGGGTCCGGCATCTGAGCGCGGTCTGGCGCGCCGCGCAATCGGGGCGGGCGGGATCGAGCGAAGACGTCGGTGCCCCCTCTCCCCGTTGACGGGGAGAGGGTAAGGGTGATGGGCGTGGTGCGGGCGTCGCGAAACCCAAATCCCCTCATCCTGAGCGTCTCGAAGGGCGGGATTTGCGTTTCGCGCTGCAGCGCTTGAAGAAGCCATGACGTCACGCAGTGCCGGCGCCCGTGGTTCGACAGGCTCACCATGAGGGCTGCCGGAGCGCCGGCGCCAATAGGTCTGCGGAAAAATCGCCGGCGTCTGCGACTGGCGGAGGCACCAGATGCAGTTCGTCATCCCGGCCGAGCCGATGGCGCAGCGAAGGCGTCAGAGCCGGGACCCATGCCGGAAAAGATCGGCCGCGCGCTGCGGTGGAGGAAGGGCCTTGGCCACCTTCCCGTCGTCGCGGCAACTCGCGTCGGCGTTACGGAGTGGGTCCCGGACAGCCGGTTCTCGCTGCCGCTCGAACCGGCTTCCGGGATGACGCGGCGGCGATGCCGGGAATCCCTCCCCCTCGAGGGGAGGGTGGACAATCGCCGTAGGCGATTGGACGGGTGGGGTAGCCTCGGCCGTGCTTGACGTAAATTTTCTGCCGCAGAAGGCAGGCCGCACGGTTCGTGGACGACCCCACCCCGCTCCGCTCACGCGGATCGACCCTCCCCTCGAGGGGGAGGGAGGCGCCGGCGCTGCGGCCACTCGCAAACGTGGACAGCCGCGCGCTCCGCCTCGCCCAACCCCTTGTTCCTACTGACTACTCCCCATTCCCTACTCCCTCATTTATCCCCACCCTTCCCACCTCCCCTACCATCGTCCCCAGTTCCTTCCGCGGGAACACCGGTCGCGACGGTGATTGCGTGGGGAGGGACCGGCGCCTCCGCCGCGAGTCTAACGTGGACTTTGCGTCCGGGGCGGCACTGTCCAAGGGTTCCCCTGGGGGTACTACCGGCCCCTGTGCGCTGGACGAGCGCTTAAGGGCACCCGGGGAGGCGGTGGTGATGAGCCGTCGCCGCTGGAGGCCGAGGCGGAAGCGACGCGAATGTCGCTTGTCGCGGAAAACCTCCTGAAGCCGGGTGCATGAAGCGGAACGGGCGGTGACCGCAAAAATCGCCGGACGGGCGGCCGCAAGGTCGCAACGAATTACTACCCTAGATGAGCGTCCGAACGGCCGCCCGTCTTCCCCTGCCGGATCGCCGAAGGCGATCCTGGCGACAAGCGCCCAGCGGGATCGCGCAGCGATCCTCGCGGCAGGCGCGGGTTCTTTGACAATGGCCAGACGGCGGAGATGCCGGGCGTGGCGATGAAGATGTATGCGCGGACGGCGATGGCCGGCGAACCTGCCTTCTCCCCTTGTGGGGAAGGTGGACCGGCGCGCAGCGCCGAGACGGATGACGGGGTCGCCGGGCACGCCCTATCCTACCAAGTCGCCGTCCGCTCGGCTACGCCTCGCGGGAGCTCCTTCCTCTCCGCAAGCGGGCGAGGAAAGGCGGCAGCGCCCGTCTTGGACGACCCCACCCCGATCCGCTCGACGCGGATCGACCCTCCCCTCGAGGGGCGAGGGAAAGCGTCGCCGCCCTCCCCGTCAGGGAAAATCCCCGAACCCCTCGGCGCGGCGGCGGCGCGCCTCGGCCTCGTCCTTGCGGAAGGCGCCGAGCCGCGAGATCGAGATCACCGCGGCGAGCGCGGCGAAGCCGGAGCCGACCCACAGCGCGGTGTTGGCGCCGCTGACGCCGAGGCGCCCCATCAACAGCGCCACCAGTGCCGCGCCGACGGTCTGGCCGGTCAGCCGCGCCGTGCCCAGCGAGCCGCTGGCCGCCCCGCTGCGCGCCTTGGGTGCCGCACCGATCAGCGTGCGGTTGTTGGGCGTCTGGAAGAAGCCGAAGCCCGCCCCGCACAGCACCATGCGCCAGGCGATGTCGGGCACCGACGGGTCGGACGGCAGCAGCGCCATCAGCGCCAGCCCCGCCGACAGCACCACCAGCCCGATACCGCCGAGGATGGCCGGCGAATAGCGGTCCGACAGCCGGCCGGCGAGCGGTGCGGCGACCGCGACGGCGAACGCCCACGGCATGATCAGCAGCCCGACCTCGCGCGGCGAGAAGCCGAGAATGGTCTGGAAGACGAAGGGCAGCGCCACGAAGGCCGACATCTGCGCCGTGAAGGAGGCGATCGAGGTGCCGACCGACAGCGCGAAGACCGGCCGCCGCAACAGGTCGAGCGGCAGCATCGGCTCCTTCATGCCGAGTTCGCGGCGCACCAGCAGCCATGCCGCCACCGCCAGCGCCACGACCTGCGCGCCGAGCAGCGCGGCCGGCATCTCGTGGCCGAGACTGTCGATCGTGGTGATCATCAGGCCGATCGTTGCGGCCGTCAGCAGCGCGCTCTTCCAGTCGAAGCGGCGGGCGGCGAGATCGCTTTCGGGCAGCGCGAACCAGCCCATGACGATCACCACGATGCCGAGCGGGATGTTGATGGCGAACAGCCACGGCCAGCTCGCCCACGACAGGATGAAGCCGGCGAGCGTCGGCCCGGCCGTCGAGGCCACCGCCGCCGTCAGCGCGTTGATGCCGAGCGCCGTGCCGAAGCGGCGCGACGGCACTGTGTAGCGCAGCAATGCGGTGTTGACGCTCATCAGCCCGGCCCCGCCGAACCCCTGCACGACGCGCGCCGCCGTCAGCTGGCCGAGCGATCCCGACATCGCGCAGGCGACCGAGGCCAGCGTGAACAGGGTGACGCCGACCAGGTAGACGCGGCGGTAGCCGTGGATCTCGCCGAGCGAGGCGAACGGCAGCAGCGACACCACGACGGCGAGCTGGTAGCCGTTGACGATCCAGATCGAGACGGAAGGGCTGGCGTTGAAGTCGGCGGCGATCGTCGGCAGCGCGACGCTGGCGATGGTGCCGTCGAGCACGGCCAGCGTCAGCGCCGTCAGGATGGTCGCCCACGCCCAGTAGCGTCGCGGCGTGTCGAGGCCGTCCACGGCCGGCGCGGGTCTGGTTCGCGCATCCACTTGGCGCAACTCCGATCGTTCGCTGTCCGCGGGCGGAAAGCCCGCGGCCGAAAATGCCTGTCGCTGTCGCGGAACGTGGTCGGCCGGCGCCGGGACGGCGCGGTCACATGATGGCTCGCGGCAGGAACGCGGTGGGGAGGACCGCCGGCAAGAACCGCCGGCAGGTGCACCGCGCCCGGTCAGAACATAGGGCGCACCCCCTCGCCCCGGCAAGCCCTGCCGGCGCCGAACCGGCGCGATGGGTCAGTGATACCCTTCGCCCGGCCGCACCTTGCCGCGGAAGGCCCAGTAGACGAAGGCGGTGTAGCCGAGCACCAGCGGCAGGAGAAACACCGTGCCGATCAGCAGGAAGATCTGCGAGGCGGGTGCTGCGGCCGTGTCCCAGAAGGTCAGCGTCGGCGGCACCAGATACGGCACGGTCGAGATCACCAGTCCCGCGTAGCCGAGCAGGAACAGCAGGATCGCGCCGACGAACGGCAGCGCGTGGCTGCCGCGCTGCAGCCATCGCCACATCGCGAAGCCGACGAGCACCGCCGCCAGCGGGATCGGCCACAGGAAGAACAGGTTCGGCGTGGAGAACCAGCGCGCCGCGATGCGGTCGACGGAAAGCGGTGTCCACAGGCTGATGATCGCCATGGCGACCAGCACCGCGATCAGCAGCATCGGCGCCATGCGGCGGCCGAGCTCGTGGGCGGGGCCCGCCGTGCGCATGATCACCCAGGTTGAGCCGAGAAGCGCGTAGCCGGCCACCACCGCGACCCCGACGAACAGCGAGAACGGCGTCAGCCAGTCGAACGGGCCGCCGGCATATTGCCGCCCCTCGACCGCCACGCCCTGCAGCAATGCGCCGAGGATCACGCCCTGCAGGAAGGCGGCGACGATGGAACCGGCGGCGAAGGCGAAGTCCCACTTTCGGTGGGTGGGCTTGGCCACCCAGCGGAACTCGAAGGACACCCCGCGCAGCACCAGCGCCAGGAGCATTCCGATCACCGGCAGATACATCGCCGGCATGATCACCGCATAGGCCGAGGGGAAGGCGACCCACAGGCCGCCGCCGCCCAGCACCAGCCAGGTCTCGTTGCCGTCCCAGAACGGCGCGACGGAGTTCATCATGACGTCGCGGTCCTCCTCCTTCTTCGCGAAGGGAAAGAGGATGCCGAGGCCGAGGTCGAAGCCGTCGAGCACGACATACATGGCGACCGCGGTGCCGATAAGGCCGGCCCAGATGACGGGAAGATACCATTCCATCGTCTCAGCCCTCCGTCAGCGGCTCGCCCGGTCCGGGCTTGGGGTGCCGGCCGGTCGCCTCGCGGGTCGCTTCCTCCGCCGCCGAGAGCGGACGGTTGGGCACGCCTGCGGAGGGCTCGGCCGCCTCGCTTACCGGGCCGGCGTTGACCAGCCGGTTGATGTAGTAGATGCCCATGGCGAAGACGACGCCGTAGATGAACACGAACATCGCCAGCGTGCCGGCCACGCTCGCGCCCGGCACCGGCGAGACGCCGTCGGCGGTTCTCAGCATGCCGTAGACGAGCCAGGGCTGGCGCCCCTGCTCGGTGACCATCCAGCCCGCAAGGATGGCGACGAACCCGGCAGGCCACATCCAGGAGGCGATTCGCAGATAGAGCCGGGTCTCGAACAGCCGTCCGCGCCACCACAAATAGAGGCCCCACAGGCCCATGGCGATAAGCAGCAGGCCCAGCCCCACCATCAGGCGGAAGTTGAAGAACACGTTCAGCACCGGCGGCCACTGGTCCTCCGGGAAGTCGGTCAGCCCCGGATACTTGCCGTTCAGCGAATGGGTGAGGATCAGCGATCCGGCGTGTGGAATGGCGATCTGCAGGTCGTTGCGGCGCGCCTTCTCGTTGGGGATGCCGAACAGCACGAAATCGCCCGGTTCGTCGCCGCTCCAGTGGCCCTCCATCGCGGCCAGCTTCGCCGGCTGGTGCTCCAGCGTGTTGAGGCCGTGCAGGTCGCCGAGCACGAGTTGCAGCGGCGCCGATATCGCGATCATGCCGACGGCCATGCGCAGCATGGTGCGGCTTTCCTGCGGATACTTGCCGGCGAGCAGGTAGCGCGCGCCGACGGCCAGAACCACGGCCGCCGTGGTCAGGTAGGCGGCGTTGACCATGTGGGCGAAACGGTAGGGGAAGCTCGGATTGAAGATCACCTGCAGCCAGTCGAGCGGATAGGCGATGCCGTCGCGCATTTCGTAGCCGGCGGGCGTCTGCATCCAGCTGTTGGCGGCGAGAATCCAGAAGGCGCTCATCGCGGTGCCTGCCGCCACCAGGATCGACGACAGCGTGATCAGCCACGGCGGAAAGCGGTTCCAGCCGAACAGCATGATGCCGAGGAATGTCGCCTCCAGGTAGAAGGCGGTCAGCACCTCGTAGCCGATCAGCGGGCCGATGACGTTGCCGGTGACCTCGGAGAAGCGGCTCCAGTTGGTGCCGAACTGGTACGAAAGCACGATGCCCGAGACCACGCCCATGGCGAAGGAGACGGCGAAGATCTTGGTCCAGAAGCGTGCCAGCGACCGGAACTTCTCGTTGCCGGTCCGCATCCAGGTGAGCATCAGCACCGCGATATAGGCCGACAGCCCGATCGTGAAGGCAGGAAAGATGATGTGGAACGAGATGGTGAAGCCGAACTGGATGCGCGCCAGAAGGATGGGATCGAGGTGCATGAGCGTCGTCTCTCCCGCAGGTGCCGCATCCGAAGTCCTGGAGCCGGAGCGGCAGGTCCGGCTGCCTTCGACAAGGTAGAGCCCCCTCGCCGCAGTGTCGAGACGGGCCGGCGCCGGATGCTGGCGCCAAAGTGTCCCACCCCGCGCAAATTCCTCCTCGGAACAGGCCCCGGAGACAGGAGTTGAGACCCGACGCAACAAATCCCAAACGGAGCCTGACGATGCAGCACAAGACCCTCGAAGAATTCTTCGCCGACCTGGGGCAGTTCTCAACCTGCATGCTGGTGACGCGCGACGGCGCGCACCTGCGCGCCCGCCCGATGCGGCCCTATGTCGATCGGTCGAGCCACACGATCCGCTTCCTGACCTCCACGCGCACCCACAAGGTCGACGAGATCAAGCGCGCACCGGAGGCGAACCTGGTCTTCACCAACGACGACGGCGAGTGGATTTCCGTCTCCGGTCCCGTGCACTTCTCGCAGTCGAAGGAAGACATCGACGCGCTGTGGACACCCGAGGCCGAACCCTATTTCGAGAACGGGAAAGAGGAAGCGATCGTCATGCTCCTCGAGCCCGACATCGCCGAATACTGGGACAACACCGGCTTCGATCTCAGCGCCGGCTGGGAAAAGGTCGCCGGCGCGCTGACCGGCCGCCAGCCGAAGGAGATGGGCGAACACGGCAAGGTCGCCATGTAGCTGCACAACGTGTTCAGCGTTCCCACTTCTCCAGGAACGCCTCGACGCTGAGGTTCTGCATGTCGGGCACCGCCTCGAACAGCTTGTCGAGCGGCCAGTCCCACCATGCGAGTTCCTGGAGCCGCTTGGCGACAGCCAGCCGAAAAACGTGGCCGGAGTTCCCTCGCCGGAACGCCGGCCACGATCGTGTACGGCGCGACGTCGCGGGTGACGACGGCGTTGGCGCCGATCACCGCGCCGTCGCCGACGCTGACGCCGGGCAGCACGACCGCGCCGTGGCCGATCCACACGTCGTTGCCGATCGTGACCGCCCTGCCCCGCCGGTGGTCGCGGAAGCCGGCATCGACGCCCAGATAGCGGAAATACTCGTTCGGTCGGTAGCTCAGCTTGTGCGTGGTCACCCGCTCCAGCGGATGTTCCAGCGCGTTGATGCGGGTGTTGGCCGCGATCGAGCAGAACTTGCCGATCGTCGTGTAAATCGCCTCGGCGTGGCGCTCGAAATAGGAGAAATCGCCGAGCACCACCTCGCGCAGGACCACCCGCTCGCCGACCGCGGCATAGCGGCCGATCTTGCAACCCTTCAGCTCCGCGCTCGGATGGATGCGCGGAGCGGGATCGTTGAAGCGCAAATCCTCGCTCATGAAGGCGGCTTAGCCGCCGCCACCGAATGCGGCAAGCCTGCCGATCAGCTCTTCGGCTCGCCGTTCTTCCAGGTGACCTGCTGGCCGTAGAGCGGCACGGTCGAGATCGCCATCTTGGCCGAACCGTCCTGCACCTGGCGCGAGTGCGACAGGTAGATGAGCGTATGGTTCGCCTTGTCGTAGATCCGGTTCACGACCATTTTCTTCCAGATCAGGCTGATGCCCTGCTTGAAGACTTCCTCGCCATCCTCGCTGAGATCGATGTCGCCGATGCTGATAGGCCCCGTCTGCCGACATGCGATGGAGGAATTCGAAGGGTCCTCGAACCAGTTACCCTTCTGCAGGCGGTCGATGACGCTGCGGTCGAAATAGGTGACGTGGCAGGTCACGCCCTCCACCTGCGGATCGGCGATCGCCTCGATGACGATGTCGTTGCCGACCCAGTCGACGCCGACGCGGCCGACTTCCTCCGCATTGGCGGCGGCCGGAGCGAGGATGGCGGTCGCGAGAAGCGCGGCGGCAAGAGGTTTCATCGGAGAGCTACCTTGGCGTTGGTGAACGGTTGCAAGGCAGGTGGGAACTCATGGCCCCGCTTGCAAGACGGCGGCCGTCTCGGCGAAGGGCGATTGCGGCAAGATGAACCTTTGCCGAAACGGCCGACAAGGGTATGAAGACCGCCATGAAGACGATGCGCGGCCCTGCCTTTCCCGCCGCGGCGAAGCTGACGCTCGCCGTGCTCGTGCTTGCAGCCCTGTCCGGCGCGGCTTTCGCCATGTGGATTCGCCACGGCGCCGGCATATTCATGGCGTTGGTCGAATCCGGCCTCGCCTGGTGCTACTGAGCCGCCCCTGCCAAACGACGGTGACTTGAAATGATGCGCTCCATCCTGATCGGCATCCTGGTGCTCATGGCCGCGGGTGCCGCCTACATCACCTTCGAGTGGTACAGCCGACAGCACACGGAAGAAGCCTACGGCGCGCCGTTCGAGCTCGTCGACCAGCATGGCGACAAGATTACCGACGCGGCGTTCAAGGGGCATCCGACTGCGGTGTTCTTCGGCTACACGCACTGCCCGGAGGTCTGCCCGACCACGCTCTACGAGCTGGACGGCTGGCTGAAGAAGATGGGCGACGAGGGCAAGGACATCCACGCCTACTTCGTCTCGATCGACCCGGAGCGCGACACGCCGGAGATGATGGACAACTACTTGAGCAACGTCTCCGACCGGATAATCGGCATCAGCGGCGAGCCCGCCAAGGTGCAGGCGATGGCCAAGGCGTTCGGGATTTATTTCCGCAAGGTGCCGATCGGCGACGGTGACTACACGATGGATCACACGGCCTCGATCCTGCTGCTCGACCGCAACGGCGCCTTCGCCGACACGATCGCCTACGGCACCGATGCCGACAAGGCGATCGCCAAGCTGAAGAAGCTGGAAGCGGGAGCCTGAGCATTGGCGGCGCCCCACGTGACGCAGACACGCCTGCACTTCACCGCTCCAAAGCCGATCGCCGAGACGCTCTACGCCCGGCTCGAAGCGGAGTTCGAGGACGATGGCCTGCCGCTGGCCATCCTCGAGACCGACGAGAAGAACCGGATCTACGAGGTTTCGGTCTACGCGCTCGACGATGCGGACGATGTGGCGGCGCGAATGCGGCGGGCAGGCGGTTCCGAAATCCCGGAGATCGCGCGCGAGAAGCTGCCGGACATCGACTGGGTCGCGCATACGCTGGAGGGGCTGCGCCCGGTCCGGGCGGGCCGCTTTCTGGTCCACGGCAGCCATGACCGGAACAAGCGGCGGCCGGGCGACCTAGCGATAGAAATCGAAGCCGGCAGGGCCTTCGGCACCGGCCATCACGGCACCACCGCCGGCTGCCTGATCATGCTGGAGCGCGTCGTTCGCACACGCCATCCCCGCAATGCGCTCGATCTCGGCACCGGCAGCGCGGTGCTGGCGATCGCGCTTGCCAGGCTCGCCCACATTCCGGTGCTGGCGACGGACATCGACCCGGTGGCCACCGAAGTCGCGGCCCGCAACGTGCGGCTGAACAGGACACACAGGCTGGTGCGGACGATCACCGCCACCGGATTCGCCCACAGGGAGGTGTCGGCAGGTCGGCCGTTCGACCTGATCGTCGCCAACATCCTCGCCCGGCCGCTGATGAAGCTCGCCCCCGAAATGGCGCGGCACCTGGCGCCGGGTGGGTCGGTCGTGCTGTCGGGCATCCTGGACGAGCAGCGCGATGCCGTGCTGGCCGCCTATGTCGGGCAGAGGTTCCGGCACGTCGCCACGCTCCACCGCGAGGGCTGGACGACGCTGCATCTCATGCGCTGAGGGCCACTGGCGACAACAAAAAAGGCGGCCCGAAGGCCGCCTCGTCAGTCGGAGGTCATTTTCTGCTTAGAACGGGTAGTAGGACGCGCCGCGCTTCCTGAGCTGCTCGCGGTTGTAGCCGTGAGCGGCGAGCGTCTCGTCGTCGAGCATAAGCAGAGCGCCGTCGACGTAGCGTGCGGCCTGTGCGGACCTGGCGGCGACGATCGAGTCGAGGGCGCCGCGGAAGAAGCCGCGTCTCGTGGATCCATGTGCCATGTCAGTGCTCCTGATTTCGTTGGAAGATCATTTCCTCCACGCTCTGAAAGGTAAGCGCTACTGACCCATTTACCAGCGCAATTTGTGCATGGCACCATCCCGTTTTTGCAGTCGCTAACAGATTTTTTGCACCGCACCATCGCTTTCGCCTGCACGTTGCGCGCGCCTCGCCGCACCGCTACGTTCGCCGCCGATCGCCTCCCCTTCTCCCTGTGCCGGATTTCCCATGTTTCAGAGCTTCGACAGCGTTTCCGATCCATCCCAGGCAGCCGACCGCGTGGCGCGGCTGCGCGAACGCATGGAAGAGAGCGGAATCGACGGCTTCCTGGTCCCCCGCGCCGACGAGCATCAGGGCGAGTATGTCGCCCGCCGCGCCGAGCGACTGCAGTGGCTGACCGGCTTCACCGGCTCGGCAGGCGTCGCGCTGGTGCTTGCGGAGAGTGCGCTCATCTTTGTCGACGGGCGCTACCAGCTCCAGGTCCGCGAGCAGGTCGATCCCGCGATATTCAGCGTCGAGAGCCTGGTCGACAATCCGCCACGCTCATGGCTTGCCGAGAACGCTTCGCAAGGCATGCGCATCGGTTTCGATCCATGGTTGCACACGATCGACGAAGCCAGGCACCTGCGAGAGGCGCTTCGCAAGAAAGGTGGCGAACTCGTTGCGCTATCGGAAAACCTCGTCGACGCGATCTGGGAGGACCAGCCGGCCCCGCCGTGCGAACCGGTTTTCGTGCAGCCGCTGGAATTTGCCGGCGAGGAAGCCGACTCCAAGCTGGAACGGCTGCGCGGCACGCTTGCGGCGGCCGGTGCGGATTGCGCGGTGCTGACCGACCCTTCCTCACTTGCCTGGACCTTCAACATTCGCGGCAACGACGTGCCGCACACGCCGCTGGCGCTCGGCTTCGCGCTGATCTCGGCAAGCGGAGACCACGTCCTCTTCATGGACGCCCGTAAGCTCTCCGGCGAGGCAGGCGAGCACGTCGCGAAGCTGGCCACGGTGATGCCCCCCGAGGCGCTGGAGGACGAACTGGCGCGTCGTGCCACGGCCGGCGCGGCGGTCGCGCTCGACCCGGGATTGGCCGCCGAAAGGCTGCGCCAGATCGTCGAGGATCACGGCGGCACCGTCGTGCGTGCGCCGGATCCCGCCCGCCTGCCACGCGCCGTCAAGAACCGCACGGAACTCGACGGCGCGCGCGCCGCCCACCGCCGCGACGGCGCCGCAGTTACGAAATTCCTGTGCTGGCTCGACGGTGTCGAACCCGGGACGGCCGACGAGATATCCGTCGCCACCAAGCTGGAGGATTATCGCCGCGTCACCGGCGAGGAAACGCAGCAGCCGCTGCGCGAAATCGCCTTCGACACGATCTCGGGCGCGGGCCCCAACGGCGCCGTCATTCACTACCGCGTCACAACCAAGACCCGGCGGAAGCTGGAGCCCGGCGAGCTCTACCTCGTGGATTCGGGCGCGCAGTACCAGGACGGCACCACCGACATCACCCGCACGGTGCCGATCGGCACGCCGACGGACGAGATGCGCGAGCGCTACACGATCGTGCTGAAGGGCCTGATCGCGATCTCGCTGGCGCGCTTCCCGGCCGGCACGCGCGGCTGCGACCTCGACCCGCTGGCGCGCCTCGCCCACTGGAAGGCGGGACTCGACTTCGCGCACGGCACCGGCCACGGCGTCGGCGCCTATCTGTCCGTCCACGAGGGGCCGCAACGGCTCGCCAAGACCGGCACGCAGAAGCTGGAGCCCGGCATGATCCTGTCGAACGAGCCCGGCTACTACAAGGAAGGCCATTACGGCATCCGGCTGGAAAACCTCGTGGTCGTGAAACCCGCCGAGGAGATTGTCGGCGGCGACATCGCCATGCACGGGTTCGAGACGCTGACGCTCGCGCCGTTCGACCGCCGCCTGATCAAGGCCGAGATGCTGAGCGAGGACGAGCGCGCCTGGCTGGATGCCTACCACGCCCGGGTGATGGAAGAGATCGCCCCGATGGTCGACGGCGAGGTGCGCGGCTGGCTGGAGAAGGCGACGGCGAAGCTCGCCTGAAGCGGCGTTGCTATCCGAAGAAATAGCGGCCGAAGATCAGGACGGCCGCGCCCGGACAGGAACACCGCCATCATGCCGCCGCGCAGCGCCACCAATCCGGCGACGGCCAGCGCGGTCAGTTCCACCGGTCCGCCGGTCATCACCGCCGGCGCCACCAGCGTCGTCAGCACCGCCGCGGGAACCGCGTTCAGCCCGGCCTCGACGCGCGGATGAATCTTGTCGAAGCGCGACAGTACGAGGTCGCCGCCGACGCGCGTCAAATAGGTGAGCACGGCGCCGGCGAGGATGACGAGAACGGTGGTGCTCATGTCGGGATGTCCTCCGCGTTCGCGTCATCGGCCCCCTTGGTCCCGCCGCTGTTCGTCGGCATGAACGCCGCCAGCAGCACGCCCGCGATCGCACCGATGGAGACGTGCCACGGCGAGCCGACCGTCCTTTCCGCGACAATGGAGGCGACGGCGCTGACGATCACCACCGGCAGCCACAGCGGCCGACCCCGGAAGCTCATCACCAGTCCGAGGAAGTAGATCGGCAGGATGAAGTCGATGCCGAGCGCATGCGGATCGGGAATGAGGTTGCCGAAATAGGCGCCGACCGCGGCCTCCACGGTCCAGCTGACGTAGAGCGACAGCCCCATTCCCATGAACCAGGGGAAGGTGATGGTGCGCCCGAGCGTCGCCTGACGTTCGGCCTCTGCATATTGTGGATCGACCAGGAAGAACAGGCCGATCCAGCGCTGCAGTGGCGTCCAGTGCCGCACCAGCGGGCCGATTGCCGCGGAATAGAGGACGTGGCGGAAATTGACCGCCAGGATCGAGAAAGCGATCAGCCACGGCGCAACGTGCTGCCCGAACAGTTCGAGCCCGACCATCTGGCTGGCGCCGGCGAAGATCGTCGCGCTCATCAGCACCGCCTCGCCGACCGAAAGGCCGTTGTCGACCGCCAGCGCCCCGAACAGCACGCCGAAGGGGCTGACCGCCAGCACCACGGGGATGCTGCGGCGCCAACCGGCGAAGAACTCTCGTGATGTCGGATTGGCAGCCATGAAATCTCCGCCGCCGTTCTAGGTCAGCACTGCTGCCATGTCACATGAAATCGGTTGCATTGGCGATCAGCCGAGCTGAACCGTCTACCCCTGCCCGACGAGCTCGAACCAGGCATCCTCGTCGATCACCTCGATGCCGAGTTCGCTCGCCTGTTTCAGCTTCGAGCCCGCACCCGGGCCAGCGACGACGAGATCGGTCTTCTTCGACACCGAACCCGATGTCTTGGCGCCCAGCCGCTCGGCCATCGCCTTGGCCTCGTCGCGCGACATGCGCTCCAGCGAGCCGGTGAAGACGATCGTCTTGCCAGCCACCGGGGAGCTCGATTCCGGCACCGGCTCCTCGTCGGCCACGGTGACCTCTTTCAGCAGAGCGTCGACGACCTCGCGATTGTGCTCTTCGGCGAAGAACTCGACCACCGCCTCCGCCACGATGGCGCCGATGCCGGCGACGTCGTTGATCTCCTGCCAGGCGGCGTTGCCCTTGTCGCCCTTTTCCGCCGGCATCTCGGCGGCCTCCGCCGCCTCGCGCAGTGCCTCGAAGCTCAGGAACGAGCGCGCCAGTCGCTTGGCGTTGGTTTCGCCGACATGCCGGATCCCGAGCGCGAAAAGGAAGCGGGACAACGCCACCTCGCGGCGCGCGTCGATCGCCTCGAACAGTTTCCTGACGGAAACCTCGCCGTAGCCCTCGATGTTTTCGAGCTTGGTGAGCGATTTCTCCTGCCGCGCCCTCAGCGTGAAGATGTCGGCCGGTGAGCGGATCTTCAGCGCCGGGTCTTCGGCATTGAAGAAGAACTCGATCTGCTTTTCGCCCAGCCCCTCGATGTCGAAGGCGTGTCGCGACACGAAATGGCGGATGCGCTCCATCGCCTGCGCCGCGCAGATGAGACCGCCGGTGCAGCGCCGCACCGCCTCCCCCTCCTCGCGTACCGCGCTGCTGCCGCAGACCGGGCAGTGGTCGGGAAACACGTAGGGCGTGGCGTCCTTCGGACGCTTTTCCGGCACGATATCGAGGATCTGCGGGATGACGTCGCCGGCGCGCTGCACGATCACGGTGTCGCCGATGCGGATGTCGTGGCCGTCGGGCCGGATCGGCCTGCCCAGAATTGCCGATGCCCCTGATATAGTCCTCGTTGTGCAGCGTCGCATTCGTAACGACGACGCCGCCGACCGTCACCGGCTCCAGCCGCGCCACCGGCGTCAGCGCGCCGGTGCGCCCGACCTGGATGTCGATGCCGGTGATCACAGTCATCGCCTTTTCGGCGGGAAACTTGTGCGCCGTCGCCCAGCGGGGGCTGCGCGAGCGGAAGCCGAGCCGTTCCTGCAGGTCCAGCCGGTCGACCTTGTAGACGACGCCGTCGATGTCGTAGGGCAGCTCGGCGCGATCGGCCTCGATGGCGTGATATTGCGCCAGCAATTCCTCGACGCTGCGGCAGCGCACCATGCGCTCGTTGACCGTGAACCCCCAATCGGCGAAGCGCTGCACCACATCGTATTGCGTGTCGGCTGGCAGTTCGCTCATTTCACCCCAGGCATAGGCGAAGAAGCGCAGCGGCCGGGTGCGGGTCACCTCAGGGTCGAGCTGGCGCAGGCTGCCGGCCGCCGAATTGCGCGGATTGGCGAAGACGCGGCCGGTTTCCTTCATGCGCTCATTGAGCGCGAAGAAATCCTCGCGACGCATGTAGACCTCGCCGCGAATCTCCACGATCTCCGGCACGCCCTTCGGAAGCTCGTTGGGGATTTCGTCGATGGTGCGGATGTTGGCGGTGACGTTCTCGCCCGTCGTGCCGTCGCCGCGCGTGGCGGCCGTCACCAGCCGGCCGTTCTCGTAGCGCAGCGACATCGACAGCCCGTCGATCTTCGGCTCCGCCGTGAACACCAGTTCCTCGTCGGCGGGCCAGGAGAGAAAGCGCTTCACGCTGGCCACGAAGTCGCGAACGTCCTCGTCGGAAAACACGTTGTCGAGCGACAGCATGGGTCGGGCGTGCCGGACCGGTCCGAAGGTGCCGGACGGAGCCGCGCCGACCCGCTTTGACGGCGAATCCTCGCGGATCAGCTCGGGAAACCGCGCCTCGATGGCACTGTTGCGCGCCCGCAGCGCATCGTAGTCGGCGTCCGAAATCGCCGGCCGATCTTCGCCGTGGTAGAGCCGGTCGTTCTCGGCGATTTCGGCGGCGAGGCGCTTCAGCTCGTCCGCTGCCTGTTCCTGGGTCAGGTTCTCGACGGGAATGGTGGACTCGGACATGGGATGGAAACGCAGCCGGCAGGGACGGAAAACCGGCGCACTCTTTGCCAAACGCGGTGAAAAGTAAACCGGCCGAACCGCCTCTCTCGCCGCTTCCTGTCAGGAGGCCAGCCGGGTGTTTTCCTTGAGCAGACGCTCGGCCGCCGCACGCGCCTCGGAGGTGATGGTGGCGCCCGCCAGCATGCGCGCGATCTCCTCCTGACGGGCGGTGCGCTCCAGCGCGGTGACGCCCGTCGCGACCCGGTCGGCGTCGCCGCTCTTGGAGATCAGGTAATGCGTGTCGGCGCGCGCCGCGACCTGCGGCGCATGCGTCACCGACAGCACCTGCACGCCGCCGGAAAGCCGCGCCAGACGCTGCCCGATCGCATCGGCGACCGCGCCGCCGACACCGGTGTCGATCTCGTCGAAAACCAGCGTCGGAGCCGAGCCGCGGTCGGCGAGCGCCACCTTGAGCGCAAGCAGGAAGCGCGAAAGCTCGCCGCCGGAAGCGACCTTCATCATCGGCCCTGCCCGCGTGCCCGGGTTCGTGCGCACCCAGAATTCGACGCTGTCGATGCCGGCTTCCGTGCGATCGTCCGGTTCGGACGACATTTCCACGATGAACTCGGCGCGCTCCAGCTTGAGCGCCGGGAGTTCGGCGGCCACCGCCTGCACAAGGCCTTCGGCGGCACGGCTGCGCAGTTCCGAAAGGTGCCGCGCCGCCTCGTCGTAGGCGTCTCGCGCCGCGCGCGCCTGCGTTTCCATGTCAGCCAGGCGTTCCTCGCCGGCATCGAGGTCCGCCAGCTCGTCGGCCATGCGGTCGCGCAATTCGGCGAGATCGTCGACGGCGACATTGTGCTTGCGTCCCAGCGCCCGCAACGCGAACAGCCGCTCCTCCGCCTCCTCCAGGCGTCGCGGATCGAACTCGCTGGCGCGGATGGCCTCGTCGACGGCCGCCTGCGCGGCGTCGAGCGACACCAGCGCCTCGTCCAGCCGCTCGATGATCGTCTCGAGCAGGCCCGGCGCGTCGGCAGCCTTGCGCTGCAGACGGCGCAGCAGGCTGGAAAGCTGCGGCACGGCCGAGTTGGCTCCGGAAAGCACCTCGTTGGCGTCGTTGATGTCGCTGGCGATCTTCTCGGCCGCCATCATGCCGGCCCGCTCCTCCGCCAGCTCCGTCTCCTCGCCCGGCTGCGGGTCGGCCTCGGTGAGTTCCTGCACGGCACTGCGCAGGAAATCAGCCTCGCGCGCCGCCGCCTCGACGCGCGCGCGATGGCGTGAAAGCTCCTGCTCCTTCTCGCGCCAGGCGCGCCAGGCCTGCGTTACCAGCCGGGCCTCCGACAAATGCCCGCCGAAGGCGTCGAGCAGGGCCCGGTGCGCGGCGGGGTCGACCAGCGCGCGCTCGTCGTGCTGGCCATGGATCTCGACCAGATAGCGGCCGATCTCGCGCATCAGCGAGACGCTGGCGGGCTGGTCGTTGATGAAGACGCGGGTCCGCCCGTCGGCCGACTGCACCCGGCGCAGGATGACGTCGCCGTCGTCGTCGATGGCGTTCTCGCTGAGCAGCGCACGAACGGGATGGGCGGCGGGAACGTCGAAAACCGCCGTCACCTGCCCTTGCCTGGCGCCGTGACGCACAAGCGCAGTGTCGCCACGCGCGCCGAGCGCGAGCGACAGCGCGTCGAGCAGGATCGACTTGCCCGCACCCGTCTCGCCCGTGAGCACGGACAGGCCGGCCGAGAAGTCGATGTCCAGCCGTTCGATCAGGACGATATCGCGGATCGAAAGTTGCGCCAGCATCTCGGGATGGATGCGGTCAGGCGCCGAACAGCTTGGCGCCCGCCCGCGATATCCAGGAACCCTTGTCCTCGCGCGGTGACAGGCCGCCGGACTGCAGCAGCTCGTAGGAATCCTTGTACCACTGGCTGTCTGGATAGTTGTGACCGAGCACGGCGGCCGCGGTCTGCGCCTCCGAAGTCAGTCCCATCGCCAGGTAGGCCTCCGTCAGGCGCGCCAGCGCCTCCTCGACCTCGCGCGTGTTGGAATAGTGCTCGACCACGACGCGGAAACGCTTGATCGCGGCCACGTATTCGCGCCGCTCGAGGTAGTAGCGGCCGACCTGCATCTCCTTGCCGGCGAGCTGGTCGCGCGCGAAGCGGATCTTGGCCTTGGCGTCCTCGACATATTCCGAATCGGGCCAGCGCTGCACGACCTCGTCCATCGCCTCGATGGCGCGCCGCGATTCCTTCTGGTCCTGCGTGACGTCGCGGATCTGCCGGAAATAGCTCAGGCCGACGATATACTGCGCGTAGGCGGCATCCTTGTCGGTGGGATAGAGCTGGACGTAGCGCTTGCCTGCGTTGATGGCATCCTCGTAGTTGCCCTGCCGGTAATTGGCGAAGGCGCCCATGACCAGCGACTTGCGGGCGAACTCGGAATACGGGATGCTCGCGGTCGACGGCGTCGAACTTGCGGATCGCCTCGTTCATGCGCCCCGCCTGCAGGTTTGCGAGGCCCTGATTGTAGAGGGCGTCGGCCGGATCGACGCTCTCCGCATATGCGGCGAGGTCCATGTCGTCCTTGGATGCGCAGGCTGAAAGGAGCAGCGGCCCAGCAACGACAGCGAGCGCGAAAATGCGCAGGCGGCCCCGTCCGAAAGGCGTGGCAGATGGGCTGGTGGACATGATTATTTCCGCCCCTCCGGCGTCAAAAAAGTCGGTTCGCGCTCCGGCCGTCATAAATCACAAAGCCCGGAACACGGCAACGCTATGGTGTCGCAATGCCGCTTTTTTGTGGCAATTCCCGGTCGCGCAAAGAAGGCGAATACGCCTGGAAACGGTCAGGCCTCAGAGCATCCAGGGTGCGTAAACGGGAGCGCTGACCTGGATCATTTCGGCCGAGCGACCGCGCTCGCGGTGCACCGTCTCGACGATCTCGAAGCTGGAACGGTCGGACAGCAGGCGGCGCAGTGCGGCCGCATTCAGCTTGTGACCACCGCGATAGGAACGGAAGCAGCCGATGAAACGCGCGCCGGCCAGCGCCAGGTCGCCCATCGCGTCGAGCGTCTTGTGACGCACGAACTCGTCCTTGTAGCGCAGGCCTTCCATGTTGATGATGTTGCCGTCCTCGCCGATCACCACCGAGTTTTCGAGCGACGATCCGAGGGCGTAGCCGGCGGCCCACAGCCGCTCGACGTCCTTCATGAAGCCGAACGTGCGGGCGCGGGAGACGTCGCGACGGAACACTTCCGTGTCGATGTCGCCGGCGTAGAGCTGACGTCCGACGGCCGGATTCTCGAAGTCGATCTCGATCTCGAACCGGGTGCCGCCATAGGGACGGAACTCCGCCCACGAGGCCCCGCTGTCGATGCGCACCGGCTTGATCACGCGGATGTAGCGGCGCTTGACGGCGAGCGGCTCGATCCCGGCCTGCTCGAAGGCTTCCACGAAGCTGCCGGCGCTGCCGTCGAGGATCGGCACTTCCATGCCGTCGACCTCGATCGCCACGTTGTCGATGCCCAGGCCGAACAGCGCCGCCATCAGGTGCTCGACGGTGCACGATGCGCGCGTCGCCGGTGCCAAGTGCGGTGCACAGGTCGGTGGTGCCGATCTCCGAAACCAGCGCCCGAATCTCGACCTGCTTGCCGTCCCGATCGGAACAAAAAAAGACGATCCCGGTATCGGGATCGGCGGGGTTGCAGTGGATAGTTACCGGCTTGCCGCTGTGCACGCCTGTGCCGGACAAGGAGACACGGGATTTCAATGTCGTCTGATAGTCGTGCAAGTCGATCCCCATAGCCCGTCCCACTCGGTCCGCTACGCCAAAATGCCGCGTGCGGATCTTGTCTCCGGCAGACGGCAGCTTTTCCCCGATGCTTCCGCGAACCGGCTGAATGCAGGAGGCGAAGATAATGACGCCCTCTCCCCCCGCCAAATCACGGTTTCTTACCCATTGTTACGGAAGCGGAAAAGATGAAGCTTGCGCAATTCCTTGTTTTTCCACCGGTTTTCGAAAAGCCGGCGAATGCATGTGCATCCGCCGGCTTCGATTGTGACAGCGGTGTGATCAGTTTGCCTGCCGGCGCAGGAAGGCCGGGATTTCAAGCTGGTCCTCTTCCGCCGCGGCACGCGGCTGCGGCGCGATTCGCCCGTGGTCGTCGAGCTGGCCGCGACGCGGTGCGTAGAGCTGCGGATCCTGGTTGTTCAGGTGCCGTGCCTCGGGCGCGGGCTGGCGCAGCTTGGGCTCGCGCGGCTGCGCGGGCTGCAGGCGGGCGGACTCTTCCTCGCGACGCGACAGACCGTTGGTCAGCCGCTTGAGCAGACCCATCGGGCCACGCTCGTCGTGGTCGGCTTGCGCGCCGGCACCGGCTTCGATCTCGGCGCGTGCGACCGGCGGGAAATCCTCCACGCGAGGCATGCGCGGCTGCTGCGGCGCCGGCATCTCGGCGACCGGCTGCTGTACCGGAGCCACCTTGACCTTCGGGCTTTCCTGGACCGGATCGGGCTGGAAGAGCCGGCTGTGCGGACGGAAATCGTCGGCCTGGGCATTCGCGGGGGCCGCGGACGCATTGGCGGCCTCGGCCTCGTGGATTGCCTCGGCGACCGGGTCGGGTTCGCGACGTGCGACTTCGCGCGGCTGCACAGGCTGCTGGCGCGGCTCGGCGGAAATGGCGGGTGCAGCCGCCTGCGGCTTGACAGCAGGCTTGATCTGCTGGCGCACGGCCGCCGGCGGCGCGGCGATCTCCTCGGCAGTCTTGTCGATGCCCGTCGCCACGACCGACACACGGATGACGCCCTCCAGATCCTCGTCGAACGTGGCGCCCAGGATGATGTTGGCTTCCTGGTCGACCTCCTCGCGGATGCGGGTGGCAGCCTCGTCGACCTCGAACAGCGTCAGGTCGCGCCCGCCGGTGATCGAGATCAGCAGGCCCTTGGCGCCCTTCATCGAGGTCTCGTCGAGCAGCGGGTTGGCGATCGCGGCCTCGGCAGCGGCCATCGCCCTGCCCTCGCCCGACGCTTCGCCGGTGCCCATCATCGCCTTGCCCATCTCGCGCATCACCGAGCGAACGTCGGCGAAGTCGAGATTGATGAGGCCTTCCTTGACCATCAGGTCGGTGATGCAGGCAACGCCGGAATAGAGAACCTGGTCCGCCATCGCGAATGCGTCGGCGAAGGTGGTCTTGTCGTTGGCGATGCGGAAGAGGTTCTGGTTCGGAATGACGATCAGCGTATCGACGCACTTCTGCAGTTCCTCGATGCCGAGGTCGGCGGTCTTCATCCGCCTCTGGCCTTCGAAGTGGAACGGCTTGGTGACGACGCCGACCGTCAGGATGCCCTTTTCGCGGGCCGCGCGCGCCACCACGGGTGCGGCGCCGGTGCCGGTGCCGCCGCCCATGCCGGCGGTGACGAAGCACATGTGCGTGTTGGACAGATGATCGACGAGCTCGTCGATGCACTCCTCTGCCGCCGCGCGCCCGACCTCCGGCTGCGAGCCGGCGCCGAGGCCCTCGGTCACGTGCGCGCCGAGCTGGATCAGGCGCTCGGCCTTCGACATGGTCAGCGCCTGCGCGTCGGTGTTGGCGACGACGAAATCGACGCCCTTCAGCCCTGCGGTGATCATGTTGTTGACGGCGTTGCCGCCGCCGCCGCCGACACCGAATACGGTGATGCGCGGCTTGAGCTCGGTGATGTCCGGCTTTTGCAGATTGATCGTCATAGTCCTCGTCCTTTTCGCCTTTCCCGCCGCTTCGCCGCCGCGGCCTTGTCTGTGGGTCGCCCCGTAGAGATCAGAAACTTTCCCTGAACCATTGGCCCATCCGGTGGAAGCGGCCGCCGGTACCCGTAGCCCTTTGCCGGAATCCGCTGCCGGTACGCTGGCTCTCGAAACGCGCCACCTGCGGATAGATCATCAGGCCGACCGCGGTGGCGAACGCCGGCCCCTTCACTGCCTCGGGCAGTCCGGCCACGCCGAGCGGCCTGCCGATTCTGACATTGCGCGCCAGGATGCGGCGCGCCGCTTCCGGCAGCCCCCCGAGCTGTGCGCCGCCGCCGGTAAGCACGACACGCTTGCCCACGAGCCCGCCGAACCCCGATGTGCTCAGCCGGTCGCGCACGATCTCGAGCGTCTCCTCGACGCGGGCGCGGATGATCCTGTTCATGACCGAGCGAGGCACCTGCATCGGCGCCTCGTGGTCGTCGCCGATCGGCTGCACCGTCACGACGTCGCGGTCGTCGATGCTGCCGGGCAGCGCCGAGCCGTGCATGACCTTCAGCCTCTCGGCGTATTCCTGGCGGGTCGAAAGCCCGCGCGCCAGATCGCCGGTCACGTGCGCACCGCCGATCGGAATGGCCTCGGCGTGGACGAACTTGCCGTTGGCGAAGATCGACAGCGTCGTGGTGCCGCCGCCGATGTCGATGCAGGCCGCCCCCATCTCGCTTTCGTCGTCGACCAGCGCGGAAAGCCCGCTCGCATAGGGCGTGGCGACCATGCGCTCGACCGAAAGGTGGGCACGGTTGATGGTCAGCTCGAGATTGCGCAGCGGCGCGGCGTCGGCCGTCAGCACGTGCATGTCGACGCCGAGCGTGTCGCCGATCATGCCGCGGGGATCGCGAACGCCCTTTTCGGCGTCGAGCGAGAAGCCGACGGCAAGCGAGTGCACGAGCTGGCGCTCCGCCTGCAGGGCCTGTCTGGCACCGGCGTTCAGCACCTGGCGAATGTCGCCCGCCGCAGCCTCGTGGCCGCCAAGATTGATCGTCGCGGAGAAATTCTCGCTCTTCAGCCTGCCGGCCGACAGGTTGACGATGAGCGAATCCACGGTCAGTCCGGCCATGCGCTCGGCGGCATCGACAGCCAGCCGCACCGCCTGCTCGGCGCGATCGAGGTCGACGACGACGCCCGACTTCACGCCCTGGGATTTCTGGTGGCCGATGCCGACGACCTGAATCTGGTGCGTACGTCCGGGCAGCAGGCTGGAGCCATCGCGCGGCTTGAGCCTGCCGATCATGCAGCAGATCTTGCTGGAGCCGACGTCGAGCACCGTGATCACGCCCGAACGGCGCGCCGGATCGTCCCGTGAACTGCCGAGCCAGCTCATATCCGCCGCCCCCGCTTGATGTCCGCCATACGCTGCTTCATCGAGGCCTCTCGGCGCTCGGCCGCTTTTTCGGTTAGCTGGATCGTCAGCCGGTCGGCCAACCGCAGGTCGACCGCCTTGATGTCGCGCGACAACAGCGCGTGGTCGCTGTCGAGTTCGAGCAGCGAGGCAATGGCGTCGTTCTCGCCGATCTCGGGGAGCCGCACCGTGATGCCGTTTTCAAGCCGAAGATCCCAGCGACGCTCCGCCACGAAAACGTAGCCGACAACGCGCGATGCCAGTTCGGGATGGTCGGCGATCCTGCCGACGAAGTCGGCCGCCGCCGTGTTCGCCCCCATGCCGATGACCAGCGGCAGGCCGGCGAAGTCGCCACCGCGGAACGGCGCGATGACGCGCCCGTCCTGCTCGATCAGCGAAAGCTCGCTGCCGTGCTGCCAGATCGCGAAGGGCTTGCGTTCGTGAATGTCGATCGCGAGCGCGTCGGGATAGACCTTGCGCACCGAGGCGTCCTCGACCCAGGGAAGCTCGGTTATCACCTCGCGCGCCTGCGCGGCGTTGAAGCCGATCAGCGAAGTGAACCCGTCCAGCCCGAGCTGCTGGAACACGTCGATCTCGGAAGTCTGCCGGTTGCCGGAGACGCGAATTTCGCTGATGGCAAAGCCACTCCTCGCCGTAACCGCCTGGACGATCGCGGCCGTGTGGCCGCCGGCGACCGAGCCGTAGATGCCGGTCGCCAGGAACAGCGCCGCAACCGTCGCGGCATTGGCGAACGGAGGCAGGTCGACATCGGAGGAAAGCAGGCGCGACAGCATCCTGACCGGCCGCCGCAGCCAGCGCGGCAGAACCCGCCCCTCCTCGACGGGAGGTTGCGCGCCACCTTTTCCGGGCCTCAACGCAAGCACGAAGCGTCCTCCACCATCCAACTCAAGAATTCACCAAACCCATGTCCCGCCAACGCGGCGAGCTCCGGCACAAGTGACGTCGGCGTCATGCCGGGTTGCGTGTTGATCTCGAGCCAGATGATCTCGCCATTCTCGGAATAGCGGTCGTCGTAACGGAAATCGGATCGGGTCACGCCCCGGCAGCCGATCGATTGATGAGCCTTGAGCGCCAGTGTCTGTATTTTTTGGTAAATATTCGGTGAAATTTTTGCCGGGCATTCGTGTTTCGAGCCGCCGGCGGCATATTTCGAATCGTAGTCGTAGAAGGAATGGCCGACCGGAATGATCTCGGTGACGCCGAGAGCCACATCGCCCATTACCGCGCAAGTCAGCTCGCGGCCGTGCACGAAGCGCTCGACCATGACCTTGTCGCCGTATTTCCAATCCGCCGAGCCAATGACCTGCGGCGGATAGGACTGATCTTCCTTGACGATGACGACGCCGAAGCTGGACCCTTCGCTGACCGGCTTCACCACGTAGGGCGGAGCGATCGGGTGCGTCGAGCCGATGGCATGACGGTCCATGACCCGCGAATTGGCGACGGGAATGCCGGAAGCCTTGGCGACCTTCTTCGCAAGCTCCTTGTTCATCGCCAGCGCGGAGGAAAGCACGCCCGAATGCGTGTAGGGGATCTGAAGATATTCAAGAACACCCTGGATGGTGCCGTCCTCGCCGAAAGGCCCGTGAAGCGCGTTGAAGGCGACGTCGGGCTTCAGATCCGCCAGCACCTTGCCGACGTCGCGATCGACGTCGACGCGCGTCACGCGGTAGCCCTCGGCCTCCAGCGCATCCGCACAGGACTTGCCCGACGACAGGCTGACGGGCCGTTCTGACGAAAAGCCCCCGTACAGCATTGCCACATGCTTCTTTTCCATGATCCCGCTGTTCCCTCTCCAGACGGGGTCCGCCTCGTTTGCGGGAATCGAAGGTGAATCGGACCACCCCGGGGACCGCCCCAGGCTGACGCGGGTAACGCGAGCCGAACTCAAATCAGAAAACGCCGCAAGTCCAAAGAATCAGAGAGTTGATTCCGTGGCAACCCCTTGGATTCGCGGCGATTCATTTTCTTGGAAAAGAATTCGCCGCGTTGCATCGCGGCAACCTCCATCGCGTCCTGTCCGGAACAGTCCTCTACCGCCGCAGTTGTGCCAAGCAGCCATGGCTGCCCAGAGGAATTCGATCGAAAGACAGGAGGACATGATGAAACCAACGATCTCGACAATTGCCGGTATCGCACTCGCTTGCAGCGCCGGCGTCGCGTTTGCGCAGGATCCCGACACCGATGCCGCCAACCGGACACTCCAAGCGACCGACATGTCCTGCGCGCAGCTCAATGCGTTCGACACCAAGGGCGTCGACAATGTCATCGCCTACGTCAACGGCTACCTGGACGGCCAGCATGCGCTGAAGAACGGCGATGCGTCCGCCGCCGAGTACATCGAACACGACGGATACGCCGGACAACGCATCCGACACGACTGCATCCATTAGCGACGATGCCGCCAGCGGCGGCGAGATCGCACCTCTCGACGCGGCGACTGGCGGGCCGACCGCCTTCGTGCCGGTGGATGCCGAGCGCGTGCGCGTGATGTGCCGCGACAATCCCGAAGGCAAGGTCGCCGACCAGATCAGGAACGCCGGCAAGAACAGCGACTGAGCAGTTTCGTCGGACGGCGGGACCGCAACGGTTCCGCCGCCGCCTCGCCTACAGCAACTGGCCGAGGAACTCGTCGATCCCGTGGCCCGGCTTGAATTCGCCGACCCGCTTGATCTCCCATTCCAGCCGGATGCCGGAATTCTCCAGCACCTTGGCGCGCACGGTTTCGCCCAGATATTCCAGGTCGTAGCCGGTGGCGCTGCCGGTGTTGATCATGAAATTGCAGTGCATCGGCGACATCTGCGCGCCGCCGATCATCAGCCCGCGGCAGCCGGCCTTGTCGATCTCGGCCCAGGCCGAGGTGCCGGGCGGGTTCTTGAACGTCGATCCGCCGGTCTTTTCGCGGATCGGCTGCACGGTCTCGCGATGGTGCTGGACGGCATCCATCGCCGCCCGGATCTTCTCGCGGTCTTCGACGAAGCCTTCCATCAGCGCCGAGGTGAAGATCAGGCCGTCGGGCGCCGACGAATGGCGATAGCTGAAGCCCATCTCGGCGTTCGAGAACACGTGGACCTTGCCGCTGCGGTCGAGCGCGCGGGCCTCGACGACGCGCTCGCGCGTCTCCACGCCGTTGGCGCCGGCGTTCATCCTCAGCGCCCCGCCGATGCCGCCGGGAATGCCGTGATAGAAGTGAAAGCCTCCGATCCCGGCTTCGAGCGCAACCGCGGCAACCCGCTTGTCGGGTGCGGCCGCTCCGATGCGCAGTTGCGTCTCCGAAACCGGCTCGACGGAGCCGAACCCCTTGGCCGAAAGCCGCACCACGACACCGGGAATGCCGCCGTCGCGCACCAGCAGGTTCGAGCCGATGCCGACAACCATCACCGGCACGTCCTGCGGGACGGCCGCGAGGAAGGCGGCGAGGTCTTCCTCGTCCGCCGGCTGGAACATCAGCTCCGCCGGACCGCCGACGCGGAACCAGGTGACCTTTTCCATCGGAGCATTGGGCGTCAGCCGCCCCCGCACGCCTGAAAGCGGGCCGGCCAGCCGATCGAGCAGGGCCTGACCGTCGATCATGCAGCCTCCTCACCCCTCGCGAGCTCTTCGGGAAGCGCATATGCCCATTGCGTGATGTTGCCGGCGCCGAGGAAGACGACGAAGTCGCCCGGCTTCGCCAGTGCGCGGATCGCCGGCGCGATCGCCTTCTGGTCCGGCAGGTAGCGCGCGTTGCGGTGGCCGGCGGCGCGGATGCGCTCCACCAGCGCTTCCGATGTCACGCCCTCGATCGGGTCCTCGCCGGCCGTGTAGACCGGCAGCACCATCACCGCGTCCGCGTCGTTGAAGCACGACGAGAACTCGCCGAACAGGCTGTGGAGGCGCGTGAAGCGGTGCGGCTGCACCACGGCGATGACCTTCCCTTCGCAGGAGTCGCGCGCGGCCTTGAGCACCGCCTTGATCTCGACCGGGTGGTGTCCGTAGTCGTCGAAGATGTGCGCGCCGTTCCACTCGCCCGTCGGGGTAAAGCGCCGCTTGACGCCGCCGAACGCCGACAATCCCTTGCGAATGTCGTCGGGCGACAGGCCGAGTTCGTGGGCCACGGCAATGGCGGCGGTTGCATTCGACACGTTGTGGCGGCCGGGCATCGGCAGGCGCAGGGCATCGATCGAGAGTTTCTCGCCGGTCTTGCGGTCGCGGATGACGACGTCGAACACCGACACCGGGCCTTCCATGCGCAAATTGGTGAAGCGCACGTCGGCCTGCGGCGTCTCGCCATAGGTCACGACGCGGCGATCCTCGATGCGGCTGACCAGCGCCTGCACTTCCGGATGGTCGATACACATCACGCCGAAGCCGTAGAACGGCACGTTTTCCACGAACTGCGCGAAGGCTTCGCGTACCTTCTCGAACGAACCGTAATGGTCGAGATGTTCCGGGTCGATGTTCGTCACCACCGCGATCTCGGCCGGCAGCTTCAGGAAGGAGCCGTCGCTCTCGTCGGCCTCGACCACCATCCACTCGCCCTCGCCCATGCGCGCGTTCGTGCCGTAGGCGTTGATGATGCCGCCGTTGATGACGGTGGGGTCGAGCCCGCCGGCCTCGAGCAGCGTCGCCACCATCGAGGTGGTCGTGGTCTTGCCGTGTGTGCCGCCGATGGCGACCGCCTGCCGGAAGCGCATCAGCTCGGCCAGCATCTCGGCGCGGCGCACGATCGGCAGCAGCTTTTCGCGCGCCGCCATCAGCTCGGGATTGTTCTTCTTGATCGCCGACGACACCACCACGACCTCGGCATTGCCGAGGTTTTCGGCACGATGTCCGACGAAGCACTCGATGCCCTCGGCGCGCAGGCGCTGCACGTTGGCGTTCTCGGCCTGGTCGGAGCCCTGCACCTGATAGCCGAGATTGTGCAGCACCTCGGCGATGCCGCTCATGCCTATGCCGCCGATGCCGACGAAATGCACGACGCCGATTGTCTGCGGCATCTTCATGGCCGCGCTCCCTGTCTGAAGTCTGTTACGGATTGGCCGGACGCAATAGCCTCTGTGAGATCGGCTAGCAACCTTGCCGCCTGCGGCTTGCCCGTGGCGCGGGCCGCCGCCGCCATCAATGATAGGCGCTCGGGATCGTCCATGAGGCCGCCGATCAGATGGGCGAGATGCTCCGGCGACAGCGCCGACTGTGCGTGCACCTCGGCTCCGCCAGCTGCGGCCAGCGCCGCCGCATTGGCGGCCTGGTCGTGATCGAGCGCATAGGGATAAGGGACCAGCAACGCCGGTCTGCCGATGGCGGCGATTTCCGACACCGTCGAGGCGCCGGACCTCGACACCACCAGGTGCGCGGCCGCCATGCGGGCGGCCAGATCGTCGAAGAACGGCGAAACCTCGGCATCGACGCCGAGTTCCGCGATCTCGCGTCGTGCTTCCGCCTCATCTTCGGGTCTTGCCTGCTGCGTCAGCTTCAGCCGCGCCCGCGCGGCATCGGAAAGAAGCGCCAGCGCCGCGGGAACCGCCTGCGAGAAGAACTGCGCGCCCTGGCTGCCGCCGAAGACGAGCAGGCGAAAATCCTCACCCGGCTTGGAGGCTTCGTAGGGAGTTCTCGCGGCGTCCAGAACGGCCGGGCGCACCGGGTTGCCGGTGACCACCGTCTTTGCCGCATGTGCGCCGCCGTCGGCTGGGAGGAAGCCACCGGCAATCGCATCGACACGGCCCGCGAGGGCACGATTGGCGCGGCCCATGACGGCATTCTGCTCGTGGATGAGAGTCGGGAAGCCCCGGCGGGACGCCGCCCACAGGGGAGGCAGGGTCGGATAGCCGCCGAACCCGACGACCGCCTTCGGCTTCAGCCGCGTCATCAGCGCGCCGGCCTGCCGCACGCCGCGCCAGATCGTCCACATGGCGCGCGCCATCGCGACCGGGTTCCTGGAGCCGAAGGTCGCCGAGGAGACGGTGTGGATGGCCTCGGCGGGAAAGCGCCCGGCATAGCGCTCGGCGCGACCGTCGGTCACGAGGTGGACGCTCCAGTCGCGCGCGATGAGCTCGTGTGCCAGCGCTTCGGCCGGGAACAGGTGACCGCCGGTGCCCCCGGCGGCAAGCAGGATGACGCCCGCCGCCATCTATTCCGCCGGTACGGACTGGTAGGTTCCGGAATGGCGAAGCTGGGTGCGCTTTTCAGGGTTCTTGCGCGTCAGCGCCAGCACCATTCCCATCGAGATCGCTATGGCGAGCAGCGACGAGCCGCCATAGGAGATGAAGGGCAGCGTCATTCCCTTGGCCGGCATGAGCTGCAGATTGACGGCCATGTTGATCACCGACTGGAAGCCGAACAGGATGACCAGGCCGCCGATCGCGTAGCGCGAGAAATCGTCGGGCTCCTTCTGCGCGGTGCGCAGCCCGCGCAGCACCACGAAGGCGAAGACGGCGAGGATGAAGAAGCACAGGATGATGCCGAATTCCTCGGCCGCCACGGCGAACACGAAGTCGGTGTGGCTGTCGGGCAGGATGCGCTTGACCGTGCCCTCGCCCGGTCCCTGCCCCCACCATCCGCCACGGATGATCGCTTCGCGGCCCATGTCGACCTGAAACGTATCGCCCTCGCCGGTGAGGAACCGGTCGACGCGCTCGGAGACGTGCGGGAAGACCGCGTAGGCGCCGAAGCCGCCGGCGACGCCGACCACCCCCAGAAGAATGATCCATATCCACGACATGCCGGCCATGAAGAACATCGCGCCCCAGGTGGCGGTGATCAGCATGGTCTGGCCGACGTCCGGCTGCGCGACCAGCAGCGCCACGACCAGCCCCAGCAGGATCATGGCGAAGAGGTTGCCCGGAATGTCGGGCTGGCGTGCGTTTTCCGCGAACAGCCACGCACAGATCACGACGAAGGCGGGCTTCATGTATTCGGAAGGCTGCACCGACATGCCGGCAATGTAGATCCAGCGCCGCGAGCCCTTGACCTCGGCGCCGATGAACAGCGCCACCACCATCATCGCCAGCGCGACTACAAGCATCACCAGCGCCAGCCGCCTGATGTCGCGCGGGCTGAGGAACGAGATGCCGATCATCACCGCCAGTGCGGGAACGGTGAAGATGATCTGGCGCGTCACGAAATGGAAGCTGTCGAGGCCGATGCGCTCCGCCACCGCGGGGCTCGCCGCGAACGACAGCACGATGCCCAGCCCCATGAGGATGAGGAAGGCAGACAGGAACCATCGGTCGACGGTCCACCACCAGTTGGCCACAGGGCCACGATCGAGGCGACTAACCATCAGCTATGCCCTCCAATTGGCTCGACGCCGTCAAGCGCCAGCACGGCGGTCCGGAACGCGTCGCCCCTGACCTCGAAATTCCTGAACTGGTCGAAGCTCGCGCAGGCCGGTGATAGCAGCACGACGCTTTCGCGGGACTGGTCGGCCGCCGCGTCGCGCGCCGCGCGTTCCACCGCCGCGTCCAGCGTGCCCGCGATCTCGTAGGCGACGTCGTCGCCAAGCGTGGCGGCGAAGGCAGGTGCTGCCTCGCCGATCAGATAGGCCCGGGCGACGCGCGAAAAGAGCCCCCGCAGAGGCGCGATGCCGCCCTCCTTGGGCAGCCCGCCGGCGATCCAGTAGATGTGCTCGAAGCTCGACAGCGCCGGTGCCGCGGCATCGGCATTCGTAGCCTTGGAATCGTTGACGAACAGGACGCGCCCCTTGCGGCCCACCTGCTCCATGCGGTGCGCGAGACCGGGGAAGGAAGACAGTCCGGCTTGAATCTCGTCGGCCGACAGCCCGACCGTCAGGCAGGCGGCTGCTGCCGCCAGCGCGTTCTGGGCATTGTGTGCGCCCCGCAAAGAGCCGACGCCATCGAGCGAGGCGATGCGCTCGGACTTTCCGCCGCAGGCCCGGAAGAGCACCGTGCCGTCCGCATAGAGCCCGTCGGCAAGCGCCAGCCGCTTGGAAATCCGCACGACCCGCTTTCCGGTGCGCTCCAGCCGCTCGGCGATTGCTGCCGAGTGCGGATCGTCGACGCCGACGATCGCCGTCTCGGCGCCGGCGACGAGCCGTTCCTTGACCTCGGCGTAGTGCTGCATGGTGCCGTGGCGATCGAGATGATCGGGGCTGAGATTGAGCAGGATGCCCGCGCTCGGGTCGATCGAGGGCGCCAGGTCGATCTGGTAGGAGGAGCACTCGACGACGTAGTGCCGTTTCGCCGCCGGCTCGTCGAGAGACATCACCGGCCTGCCGATATTGCCGCCCATCTGGCTGTCGCGACCGGCGGCCGCCAGCATGTGGGCGATCAGCGCCGTCGTGGTCGACTTGCCGTTGGTGCCGGTGATCGCGATGAACGGCGCCTCGGGCGCGGTGGCGCGGCGCTGCCGCACGAAGAGCTCGATGTCGCCGATCACTTCCACCTGGGCGGCGCGCGCCAGTTCGACCGACCAGTGCGGCTTCGGATGCGTCAGCGGCACGCCCGGCGACAGCACGAAGGAGGAAAACCCGCTCCAGTCCGCCTGGTGCAGGTCGGCGACCGGGATCTCGGCGTCCTCCGCCTTGCGCACGCTTTGCGGATTGTCATCCCACGCGGAGACTTCCGCACCGCCCGCCAGCAGCGCGTGCGCGGTCGCCATGCCCGACCCGCCGAGGCCGAACAGCGCTACCTTCTTTCCCGCAAAAGTGGTGGCAGGGATCATGCGCCTACCTGAGCTTCAGGGTCGACAGCCCGATCAGCGCCAGCACCACGGAAATGATCCAGAAGCGGATGACGATCTGGCTCTCGGTCCAGCCGAGCTTCTCGAAATGGTGGTGGATCGGCGCCATCAGAAACACGCGCTTGCCCGTAAGCTTGAACACGCTGACCTGAATGATGACCGACAGCATCTCGACGACGAACAGTCCGCCGACGATGGCGAGCACGATCTCGTGCTTGGCGGCGACCGCGACGGTGCCGATCAGGCCGCCGAGCGCCAGGGAGCCCGTGTCGCCCATGAAGATGGCGGCCGGCGGCGCGTTGAACCAGAGGAAGCCGAGACCCGCACCGATGACCGCGCCAAGGATGACGGCCAGTTCGCCGGTGCCGGGCACGAAATGGATCTGCAGGTAGTCGGCGAACACCGCGTTGCCCGACAGGTAGGCGATCAGGCCGAAGGCGGCTGCCGCCACCATCACCGGCACGATGGCCAGGCCGTCGAGCCCGTCGGTGAAGTTCACGGAATTGCCGGCGCCGACTATGACGAAGGCGCCGAACGGAATGAAGAACCAGCCGAGGTTGAGCAGCAGGTCCTTCACGAACGGGAATGTCAGCGAGGAGGAGAACGGCGGCTGGCCGGCGTTCATGATCATCCACGCGGCGATGCCGGCGATGATGAATTCGCCGAGCAGCCGCACCCTGCCCGAAACGCCGAGATGGGATTGCTTGGTGACCTTCAGGTAGTCGTCGTAGAAGCCGATCGCCCCGAACGAGACCGTCACCAGCAGCACCGTCCAGACATAGACGCTGCCCAGATTGCCCCACAGCAGCGACGACCCGATGATGCCTGACAGGATCATCAGCCCCCCCATGGTGGGCGTTCCGGCCTTCTTGAAATGCGTCTGCGGCCCGTCGGCGCGGATCGGCTGGCCCCGGCCCTGCCGGATGCGCAACGAATTGATGATGCGCGGCCCGAACAGGAAGACGATGAAGGCCGACGTGATCAGCGCTCCGCCGGTCCGGAAGGTGATGTAGCGAAAGACGTTGAAGACGCTGATGTCGTCGGCGAAATCAACCAGCAGCATGAACATGGGCAGGTCCCCCGACCTAGGCGTCCTTCACGTCTCAGCGCACCGGCTGCGGCGAAGCCTCTGCCGCGGCCGGATAGCGTTCGACGAGCGCATCGACGATCTTGGAAAAGCCGATGCCGTTTGATGATTTGACCATGACGACGTCTCCGGGCCGCACTGCTTCCAGCACCAGCTTGCGGAGGTCGTCGGCGTGTTCGCCGGTACTCGGTACGGAAGTCGCACGGCAGCGTGTCGGCCAGCACCTTCATCTCGCGTCCGGCGAGAAACACCATGTCCGTGTTCGTCTCGCCGATCGTTTCGGCGAGCGCGCCGTGCAGCTTTGCCGAATGGCTGCCGAGTTCCAGCATGTCGCCCAACACGGCAATGCGCCTGCCCCGGCCCTCCACGGGCGTCGAATCCAGAACCTGCAGCGCAGCCTTCATGGAGGCCGGATTGGCGTTGTAGCTCTCGTCGATCAGCGTGATCGCCCCGCCAGGGTGATCGAGAACGATGCGCCGGCCGCGCCCCTTGCCGGCCTCGATGTCGGACAGCGACAGCGCCACCCGGGCAATGTCTGCGCCGGCGAGGACGGCGACGCCGAGAATGGCGAGCGCGTTCTGCACCATGTGTCGCCCGGGCGCGCCGATCTTGGCGACGAGTTCCTGTCCGTCGAGCGTGGCGGTGAAGGTGGAGTGGTCGGCGTGCAGCTTGCACCTGACCAGCCGGAAATGGGCGCGGGCGTTTTCGCCGAAACCCCAGACATGCTCCACGCCGACGGCCTTGGCCTGCTTGCTCAGCGTGCGCCAGTGCGCGTCGTCCCGGTTGATCAGCGCGTGACCGCCCGGCACCACGCCTTCGAATATCTCCGCCTTGGCCTTGGCGATCTCCACGATCGAGCGGAAATGGCCGAGATGAGCGGCCGCGATCAGCGTCACGACGGCGATATGCGGGCGCACCATCTTGACCAGCGGGCGGATTTCGCCGGCATGGTTCATGCCGATCTCGAAGATCGCGTAATCGCTGTCCTGCGGCATGCGCGCCAGCGACAGCGGCACGCCCCAGTGATTGTTGAACGATTTGTCGGAGGCGTGGACCTTGCCGACCGCCGACAATGCGTGGCGCAGCCCTTCCTTGGTCGTGGTCTTGCCCGCCGATCCGGTGACGGCGATCACCTGCGCCTTGCTGCGCGCCCGGGCGGCGATGCCTGTCATCTCGAGCGCGCGAAGCACGTCGGGCACCACGATCATCGGCACGTGGACGCGGCCGAGCGACGGCAAGCGCCCCTCCGAGACGACCAGCAGTCCGGCACCGGCGGCCATCGCAGCGGTGGCGAAGTCATGTCCGTCGAAGCGCTCGCCGGCGATGGCGAAGAAGGCCTCGCCCTTATGGAGCGTGCGGCTGTCGATCGAGATGCCGGTGACGCCCTCCGGCATGTCGCCGAGCGGACGCCCTCCGGTGGCGTCGATCAGGTCCTGTGAAGTCCACAGAAGGCTCATGCGGCGGCACCTTCGAGCGCGCGGCGGGCTTCCTGCCTGTCGGAGAACGGCAGCGTCGTGTCGCCGACGGTCTGCCCCTCCTCGTGCCCCTTGCCGGCGATGATCAGCGTGTCGCCCGGCTTCAGCATGGAAACCGCCGAGCCGATTGCCTCGCGGCGGTCGCCGATCTCGATGGCGCCGGGCGCGGCGGCAAGGATGGCGGCGCGGATTTCGGCCGGCTGTTCGCTGCGTGGATTGTCGTCGGTGACGATGGCGACATCGGCAAGCCGCGACGCGATCTCGCCCATGATCGGCCGCTTGCCCCTGTCGCGGTCGCCGCCGCAGCCGAACACCACGATGACGCGGCCGGTGGTGAAGGGCCTGACCGATGTCAGCACGTTCTCCAGCGCTTCCGGCTTGTGTGCATAGTCGACATAGACCGGCGCGCCGTTGCCGGCAGTGCCGACCAGTTCGAGCCGGCCTGACGCGCCCTTCAGGTGGTGCAGGGCGTCGAGCGCATCGGCCGGCGCCATGCCGGTGACGATCGCCAGGCCTGCGGCGACCAACGCGTTCGAGATCTGGAAGTCACCGGCCAGAGGCAGCACGATCTCGAAGATCTCGCCACCCGCCTCGATCTCGGCGCGCTGGCGAAACCGCTCGTGCTCGGCCCGCTTCAGGCACAGCAGGTCGCCTTGGCGGCCGACGAGGTGAACCTTGCATCCAGCCTTGCGTGCGGCCTCGGCGGTCGGTTCCGACCATTTGTCGTCGGAGAATATCACCGCCGGCGCGCCCTTCGGCAGCAGCTCCGTGAACAGCCTGAGCTTGGCGCGATGATAGTCCTCGACCGTCGGGTGGTAGTCCATGTGATCGCGGCCGAGATTGGTGAAGGCGCCGGCCGAAAGCCGCACCCCGTCAAGCCGGTGCTGGTCGAGCCCGTGGCTGGAAGCCTCCATCGCGCCGTGCGTCACACCTTCACGCGCCAGTTCGTCGAGCAGGCGGTGCAGCACGACGGGGTCCGGCGTCGTCAGGGAGCCGTATTCCTCGCGGCCGGGCGCGGTGATGCCTGTCGTGCCGATGGACGCCGCCGCGAACCCGGCATGTTCCCAGATCTGGCGTGTGAACGAGGCGACGGAGGTCTTGCCGCTGGTCCCCGTGACCGCGACCATCGTCTCCGGCTGGCGCGGAAAGAAGAGCGCAGCCGATCGCGCCAGCGCGGTGCGCGGCTCGTCCACCTCGATCAGCGCAACGCCGGGGTCGGACGAAACCACGCCCCGCTTCGCCACCACGACCGAAGCACCTCGGCGCACAGCGTCCCCCACGAAGGCCGCACCGTCGGCCTTGTTGCCGGGGATGGCGAAGAAGACGAAGCCGGGCCCGATGGCGCGCGAATCCGATGAAATACCGGCGACCGCGATTTCCCCGGCGTCTTGCCTCTCGATGGGCAGTATCCCGGAAAGATCAGACAGTTTCATCGAATTCCAATCGTCAAGAACGCAGGGCCTCCGCTTGCGGCGGGAGAATCATCAGTTGGATACGAGCAGTGCGCCACTGTCATGGCCGAATTCCGGCTGGACGCCAAGCAGCGGGGCCGACCGGCGGATGATCGCGCCCGCCAGCGGCGCCGCGTTCATGCCCGCCGTGGCCGGCAGGCCGGGCTTCTCCGGTTTCGGCTCGTCGAGGATGACCAGCACCACATATTGCGGGTCGTCGGCCGGGAAGGCGGCCAGGAAGGCGTTGAAGCGCTTGTCGCCGGAATAGCGGCCGTTGACGACCTTTTCGGCCGTGCCCGTCTTGCCGCCGACGAAGTAGCCGGGCACGTCGGCGCGACGCCCGGAGCCCTTCTCGACGTTGAGACGGAACAGGTAGCGCATCGCCGCCGAGGTCGATGGCTCGACCACCTTCTTGCCGACCGCCATCGCTTCCTTCTCCGTGCGCGGCAGGAAAGTCGGTTCGATCAGCGTTCCGCCGTTGAGGATCGCTGCGGCCGCCACCGCCGTCTGCAGCGGCGTCGTCGCCATGCCGTGGCCGAACGAGATGGTGATCGAATTGATCTTCTTCCACACGTCCGGGTAGGTCGGATGCGCCACTTCCGGCAGCTCCGTCTGCATGCGGTCGAGCAGCCCGACGCGCTTCAGGAACGCGCGATGCTGTTCGATGCCGACGGATTCCGTCATCCGCGCCGTGCCGATATTGGAGGAGTGGATGAAGATCTCCGGCACGGTCAGCGCCCGGCCCATGCTGTGGAAGTCATGGATGGTGAAACCGTCGACATGCAGGGGGTGCGAGGCGTCGAACGTGTCCTTCAGCGTCACTTCGCCGGAGTCCAGCGCCATGGCGATGGAGAACGCCTTGATCGTCGATCCCATCTCGAACACGCCGGCCGACATACGGTTGAGGCGGTTCTTCTCGTGGGCGTTGTACGGATTGTTCGGGTTGTAGTCCGGCAGCGATGCCATCGCCAGGACCTCGCCGGTGCGGGCGTTGAGCACGACGCCGCCGGCGGCGATTGCGTTGAAGCGCTCCATCGCCTGGGTGAGTTCGTCGTGCACGACATGCTGCACGCGAAGGTCGATCGAAAGCTTCACCGGCGCGAGATCGTCGGCGACGGCCAGGCCGGTGGCCTGGAGATCGGCCAGACCCTGGTCGTCGATATATTTCTCCATCCCGGCGATGCCCTTGTTGTCGATATTGGTCAGGCCGAGGATGTGGGCGGCCGTCGGGCCGCCGGGATAGAAGCGGCGCTTCTCGGTGCGAAAGCCGATGCCGGGAATGCCCAGCTGGAGAATGTCGTTCTGCTGGCGCGGCGAGAGCTGGCGGCGCAGCCACACGAAGCCGGCGCCGCTCTTCAGCCGGCGATAGGTCTGCTCGTAATCGATGTCGGGCAGAACCGTCGCCAGCTTCTCGATCGCTTCGTCGGCATCGACGATGCGGCGCGGTTCGGCATAGAGCGAGGCCGTCTTGATGTCGGTCGCCAGCACCTCGCCGTTGCGGTCGACGATGTCGGGGCGCGAAGCCGTGACGCGCGAACCGGGCCCGCTGTCGTCGTCGAGTTGCTGCATGCCGAAATAGACGAGCCGTCCGGCAATGGTGGCGTAGATGCCGAGGAACACCGCCATCGTCATCAGCATGCGGTTGCGCGCCCGCCCGCCGGTGGCCTTGCGCTGGCCCTCGACGACGATCTCGCCCGGTTCGGACGTTGCCTTCCTGGCATTGCCGGATTTGGCGCCGCCCCGCCGCAGCCAGCTTCTCATCGCGTGATCCCCCCGGTCGTGGTCCCATCGGTCCCGCCGGCCTCGGCCATGCCGCCCAGCCGCTTGGCGGAATAGTCGTCGATGTCGATGCTGCGCTCGGGCAGATCGTCGAGCGTGGCGATCTGCTCGGCCTCGACCGGTTGCAGGTCGAGTTCGTCCTTGTAGATTTCGGCGAGCTTCTGCAGTCGCGAGGGCTGGGTGAGCAGGCTCCAGTCGGCCTTCAGCACGTCCATGGAGTCTTCCTCGTAGCTGATCTGGCTCTGGATGTGCCGGATCCGCTCGTATTGCTGCTCCGCCTCCTGCTTGGCCTTGTAGGTGAACGCTGCCGTGGAGACCATGACGGCGATGAGCACGATGTCGGTGGTACGGAACACGGCAATACTACCTTTCTGACGAAGAATCCGGCGACGGCAGGTCGGGAAGCGGAAAGATCGAGAAATCCGTCTCGCGCGGCGCCGCGGCCGTTCGCACGGCCACCCTGAGCTTGGCCGAGCGGGCGCGCGGATTGCGTTCGGCTTCGGCGCGCGACGCGGTGATGACCTTGCCGGCCTTCTCGAATGTCGCCTCGCGCTCGACCTGCTGCGGAAGGTGACGCGATCCGCCCGGCTGCCCCGACCGGTCGGTGACGAAGCGCTTGACGATGCGGTCTTCCAGCGAGTGGAACGTGACGACGGCAAGCGTGCCGCCCGGCTTCAGCGCGCGCTCGGCGGCGAACAGCGCCCGCGCCAGCTCGCCCAGTTCGTCGTTGACGAAGATGCGCAGCCCCTGGAACGTGCGGGTGGCCGGGTCGATCTTTTCCTTCGGATTGCGGCCGATGGCCGCCTCGACGGTTTCAGCCAGTTCGCGAGTGCGGGAAAAGGGCTTCTGCGCCCGCCGCCGCTCGATGGCACGGGCGACGCGACCGGCGTGCCGCTCCTCGCCGAGCATGCCGATGATGCGCGTCAGGTCGGTGACCTTGAACGTATTGACGATGTCGGCAGCGCTCGGCCCGCTCTGCGCCATGCGCATGTCGAGCGGTCCGTCGTTACGGAACGAAAACCCGCGCTCGGCCTCGTCGAGCTGCATCGAGGAAACGCCGATGTCCAGCACGACGCCGTCGACGGGCTGACCGGCGAGATGGTCGAGTTCGGAAAACCGCCCCTGCGCCAGACGAAGGCGGCCGTGGGAGTCCGTTTCCAACGCCCTGCCCGCGGCGATCGCGTCGGGGTCGCGGTCGATGGCGATGACCGAGGCGCCGGCTGCAAGCAGCGCCCTGGTATAGCCGCCGGCCCCGAACGTGCCGTCGACGATCGTAGCGTCACGCTGCGGCTGAAGGGCCTCGAGCACCTCGTCGAGCAGAACCGGAATGTGGCGGGCCAGTCCGCCACCGGCGGGAAGATCCGCGCCGGGGCCCGCCATCATTCCGGCTGCCCGTTCGGCCGCGCTGCCGCGGCCTGTTGACGAAGCTTCAGGAGCCGCGCCCGCACTTCCGCGCCATAGGCGCGAAGCCGCTCCGGTTCCCAGATCTGAAAAAAGTGCCCCCGCCCGACGAACGCCACCTCGTTGGTGATGCCGGTATGCTCGCGCACGAAATCGTTGACCGTGATCCGCCCGTCCTGGTCCAGCTTCAGGAAGGCCCCGTCCCCGTGGATGAAGAACGACATGTCGTCCGCCGTCTGCAGAAACGGGTCCTCCAGCGCGATCCGCTCCTCGTAGCGCTCCAGGAGGTCCGGCCCGCCGACATCCATCGCCGGCGTCTCCAGCGCCCGCAGCGCATAGAGGTCCGAGTAGCCGCGCTTCTGCACGACCGAGCGGAAATGCGCCGGCACCGACACGCGGCCCTTCGCATCTATCCTGTTCACTGCGTTTGACAGAAACCGGTCCATTACGCGTGACAGCCGCTTCCGCCGCCGAACCCCTTTTCATCTCGCTGCCCGCGCGCCGGCGCGGCTCCCTCGGAAGATCGCCAGCAAGGGCGCGCGTCCGGCCGCACCCGGCGGCACGAGCCGCGGGAGTGGCGAACGCTTCACCCGGAACTGGAACGTCGTCCTGACTGGCTTCAAGGGATAACATGGGCGAATATGGGCGTCAACGGGAACAGGGTACACACCGGCCCGGTGGCGCACCTCGGCGAAGCGCAGTACGGGCCTTCGCCGTTTGTCGCCTATTAAGGCTAACGAACCGTTAGGACGGTCGCTGGATCGCGGGCTTGCCCGGGGGACGAAGCCCGACTAGCGTCGCGGCGTTTTCCGCCTGAAAGGCTTCATTCCATGTCGGACAAGATGCAGAACCGTGCCGCTCGCCTCGCCCATCTTCGTGGTTCCCAACTCGAAAAGGGCGACCCGGTTCCCCTGCCGCTGACCATGGCCTCGATGTTCCACCTGCCGGGCGATCCGGCCGGCCACCGACAGTACGGCCGCTTCGACAATCCGACATGGGAGGCGACCGAAGACTTGCTGGGTCTGCTGGAGGACGCCGAAGCGGTGGCGTTCCCTTCCGGCATGGCGGCGATCTCGGCCACCCTCTTCGCGCTGCTGAAGACCGGCGACCGCGTACTGCTTCCCTCCGACGGCTACTACACGCCGCGCGTGCTGGCGGAACGCTTCCTGAAGCCGATGGGCATCGCCTGCGATCTGCGACCGACGACGACCTTTCTCGACGGCGGGTTCGACGGCTACCGTCTCGTGCTGGTCGAGACGCCGTCGAATCCGGGGCTCGACATCTGCGACATCGCCGCCGTTGCCAAGGCCGCGCACGCCGCCGGCGCCATCGTCGTCGCCGACAACACAACGATGACGCCGTTCGGCCAGCGCCCGCTCGATTTCGGCGTCGACATCGTCGTTTCCGCCGACACCAAGGCGGCGAACGGCCATTCCGACGTGCTGTTCGGGCACGTGTCGAGCCGCCACGCCGATCTGGTCGCCGCCATCCGCGACTGGCGCAAGCTGGCCGGCGGAATTCCCGGGCCCTTCGAGGCATGGATGGTGCATCGCGGTCTCGAAACGCTCGAGGTTCGCTTCGAGCGCATGTGCAACTCGGCCGAGACGATCGCGCCGCGCCTGGCCGCGCACCGGGCAGTGAAGGCGTTGCGCTATCCGGGCCTAGACGACGACCCGTCGCACAACCTCGCCTCCGTGCAGATGGATCGCTTCGGCTTCATGATCGGGCTGACGCTGGAAACGGAGGAGAAGGCCGAGAACTTCATCAACCGGTGCGGCCTGATACAGCCGGCCACCTCGTTCGGCGGTCTTCACACGTCTGCCGAGCGCCGTGCCCGCTGGGGGGACAATGTCGCGCCGGGCTTCGTGCGGCTGTCGGTCGGCTGCGAACCGGTCGAGGAGCTTTGGTCTGCAATCGAGAAGTCGCTGGACGAGCCTGGCCGACTAGCTACTGCCGCTGGCCATGTCCTCGGGTTCGATCTTGCGGCGGCCGTGCAGGACACGCAGGATTTCAATCCGATCTTCGGCGATCCGGTAGAATGCAAGATACTCCCCGACGATCACCTGCCGCAGGCCGGGTGCGAGATCCTCGCGGCGCGGGCCGGATCGCGGCTGCGTTGCCAGAAGTTCCCAACGCTCCCGAAAACGGTCGAGAAGCCTGACCGCCGCCGGTGCATTATGCATTGCAACGTGATCGAGAATTGCCTCGAGATCGCGAGAAGCACGCGGCGAAAGGCGGTAGGTCACTTCTGCGGAAGCGGATGAAGCCGCGCGTTAAGTCGCTCGCGAAGTCGCTCCATGGTTTCGGCACCATCGAGAGATGGCCCGCTGTCGATGCCTTCCTGGATCAGTCGCCGCAGCTCGTCGAGCGTGTAGCCGAAATTGTCGCGGCGCTCCTTCCAGTCGCGCAGCGCCTCTTCGACCACGGCCTCCCCGGACGCATACTCGCCGGAGGCGACAGCCGCTTCGATCTCGGCGGCCTGTTCGGAGTTCAGCGTGACGGTTGCGGGCTTGTCGAGATGACCCATCGGCTCGTTCCTTTGCGACGCCGCATTCTACCCTTTCGCGATCCGGCCTGCAAAGCTCCCTGTCCCGCGCGCCACTCGTGCGGATTTGATTCAAATTGGAATCTTTTCAGCGCAAGCTGCTGAAATCAAAGCGCCAGCCGGCCTGTAAGCCGGGTTCTGTATGGCCCCGGAGCCGCAAGGCCCGGAACGTGGCGGCCATTCATCTGGGACGGATGTCGCCATCCGCCTCCTGCAACCTACCCGAACGACTGGGCCGGAAAGAGCCCCGAGGGTCGCCCCTCGCGCCGTTCCTATTCGGTCTTGCTCCCGGTGGGGTTTGCCGTGCCGCTTCCGTTGCCGGTCGCGCGGTGGGCCCTTACCCCACCCTTTCACCCTTACCCCGCCAGTACTCGGCTCGCTCGCATCGTCAGTGACGAAATGGCCGAGCCGACTACAGGCGGGGCGGTCTGCTTTCTGTGGCACTGTCCCTGGGGTCGCCCCCGCCGGCAGTTAACCGGCACCGTCTCTCCATGGAGCCCGGACTTTCCTCATCCGCTGCCTTTCGGCGAATGCGGATGCGGCCGCCCGGCCGGCTGGCAGACCGTATAAAGTTGGTCGAGCGCAAAAAGGCAAGGGGCAGCAGCGCTGCCCCTTGCCGTTTGTTCGTCAGCCCGCCAGTTCGCGCTTCACGTTCTTGCAGTAGGCGGCCGAAACCGGGTTCATGCGCTTGGCCCCGTGGCCGGCATTGTATTTGAGCACGGTTCCGCACGTGGTGCCGCCGCCGAGCTTGGCGGCCTTGCCGAGATATTTCATGCCGAAGCGGATGTTCGTGTCGGGATCGTAGAGCCCCTTCGCCGAGCCGCGATACCCCATCATCCGTGCGGTTGCTGGCTTGATCTGCATCAGGCCGATCTCGCCGGCGTTGCCGCGAGCGTTGGCGCGGTAGTTGCTTTCGATCTTGATGATCGCGTGGGCGAGCGTCACCGGCACGCCGTATTCGCGGGCGTATTTCGAGATGATCTTTCCATATTTCGCCCCGCTTGGCCCGATCGACGACGTCTTGGTGTCGTCGATCTTGCCGTCTTCTCCCTTCTCCACGCACCCCGTGAGAATGTAGCAGACCTGCTTAGGCGCGTCCGGACCATTGCGCGCGCTCCCCGCGCTACCGGCCATTGCCACCCCGGGCATGGCCACAAGCATCATCGCCCCGGCAGCGAGAGCTGCCGCTCCAAATGTCAGTCTTTTCATTGGTTACCGTATTGCGGTTCGCCATCCGCTTTGCGAATGGCAGGTTCTTCTTGGCCGGCCCGACTGAGGCGCCCCGACCGGCGGTGGTATGGGCGGCGCAATGAAGGTTGAATTGGAGCTGAAAAGGGCAACGCCGGTCACTTTGAATGACCGTTTGTTACGGCGCCTGCCCTCAGCCGCGCGCCGCAGGCAGGGCCGCCAAAAGCCGTCGCAGCGTTTCCACCGTCGACGTGTCGGCGATACCGGTCACAAGCGCCGGCCGAAAATGACGCTGGAAGGCACGAGTCACGGTAGCGGTCCAGGCATCGAACCGGCCGGTGATCTCAGCCCCGTAACCGTAGAGCGCGAGCATCGACTGCAACGCCTCCACGAACTCGCCCGAACTGCCTTCCCGCAGCGTTTCCCCGGCCGCGACGGGCGCCGGCTCGACGAAATGCCCGATCCCCTCCCGAGCCAGCCTGGCCCAGGGGAACTTCTCTCCCGGATCCGCCTTGCGGCCCGGCGCGACGTCGGAATGGGCGAGCACGCGCTCGGGCGCAATCGCATGTCTTTCCACGATGCCGCGACAGAGTTCCGTCACCGCCTCGATCTGGCTTTCCGGAAAATCGGGATAGCCGAATTCGTGACCGGGATTGGCGATCTCGATACCGACCGAGCACGAATTGATGTCGCTCTGGCCGTGCCACGAACTCCTGCCGGCGTGCCACGCCCGGTCGGCCTCGCGAACCATCTGCACGATGCGCCCGTCTTCGTGGACGAGATAATGTGCGGACACTTCGCTGTCTGGATTGCACAGCCATGCTTCGGCGGCCTGCGCGGAGATCATGCCCGTGTAGTGCAGGATGATGGCATCGGCCTTCAGTCCGTCCCGGCGCGGACCGAAATTCGGCGAGAACCCGCACTTCCGCCCCTTCATGATCCGGCCCGAACCCGTTCATGCCGGACGCTTCTCGCGCTCGATCGTCCGGTATGCGTCGTTGATGGCGGCGAGCCGCGAATTGGCGATCGCCACGAACTCTTCGGGCACTCCGCGCGCGATCAGCATGTCGGGGTGGTGCTCGCGCACGAGGTCGCGATAGCGGCGGCGCACCTCATCGAACGACGCCCCGCGATCGACGGCGAGCACGCGATAGGGATCGGCCGCGCCGAGATCGGCATGGCTTGCCAGGATCGCGTCGAAATGCCTGTCGTCGATGTCGAAGATCTCGGCGACGCGGCGCAGGAAACCGATCTCGCGCTCATGCAGATAACCGTCGGCCTTGGCGATGTGGAACAGCCCGTCGAGAATGTCCTCGAGCATGGGGCAGTTGGCTTCGCCGTTGCCGCAAAGCTTCGCCATCCGCTCGGCATAGGCCTCGAAGCCGGCCACGTCCGCCTTGGCGAGATCGAACAGCCGCGCCACGTTGCGCGCTTCCCCCTGCGGCACTTCGAAAAGTCTGCTGGAACGCCTGCACCTCGTCGACCGTGACGACGCCGTCCGCCTTGGCCATCTTGGCAGACAGCGCGATCATGGCGATCGAAAACGCCACGCCGCGCCGCAGCTGCGCATCGCCCGCAAAGAACGTGCGCACGCCCTCGACCATGCCCGACAGCGCCGAGCCGGAAGCGCGCGAGGCGAGATCGCCGATTCGAAACCAGATCGACATGCGACCGACACTAAAGCCAGTCGCCCTCAAATGCGAGAATTTGTGTGCACTGCGGTAGAACGCACAAGACCCCGCCGGGGGGCTGCCGGCGAGGCCTTGCTGCAATGCGGAGCCCGGGAGTGAGGCTCCGTGGGAGTGCACGACTTCTCAGTTGCTGGGAGCGTTGACGTTGTCCTGCGGAGCAGGCGTCGCCGGTGCAGCCGGCGCCATGCCGGTGTCGGCCGGAGCGGCCTGGTCCTGCTGGTCCGTCGGCTGGATGCTCTGGGTCGTGGTGTCGTCGGTATCGCTGCAGGCCGCCAGGCCGAGCAGCGCAATGCCGGACACGGACGCGAGAATGAGCTTCTTCATGGTATGCCTCCTTGATCAAACATCGCCCGCTTCGTTGGCGGCGGGTCGCGTCAAAAACGCCGGCTGCCACGTCGCGTTTCATAACATTGGCTGACTTCAAGACACATTTCGAAAGCTGACGGCCGCGTTACCGAAGCTAGCCGACAGGTGCCCGTCGGCTACATGCTGGCCGCCGCACGCGCCGCCTGGTCGTATTGGCCGGACAGTCCCCTCATCAGCGCCGCACACTCGGCTTATCTCTTCCGCATCGAGATTGAGCCCGCCGACAGGCGACACCAGCAGCGCTTCCCGCAGGTCCCGATAGCGCCGGCAGGCCTGCGCGCCCTCCTCCGTCACCTTCACCGTCTTTTCCTTGCCGCGACGGCCGGTGGCGACCAGCCCGCGGCCCGCGAGCTTCTTGACGGCGTAGGAAACGACGTGAGTGTCCTCGATGTTGTAGATCATGCAGATGTCGGCCAGCGTCTTTTCGCGGTCGCGATGGTTGGCGGCGTGAAGCACCAGCACGTCGACCGGCGTCAGGCCGGGCACGCCCGCCGCCGCCATGCAGCGAACGCTCCAGCGCTGGAAGGCGTTGACCAGCACCGTCGCGGCGAACTCGACCTCCGACAGCGCCGGCAAGCGCGCCTTCGGCGAGGTGGGCCGCCGAGACGACCGGACCTATCCCTTCGAGCTTGTCGCCCATCACATCTCTCCCTGGCATTTCATCGACAAAACGTTGACGTTTTGTCGTTGTTCTGCTTTGTGCCATCGATGGCGGCAAATGTCCACGACGGGAGAGCGCGATGAGCGGCAAGTGGGATTTCTGGATCGACCGCGGCGGCACGTTCACCGACGTGATCGGGCGCGCACCGGACGGCTCGCTGCACCCGCGCAAGCTGCTTTCCGAAAATCCCGAAGCCTATGCCGACGCCGCCATCCAGGGCATCCGCGATCTTCTGGGCGTGGCGGGCGACGAGCCGATCCCCTCGGGTCGGATCGGCGAGGTGAAGATGGGCACCACCGTCGCCACCAACGCGCTGCTGGAGCGCAAGGGCGACCGCGTGCTGCTGCTCATCACCAGGGGCTTCCGCGACGCGCTGCGGATCGCCTACCAGGCACGCCCGGACATCTTCGCCAAGCAGATCATCCTGCCCGAACTGCTCTACGAGCGCGTCGTCGAGGTGCCCGAACGCATTCGCGCGGACGGCGAGGTCGAGACGCCGCTCGACCTCGACGCCGTGAGCGCCGCGATCGAGCAGGCAAAGGACGACGGCATCGATGCGGTGGCGGTCGTCTTCATGCACGCCTGGAAGAACCCGGAGCACGAACAGGCTGCGGCGATGCTGTGCCGCGGCGCCGGCTTCGGCCAGGTCTCGGCCAGCCACGAGGTCTCCCCGCTGATCAAGCTGGTCGGCCGCGGCGACACGACGGTGGTCGACGCCTATCTTTCTCCGATCCTGGCCCGCTACGTGCAGCGCGTCGCCTCCGAACTCGGCGCAGAGCACGCGCTGGACGCCGACAAGGTGCCCGACGGCTCGGCGCCGCGGCTCATGTTCATGATGTCGTCGGGCGGACTGACGGCGGCCGACAAGTTCCAGGGCAAGGACGCCATCCTGTCGGGGCCTGCCGGTGGCGTCGTCGGCATGGTCGAGACGGCGAAGCTCGCCGGCTTCGACCAGGTTATCGGCTTCGACATGGGCGGCACCTCGACCGACGTCACGCACTATGACGGCGACTACGAGCGCGCCTTCGACACCGAGGTCGCAGGCGTCAGGATCCGCGCGCCGATGATGCGCATCCACACGGTCGCCGCCGGCGGCGGCTCGGTTCTGCACTACCAGGACAACCGCTTCCAGGCCGGCCCGGATTCGGCCGGCGCCAATCCCGGCCCCGCCTGCTACCGGCGCGGCGGCCCGCTCGCCGTCACCGACGCCAACGTCATGCTCGGCAAGCTGCAGGCCGATTTCTTTCCGGCGATCTTCGGACCCGGTCAGGACCAGCCGCTCGACGCCGAAGTGGTGCGAACGAAATTCGCCGAGATGGCCGAAACCATCGGCGACGGCCGCACGCCCGAGCAGGTGGCGGAGGGTTTTGTCCGCATCGCGGTCGAGAACATGGCCAACGCCATCAAGAAGATCTCCGTGCAGCGCGGCCACGACGTCACCGGCTATCTGCTCAACTGCTTCGGCGGCGCCGGCGGCCAGCACGCCTGCCTGGTCGCCGACGCGCTCGGCATGAGCTCGGTGCTGATCCACCCCTTCTCCGGCCTTCTCTCGGCCTACGGGATCGGGCTGTCGGCGGTATTCGCCTCGCGCCAGCAGGCGTTGCTGAAGCCGCTCGCCGATGCTTCGCTCGACGCCATCGAAGCGCAGGAGGCCGAACTCCGCGGGGCCGTTCGGGCCGAACTTCTCGAACAGGGCGTGGCCGACGCCGACATCGGCTGGCGCACCGTGCTTCAGGTTCGCTACGACGGCACCGACACGCCGCTGCCCGTCACCTTCGACAACGGCTCGGTCGCGGCCGCGAAAAAGTCCTTCGAGGCCGCGCACAAGGCGCAGTTCGGCTTCGTCTACGACGACAAGCCGATGGTGGTGGAGGCGATCAGCGTCGAGGGCGCCGACGCCCGCGACCAGGGCCGTGCCGAGAGCGAACTGCCGCTCCAGTCGGCCGATACCGAGACCGGCGAGACCCGAAAGATCTTCTGCGAAGGCGCGTGGCACGACGCCGCCGTCCACCGGCGCGAGGCGCTGAGGCCCGGCAACCGCGTCGCGGGCCCGGCGCTGATCGTGGAAAGCCACCAGACCATCGTCATCGAGCCCGGCTGGCAGGCCGAGATCACCGCGCTCGACCACGTGCTCCTGACCCGCGCCGAGAAGAAGTCCCGCGAGGCCGCGCTCGGCACCGAGGCCGACCCGGTCATGCTCGAGGTCTTCAACAACCTCTTCATGTCGATCGCCGAGCAGATGGGCGTGACGCTCCAGAACACCGCCTATTCGGTGAACATCAAGGAGCGGCTGGACTTTTCCTGCGCCGTCTTCGACCGCACCGGCGCGCTGGTCGCCAACGCCCCGCACATGCCGGTGCATCTGGGCTCGATGGACCGCTCGGTGGAAACGATCATCCGCCTCAACGAGGGCGACATACGCCCCGGCGACGTGTTCGCGCTCAACGCACCCTACAATGGCGGCACCCACCTGCCCGACATCACCGTGGTGACGCCGGTCTTCGACGACGCCGGCGAGACCATCCTGTTCTGGGCCGCCTCGCGCGGCCACCACGCCGATGTCGGCGGCACCGCGCCCGGCTCGATGACGCCGCTTGCGACCACGGTCGACGAGGAAGGCGTGCTGTTCGACAATTTCCGCCTCGTCGAGCGCGGCATCTTCCGCGAGGCGGCACTCCACGAATTGCTGACCGACCACCCCTACCCGGCCCGCAACCCGCACCAGAACATCGCCGACCTGAAGGCGCAGATCGCCGCCAACGAGAAGGGCGTCGCCGAGTTGCGCAAGATGGTCGCGCATTTCGGTCTCGACGTGGTCGAGGCATATATGGGCCACGTGCAGGACAACGCCGCCGAGAGCGTGCGCCGCGTGCTGGAGCGCCTGCCGGACGTCTCCGAATACGACTACCCGACCGATACCGGGCAGACGATCCGCGTGAAGATCACCGTCGACCGGGAAAAGCGCGAGGCGACGGTCGATTTCACCGGGACATCGCCGGTCGAGAAGAACAATTTCAACGCGCCGGAGCCGGTCGCCCGTGCCGCCGTGCTCTATGCCTTCCGCGTCATGGTCGAGGGCTCGATCCCGATGAACGCGGGCTGCCTCAGGCCGATCAACATCGTCATCCCCGACGGCTGCATGCTGCGGCCGAGCTATCCGGCGGCGGTGGTCGCCGGCAATGTCGAGACGTCGCAGCACGTCACCAACGCCATGTTCGGCGCGATGGGGGCGCTCGCCAACGCGCAGGGGACGATGAACAACCTCACCTTCGGCAACGACACCTACCAATACTACGAGACCATCTGCTCCGGCTCGCCGGCCGGCCGCATGAACGACGGGCGCGGCTTCGACGGCACCTCGGGCGTCCACACCCACATGACCAACTCGCGGCTGACCGACCCGGAGGTGCTGGAGCTGCGCTTTCCCGTGCTTCTGGAGGATTTCCACATCCGCGAAGGCTCGGGCGGAACCGGCAAGTGGCACGCCGGCGATGGCACTCGCCGGACGCTGCGGTTTCTCGAAAAAATGGAGTGCGCGATCCTGTCCTCGCACCGCTCGCATCCGCCCCGCGGGCTCGACGGCGGCGGCGACGGCAAGGTCGGCAAGACCGAGGTGCGCCGCAAGAGCGGGACGGTCGAGACGCTGAAGGCCTGCGACCAGACCGTTCTGGAACCCGGCGAGGCGGTGATCGTGACGACGCCGACGGCCGGCGGCTTCGGCCGCGCCTGAGGACTGCTGGCCGGCCGGCCTATTCCAGGTCGGTCTGGATCCAGCGCGGCGACATGTGAATGTCGACGGTCTGCAGCCGTCCGGGGCCGAGATTGACGAATTTGTGCGGCAGGCCGGCCGGCCCGAGCACCGTCTCGCCGGCTTCGGCGTCGATCACCTCGTCGCCGACGAAGAACCGCGCCCGGCCTTCCTGGATCACGAACACCTCGTCATAGGGGTGGACGTGCAGCTTCGGGCCGACGCCGGGCTCGTCGTTGCCGTAGGTGAGCACCGTAACCTGGGCGCCCAGCACCTCGCCGTTGACGAAGCCGCGATGCGGACCGGGTTGCGTGCCGTCGAAGAGCCGGGCCTTTGCCGGCGGGCGCCCGTCGGGCGTCACCGTCGCCGGATCGAAATCGTGTCTGGGCATCGAGACCTCCCGAGAATCGTCGGCGAAAACATGATCGACGGCTCCATACGAGGCAAGCACCGGCCGTGCGGCCGCCTCCCTCCCCTCGAGGGGAGGGTCGATCCGCGCGAGCGGATCGGGGTGGGGTCGTCGCAGGCGGGCGCGGCCGTCTTTCCAAGCCCATTTGCTCGGGGAGAAGTGTCGCAAGCGCAGGAAGCCCGAGACGGAGAGATAGGGCGCGCGGCATCCGCGCTTAGCGCATCCATCTTCATTGCCACGCCCGGCTATTTGCTCTCGCTCACGCCCGCTCGCAAACGCCTGAAAGGCGCTTTCTCTCCCGCAAGGGCGAGGGATAGGGCGCCCGGTCGGGCATGCGGCCTCCGGCCGTCATGCATCTTCGTCGCCACGCCCGGCGTCTCTGCCGTCTGGCCATTGTCAAAGAACTCGCGCCTGCCGCGAGGATCGCTGCGCGATCCCGCTGGGCGCTTTCACCGAAGTCGCCTGAGGCGATCCGGCGGGGGAAGACGGGCGGCCGTTCGGACGCTCATCTATTAGTAATTCGTGCGACCTCGCGGCCGCCCGTCCGGCATCCTGCCCCGCGTCCGGGAGCGGAGGGACTCAGCCCCGCAAGCCGTCGGCAGGGCCCGGACCTAACGCTCTGCGAAGCCGCGCCACCGCGCGCGGCCGATCCGGTACCGTCCCGCCGCCCGGATGTTCGGTGTGCACACCCGTTTCCCGCGCGGCGGTATGGGCAAAGGATAAGCGAGGCGGAGAAGACGGGGACAAATGAGGGAGTGGGAAATGGCGAGTAGGCAGTAGGAACAAGGGGTTGGCGGAAAAGAACGCGCGCGGCTGTCCACGTTTGGGGGTCGCTGAGGCGCCCGCGCCGGCGCCCCTGTCCTCGCCCCTTGTGGGAGAGGATAGGGAGCCCCCGCGAGGCGGAGCCGAGCGGTCGGGCGAACTTGGTGAGGGGTATTGAAGCGCCGCGCTCCGGCCAACACCCCTCATCCGTCTCGGCGCTTGCGCGCCGATCCACCTTCTCCCACAAGGGGAGAAGGCAGGGCATACCCCCTTCGCTTCGTCGTCATCAAGTGACTGGCCGAAATGCTGAAGCCCTTGCCTCGCCCCATTGGGGAGAGGTCGGATTGCCCGAAGCCGCGCCGGCGGCGAGGCCGGCAATCCGGGTGAGAGGGCAGAAGGCATGCCCCCGCCCCGCCATCATCCCCAATTCCCGTCACATGTCGTCATCGAACGGTCACCCGCCCGTCATCAGGTCGCGCTAGCGCTCGGCAAACGAGCGGAGAATCGCGCCATGACCGAACTTTCCGTGGGCCTCGGCCGCCGCAATCCCAAGCTGGGCTCCGCCCTCTACCAGAACCGCGCATGGTCCAGAGCCGGACTTTCGGAACGGCTGTTCGCGCTGGCCTTCTCCGGGCTGGTCTACCCGCAGATCTGGGAGGACCCGGAGGTCGACATCGAGGCGATGGAGCTCGGCGAGGGTCACCGCGTCGTCACCATCGCGTCGGGCGGCTGCAACGTGCTGGCCTACCTGACGCGGTCGCCGGCACAGATCGACGCCGTCGACCTCAACCCCGCCCATGTCGCGCTCAACCGCCTGAAGCTCGCCGCACTTGCGCACCTGCCCGCGCAGGCGGATTTCTTCCGCTTCTTCGGCCCCGCCGGCAACGCGCACAACTCGATCGCCTATGACCGCTTCCTGGCGCCGCATCTCGACCGGCAAACGCGCGCCTACTGGGAGGGCCGCACCTGGCGCGGCCGACGGCGCATCACCGCCTTCGACCGCGATTTCTACCGCACAGGCCTGCTCGGCTTCTGCATCGCGGCCGGCCATACGGTCGCGCGCCTGCACGGCGTCGATCCGGCCGGGATCATGGAAGCACGCACCACCCGCGACCAGCGCTTCTTCTTCGAGGACCGGCTGAAGCCGCTGTTCGAAAAAAGGCTGGTCCGCTGGCTGACGGCCAGAAAGGCCTCGCTGTTCGGCCTCGGCATTCCGCCGGCGCAGTACAATTCGCTGGTGACGGCCGGCGACGGCACGATGGCGAGCGTCCTTTCTGCCAGACTCGAAAAGCTCGCCTGCGATTTCCCGCTGCGCGACAACTATTTCGCCTGGCAGGCCTTTGCCCGGCGCTACCCCGCGCCAGGCGAGGCGGCCCTGCCCGCCTACCTGGAAAAGGCCAACCATGACGTGCTGAAGCGCAACGCCGGCCGCGTCACGGTCCATCATGCAGGGTTCACCGAATTGCTGGCCGGAAAGCCGGCGGCGAGCGTCGACCGCTTCGTGCTGCTCGACGCGCAGGACTGGATGAGCGACGCGCAGCTGAATGCGCTGTGGGCCGAGATCACCCGCACGGCAGCATCCGGCGCGCGCGTGATCTTCCGCACCGCCGCGGAACCGACGCTGCTGCCCGGCCGCGTCTCCGAGGCGGTTCTGTCGCAATGGCGCTACGAGGAAGACCGGTCGCGGCGCCTGACCGTGCGCGACCGCTCCGCCATCTATGGCGGCTTTCATCTCTACGTCAAACGGGACGCCTGACGATGGGTGCAGCGGCCGGCCACGCCGCGCTGATGGACGGCGTCTACCGGCGTCAGCGGCATTTCTACGACGTCACGCGCAAATATTACCTGCTCGGCCGCGACCGCCTGATCGAGGGGCTCGACGCTCCCGTCAACGGCACGGTGCTGGAAATCGGCTGCGGCACCGGGCGCAACCTGGTGCGGGCCGCGCGCGCCTGGCCCGGGGCGCAGTTCTTCGGCATCGACATCTCGGCCGAGATGCTGGACACCGCGGGCGCAAATCTGGCGCGGTCGGGCAAGGGCGGCGCGGTGCGGCTGGCGCAGGGCGACGCCACGTCGTTCGATCCCGTGGCGCTGTTCGGCCGGCCCGGCTTCGACCGCGTCTTCATCTCCTACGCGCTGTCGATGATCCCCGACTGGGAAGCCGCCATCGAGCAGGCGGTGACGGTGCTGGCGCCCGGCGGCTCGCTGCACATCGTCGATTTCGGCCGCCAGGAACGGCTGCCGCGGCTCTTCCGCGCCGGGCTGCACGCCTGGCTACGGCGCTTCCACGTCAGCCCGCGGGAAAACCTCGGCGAGGTGCTGGCGCATGTCGCCGAAAGCCACGACGCCGACCTGCGCGTCGAGCCGCTCCATCGCGGCTACGCCTGCCTGGCGCGGCTGAAGCGCCGGTCCGGACCGCCCTATTCCGGCTTGGTGACGGCCTTGACGACCGCCGCGACCAGACGCTGAGGCTGGTAGCGCAGCTTCGACGGCGTCAGCCCCAGCCGCACCACGACCAGCTTGCGCGACGGCACGATGGCGATCGTCTGCCCGTCATGGCCCTGCATCCAGTAGGTGTCGTCGGGCACCCCGAGCGGGATGTCCTGGCCGGCCTTTTCCACGTCCGAGGGACCGACAAGCCAGGTCTGGCCCTTGCCGTAGACGCCGTCGGAGGCAGGCGCGGGCTCGTGCATCATCTTGACGTAGCCGTCGGGCAGGATCTGCTCGCCGTTCCACGCGCCGTCCTGCAGCAGGAACTGGCCGAAGCGGGCCCAGTCGTGCGCGGTCGCGTAGAGATAGGAGGAGCCGACGAAGGTCCCGGCCTCGTCCGTCTCGAACACCGCGCTGGTCATGCCGAGCGGCGCGAACAGCGCGTCGTGCGGCCAGTGCAGCGCCGTCTCGCCGCCGCCGACCGCGTTCATCCAGATGCGCGCCAGCATGACGCCGGTGCCGCTCGAATAGCTGAAGACGGTGCCGGGCTCGTGGTCGAGCGGCATGGCGGCGGCGAAGCCCGCCATGTCGGGCTCGAGATAGAGCATGCGCGTGACGTCGGAGACGTCGCCGTAATCCTCGTTGAAGTGCAGGCCGCTCGACATCGCCAGCATGTCGGCGAGCGTGATGTCGGCGCGGCCGTCGCCCTTCCAGCCGTCGAACAGGTTCGTCTGGTCGAGGCCGAGCTTGCCGGCGCCGATCACCGTGCCGATGATCGCGGCGTTGACCGTCTTGGTCATCGACCAGCCGAGCAGCGGCGTCTTCGGCCCGAAGCCGTCGCCATAGGCTTCCGCGATGATGCGGCCGTCGCGCACCACCACCACCGCGCGCATGCCCGGGCCGACGAGGCCGGCGTCGTCGAGCAGGCTGGCGACCTCCGGGCGCGGCGTCGCCGATAGCCTCCCCGACGGGCCAGGTCTCGTCCGCTCCGGCCTGGATGGCGTCGGGCGGGGTTGTCGATCGCGCTTCTTGCCGCGTCCACCTTGCCGTCCGGCACGGTCGTGCAGCCGTAGCCCGGCCGCGTCACCGCATAGGTGGCGCCGACATAGCCGAGGAAGGCGGCGCGCACCGTGCCGGCATCGCGGTCGACGTCGACGTCGAAGAACTTCAGCGAGGCATCGCCCGGCGCCTGCACGTCGAGCCCGACGACCTCTGTGGGGTCGCGATCGGCGATGAAGGTGTTGGAGCACACGATCTTGGCGACATAGCCGGCGCCGACCCGCAGCAGCGCCGGCGGGGCGGTGAACAGCCATGCGCCGATCGCCACGATCGCCACCACCAGCACGATCGCGATCCACTTCACCAGGGCCGTCAACAAGCGCATGCGAGCTTCCCCACCGTCATCGAAATGCCGCCATTTTCTGGCTGACCCCAGTCTTGGGCGGCGGGCGTCCAAATTGCAATCGCCAAACGGCACTGAAGGCGGCGGCTTGCCGACGCCGGTCGTCGAGGCGGTGGACATTCGCCCCGCCGGCTGATTCCATGCGCGACCGCGACGCGGAAAAGGGGAAACGATGCGGGCAATTGCGGCACTGACGCTCGGGCTGCTGATGGCCGGATGCACGAGCAGCGGCCTCGATCTGTCCGACCTCGCCCCGAGCTCGGCCACGACGGTGCGCTATTCGGCCACCTATCCGCGCTTCGGCGACCGCGACCCGCACGACTGGCAGCGCCGCGAACCGTGGACCTATGCCATCCACGGCACCGACGTCGCCAAATACCAGGGCGAGGTCGACTGGGCCAAGGCGAAGGCGGCCGGCATCTCCTTCGCCTATCTCAAGGCAACCGAGGGCGGCGACCGCGTCGACGACCAGTTCGAAAGCAACTGGCGCCAGACCCGCGCCGCCGGCATCCCGCGCGGCGCCTACCATTTCTTCTATTTCTGCCGGCCGGCGATCGAGCAGGCCGCATGGTTCATCCGCAACGTGCCGCGCGAGAAGGGCACCCTGCCCCACGTGCTCGACATGGAGTGGAACCATCTGTCGCCGAGCTGCAAGCTGAGGCCCGATCCCGAAACCGTGCGCTCGGAGATGCGCGTCTTCCTCAATGCGCTGACGCGCCATTACGGCCGCAAGCCGATCATCTACACCTCGCTCGACTTCTACGACGACAACGACCTGGAAAAGCTGCGGGGGTATTCGTGGTGGCTGCGCTCCGTCGCCGGCCATCCGGACGAGAAATACGACAACCAGTCGTTCGTGTTCTGGCAATATACCGGGACCGGGATCGTGCCGGGCATCGGCGGCGACGCCGACATCAACGTCTTCAACGGCAATGCCGAAACATGGCGGGAATGGCTGAGGCACAACACGACGTGAGGTGCCGGGCCGCCGCCGGACGACCAGGACAGGAGATTTTCATGAAGAGACTTTTCACCAACGGCGCGCTTGGCGGGCTCACGGTCGCGGCCCTCGTCGCGCTCGCGCCGGCGGCAGCACAGGCGCAGTCCTGCGGCGGCGACTTTTCGGCATGGAAGGCGCAGTTGCGCCAGGAGGCGGTTTCGGCCGGCGTCGGCCAGCGCGGGCTCACCGCCCTCGACCAGGCCACGACCGACCCGCGCACGCTGCGCGCCGACCGCGCCCAGGGCGTCTTCACCCAGGACTTCACCGAGTTCGCCGGGCGCATGATCAACAATTACCGGCTGCAGCACGGCAAGGCGAACCTGCAGAAATACGCCTCGATCTTCGACCAGGCCGAACAGCGCTTCGGCGTGCCCGGGCCGGTGATCAGCGCCTTCTGGGCGCTGGAGACCGATTTCGGCGCCGTTCAGGGCGATTTCGACACGCTGAACTCGCTGGTGACGCTGGCGCACGACTGCCGCCGCCCGCAGATCTTCCGCCCGCAGATCGTCCCGCTGCTGAAGCTGATCGACCGCGGCGACGTGCCCATGCACGTGCAGGGCGCCTGGGCCGGCGAGATCGGCCAGACGCAGATGCTGCCGGCCGACATTCTGGAGCTCGGCATCGACGGCGACGGCGACGGCCACGTCGACATGAAGAGCGATGTCGCCGACGTCATCATGACGACGGCCCACAACCTCTCCAATCTCGGCTGGCGGCCGGGCGAGCCGTGGATGCAGGAAGTCAGCGTGCCCGACGAGATGCCGTGGGGCCAGACCGGCATCGACGAGAAGCTGCCGATCTCCCAATACGCCGCCTGGGGCGTGAAGAACCGCGACGGCAGCCCGCTCGACACCGGCAACCCGCCGGCCGGCCTGGCGCTGCCGATGGGCCGCAAGGGCGCAGCCTTCCTCGTCTACCCCAACTACGACGTCTATCTGAAGTGGAACCAGTCCTTCGTCTACACGCTGACGGCGGCAAACCTCGCCACCCGCTTCGCCGGCGCGCCGAAATTCGATCCCGGCCATCCCGAGGAGGGTCTGGCGAGCGAAGCCGTCAAGGTTCTGCAGCAGAAGCTGGTGGCGCGCGGCTACGACGTCGGCGGCATCGACGGCATCATGGGCTCGCTGACGCGCGACGCCGTGCGCGCCGAGCAGAAGCGGCTGGGCTATCCGGCCGACGGCTGGCCGACCCCTGCCCTGCTGGCGAACCTCTAGCAACGACGAAAAAGGCGCCGCGACCGGCGCCTTTTTCCTTTCGGGGTCCGGGTCCCTGACCGGCTGCGCGGTGCATCGCGTCCGCCACAAGCGCGCCCGCCCCCCTTCCAGACATGCCTCTCCGCTGCTAAAAGGTTGATATCAACGGATAGGAGATGCCGCATGGGCGAACTGGTGCTGACAACCTACGACTGGGTTCCCGAACCGCCCCGCGGCTATGTGCGCGACCTGCGCGTGCGCTGGGCGCTGGAGGAGGCCGGCCTGCCCTATCGGGTCGAGAGCACGCCGTTCAAGGATCGCGGCCCCCGGCACATCGAGCACCAGCCGTTCGGGCAGGTGCCGTGGCTGACCGACGGCGAACTCTCGATCTTCGAGAGCGGCGCCATCCTGCTGCATCTGGGACATCTCAGCGACGCCCTGCTTCCCGTCGACCCGGCTGGCCGCAGCGAGGCCGTCGAATGGGTGTTCGCCGCCCTCAACTCGGTCGAGATGGCGAGCGTGTCATGGACGATGTTCATGTTTTCCGGCTTCAACCGGGACGACAATCCCGGGTGGAAATGGCTGGACGATTTCGTCACCTTGCGGCTCGGCAGGCTGGAACCGGTGCTGGCCGAACGCGAATGGCTGGCCGGCGGGTTTTCCGTGGGCGACATCGCGATGGCCGACGTGTTGCGCGTTCTTCAACGCTTCGATCGCCTGTCCGCTCATCCCGCCTGCCGCGCCTATGTCGAACGCGCCACGGCGCGCCCGGCGTTTCGCAAGGCCTATGACGACCAGCTGGCGCACTTCGCCGCGGCGGACTGAGCTGCCGGTGCGAGATTTAGAGCCGCTCGAAATCGTCCTTGTCGGTCGGCAGCAGCAGCAGCGCGGTCGTCAGATAGGCGAAGGCGAAGGTGACGCCGAACGACACCGCCATGATCAGCACGATGATCGGCTTGTCGTGGGAATGCGCGAAGCGCTCGCCGAACCCGGCGATGTTGAACCAGACGAATGCCGGCCGCCACCAGCCAGCCGATCACCATGCCGATCAGCGAGTTGGTGAGGACGAAGCGGATCAGTTTCGGCATGCGGGCACCTGCGGGGCGGGCGTTCGAGAAGCGACCTTAGTTCAAACAGATGGGGCGGATTGCGGCAAAGACAACGCGGCGTGTCGTCGCGAGCGGGCAGGCGGGCGCCAAATGGGAAGCCAATCGACTGCTTCCGACCCCATTCCAGCCATTCGCGCAACCCTCATGGAGTGGCCGCTTCAGGCCCAAAGCGGACCTTTCGAACTGCCGCGCTTGGAGCCAAAAGCAACGGAGTTCCGACTACTACTCGTGTATCCTGTTCTCGGTGCGCACCGCGCCCAATCTAGGTGATGCCGGACGCATATGCATCTGGGTACGATTGGCTCATTGTGACAATCTGCGAGGTGATTGGACCTCGTTGAAGCTGCCCATGACGAAGACCCGCAAAAACCATTACGTCCCCCAGTGGTATCAGGAAGGTTTTTTTGAGCCGGGACGGACCACCTACGCATACCTCGATCTCACTCCAAAGCAGCATACACTGCCCGATGGCCGGCTCGTTCCCGGAAAGTCAAAGTTTGACGCACCTACCGCCAGGGCGTTCTGGCAGCGCGATCTCTACTCGACGTTCTTCGGTACCTCCGTCAACGACGAGATTGAACGGAAGCTCTTCGGCGACATAGACGGCCGTGGAGCGCTCGCGGTCCGGGCCTTCATCGGCGGCGACAAAGGGGAATGGCAGAAGCACTTCAAGAGCTTCTTCGAATATCTCGACATCCAGAAAATCCGGACACCCAAGGGGCTCGACTGGCTTGCCGCGCAGTATCCGCGGCTCTCGCAGAACGACCTCATGTTTGAGATGCAGGGCATCCGCATGATCCACACCAGCATGTGGACCGAGGGCGTGCGGGAGATCGTGTCGGCCGAAGACTCTGCGGTGAAGTTCATCGTCACCGACCACCCGGTGACGATCTACAATCATGCCGTGCCGCCAGGCGCGGCGGGCGCGGTTTATCCACACGACCCTTCGATCGCGCTCAAAGCCTCGCAGACGATCTTTCCGCTCAACCGTGACTTCTGTCTGATCCTTACCAATCTCGAATACGCCCAGAACCGCAGCGCCAGCCCGCTTGAGAAGCGCACCTTTGCCGGTAACTTTCGCAGCTCGATGGTGAGAACCGACGCGTTCATTCGTGCGCGCAAACTATCAAGCGCTGAAGTCATCCAGATAAACCGGATCCTCAAAGCCCGCGCTCGCCGCTACGTCGCGGCGGGCAAAGAGGAGTGGCTTTACCCCGAGACATCGGCGACTGGCAGCTGGGCGGATTTGCGAGGCGTTCTCTTACCGCCCGATAACGGCCTATGGCACTTCGGCGGCGAAATGTACGCCAGCTTCGAAAATGGCGATGTCATTTACCAGGATGCTTTCGGCCGGACTGAGAAGGAGCGCGGATTTCTAAAAAAGGAGCCGCCCGCTCATCCGCGCGGCGGCGATCCGTGCCCTTGCGGCTCCGGTCGACGGTTCAAGACGTGCTGCGAGCCCAAAGCGGCCCAGCTGCGGCCGAGCTGGACCGAGCGCAGCATTCGCGAACGCAATCTGATGTTGATGAACGGCATCACAAAAATCCTGGGAATCTCGGATGAACGTGATTGGCTCACCATCCGCCGCGAGATCACCGATGAGAAAATTCGGGACGTCTACGGTCTCTACGATGCCCTTTGGCCGCGTGATACGAACCTGCTGGCGTTGCTGCCCAAATCGGACGGGCGCGCCCGCGCGCTCTACACCGGCGTTCTACATCCATCAACCGTCGCGAACTACGCGCTGGGCGCGTCGCTCTACTTTGACGAGACGCTGATCCAAGACCCGTTCACGCATCCGCGGACGGTGAAAAAGGAATTCAGCCCGCTCGACAACCCGGCGTCGTACCGGCAAGAGTTCGTGAAGTCCGTTGTATTTTTCACGGCGGTGGTGCCGCTCGTCGAGCTTGGCATCGTAAATCTGTTTCCCGACCCAGCCAACTTTGATCTCCACCTGCGCGACCAGGCCTATCAAATGGCGCAGGCGCGATCGCGTAAAGTCGACATTAGCGTGGAAGACGAGCCGGGCATTCTCGAGTTGATGAAGGAAGACAGCAAGCGCGCGATGCTTGCCATGCCGCGCGAGGCCTGGGCTTCAATGGTACGCAGGCAGTCGCCGGAACTAGACGACACGGGCGTTGAAGACGCCCTGAGCGGTTTCCAGCTCCTTCGCGAAACCGATCCGCTGGCGACCTTGCAGGACGGGGCGACAGCGCCCGGCGAGGAGGGCGGCCAACTCCTTCCCATGAAGATGGCGCCAAACTTTGAGATTTCGATGTACCTGGCACAAGCGACGGGATCATGCATCGTCACCGATAGCATTTTCCGCTGGCGGGAATTGATGCAAGCTGCTTCACGCACCGACGCAGAAGCATCGCCACTCGCGGCGCTCAAGCAGAGCATCGAACAGACCGAATTCGCGTTCGCCCACGACGTCCGCAAGATCGCCGCCCTTAGCGAGAACGGCGTCTTCCTCGACTACCCTCCGCTGATGCGAAAAGTCATGCGATACCTAATCGGGCGCCCGGCAAAAGACGCCAAACCGAACGTTGAAGCTGCGCTCAAAGCCGAGTTTTCGAAGTTTCATCCGTCGGTCGTTGCGTTCGCCAAAAAACTCGACCCATCAATCTCGATGGAGAAACTGGCGGTCCTCTGGCCTCTGGGTGGCATTCAGGACAACACCGTCAACCGCCTGCTCTTGATGTCGAGTTCGGAGCATCACCTCGCGAGTGTGCCGATGGCCCTTTTCCTAGGCAGTAATCGCACCTCTGCAGCCGCCACTCGTCTTACCATCTGATCGACGCCACAGGCTGGGCTCACACCATCCGACTTTCTTGGCCCGCTCTGACCACCAACGGGTGTGCCACGGCCGACGTCCGCTTCTGGCGCCTGGGCGGTCGTAAGCGCCTCAGAAGCTGCCAGTCCGCTTTCCACCCCTCCCAGCCGCTCCCGCCCCCTAGTCCGCCATCGTTTCCAGGCTGGCGAACCCCTGCGGGGCCTCGCCGGCGTCGAAGGGCGTCGTCACCTCCACGAACGTGTCGGGATAAAACCCGTTGAAGCGGGTTCTGAGCGCCATCGAATAGGCGCCGATATGGCCGATCTCGATCCAGTCGCCGGTGTCGACGGTCTCCGGCAGCCAGAACGGCCGTGACAATATGTCGACGGAATCGCAGGTCGCCCCGCACACCTTGAACGGCGCGATCTTTTCCGGGTCGCCGTTGCGGCTGCGGATCGCCGGGTCGGGCAAAAAGCGCGCCGGCAGCGTGATCTTGCCGGTCCACGAATCCGACAGCGAGGCCCAGATGCCGTCGTTGATGTAGAGCCGCCTGCCCTTGCGCATGAGAACGCGCACGATCAGCGAGAACGCGCGTGCGACGATCACCCGCCCGGCTCGGCGACCAGCGGCATGTCGTCGAAGCCCCATTCGGAGATGTCGGAGCGCAGCCGCGCCATGATCTCGTCGAGCGACGGCATGACCGGCGCGCGGCGGTTCGGGTCGTGCCCGTATTCGGCCGGGAACCCGCCGCCGACGTCGAGCGCGGCGACCGGCACGCCGACGCGGTTCCGCACCCAGTCGGCCGAGGCCAGCGCCCGCTCGTAGGTGTCGGGGTCCTCGATCTGGCTGCCGACATGGAAGCAGATGCCGACCTTGTAGCCGATGCGGTGGCAGCGCTGCATCAGCTCGACGGCGGCCGCCGCCCCCGCGCCGAATTTCTTCGACAGCTCGTAGGCCGCGTGGCCCTTGGTCTGGATGCGCACGAAGACGGTGATCTGGCCGGGGTCGATGTCGAGCGCGCGCACGATGCGCGTCAGCTTGGCGACCTCGTCCTCGTGGTCGACCGCGATGACGCGGATGCCGTATTCCTCGAGCGCCAGGCGGATGTCGGACTGCGCCTTGACCGGGTGCATGTAGAGCATCTCGGCATCCGCCGAGACGGCGCGCACCGCCTCGAACTCGCCGGGCGAGGCGACGTCGAACGCCGACACGCCGGCTTCCACCAGCGTCTTCAGCACCATCCGCTCGCCGTTGGTCTTGACCGCATAGGCGGTCTTGCCGGGAAACATGCCCATGAAGCGCGTGGCGTCCGCCTTCAGCACCTGCGGCCGGAAACAGTAGACCGGCTGGTCGGGACGAAGCGTCAGCGCGGCCTCGCGCGCATCCTTGAACTGCTGCATGAATGCTCCTCGTGACGTTGGGCCGAGACCTAGCCTATCGGCCAGAACGAATGAACCGCCGTTCGGATCGCTCCGGTCGCCGGCACGATCCTGCCGGCAAATGGCAGGATGCCACAGGAAACGGGTGGCGGCGGCGAAACGACAGGCGTATCCGGGTGATTTCGTAGGAACAGGATCGCGATCACATGGCACCCGTCGAGCAAGGGGCAAGAACTTCCGGCGCGATGACGGCGGCCGACTGGACCAAGCTGCTGGTCCTGGCGCTGCTGTGGGGCGGCTCGTTCTTCTTCGCCTCGATCGCGGTGAGACAGATCCCGCCGCTGGCGCTGGTGCTGTTCCGCGTCGCCATCGCGGCCGCCGCCCTGCAGCTCTATCTCGCCGTGCGCGGCCCCTCCTTCCGCGCCGCCCTGCCGATGGCCGGCTCGTTCTTCCTGCTGGCGCTCCTGAACAACGTCATCCCGTTTTCGCTGATGTTCGCCGGCCAGACGGCGATCGGCGCCGGGCCTGGCCTCGGTGCTCAACGCCACCACGCCGTTCTGGACGATGATTTTGGCCACCATCCTCACCGCCGACGAGAAGCTGACATGGCGCAAGGGCGCCGGCGTGCTGCTCGGCATCGCCGGCACCGCCGTCATGGTCGGCCCGGGCCTGCTCGCCGGGCTGGGCGGCCCGGTCTGGGCGAAGTTCGCGCTGATCGGCACCGCGACCTCCTATGCCTGCGCGCTGATCTTCGCGCGCCGCTTCAAGGCGCTGCCGCCGCCGGTCGTGGCCACCGGCCAGCTCACCGCCTCGACGATCATCATGCTGCCGGTCGTGTTCGTGCTCTACGGCGCGTCCGACATCTTCAATGCCGACGCCGCGGCGTGGACGGCCGTGGTGGCGCTGGCGCTCGCCTCCACCGCGCTCGCCTACATCCTCTATTTCGGGCTGGTGGCGTCGGCCGGCGCCACCAACGCCTCGCTGGTCACCCTGCTGGTGCCGGTCAGCGCCATCCTTCTCGGCGCCCTCTTCCTCGGCGAGCGGCTGGCCTCCTTCGAGATCGCCGGCATCGCGCTGATCGGGCTTGGCCTCATCACCATTGACGGCAGGCTGTTCCGGCGGCGATAGCACTCCCGCAACGGGAGGGCGGCAAGAATGCAATCTGTGCTGGCGATCAGGCGCGCAATCGAAACGGGCGAGACGACGCCGCGCGGGGCGATCGAGCGCTGTCTCGACGCGATCGAGGCGCGCGACGGCGAGATCGGCGCCTTCGCCGCACTTGCCGATCGTAAAACGCTGCTGGCGCAGGCGGAACGCGCAACCGGGCCGCTTGCCGGCATCGCACTCGGCGTCAAGGACATCTTCGACACGTTCGACCTGCCGACCACCTACGGCTCGCAGATCTATGCCGGCCACCGGCCGCTGGCCGACGCCGCGGTGGTCGCCATGGCACGCCGCGCCGGCGGGACGATCGTCGGCAAGACCGTCACCACCGAGTTCGCCTTCCTGGAGCCGGCCGGCACGCGCAACCCGCATAGTCTCGAGCACACGCCGGGCGGCTCCTCGTCGGGCTCCGCCGCCGCCGTCGCCGCCGGCATGGTGCCGGCCGCGATCGGCACCCAGACCGGCGGCTCGATCGTCCGGCCCGCCGCCTATTGCGGCGTCGCCGGCTACAAGCCGAGCTTCCGCCTGGTGCCGGCGACCGGCATGAAGACCTTCGCCTGGACGCTCGACACGGTCGGCTTCTTCGCCGCCAGCGTTGCCGACGTCGCAGCACTTGCGGCGGCAGTCTCCGGACGGCCGCTGGAGGTCGAGCCGGTCGAGGCAACGGAGCCGCGCATCGGCCTCTACCGGACCAGCGTATGGGACCGGGCGAGCGGCGAGATGCGTGCCGCGGTCGAGGAGACGGCGCGCCTCGCCGAGGCGGCAGGCGCGACGATCGTCGAGATCGACGAGCCGGGCGAGCTCGCCGCCGCCCGCGACGTGCATGCCACGATCCAGAATTTCGAGGCCGGGCTGGCGCTCGCCGGCGACCACGACCGCTTCGCCGGCCGCATGAGCGCCCTGCTCGCCGGCACGCTGGCCGAGGGCCGCGCCATCGCGCCCGCCGCATACGACGAGGCGCGGGGCATCGCGCGGCGGGCCCGCCACACCGCGCGCGAGCTGTTCGCGAATTTCGACGCGCTGCTGACGCCGGCCGCGACCGGCGCGGCGCCGCGCGGGCTCGCATCGACCGGCGATCCGGTGTTCAACAAGCTGTGGACGCTGACCGGCAATCCCTGCGTCAACGTTCCGGGAACGACGGATGCCGCCGGCCTTCCGCTCGGCGTTCAGGTGGTCGGCCGCTTCGGCCGCGACCGGCGCACGCTTGCCGTCGCAAGCTGGCTGGAAGGGTTGATTGGCGCGAAATGTTAATAGCCGAACCGCTTTTTTGACGCGTCCGATTAGCCAGCGAATTCAAACTCAAGACGTATTTCGGGAGACAGAATTCCTACGATCGTGCCGCAATGCAGCATAGTTTCCGCTTGCGCGGCGCCGCTTCTGGCTTAGATTCCGGTGCGTAGTCTGAAGAGGAGGCTATGATGATGGGACTGACAAGGCCGATCAACGCACTCATGATTTGTGCCGCGTTCGCTATCATTGGTGCAGCCGTTTTCGGGTTCCTGCCCTGAGCGGCCACCAGCCACAAGACTGACCACCCAGTAACAGTTCACGAACGGAAAGGCCGGGCAGAGCGCCCGGCCTTTTCTCGTTTCCGGCCCTGCGAGCGCCGATCAGGCGGCCGCCGGCCGAGCCTCCGCGCTGGCGTCGCGAATGCCGATCATGTGGCAGACGGCGAACACCAGGTCGGCCCGGTTCATCGTGTAGAAGTGGAAATCGTCGACGCCGCGCTCGACGAGGTCGTGCACCTGCTGGGCCGCGACGGCGGCCGCGACCAGGGCGTGCGTGGTCGGGTCGGCATCGAGCCCGTCGAAGCGCGCCGCCAGCCATTGCGGCACATGGGCGCCGCACTGCCCGGCGAAGCGCGCCATCTGCCTGAAATTGTGGACCGGCAGGATGCCCGGCACGATCGGGATGTAGATGCCGGCGCGCCGGACCCGCTCGACGTAGCGCTCGTAGACGTCGTTGTCGAAGAAGAACTGGGTGATCGCGCGCGTGGCGCCGCTGTCGACCTTGCGCTTCAGCATGTCGATGTCGGTGGCGAAGTCCGGGCTCTCGGGATGCTTTTCGGGGTAGGCCGAGACCGAGATGTCGAAATCGCCGTGCCCGCGCAGCGCCGCCACGAGGTCGGCGCCGTTGGCGTAGCCGTCCGGGTGCGGGCGATAGCTCGCGCCGACGCCTTCGGCCGGGTCGCCCCTCAGCGCCACGAAATTTTTCACGCCTGCGCCGGCGAACTGGCCGATCACCTCGTCGACCTGGCCGCGCGAGGCGTCGACGCAGGTCAGGTGCGCGGCCGGCGCCAGGCTGGTCTCGTTGAGGATGCGCCTGATCGTGCCGAACGAGCGCTCGCGCGTGGAGCCGCCGGCCCCGTAGGTGACGGAGACGAAATTGGGCCGCAGAGGCTCCAGCCGACGCACGGTCTGCCAGAGCTTTTCGGCCATGTCGTCGTTCTTCGGCGGGAAGAATTCGAAGGACACGCTGATCCGGTCGCTGAAATCCGGACGCCGGGACAGGGCGAATTTCGACATCAGGCAGTCTCCGTGAGGGTTTCCTCGGTTTCGGTGTCGGCGATGAGAAGCCGGCGGTCCTGCGCCAGCCAGAGCTTGACGGTGAGCCCGTCCGAGGCTCCTGCGATGCGCTCGAAATCGCGGGTCTCGACGAGTTCGAGCCCCGCCTCCTCCAGCCAGTCGCCGATCTGCGCGTCGGAAAAGCCGAGACGCACATGGGCGTGCTCCTCGCGCAGGAATTCCAGCGCGTGCGGCGCGAAATCGACGATCATCAGCCGGCCGGACGGACGCAGCAGGCGTGCCGCCTCGCGGATCGCCAGCCCCGGCTGGTCGAGATAGTGCAGGACCTGGTGCATGGTGACGAGGTCGAACGCGTCGCGAGGCACCGGCGGCGCATAGAGGTCGCCCTGCCGCACCTGCACGTTGGTGATGCCCGCGTCGTCGAGATTGGTGCGGGCCACCGCCAGCATTTCGCGCGACTGGTCGATGCCGACGCCGCGCCGATAGAGCGGCGCGAAAAATCTCCAGCAGCCGCCCGGTGCCGGTGCCGAGATCGAGCATGGACTGGAAGGATTTCGAGCCGACAGCCTGCTTCATCGCCGCCTCGACCGCCGTGTCGGGCACGTGCAGCGAACGGATCTCGTCCCAGCTCGCCGCATTGCGGCTGAAATACTCGGCCGCCCGCTCCTGCCGGCGGCGCTTGACCTCGCCGAGCCGTTCCAGATCGCGGGCGATCACCGCGTCCTCCGGGTCGACCCGCGCCACGAGCCCGCCGACGAACTCGCGGGTCGCTTCGGAGTCCGACAGGCGGAAATAGGCCCACGCGCCTTCCTGGTAGCGCGAGATGAGCCCGGCATCGAGCAACAGCTTCAGATGGCGCGACACGCGCGGCTGCGACTGGCCGAGGATTTCGGTGACGTCCGACACCGTCAGGTCGCCCCGCGACAGCAGCACGAGAATGCGCAGCCGGCTGGATTCGGCAGCCGCCTTCAATGTATCAACCACGGGAACGAGGCCGAGGGGTCGGCGTGTCAGCATGTCAATCCTCTCAAAGACATAAAGATATGTTTATATCATTCAGCGATGACGGGCAAGAGCGCGTTGACGGTTTCGGCCGGACGAAGCGCGAGGCGATGCGATGAGCGACGACGATGCCCGCCCCGGCGAGGTCTCGCTCGGCTTCGATCCCGCGCAAACGGCGGACGACGGACGCGTGGTCTTCATCGGCCGCGTGCGCTCGCCGTGGACCGAACGCTCCGAATGCCCGAAGAACATGGCGGCCGCCCGCGAGAAGGGCGGCGCGGCCAGCGTCGAGATCGACGTGCCGTTCCGCCCCGGCCTCGCCGGTCTGGAGCGCTTCAGCCACGTCGCCATCCTGACGTGGCTCGACCGCTCGGCGCGGAATCTGATTGTGCAGAAGCCGCGCCATGCCACTGAACCGAGAGGCGTTTTCGCGCTGCGCTCCCCTGCCCGGCCGAACCCGGTCGGCCTGCATGTCGTTGCGCTCACCGGCGTCGACATGGACAAGGGCGTCCTGACTCTGGAAGCCATCGACGTGCTCGACGGCACGCCGGTCATCGACGTGAAGCCCTATTACGCCTCCGTCGATGCCGTGCCCGAGGCCAAGCGGCCGGAATGAACGGCAGGGCTTCGACGTCGCGCCAGCGCGCGGTCGGCAAGGCGCTGACGGCGCTGCTGCCGATGGCGCCCTATGCCGACATCGAGGCGATCCGCGAAGCCGCGCTGGCGCGCAAGATGCGCGAGTTGCCGCCGTCGATCGCGACATGGATCGCCACCGTCGCCCATGTGCGCCACGTCCACACGCCCTACGACGAGATGCTGGCCGAAGGCTACGACCGCGATTCGGCCCGCCATTTCGTCATCGACGACATCAACGAGGTGCTGACCCGCTGGCGCGCGACACGGCTGCTGGAACCCGACGAAGACCAGGACTGAAGCGAATATTGCCGGCTTAATTCCGCCGCAGCTTCTGGTAATCTCCGTTCCGGAACAACCCCTTGAGAGGGCGAAGGGAATGGGCGACCACGAGGCGCCGGAGCCGTCCGGCACGCCCGCCGCGCAGGAAGCGAGCATCGAGCGGCGGCGCATCCTTGCGCGGCTGCGCGAGAGGATCACGCTGCCAGGGCTGGAAAGCTGGTCCACGACCGTTCGCACGGTCATGCTCAACGCGCTGTTCCTGGCGGCGCTGATCGTGCTTCTGCCGGTGCTGGTCAGCCAGTTCCGCCGCGACCAGGTGATCATCGAGCCGATCGCGGTGCCCGGCGCGCTGGCCGACGAAGGGCTGACCGCCGACGTCGCGGCCAGCCGGCTGTGGGACGGGCTGCTCGACGTGACGAAGAAGGCGCGCACCGCCAAGGCCAGCATCACCGCCCTGCCGGATTCGCGGCGTGTCGAGTTCTCCTTCCCGGATTCGGGCTTTTCGATCGAATCCCTGATCTTCCACGTCCGCAAGCTGTTCAACGCCTACGAGACGCGCATAGCGGGCGAGTTCACCTGCTCCGACGCCGACTGCTCGCGCGAGGGCATGCGGCTCAGGCTGCGCGTCATCCGCGACCATGTCGACATCATCGACCTGCCGCCGATCAAGAGCGAGGACGAGCGCGACTATTTCGCCGACGCCGCCTCGGGCGTGCTCTCGGTCCTCGACCCGTTCGTGGCGATCGCCGCCTCCGCCGACACCGATCCGCTGCACGCGACCATCCTGGCGCGCCGCCTGATCCGCTCGCACCATCCCGATTCGCACTGGGCCCACAATCTGATCGGCAACATTCGCAGCCGTGCCAGCGACCTGCCCGGCGCGATCGCCGAATACCGGGCGGCACTGGCGCTGAAGCCGGATTTCCTGATTGCCCGCGGCAATCTCGCCGACGCGCTGCGCCAATCCGGCGACGCGCAAGCCGCGCGCGCCGAATACGACAAGGTCTTCCGTGCCGACCCGAACTACCCCGGGGCGCTCGAAGGCACGGCCGAACTGGCGCTGGCGGACGGCGACGCCGACAAGGCGATCGGCCTGATGCTGAAGGCGGCCGATGCCGACCCGCTGTCGCCACGCTATCTCGCCCGCGCCGGCAAGATCGCCATGGACGCCGGCAAGTCCGAGGACGCCAGGCGCTATCTCGGTCAGGCGCTGGAAATCGACCCGGGCTACCTGCCCGCCTTTGCCTTCCTCGCCGCCATGGAACTGGCCGACGAGAACTATGTCGCCGCCGAAAAGATCTATCGCGACGCCGCCGACTATGCGCCCGACGATCCCGAGGCGCAGCTTTCGCACGGGCGCATCCTGGCGATCATGAAGGACTGGGACGGCGCGCTGGTGCGCTTCCGCCGCGCCGTGGCGCTGGCACCCGACAATGCCGACTACCACCTGCAGGAGGCGCGCGCCCTGCAGGCGCTGGAGCGCCAGGACGAGGCGCTGGCGGCCCTCGAGGAGGCGCGGCGGCTGGCGCCGGACAACGGCGAGGTCTACCTGTCGCTCGGAGACAGTTTCCGCGATCTCGACCGCAAGCCGGAGGCCGTCGCCGCCTACCGGAAGTTCCTGGAGCTGGACAAGGATTCGGTGATGCGGCCGCTGGCCGAGCGCTTCATCCAGTTGCTGTCGGGCTGACGCCGCGCTCGCGTCAGCCGCGATAGATCCACTGTTCCGGGATCTTCAGCGACACCGCCTCGCCGGGCTCGATGCGGCCGGGCTTTTCCACCCACGCCACCAGTCCGCGCAGGCGTCGTGCCTGCGTCACGAAATCGAGCGCGCCGGCTACCTGATCGTCCATGCCGGCCGCCTGCGCAATCGAGCCGCCGGCGACCGGCACGGGCGGTTCTGGCCGTCGACCTTGAGCGTCACGCCACCGGAAAAGAACATCAGCGTGCCGGACGGCACCATCGACAGGTCGCGCACGCCGTCGAGAACGAGGTTGGCGCCGATCCATTCCGGCCGGATTTCGGCAATTCCCATGCCGGCGGCAATCAGCGCCAGTTCGTCGAGCGCCACGATCGAGACCTGCCGCTCGTTCCTCATCTCGGTGCCGCGCGGATACCACGGCTCGCGCCCGCCCGAGCGACGCGTCTGCCCGGCGTGGAAATCGCCCTCGATGCCGTCGAAGGAAAGCGCCAGCGCGGAAGCCGGCGCGGTGCGGAAATCCGCCGCCGGTCGCGACCAGCGTCGCGCCGACGCGAGCCGCGATCTTCTGCGCACGCACGATCCCGGCGCTGTCGTCGTGAAAAAGGTCGGCCATTCCTGCCCTGCCCGGCGGCGCGGGACGCACCGCCGTTCGCGTCACATCATGCGCAGCAGCGCACCGCCGATCGAGTAACCGGCGCCGAAGGCGCACATCAGCCCGTATTCGCCCGGCTCCATGTCGCGGTGGTAGCGCTCCAGGGCAATCACCGCGCCGGCGGCGGCGGTGTTGCCGATGTCGCCAAGAATGATCGGCGCGCGGTCGTTGTCGACCTCGTGGCCGAAGGCGAGCTTGAGCATCATGGCGTTCATGCGCGCATTGGCCTGGTGCAGCCAGAAGCGGCGGATCGACTGCGGCGTGTGGCCGTGATCGCCCAGGAACTCGATCATGAAGCGGTGGCCGGCGACCGTGACTTCCTTGAAGACGCGGTTGCCCACCTGCCGGATCATGTTGTCGGCCATCTCGACGGCCGCGGTGTCGTCCTGCGTCACCCGGCTGAGGAAGCCGAAATTCGAGCGGATATTGTTGGAGAACTGCGTCCAGGTGCGGGTGTCGACGATCTCGAAGCGGCCGGCGCGCGCCTCGTCGTCGCTCATGCCTTCGACCACCATGGCCGTGGAGGCGTCGCCGAAGATGAAGTGGGTCTGGCGGTCGCGGAAGTTCAGGTGCCCGGTGATGATTTCCGGCGTCACCACCAGCACCCGCTTCTGCGCGCCGGTGCGGATCAAATTGGTCGCGACGTGCAGGCCGGCGACGGCCGACGAGCAGCCGAGGCTCATGTCGAATGCGGAGCCGGACGTGCCGAGCTCCTTCTGGATCTCGATCGCCATGGCCGGATACGGGCGCTGCTGGTGCGAGGCCGCGCAGATCACCATGTCGATCTCGGCCGCCTCGATGCCGGCATCGTCGAGCGCCTTCTTCGCCGAGGCGACGCCGAATTCGGCCATGATCGAGATTTCGTCGTCGGCGCGCCTGGGCATGCGCGGCGCCATGCGCTCGGGATCGAGGATGCCGTCGCGCACCAGCACGCGGCGCTGCTTCACGCCGGAGGCGTATTCGATGAAGTCGGTATCGGAGCGCTTGACCGGCTCCTCGCCGGTGGCCGCGCGCCGTTCGTTCTCGGCGTCGACCCAGGCGTTGAAACTTTCCACCAGCTCGTCGTTCGTGATGACGTTTTCGGGGATTTCCACCCCGATGCCGCTGATGCAGGCGCGCTGCAAGGTGCGGCTGGTCAGCGGGGCGTCCACGTCGGTGAGCCCCATGTCGTCGATTCGCCTAAGCATTTTCCCGTCGCCCGTTTTACCCGGTCCGCGCTGCGCGAAGCATGTTGCCCCGTCGCAGAGTCCAGCCGCCCGCCTTCACTTGCCAGCCTAAAGCCAAATGGCCGTGAAATTCCAGACGATTCTTTCACCGAATTGTGGCGAAGGCGTTACCAGGCACAGATTTTCGTGTTGGTCTCGGGATTGGCCCAGCAGGCACCGTCGTCGCGCTGGCGCACATACTGGCCGGGCAGCGACACGTCGCGCCCGCCGAAGTTCACCGAGGCGAAGGCGAAACCCGGCCGGTCGACCCACAGCGTATAGGCTCGGGTAGCCGGGCGCGGAGATGCGGAAGCTGCCGGCGGCGTCGAGACCGCGGAAGGAGCAGTCGAAATATCCATCGTCGGTGGTGAAGCAGCGCGCCTGCTTGGCGAGCGCGGGTCCGGCCGCCGGCACCACGAAGGCAGCCAGCAGGATCGCCGCCGCGAAACGGTCTTGTGGAATTGCTCATGGATGCCCGCCCCTCGTCGTCCGTCACGATCCGACCTGGCATCGTGACAGCGTCTCTCTAGCGGCCGTGCGCCGCCGTGTCTGCGAAAATCTCTTCGATCAGCACCGAAAGATCGTGCTCGGTGTAGGGCTTCTGCAGCACTGGATGTTCCTGCCACTCCTCGGGGATGCCGCCGCGCCCGTAGCCGGTGGCAAACAGCACCGGAATGCCGCGCGCCAGCAGCTTCTCGGCCAGGCCGAACACCGGCCTTCCTGCGAGGTTGACGTCGAGCACGGCGAGGTCGGCGGAAACGCCCGCCTCCACCATCTGCTCGGCGAGGTCGTAGCGCATGGCGGGCCCGATGACGGTGCAGCCGAGATCCTCCAGCAGCGAGGTCAGGTGCATCGCCACCAGCGCCTCGTCCTCGACCACCAGGACCGCCATGTTTTCCGGCAATTTCCGCAAGCTCACGCCTTCACTCCGCCACCAGCACATCCGGGCTGGCGGTAATACGGCACGAGAAGCCCTCCGGATCATAGGACGCCTGGAATTCGCCGGCGAATTCACCAGCCACCACGCTCGTGATAAGGCGCGAGCCGAACCCCTTGCGCGAGGGCGGCGCGACGGTGGGGCCCTCGCGCTCCTGCCATTCGAACACCAGCTTGCCGGCGCCACCGTCCTCGCGCCACCAGCGCACCCGCACCTTGCCGGATGCTCCCGACAGCGCGCCGTATTTCGCGGCGTTGGTGGAAAGCTCGTGGATGATGAGCGCCATGGAGATCGACGCGCGCGAGGCAAGCAGCACGCGCGGGCCGTCGATGTCGACGCGCGCCGGATCGTAGATCGACAGTTCCTGGCCGGCGATCTCGCCGAGCGTCGTGCTCGCCCATTGCTGGGCGCTGAGCAGGTTGTGGGCCTTCGACAGCGCGACCAGCCGCGCCTCGAACTTGGCGCGCCCCTCCTCGAGGTTGGGGGCGGCGCGCAGCGTCTGCGCGGCGATCGACTGCACGGTCGCCAGCGTGTTCTTGACCCGGTGGTTGAGCTCGTCCAGCAGCAGCTTCTGGCGCTGCTGCGTGCGCACCGCCTCGGTGCGGTCCATGCCCTGGACGAAGATGCCGGTGATGTTGCCCTCAGTGTCGCGGATGGCGTCGTAGGAAAAGTCGAGAAAGCTCTCGCGCGGCGCCTCGTCGGGTGCACGCTGGAGCATGATGCGCATCGCCTCGCCGCCGGTCGGCGTGCCCGTCGCGTAGACCCCGTCGAGCATCTCGATGAAGCCCTGGCCGCGGATTTCGGGCAACGCCTCGTCGATGTTGAGGCCAACCACGGAGCGGCCGCCGATGAGCCTGGTGTAGGCGTCGTTGGCGAAGGTGAAGACGTGGTCGGGGCCCGACAGCACCGCGAAGAAGCCCGGCGCCTGCTGGAACAGCCGCCTGAACTCGTCGCTTTCGGCAAGAAGCGCCTTCTGCTGCTCCTCTGCCTCCCGCGCCCGCTCCAGCAGCCGGGTCTCGGTGACGCGGAACGGCATGGCCGCCGCCTCGCGCAGCCGCACCACGTCCGTCACGTCGACCGTATTCTGGAGGAGATAGGCGACCTCGCCCTCATCGTCGAACAGCGGCGTGTGGACCGCCGTCCAGAAGCGCTGGTCGATCCCGCCCTCGGGATTGGGGATGTCGTAGGGGATGTAGGCCAGCGTATCCGGCTTGCCGGTCTCGAACACGCGCCGGAACGAGGCGCGCAGGCGTTGCCCGCTCTCGCCCTCGTTCGGAAACAGGTCGAACAGGTTGCGGCCGAGCAGGTCGGCCCGCTCGCGCATCGTCGCAGCCTCGTAGGCGGGATTGACGGCCACGTAGTCGAAATTCTCGTCGAGCACCATGTGTGGGCTCGGCAGCGCCTCGAACAGGCGCTCGAAGTCAAGTCTCATATATCAGTCGCCCTTCCCAACCCCGAACGCGCAAAACGCCGGAAGGACGATGCCGTTCCCCGCTCCGGCAAAATGAGGTAAACCGCCGGTTACCTCACCGCAACCACGAACAGCCGGGGAAACCGCAACAACACCCTGCCATCGGCGCGCGGCTGATAGGCGAGCCGCAAGCGGGCGGTGTATTCGGCCAGGAAGTCGTCCTGCTCCTCCGGCGAAAGCGGCGCCAGGAACGGCCGCAGCCCCGTCGACCTGATCCACTCGACGATCGCCTCGGCGTCCTCCATCGGGTGGTTGTAGATCGTGTGCCAGATGTCGAGCCGGGACGCATGCGGCGCCAGTCGGTCGTAATAGTCCTCAGCCGGCGGCAGTTTCTCGCGCGCCGCGCCCGCGAGCCTGTCGGCGAACGGCATGTCGGCCGCCGTCTCGCGCATGATGACGTGCAGCGGTTCGCCGAGATTGTCGGGCATCTGCACGGCCAGCGCCCCGCCGGGCGCCAGATGCTCCATCAGCCCGACCATGAGCCCGGAATGATCGGGAATCCACTGGAAGACGGCGTTGGCGAAGATCACGTCGACCGGCTGCTTCCGGCGCCCATGCGGTCGCGTCGGCCTGCTCGAAGCGCAGGCCCGGCAGCCGCTTGCGGGCCTTTTCCAGCATGTCGGGCGAGGTGTCGAAGCCCGAAACCTCGGCCTCCGGCCAGCGCGCGGCCAGAAGCTCGGTCGAATTGCCCGGCCCGCAGCCGGCGTCGACGACGCGCGCCGGGCTTTCGAGCGGCACCTGGGCGAGCAGGTCGCGCGCCGGCCGCGTCCGCTCGTCCTCGAACTTCAGATACTGCGCGGCGGACCAGTCGGGGAGATGCGGAAAAGCCGTTCAACGATAGACCTCGCGACGGTTGCCGATGCGAATGACGAAGACCGTCACTTGCGCATCTTCGAGGGAAGCTATGACGCGATAGTCGCCGACACGATACTTCCAGTACCCTTTGAAAGGGCCGGCCAGCGCCTCGCCGATCTCGCGCGGGTCGGAGCGGCTCGCTACGCGATCACGCAGGAAGCGCATGATGCGGAGCTGGTCATGCGATGCGATCCGCTGCAGGTCTTTCTGCGCGCGCTTTTCAAAGCGAAGCCGCCACGCCATCCGTCAGGGCTTCGGCGCAGGTGTGTCGAGATCGATGCCCAGGTCGCGCACGACGTCGTCGAAATCCACGAATTGCGGATCATCGCGCATGCGCGATTCAGCGATATAAGCGTCTTCGAGATCGCCGATATGTTCGATGATCGCCTCACGAGCATAGTAGCTCTTGGTGCGCCCTGTCTTGCGGGCGAGAGCGTCGAGCCGCTCCTCGATCTCCTTCGGGAGTCTCAATGCGAGCATGATCATCTCCTGTGCTGTACATGTATAGCGCTATCGGCAGATGGGACAAGTCCGCATGGCGCCCTACCGCTTCAGCCTCTTGTACGTCACGCGCTTCGGGTTGACCGCGTCGGGGCCGAGGCGGGCAGAACCATTTCCTACCAGAGGAAAACGCGACGACACCACGGCCGCGCTGATGTCGTTCCCGCCGGGGAACGAGCGGCGATTGACCAGTGCGAATGTCCCACACTAGCTGTTGCTAATTCCTTGATTCAGATCCATGTTTTGACCTTCTTGCTTCCTCGGGAGGATGGCCGTGGCATGGTATCGCAACATCTACGAATGCTCTGAATGCGGGACAGAGTGGGAGGACGAGTGGTCCTGTATGTGTGACGATGAGTGCCCCGAATGTGGCGTGGACCATTCGCCGGCGCACTCCGAAGACATTTCTGCCTACTCGGAAGCGAACCGTAATGGCATGATCGACATCTATTATTCCCCGAGGGAGGCCGAACACAGCCCGGACTACGAATTGCTGGCGACGGTGAGGTTTCGCAGTCTCGCTGGAATAATTGAGCAACTGGCCTTTGATATTGCCAAGCCAGCATGAAACTAGGCTTTGCAGAACCCCAACGGCAATATCAAAGCGGTTCTCAGACCGCGAAGGCGCTGACCGAGGCATGGGTAGCGCAGAGCCTGTTCTGCCCCAACTGCGGCCACGCGAAGCTGAATCAGTTCCCCCCGAACCTTCCGGTTGCGGACTTCTTCTGTGTCCGCTGCAATGATCAGTACGAATTGAAGAGCCAGAAGAAGAGCTTCGGCAGGAAAGTCGCGGACGGCGCGTATTCGACCAAGATCGAGCGGCTCGAATCGGACACCTCTCCGAATCTTATCCTGATGGCCTACGATCAGAGCTCCGCGACGGTCAAAAGCCTTCTTGTTGTCCCCCGGCGTTTCTTCGTGCCGTCGATCGTTGAGAAACGAAAGCCCTTGAAGCCGACGGCCAAACGCGCAGGGTGGATTGGCTCCAATATTCTGCTCGACAGAATTCCCGCGTCAGGCCGCATCTTCCTCGTTCGCGACGGCGTCGTCACCGAGAAAGAAGATGTATTGTCGGAATGGCAAAAGACCGCCTTCCTAAACAGCCAGCCCCCTTCAGCGAGGGGCTGGCTGGTCGAGGTAATGAGTTGCGTTGATCGACTGGACGCGAACGGCTTCACGCTCGAGCAGGTCTATCGCTACGAAGAACATCTGCATCACCTTTATCCCGGCAACAACAACGTGCGGCCCAAAATTCGACAGCAACTGCAAGTGCTTCGCGATCACGGTTACATTGAGTTTCTCGGCAACGGCCGTTACCGGCTGTCGCCTTAGCTCCCGCAGCCAGCCGCCTCTTTCCTACCGCTTCAGCCTCTTGTACGTCACCCGCTTCGGGTTGACCGCATCGGGGCCGAGGCGGCGCACCTTGTCGGCCTCGTAGTCCTCGAAATTGCCCTCGAACCACTCGACATGGCTGTCGCCCTCGAAGGCCAGCATGTGGGTGGCCAGCCGGTCGAGGAACATGCGGTCGTGGCTGATGATGACGGCGCAGCCGGCGAAGTTTTCCAGCGCGTCCTCCAGCGCCGACAGCGTCTCGGTGTCGAGGTCGTTGGTCGGCTCGTCGAGAAGCAGCACGTTGCCGCCTTCCTTGAGCAGCTTGGCCAGATGCACGCGGTTGCGCTGGCCGCCCGACAGCGTGCCGACCTTCTGCTGCTGGTCGCCGCCCTTGAAGTTGAAGGCGCCGCAATAGGCGCGGCGAATTCATCTCGTGCTTGCCGAGCTTGAGGATGTCGTTGCCGCCCGAAATCTCCTCCCAGACCGTCTTGTTGGGATCGAGCGTGTCGCGGCTCTGGTCGACATAGGAGAGCTTCACCGTGTCGCCGACGACGATGTTGCCGGAATCCGGCTTGTCCTGGCCGGTCAGCATGCGGAACAGCGTCGTCTTGCCGGCGCCGTTGGGGCCGATGACGCCGACGATGCCGCCGGGCGGCAGCTTGAACTCGAGGTCGTCGATGAGCAGCCGGTCGCCGTAGCCCTTGGAGATGTGCTCGACCTCGATGACCTGGTTGCCGAGGCGCTCGCCCGACGGGATGACGATCTGCGCGTCGCCGGGGCGCCGGTCGGCGGCCGCCTTTACCAGCTCGTCATAGGCGCGCACGCGCGCCTTGGACTTGGCCTGCCGGGCCTTCGGCGAGGCCGCGATCCACTCGCGCTCGCGGTCCAGCGCCCGCTGCCGGGACGCCTCCTCGCGGCCTTCCTGCTGCATGCGCTTGGCCTTCTGCTCGAGATAGGCCGAGTAGTTGCCCTCGTAGGGAATGCCCCTGCCCCGGTCGAGCTCGAGAATCCAGCCGGTGACGTTGTCGAGGAAGTAGCGGTCGTGGGTGATGATCATCACCGCGCCCGGATATTCGCGCAGGTGCTTTTCCAGCCACGCAGTGGTCTCGGCGTCGAGATGGTTGGTCGGCTCGTCGAGCAGCAGCAGGTCGGGCTGGCGCAGCAGCAGCTGGCACAGCGCCACGCGGCGCTTCTCGCCGCCCGAGAGCTTGTCGACCGACGGCGTCGGGCGGCGGGCAGCCGAGCGCTTCCATCGCCATCTCGACCTGGCTGTCGAGGTCCCACAGGTTCTGGCTGTCGATCTCGTCCTGAAGCTTCGAGGCCTCCTCGGCGGTCTCGTCCGAGTAGTCCATCATCAGCTCGTTGTAGCGATCGAGGATCGCCTTCTTGGCGGCGACGCCCTCCATGACGTTGCCCATCACGTCGAGCGCGGGGTCGAGTTCCGGCTCCTGCGGCAGGTAGCCGGAGGTGGCGCCCTCGGCCAGCCACGCCTCGCCGGTGAACTCGGTGTCGAGGCCGGCCATGATCTTCAGCACGGTCGACTTGCCGGCGCCGTTGGGGCCCAGAATGCCGATCTTGGCATCCGGGTAGAACGACAGGTGGATGTTCTCCAGCACCTTCTTGGCGCCGTAGGCCTTCGAAAGGCCGGACATGTGATAGATGAACTGGCGAGCCATGGCGCGCGCGAAACTCCGTCAAATCGGGGAAAAACAAGGTCGCGGCACATTTAGGCGAAACCGCCTCGCCTAGCAATGCGGGCCTCGCCGCAAGCCGCCTGTTTCTGCCGCATCGACGTGCGGAACGTTTTGTCGCGCCGGGAATTCCATTTCGCCGCGCCCCGCGGGTTTCAACGAAAAGGAAACGGCCATGGCCAAGGAAAAGACGCTTGAAGACCTGTTCCACGACACGCTGAAAGACATCTACTACGCCGAACGCAAGATCCTGAAGGCGCTGCCCAAGATGGCGCGCGCGGCGTCCTCGGAGAAGCTGAAGGCGGCCTTCGAGAAGCACAAGGACGAGACCGAGGGCCAGGTCGAGCGCCTGCAGCAGGTGTTCGAGATCCTCGGCAAGCGCGCCCAGGGCAAGACCTGCGACGCCATCGAGGGCATCATCTCCGAAGGCGAGGAGATCATCGACGAATACAAGGGCACCGCGGCGATCGACGCCGGCCTGATCTCCGCCGCCCAGGCCGTCGAGCACTACGAAATGACGCGCTACGGCACGCTGAAGCGCTGGGCCGAGGAGCTCGGGCTGAAGGACGCCGTGAAGCTGCTCGACGAGACGCTGAAGCAGGAAGAAAAGACCGACGGCGACCTGACCAAGCTCGCCGATACCGCCGCCAACCAGAAGGCCAAGAAGGCGGCCTGACGTCCTCACGCAACGGCTCATGCACTCGACCGGGTTGCCCTGCGCGGCCCGGTCGTTTTCGTTGGCGAGGGTCTCAGCCGAAGACGGTGTCGTAGAGCAGCTTGAAGTTCAGCACGAGGATCAGCGCCGCGATCGCCCATGACAGCCAGGCCACGGGCCGCGAGATCGTGAAGCTGCCCATCTTGTCGCGGTCGGAGACGAAGCGCACCAGCGGGATGACGGCGAAGGGAAGCTGCATCGACAGCACCACCTGGCTGAGCACCAGAAGCTCGGCCGTGCCGCGCTCGCCGTAGATCGCCGTCACCACGATCACCGGGATGATGGCGATGCCGCGCGTCAGCAGCCGCCGCGCCCAGTTGGGGATCCTCAGCCGCAGGAACCCTTCCATGACGATCTGGCCGGCGAGCGTCGCCGTCACCGTCGAGTTGAGGCCGGAGGCCAGCAGCGCCACGGCGAAAAGCGTCGAGGCGATGCCCAGCCCCAGCAGCGGCGACAGCAGCTCGTAGGCCTGGCTGATCTCGGCGACCTCGTGATGGCCGCTGGTGTGGAAGACGGCGGCCGCCACGATCAGGATCGCCGCGTTGATGAACAGCGCCATCATCAGCGCGATGGTGGAATCGGTCGTCGCCCACTTGATCGCGTCGCGCCTGCCCCTCCTCGTTGCGCTCGTAGGCGCGCGTCTGCACGATCGAGGAATGCAGGTAGAGATTGTGCGGCATCACCGTGGCGCCGATGATGCCGATGGCGATGTAGAGCATCGTCGGGTTGGTGACGATCTCGGTCTTCGGCAGGAAACCTTCGAGCACCGCCGCAACCGGCGGCGCGGCGGCCACGATCTGCACCAGGAAGCAGATCGCGATCACGCTCAGAAGCGCGATGACGAACGCCTCGAGGAAGCGGAAGCCCCGGTTCATCAGCAGAAGCAGCAGGAACACGTCGAGCGCGGTGATCAGCGCGCCCCAGATCAGCGGGATGCCGAACAGAAGCTGCAGCGCGATCGCGGTGCCGATCACCTCCGCCAGATCGGTGGCGATGATGGCGAGTTCGCAGGCGATCCACAGCCCGTAATTGACGATCGGCGGATAGTGGTCGCGGCAGGCCTGCGCGAGGTCGCGGCCGGTGGCGATGCCGAGGCGCGCGGCATGCGCCTGCAACAGGATCGCCATGAGGTTGGAAAGCAGGATGACGGCCAGCAGCGTGTAGCCGAACTGCGCCCCGCCGGCGAGGTCGGTCGCCCAGTTGCCCGGGTCCATGTAGCCGACCGAGACCATGTAGCCCGGGCCCGACGAAGGCGAGCAGCCGCCTGAACCAGACGCCGCCCTTGGGCACGCTGACCGTGGCGTTGACCTCGCCCAGACTCGCCTGCGGTTCCGACCCCGTGAAGCGCCACGCGCGGGGCGCGGCGACTGCGGCATCAGCATCGGACATGGATTGCCTTTTTGGGTGGTCCTGCATGGTTCAGGGAGCCAATCTAAGCCACGCGTCAACATTATGCAATAGGCTATCTTTCATTGTGCGGACTGTCCGTGATGCCGGCCTCGTCCCGATCAACGGCCGAATGCCCGCCGCGTTGCAATCGGGCGTCCGCAGACATAGACAGTCTTGCACAAACAAAGCTTACGCAATGAATCTTCGGCCGGCCGAAAGGCGCCTCGGCCGCCAGCGTAGGGAGGACCCCGTGGCCAAGCGAGAACGCCCGGTTCCGCGCGAGGAGCCGCTGCCGGATGCCGAGATCCACTCCGAAGGTTTCCGCCAGACGCGCGAGGCGCGCCGAAGCGCCATCGTGGAGGACTATGTCGAGCTGATCGCCGACCTGATCGAGGACGGCAACGAGGCGCGCCAGGTCGACATCGCCGCGCGGCTCGGCGTGTCGCAGCCGACGGTGGCCAAGATGCTGGCCCGCCTGTCGGCCGACGGACTGGTGACGCGCAAGCGCTATCGCGGCGTGTTCCTGACCGAGGCCGGCCGCAAGGTCGCCGACGACAGCCGGTTGCGCCACCAGACGGTCGAGGCCTTCCTGCGCGCGCTCGGCGTCAGCGCGGAGACGGCGCGCATCGACGCCGAGGGCATCGAGCACCATGTGAGCACCGAGACGCTGGAGGCGTTCCGCCAGTTCATCGCCGACCGCCGCTGACCGGCGGCGCCGCAAGGGAGACTACGACATGGCAATCGCACTGATCGTCGGCGTCGGAGACGGGCTGTCCGCCTCGCTCGCCAGAAAACTCTCCGCCAAGGGCTACCGGCCGGTGCTCGCCGCCCGCGACGGCGGCAAGCTGGAAAAGCTCGCCGCCGAGACGAACGGGTTCAATCTTTCCTGCGACGCGTCCAGGCCGCGAGGATGTCGGCCGCCTGTTCGAGGAAGTCGACGGTTTCGGCGAGCCGCTGGAGGTGATGATCTACAACCCCTCCTCGCGCGTGCGCGGCCCGTTCGTCGAGATCGATCCCGACGCCGTTCAGCAGGCACTGCAGGTCACCGCCTACGGCGCCTTCCTGTGCGCCCAGCAGGCGGCACGGCGGATGCTGGACGCAGGCAAGGGCACGATCCTGTTCACCGGCGCGTCCGCCGGCGTGAAGGGCTTTCCGCAGTCGGCCTCCTTCGCCATGGGCAAGTTCGCGCTGCGCGGGCTGGCGCAGTCGCTGGCGCGCGAGCTGCACCCGAAGGGCATCCACATCGGCCACGTCGTCATCGACGGCGCCATCCGCAATCCCGGCCGCAGCGAGCCGCCAGACAGGCCGGATTCCATGCTCGATCCCGACGCCATCGCCGAGACCTACATGCAGCTCATCGACCAGGACCGCAGCGCCTGGGCCTGGGAGATCGAGGTGAGGCCCTGGGTGGAGAAGTTCTAGCTTCGGGCCTGACGTTCGGCGCCGCCGACAACAGGTCCTGAAGCTCGGCGAAGGCGCGATCGATGTGCGCGTCGAGCCGGCGACGAGGAGTCGGCGAACCAGACGCGAACGCGTGGCCGAGCGCGGCAGAGGCGGTTACGGCGGCCAAATTGGCGCGGCGAGGTTCGACGCCCCTTCGCACCAACGCCGCCGCCAGGGCGCGGGTGATGGCGACATGCTTGGCGACTTCGCGCTCCTGCAGCAGCGGGGTGCGCGCAATGATGCGCTGGCGCGGCTCGGAGATACGGGCGATTGGCCTCGAGCATCTCGGTGACGGACGCGAAGGCCAGCCGCAGCGTCTTCATCGGCGGCAGGTCCGCCGGCGCCTTCTCGATGGCCTCGGTGAGCGCCGCCTCCAGAATGTTTTGCCCTTCGAACAGAACCTCGCGCTTGTCGGGGAAATGCCGGAAGAACGTGCGCTCCGTGACGCCCGCTCGCGCCGCGATCTGGGCGGCGGTGGTCTGGTCGAAACCGTCGCGGGCAAACAGCTCTAGGGCGGCCTTGCGGAGGCGATTGCGGGCATCTTCGGCGTTGCGCGGCATTTTGCGACTATAGGGGTATTGTCAGCGACTGTCACTACGGCCTATATGTCAGTCACTGACATTACCGAAGGAACATCGTCATGCATGTATTCGTCACGGGTGGCACCGGTCTCATCGGCTCGGCCGTCGTTGCCGAGCTTGCTCGGCAAGCGGCCACACGGTCCTGGCGCTCGCGCGCTCGGATGCCTCGGCGGCAGGCCGCGGAGGCCGCCGGCGCCACGCCGCTGCGCGGCTCGCTTGCCGACCTCGACGTCCTGCGCGCGGGCGCGGCCCAGGCCGAGGGCGTGATCCATCTGGCTTTCGCAAACGATTTCAGCAGCGCCGAGGCGCTGCAGAACGCGGTCGCAGAGGAAAGCGCGGCGCTGACTGACACTCGGCGAGGCGCTGGTCGGCAGCGGCCGGCCGCTCGTCACCGTCGCGGGCACGCCGAGCGTGCCGGGCCGCCCCTCCACCGAGGCGGACCCGTTGAACACCGACGGCCCGGTCGGCGGCCGGGGCCGCGCGGTCATGTCGGTGCTGGAACTCGCACCGCGCGGCGTCCGCGCATCGGCGATCAGGTTGCCGCGCACGGTCCACAACAACGGCACAGGCGGCTTCGCCGGCCTGTTGACGAACATCGCCCGCCAGAGCGGCGTCTCCGGCTATCCGGGCGAAGGCGACCAGCGCTGGCCAGCCGTGCACGCGCTCGACGCGGCGGTGCTTTTTCGGCATCGCGCTCGAGCGGGCGGAGGCCGGCACCTCTTGGCATGCCGTCGCCGACGAAGGCGACATGGTGCGCGAGATCGCATCGGTTATCGGCAGACGGCTCGGACTGCCGGTCGACGTCGCTGCCGGTCGAAAGCTACGGTCCGCTGGGTGCGATCTTCGCGGCCGACCAGCCCGCCTCCAGCGCCTACACGCGAAAAGCCCTCGGCTGGGAACCGAAGCATCCGAGCCTGCTGGAGGATCTGGAGAACATCCAGCCCTAGCGAGGACCAGCCCTAGGAATTGTCACGGCACTTGCGCTCAACCCGCCGGCGCGAAAAGATCACGCCCGGGAGGAGACGACAAAATGCCGTTCGACGATCGCGAGACGCTGGACGCGCCAACGGGCGCCTCCCTGAACCTGTACGTTCGCCGCGCCGAGGGCGAAGCGCATGGCGTCGTGCAGGTCAACCACGGACTTGCCGAACATGCCGCACGCTATGCCGGTTTCGCCGATTTCCTCGCCGCGCGCGGCTTCCACACCTACGCGCACGACCATCGCGGCCACGGCGCCACGACCGCGCCAGACGCGCCGCCGCGGGTTTTCGCCAAGGACAGCGGCGCCGAAAAGGTGCTGGACGACGTCGCCGCCGTCCACGACAGGATCGCGCAAGAGCATCCCGGCCTGCCGGTCGTCGTCTTCGGCCACTCGATGGGCGGGCTGGTGGCGCTCGACTTCGTGCTGAAAAACCCGCGCCGCGCCGCCGCCGTCGCGATCTGGAACGCCAATTTCTCGGCCGGCGCGGCCGGCCGGCTGGCCAAGGCGCTGCTCGCCTGGGAGCGTTTCCGGCTCGGCTCGGACGCCACCTCGCGGTTGCTGCCGAAACTGACCTTCCAGGCATGGGCGAAGCAGATCCCGGACCGGCGCACCGAGTTCGACTGGCTGTCGCGGGAGCCGGCCGAGGTCGACGCCTACATCGCCGATCCACTGTGCGGCTGGGATGCCTCGGTGTCGATGTGGAGCGACGTGTTCGACCTGATCTTCCTCGGCGCGGACGACCGGAACTTCGCCGACGTGCCGCGCGACCTGCCGGTCCAGATCGTCGGCGGCGAGCAGGACCCCTCGACGGGCGGCGGCAAGGCGCAGAAGGACCTCGCCGCGCGAATGCGCCGGATGGGCTTTTCGAATCTCGTTTCAACGGTTTATCCGCAAACCCGGCACGAATCCCTCAACGAGGTGAACCGCGAGGAGGTCATGCAGGATTTCGGCCGCTGGTTGGATGAGGTGGTGGCGAGCAGAGCGTAGGTGGATGTGGCAGATCGCTGGCGACAATGCAGGGCGGATGCTATATGACCATCTCGATGACCATCAGGAACGCATGCGATGGCTGACATGAGCGTGGCGCAGGCAAAGGCGCACCTGAGCGAGCTCCTCGACCGCGTCGAGGCCGGGGAAACAGTGACGATCACCAGGCGCGGACGTCCCGTGGCGAGGCTTACCGGTCTGGTCGCGCCCAAGAAGCCCATCGATTTCGAAGCTCTGCGGAAGTTCCGGGAAACACAGCCCGTCTCCGATCGGTCGGCCGCAGACATCGTTCGCGAGATGCGCGATGAATTGTACTGAACGCGCCGGATGAATTATTTCGACGCTTCGTACCTCATCCCGCTGGTCAAACGTGAGACGCTGAGCGAGAAGGTCGCGGCCTTCACCGAAACGATCGCGGCCGGCAAGTTCGTCACCAGCTTCTGGACAATTGTGGAATGCCGGTCCGCGCTGGCCCGGGAGGTTAGGATGGAGCGCATCGCGGTTGCCGAATTCAAGAGCTTCGCCCATCATCTCGATTCGATCATCGCGGGCAGTTTCCAGGTTGTCCTTCCAGTCGAAGGCGACTTCCGACTGGCCGCCACGATGATTGAACCACCCGAGTCGGGCCTCCGCGCCGGAGACGCGATGCACCTGGCAATCGCGCGGAGGCTGGGAGCCCGAATCCTCACACTCGACCGCCGAATGGCCGCGGTCGCCAGCCAGCAGGGGATACCTGCCGGCGTGGGTTTCGACCAGGAAGCAGAATAATGTCTCCTCCACCTCTTTCCGGCGTGCGCGTCGTCGAACTGGCCCGCATCTTGGCCGGCCCGTGGGCCGGCCAGATGCTGGCCGATCTCGGCGCCGACGTCGTCAAGGTCGAAAATCCGAACGGCGGCGACGACACCCGCAAATGGGGACCGCCCTTCGTCATGGGCCAGGACGGCGAGAATCTGTCGGCCGCCTACTATCACTCGACCAACCGCGGCAAGCGGTCCGTCGCGGTCGACTTCTCTACGGAGGAAGGCGCCCAGACGGTGCGACGGCTGGCCGCGATCTCCGACGTCCTGATCGAGAACTTCAAGCTCGGCGGCCTGAAGAAATACGGGCTCGACTACGAGAGCCTGAAGAAGATCAATCCGCGGCTCGTCTACTGCTCGATCACCGGCTTCGGACAGGATGGCCCCTACGCGCCGCGCGCCGGCTACGATTTCATCATCCAGGGCATGTCGGGCATGATGTCGATCACCGGCGAGCCCGGCCGCGAGCCGCAGAAGGCCGGCGTCGCGATCTCCGACATCTTCACCGGGCTCTACGCCGTCATCGCCATCCAGGCGGCCTTGCGGCATGCCGAAAAGACCGGCGAAGGCCAGTTCATCGACATGGCGCTGTTCGACACCCAGATCTCCGTCCTCGGCAACCAGAACCTCAACTACCTGGTCTCCGGCGTTGCCCCCGTGCAGATGGGCAACGCCCACATGAACATCGCGCCCTACGAGGTGGTGCCGGTGGCCGATGGCCACATCATCCTGGCGGTCGGGAACGACGGACAGTTCCGCCGCTTCTGCGGGGCCGTCGGGCTCGAAGCCCTGCCCGAAGACGACAAATTCGCCACCAATCCGGCGCGCGTCGAAAACCGGCGGGAACTGCGCGAGAAGATCGTCGCCGTGACCGAAACGCTGGAGCGCGATCCGCTGCTGAAGAAGCTCGAAGCGGCGTCCGTGCCGGCAAGCCCGATCAACAACATCGCGCAGATGTTCGACGACCCGCAGGTGGTCGCGCGCGGCATGCGCATGGACCTCGACGACGCCCACGGCAACGCGCTGCCCTCGGTGCGCGCGCCGATGGTGATGTCGGCGACGCCGCTGGCCTACGAGCGGCCCTCCCCGAGGTTGGGCGAACATACAGCGCAGGTGCTGGCCGAACTCGAGCAACTTGAAAAGGCGAAGCGATGAAGACCGGCGGACAACTCATCGTCTCCGCCCTCGAGGCGAACGGCGTCGACCGGCTCTACTGCGTGCCGGGCGAAAGCTATCTCGCGGTGCTCGACGCGCTGCACGATTCCGCGATCCGCACCATCGTCTGCCGCCAGGAAGGCGGCGCGGCGATGATGGCCGACTGCCATGGCCGGCTGACCGGACGGCCCGGCATCTGCTTCGTCACGCGCGGACCCGGCGCCACCAACGCCTCGGCCGGCATCCACATCGCGGCGCAGGACTCCACGCCGATGATCATGTTCATCGGGCAGGTCGCACGCGACATCCGCGAGCGCGAAGCCTTCCAGGAGATCGACTACCGCGCCTTCTACGGCTCGGTCGCCAAGTGGGTGACGGAGATCGACGACGCATCCCGCATCCCGGAAATCGTCACCCGCGCCTTCGCCGTCGCCACCTCCGGCCGGCCCGGCCCGGTGGTGATCGCACTGCCCGAGGACATGCTGACCGACAGCGTCGAGGCGCCGGAGCCGTTGCACTTCACGCCGGTCGCCACCGCACCCGGACCGCACGAGATGCATCGGCTGATCGAGCTTCTGGAGAAGGCGGAGCGTCCCTTCGCCATTCTCGGCGGCAGCGGCTGGACGGAAGAGGCCGTGCGCCATTTCCAGCGCTCGGCCGAAAGCTGGGCATTGCCTGTCGGCTGCTCCTTCCGCCGGCAGATGCTGTTCGACCATCTGCACCCCTGCTACGCCGGCGATGTCGGCATCGGCCCGAACCCGAAGCTCGCCGCCGCGATCAAGGAAGCCGACCTGGTGCTGCTGATCGGCGGGCGGCTGGGCGAGATGCCGTCGTCGGACTACACGCTGCTGAAGAGCCCCTACCCCGACCAGACGCTCGTCCACGTTCACCCCGACAGCTCCGAACTCGGCCGCGTCTATCGTCCGGCGCTCGCCATCAACGCCACGCCGGCCGCCTTCGCCGAGGCGTTTTCCGGCCACGGACCCGACGCGATACCCGGCTGGGCGGAGCGCACGGAGGCGCTGCACGGCGCCTATCGCGAATGGTCGACGCCGCCCGAAAGCGGCCCCGGCAAGGTCCACATGGGTCCGATCATGGCATGGCTCGAAACCGTCCTGCCGGAGGATGCCATCCTGACCAACGGCGCCGGCAACTTCGCCACCTGGGTGCATCGCTTCCACCGCTTCCGCCGCTTCGCCACGCAGGCCGCGCCAACGTCAGGTTCGATGGGCTACGGCCCGCCCGCAGCGGTCGCGGCCAAGGAGCTCTTTCCCGAACGCACCGTGGTGTGCTTTGCCGGCGACGGCGACTTCCTGATGAACGGACAGGAATTCGCGACCGCGGTTCAATATGGCCTGCCGATCGTCGTCGTCGTCGTCAACAACGGCGCATTCGGCACGATCCGCATGCACCAGGAGCGCGAATATCCCGGCCGCATCTCGGCCACGGAACTGAAAAATCCCGATTTCGCCGCCCTGGCGCGCGCCTATGGCGGCCACGGCGAGACGGTGGAGACGACCGAGGCGTTCGCACCGGCGTTCGAGCGCGCCCGCGACAGCGGCCTCCCGGCGATCGTCGAGGTGAAGCTCGACGTCGAGGCGATCACGCCCACCCGCACGCTGACGCAGATTCGCGAAAAGCGCTGAGCGCGCGCGGATCGGCCGCAGGCGGCGCGACAATCGGACGTCTGCAACGGCCGGCGCCAGGCCTTAGGCTTGGGCGGCACGCAAGACGAAAGGCAAACCTTGTCCCTGGCGATACCACAAGGCGAGACGCGGCCCGACAGCCGGCTGCCCGACGCGATCGCCTATGGGGCGATCGCCGTCCTCGGGCTGCTGTTGTGGTGGGCCGACCGCTATCATGCCGCTTCCGTGCCAGCGTGGGCGCCTTACGATTTCGACTGGACCTACTATCTGGCCGCCGCGCTCGGCGCGTGGTGGTACGCGCGCGGACTGGCGCTGCAGGCGCCTGGCAAGAGCGGCCGGCGGTCTGGCGCGTCGCGCTCTATTTCCTCGGCATTGCGCTGATCTGGGGCGGTGCTGCAGACGCGCTTCGAATACATGGCGCAGCACATGTTCTTCCTGAACCGTGCCCAGCACGTCGTGATGCACCATCTCGGACCGTTCCTGATCGCGCTCTCGTGGCCCGGGAAGACGCTTGCGCGCGGCATGCCGGAGCGGCTGAAAAGCTGGGTGACGGCGAGGCCGGTGCTGGTGGTGCGCAACATCGTGCAGGAGCCGGTGATCGCCGCCTTCCTCTTCGTCGGCTTCATCGCACTGTGGCTGACGCCGGCGGTCCACTTCAAGGCGATGCTCGACCCCGACGCTCTACCGCGTCATGAACTGGACGATGGTCGGCGACGGCATCCTGTTCTGGTTCCTGATCCTCGACCCGCGCCCCGTCCCGCCTGCCCATGCCTCCCATGCCGCGCGCATCGTCACCTCGGTGCTGGTGATGTTCCCGCAGATCATCATCGGCGCAATGATCGCGCTGGCGCATCACGACATCTACGGCTTCTATGACTGGTGCGGCCGGCTCTACCCGTCGATCGGCGCCGTCGACGACCAGATCTATGGCGGCCTGATCGTGTGGATCCCCGCTGCCATGATGAGCATCGTCGGCATGCTGTTGGCGTTGAACTTCCTGCGATTGAACGAGGAACCCGATGAGGACGACGACGATGAAGACGAAGAAGACGGGCTCGTGTTCCGCGCCGACTGGACGGGCAACTGACCCGCGACGCTGCTGGTGGCTGCCGCCCTGGCGCTGATAGCCGCCGCCCCGGCTTTCGCCGGCAGCGCGGATCGGCGCGGCGGGCTGACGGTCTCGAATGCATGGTTCCGGATGATCGTGCCGGGACGTCCGGCCGGCGGCTATTTCCTGCTGACCAATGACGGCGACACCGCGCGCGACCTGGTCGGCGCGTCGTCGCCGGCCTGCGGCACGGCGATGCTCCACCAGTCGATCTCGGAGAACGGCACCGACAAGATGGTCATGGTCGACCATGTCGAGGTGCCGGCCCACGGCTCGGTGGAGTTCGCGCCCGGCGGCTACCACGTCATGTGCATGAAACCCACCGACGAGCATGAAGCCCGGCAACACGGTCCCGGTGACGCTCGAGTTCAAGGACGGGGCCAGCATCGACGCCACCTTTGCGGTGAAGTCGGCGACCGGAGACTGATCCGGTGCCCACCGTTCACAACCAGGAAAACAGCCCGCCCGATCCGCCGCCATTGTCGATGACGTGCCGGAGGTCGTCCCGCACGCCGTCCACATCGGCCTTCGGGTCGGCGAGGTCGGTGTAGAGAACCTGCGCCTTGCCGTCCTGGTCGAACACGTAGACGGCCGGGCTGTGGGTGACGACGATCTCGCCGTCGTCCTTCTTCTCGACCGAGTGCGCGACCCGGTAGCGTTTGGCCAGCGAGGCGATCTGGTCGTCGGTGCCGCGAAGCCCGACTACCTGCGGCGCGAAAGCGTCGACATAGTCCTTCAGCACGTCCAGCGTGTCGCGCTCGGGATCGACGGTGACGAACAGCACCCGCACCTTGTCGGCGTCGTCGCCGAGCCCCTTGAGCGCCTGTGCGACGTTGGTCAAGCGTCAGCGGGCAGATGTCGGGGCAGAACGTGTAGCCGAAATAGAGCATCGTCACCTTGCCCCGGTAATCCTTGGCCGTGACCTCCTTGCCGTCGCGGGCGCGTGTCATGGTGAAGGAAAGGTCCGGCATGACGCCGCGTATGCCGGTGCCGTGCCAGTCGGGCGCGTCCTGCGAACAGGCCGCCAGCGGCGCCGCGATCAGGATGGCGACGGCCAGCGTGCGGATAAAAGCTGAGAATGAGCGTGCCATGGTGGCGAAACTAGCGCCGCGGGCGTCGGGGAACATCCCGACATGTCGCCGCACCGGCACGTGCGAAGCTCGAACCGCTATTGGCTGACGACCCGCGACCCGAAAGCGACGAAGGGCGCCCAGTGCACTGGCTCGGGCCACTTCGCCCGGGTTGCCAACTGGGCGCGGCGCAACGCCTCGACAGGTGCGGCATGATCGAGCTCGGTGACGAAACGCGTGACCATGAAGCGCGTCGCCTCGTCGTCCACGTTCCACAGGCTGACGACCACCTCGATCGCTCCCGCCAGCACGAAGGCACGCGCCAGGCCGACGATGCCTGCCTCCAGAGGCCCTCCGAGACCCGTCTGACAGGCGCTGAGCACAACAAGCGGCATGCCGGTCAGCTGCATTTCCTGGATTTGGCGGGCCGTGAACCGGCCGCCCGACAATGCAAGGAAGCTGCCGTCGACCGGATCCTCCACACTGCTGATTCCGTGCGCCGCGATATGGATGTAGTCGGCTTCCGGAAGCCGGATCTCCACCCGCGCAGGGGTTGCGTCCGCCCCTGTGATCGCGAGCGTGCCCAGCACGCCGGCGACCTCCTGCGCTTCGCGCTCCGCACCGGGCAGCCGCGGCAGCACCCAGTCGGGGTCGTCGCTGGCATCCGGATCGCCAACGACCACGGGGCGCCGGAAGCCAGGCGCCCAGCCGAACGCGCGCGCATTGCCGACATCGAGCATGGACTGTTCGATGTTGAACGCGGTCAATTCCACCATCTGCCGGCCGTCGCCGTCCGGATCGAGAGCGGCGAACGGGACGGTGCCGATATTGAGTGCCGGGACGATCGACAGGCTGGAGAGCCGCTCGAGCCCGGCCGCAATTTCGGGCGGGAACAGGGCCCCCGACAATTCCTCGAGCGCCTGCGGCGGTGAGATTCCGGCGGGCGAGCGCGCCAGCGATGCGGCACCACGCGAAGTCGTTTCGCCGAGCCCGTGGCGCCGGCGCGGGCTGCGGGCCGAGGCCGCAGGGGCCGCGACTGCGGCACCGACGTTACGCTCGATGAGCGCGGCAAGTTCGACCGGAGACTTGTCGAGCCGGAATATGCGGGGGCCTGGACCGCCGTTCCTGGTCGCCGGCCGCTGCCAGTAGAGCGCGCAAACCATGTCGCGATCGGCGATGTAGAACAAAAGGCCGCGCGGCCGCCGGTCGCCGGGAGATTGTTCGAGATCGAGATAGTCCCCGATCGCCGATTCCAGCCGATCGAGATGGAGTGCCCCGAGGCCTTCGGGCGCAGCGCGTGAGTCAAGAAGCGATTTGAGCTGTTCGGCGCTGAGGCTCATGGCCGCGTCAGCGTCGAGGGGGCAGTCGTCGGCGGCACGCGCCACGCCGGAAACGGCCGAAATCACCGCGCAGACAAGCGCGATCATCGCGATTCGTGCGGCACCACCTTCCCCGGAAACGCGCATGCGTGTCGCCCTCCGTCCCGACCGCCGCCAGGCCATTCAAGCAGATGGAGCGGAATCGTCAACGAAACGGGGAAAGCTAGACGGCGTCGAAGTCGAGCACCAGCTTTTCGGAGATCGGCCGCGTCTGGCAGGCGAGCGTGAAGCCCGCTTCAATTTCCCAGGGCTGCAGCGAATAGTTCACCGCCATCTCGGACTTTCCTTCGACGACGCGGCAGCGGCAGGTGCAGCACATGCCTCCCGCACACGAATAGGGTAGCTCCAGCCCGGCGGCGTGGGCGGCCTCGAGCACGGTCTGGTCGGCCTTCTTCACGGCAAAGGAGCGGCGCACTCCGTCGAGCACGACCTCGACCGCCGCGCCCTTTTCCACCGCGGCCTGCGTCTCTTTGGAAGCCGGGCGCGGCTTCGGCGCATCGCCCGACGGCGTGAAGCGTTCGAAGCGGATACGGTCCTGCGCCACGCCCATGCCCGTCAGCGTCGCCGACAGCCCGTCGATCATCTCTCCCGGTCCGCAGATGAACACGCCGTCGGCCGAGGCCGGATCGACCACCCCGCGCTCCGCCAGTTCCGCCAGCCGCGCACCGTCGACGCGTCCGTTGAAGAGTTCGACGTCCTGCGTCTCGCGCGACAGCACATGGACCAGCGTGAACCGGCCCATGTAGCGGTCCTTCAGGTCCTCGAGCTCTTCGAGGAACATGATGGAATCGCTGCTGCGGTTGCCGTAGACCAGCGTGATCGTGCTGTCGGGCTCGTGGCCGAGCACGGTCTTGGCGATCGAAAGCATCGGCGTGATGCCGGAACCGGCCGCGATCAGCAGATAGTCGTGCCGCTCGCCCTTCAATGCGGTGAAGCGGCCCTCCGGCGGCATGACGCGGATCGTGTCGCCGATCGCGAGCTTGTCATGAACGAATGAGGAGAATCGCCCGTCGTCGACGCGCTTGACGCCCACCTTCAGGTGCGGCTCGCCGGGCGCGGAACAGATCGAATAGGAACGCCGCGCCTCCAGCCCGTCAATGTCGGCCGAAAGCGTCAGATACTGGCCCGGCTCGAAGACGAAGGCCTCGCGCAAGACGTCGGGTACTTCGAAGGCGATCGAAAGGGCGTCCGGCGTCTCGCGCGTGATGCCGGCGACTTTCAGGTCGTGGAAACGGACAGCCATTTCAGCCTCAGATGCATTTGAAATAGTCGAACGGCTCGCGGCACGACGTGCAGCGATAGAGCGCCTTGCAGGCCGTGGAGCCGAACTCGGAGACGCGCTCGGTTTCGAGCGAGCCGCATTTCGGGCAGGCGACCTCGGTCTCGCCGAACAGGGCGCGGATCGAGTTGGACGCCTTCACCGGCGGCGCGATGCCGTATTCGCGCAGCTTTTCGCGGCCTTGCGCGGTGATCCAGTCGGTCGTCCACGCCGGCGAGATGACGCGCTCGATACGCGGTGCAAACCCGGCCTCGCGCAGTGCGACCTCGACGGCGAGTTCGATGGCGAGCACCGCCGGGCAGCCGGAATAGGTCGGCGTGAGTTTCGCGACCGCGGCGCCATCGTCTGCGATCTCGACGGAACGCAGGATGCCGAGGTCCTCGATGGTAAGCACCGGGATTTCGGGATCGACCACGGATGCGGCGGCGGCGAATGCCTTGGCGCTGTTTCCCTCCCCCTCGAGGGGAGGGTCGATCCGCGCAGCGGATCGGGGTGGGGTAACCTCTGCAGAGTACCGACCTCCATCTTGCCCGATGCTCGCCGATAGCGATGCGGCCGTCCGAGGCGACCCCACCCGTCCAGCCGCCGAATGGCGGCTGTCCACCCTCCCCTCGAGGGGGAGGGAGAGATCGCGCTCGGCACTCACCACGTGGCTCCCGGATAGGTGCGCTGCATGTGCTGCAGGTCGGCCAGCAGATAGCCCATGGGCTCACCGTGGCGGCCCTGCCGACCGCCGGTCTGCGCCCACTTCGCTTCCGGCATCTCGAGCCCGGCTTCGGCGAAGATCGGGCCGACGGTGCGCTCGAACGCGGCGCGCAGCTCCGAGGGGTCTGGCGCGATGCCGGCCGCCGCGACCGCCTGCGTGACCGCGTCGCTCTCGAACAGCTCGTCGAGATACGGAGCCAGCTCCTCGACCGCCTCTTTCATGCGGCGCGCGCTCTCTTCGGTGCCGTCGCCGAGCCTGACCACCCATTCGCCGGCATGGCGAATGTGGTAGGCGGCTTCCTTCTCCGCCTTGGCGGCGATGCCGGCAAGCGTGGCGTCAATCGAACCCGCAGCGCGCTGCCAGAACGCGTGGATGAAGGCGGCGAACCAGAACTGCTTCAGCATGGTGTGCGCGAAATCGCCGTTCGGCCGCTCGACCAGCAGGCAGTTCACGTACTCCCGCTCGCGCCTGAGATAGGCGAAATCGTCTTCCGAGCGTCCCTTGCCCTCGACTTCCGCCGCATACTGGTAGAGCGCGCGTGCCTGCCCGATGAGGTCGAGTGCCATGTTGGGCATGGCGAGATCTTCCTCCAGCATCGGCGCGTGACCACACCATTCCGACAGGCGATGCCCGAGGATCAGGTGATCGTCGGCGAGCCGGAGCAGGAAGGTGACCAGCGTCTCGCGGTCGATGTCGGTCGCCGTGCCGGCCATCACATGTGCCCCACTTCGTCGGGGATCTCGTAGAAGGTCGGGTGGCGGTAGACCTTGCTCGCCGCCGGCTCGAAGTTCTCGGCCTTCTGGTCGGGATCGGACGCCGCAATCGCCGCCGACGGGACGACCCAGATCGATACGCCCTCGCCGCGGCGCGTGTAGACGTCGCGGGCAGCCTGCAGCGCCATCACCTCGTCGGCGGCGTGCACGGAACCGGCATGCTTGTGCGACAGCCCGTTGCGCGGGCGGATAAAGACTTCCCAGAGCGGCATCTCGTTCTTCGCCATCGTTTCTTTCCTCACTCAGCCGCCAGTTTCGTCGCTTCTCTGCGCGCCTTGCGCTTTTCGGCATGCGCGAGGGCTGCCTCGCGCACCCAGGCGCCGTCGTCCCAGGCCTTCTGCCGGGCCGCGATGCGCTCACTGTTCATGACGCCGCCGCCCTTCACGACCCGCCAGAACTCGTCCCAGTCGATCGGGCCGAAATCGTAGTGCTGGCGCTCCTCGTTCCACTTCAGCTCGGGATCGGGGAAGGTCAGGCCGATGAACTCGCCCTGCGGCACGGTGGCGTCGACGAATTGCTGGCGCAGCTCGTCGTTGGTGAAGCGCTTGATCTTCCACTTCATCGACTGGTCGCCGTGCTGGCTGTCGGAATCGTGCGGGCCGAACATCATCAGCGACGGCCACCACCAGCGGTTCAGCGCGTCCTGCGCCATGTCCTTCTGCTCGGGCGTGCCGCGTGCCAGCGTCATCATGATCTCGTAGCCCTGGCGCTGGTGGAAGCTCTCCTCCTTGCACACGCGGATCATGGCGCGCGCATAGGGTCCGTAGGAGCAGCGGCAGAGCGGGATCTGGTTCATGATCGCCGCGCCGTCGACCAGCCAGCCGATGGCGCCGATGTCGGCCCAGGTCAGCGTCGGATAGTTGAAGATCGAGGAATACTTGGCCTTGCCGGCGAGCAGTTCCTCGGTCATCTGCTCGCGGCTGACGCCCAGCGTCTCCGCGGCGGAATAGAGGTAGAGGCCGTGGCCGCCCTCGTCCTGCACCTTGGCAAGCAGCGCGGCCTTGCGGCGCAGCGACGGCGCGCGGGTGATCCAGTTGCCTTCCGGCAGCATGCCGACGATTTCGGAATGCGCGTGCTGGCCGATCTGGCGCACCAGCGTCTTGCGATAGCCTTCCGGCATCTCGTCGTTCGGCTCGATCTTTTCCTCGGCGTCGATGCGCGCCTGGAAGCGGGCGAGGAATTCCTCGTCCTCGTTCGTGTCGGTCTTGGCGCCGATCAGCCCTTGGCTGTACATCGCATCTCCTCCATGCTCGGCTCAGGTCCGGCCGCACCTCATATGTAACAAAAACGGCGACGGATTTCAATATTTCGTAACATGTCAGGGAGGCAGCATGGCTGAGTTCGGAGTTGTCGAGGCGGAGCAGACGCTTGCGAGGGTTTTCGCGCCCTGGATCGTCGATCTCGGGCTCAAGCCGGTCGGCTTCGACGCGACGGGAGGCGACTTCCTGCTGCCTGAAAACCAGCGGCTCGTTCACGTCGGCGGCGTCATCTGCGGCCAGGCGACGGCGTCGGCCGCCGACACCTGTTCGGTCGTGGCGCTGGCGGCGATGAACGGCCGTTTCCGCATCTGCACGACGGTGGACCTCACCACGCATTTCATCCGGCCGCTGAAGCCCGGCGACGTGGAAATCCGCGTCGACGTGCTCTCCAACGGCAAGCGCATGGCCTACACGCGGGTCGAGATGCGCCAGAAGGGCGACAACCGCGTCGCGGTGACGGCAACCAGCGCGTTCGCCTATCTGGAGGAATGACTGGAAGCATCTTGGCTTGAAAACGACCGCTTCAAAAAGTATTCTAGCTTAAGCTAGCTTAAACGGAGCGTCAGATGCGGGAATTCGGTGCCTTCGAGGCCAAGAACCGGCTGGGGACCCTGCTCGACCTGGTCGAACAGGGCGAGGAAGTCACGATCACGCGACACGGAAAGCCTGTCGCGCGCTTGGTCGCGCCTGCCGCCAAGTTCGACAGGGAAAAGGCGATGCGAGCGGTGCAGGCGATCCGCGAGATGCGCAAGGGCGTGACTCTCGGGGGTACGGTGACAATCAGGGAACTCATAGACGAGGGCAGAATGTGAGCCTTGTCCTGGATGCCTCGCTGACCGTTGCATGGTTTTTCGAGGATGAGCAGACAGCGGCGCTGGAGGCCACGCTTGCGCTGTTGGCTGAGCAACCGGTGATCGTTCCAGCGATCTGGAAGCTGGAAGTCGCGAGCGCCTTTCAGGCTGCAGTGCGCCGGAACCGGATCGACCGCGCCTTTCGAGACCGGGCACTGGATCGGCTCGATCGGGTTCGCAATCGAGATCGACCTGGAAACGCTGCTTCATGCGTGGAGCAGCACGCTGGAACTCGCAGACCGGCACGGCCTCACACCTTACGACGCATCGTATCTCGAACTTGCCGTCCGCCGCCGATTGCCGCTGGCGACCCTCGACCGGGCACTCGACCGCGCAGCGGCCGAGGCGGGAGTCGAGACGCTCGGCCTGCGGGGTGAAATCTAGGTGCGGGCTTCCATGCCACCGCCGAACCTTTCGACGTTGTGCCGCCGCTGCAGCCCCGTCGCATCCAGCCATGCCTCGCTCCGGTCTTCGAGCGCGCCGTAGATGCTTGCAGTTAGGTGACGCGCCGCCTCGCCCGGCCAGTCCTGCGGCAGGAGCGCGGCCGGCAGGCCGGGATCACGCAGCACGATGCGGCGCCAGTCGTGGATCAGCAGCGTGCGCGCGGCCATGGCGTCGAGCGGCTCCAGTCCCGGCTCCCACGCCCATCGCTTTCAGCAAGGGGCCGTAGCCGGCAATGAAGGCGCGATAGGCTTCGGCGGTCTCCCCGGACGGCCACAGGGTGCGCAGCGTCTCGGGATGCTCCGCGCTCTGGCCGTGAACGACCAGCATGCCCGCCAGAGCGGCGCTGGCGTCGGGCGCGTTCTCCGTCTCCGGGCGCAACCACACGCCGCCGGTGACCCGCACGAAGCCCAGCGCGGCAGCCTCTTCCGGATCGGCCGGCTCGCCGCCCGGCGGCGCGATCGCCACGGTCCAGCCGCCGTTCCAGGCCGGCGCTGCCGCAGCGTAGATGCGCCGCGTCGCGAGATCGAAGGCGTGGCGGCCCTGTTCGGCCAGACGATAGATTGAATTGCGCCCCGCCCGCTCGCGGCTCACCCATCCGTCGGCGGCCAGTCGCGACATCGCGGTTCGCAGCGCTCCAGGCTCGACGCCGAGACGCCCGGTGATTTCGCCGAGCACCGACAGCGGCACCGCACCGCCGCGCGGAACTATGGCGTCGCCGAAAATGGTGATGACGAGCGACCACACCCGCAGCCGCCCGCGTTCGTGCAGCCGCGCAATCAGCGTCTGCAGAACGGCATCGGCGGAAACGGTCGGTGCATCCATGCCAGCCAGATGGCATGACGGCCGCACGAACCGCAAGCCGCCTTGCCCGCCTCCGCATCCGGTGGCGCCGCCGTTTTGCCGCTCCCAACCCACCGGAAACGTGCGATGATCGGTGATCGGGAGTGGAGGAAAAGATGGACGACGGCGGGCGGATACACGAAGCGCTGCACGGACTGGTCGACGCCTTCAACGCGCACGACATCGACCGCGTGATGAGCTTCTTTGCCGATGACTGCGTGTTGCAGATGCCGCGCGGGCCGGATCCGCACGGAACGCGCGCCGAAGGCTTCGAGAACGTCCGCACCCTTCTCAACACGCGTTTCGAGGGCCTGCCCGACGTGCGTTACGGCGACGACAGCCATTTTGTCGACGGCGACACCGGCATTTCGAAATGGCTGTTGACCGGCACGACGCCGGCCGGCGTCAGGGTGGAGGTGCGCGGCTGTGACTTCTACACGTTCCGCCACGGCAAGGTGGTGATGAAGGACTCCTACTGGAAGATCGTCGAGTGACCGCACCCCGACGCCCACTCACCTGACCGCTTCTTCAGAACGAGGCAATCATGGTTTCCATCAACGTTGAACTGCGCAATGTCGAAGGCACCGGAGCGGCGATGGGATGGGCCGGCGCGCATACGGTCGTCGTCGACCGACCGCAAGGCCGGGCCGGGGGCCTGGGCCTAGGCTTCAACGGCGCCGAACTGCTCGGCCTGACGATCGGCGGCTGTTTCTGCAACGACCTGCGCTATGTCGCGGCCGAGCTTGGCGTCGGCCTGGGCGCGATTGCGGTGTCCGTCACCGTCGAACTAGACGGTAACCCGATCATGACCGTCGGCGCGACCATGAGTGTCAGCTGCGAAACGACCGACGGGTCCGATCCGGCTCTGGTGGTCGCGCGCGCGGAAGAAATCTGCATGGCGGCGAATTCGCTGCGCCGCGGCTTTCCCGTGGAGATCAGGCGGCTGTAATTTCCGAAGGGCCTACGCCAGCCCTCTCACCCCGCCGACCAGCAAGTCCGTCGCCATGCGCGCATAGTCGGCGCGGCTCACCGGTCCGCCCTCGCGGTGCCACATGTAGAACCAGTTGAGCATGCCGAACAGGCTCATCGTCACGGGTTTCAGCAGTGGCCTGTCTTCGAAAAGCGCCGGGCTGACTGCCCTCACCGCTTCCGCGAAGATGGCGACCAGCCGGCGTTCGAGCGCCTTCAGCTCTTCCTGCTCCGCATCCGGCAGAAGCCGCATCCCTTCGATCTGGACGCGGTGCTCGGCATCGGCGTCGCGATAGGCTTCGAGCAGCGCGGCAACCAGACGCTCGAGGCGTTGCGCCGCAGGCAGAGCGGGTTCGTCTGCCTCGTCCACCGCCTCGACCAGCGCCTCCAGGTGGTTCTGCACGATGCCGAAAAGCAGCGATTCCTTGGAGGCGTAGTAGTGGTAGAGGAGCGCCTTCGACACGCCGCACTCGCCGGCAAGCTGCGCCATCGAGGCGCGGTCGTAGCCGTCGCGCGAGAAGGCGATCGCGGCGCGATGCAGGATCGCCTCACGCTTGTCGTCGTAGTCGCTGGCGCGGCTGCGGGCCATCAGCCGCCCTTCGGCCGGTTGTCCACGATCCGCACCGCCTTGCCCTGACTGCGCGCCACCTGGCCGGGCTCGGTGACGTTGATGCGCACCGTCAGGCCAACGACCTCCTTTATGCGCCCGCCGAGAGCGGCGGCGTTCGCCGACCGCGCTTCCTCGTGCGCATGTTCGCTGTGCGCCTCCACGTGCACCGTCATCTCGTCCATCCGGCCCTGGCGCGACAGCTCGATCTGGAAGTGCGGGGCGAGCCCCTCGACGGCAAGGATCTGCTCCTCGATCTGGGTCGGGAAGACGTTGACGCCGCGCAGGATCATCATGTCGTCGGAGCGGCCGGTGACCTTTTCCATGCGCCGCATGGTGCGCGCCGTGCCGGGCATCAGCCTCGTGAGGTCGCGCGTGCGGTAGCGGATGACCGGGAAGGCTTCCTTGGTGAGCGAGGTGAAGACGAGCTCGCCGCGTTCGCCGTCGGCAACCGGCTCGCCCGTCGCCGGATCGACGATCTCGGGATAGAAGTGATCCTCCCAGATGTGCAGCCCGTCCTTGGTCTCCACGCACTCGTTGGCCACCCCCGGCCCCATCACTTCAGAGAGCCCGTAGATGTCGACGGCGTGCATGTCGAACGCCTGCTCGATTTCCTCGCGCATGGCATTTGTCCACGGCTCTGCGCCGAAAATGCCGACCTCGAGCGGGCTCTCGCGCGGGTCGAGTCCCTGCGCGCGATACTCGTCGAGGATCGACAGCATGTAGGAGGGCGTCACCATGATGGTGGTGGCGCGGAAATCCTCGATCAGCATGACCTGCCGCGCCGTCATGCCGCCGGAGACCGGCACCACCGTGCAGCCGAGCCGCTCCGCCCCGTAGTGGGCGCCGAGCCCGCCGGTGAACAGCCCGTAGCCATAGGAGATGTGGACGATGTCGCCCGGGCCGCGTGCCGGAGGCGCGCATCGAGCGCGCCATGCAATCGGCCCAGTTGTCGAGGTCGTTCTTGGTGTAGCCGACCACCGTCGGCTTGCCGGTCGTGCCGGAGGATGCATGCACCCGCAGCACCTTCTCGCGCGGCACGGCGAACATGCCGAACGGGTAGTTGTCGCGAAGATCGGACTTCACCGTGAACGGGAATTTCGAAAGGTCCGAGAGCGTCTTGAGATCGTCGGGGTGTACGCCCGCGTCGTCGAAGCTCTTCCTGTAGTGCGGCACGTTCTCGTAGGCGTGCTTCAGCGACCATTTGAGCCGCGACAGCTGCAGCGCGGCGATCTCGTCGCGCGAGGCGATCTCGATCGGGTCGAGATCCTCGTGCCTGGGGGTCAAATCCTTCATGCGTATCCTCCCGGCCGCGCCACCGGCGGCTCAGCCCTCTTCCGAAAAATGCGCGCCCTCGATGATGCGCGAGGCGCCGCGGAATTCCGCGATCAGCTTTCCTGCTTCATCGCTGACGCTGACGTCGTAGATGCCGGAGCGGCCGAACCGCGTCACCTCGCGGCAGACCGCCGTCAGCCGCGCGCCCGCCTTGGCCGGCGCCACGAAGGTGATGACGTTGTGCTGGGCGACCGCGATCTTGTTGTAGGAGTTGCAGGCAAACGCGAAGGCCGAGTCCGCCAGCGTGAAGATGTAGCCGCCATGGCAGATGTCGTGGCCGTTGGTGTGGTGCTTTTCGACCGTGAACGAGGTCGTCGCCGTGCCCGGCCCGACGGCATCCAGGCTCATGCCGAGCCACTTCGATGCGTCGTCGCGCGCCCACATGGCGTCGGCGCTCTTTTTCGCGATTTCCTCCGGCGAAAGCGGCATCTCGTTTGTCCTCCCCGCCAGACGGCGTGAGGCGAGACTTGCATAGACCGACCGGACGGTCAATAATACTTCGAACGGTCCGCCGCCCTTCCCGCAGGGGCGCCAGAAACCGGCGAGGAGGAGACGATGAGCGCCAATGCTGCGCCCGAAACCGGAGCTGCGCCGGCGGAAGCGGCCGCGCTGGCGGAAGATTTCGACATCACCGCCCTGCCCCCCGGCTTCGCCGAGGACCCGTTCCCGACCTACCGGGCGCTGCTGAAGCACGCGCCGGTGAAGCGGTTTTCCGACGGCTCGGTGATGCTCTCGCGCTGGGAGGATCTCGACCGGATCTATCGCGACACCAAGACCTTCTCCTCCGACAAGAAGATCGAGTTCAGGCCGAAATTCGGCGATACGCCGCTCTACGAGCATCACACGACGAGCCTGGTGTTCAACGACCCGCCCCTGCACACCCGCGTGCGCAAGATCATGGTCGGCGCGCTGACGCCGCGCGCGCTGGCCGCCATGGAACCCGGCCTGGTGGCGCTGATCGAGCGGCTGCTCGATGCGCTTGCCGAAAAGCGCGATGTCGACCTGGTCTCGGACTTCGCCGCGGCCATTCCCGTCGAGGTGATCGGCAACCTGTTCGACATGCCGCACGAGGAGCGCGGGCCGCTGCGCGACTGGTCGCTGGCCATCCTCGGCGCGCTGGAACCGGTGCTGACGCAGGAACAGCTCGACCGAGGAAACCGCGCCGTCACCGATTTCAAATCCTATCTCGGCGACCTCGCCCGCCGTCGGCGCACAAAGCCCGGCGACCCGGCGACCGACGTGCTCACCCGGCTGATCGCCGGCAACAACGGCGAGCTGCTGACCGAGACCGAGCTGCTGCAGAATTGCATCTTCATCCTCAACGCCGGGCACGAGACGACCACCAACCTTATCGGCAACGCGCTGCACGAGCTGACGCAGTGGCCCGAAGAAAAGAAGCGCCTGATGGTGCGGCCCGACATGATCGACACGGCCGTCGACGAGTTCCTGCGATTCCAGAGCCCCAACCAGCTCGGCAACCGCATGAGCGTGGAAGACGCCGAGTTCCATGGCGAGACGATTGCCGCCGGCACGCGCATCCACCTGGCGATCGGCGCCGCGAACCGTGACCCGCGCCAGTTCGAAAATCCCGATACGCTCGACCTTGCCCGCCGGCCCAACAAGCACCTGGCCTTCGCCGGCGGGCCGCATCTGTGCGTCGGCTTCTCGCTGGCGCGCATGGAAGGCCGTGTCGCGATCCAGCGCCTTCTCGAGCGCTTCCCCGATTTCGCGCTTTCGGGCGAGCCGGTGCGCACCGGCCGCGTCCGTTTCCGCGGCTTTTCGCACCTGCCTGCGCGCGTGAACTGATTTCCCGGAGAGACTGAAATGACTCTGCTTTCGCTGAATTCCTTCGCCGCCGGAAAATGGGTGGCCCCTTCAGGCCACGTCTCCCGCCTGAAGAGTGCGGTCACCGGCAAGGACATCGCCGAGATCGGCTCCGAAAAGGTCGATTTCGGCGCCATGGCCGATTACGCCCGGCGCGTCGGCGGGCCGGCCCTGCGGGCGATGACGTTCCACGAGCGCGCCTTCATGCTGAAGGCGCTGGCGCAGTATCTGAACGAACGCCGCGAGCCGCTCTACGACCTCTCCTACGAGACCGGCGCCACGAAGCCCGACTCGATGATCGACATCGACGGCGGCATCGGCACGATGTTCGTCTACGCCTCGAAGGGCCGGCGCGAGATGCCCGACGACACGATCTATGTCGACGGCGGGCTGGAGCAGCTGTCGCGCGGCGGCAAGTTCGTCGGCCAGCACGTGGCGACCTCGCTGCAGGGGGTGGCCGTCCACATCAACGCCTTCAACTTCCCGGTCTGGGGAATGCTGGAAAAGCTCGCGCCGACGCTGCTGGCCGGCATGCCGGCGATCGTCAAGCCGGCGTCCGCCACCGCCTGGCTGACGGAAGCCTGCTTCCGCATGATGATCGAGTCCGGCATCCTGCCCGATGGCGCGATCCAGCTCGTCGCCGGCTCTACCGGCGACCTGCTCGACCGGCTGACCTGCCAGGACGTCGTCTCCTTCACCGGTTCGGCGTCGACGGCGCTGATGCTGCGTTCCAACCGCAACCTGCTGGAAAACTCGGTGCGTTTCGTCGCCGAGCAGGATTCGCTCAACGCCACGGTGCTCGGCCCCGACGCCGCGCCGGGGACTGAGGAATTCGACGCCTTCGTGCGCGAGGTGCATCGCGAAATGACGGCCAAGGCCGGCCAGAAATGCACGGCCATCCGGCGCATCATCGTGCCGGCCGAACGCAAGGCCGCCGTCATCGAGGCGATCGAGGCGAAGCTGGCGAAAACGGTCGTCGGCGATCCCCGCAGCGAAGCGACCCGCATGGGCGCGCTGGCGAGCCTCGCCCAGCGCGCCGACGTCTACGACAAGGCCGCCTTCATCGCCACCGAGGCGCAACGCGTCTTCGGCGATCCGGCGGCGCTGAAGCTGAACGACGCCGACGCCGAGCACGGCGCCTTCGTGCCGCCGATGCTGTTCGACTGCCCCGATCCCGACGGCGCCGAAAACGTCCATTCGGTCGAGGCGTTCGGCCCGGTGTCGACGGTCATGGCCTATCGCGATCTCGGTCACGCGTTTGCGCTGGCGAACCGCGGCGGCGGCTCGCTGGTCGCCTCCGTCTTCACCCACGATCCGGCGGTGGCGCGACAGGCTGTGCTGGAATCCGGCGCCTTCCACGGGCGGCTCTATTTCGCCGACCGCGACACCGGCAAGGAGGCGACCGGCCACGGTTCCCCCCTGCCCCACATGGTCCACGGCGGCCCGGGCCGCGCCGGCGGCGGCGAGGAACTCGGCGGCGTGCGCGGCGTCATGCACTACATGCAGCGCACCGCGATCCAGGCCAGCCCCGACCTTCTGTCGGGCATCACGCGGACATGGGTCCCCGGCTCGAAGACGATCGAGAAGGACGTCCATCCTTTCCGCCTGACGTTCGGCGATCTCGAGATCGGCCGCACGCTTTGGACCGAGCCGCGAACCGTCACCCTCGAGGATATCGAGCATTTCGCCGCGTTCACCGGCGACAATTTCTACGCCCACATGGACGAGGAGGCAGCGGCGGCGAACCCGTTCTTCCCCGGCCGCGTCGCTCATGGCTACCTGATCCTGTCCTTCGCGGCAGGCCTGTTCGTCGATCCCGCACCCGGACCGGTGCTGGCGAATTACGGGCTCGACAATCTGCGCTTCCAGAAGCCGGTGTCGCCCGGCGACACGCTGAAGGTCCGGCTGACCGCGAAATCGAAGACGCGCCGCAACGACGAATACGGCGAAGTGCGCTGGGACGTCGGTGTGTTCAACCAGGACGACGAGCAGGTCGCCAGCTACGAGCTTCTGACCATGAATGCGATGTAAGACTCACCCGCGCCGCACCCGCCACCACTGGACGAGCGCGAAGCAGACGAGGCAGATCGCGAGCAGCACGGCGCCGAAGACAGGCACGCTGTTGCCCACGAACACGACCAGCGCCGAGACGATCACCGACGAACCGATCTGCGAAGCGAAACCATAGACGGCCGCGGTGAAGCCGGCGATGTCGCCATGCGGGTCGAGCACCATGGCCGAGGCGTTGGAGAACACGATCAGGTAGCTGGTGGCGAACAGGATCGCCAGTGCCGTCATCAGCCACGGATTGGCGATCCCGGCCACGCCGACCGCGAGAATGAGCGCGGCGGCGAGGATCAGCACCCCGTTGGCGATCGCCATGGTGCGGACGATGCCGAGGCGCGGGATGAGCCGCCGGTTGGCGGTCTGGCCGACGATGATGCCGATGCCATGCGAGGCGAAGAACAGCGCGAACACGGACCCGCGAATGCCGAACTGCGTGTCGTATATGCGCGGATAGGCCGACAGGATCAGCAGCATCGCCGACATCACGACCGCCGACACGATCAGGAAGTGGCGCGACTGCGGATGCGCGACGATGCGGCCGATGCGGCGCACGAACACCGCCGGCCGCATCGAATCCGGCACCTTCGCGGGAATGGTTTCCGGCAGCCATATCAGGACGAGCAGCAGCAGCCCGGCAAAGCCGGTCAGCACGCCGAACACCGCGCGCCAGCCGAACGGCGTGGCGATCGCGGCACCGACCAGCGGCGCGACGATCGGGCCGACGGCGAAGATGGCGCTGGCGAAGGCGAGATTGCGGGCCAGTTCCTGTCCCGAATAGCGGTCGCGGATGATGGCGCGCGAGCACACGATCGCCGCGGCGGTGCCGAGACCCTGCACGACCCTGCTGACCAGCAGGATGCCGATGGTCGGCGCGAAGGCCGCGAGCAGGCTGCCTACCAGGAAGATGGACAGACCGGCGCCCAGCGCGGCGCGCCGCCCGAACCGGTCCGACACCGAACCCCAGAGGAGCTGCGCGAAACCGGCGGCGAACATGTAGAAGGTGACGGTCCACTGCACCTGTTCGTAGGGCGCGGCGAGATCGTCGCTCATCGCCGCGAAGGTCGGCAGCGTCATGTCGACGTTGAAGGCCGAGATGGCCATCAGCACGCCGCAGTAGATGAGGATCGCGGTAGAGCTCACGCCTCGCCGCGACCCTTGAAGGACACCGTCTTCAGGAGCTCGCCGGCCGTCCTCAGCGCCGCGCCCGTCGCCACGATCATCTGCGGCAGCAGCATCCATTCAAGCGTCCAGGCAGCACCCGACCGCTCGTTCTCGTGCACCAGCGCGTGGTGCATGCCCGAAACCAGCGTGGCGTTGAAGCGGGCCAGCGCCACCAGCACCTCGGCGCCGACCGGGTTGACCTTGTGCGGCATCGCCGACGAGCCGCCGCCGCCTGAAATCGTGATCTCGCCGACCTCGTTCTGTGCGGCAAGGGCGATGTCCTGGCCCATCTTGCCGAGGCTGCCGGTGACCAGCGACAGCCAGTTCGCCAGCTCCGCCTGGGCGTCGCGCTCGGAATGGCGCGCGTGGCCGACGGCGAGCAGGCCGAGCCTCGTCGCCAGCCGGCCGGTCACCGCCGCGCCCTTGTCGCCCAGCTTGTCGAGCGTGCCGGCCGCGCCCCCGAAGGTGAGCACGAGGATTTCGCGGCGCACCGCATCCAGCCGCGCGGCGTGGCGCTCCAGCGGCGCGCGCCAGCTGGCGATCTTGCGGCTGGCCGGCACCGGGATCGCCGCCTGCATGCGCGTGTGCGCCATCGTCTCGACGGTCCCGAAGCGGCCATCGAGATCGTCGAGCGCGGCGACGACGGAACGCAGCCGTGCGTCCAGCACGTCGAGAGCCTTGCCGAGCCTGAGCGCCAGGCTCGTGTCGATCACGTCCTGGCTGGTCGCGCCGAAATGGACGTGCTTGCCGTGCGGCTCGCCGACCTCCGACCGCAACCGCTCCACCAACGCGGAGACGACGACGCCGTCCTTAGCCGTGCCCTCGCGCAGATCCGCCGGGTCGATTTTCAGGTTGCGGAGCGTTGTCGCGATCGACTCGCCGGCCGCAGCCGGGATCAGCCCCTCCTTCGCCTCCGCCTCCGCCAGTGCCGCCTCGAAGGCGAGCATGGCCTCGACATCGGCCTCGGCGGCAAAAGACGCCGCGACCTCCTCGTCGCCGAGGAGGCCGGACAGGAACGGATGGTCGAAAGGCGATACGTTCACGGGCTCGTCAGATGTCGAAGAAGACGGTCTCCTTCTCCCCCTGGAGATGGATGTCGAACCTGTAACCGTCGCCGTCGCGCGGCGCAATGAGGGTCGGCACCCTGACCTTGTGCTCGATGCGCGCCAGCACCGGATCCTCGGCGTTCGCCGCCTCCTCGTCACCGAAATACATGCGCGTCTGCAGGCCGATATTGATGCCGCGCGCGACGACCCAGAAGGTGATGTGCGGCGCCATCATGCGGCCGTCGTTGAACGGCACGCGGCCGGGCTTGATCGTCTCGAAGCGGAATTCGCCGGTCTTCCAGTCGACGCCGGTGCGGCCCCAGCCGGTGAAGTTCGGGTCGGCGGACCCGCGCGGCTCGGCCGGCGAATTGTAGAGCCCGTCGGCATCGGCCTGCCAGATCTCGACCAGGCAGTCCCTGAGCGGCGTACCCGACCCGTCGATGATACGGCCGGTGACGGTGATGCGCTCGCCCTTGGTCTTGTCGTTGACCATGGCCTTGCCGAGGTCTTCGGGATAGACGCCCTCGATGCCCAGATAGTTCGGCGTCGTGCCGATATGGACGTAGGGGCCGGCCGTCTGCGACGGCGATTCCTTGAGGTAACCCAGATCCTGCGGCATGTCAGTTGCCCTCCCTGCGGTTCTCGAACATCGTGCCGCGGCGCCCGCGCAGCACGATGTCGAACTTGTAGGCGCGCGCGTCCATGGGGATCGTCGCCGACATGTCGAGCGGCGCCACCAGCGTGTCGAGTGCTTCCTGGCTCGGGATCGTCTTGGCGATCGGGTCCAGCTTCAGGAGCGGATCGCCCTCGAAATACATCTGCGTGATCAGCCGCTGCGCGAAGCCGTGGCCGAAGATCGAGAAATGGATGTGCGCCGGACGCCAGTCGTTGACGCCGTTCGGCCACGGATACGGGCCGGGCTTGATGGTGCGGAAGACGTAGTAGCCGTTCTCGTCGGTGATGCAGCGTCCGCAACCGCCGAAATTCGGATCGAGCGGCGCCTGGTAGCCTTCGTTGCGGTGCCGGTAGCGCCCGCCTGCATTGGCCTGCCAGAACTCCACCAGCGCACCGGCGACGCCGATGCCGCGCTCGTCGAGCACCCGGCCGTGCACGATGATGCGCTGGCCGATCGCGCTTTCGCCGGGCTTGGCGTAGTTGTGGATCAGGTCGTTGTCGAGCTCGCCCAGGATCGAGTGGCCGAACACCGGCCCGGTGATCTCCGACAGCGTGTTGTTGAGCGAGATCAGCGCCTTCTGCGGCGAGCGCAGCACGGTCGTCTTGTAGCCCGGCGCATATGCCGGCGGATGCCACTGCCGGTCGCGCTGGAAGAACGCGCCCGTCTCAGGGCCCCGGTTGTGGAGCGTTGGATTGATCGTCATGAGGTGCTTCCTTCGTCGAGTTCCTCGAATACGGACTTGATGACCTTGATTGCATGGTTGGCGCGCGGCACGCCGGCATAGATGGCAACGTGCAGCATCGCCTCCATGATGTCGTCGCGGCTGGCGCCGGTGTTGACGGTGGCGCGCGTGTGCAGCGCCAGCTCCTCGAAATTGCCGAGCCCGGCCAGCAGCGCCAGCGTCATCATGGAGCGCTCGCGCATGCTGATCGTGTCGCGCGACCACACGTGACCCCACGCGGCCTCGGTGATCAGCTCCTGGAAGGCCTTGTCGAAATCCGTCTTCTTCGCCTCGGCGCGGTCGACATGGGCATCGCCGAGCACCCGCCGGCGCGTCGCCATACCCTGCGCCAGCCGGCCTTCCGGTGGTTTGTCGCTCATCGCTCGTCCTTCCTCCGCGCAAGACCGTGACGCCGGGCCGCCGCGCGCTCCTTGATCCCGGTCAATACGGCAGCCCCACGTAGTTTTCCGCCAGCGATGTCATCGCCGCGCGCGAGCTGAACAGATAGTCCAGCTCCGCCTCCTGGATGCGCTGGCCGAAGGTGCCCGAGTCCGGGAAACGGTGCAGCGTCGTCGTCATCCACCAGGAAAACCGCTCCGCCTTCCACACCCGCGCCAGCGCCTTTTGCGAATAGGCGTCGATGCCGGCCTCGGATTTTTCATCGTAATATTCGCGCAGCGCGTCGAAGAGATAGCGCACGTCGCTGGCCGCCAGGTTCAGCCCCTTGGCGCCGGTCGGCGGCACGATGTGGGCGGCGTCTCCCGCCAGGAACAGCCGGCCGAACCGCATCGGCTCGGCCACGAACGACCTCAGCGGCGCGATCGACTTCTCGAAGGAAGGGCCGGTGGCCATGCGTTCGGCGACGTCGCCGGGAAGCCGCCGCCGGATCTCGTCCCAGAAGCGGTCGTCGCTCCACTCCTCGACCTTGTCCTCCAACGGGCACTGCACGTAGTAGCGGCTGCGCGTCGTCGAGCGCATCGAGCACAGCGCGAAGCCGCGCGGATGGTTGCAGTAGATGAGTTCGTGGCTCACCGGGGGCAACTCCGCCATGATGCCCAGCCAGCCGAACGGATAGACCCGCTCGTAGCTTGCGATCGCGTCCTGCGGCACCGATTTGCGCGAGACGCCGTGATAGCCATCGCAGCCGGCGATGAAGTCGCAGTCGATCCACTCTTCCTTGCCGCCGGCCTCGTAGGTCACGTACGGGCTGCCGCGCTCGAAGCCGTGCGGGGTGACGTTCGCCGCCTCGTAGACGGTCTTCGCCCCCGATGCCTCGCGCTTCTCCATCAGGTCGCGCGTCAGCTCCGTCTGCCCGTAGACCATGACGCGGCGGCCGCCGGACAGTCCGTGCAGGTCGATGCGATGATGGCGACCGTCGAAGGCGATGTCGAAACCGTCGTGCGGCAGTCCCTCTGCATGCATGCGCTCGCCGGCGCCGGCTTCGTCGAGCATCGCCGTCATGCCGTCTTCAAGCACGCCGGCGCGCACGCGCGACAGCACATAGTCCTTGGACACGCGCTCGAGGATGACGTTGTCGATGCCGGCATTGGTGAGCAACTGCCCGAGCAGCAGCCCCGACGGGCCGGAGCCGATGATGACGACCTGTGTGCGCAAAGAACCTCCTCCCGAGGGTCAGGACAGGGCGCACAAGGTGGACGGAGCAGCAGGGCGGGACAATGGACATATAGGGCAAATGATTGCACTATCCGAACATGCTCGACGCGCGGCGCCCGCCCTCCCCCAACGTCCCCACCTACCAGCTCTACGGCGAGAAAAATCCCGGAGAGGCAGAGTTCTGGCTGCATTGCGAGACGCTCCGGTCGCGAACCGAATTGCACAATTGGGAGATCGTGCCGCACCGCCACGAGGCCTTCTTCCAGCTCTTTCTCGTCAGCAGCGGCAGCGGCGAGATCATCGCCGGCGCCGAGACCCAGCGCTTCGGCGCGCCATGTGCGCTGTTCATTCCGCCCCGCGCGGTCCACGGCTTCCGCTTCTCCCGCGACGCGGAGGGGCTGGTGGTCACGGCTCTCGCCGACCGGCTTGCGTCGATCGCAGCGACGGAACGCTCGATCTCCGCCTTCGCCGCCAGTCCGCGCATCGTGCCGCTTGCCGACGGCGATGCGCCAGGCGGTCGTGCAGCCGATACGGTGGCGCGCATCCATGCCGAGCTTGCCGGCCACGCGCCGGGACGAGGCATGCTGCTGGAGGCGCTGGTCGTCTCCGCGGTCGTCGAGCTTGTGAGAGCGGCGGAATTCGCCCCGGCCGCTCGCGACGACCTTCGCGATCGCGACCGCCGGCGGCTGGCCGAACTCGACGCGCTGATCGGCGCGCATTTCCGCGAGCGCCGGCCCGTCTCCTTCTATGCGGAGCGTCTCGGCGTGTCGCCGACCCACCTCAACCGGCTGACGCGCGCGGCCGCGGGCACCAGCGTGCAGGAGCAGGTGACGCGCCGCGTGCTGGAGGCGGCGCGGCGCGACCTGGTGTTCACGCCGACGCCGGTGCAGGCGATCGCCTATTCGCTGGGTTTTGCGGATCCGGCCTACTTCAACCGGTTCTTCCGCAAGCGCACCGGCAGCACGCCGGGCGCGTTTCGGCGCGAGGAGCGGCGAAGGCTGGCCGTCTGAGGCTGCAATCGTCGGCCAAAGAAAAAGGGGCGGTCGCCCGCCCCTTTCCTGCCTCGGCCTGAAGCACGAGGATCACATCGCGCCGGTGACCTTGTCGGTGTAGGCGCCTTCCGGCTCCTTGTTGATGATGCCCTGGTCGAGCAGCATCTTCACGGTGCGGTCGTAGGCGTCCATCTCGAGCTTGCCGTCGGAGCCCTCGGTGAGCTTGTTGACCTCGTCCATCATGTGCTGCTGGTGCTCTTCGGTCTGCGCACCGCTCGTGTCGTTGTCGAGCACGATCTGCACGGCCTCCTCCGGATGCTCGCGAGCGTAGTCCCAGCCCTTCATGGACGCATCGACGAAGCGCTTCAGCTTGTCGACCATCTCGGGATTGTCGAGGCTGTCCTGCAGGACGTAGAGACCGTCCTCCAGCATGGCCGCGTCCTGGTCGCTGTACTTGAACACGACGAGATCGTTGGGGTCGACGCCGGCTTCCAGCACCTGCCAGTACTCGTTGTAGCTCATGGTCGAGATGCAGTCGGCCTGGTGCTGCAGAAGCGGATCGACGTTGAAGGCCTGCTTCAGCACGGTGACGTCGGCGTCGTCGCCCTGCGGCTTGATGCCGAGCTTGTTCATCCAGGCGAAGAACGGATACTCGTTGCCGTAGAACCAGACGCCGAGCGTCTTGCCCTTGAGGTCGGCCGGGCTGGAGATGCCGCTGGACTTCCAGCAGGTGAGCTCGAGACCGCCGCGCTTGAACGGCTGGGCGATGTTGACGAGCGGCACGCCCTTTTCGCGCGCCACGAGTGCCGCCGCCATCCAGTCGACGATCACGTCGGCGCCGCCGCCGGCGATCACCTGCTCCGGTGCCGTGTCCGGCCCGCCCGGCTTGATGGTGACGTCGAGATTGGCGTCGTCGTAGAAGCCCTTGTCCTTGGCGACGTAGTAGCCGGCGAACTGGGCGTCGGCGACCCATTTGAGCTGCAGCGTAAGCTGGTCGGCGGCAAACGCCGAGCTCGCGGCCAGCGACAGGGCCAGCCCTATCGTGGTTGCAATCAGTTTCTTCACTTTCGTTCTCCTCTGGTTGCGGCTCCGCCGTTCATGTTCGGTATGACGGATGCCAAAAAGTCACCATGCGCTCGACCAGGGCGATGAGCCCGTAGGACACCGAGCCCGCGACGGCGGCGACGGCGATCTCGGCCCACACCATGTCGAGGCTCATGCGCCCGACCTCGGTCGAGATGCGGAAGCCCATGCCGACGATAGGCGTGCCGAAGAATTCTGCAACGATCGCCCCGATGAGCGCCAGTGTGGAATTGATCTTAAGGGCGTTGAAAATGAACGGCATTGCCGCCGGCAGCCGCAGCTTGAACAGCGTCTGCCAGTAGCTCGAGGCGTAGGTGCGCATCAGGTCGCGCTGCATGTTGTCGGTGGCCGATAACCCCGCGACCGTGTTCACCAGCATCGGGAAGAAGGTCATTACCACGACGACCGCGGCCTTGGACGGCCAGTCGAAGCCGAACCACATGACCATGATCGGCGCGATGCCGACGACCGGCAGCGCGGAAACGAGGTTGCCGATCGGCAGCAGCCCCTTGCGCAGGAACTGGACGCGATCGACGATGATCGCGGTGACGAACCCAGAACCGCAGCCGAGCGCGTAGCCGATCAGCACCGCCTTCAGGTAGGTCTGCTTGAAGTCGACCCACAGCGTCGCTCCGGACGTCGCGATCTTGTGCCAGATCGCCGACGGCGGCGGCAGCAGCACCGCGGGCACGTTGAAGCCGCGCGTGATGCCCTCCCACAGCGCCAGCAGCGCCAGCCCGAACAGCGTCGGCACCAGCACGTTGATGGCGCTGGCCACCACCCGGGATGTGGGCGTCAGCCGCGACAGCCGGCTGTTGGCGTACCATGCCGCCACCCAGAACAGAACGGCAAGAACGAGCGCGGTCACGTTCACGACGGCGCCCCCATCCGCCTCAGGATCAGCGTCTTGGCGATGCCCACGGCCGCGACCAGCAGGGCTGCCATCAGCGAGGCCATGATCAGCGCCGACCAGATCTGCACCGTCTGCCCGTAATAGGAGCCGGCGAGAAGGCGCGCGCCTAGGCCGGCCACCGCGCCGGTCGGCAGCTCGCCGACGATGGCGCCGACGAGGCTGATGGCGACGGCCACCTGCATCGAGGTGAACAGGAACGGCAGCGCCGAGGGCCAGCGCAGCTTCCAGAATATCTGCGAGCGCGACGCGTTGTAGGTGTGCATCAGGTCGAGCTGCAGCACCTCCGGCGAGCGCAGCCCCTTCACCATGCCGACGGCCACCGGGAAGAACGACAGATAGGTCGAGATCAGCGCCTTCGGCAGCAGGCCGGTCAGCCCGACCGCGGCGAGAACGACGATGATCATCGGCGCGATCGCCAGGATCGGGATCGTCTGCGAGGTGATGATCCAGGGCATCAGGCTCTTGTCGAGCGTGCGCGAATGGATGATGCCGACTGCCAGAAGGACGCCGAGCAGCGTTCCGAGCCCGAAGCCGACCAGCGTCGAGGAAAGCGTCACCCAGCCGTGATAGATCAGGCTGCGCTTCGACGTCGGCTTCATCTCCACGGTGGTCTTCCAAAGCTCGACCGCAACCTGGTGCGGCGCCGGCAGGACCGGTCGCTGCGCCGACATGGTGGCGGCGACGAGTTGGCTGAACGACAGCGGCTCCTTCGCCCGCTCGCGCGCGAACGGCGCATTGAGGACGACCGCGAAGACGTACCACAGCGCGATGATGACAAGGACGACGGTTCCGACCGGGATCAGCTTGTCGCGCACGAAATTCATGCCGCACCCCACACGGGCGTGGGCCGCGCGAACGCGGCAACCGTCCGGAAGCGCCTAATCGTCATAGCTGTGGCCGGCCCGCAGCCCGTCGCGCACGCGCGCGGCGATCGACAGGAATTCCGGCGTCTCGCGGATGTCGAGCGGGCGCTCGGCCGGAAGCGTGGATTCGATGACGTCGGTGACGCGGCCGGGCCGCGGCGACATCACCACGATCTTGGTCGAGAGATAGACCGCCTCGGGGATCGAGTGCGTCACGAAGCAGATCGTCTTGTTGGTGCGCGCCCACAATTCCAGGAGCTGCTCGTTGAGGTGGTCGCGCACGATCTCGTCGAGGGCGCCGAACGGCTCGTCCATCAGCAGCAGATCGGCATCGAAGGCGAGCGCACGGGCGATCGAGGCGCGCTGCTGCATGCCGCCGGACAATTGCCACGGGTGCTTCTTCTCGAAGCCCGTCAGGTTGACCAGTTCGAGCGTGCGCCGGATACGGTCTGCCTGCTCGGCCCGCCCATAGCCCATGATCTCGAGCGGCAGGCCGACATTGCGCTCGATGGTGCGCCACGGCAGCAGCCCCGCCGCCTGAAAGACGTAGCCGTAGGCGCGTTTCTCGCGCGCCTGATGCGGCGTCATGCCGTTGACGCGCACCTCCCCTTGGGTCGGCTGTTCCAGATCGGCGATGACGCGCAGGAACGTCGTCTTGCCGCAGCCCGACGGACCGATGAAGGAGACGAACTCGCCCTTGCCGATCTGCAGCGACACGTCGGACAGGGCATTGACCGGCCCGTCGGCGGTCTGGAAGGTGAGGCCGAGCCCGTCGGCCTCCACCACAGGCTGTCCGGCTCCGGCCGCCATCGCGTTCTTCTCGACTATTGCTTCGGCTTCCACGGACGCCTCAAACCCCGCTCGCCGGGATGCCCGTGCGTTGCACGGGACGCGGCGCGACGAGCTCCTTCCACGTCGACAGCGCCTTGTTGACCGCCTGGAACGGCTCGCGCTTGATGAACTGCCCGTGGCCGGGCTCTGGCTTCAACTGCCCGTCGGCGACCATCACCTTGCCGCGAGACAGCACGAAGCGCGGCAGGCCCTTCACGTGCTTGCCCTCGAAGACGTTGTAGTCGATCGCCGATTGCTGGCTCTTCGCCGAGATGGTCTTCTCCTTCTCGGGGTCGAGCACCACGATGTCGGCGTCCGAGCCGACCAGGATCGCTCCCTTGCGCGGATAGATGTTGAGGATCTTGGCGATGTTGGTGGAGGTGACGGCGACGAACTCGTTCGGCGTCAGCCGCCCGGTCGCCACGCCGTAGGTCCACAGCATGGGGATCCGGTCCTCGAGGCCGCCGGTGCCGTTCGGAATCTTGGTGAAGTCGCCGACGCCGGTGCGCTTCTGCTCGGTGGTGAAGGCGCAGTGGTCGGTCGCCACCACCTGCAGCGAGCCGGACGCCAGGCCGGCCCACAGCGAATCCTGATGCTGCTTGTTGCGGAAGGGCGGGCTCATCACGCGCCGCGCCGAATGGTCCCAGTCCTTGTCGAAATACTCGCTCTCGTCGAGCGTCAGGTGCTGGATCAGCGGCTCGCCGTAGACGCGGATGCCGTTCTGGCGGGCACGGCGGATGGCCTCGTGGCTCTGCTCGCACGACGTGTGGACGACATAGAGCGGCACGCCCGCCATGTCGGCGATCATGATCGCGCGGTTGGTGGCCTCGCCTTCGACCTCCGGAGGACGGGAATAGGCGTGCCCTTCCGGCCCGTTATTGCCTTCCTCCAGCAGCTTCTGCTGCTTGGAGGCGACGACGTCGCCGTTCTCGGCGTGCACCAGGGGCAAGGCACCGAGTTCGGCGCAACGCTGGAACGAGGCGTACATCTCGTCGTCGTTCACCATCAGCGCGCCCTTGTAGGCCATGAAGTGCTTGAAGGTGTTGATGCCCTTTTCGCGAACCACCGTCTCCATCTCGTTGAAGACCTGCTCTCCCCACCAGGTGATGGCCATGTGGAAGGAATAGTCGCAGTGCGCCCGCTGGGACTTGTTGTCCCACCGCTTCAGCGCGTCGAGCAGCGACTGGCCGGGATCAGGCAGGCAGAAATCGACGACCATCGTCGTCCCGCCGGCAAGTGCCGCCTTGGTGCCGGTGTCGAAATCGTCGGTCGAATAGGTGCCCATGAACGGCATTTCGAGGTGGACGTGCGGGTCGATACCGCCGGGCATCACATAGCAGCCGGTCGCGTCGATCACCTCATCGCCGGAAAGGTCCGGCCCGATCTCGCTGATCGTCTCGCCGTCGATCCGGATATCGGCCTTGTAGGTCAGGTCGGCGGTGACGATGGTTCCGTTCTTGATAACTTTGGACATTTTGTTCTCCCGACTACTGATCCCGTTCAATGACGATGTCGCGATAGATCAAGGCGCCACCCGGGTTCATGTAGATTCCCCATTCTGGATTCTCACAGAGGAACGCTGCCGCCCTTTCGATGGATGAAAAACGTACGGCATTGCCCCGGTTGTTCTCGCTCCTCGGGAAGCACTGATACAGACCGTCTACGGCAGCGGCCTCCTGTCCGGTTCCCCGTTTTACGATCTTCACTCCACGATCTCCGCCGTCTCGACCACGGCGTGGAACAGGACCTCGGCGCCGGCGCGCGCCCAGTCCTTGGAGATTTCCTCCGCCTCGTTGTGCGAGAGCCCGTCAACGCAGGGGCACATCACCATGGCGGTCGGCGCGACGCGGTTGATCCAGCAGGCGTCGTGGCCGGCGCCGGAGATGATGTTGCGATGCGAGTAGCCGAGCCGCTCGGCGGCGTCGCGCACCGCCTTGACGCAGTCGTGGTCGAACTCGACCGGATCGAAGCCGCCGACCTTCTCGAGCTCGAGGCCGAGCCCCATCTCGTCGCAGATCTCCTTCGCGCCCTTGGCCAGCCGCTGCTCCATGTCCTTGATGACGGCGAGGTCGGGCGAACGGAAATCGACGGTGAACACGGCCTTGCCGGGAATGACGTTGCGCGAGTTCGGGTAGACGTCGATGTGGCCGGCCGCACCGACCGCGTGCGGCTTGTGCGACCAGGCGATCTCGTCGACGAGCTGCAGGATCTTCGCCATGCCGAGCCCGGCGTTCTTGCGCATCGGCATTGGCGTCGAGCCGGTATGCGCCTCCTTGCCGGTCACCGTCACCTGCGTCCAGGAAAGCCCCTGCCCGTGAGTGACGACGCCGATATCCTTGCCTTCGGCCTCGAGAATCGGCCCCTGCTCGATGTGGAGTTCGAAGAACGCCTTCATCTTGCGATCGCCGACCTTCTCCTCGCCCTTCCAGCCGATGCGCTGAAGCTCGTCGCCGAAGGTCTTGCCCTTGGCGTCGGTGCGGCCGTAGGCCCAGTCGAGCTCGTGGACGCCGGCGAAGACGCCGGACGCCAGCATGGCGGGCGCGAAACGCGTGCCTTCCTCGTTGGTCCAGTTGGTGACGACGATCGGATGCTTCGTCTTGATGCCGAGATCGTTGAGCGTGCGAACGATTTCCAGCGCGCCGAGCACGCCAAGCACGCCGTCATACTTGCCGCCGGTCGGCTGGGTGTCGAGATGCGAGCCGACATAGACCGGCAGGGCCTGCGGATCGGTGCCCTCGCGGCGGGCGAACATCGTGCCCATCTCGTCGACGCCGAGGCTCATGCCGGCGTCCTCGCACCATTTCTTGAAGAGGTTGCGCCCCTCGCCGTCCTCGTCGGTCAGGGTCTGGCGGTTGTTGCCGCCGGCGACGCCGGGGCCGATCTTCGCCATCTCCATCAGCGAATCCCACAAACGGTCGGAATTGATTCGGAGATTCTCGCCGGGGGCTGCCATGGGTTTGCCTCTTATGCCTTCAGTTCCACTTCGACGAACGACATCGCCGCATCGCCGGCATTGACGACGTTGTGCTCGACGCCCGCCTCGCGACGGTAGGCCAGGCCCGCCTCCATGTCGACGCGCCTCGTGCCTCCACCCGGCTCTTCCAGCAGGAAGGCGCAGGGCGTCAGCGTCGTCACGACATAGTTCATGCCGTGACGATGCCAGCCGGTCTCGGCACCCGGCGCGAAGTCCCACCGCGTCACGCGGACCTGCTCGTCGTCGACGAGAAGCTCGTGCGTCGCCTGGGCACGCGCCATCCCTACGCCACCATGCGGATCACCTCGCGGACGTGATCGATCAACTCGTCGATCTGGCCCTTGGTGATGATGAGTGGCGGCGACAGCGCGATGATGTCGCCGGTGGTGCGGATCAGGCAGCCGCGTTCGAAAGCCTTGACGAAGGCGGAGAAGGCCCGCTTCGTCGGCTGGCCCGGCGATCGGCTCCAGTTCGATGGCGCCGACCAGCCCGATATTGCGGATGTCGACGACGTGCGGCTCGTCCTTCAGCGAATGCAGCGCGTCCTCCCAATACGGGCCGAGTTCCTCGCCGCGCGTCAGCAGGCCCTCTTCCTTGTAGGTGTCGAGGGTGGCCAGACCGGCGGCAGACGCGATCGGATTGCCCGAATAGGTGTAGCCGTGGAAGAACTCGATCAGGTGTTCCGGCCCGTTCATGAAGGCGTCGTGGATTTCCTTCTTCACGAACACCGCGCCCATCGGGATGACGCCGTTCGTGACGCCCTTGGCGGTCGTCATGATGTCGGGGACGACGCCAAAATAATCGGCCGCGAACGGTGCGCCGAGGCGACCGAACCCGGTGATCACCTCGTCGAAGATCAGCAGGATGCCGTGCTTGTCGCAGATCTCGCGCAGACGCTTGAGATAGCCCTTCGGCGGGATCAGCACGCCGGTCGAGCCGGCCACCGGCTCCACGATAACGGCGGCGACGGTGGAGGCGTCGTGCAGCGCCACGATGCGCTCCAGCTCGTCGGCAAGGTCGCCGCCGTGCTCGGGCACGCCGCGGGTGAAGGCGTTCTGGTCCGGCAGGTGCGTGTGGCGCATATGGTCGACGCCTGTGAGCAGCGTGCCGAACATCTTGCGGTTGGCGACGATGCCGCCGACCGAGATGCCGCCGAAATTGACGCCGTGATAGCCGCGCTCGCGGCCGATCAGACGGAAGCGCGATCCCTCGCCTCTGGCGCGGTGATAGGCGAGCGCGATCTTCAGCGCCGTCTCGACGGATTCGGACCCGGAATTGGTGAAGAACACGTGGTCCATGCCGGCCGGCGCGATGTCGACCAGCCGGTTGGCGAGTTCGAAGACGATCGGGTGGCCCATCTGGAAGGCGGGAGCGTAGTCGAGCTCGGCCGCCTGCTTCTGGATCGCCTCGGTGATCTTGGGCCGGCAATGGCCGGCGTTGCAGCACCACAGACCCGCCGTGCCGTCGAGGATCTTGCGTCCGTCGGACGCCGTGTAGTGCATGTCCTTCGCAGAAACCAGCATGCGCGGCGTCTGCTTGAACTGGCGGTTCGCCGTGAACGGCATCCAGAATGCGGACAGATCGTTCGGCGCGACGGTGGTACGATTCGACATCAAACCAAGCCTTTCTCTTGTTGTCCCCTCGGTATCCGGCCAACGCTTGGTTTCTTCGGCGCAACTGTGCTACGCATTTTTGACCGAATGGACAAACGTTAGCACCGCCATGGGAGCGGTCAAGGGATTCCTAGCGCAGATGCGGTGCCGAGTGCGCGTTCCACGATCCTGCGGAAACTGGTCCAGCCGAATGGGCCAGCCGAGCGCCCGGGTACGACCTCGAATGGGGAAACTCTGACGTGGAAGCGCCTGCGAAGCCGCGCCGCACGCGCATCCAGACGCAGAAGCGCGACCGCATCCTGGAAGCGGCGCTGGAGGTCTTTTCGGCACACGGCTTTCGCGGCGCCACGATCGACCAGATCGCGGAAGCCGCCGAGATGTCGAAACCCAACCTGCTCTATTATTTCCGCAGCAAGGAAGACATCTACGAGACGCTGATCCACCGGCTGCTCGAAACATGGCTCGCACCGCTGCGCGAAATGGACGCGGGCGGGGATCCGGTCACCGAAATCCGCTCCTATATCCGTCGCAAGCTGGAGATGGCGCGTGATTTTCCGCGCGAGAGCCGGCTGTTCGCCAACGAGATATTGCAGGGCGCGCCGCGCATCATGCCGATGCTGGAAGGCGAGCTGAAGCCTCTGGTGGACGAGAAGGCGGAAATCCTGCGCGGCTGGATGCGGCAGGGCCGCATCGCCCGCGCCGATCCCTGGCACCTGATCTTTTCGATCTGGGCGACCACGCAACACTACGCCGATTTCGACGTGCAGGTGCGCGCGGTGCTCGGCCCGAACCGTTACGGCGAAGGCCGGTTCGAGGATGCCGCGCGTTTTCTGGAGCAGTTGTTTTTGGAAGGGCTGAAGCCCAAAGAGCTGAAATAGAACGGCCGCGGCGTCCAGACCACGGCCGACCTGCCGTGAGATACGGCTGAGCAGCTACTGCATAGTCGCGACGACGAACATTTCGTTCGTGTCCCACTCGCTGTCTGCCGCGTGATTTGCCTGATCGCGGTTCTCGAAATCCGCTCTGGCAACCAGGGCAGAAGCCTGATCGTCCTTGGGGCTGCCGGCGTCGGCAACCTGGGTGTCGGCCTTGTTGTCGAACAGGCCCGGCACCCCCAGATAGGCGATCGCCCCGTTGACGAATGCGTTGAACGGATTTTCGTGTTCGCGGCCCAGTTTCTGGAAATCGATCCGCGATTTCGGGTCCTGCAGGAACCGGCTCCCGACCAGCCTCACCTCGCGCACGCCACCCTCCGGCGTCTCGGGAACGGATATAGGTGAAATCGGAGCGGTCGACATGATGGTCGGACACCGCGCTGGTCACGAGTTGCAGGTCCGGACGCGGGGTCGGAACCGGCACCGAGGCTATGCACGGAATGCTGGCTGCGCTGCCGAAAGCGCCGCACCGCGGAAGTTCCGACTGGGCGGACGCCTGGAAGCTGGTGGCCAGACCGAGCGCCGCAATGCCGAACAGGATCGTTCCGGTTTTTGGCATGAGTGAACTCCTTCCGCGAGCCGTATCGGCTCGGGATTATTGGTTTTTTCCGTTTCGCTTGCTTGCCGGGTAAATGCCGCAGCCGGATCCGCAGGTTCCCGACGAATTCGAGTTTCGCTTCAGTCGCGGGAAATTGCCATCAGCACGAGGCCCAGCATGATGACGAGCGCACCGGCGAGGACGGACATGCCCGGCCAGCCATGGCCGAGCAGTCCCTCGTAGAGAATGATCACCGCCGGCGTGAGATAGGTGTAGGAGAGGACCTTCGATGCCGGCAGACGCAGCGTCGCGTATTGCAGCAGGAAGAACGTGCCGGCGGTGGTGAAGACGGAAAGATAGGCGATCGCCGCCCAGACCACGACCGGCAGGGCGGTCCAGTCCGTCCCGGCGATCTCGCGAAATCCGTAGGCGACGATGCACAGCCCGGTCGCGGCCAGCGTCCAGAAGGTGAAGGCGATGACCGGCTCGCCGCGGTTGAAGCGCCTCACAAGCGGTGCGTAGGCGGCATGGCACGCGCATCCGGCAAAGAAGATCAGTTCGCCGCGGCCGACATCGAAGGCGCGCAGCGCCGCCAGATCGCCGTCGAAGATCACCCAGATCGCGCCGGCCGCCGCAACAAGCAGGCTGGCGAGCGTAGTCGCCCGCGGCACCTGGCGCAGGAACAGCCAGCCGAAACCGGCGCTCATCAGCGGCATCAGCGTGAACACCGCGCCCGTCGAAACGGGATCGGTGTAGTGCAGCGCCACGAACATGGTGAGGAAGAACACCGCCATCAGTGCGCCGAGCACGAGAAAGCGCCAGGGCGCGCGCGGCGCCGTCATGCGACCCTTCAGCGTCACGGCCGCGACGCTGCCCATGATCGATACGCCGATCAGGAATCGCGCCGCGTTGATGGCTGCCGGTCCAACATAGGGCGTAGCCAGCGCGCCGATCGAATAGGAGCCGGCGACGAGGCCGGAAAACAGCAGCATCGCGAGGTGGCCGCGCAGCTTTTCCGCGCCCGCGGCATGCACGCTCAGCGGATGCCGCGGTGCTCATGCGCCGCCTGTCCCGGCTGTCACGCGTCGAGCTCCGGATAGTGGCGGAAAATGCCGCTTTCGTTGAACTTCTGGCGGCGGTCGCTTTCCAGGTAGGCCTTCAGGCGCGGCCGTTCGCCGATGGCCCGATGCAGCGCCGCGACTTTCGGATAGTCCGGCAGCGTCCGCTTCATCAGCTTCGGGAAGGCGTAGGACAGACCGTCGATCATGTGGAAGAGCGACAGGTCGGCATAAGTAACGTCGCCGCCGACCAGATGATCGCTGCCGGCCGGGTTGTCGCCAAGGATACGCTCGAACCAGTCGAGGAACTTCGGAACGCGTCCGTCGCGAAATTCCTCCGCGCGGCGCAGCGATTCTTCCTTCTGGTCCTCGTAGTAGCGGCCGACGCCGACGGGGTGATGCACGTCGTGCGCCTCGGCCACGAAATCGGCGATGGTCAGCTGGATCTGGTGCGTCCACAGCCTGCCCTTCTCGTCCTGCGGGGCGAGGCCGAGCTTCGGCCCGAGATGGAGAAGGATCGCCGCCGTCTGCCCGACGACGATGTCGCCGTCGCGCAGATAGGGCGGTGCGAAGGAGGGCGTATCCGTCGCAATGTCGCTCATGCCCTCGCCTTCGCGCCAGACATCGACATAGTCGGCGCCCGCATCCTCGAGCGCCACGCGCACGAACTCGCCGCGGCCGGGGATGCCTGGCCAGTAATAGAGCTCATAGGTCATCGCGATCGTCGCCTTTGCTGATGAAGTTTCGGCTCAAGATGGCGCCGCCTCAGCCGGCGGCAAGTTCGGCCTCGACATCCGCATCGGTCACCCTGCCCGCTTCCAGTTCGCCGGTCACGAGCTTGCGGCCGATCCGGCACAGCGCAGCGTTCACCGGCACCGGCACGCCGTGAAGCCGCCCCAGGAGCACGATCTCGCCGTTGAGATAGTCCGTCTCGATGGAGCCGGCGTGGCGCAACAGGCTCTGCTTGGACGAGGACCCCAGGCGCTCGACACCGGGGATGGCGCCGAACTCCAGAAACTCCTTGCGCCGCGGGTCGTCCATGCCGACGTCGGCCCAGGTGATGCCGGCCGCCTCGTAGGCGGCCAGCGCCTCCTGCTTCGCCTTGTCCGCCCAGTGGCTGAAGGCTTCACGGTTCGGAAACGCCGCGTCGAGCACGTTGACGAGGTTCAGCAGCAGCTTGCCGTATTTCGACGCCATCACGTCGTCCTGCAGGAACACGGCCATGCCGGCTTCCTCCAGCGCCGAGCCGACATCTTCTGCGGTGGCGTCGCGCCCGGACGGATAGCGTCCGATGTCGAGAATGCCCGGTTTCGGCGTGCCGTAGGCCGCGACGGTACCCGGCGTGGCAAAGTCGCTCGGCATCATCAGCGTGACGCCGTAGACATGCTCGAAATGGCGCAGCGCCATGCGTTCGTTGGCGACGCCGTTCTGCAGGCAGAACACCGGCTGCCGCACCGCGCCCGCCGCACGCAGGCTGGTCGAGCGCGCCTTCGGTGTCCTGGCTCTTCATGCACAGGAAGATGACGTCGTCGTCGCGCAGATCGAGCTCGGCGGGGTTTTCGGCGCACGGGAACCGGACATGGCTGTCGCCGTCAGGCGTCTTCAGCGTCAGTCCGTTTTCGCGGATCGCGGCGAGCTGGCGGCCGCGCGCGATGCCGGCGACCTCTTGGCCGGTGCGGGCGAGACAGGCGGCAACCGTCCCGCCGATGGCGCCGACGCCGTAGATGATGAAACGCATATGGGCAAATCCTTGGACGAGCCGACTATGGCCCACGGGCGGCAATGCGCACAAGGTTGCGAAACAGAAAAGCGCGCCTTGCAGGCGAGCCGGCAACGATCACGGTACGGCCCGGGAGCGACGCGCCGTGCGGCCGCCGATCAATCCCGTTCCGGTCCCGCCTGCTGAATGCCGGGGCGCCGGACCGCGCTCGGCGTCCGGGAATGCTCGACCTCGTCGCCGGTTATCTCCACCCAGGCATGTTTCCTGTGCTCGTAGACCGAGAAGCGGGGCCTCGGAAAGTCGGGATCAGCGAAGGCGCCGACCGGCACGGCCGTCAGACCGGGAAACCCCTCGCCCACATAGGCGACGGTGGAACCGCAGACGGGGCAGAAGCTGTAGACGGTCCGGTTGCCGCTGTCGGCAATGCGCTCCCAACTGCGGGACTCGCCGGTCAGCGTCACGTCGGCCTCCGGCCATCGCGCCTGGACGGCAAAGGCACTGCCGGAACGCTGCTGGCAGGCCAGGCAATGGCAGACCGAAACGCGCACGGGCTCGCCGACGCAGGTCGCCTTCAACTGGCCGCAGCGGCAGCTTGCATGACGGACTGGCATCGAGGCCGCGCCGCTGCGCCTACTCCGCCGGCTCCGCCGCTCTGGCGTGCACGGCCGGGTTGTTCGGATGCTCCGTCCAGTTGGCGTAGACCGGCGAAACCGGCTTGCCGGTCCGCTCGTCCATCTCGCCGGCTGCGAGCGGCTCCATGGTGATGCAGTTCTCGACCGGGCAGACGTTGACGCACAGATTGCAGCCCACGCACTCGTCGTCCATCACCTCGAAATGACGCTTGCCGTCGACCATGGAGGTGATCGCCTGGTGCGAGGTGTCCTCGCAGGCGATGTGGCAACGCCCGCACTTGATGCAGAGGTCCTGGTCGATGCGCGCCTTGGTGACGTAGTTGAGATTGAGATACTGCCAGTCGGTGACGTTGGGCACGGCACGCCCGATGATGTCGTCGAGCGAGGCATGTCCCTTCGCGTCCATCCAGTCGGAAAGCCCGGCGATCATCTCCTGGACGATCTTGAAGCCGTAGGTCATCGCCGCCGTGCACACCTGCGCGTTGCCCGCTCCGAGAGCCATGAACTCGGCCGCGTCGCGCCATGTGGTGATGCCGCCGATCGCCGAGATCGGCAGGCCCCGGGTTTCGGCATCGCGGGCGATCTCAGACACCATCGACATGGCGATCGGCTTGACGGCCGGGCCGCAATAGCCGCCATGCGTCCCCCTGCCGTCGATCGATGGCTCGGGCGAAAACGTGTCGAGATTGACGGCGGTGATGGAGTTGATCGTGTTGATCAGGCTCACCGCGTCGGTGCCGCCGGCCAGCGCGGCCCGCGCCGGCTTGCGGATGTCGGTGATGTTCGGCGTCAGCTTGGTGATGACGGGCATGCGCGTGGTCTGCTTGCACCAGCGCACGACCATCTCGATATATTCCGGCACCTGGCCGACGGCCGCGCCCATGCCGCGCTCGCTCATGCCGTGCGGGCAGCCGAAATTCAGCTCGATGCCGTCGGCGCCGGTTTCCTCGACCAGCGGCAGGATCGCCTTCCAGGCCTGCTCCTCGCACGGCACCATCAGCGATACCACGACCGCGCGGTCGGGCCAGTTCTGCTTCACCTGCTTGATCTCGCGCAGGTTCACGTAGAGGTCGCGGTCGGTGATGAGCTCGATGTTGTTGAGACCGAGAAGCCGCCGGTCGGCGCCCCAGATCGCGCCGTAGCGCGGGCCGTTGACGTTGACGACGGGCGGGCCCTCCTCGCCGAGCGTCTTCCAGACGACGCCGCCCCAGCCGGCCTTGAAGGCGCGCTCGACATTGTAGGCCTTGTCGGTCGGCGGCGCTGAGGCCAGCCAGAACGGGTTGGGCGACTTGATGCCGACGAAATTGCTGCGAAGGTCTGCCATGACTAGCCTCCTCAGGCGAGCGCCCGGTTGATGCTTTCGGCCGCGTCGCGGCCCTGGGCGACGGCCGAGACCGTGAGGTCGTCGCCGCCGAAGATGCAGTCGCCACCGGCCCAGACCATCGCCAGCGAGGTCCGGCCTTCGGCATCCACCCTGATACGCCCCCTCTCGAGCGCGATCGAATTGCCGGAGCCGTTGAGCGGCGCGGCGTCGAAGCTCTGGCCGATCGCCTTGAACACCTGATCGGCGGGCACGACGATGGTTTCGCCGGTGCCGGCGAGCACGCCGTCAGAAATCGCCGTGTATTCGAGCTCGATGCCCGTCACCTTGCCGCCGTCGGCGATGACGCGCTTCGGCTGCATCCAGTGGCGGATGGTGACGCCCTTCGAGGCGGCCAGGTCCTGCTCGAACTCCGAGGCGTTCATGTTTTCCTTGCCGCGGCGATAGGCGATGGTCACCTCCTCCGCGCCGAGCAGCTTGGCCTGCACGGCCGCATCGATCGCCGTCATGCCGCCGCCGATGACGACGACGCGGCGGCCGATCGGCAGCGCGGAAAGATCGCTCGCCTGGCGAAGCGTGGCGATGAAATCGACGGCATTGTCGACCCCTTCGGCCTCCTCGCCCTCCGCATGCAGCGCATTGACGCCGGCAAGCCCCATGCCGAGGAACACGGCGTCATAGCGGCCGGTGAGATCGGCCAGCGCAAAGTCGCGGCCGAGCGCCTTGTCATGTTCGATGGTGATGCCGCCGATTGCGGTCACGTAGTCCACCTCGGCCTGGGCGAAGCCGTTCGGCGTCTTGTAGGCGGCAATGCCGTATTCGTTGAGGCCGCCGCCCTTGGCGCGCGCCTCCAGCACCACGACGTCGTGGCCGTAGGAGGCCAGCCGGTGGGCGCAGGCAAGCCCCGCCGGACCGGCGCCGACCACGGCGATCTTCTTTCCGCTCGGCGCGGGGCGCGTGTAGAAATGCTTGTCTTCCTGCATCGCCGTGTCGGTGGCGTAGCGCTGCAGGCGGCCGATCTGCACCGGCTTGCCCTCGGCCTCCATGCGCACGCACACTTCCTCGCACAGCGTCTCGGTCGGGCAGACGCGGGCGCACATGCCGCCGAGAATGTTCTGGTCGAAAATGGTCCTGGCAGCGCCCAGCGGATTGCCGGTGGCGATCTCGCGGATGAACAGCGGAATGTCGATGGAGGTCGGGCAGGCCTGCATGCACGGCGCGTCGTAGCAGAAATAGCAGCGGTCGGCCTCGACCAGCGCCTCGTGCCTGTCGAGCGGGGGGTGCAGGTCGGAAAAGTTCTCCGCATAAGCGCCGGCCGGCAGCCGACCGGCGGCGATGCCTTGCTTGTACTGGCCTTCCGCCATGTTCGTTCCCCGTTGTGTTCGTTGCGGAAAGGCTAGCACGTTTTGTTTTTTTATCAATCGGTCAAATTTCTGCTTCGCCAGCGATTTCAATAACTTGACTGTGTTCGTCAACTTTCTTGAGTGACCTTTACGTTCCCGTCAATTTTTCACATCCGCACATCCCCATCCTGTGCTATCGCTGGCCGTCGAGGAGCACGCGCCATCTGGCGCGACAGGGAAGACAGGGGAGGAGAAGACAATGCCCAAGGCACTCTACGAAAAGCGCGATCGCATCGCCTACGTCACCTTCAACCGGCCCGAGGCGATGAACGCCATCGACCTGGAGATGCACGAGTTGCTGTGGGAGATCTGGAAGGATTTCCGCGACGACGACGCGCTCGACGTGGCGATCGTCACCGGTGCGGGCGACGAGGCGTTCTGCGCCGGCGCCGACCTGAAGCAGCATCTGCCCTATTGGGTGCAGCACGCCGACGCGATGCTGCCCAGGAAGAAGATCGCCGACGGGCTGGGTGGCATCACCCGCGGCCTGCACCGCATCTACAAGCCGATCATCGCGGCCGTGAACGGCTGGGCGCTGGCCGGTGGCCTGGAGAACGCGCTCGCCTGCGACATCCGCATCGCCTCCGAAAACGCCAAGTTCGGCTCGTTCGAGGTGCGCCGCGGCTTCCATCACGGCGACGGCGGCATCGTTCGGCTGGTCAACACCTGCGGCGCGGGGCTGGCGCTCGAAATGCTGCTCACCGGCGAGCCGATCGACGCCGAGCGCGCCCGCCAGACCAATCTCGTGTCGCGCGTCGTGCCGCACGACAAGCTGATGGAGGAAGCCGAGAAGGTCGCCCAGCAGATCCTGCGCAACGACCAGTGGGCGGTACGCTCTGCCAAGGAGACGATCTTCAACGTCATCGGCCGGCCGCTCGACGACCAGCTCGCCTACGAGGCATTCACCGGCTATTCGGGTGCGGCCAACCCGACCGTGACCCGGCTGCTCGGCGACTTCTACGACAAGACCGACAAGGGCCGGGCTGGCAAGAACGAGACGGAGCTCTGACGCGGGGAGCAGATCGGGACGGAATTTCTCAGCCTCTCAACGGCTTGCGGCATGAAGCGGAATCAATCCGCGAGCCCCTCATCCGCCCGCTCATGGCTCCCCTGCCCCGATCTCTTCCTTGCGCCGCGCCACGTAGGCCTCGAGCTCTTCGCGCACTGCCGCATCCATCGGCGGCTGTTGGTAGTCGGCGAGCGCCTTCTTCCAGATGCCGGTGGCCCGCTGCGTCGCGTCGAGGCCGCCTGCCTCCTGCCAGGCCTCGTGGTTCTGCCAGTTCGACAGCATCGGCTGGTAGAAGGCTGTCGAATAGCGCTCCAGCGTGTGCGGATCGCCGAAGAAATGCCCGCCCGTCGGCACACGAGCCAACGCGTCGAGCGCCAGTTCGCCCTCGTCGACGGCGATCGGCTTCAGGAACTCGATCATGTGCTGGATCATCTCGACGTCGATCACCAGCTTCTCGAACGACGCCGTCAGCCCGCCCTCCTGCCAGCCGGCGGCGTGGTAGATCAGGTTGGCACCGCCGAGCACCGCGCCCCACAGCGCCATCATCGTCTCCCAGGCACCTTGTGCGTCGGCGACGTTGGAGGCCGAGCCGGGCGTGGTGCGGTAGGGCAGCCGGTAGCGCCGCGCCAGCTGCCCGGAAGCGACATTGGCCTTGGCATTTTCCGGCGTGCCGAAGGCCGGCGCACCCGACTTCATGTCGACGTTGGAGGTGAAGGCGCCGTAGATCGCCGGGGTGCCCGGCCTCACGAGCTGCGTCAGCACGATACCGGCAAGCGCCTCCGCGTTCTGCTGGGCCAGCGCGCCGGCGAGCGTCACCGGGCTCATCGCCCCCATCAGCGTGAACGGCGTTACGCAGACGGGCTGGCCGTGCTCGGCCATGGCGATCAGCCCTTCGCTCATCGCCTCGTCGAGGCGCCGAGGGCTGTTGACGGAGATGATGGTGGTCACGCCCGGCGTCTCGGCAATCTCGTCGAGCGTGATGCCGCGCGAAATCGCCATCATCCGAACGCCGTCCAGCGCCCTGCCCCGACCGATCGCCGAAACATGGAAGCTCTTGTCGGTCAGCGTCAGATTGGCGAGATAGGTGTCGAGATGACGGCTGCTGGCCGGCAGTTCCATCGGGGCGCAGACCTGATTGCCGAGCATGTGGATGGCATTGAAGTGCTGCGCCAGCCGCACGAGATCGCGATAGTCGCGGAGATTTCCGGCGCGTCGGCCGCGCTCCATGTCGTGAACGTTCGGCGGGCCGGCGACCAGCGTGAAGTTCACCGTGTCGCCGCCGATGTGGACGCGGTGGGCCGGGTTGCGCGGTGTCAGCACGGCTTCCGACGGCACCGTCGCCAGCGCCTCGTCGACCATGCCGCGATCCAGCCGGACGGTATTGGTGGAAGTGTCCACGCTCGCGCCGTGGCGCTTGAAAAGATCGAGGGCGCGACTGCTCATCACCTCGATGCCGAGCTCTTCCAGGATCCGCATCGAAGTCTCGTGGATCGCCTCGACCTGATCGGCCGACAGAAGCTGCATCGGCGGATAGGGATTGCGCACGCGCCCGTCCGGGAGCTGCGGAATGGGGGCCGGTCCGCGCGCGGCTTCACGCGTGGCCGACCGGCGGCGTCTCGACGGGGCGTTCATGAACGCAATCAACCAGCAGGCGTGCCGGACCGCTGTCGGTCAGGCGTCATCTGCCGGCGCTATTTTAGGGCGAGCGTCACGGAGTTTATGCAAACGCAGAAAATACGACGCTGTGCATCGCATTTGCGACACTCATTGTGTCTTGCGGTCGTGGCATGCTTTCGCACCGGTTAAGAAGCTCACAAAGATTCTTTTCATATGTCGCGCGTATGGTGCGCGGCATGTTTGCGTCGCGTTTCCTGGGTCTGGTTCTCGTGTGCTCGCTGCTCGGCCTGTCGGCCTGCGCAACCGCACCGACACACATCAACAATGTCTGTTCGGTCTTCGACCAGAAGGACGGCTGGATTCACAACTGGCAGCGCGAGGCCTACCGCGCGGAGCGCAAATACGGCGTGCCGGTGCCGGTGTTGATGGCAACCGTGCGCAAGGAATCCGGCTTCAAGCACAACGCCCGCCCGCCACGGAAGAAGCTGCTCGGCTTCATTCCCTGGAAGCACGTCTCCACCGCCTACGGCTATTCGCAGGCGCTCGACGGCACCTGGCTGCAATATCAGCGGGAGACCGGCAATTACGGTGCCCGTCGCTCCAACTTCGGCGACGCGCTCGACTTCGTCGGCTGGTATCACTCCAAGACCGCCGAGAAATTCGGCGTCGCCAAGAACGACACCTATCACCTCTACATCGCCTACTATTCGGGATGGGGCGGCTTCGGCAGCGGAAGCTGGAAGAACAACTCCTCGCTGATGCGCTACGCCAAGGACACCGACGAGATGGCGCGCAATTACGCCGCCCAGTTGCAGAACTGCCGCTGACGAGGCCCGCCGCTCGCGCAAATGTCATCGGGACGCCCGTAGGCGAAAGCACGGCTTCGGGCTAGTCTTGCCGTCTTCGAGCCACGGGAGACCGTATCATGCGCATGCTCCTCGCCACCGCCGCGCTGCTCGCGGGTTTCGCCTTCAACTTCGCCGCCTCCGCGCAGGCCGAGGAATGCACCGGCGACCAGTGTTCCCAGCAGCAGGACCAGCAGGGCGGTCACGACTGCCACCGAAAGCAGCAGCAAATCACGTCCTGACCGGCTGAGAGCTTGGTTCGGACGCTGCCGCCGGATCTGCCAGCCATGGCAGACCTCGCCTCATTCCAGCCCGAGCTTCGCCTTCAAGGCATCGATCCGTTCCGAAGCTTCCGCTTTGCTGATGCCGTCGGCGAACGCATCGGGATCGTCCGCCTGTTCCGACAGCGTCTTCAGGTAGGAAGCCTGCGCGCCCGTCATCGGCTCGTCGCCGCTGACCCAGTCCTCGGGATCCTTTTCCATGTTGGACGCCGGGTGGGTTTTGGGGTTGTCGTCGTTCATGGTCGGCGCTCCTTGCGTTTGCCGAAACAAATGCGGAACACGACGGGTCGGTTCCAGCCCTCGGCAACCACTCGCCGCACCAACACGTTCATCGGCATGGCCGAAGCCTCGCCGACACCGGACCGCCGCAACGAACTTGCCGCCGACCGAACCGTCTACGCGGCCGAGCGCACCTACGCGGCCTGGGTCAGGACGGGACTCGCCGCACTCGCCAGCGGCATCGGCGCCAAGGCACTCTTGCAAGGATGTGGTGCCGGAGTTCCTGATCGAGGCAACGGGCACCATCCTCGTGCTGTTCAGCGCGTTCTGCTTTCGCCATCGCGGTGTGGCGCGAGGTGAAGCCCGGAGCCCCGCCGCCCCCGCCGAGCGTCGGCCGCATCAGGCCTTTCTCCTCGTCGCGATGAACGGGTTTCTGGTGCTGGTGGCGCTCGCCGCTCTGCTCGGCATATGGTTCGGCAACACCGGCGGCAAGTAGAGGCGCCGCCGGCACTGGCAGGTAAGGCGTGTCTAGCGCGGCTGCTTCCCGAACACCTTCACATATTCCTCGACGCCGCCACGCGCGAGCGCATCGGCCTGCTTCACCCATTCCTCGCGCTCGATGCGCCCGTGGAAGGCCAGATGGCCGTCGACCCACTCGCACTCGGCCGGCGTCCAGCCGGCAATCTGGGCGAAGGTGTAGATGCCGAGCGAGTGAAGTTTTTCCTCGATGCCCGGGCCCACACCGGACAGCAGCTTGAGATCGTCGGGAGCCTCCGGACGATCGATGCCCTCCGGCCGGTTGCGGTCGAGCGCGGCTTCCTCCTTAGCCTCGTCGGCGCCGATCGCGCGGCGGGCCTCTTCGGGCGACGATGCCGTCTCCACCGGACGCTCGGTCTCCGCGGTTTCGCCCACGGCCTCGGCCTCCTCGCGCGGCGTCGGCGCCTCGGCCGGCTCTACCTCCGCGCTCACCGCCTCGCGGCCGTCGCCGACCTCCGTCATCGTCTTTTCCGGCGCGGATTCACCGGGCCTCGCGGACATTTCGCGCGCGGCGTGGGCATCCGGCATCGCCTCGTCGTCACCGACGGCGCGCTCCTCGCCCTCATGGGTCGGCAGATGCGCCGCGCCGGCCGCCGGGGCCTGCGCCGCGGCGTCCTTGTGCTCGTTCTTGGTGAACGAGATCACCGGATCCATCGACGAAAGCACGTCGTCGTCGAGCCAGCAAAGGCTGCGGTGGCCGTCGCCCAGTTCCTTGAACGGCGGCACCTCGGTCTCGCACAGATTGTCGGGCACGAGATGCTTGTAGCGGCAGCGCGTCTGGAAGGGGCACCCGGACGGCGGGTTCATCGCCGAGGGCACGTCGCCTTCCAGCACGATGTGCTTCTTCTTGACGCTGGTGTCCGCGATCGGGATCGCCGACAGTAGCGCCTCCGTGTAGGGGTGGTAGGGCGGCGCGAAGATCTGGTCGGTCGTGCCCTGCTCGACGATGTAACCGAGATACATGACCACCACGCGGTCGGCGAGATAGCGCACCACCGACAGATCGTGGCTGATGAACAGCATCGTCGTCTTGTGCTGGCGCTGGATGTCCATCAACAGCTCGGTCACGGCCGCCTGCACCGACACGTCGAGCGCCGAGACCGGCTCGTCGGCCACCACCACCTTGGCATTGCCGGCAAAGGCGCGGGCAACGCCGATGCGCTGCTTCTGGCCGCCGGAGAGCTGGCGCGGCATGCGCTCGGCGAAGGCGCGCGGCAGCTTGACGAGATCGAGCAGTTCCAGCATGCGCTCGCGGCGTTCGCCGACCGACTTTCCGATCTTGAATTTCTCCAGCGTGCGGATGATCTGCGAGCCGACCGAATGGCTGGGGTTCAGCGTATCGAACGGGTTCTGGAACACCATCTGGATGCCGGCGACGGTGCTTGTCTTGCGGTCCTGCACTGGCGTTGACTGGATCTCGGTCCCGTCGAAGATTATCTCACCGTCGGTCGCCGTCTCCAGCCCGAGCAGGACCTTGGCGAGCGTCGACTTTCCGCAGCCGGACTCGCCGACGATGGCGATCGTCTCGGATTCCCGCGCCTCGAAGCTGATCAATTCGTTGGCCTTGACCGTGCGCGTCTCGCCGCCGCCGAAGATCGCGTTGGCCGCGACGTGGTAGTATTTCTTCAGCCCGGTGATCTTCAGCATCGGGCCGCCCGGCTGGACCGGGTCCTTGGCCGTCACCGCGCCTTCGGGCAGTGCTTCCCAGTCGAGATGGTCGAAGCGCACGCAGCGCGAGAAATGGCCCTCCTGCCCGCTCACCTGCACCATCGGGATTTCGGCGGCGTCGCAGACGCCCTCGACGAAGTGCTGGCAGCGCGGCCCGAAATTGCAGCCGCTCGGGCGCTGGTGGGGCAGCGGCAACTGCCCGGGAATGGCGATCAGCGGCTTGGCGTTCTTGTTGGCGCCCGGCAGCGGGATCGAGCGGAACAGCCCCTGCGTATAGGGATGGCGCATGCGGTCGAACACGTCGTCGATCGAACCGGTTTCCACCGCCTCGCCCGAATACATCACCGTGATCTTGTCGCATGTCTCCAGGATCAGCCCGAGATTGTGCGACACGAAGATCATCGACGTGCCGAACTCCTTGCCGAGTCCCTTGACCAGTTCGACGATGCCGGCCTCGACCGTCACGTCGAGTGCCGTCGTCGGCTCGTCGAGCAGAAGCAGCGCCGGCTTCGACAAAAGCGCCATGGCGATGACGATGCGCTGCTGCTGGCCGCCCGACAGCTGGTGCGGATAGGAGCGCATGATGCGCTCGGGATCCGGCAGCTTGACCGAGCGCACCATCTCGATCGCCCGGTTCCATGCCTCTTCCTTGGAGACCTTGTCGTGCAGCAGCGGCACTTCCATGAGCTGGCGGCCGACCTTCATGGCCGGGTTGAGGCTCGCCATCGGCTCCTGGTAGATCATGGCGATCTCGTTGCCGCGGATGGAGCGGAGCTCCTCCTCCGACATCTCGGCCATGTCGCGGCCCTTGAACTTGATCGTGCCGCCGACGATCTCGCCGCGATTGCCCATGTCGCGCATGATGCCGAGCGCCACGGTGGACTTGCCGCAGCCGGATTCGCCCACGAGCCCCATCGCCTCGCCCGGCATCACCTTGCAGGAAAAATCCATGACCGCCGGTATCTCGCCGGCGCGCGTGAAGAAGGAGATCGACAGGTTCTCGATCTCGAGGATCGGCTGGACGCTTTCGTCTGCGGACCGGTTCAGGACGTCTACGGATTCGCTCATCGTCTCGTCCTCAGTCTTTCAGGGATTCTTCGCGCATCGCGTCAGCGAGCAGGTTGAGCCCCAGCACGAACGACATCAGCGCGACGGCGGGAACGAGAGCCGGCCACACATAGAGCCGCAGAAGCAGGCTGCCGTCCTTGATCGACGTGCCCCAGTCGGGGCTCTCCGGCCCCATGCCGAGGCCGAAATAGCCGAGCGTGCCGAGCAGGATCGTCGTGTAGCCGATGCGCAGGCAGACATCGACGATGAGCGGCCCGCGCGCGTTGGGAAGGATCTCCCACAGCATGATGTACCACGGGTTCTCGCCGCGCGTCTGGGCAGCCGCCACGTAGTCGCGCGTCTCGATGTCCATCACCAGCCCGCGCACGATGCGGAACACGCCCGGGCTCGAGGCGAACACCACGGCCACGAAGATGTTCAACTGGTTCGACTGGATCGACACGATGCCCAGCGGGTCGGCGTTGAACACCAGGCCCGAATAGATCCACGCGCCGAGCACGAGCGTGACCGCCAGATAGGGAATCAGTCGCTCGTTTCGCCCGCTGAAGCGGGTGTAGAACAGCACGCAGAAGAAGATGATCGGGAAGATGAAGAACAGCCCCGCCATCATGTAGGGTATCGGCGTGTCCATGATCCCCGGTGTGACCAGCAGGTAGAACAGCAGGATCACCGGGAAGGCCAGCACCAGATTGGCCAGGAACGACAGGACGGAGTCGGTCTTGCCACCGAAATAGCCCGCCGGCAGGCCGAGCGTGACGCCGACCAGAAGCGCGATCAGCGTCGCCGCCGGGGCGATGATGAGTACGATGCGGCTGCCGTAGATCGCGCGGCTGAACACGTCGCGCGCCAGATTGTCGCCGCCGAGCAGATAGACGAGATCTCGACCCGGCACGATGGAGCCGGGTATCGCGTTCTTCATCGTCGCGATCTGCTCGCGCGCCCCGATCGGCGCGATGACGTCGGCGAAGATCGCCGCGAACAGCCAGAACGCGCACAGCATGACGCCGGCAATGCCGACGCCGTTGTCGAACAGCTGGCCGTAGAGGCCGAGCCGCGTGCGATTGGTGTACGAAAGCAGGAACACGATCACCAGGCCGGCCCAGACGGGCCACAGCCGCACGATCAGCCCGATGACGACACCGAAAAAGCCTACGTTTTCCATGTCGACCTCAGCTCACTCTGATGCGCGGGTTGAGCAGCGCGTAGCCGACGTCGGAGATCAGCTGCGTCAGCATGACGACGAAGACCGACACCATGCCGCATGCCAGCAGGAGGTCGATGTCGTTGTTGGCCGCCGCCTGCACGAGCAGGTAGCCGAACCCCTGGTAGCGGAACATCGATTCCACCACGACCACGCCGGTCAGAAGCCACGGGAACTGCAGCATGATGACCGTGAACGGCGCGATAAGCGCGTTGCGCAGCGCATGCTTGAGCACCACCGAGCGGAAGTTCAGGCCCTTCAGCCGCGCCGTGCGGATATATTGCGCCGTCATCACCTCGGCCATCGAGGCGCGCGTCATGCGCGCGATGTAGCCGATGCCGTAGATGGCCATGGTCATCACCGGCAGCGCGAAATTGTAGAAGGTCACGCCGCGCGAGGTGGCGGTGGCGGCCGATGCGTTCAGCCAGCCGAGCCACGAAGCGAAGATCACCGCGAAGATGATGCCGGAGACATATTCTGGCGTGGCCGTCGATCCGATCGAGGCCACGGACAGACTTCGGTCCAGTTTCGAGCCTTCGCGCATGCCCGCCAATACGCCGATGAGCAGCGAGACGGGCACCATCACCACCATCACCCAGAACATCAGGATGCCGGTGGCTTCCATGGCCGGCCACAGCCGCTCGGCGACGGTGCGCCGGAACGCCGTGGAGCAGCCGAAATCGCCCTCCAGCACGCCGGAGAACTGCGCCACGTCCGGCTCGTCGCAATAGCGGAAGCGCGGTTCCGGCTGGCCGGTCTCGGGATTGATGTTGGGCTGCTTCTCCCACACGCCGATCCAGCGGCCGTAGCGGATGAAGAAATTGTCGCGATAGCCGTTCCTGACCAGCCAGTTCTCCAGCATCTGGTCGGTGGCGCGCATATTGGTCTGGCTGATCGCCAGCTTGCGCAGGTTCGGCTCCAGATTGACGAAGAAGAAGATGAAGAACGTCAGGCAGACCATGGTCAGTACCATGACGCCCAGTCGCCGCAGTATGAAGGAAACCATCCCCCGTGCACCCCCTGCCCCCGTGTTCGTCACGGGTTATTGGCTAGCGATCCCACCGTCGCTGGCTTTCGGAAAGTGATGCGGGGGGCGCTGGTGGGCGCCCCCCGCCGGTACGGTATCAGGCTTGGTCCATCCAGACCTTGTCCATGTGCATCTCGAAGGTCTGATGCATCGGGAAATCGTGCACCGTGGTCGCGGTGTGACGATAGAGCTTGCGCCAGTAGGGCTGGATGATGATGCCGGAATCCTGGAGGATCTGCTCCAGGTCCTTCATCACCGTGCGCCGCTTGTCCGGATCGGCGATCGCCAGCGCCTCGTCCAGCTTCTTGTCGAAGTCCGGATTGGAGTAGTGCGCCTCGTTCCACGCACCGCCGGTGCGATAGGCGAGCACGAGAACCTGGACGCCCAGCGGACGCATGTTCCACTCGGTGGTCGACCACGGATACTTCGTCCAGTCGTTCCAGAACGTGGTGCCGGGAATGACCGTGCGCTTGATGTTGATGCCCGCGTCGCGAAGCTGCGCGCCCATCGCGTCGGCCGTGTTCTTGATCCACGGCGTATCGTAGGAGATCAGCTCGAACTCGGTGTCGCCGTGCCCGGCGTCCTTCATCATCTGGCCGGCCTTCTGCGGATCCGACTTGAACGGCGGCAGCTCGGCGTATTCCGGATGAATCGGGCAGACGTGGAAGTTCTCCGCGACCGTGCCGAGATCGTTGTAGCCCAGCGTCAGCACCGTGTTGTTGTCGACGGCCAGCTGCAGCGCCTTGCGCACGTCGGCATTGTCGTAGGGCTCCTGGCTCACATTGGTGCGCAGCACCATCGTGGCGGCGGTCGTCACCTCGCTCTTGTCGAGGCCGAGGCCATCGAGCAGGATGATCGTGTCGCCCGTCGTCTGGTAGTTGGCCTCGATTTCCTGCGCCTCGAACGCCGCGACCATCGCGTTGTCCTCGGCGCCGTAGTCGATGAACTCGATGCCGTCGAGATAGACCGGACCGCCGAACCACTCGAAGTTCTCGCGCCGCTTCAGCGACGCGCGGTTGCCGACCGCATAGTCGACCACCTCGAACGGGCCGGTGCCCGGCGTCTTCATCAGGTCGTCGTCGGCCTTGTAGTCGCGGTGCATGACCAGGCCCGGATAATCGGCGAAGCCGGCGATCAGCGTGATGTCGGAATTGCCGAGATTGAGCTTGATCGTGTAGTCGTCGACCTTCTCGATCGCGCCGTCACGGGCCTTGCCGCTGTCGTCGTCGATGAGCGAGGCGACGCGTCCGGCCATCGAATTGCCTTCGGCGTTCTTCTCGCACCAGCGGTTGAGGTTGAAGATCACGTCGTCGGCGTTGAATTCGTCGCCGTTCGACCACTTCACGCCCTTGCGGACGTGGAGAACGTACTGCGTGGCGTCATCGTTGATGTCCCAGCTCTCTAGCAGCTGCGGCTCGAACGTGAAGTCGGTCGTATAGCGCACCAGATAGTCGTTGGCCTGCCGGAAGACGTTGGCCATCTCCGACCAGTCGAAGGTCCGCGGATCCTTCATGTCCTTGATCAGCATCTGGATGCGGATGGTGCCGCCCTTCTGGGCGTCCTGCGCCATCGCCTTCGTCGGCGCGGCAAGACCGATCATGCCGTAGGCCATCGCCGTCGAGGCACCGAAGGCGCTTGCCATCGCGAGGAATTCGCGCCGGTCCATCTTCCCGGCCCTGGCATCCTCTGCCAGCGCCTCGATGTGACCGGGGACGCGATCCCCGTTGCTGCGGAAAAATTTCATAAACGCTCTCCCGTTGTTCTACCCGTTTCCCTCACAATTCCGCATCTGGCACCCATTGTCAAAAATCCGACCGCCAGTTTCGGAATTCCCTCATGAATGTGACCGGTACCAGGTCCCGCGGATGACGAATTTGCGACAGTCCGCGTCGGAAACATGCCGCAGCGTCAACAAATGGCCGGCGTTGAGCGATCCGGCCTCCAGCACCGCCATTGACGCCGCGGGAGGCCGTTGCTAGCGTCCGGCCACGCCTGAGGTACCCCGCCCCGGCGCATGCCGTTGCGGGGTCAAGAGGGAATACGGAAGGGTCTTTCCCAAGCCGTAGCTGCCCCCGCAACTGTGAGCGCGGAGGGATGTCCGGAATGCCACTGGGCCAAGGCCCGGGAAGGCGGACGATCCCGATGAAGCGTGAGCCAGGAGACCTGCCTGAGGCCGTCGCCTTTCCGGATGCGGGGCGCTTCCGGAGCTGTGAACGCACAGTGGTGACGATTGTCATCGCTGGCGGGACCCTTGCCCACGCAGGCATTCGATCCTTCCGGCACGAGCCGAACAGCACCTCGCGGTGCAAGGGGGATTTGAATGTCGTCTGCTTTCCACAGATCAATTTTCGCTTTTGCCGGAGCATCGCTCCTGGCGCTCGCCGGGCCCGCCGGCGCCCAGCCGCTCGACATCGGCGAGGTGGTGATCACGCCGAATCGCACGCCGACCGAACGCAGCAAGGTCGGCGCGAGCGTCGACACCGTCGACCAGAAGGAGATCGAGCAGCATTCGCAGCCGCTGGTCGACGACTATCTCGCCCGGGTGCCCGGCATCTCGGTCTCCACCCAGGGCGGCATCGGCAAGGAGACCAGCCTGTCGCTGCGCGGTGCGGACAAGAAATACATCAAGACCCTGTTCAACGGCATCGACATCGCCGACCCGACCGCAACGCAGGTGCAGCCGTCGTTTGAGCACCTGCTGACGAACGGCGTCACCAGCATCGAAGTGCTGAAGGGCTCGCAGAGCACGCTCTACGGCGCCGACGCGGTGGCGGGTGTGATCGGCATTTCGACGCTGCCGACGCACGATCTCGGCGTGCAGCAGCGCATGATGATCGAGGCCGGATCGCACGAGACCGTGCGCGCCGGCTACGGCATCTCCGATGTCACCGAGACCGGGCGTTTCTCCTTCGATGTCGGCGGCATCTACACCGGCGGCATCTCGGCGGCGATGGTCAACGGAAGCGCGGCGGTCGATTCCGATCCGACCAGACTGGAGCGGGACGCCTACCGCAACCTCAACGCCTCCTTCGTGGGCGAAAAGCAGCTGTCCGACACGTTGACCGTGTTCGGCGCCGGCCTGTTCATCCGCAACGAGGGCGACTTCGACAATTCCGGCAATCCGCCGACCGACAATACCTTCAACACCGGCGATTTCACCCAGGCCGCCGGTCGTGTCGGCTTCAACCTCAACCTCGCCGACGGCCGGTTCCGCAACACCGTCTCGCTCCAGCACATGGATTTGAGGCGCAGCATTTCGCAGCTCAGCGGCTTCGGCCCGTTCCTGGGCAATTACCACGGCCGGCGCACCAAGCTGGAATACCAGGGCGCATTCGACGCGACAGACCGCGTGACGCTGCAGTTCGGCGCCGACTACGCCTGGCAACACGCCCAGATCAACGACAATTACGGCAACAACACCGACACGAAAGACGGCATCGGCGGGGTGTGGGGGCAGGTCGCGGCAGAGCCGCTCGACAATTTCACGCTCACCGCCGGGGTACGCCATGACGAGCACAGCAAGTTCGGCGGCTTCACCACGTGGCGCGGCACCGCCTCCTACCTGTTCGAGCAGACCGGCACCCGCCTGCACGCTTCCGTGGGCACCGGGTTCCGTGCCCCGAGCCTCTACGAGAACAATTATGTGAGCTTCATCCCGACCGTGCCGGTCCCGAACCTGAAACCGGAGGAGAGCTTTTCCTGGGACGCCGGCGTCGAGCAGAGTTTCATGGACGGTCGCGGAACGGCCGGGCTGACATATTTCGAGCTCAACACCGAAAACCTGATCGACTACGACTTCATCAACGACACCTATGTCCAGATCCCCGGCACGACCAGGCGGAAGGGTGTCGAGGCCTCGCTCGACTACGACGTCGCGTCCTGGCTGACGCTGGGCGGCGTCTACACCTACACCAGCGCCGTGGAGGCCGATGGCGACCGCCGGCCGCGCATTCCGCGCCACATGATCGGACTGACGGCGACCGTCACGCCCGCCGAAAAGTGGGAAGTCTCGGCCGCCGCCAAGGTGGCGCTCGACACCGTCGATGTCGTCTCGTCCGGTTTCGGGTCCTTCAGCTATGTCGGCTTGAGCGACTACACGCTGGTCAGCGCCAAGGTCGCCTACAAGCCGACGGAGCAGACGGAACTCTATCTGCGCGCGGAAAACCTGCTCGACCAGAAATACCAGACCGTCAGCGGCTACAACTCGCCCGGCCTTTCCGTCTATGCCGGGCTGAAGGCGACGTTCGGGCCATGACCAACCGGCGCCGCGCGAACCGGAAAGGCCGGCGCTTCGCGGCGCCGGCCTTCGCGCGTCGCGTCCTCGCCTCGCTGTCGGCCATCGTTGTGGCCGGCCCCGCCATCGCGGCACCGCTTCCGAGCGTCGCCTCGCTCAACGTGTGCACCGATCAGCTCGTCATGCTGCTGGCCGCGCCCGGCCAGATCGCCTCGCTGTCCTACCTTGCAGACGACCCCAGCCTGTCCTTTCTGCATGAAAAGGCGACGGGCTATCCGAAGAACCACGGCCGCGCCGAGGAAGTGTTCCTGACCCATCCCGACGTGGTGGTGACCGGCACCTACGACCGCCACGACACGTCGGGCCTGCTGAGGCACCTGGGCTTCGACGTCCAGGAATTCGCCTTCGACCAGACGCTGGCCTCCGTGCCGGTCGACATTCGCCGCATGGGCGAAATCCTGCACCGCCAGGACAAGGCCGAGGCGATCGCGAAGGAGTTCGAGAACGGCCTGGCCGCCCTGGAAAGCACGGTCTGCGGGCCCTCCCCGACGGTTCTGGCGCTGGAGCAGAACGGCGTGGCGCTCGCAAAGGGAACGCTGGCGGATTCGGTGATGAAGGCGGCCGGGCTCAGCAACATCGCCTCCGACCTCGGCTATACCGGCATGGTGCCCTTCCCCATGGAAGAGGTGGTCGAGACGCACCCTGACATCGTCGTGCTTCGACGCTCGATGGCCAACGCTCCCTCGCTCGCCGACCAGGTCGAGCAGCACCCCGCCCTGCGCGCCCTGAAGGACAGTCGCATCGGCCCGTTCGTGCCAGCCGGCTCATGGTCTTGCACCGGCCCATTCGTGCTGGAGGCGGTGAAGGCGCTGCGCCGCCTGCGCGACGAAATCTCCCCCTGCGGCGCGCCGGCCCAGGCGGACGGCTGAGATGAGCCCCGTCCGCCTCAACCTCCTGCTTGCGCTGCTCGCGGCGGCGCTGTTCGTGCTGTCGCTGGCCGTCGGCCCGGCCGATCTGAGCCTTGGCGACAGCGTGCACGGCCTGTTCGCCGGCGGCGACGAGGCGGCGGTCATCATCATGCGCGAGATCAGGCTGCCGCGCGCCATCCTGGCGCTCGCGATCGGCTTCAGCCTCGGCATCTCTGGTGCCGTGCTGCAGGGTTTTCTGCGCAATCCACTGGCCGAACCGGGCATCATCGGCATTTCCGGCATGGCCGCTTTCGGCGCAGTGTCGATGTTCTACTCGGGGCTGGCCGGCGCATCGCTCTACGCCCTGCCGGCCGGCGCGCTGACGGGCGCGGTGGTGGCGGTGCTGGTCCTGCTGGCGATCGCGGCGCGCCACGGCTCGACCCTGACGCTGATACTGTCGGGCGTCGCTCTCACCAGCCTCTCCGGCGCGCTGACCTCGCTGGCGCTCAACCTGTCGCCCAACCCGTTCGCCAGCTACGAGATCATCTTCTGGATGCTCGGCTCGGTGAAGGACCGCTCGATGAGCCACGTCGCGCTCGCCCTGCCGCTGATGGCCGCAGGCTGGGCGATACTCTGGCAGGCGAGCCGAGCCCTGGACGCGCTGTCGCTGGGCGAGGAAAGTGCTGCAAGCCTCGGCATAAATCTTTCCCGTGCAAGGGTTCTGGTGGTGCTCGGCGTGGCGCTGTGCGTCGGGGCCGGCACGGCGGTCGCCGGCGCGATCGGCTTCGTCGGGCTCGTCGTACCGCATCTGGTCCGCCCACTCACCGACCGCATGCCGTCGAGCCTGCTCCTGCCATCGGGCCTCGGAGGCGGCGCACTGCTTCTGGCAGCCGATGTCGCGGTGCGCGTTGTCGTGCCCGGCAAGGAGCTGAATGTCGGCGTGCTGACCGCGCTGATCGGCGCGCCCTTCTTCCTGTGGCTGATCATGCGGTCGCGGCGGGAGATGTTCTGATGCGTCTTTCGGCCGAAAACGTCTCGGTGACCCTCGGCGGCCGCCCCGTCGTCAGGAATGTCGACTTGCGGCTGGAGCCCGGTGAAATCCTCGGCCTGCTCGGTCCCAACGGCGCCGGCAAGTCGACGCTGATCCGCGCACTCACCGGCCATTTGCCGTTCGAGGGAAGCGTGCGGCTCGACGGGCGCGATCTCGCAGTCCTTTCGCACAACGAACGCGCGCGGCTGATCGCCTACCTGCCGCAGGCCCGCACCATCGGCTGGTCGCTCACGGTCGAAAACCTCGTCGGTCTCGGCCGCCTGCCGTGGCGGGGCTTCGGCGGCCGCCCGACGGCGAAGGACGCCGAGATCTGCGCCGACGCCATGGCGCTTATGGACGTCGCCGGCCTCGCGGCGCGCCCCGCCACGGAATTGTCGGGCGGCGAGCAGGCGCGCGTTCTCACCGCCCGCGCAGTCGCGCAGGACACGCCCGTCCTGCTGGCCGACGAGCCTGCATCCGGCCTCGACCCGGCGCACCAGATCACCATGATGAAGGCGCTGCGCAAGCTCGCCGGGCGCGACCGCGCCATTCTCGTATCGCTTCACGATCTGACGCTTGCCGCCCGCTGGTGCGACCGCATCGTCATGCTGAAAGAGGGACGCGTTGCCGTCGAGGGAAAGCCGGAAACGGTGATGACCGCGGAGTGGCTGAAGGACGTGTTCGGCGTCGCCGCCCGCATCGAGCACGATTCGGACGGGCTGATCCTCGCTCCGATCGGGCTGGTGGAGGACGCGCCGTGAACCCGCGTCCGGACGCCGCCATTTTCCTGACCGCCGATCTTCCAGCGGGTCTTGCGGCTGGCCGCGACGTCACGGACTCGGCGGCGCCGCCGGTCGAGGCTCCGGCCCCGGAGGACATGTCGGCGGCTGCGCCCGAACTCGATTTCGTGCCGGCGGCACCCGTGGATGGCGGAAAAGCACCGTCGCGCCGCCGCGCCGTCTGGATCGCGGTGCTCGTATCGGCCGCGCTGCATGCGGCAGCCTTCGCCTTCGTCGCCGAAACGCTGAAGCGCGAGGGCGTCGAGGCGGCCACGGACGCCGTCTCGGTCGAGATCGTGCTCGACGGTCCGCTGCTGCACCCGGCGCAGCCGCTGGCGGGGACGGACTTCGACAGCGCGGAGGCCGCGGTCTCCGAACCCGTCGCCGCCGAAGCACAGATCATGACCGCCTCGAACGACGCCGTGCGGCAGAAGCCGAGCACGGCCGAACGGCTGGCGCCAACGAGCGACAACGCGGCCCTATTGCCGAGCAACACGACTGATGCGCTGAAGCCCGTGACCGACACCGCCGCCGTTGCACCGGCGGCAGAGGCAAGGCCGGCGAAGGTCGAAGAGCATGCGGTCGCGCTGGAGAGCACGGCCAACGACGCGCCAACTGCCCGGAAGCCTGCCGACGAACCCGTCGCTCGCGCCGCACCGGATCGACAGTCTCCCACGGACGCCGCGCCTGAAGCGGCAGCTCCGGTCAGCGACACCGCCCGAGCCGCGCCCCAGGCGGACAACGGGGCAGAACCTGTCCTGTCGGCGCCGGTTCAATCCGAGGTGGCTGCACCCGTCGAGCCGCAGAAAGCCGAGGCCTCCGCCGACGTTGCGCCAGCCGAATCCGCTTCTCCGCTGGCGTCGGCGCCCGCGCCAACTGCCGCCACCGTCGCTGACGCCGACACCGTCTCGGGCGTGGAGGTGTCCGACGTCGCCGAAGATGAGGCCGGCCCTGCCCTGCCCCGGACCGACGCACCATTGCCGACGCCGCGCCCCTCCGATCAGCCGCCGGCGACCGTGGCCGCGAGGCCGGAGCCAAAATCGGCGCACGGCCGCCCCCCGAAGCCGGCCCAGGCCGGCTCCCCCGCTCGGGACTCTCGGACGCAGACGAACCGAAAGCCGGCTCAACCGCCGAGCGCCGCTTCGGCCGCCGGCCGGCAGGGCGGCGCGACCGCCGGCGAGAAGGCGAGCTACGCGCGCAAGCTGCTCGCCCACGTCCAGCGGCACAAGCGCTACCCACCGGGCACCGATCGTCTTTCAGGCGCCACCAAGCTGGCGATCACCATCGACCGAGGGGGAGGCTTCGCCGGCGCGCGGGTGCTATCGGGCTCCGGACATGCCGTGCTCGATCAGGCGGCACTCGCCGTCGCCCGCAACGCCGCGCCCTACCCGAAGCCGCCCGAAGGCGTCGGCGGCGCAACCTTCACCTTCGCGGTGACGCTGCGCTACCGGCGCTGAGCGGCGGGACGCGAAGGCGATTCGAAATCAGCGGCTTACGCTGCCGACGTGAATCGCCGCGTCAGCTCGCCGGCCTCAGTATTCCTTTTCGTAGAAGATGCCGCCCTTGGTCTCGCCGCTCTCGCTCGCTTCGCCGCGCAGCTTGATGCCCTTGCCGACGTCGAGGTCGATCGTCGCCTTGCCGGAGCCGGCGCTGGAGCCCTTCTCGATGCTGAGATAGGTCTTGTCGTTGAGATACTTGCCGACCGCCACGGAGGTATCGCCGGTCTTGTCGTCCTGCTTGACGTCGATGTCGTCGACACCGGTCGCCGCACGCAGCTTGTCGAGCAGCGAGGTCGATCCGCCGACGCCCGCAAGGGAGGCCGCGGCCGAGGCCAGCTGCGCGATCTGCAGAGGCGACAGGTTCGACATCGCCTTGCCGAACACCAGCCGCGCCATGATCTCGTCTTCCGGCAGCGCCGGCGAGGAAGAGAAGGCGAAGGCCGGATCGTTGGCCGGGCCGGTTACCTTCACGGTCACTGTCGCATCCGAGATCGAGGAGTCGGCCGACAGGTCCAGATAGGGCACCAGCGAGCCGGCGAAGCTGATGGAGCCGCTTTTGAATTCAAGCCGCCGGCCGAGGATTTCCAGACGCCCGCGGCGCAGCGTGAACTGCCCCACCGCCTGCGGCGAACTGGCCGGGCCGGTGAGCTTGAGATCGCCGCCGAGTTCGACGTTGAGGCCGCGGCCCTGTACGAAGATCTGCTGTGGCGCGTTGACCTGCACGTCGAGGTCGAGCCCGCCGGCCCCGTTGCCGGAGTTCGCCGGCCGCAGCGCCTCGTCCTGCGAGGTGACGGCCGCCGAGGCGTTGCGGTGCTTGACGTCGAGCTGGGCCAGCGACGGCGGCAGGCTCTCCGGAATGGTCACCACCGTCTTGCCGAGATTGATCGTGCCGGCAATCTTCGGCGTGCCGCTGAGCGAACCCGTCACCTTGAGGCTGCCGTCGAGATTTGCGGTGACCAGCCGGCCGTCCGTATATCGCCCATTGTCGAGGCTGACCGACAGGTCGGCCGGAAATCCCTTCGCCGCGTCGATGCCGACGGTTCCCGACGCCTTCAGCGTACCGCCGGACGACAGCGAACCGTTGAGCTGTTCGATCGTGGCGACGTTGTTGGCGATCGAGACGCGCATCGAGACATCGTTGACCGCCAGGCCTGAGCCGGCGTCGACGAAGCGCGCGCCAGACGAACTGAGGCTGCCGCCGATCACCGGGCTCGAGATCGTGCCACCGACGCTCAGGCTGACATCGGCCGTGCCACTCAGCGAAAAGCCCTGGGCTGCCAGTCGTTGGGCAAGGAAATCGAACGGCACCTTGCCGGAAAAGCTCAGATCCAGCGCCTTGGAACCGGAAATGGCGACGGTGCCGCCGCCCTGCATTCCGAGCCCGCCGGAGCCGACATTCGCCTGGAAGCGGAGGGTGCCGTCGGCGAAGCTGCCGTTGGCCGAAACAGTCATCGCGCCGAAGCCCGCCGAGATCGTCTGGCTGGTCTGTCCGCCCTCAAGCCTGGCGTCGAAGGTCACCTTCGGGTCCGACGCCTTGCCGGTGATCTTCGCCGTCCCGGAGATCGTGCCCGAGGCGCCGAGGCCCGGCACGAAGCTGTTTGCCGCAGCCGCGGGCAGCGAGGCGAGGTTGACCTGCAGGTCGAGCGTCTGCCCGGCGGTGCCGGAGACGCTGGCGCGGCCGCCCGCTGCCTTCACGGCAAAGTCGTTCAGCTTCACCTGACCGCCGGCAATGACGACTGTGGAGGGATCGGCGAGCGCCACCGCGATGCTCGCGACCGTGGCGTTGGCCTTCTTGAGCTCGATCGTCACGTTGCCGTCGGCGAATTTCACGCGGCCCTGCGCGTCGGCCGGAATGCCTGCCGCCGTCGCGTTGCCGGAGAACGCGGTCCATTCGCCGTCGCGCGACAGTTTCAGGTCGACGCCGCTGACGACCGTGGTGCCCGACACGATGGTCTTGGCGCTGACGGTGCCGGCGACCACCGGGTCGTTCAGGTAGTCGGTGACCTTGGCGTTGACGGCAATGTCGTCGCCCTGGATGTCGCCGCGCGCGAAACTGTCGACCGTGGCGTCGATCGACACCGTCGCACCGCCGGCATCGTTGGTGAAAACGATGGTGCCCGTGGCTGCCCCCTTCACCTGCTGCAGCGCCAAGGCCGCCAGCGGCTCGAGGCGCGGCAGGTCGAGCTTCACGGTGCCCGACGGCACGAAATTGTCGTCGAGCACCAGGTCGCCCGAAACCTTGTCGGGGCCGAGCGAAAGCGCCAGGTCGCTGATCTCGCGCTTGCCATCGGTGGTCTTCAGCGTCGCGCCGCCCGAAAGCTCCTCGCCTTCCACCGTGCCGGAGATGTTCACCTCCGCCGCCGGGTTGTCGAGGTCGGCGCGGCCCTTTGCGGTCAGCTTCAGGTTCTCGATCGCCCGGCCGGCGGTTTCCAGCCTGTCACTGGTGACGCTGGCAGACAGGTCGGGTCCCGACAGCGGCCCGCTGGCCGACAGCGTGAACTGCGCGGAACCCGAAGCCTGCGGCGCCAGCACGCCGACATCGGCGAGCGCGCCCTCGAGATCGGCGGTGAGGGTCTCCTCGGCCATCTTGGCGCTGCCCGACGCCGTGAGACCGCCCGACGAAAGCTGCAGGTCCGAAACCGCGATTGCGCCTTCCGCGCCGCGGGTCAGCTTGCCGGAAACGCTGACGTTCTTGCCGAGCGGCTTGCGGGCAGCCGCCGGCAGCACGCCCGCCAGGAACTCGCCCTTCAGCGCAACGTCGAGCGAACCGTCGGCGCGCGAATACGCACCCGTCGCCGTCAGCGTGGTGGCGTCGGTCTTCACGGACGAATCGGAAATGGTCACCTGGTCCTGGCCAAGCGTGCCCGAGACCGAAGCCTGCAGCGAGCCGGCTAGAAGGCCCGCAACGATCTTGTCGGCGCTCCCGGCGGAGTCGGCCGTCACGGTCGCGCTGAAAGCGCCGGTGCGGGAAACGACGTCGAATTCGTCGGAATGCAGCTTGGCGGTGACGTTCTCGGCGCTGAACTGGTCGGCCCGTATGGAAGCCAGCTTCGCCGTAGCGTCCACCGCCGGCGTCCTGCCTGCGCCGAAGGCCCGTGCGGTCGCCTCCTGCAGCTTCAGCGTCACTCCGCCGAAAGATAACTGCACGGGGCCGCCCTTGGCGCTCGCCTGCAGTGCAAAATCACTGGCGTCGCCCGGGTCGATCTCGCCGCTTGCCGTGGCGTGGACCGCATCTGAGTCGAGCCGCGCCTTTTCGATCGCGATACCGCCATTGTCGGCGAGCGTGCCCGCGAATTCGAACTCCGTCGAGCCGGCGGCCAGCGGCCGCAGTCCCTCGGGCAGGAAGGCGTCGAACTCGCCGGAGCCGCTCGCCTCGATGCGGCTGCCGGAATCGGTCGCCTTCCTGTGCGCCGAGACGCGGGTGACGACCGAACCGTCGAGCGCCAGCGTCCCCTTTCCCTGCCAGTCGCTCAGCGGGCCGCTGCCCTGGACCTCGATGTCGACGGCAGGTGCGCCCTCGATGTTCAACAGGTTGGCGATGACGCCACCCGCCGGCTCCGAGCCGGAAAGCTTCACGTCGAGCCGGTTTTCCTGCGGCAGGTAGCTGATATCGGCGTCGAGCTGGCCCTTCTGGCCGTCGGCGCGCGCCAGCTTCATGGCGCTCTGCACCGAAAGCGGCGCCCGCTCGACATGCAGCGATCCATTGGCCGAAATCTTGGCGATCTCGCCCGCCAGCTGGTCGTCGAGCAGGATGGCGGGCAGGTCGATGCGGTCGATCTCGATCGACACCGGCAGCCCGCCCGAGCCGCTGCTGGTCGTGTTGGTCGTCTCGCCGCTCTCGGGCAGGCGCGCCAGCTCGATCCGGTCGGCGCTGACATGGTCGGCCTTCACCGTGCGCGACAGCAGCGCCATCGGCGACCAGTCGGCGGTGAGGTCGTGGACGGCCAGCCACGGCCCCTTCGGGTCCGCGATAACCAGCCTGTCGACCGCCAGGTGTCCGGACCAGATGCCCGAAAGGCCGGAGATCGTGATCTGCTGCTGCGGGGTGGAGGCGATGTCGGAGATCAGCGCCGCGAGGTTGTCGCGCCCGCGCGACGTCAGCGTCAGCACCGCTACCGCGCCTATGGCGAGCGCCAGCACGACCACGAGCACGTAGCCGAGATATCTCAGCGCCCTTTTCAGAAAAACCATCGCTGTTACCGGTCAGAAGGCCTGGCCGATACCGGCATAGATTCCGAAGGTGGGCTCGCCCGGCCGCCGGTTGAGGGGAACGCCGACGTCGATCCGCAGCGGACCGAAGCCCGTCAGGTAACGCAGTCCCAGCCCGGCGCCGACGCGGATGTCGGAAAAATCGGGCACGCTGTCCGTCGACACCGTGCCGGCGTCCACGAAGGGAACGATCCCGAGCTTGTCCGTTACCGCGATGCGCATTTCCAATGATGCCTCCGCAAATGACCGGCCGCCAAGCGGCTTTCCGGTCGCCGGATCGCGCGGCCCCACACCCTGGTAGGCATAGCCTCGCACAGAACCGCCGCCGCCTGAGTAGAAACGCCTGTCGGCCGGAATGGCTGCAAGCGGCGCCCCCAGAATGGAGCCAGCCGCCACACGACCTGCCAGCACGAACTTGTCCTCCTCGTCGAAGGACTGGTACGCGGACGCCTCGCCGTTCAGCTTGACGAATGTCGCGCCGGTGAACAGATCGTACGTCGGCTCGACATGTGCAAGGACCCTGAAGCCTTTCGTCGGGTTGAGCCGGTTGTCACGGCCGTCATAGACATATTCCAGAGGAATGCTGACCAGAAGATGGCGGTCGGTGGAAGCCGTCGTCATCAGCGGATCGTTGGTAATGCGCGACCATTCGATGCGCACCTCGCCCGATACTGTCTGCTTCCGGTCGAGGTCGCGCGTGATGCCGGCGCGTGCGTCGACGGAGAAGCGGTCATAGGCGTCGGTGTGCTCGGAAATGGCGTCGATGCTGGAGACGAACTTCGAGGCCGGTCCCAGCACGCCCGGCTTCTGGAACATGACGCCGGCATTGTAATTGAGCTTGCCGAAATCGGTGGTCTCGCCGAGCCGGCTGATCGAGCCGTGGATGCGCAGCTTCTCTGCATGCCCGAACAGGTTGCGGTGGCCCCAGTAGCCCTCGATGCCGCCGCCCTCGGTGCTGGAATAGGTCGCGCCGACGCCGAAATAGCGGTGCTTGCGCTCGCTCACCTCGATCATCATCGGCAGCGAGCCGTCTCCGTTGAGGCTTTCGCCCTCCGTGATCGTGACGGAGTTGAAGACATCGAGCCCGACGAGGCGCTCGCGTGCGTCGTCCAGATCCTTCGGGTCGTAGGTTTCGCCGGGTTTCAGCCCCGCCATGTAGGCGATGAAGTCGCTGTCGACGTTTTCGGCGCCCTTGACCGTCGTCTGCCCGTAAGGCGCCACGGGCCCCGCGCTCAAGCGTCAGCGTGACGTCGAGCCGCAGCGTGTCGTGGTCGGCCACCACGTCGCGCGAATCGACCTTCGCCAGCGGCCGCCCCTCCTCCCTGAGCGCGCGAACCATCTCGCGCTGTGCCTTCAGGATCAGCGTCGAATCCGCCTTGGCGCCGGGGACGAGGCCGTATTCGGCAGGCGCCAGGTTGGCGGCGTCGCCTTTCAGGTGGATCTCGCCCAGCGTGAACACCGGTCCCGGCGTCACCTTCACCGAGACGGGAACCGGCCCGTTGCCGAAATCGGCGTCCGGCGGAATGTCGTCGAGCGGCCTGCCGGCGATCTCGATGTCGACCAGTCCCTCGTAGCGCGCATTGGCGTAGAGCGCGGCAACCAGAAGCTCGCGCTCGTTTCGCGCCTTTGCCAGGAGGCCGAGCGAGCCGGAGACCGGCCGGTCCTTGTCGGCGAGCAGCGTCGAGGCGTCCTTCAACGCGTTCGCCAGCTCGCTGTCGGCCCCGTCGGTGTCGAGCGTGACGTCGTAGTTCAGCGGGTCGACGACGTCCGCTTCCTTCTTCTCTCCCCAGAGATGCACGCCGAACAGGTCGAAGGCCTTCGCGCCGGCCGGCATCGTCGCGACCAGCGCGCACGCCACCGCCACGGAGGCCGCCCCCTGCCAGGCCTTTCGTTTCATTCCACTTTTTGGTGCGCTGGAAAACTTCATCAAACCAACGTAGCGCCGAATCCTAAAATTGGAATAAAGCCCAAGGGCGCCCGCAAAGCGGCCACAATCGGAAGCTCCACTTTCCCCAGGGGGAACGCAGCGCCTGACATCGCGTGCCGGGCTGCATCCCGGGAAAACCGGCTTCGACTTAGCACGTGGAGGCCGCAGCACAAATCGAAGCATCCAGCCGCCGCCGCGCCGCCGCATTGACACGGCCAGCCGGGACGCGAAGATGCGATCGGGGACGCAAGCTGCGTTTGGAGGATTTTCATGGCAACGCGTACGGCTGGAATTTTTGCCGCCCTTGCACTCTTTGTCTCCGCGACTGCCGCTGTGCAGGCGCCGGCTTCGGCGAAGGACCAGGGCGGCCGGGCCATCGTCACCACGCAGGACAGCGACTATTTCGGCTTCGACCTGCGGACACAGCAGAACGTCTCGTTGGACCAGTGCAAGCGCACCTGCCTCGGCGATGCCGAATGCCGTGCCTTCACCTACAACGTGCGGGCCAAATGGTGCTTCCTGAAGTCCGATTACAGCACGCTCAATCCCTTCCCCGGCGCCGTCGCCGGCCGCGTCGTCTCGCTTTCCGGCGAACCGGACATCGGCGCGGCTCCCGTCCCGGATTTCTTCCCGGCCAATCTGCGCGACGAGGCGATCCGCTTCCGCACCGCACTGACGAAGAATGCACAGCCCGATCAGGGGCTTGGCATCGGTTTCCTGATTCAGTCCGGCAACGAGGCGATGCAGCGCGGCGATCCGCGCGCGGCCATGGACGCATTTCGCCATGCGCTGCAGATCTCGCCCGACGACGGCGACATCTGGGCCGATTTCGCGCGCGCCGCACTCGCCGTCTCGACGACTGACGGCAGCGAAGCCGCCAAGCTGCGCATCAACGCCACCGCCGGAGCGTGGAACGCCTATACGCTGTCGCGCTCGACGAACGCGCGCGCCGATGCGCTGGCGCTGGTCGCGAACGCGCTGGAGAACCGCCAGCTCTGGCGCCCGGCCCTCGATGCCTACGAGGCGAGCCTGTCGCTGGTCGACAGTGCCGCGGTAAAGGCGCAGTACACCGATCTCAAGGCCCGCAAGGGCTTCCGCGTCGTCGACCACACCGTCGAGGCCGACACCGCCTCTCCGCGCGCCTGCGTCCAGTTCTCGGAGGACCTGGTGAAGGCGGGCGTCGACTATTCGACCTTCGTCACCGTCGACGGCCAGCCCCCGAAGGCGGTCGATGCCAAGGGCGACCAGTTCTGCGTCGAGGGACTGGAGCACGGGCACCAGTACAAGGTGACGTTCCGCCCCGGCCTGCCGGCGGCGATCGGCGACGTCATCGAGGCGCCGGTGACGCTCGACATCTACGTGCGCGACCGAGCTCCCGCCGTGCGCTTCACCGGCGACGACTTCGTGCTGCCCGGCAACATGCGGCACGGCATCCCGCTGGTCAGCGTCAACTCCGACAGCGTCGACGTCGCCGTCTTCCGCATCGGCGACCGGGCGCTTGCCCGGCTGATGTCGGGCAACGACTTCCTGCGCCAGCTCGACGGCTACGAGATCGACAACATCAAGGACGATCTCGGCGAGCCCGTGTGGGAGGGCAAGCTCGACGTCAGCCGGCGAACTCAACAAGGAGACAACGACCAGCTTCCCGGTCGACGAGGCGCTGCCGGACCGCAAGCCCGGCGTCTATGTGATGACGGCCAAACCCGAGGGCGACAAGTCGCAATACTGGGAATCCAAGGCCACCCAGTGGTTCGTGGTCTCCGACATCGGCCTGTCGACCTTTGCCGGCGCGGACGCGCTGACCGTCTTCGCGCGCTCGCTCGACACCGCGGAACCGCTTGCCGGCACCGAGCTGACGCTGCTGGCGCGCAACAACGAGGTGCTCGGCACCGCCACCACCGACGCCGACGGCAAGGCGAGCTTCACCGCCGGGCTGACGCGCGGCACCGGCGGCATGGTGCCGGCCGTGCTGATGGCCAGGGGCGCGGCCGGCGACTTCGTCTTCCTCGACATGACGCGCGCCGGCTTCGACCTCTCGGACCGCGGCGTCACCGGACGCGCCGCGCCCGGCGCGCTCGACGTCTTCGCCTGGACGGAGCGCGGCATCTATCGCGCCGGCGAGACGGTGCATGTGGCGGCCCTCACCCGCGACGATTCCGCCGACGCGGTCGAGAACCTGCCGCTCACCTTCGTCTTCAATCGGCCCGACGGCGTCGAGGACCGCCGCGTGGTGGCCAGCGACGCCGGGCTCGGCGGCCACGCCGTCGATTTCGACCTCCAGTCGAACGCCATGCGCGGCACCTGGCGCGTGGAAATCCACACCGACCCCGACGAGCCGGCGGTGGCCGAGGCGACCTTCCTGGTCGAGGACTTCGTGCCCGATCGCATCGAGTTCGATCTTGCCAGCGCCGGCGACACGCTCACCCTCGGCGAACCGACGGACGTCACCGTCGACGGACGTTTCCTCTATGGCGCGCCGGCCGCGGGGCTGAAGCTCGAGGGCGAAGTCAGGCTGTCGGCGGTGCGCGAGCGTGCCGGCTACACCGGCTACGTCTTCGGACTGGCCGACGAGTCCGATGACGACATCAACAAGGTGCTGCCGCTCGACGACCTCCCCGACACCGGCGAGGACGGCAAGGCGAGCTTCGACGTCACCGTCGACGAGGCGCCGTCCACGACCCGGCCGCTCAAGGCTTCGGTGGTGGTGCGCATGCGCGAGGGCGCCGGCCGCGCCGTCGAGCGCACGGTCGATCTCGCGGTCAAGCCCGAGGACACGATGATCGGCATCCGGCCGGAGTTCTCCGGCGACGAAGTGCCAGAAGGCTCGACCGCCGCCTTCCGTGTCATTGCCGTCGATCCGGACGGCAAGCGCCAGGACATGGCCGGCCTTCACTGGAGGCTGCTCAAGATCGAGCGGAACTACCAGTGGTACCGCACCAACAACACCTGGAACTACGAGCCGGTGACCTACACGACCAAGGTCGCCGACGGCACGGTGGACGCCAGCGCCAACGCCGAGCCGACGATCTCGGCGCCCGTCACCTGGGGCCGCTACCGCCTCGAACTCGAAAGCGATGACGCGGCCGGTCCGGCCTCGAGCTTGGAGTTCAGCGCCGGCTGGTTCGTCTCCCAGACTTCCACCGAGACGCCTGACGGGCTGGAGATAGCGCTCGACCGCGAGCACTACGCGCCCGGAGACGTGGCGCATCTCGAAATTTCGCCGCGCTTCGCCGGCCATGTGCTGGTGACGATTGGCGCCGACCGGCTGCTCGACACCGTCAGCGCCGACGTGCCCGAAGGCGGCACCACGCTCGACATTCCCGTCAAGCAGGAATGGGGCGCCGGCGCCTACGTCACCGCCACGCTGTTCCGTCCCGGCTCGGCGGAGGAAAGCCGCATGCCGATGCGCGCCATCGGCGTGAAATGGCTGACCGTCGATCCCGGTGCGCGCGACTTGCAGGTGAAACTCGACCCGCCGCAGAAGACCGAGCCGCTGCAGCCGCTCGTCATTCCCGTGTCGGTCGAGGGTGCGGGCGTCGACCAGCAAGCCTGGGTGACGGTCGCGGCCGTCGATGTCGGCATCCTCAATCTCACCGCCTACGAGCCGCCCTCCCCGGACGACTGGTATTTCGGCCAGCGCCGGCTCGGGCTGGAAATCCGCGACATCTACGGCAGGCTGATCGACGGTTCGCTCGGCGCCATGGGCCGCATCCGCACCGGCGGCGACGGCGGCGGCATGGCGATCCAGGGCAGCCCGCCGACCGAGAAGCTCGTCGCCTTCTTCTCCGGCCCGGTGAAGCTCGATGCCGACGGCAAGGCGACCGTCAGCTTCGACATTCCGCAGTTCAATGGCACCGTGCGTGTCATGGCCGTGGCGTGGACGAAGAACGGCGTCGGCCACGGCCAGACCGACGTCGTCGTGCGCGAACCGGTTGTCGTCACCGCCGGCCTGCCGCGCTTCATGGCGCCGGGCGACGAGGCGACGATGCGCCTCGACATCGCCAACACCGACGGGCCCGCCGGAGACTACCGGCTGAACGTCGCCACGGACGGCGTGGTCAAGGTGGACGCGGATTCGACCCTCACCCTGACGCTCGACAAAGGCGAGCGCACGACCGTCGAACTGCCGATCTCGGCCGCCGAGACCGGCAACGGCAACATCGACATCACGCTGGTCAACGATACGGGCACGACTGTCGAGCATCACCTCGCCATGAATGTGCGTCCGGCCTCGATGCCGGTGACCACGCGGCGCACGGTGAACCTTGCGGCCGGCAACAAGCTGATCGTCGACAAGGAGCTGCTGGCCGACAGCATGCTCGACGGCGCCTCCGTCTCCGTCGGCATTTCGCCGGTGGCCGCGCTCGACGTGCCGTCGCTGCTGATGAGCCTCGACCGCTATCCCTATGGCTGCGCCGAGCAGACGACCAGCCGCGCGCTTCCCCTGCTCTACGTCAACCAGCTGTCGGCGGAAGCCGGGCTCGAGGTCGATCCCGACCTCAAGAAGCGCATCCAGGACGCCATCTACACCGACGTCTCCTACCAGTCCTCGAGCGGCAGCTTCGGCCTGTGGGGACCCGGCTACGGCGATCTCTGGCTCGATGCCTACATCACCGACTTCTTCACCCGGGCGCGCGAGCAGGAATACAAGGTGCCCGAGGAAGCGATGAAGCTGGCGCTGCAGAACCTGCAGAACTCGGTCGCCTACGATCTCGATATCGAGGGCCGCGGCAACGAGATCGCCTATGCGTTCTACGTGCTGGCGCGCAATCGCAAGGCGGCGATCGGCGACCTGCGCTACTTCGTCGACACCCAGCTCGAACTGTTCCCCTCGCCGATGGCGCGGGCCCAGCTCGGCGCCAGCCTGGCGCTCTACGGCGACGTGGAGCGCGCCCAGCGCGCCTTCGCCTCCGCGCTGCGCCTGGCGAAGTCCTCCGACAGCCCGACGCTGGCGCGCGGCGACTACGGCTCGGCGCTGCGCGACGGGGCCGCGATGCTGGCGCTGGCGGCCGAGAGCAAGCCGAAGCTCACGCTGCTTCCGGAACTGGTGAACTACGTCGCGGAGACCCGCGCCGATCGCTGGTACACCTCCACCCAGGAAGACGCGTGGCTGCTTCTGGCCGCGCGAGCGGTCGATGCAGGCGCCGATGCGATCAAGCTGGAGATCGACGGAACACCGCACAGCGGCAGCTTCGCACGCCGCGTCACCGGCCAGGAACTGCTGGCCAATCCGATCGCGATCACCAATACCGGCAACGACAAGGTCGAGGCGGTGGTGACCACGGTCGCCGCACCCGCCCAGCCGCTGCCGGCCGGCGGCAACGGCTTTTCCATCGAGCGCGCCTACTACGACATGGACGGCAACGAGGTGAACGTCAGCGAAGCCGAGCAGAACAAGCGCTACGTCGTGGTGCTCAAGGCGACCGAGCTCAACGCCTGGCCGTCGCGGGTGCTGATCACCGACCTGCTGCCGGCGGGCTTCGAGATCGACAACCCGCATCTCGTCGGCAGCGCCGATCTGTCGAACTTCGACTGGCTGGAGTCCGACGATGACGTCCACACCGAGTTCCGCGACGACCGCTTCGTGGCGGCCTTCGACCGCAACGGCAACAGCCCGCGCGAAATGACGGTGGCCTACGTGGTGCGGGCGGTGACGCCGGGCACGTACGCCCATCCCGCCGCGGTGGTGGAGGACATGTACCGGCCGGAGTTCCAGGCCCGCACGGCCACCGGGGTCATGGAGGTCGCGGCGGCCGAGTAGGGCCGCCGCGTCGTCCGATGCCGCGCCTGACGCTCCGACGGCTGTTGGTCGCAACCGCTTCGGCGGTCGTGCTGGCCGGCTGCGCTGCCGTCGCGCTAGACCGGCTCGACAAGGCGTTTCCGCCGCCGCTCGATGCCGCGCCGGTTTCCGCACAGGTGGTCGACCGCGACGGCCGGCTGCTGCGCGCCTTCGCGACGCCGCAGGGCTATTGGCGCTTTTCCGCCGATCTCGACAGGATCGATCCGCATTTCGTCGACATGCTGATCGCCTACGAGGACCAGCGCTTCTTCGAGCATCCGGGCGTCGATCCGCTGGCGCTGCTGCGCGCGGCCGGGCAACTCGTCACCAGCGGTCACATCGTGTCGGGCGGCTCGACGCTGTCGATGCAGCTCGCCCGCCTGATCGAGCCGCGCGAGGAACGTTCGATATCCGCCAAGCTGCGCCAGATCGTGCGCGCCCTGCAGATCGAGCGGCGGCTGTCGAAACGCGAGATACTCGCCCGCTACCTGACGCTCGCCCCCTATGGCGGCAACATCGAGGGCGTGCGCGCGGCCTCGCTCGCCTGGTTCGGCAAGGAGCCCGCGAAACTGACCGTCGGCGAATCCGCCCTGCTCGTGGCGCTGCCGCAATCGCCGGAATCGCGCCGGCCGGACCGTCATCCGCAGGCCGCCCACGAGGCGCGCGACCGCGTGTTGCAGCGCATGGTCGACGAGGGTTTCATGAGCGCGCGGGAAGCGAGCCGCGCCGCCGGCTCGCCCGTGCCGACCGCACGGCTGGAGCTTCCCGCCTATGCCGCCCACGCGGCCGCCGCCGTGCTGCGCGAGGAACCCGACGCGCCCGAATACCGGCTGACTGTCGACCGCAACGTCCAGGCCAACCTGGAAGCCGTCGCCCGCGAGGCCGCGAAGCGGCTGGGGCCGAAATTGTCGGTCGCCATGGTCATGGCCGATGCCTGGACGGGCGAGATCCTCGGCGAGGTCGGGTCGGCCGACTTCTTCGACGCCTCGCGCGCCGGCTGGATCGACATGACGCAAGCCTCGCGTTCACCCGGCTCGACGCTGAAACCCTTCATCTACGGGCTCGCCTTCGAGCAGGGAATGGTCGCGCAGGAGACCATGATCGAGGATCGGCCCGCCGATTTCGGCGGCTATCGGCCGCGCAATTTCGACATGACCTACCAGGGCGACGTCAGCGTGCGCACGGCGCTTCAGATGTCGCTCAACGTCCCGGCCGTGCGCCTGCTCGATGCCGTCGGCCCGACCCGGCTGATGGCGCGCTTCCGCCGCGCCGGCATCACCCCCCGGCTTCCGCCGGGCAAGCCGCCCGGCCTGGCGATCGGGCTTGGCGGCGTCGGCCTGACGCTGCGCGAACTGGTGCAGCTCTACACCACCTTCGCCAATGGCGGCGCGGCGACGGTGCTGCACGACCGCCCGGGCGCCACGGTGAGCGCGCCGGTGCTCGACCCGGTGGCGCGCTGGGAGGTCGCCGACATCCTCTCGGGTGTCGTGCCGCCGCGCGGCGCCAGCCCGCTCGCCATCGCCTACAAGACGGGCACCAGCTACGGCTACCGCGACGCCTGGTCGGTCGGTTTCGACGGCCGCCATGTGCTGGGCGTGTGGGTCGGCCGCGCCGACGGCGGCTCCGTGCCGGGCCTTGCCGGCTATGTGTCGGCCGCGCCGATCCTGTTCGACGCCTTCGCCCGTTCCGGCCTGCCGATCGCGCCGCTTCCACCCGCGCCCCCCGGTGCGCTGCGCCAGACCCGCGCGGAACTGCCGGTGACGCTTCTGCGCTTCGTGCCCCCCGGCGGCGACGTCGACCGCGAGCGCCATCGAGGACGCCCCCACCATCGTCTTTCCGCCGCAGGGTGCCACGGTCGACCTGGGGGCGGCCGGCGGCGAGGCCATGCCCCTGGTGCTGAAGTTGCAGGGCGGCCGCGCCCCGTTCCGCTGGCTCGCCAACGGTCGGCCGCTCGCCGATCTGCAGCGTCGCCGCACCAGCAACTGGCGTCCCGACGGCGCCGGCTTTTCCACCCTCACGGTGATCGACGCGGCCGGGCGCGCCGCCAGCGTCAAGGTTTTCGTGCAGTAGTTCGGACGCCGCCACCTTCCGCACGCTTTGATCGAGACAAAAGAAAACCGCCCTCCCCGGTGACGGAAAGGGCGGCTTCGAATCGCAGCGTGGTCGGTCGCCTCAGCCTGGCGACATGCCCCGCAGTTTTTCGTTGCGGCGGCGGATCATCTCCAGCGTCGCAAGCAGGATCACCGAAAGCAGCACCAGGAGGCTGGCGAGCGCCAGGATCGTCGGGCTGATTTCCTCGCGCAGGCCCGAGAACATGCGCACCGTCATCGGCGTCTGCGCCGGGCCGGCCATGAAGTTCACGATCACCACCTCGTCGAGCGACGTGACGAAGGCGAACAGCGCGCCGGAAATAACGCCGGGCAGCAGCAGCGGCAGGATGACCTTGAAGAAGGTGCGCGTCTGGTTGGCGCCCATGCTCTGCGAGGCGCGGATCAGCGTCTCGTTGAAGCCGGCGAGCGAGGCCGTCACCGTCAGCACCACGAACGGCGTGCCGAGCACGACGTGCGACAGGATGATGCCGGGGAAGGTCTGCGACAGGCCGATGCGCGCGAACACCGAGAACAGCGCGGCCGCGGTGATGATCAGCGGCACGATCATCGGCGAGATCAGCACCGCCGTGATGACGCCGCGCGCCGGCATCAGCGGCCGGTTGAGGCCGAGCGCTGCCAGCGTGCCGAGTGCGGTGGCGATGATCGTCGACGATATCGAGATGATGAAGGAGTTGCGGATCGACGACATCCACTCGGACGAGCCGAACAGCGTGTCGTACCAGCGCAGCGAGTAGCCGGCCGGATCGAACGACAGCATCTCCTTCGTGAAGGTGAAATACGGCTCCGCGTTGAACGAAAGCGGAATGATGACGACGATCGGCGCGACCAGGAAGAAGAAGATCAGGCCGCAAATCACCAGGAACGTGTAGTGCCAGACACGCTCCACCGGGGTCGTATATGCCGGCAATGCCATTGTGTCTAAGTCCTCAGCCGAATTTGAGCTTGTCGACGCCGACGAGCTTGTTGAATGCCCAGTAGATGAGAAGCACCGCGACCAGCAGTATGGTGGCGAGCGCTGCCGCCAGTTTCAGCTGGGCGCTCGAGCCCTGCATGTTGTCGGCGATCAGGTTGGAGATGAAGATTCCGCTGTCGCCGCCGACCAGGGCCGGGGTGATGTAGTAGCCGATCGCCATGATGAAGACGAGGATGCAGCCGGCCGCCAGGCCCGGGATCGTCAGCGGGAAATAGACCTTCCACCATGCCGGGAACGGGTGTGCGCCGAGCGACTTGGCCGCGCGCAGATATGACGGCGGGATCGTCTTCATGACCGAGTAGAGCGGCAGCACCACGAACGGCAGCAGGATGTGCGTCATCGCCACGATCGTGCCGGTGCGGTTGTAGATCATCCGCAGCCGCTCGTCGTCGTTGATGATGCCGAGCCCGACCAGCAATTCGTTGATGACGCCCTGCTGCTGCAACAGCACGATCCACGCCGAAGTGCGCACCAGCAGCGATGTCCAGAACGGCAACAGAACGAGGATCAGCAGAAGGTTGGAAACCCGGGCCGGCCGCGTCGCCATCAGGTACGAGATCGGATAGGCCAGCACCACGCAGATCGCCGTGATCAGCACGCTCATCCAGGCGGTGCGGAAGAACAGCTGCTTGTAGATCTGGTAGACGGGTGCGCGAGGCACGATGTCGCCGTGCGGCGAATATTCGTAGTCCATCGCCAGCAGGTAGTATGCCGGCGTGATCAGCCGCGATTCACGCTTCAGGATGCGCCAGAATTCAAGGTTCGCCCAGTCCTTGTCGGCATCCAGGAACTTTTCCTTGTAGGGCGCCGACCACTCGTCGACCTGGCGGGCGGTGCGCATCATGGTGCTGCGCGCGCCGGGAATCTCGCGGTTGATGCGCGCCGCGGCACGGCCGATCGTGCGGTTCTTGACGCCGACGATCATGTCGGAGGCCATCGCCTGGAAGACGTCCTCGGGCGGCACGTCCTTGCCGTCCCAGTCCTGCAGCGCCGATGCGGTTTGCGGCAGGAAATCGCGGATTTCGGGATTATAGACCGAGCGCCAGACCATGGTGAGGATCGGCGCCACGAAGACCAGCAGCAGAAAGAACAGCAGCGGCGCCACCAGCATGAAGGCGCGCCTGCGTTCCGCGGTCTGGGAGCGCCGCAGCGCCTGCTTGAGAGGCGTTCCGTCCGCCGCCAGGATGGGTTCCCTGGCTACCCGCTCGCTCGATGCCATCGTTCGCTGTCAGCCCCCTGTTGTCTTGCCGGATCGACGGGGCGCCGAAGCGCCCCGCCGGTTCTCTGTCGGTTTCGCCGTCGCTTAGCCGGCGACCCAGGCGTTGAAGCGCTCCTCGAGCGAATCGCCGTAGTCGGCCCAGAACTGGACGTTGAACGGCACCGCCGTCTCCAGGTTCTTCGGGTTGGTCGGCATGTTCGGCTTCATGTCGATGTCGGTACCCTCGAACTTGCCGACCATCGGTGCCGAGGACTTACGCGCCGGACCGTACGCGATGTACTTCGCCTGGTCGGCGAGACGCTGCGTGTCGGTGGCGAACTTGATGTAGTCCTTGATCAGGTCGACCTTGCCGGTGTCGACCGGGATGACCCAGCCGTCCGTCTCGAACATCTGGTGATCCCACATGATCTTGAAGGGCTGATCCTCGTTCACCTGCGCGTTGAAGATGCGGCCGTTATAGGCGGTCGCGATCACGGCCTCCTTGTCGGCGAGCATCTGCGGAGGCTGCGCGCCCTCGGTCCACCAGATCACGTGGTCCTTGATCTCGTCGAGCTTCTTGAACGCACGGTCCTGGCCTTCCTTGGTGGCCAGCACGTCGTAGATCTGGTCGTCCGGCACGCCGTCGGCGATCAGCGCCCACTCGAGGTTCTTCTGCGGGATCTGCTGCAGTGCGCGGGTTCCCGGGTACTTCTTCAGGTCCCAGATGTCCTTGACCGTCTGCGGGCCGCCGTCCGGGAACGCCTCGGTGTTGTAGGCGAACATGGTGGCGTAGAGGATCTGCGGGATGAAGCAGGGTCCCATCGTGCCGTCGACGAAGTCCTCAGACGCCGGGGTGCCGTCGGGCGCCGGGGCGAGCCACTCGGCCGGATCGATCTCGAGCACGAGACCCTCGTCGCAGGCGCGCTGCGCGTCGGCCTGGAGCATGTCGACCACGTCCCACGTCACGTTGCCGGCCTCGACCTGGGCACGGATGCCGGCGAGCGCATTGGCCGATTTGTCCTCGTGCAGGATCTTGACGCCGGTTTTCTCCTCGTAGGGCTCGTCATAGGCCTTGAGCTGCGACTTGGAGTAGGCGCCGCCCCAGGAGACGATCGTCAGCGTCTTGTCCTGCGCGAAAGCGACGCCGGCCGTGAGGGCCACGGCCGCCGCACTAGTCAGGATGAGCATCTTTTTCATACTGATACCTTTCTTTTGGTTATTTGCCATTCGTCGGAAAATTCCTTTCGGCACACACACATCGAGTCTGTCTCCGGCGTCTTTTGTTGTCTGAGACCCGCCGGCAAGGTCCGTCGGTTGCGCGTCCGGGACGCGGCGCCCGTCAGCTCTTCGGGCTGTCGAGCGCTCGGCAGTCTTCCGTGGCCCAGCCGACTCGCACCTTTTCCCCGGCATTGAACCGTCGGGCGCCCAGCCTGTTGCGCGTCTTCACGACGAAGTCGCTGTTGCCGGCCACCGTCATGCGGGTGCGGATATGGTCGCCGAGATAGATGACTTCCTCGACCTGCGCGGTGACGGTGTGGTCCGTCACCGCTTCGTCGGGATCGATCTCGACGCGCTCGGGGCGGATCGAAAGCTGTGTGCGTTCGCCCGGCCCGGCATTGATTGCGAGGGCATCGACCATCTCGCCATTGGAAAGCTCCACGCGCGCGATGCCATCGTTGATCGACTTGATGCGGCCGTGAAGCGTATTGTTCTCACCGATGAATTGCGCCACAAAGCTGTTTTCCGGCTTCTCGTAGAGCGTCTCGGGATCGGCGAGCTGCTGGATCACGCCGTCGTTGAACACGGCGATCCGGTCCGACATCGTCAGCGCCTCGCTCTGGTCGTGGGTGACGTAGATAACCGTCACGCCGAGCGATTCGTGGATGTGCTTGATCTCGAACTGCATGTGCTCGCGCAGCTGCTTGTCGAGCGCGCCCAGCGGCTCGTCCATCAGCACCAGCTCCGGCTCGAACACCAGTGCGCGCGCCAGCGCGACGCGCTGCTGCTGCCCGCCCGAAAGCTGTGTCGGGCGACGGCCATGATAGCCCTTGCCCATCTCCACCATGTCGAGGGCGCGCTGCACCTTCTTTTCGGCATCCGCCTTGTTGATGCCGCGCACCTCCAGCGGAAACGCCAGATTCTCCGCGATCGTCATGTGCGGAAACAGCGCGTAGTTCTGGAAGACCATGCCGATGCCGCGCTTGTGCGGAGGCACCGAGTTGATCGGCCGCCCGTCGAGGTAGATCTCGCCATGCGTGGCGGCCTCGAAGCCGGCGACCATCATCAGGCAGGTCGTCTTGCCGGAGCCCGAGGGGCCGAGCATCGTCAGGAACTCGCCCTTGCCGATGCTGAGATTGAGGTTTTTCACGACGAGCGTCTCGCCGTCGTACGACTTTTGCACCTCTTCGAAGAGCACCATGGGCCGTTCATCGGAACTCTCGGTGCCCGCGACCGGGCCGGATGTCACATCCGGTGGGCTTGCGTCGTTCAAGTTTGTCTCCCCGCGCATTGGTTCACGTTTGTAGAAGCTTCAGAAAGCGAGCCGCACGCGAATGAGCAAACGCTGCATTCACGCCGACAGCCTGTTGGTCGTGCGATCTTCTCGCTTCGTGTGTTCCCGATCCGCAACCTATGCCAACTTCGCCGCCGACGCAAATCTCCCGCCACGGAGCCGACTGTAAAATGTCGCAATTCCGCCTCATCCGGCGATCATGACGACGGCTCGGGACAGCATTGTTGACCAATACTTTGCCCCCTGCGTCACGCTATATTCCATGTGCGACATGGATATATCATCGCCGGAACAACAAGTGTTGAGACTCACCGTAAAGATTGAACCGAATTTCTTCTTGCTACTGAAAAGTATCCGAGAATGAAACGAAGGGAACTCCACGCGACGGCTTCGATCAGGTCGGCCTTTTCGAAGATTTCGGCGGCGCGTTTCACTCTGCACTCACTGTGGAGGTGCGTGCGCGGCGCCAGTAAACAGCGTCCCTGCAGGCCTTTTCGCAATCACTCATGTTGACGTCGCGGCATGTGGAGCGCGGTTTTGTGCGCCGCAAATACCGGCTTGAAAATCTGCACACCTGATGGTCAGATGCGTGCGCTGCAAAAAATAAAATCAGCAGCGGGGAACATGCTCGATGGTCGGCATCGGGCTCATATGTGGTGGGTAAGCCGATAAGCCAGGTTCTGGAAGTCAGCGACCTCAAGACCGTTTTCCACACCCAGGACGGTCTGGTGCACGCGGTCAACGGCATCAGTTTTCAGCTCGACGAAGGCGAACTGCTCGCCGTCGTCGGCGAGAGCGGGTCCGGCAAGAGCGTGGCGATGATGTCGCTGCTGCAATTGCTGCCGATGCCGCCGGCCGAGATCGCCAGCGGCCGCGTCATGTTCCAGAACCAGGATCTGGTTCACCTGCGCGCCTCCGACATCCGTCAGGTGCGCGGCGGGCGCATCGGCTTCGTCTTCCAGGACCCCATGACGTCGCTGAACCCGGTGTTCACCATCGGCTTCCAGATCATGGAGCCGCTTCGCAAGCACATGGGCCTGTCGAAGAAGCAGGCGCGAAAGCGCGCCGCCGAGCTGCTCGACCTGGTCGGCATTCCCTCCCCCGAAGCACGGCTCGACGACTTTCCGCATCAGTTCTCGGGCGGCATGCGCCAGCGCGTCGTCATCGCCATCGCGCTCGCCTGCGATCCGCGCATCCTGATCGCCGACGAGCCGACCACCGCCCTCGACGTGACGGTGCAGGCGCAGATCCTGGAGCTCGTGCGCGAGCTGCGCCGCAAGCTCGGCATGGCGATCATATGGATCACTCACGACCTCGGTGTGGCCGCCGGCATCGCCGACCGGGTCATCGTCATGTATGGCGGCATGATCGTCGAGCACGCGCGCGTCGGCGACCTCTTCGAGAACCCGCGCCACCCCTATACGCGCGCCCTGCTCGATTCCCTGCCCGGCCGCCACGCGCCCAACGAGCGGCTGCGCTCGATCGGCGGGCAGCCGCCGCTCCTGATGCAGCAGCCCGACTTCTGCCCGTTCGCGCCGCGTTGCCCGCATGCATTCGACCGCTGCCTGGCCGAGAACCCGCCACTCATGACGACTTCGGAAGGTCATGAAGCCGCCTGCTGGCTGGAGGTCGAAGGGGAGCCGCACCGTGCCAACTGACGTTCTGGAGCGCGACACGGCCGCCACCCCGACCTCCGACCCGCTGGTGCAGGTGAAGGATCTGCGGCTGCATTTTCCCATCTACAAGGGCATCCTGCGGCGCCAGGTCGGCGCCGTGAAGGCCGTCGACGGCCTGAGCTTCGACATCAGGCGCGGCGAGACGCTCGGCCTCGTCGGCGAGAGCGGCTGCGGCAAGTCGACGACCGGACGCGCCATCCTGCGCCTTTACGAGATCACCTCCGGCCAGGTGATGTTCGAGGGCAAGGACATCACCGTGCTCGAGGGCGAGCGCCTGCGCGACATGCGCCCGCGCATGCAGATGATCTTCCAGGACCCGCAGGCCTCGCTCAACCCGCGCATGACGGTGGGCGGCATCGTGGCCGAGCCGCTGCGCGAGCACGGCAAGCTGAGCGGCAAGGCACGCAAGGCCAAGGTGCGCGAGCTGCTGGATTCCGTCGGACTCAACCCGGACTACGTCAACCGCTATCCGCATGAATTCTCCGGCGGCCAGCGCCAACGCATCGGCATCGCGCGGGCGCTCGCGCTGGATCCCGACTTCATCGTCTGCGACGAGCCGATCGCCGCACTCGACGTCTCCATCCAGGCCCAGGTCGTGAACCTGCTGAAGGACCTGCAGGGCAAGCTCGGCCTCACCTACCTGTTCATCAGCCACGACCTGTCGATGATCAAGCACATCGTCGATCGCGTCGCGGTCATGTATCTCGGCAAGATGGTCGAGCTGGGCGACGTCAACCCGCTCTTCGAGACCCCCAAGCACCCCTACACCCAGGCGCTGCTGTCGGCCGTGCCCGTCCCCGACCCCAAGGTCGAGGCGACCCGCCGCCACGTGCTCCTGAAGGGAGACATTCCCAGTCCCGCCAACCCGCCGATCGGCTGCCGCTTCTGCACGCGCTGCCCGGTGGCCCAGGATATCTGCTTCGACGTCGAGCCCGAATGGCGAAGGCTCGACGATGGCCGCATGGCCGCATGCCATTTCGCACAATGAGGAACGCTTGGAGGAATGCCTGACCCGGCGATTGCCAAGATGATGAAGTTGTGCCGAAATGATGGAAGGTCGCCATGGCAAAACAACAAGAAAGCGCCTGCGCGAGCTGTCAATCGTCGATCAAGACAACAATGGGAGAACTGAAATGAGACTATTGCGAACTTTGCTCGCGGGCACCGTCGCGGCGGTGGGCTTCGCGGCCGCGGCACATGCCGAACGCGGCAGCGACGGCGAACTCAAGATCATCTACTGGCAGGCGCCTTCCATCCTCAACCCCTACCTGTCGGGCGGCACCAAGGACATCGAATCCTCCTCGCTCATAATCGAGCCGCTGGCCCGCTACGACCAGGACGGCAACCTCGTGCCCTTCCTGGCCGAGTCGATCCCGACCGTCGGCAATGGCGGCGTATCGCAGGACCTGACCTCGATCACCTGGAAGCTGAAGCCCGACCTGAAGTGGTCGGACGGCTCGCCGGTGACCTCGGCCGACGTCGTCTTCACCGCCGAATACTGCATGGCGCCCGACGGCGGCTGCGCCCAGCTTTCGAAGTTCGAGGGTGTCGACAAGGTCGAGGCGCTCGACGACCTTACCGTCAAGGTGACGTTCAAGGAGCCCAAGCCGAACCCGTACCTGCCGTTCACCGGCGGACAGGGCCCGATCATCCAGAAGGCGCAGTTCGAGAACTGCATGGGTCCCAAGGCGCCGACCTGCACGGACGCCAATTTCGGCCCGATCGGCACCGGCCCGTTCGTCGTCACCGATTTCCGGCCGAACGACGTCATCCAGTTGAAGGCCAACCCGAACTATCGCGATCCGGACAAGCCGGCCTTCGCGACGGTGACCTTCAAGGGCGGCGGCGACGCGGCGGCCGCGGCCCGCTCGGTTCTGGAGACCGGCGAATACGACTACGCCTGGAACCTGCAGCTCGCACCCGACGTGCTGGCTGAGATGGAAAAGGCCGGCAAGGGCAAGGTCATCGCGGCTTTCGGCAGCCTGGTCGAGCGTCTCGAGATGAACATGACCGACGCCTCGCCGAGCCTGCCGGACGGCGAGCGTTCGACGGCGAAGCATCCGAACCCGATCCTGTCGGACCAGAAGGTGCGTGAAGCGCTGTCGATGGCCATCGACCGCAACCTGCTGGTCGAGATCGGCTACGGCAAGGCCGGGCGGCCGACCTGCAACCTGGTGCCGGCGCCGGAGCTCTACGCCTCCGACAACACCGGCTGCCTGACGCAGGACATCGAGGGCGCCAAGAAGCTGCTCGACGAGGCCGGCTGGAAGGACACCAACGGCGACGGCATTCGCGACAAGGACGGCAAGAAGCTGAGCCTGGTCTACCAGACCTCGACCAATGCCGTGCGCCAGGACTTCCAGGCCCTGATCAAGCAGTGGTGGTCGGAGATCGGCGTCGAGACGGAACTGAAGAACGTCGACGCCTCGGTGTTCTTCGGCGGTGATCCGGGCTCGCCCGACACGTTCCAGAAGTTCTACGCCGACGTCGAGATGTACGCCAACAACTTCGACGGCACCGATCCGGAGCCCTACCTGGCCCAGCGCACCTGCGACAAGGCGCCGAAGCCGGAGAACCAGTGGAACGGCGAGAACATCAACCGCTTCTGCGACAAGGACTACGACAAGCTCGTGGCCGAACTCAGCCACACCGGCGACCTCGAGAAGCGTGGCGAAATCGCCAAGAAGCTCAACGACATGTTGACCAAGGACAGCTTCTCGGTTCTCCCGCTGGTCGATCGCGGCCGCGTCTCCGGCCAGTCCAACACGCTCGACGGCCACGTCATGAACACGTGGGACAGCGAGCTGTGGGACTCCGCCGACTGGCATCGCGTGAAGTAACGCCTGGCGACCCCGCGCCCCGGCTCCGGCCGGGGCGCCTCCTCCCGCTGCCGAAAGGCGTTCCGGCATGCTGAACTACGTCATTCGCCGACTGCTGCTGGCGATTCCAACGCTGCTGTTCATCAGTCTCGCGATCTTCCTGCTGCTGGACCTGGCTCCCGGCGATCCGATGGCGCAGATGCCGCTGACGATCCCGCCGGAGGTGAAGGAAAAGATGCGCGAGGCGCTCGGTCTCGGCCAGCCGATCTACATCCGCTACGTGCTGTGGCTGAAGCAGTTCCTGGTCAACGAGCCGCTGCACCTCATCGCCAACATGACCGGCTGGCATGTCGCCGAAAACGCCCAGCGCGTCATTTCGTGGCAGACCCGCTCGCCGGTCGCGGACATCATTGCCCAGCGCCTGCCGCAGACCCTCTGGGTGGTCGGCATGTCCTATCTGGTGGGCGTGCTGGTCGCCGTGCCGATCGGCATCATATCGGCGTACCGGCAGTATTCCTGGTTCGACCAGATCGGCACCTTCGTGTCGATGGTCGGCTTCTCGGTGCCCACCTTCTTCACCGGCGTGCTTCTGATCGTCATCTTTTCGGTCAAGCTCGGCTGGTTTCCGTCGATCTACGACACGACCCTGGTGGTGAACGACTGGAGTTCGTTCCTGCAGCAATTGCGGCAGATGGTGATGCCGGTCGCCGTGCTCGGCCTCTACAACGCCGCCCAGATAAGCCGCTTCACGCGCGCCTCGATGCTGGAAAACCTCAATCAGGACTACGTCCGCACCGCCCGCGCCAAGGGGCTTTCGGAACGCGTTGTGATTCTCGTCCACGTGCTGCGAAACTCGCTGATCCCGGTCATCACCGTGATCGCGCTCGGCGTGCCGACCATCTTCGGCGGTGCCCTGATCACCGAGCAGGTTTTCAAGGTGAACGGCATCGGCCAGCTGCTGATTACCGCCATCTACGCCAACGACATCCCGATGGTGCAGACGATCACCTTCATCTTCGCCATCCTGATCGTCACCTTCAACCTGATCGCCGACATCTTCTACGGCATGCTCGATCCCAGGATCCGCTATGACTGACATCACCGCACCGACGATGGCCTCGGCGCGCGTCGCGCGCTCGCAATGGTGGGACGTGTGGCGGCAGTTCAAGTCGCACAAGGGAGCGCTGATCGGCGCCACGGTGTTCCTGCTGATCGTGCTCACCGTGATCTTCGGCCCGTATCTCTGGCCGTTCGATCCCGGCTTCATCGACATTCGCGCCCGCAACCAGGGCCCGAGCTTCATGCACCCGCTGGGCACCGACCAGCTCGGCCGCGACATGCTGGCCCGCATGATGGCCGGCGGGCGCGTTTCGGTTGCTGTCGGCATCACCGCCATGATGCTCTCGCTCACGCTCGGAACGACGATCGGCGTGCTGGCAGGCTATTTCCGCCGCCTCGACAACATCCTGATGCGCGTCACCGACCTGTTCCTGGCGCTTCCGCTGCTGCCGCTGCTTCTGGTGATGGTCATGCTGTTCCGCGAGACGCTGTCGTCGCGCTTCGGCCCCGAACTCGGCATCTTCATCCTCATCGTGTTCGCCATCGGCGTAACCTCGTGGATGCAGGCCGCGCGCATCGTGCGCGGCGACGTGCTGGCGCTGAAGGAGCGCGAATTCGTGCTGGCCGGCAAGTCGATCGGCACGCCGCCGCGGCGCATCATCCTGCGCCACGTGCTGCCCAACGTGCTGTCGCCGATCATGGTGTCGGCGACGCTGGGCATCGCCACGGCGATCATCACCGAATCCGCGCTGTCCTTCCTCGGCCTCGGCTTTCCGCCGGATTTCCCGACGTGGGGACGCCTCCTTTACGACGCGGTCGACTATCTCCAGCAATATCCCGAGCGCGTCGTGTGGCCGGGTGCCGCGATTTCGCTGACGGTGCTGTCGATCAATTACATCGGCGACGGCCTGCGGGATGCGCTCGATCCGCGGATTCGCGGCCGCTAGAGCAGCAATTCCAGGAAAAGTGGAACCCGGTTTTCCGTCCGGAATTGCGCGAAAACCAGAACTCGGAGCGTTTATCGATTCTGCGGAGCGATGAACCGCTCTGCTCGCGTGCGGGAACCTTCTCCGAGCCGGGGCATTCTTCGCGGTCCCGGGCGTCAGATGTTCACGAAAAGTTGCGCTCGAACAACAGGATAGATCGCGGCGCCCCGTGCGGGGACCGCCGCGATGCGATCCTTGAAGGGAGGTAGCCATCATGGGTTATCCCGATCCGCGCCGGCCCGGTCCAGACCGCGGCAGCGACACAGATTTCGCGCCCTACGGCAATCCCTATGTGCCCGGCAGGGTGCCCTCCAGTGCCCGCAGCTGGGGTATCGTCGCCGTGCTCAGTGCGGCGGTCATTGGCGCCCTGGCGCTGCTTTCCTGGACCGCGCCGGACCACGACGGCGTCGACACGTTCCAGACCAGCTCGACCGACGCCACGCCCATCCTGCCGAGCCGCACCGACTGAGGGATAGCTTAGTCCTGCGGGCCCTGCTCCAGCGCGAAGGCCGCCGCCCCGAGAATGCCGGCATCGTTGCGGTGCTCGGCCAGCCGGAGTTCGAAGTTGGCCAGCAATACCGGCCACGTGAAGCCGGGCAGATGTCGTCGTGCGGCAGTCAACAGCGCCTCGCCGGCATTCGATACGCCGCCACCCAGGATGCATGCCTCGAGGTTCAGCGCATTCACCAGGATGCCGCACGCCTGCGCGATGCGCCGGCAGACCGCATCGACCGCCTTGGCGGCCGCCTCGTCTCCCGCCGCCGCGCGCTCGAAGATCGCGGCCGCTGCCATGCCTTGGCTGCCATAGGCGGCATTGAGCCCCGGCACCGAGGCGAAGGCCTCGAGCGTGCCGGGAAGGCCGCTGTAGTTGCGCGGTCCCTCCACGTCGAGCACGATGGCGCCGAGTTCGGCCGGCTCGCCATTGGGGCCGGCCACCAGTTTGCCGCCGATGACGATGCCGCCGCCGATCCCGGTGCCGATCGTGAAGAGCGCGAAGCGTTGCAGCCCCCGCCCCGCCCCGTGGCGCATTTCGCCGAGGGTCGCCGCCATGCCGTCGTTGAGTGCGAACACCGGCAGCGACAGCCGCGCACCGAGCGCATGCGGCAGCGAGTTGCCTTCCAGGCAGGGGACGTTCTCCACGCCCGCCACGGAGATGCCGGTCCCGGGCTCGACCTGGCCGGGCGCGGCGACTCCGACTGCCGCGACTGGCGAAGACGCTTTGCCGATCAGCCCGCCGGCCGCCTCGCCGAGCGTCTCGGCAAAGGCCGAAAAGTCCAGGCTTCGGTCGAACGGCACCTGGGCGCGCGCCAGGATCTCACCACCTCCGGTGACGAGGCCGAGCTTCACCGAACTGCCGCCGATGTCGATGCCGAGGGCAAGCCCGTCATTGATGCTTCGGAAGGCCCCGTCAGCCGAGATCGGGCCGCTTCTTTGCCGAGGCGTAGGGCGCACCTACCTCCTTCTCGTAGGCCATGGCGACACGGAACACGTCCTCGTCGCAGTAGGTCGGACCGACGATCTGCATACCTGTCGGCACGCCGCTTTTTGCCCTGCCGGTCGGCACCGACAGCACCGGGCAGCGCGACAGCGTGTTGAACGGCGTCGTCATCACCCAGCCGAGCGCGGGATCGACTTGCTTGCCGTTGATTGTCACGCTGTCCTTCGACTGGTCGTGGTCGGCCGCTACGGCGGGCAGTGCGTTGGTCGGGCAGATCATGACACTATGGTCCTCCAGCAGCGGGCCCAAGCTTGTCGTACATCTTGCCGGCGATCTCCAGGCTCCACACGAAGTCGGCCGAAGTGGACTTGGCGCCTTCCTCGCCGAACTTTCGAGCGTAGCTGGTGAGGTCGTCGGCGTGTTCCGACAGGAAGCGCGACAGGAAACCGCCGAACAGGTGATTGAGATAGGTGACGCCCGCCCTCTGCACCTCTTCGGTCCAGCCGAGTGTCGACCTCCTCCACGGTGGCGCCAAGCGAGCGGAACACGTCGAGCGCCCTTTCGGTGTTCTTCGCAACCTCCGGATCGACCTCCCAGCAGCCGAGATTGGGCGAATAGGCGATCTTCAACCCCTTGATCGACCGGTATTTCGTCGGCAGCTCCAGCTTTCGGCTTCAGCGAGGCAATGTCGTGCGGGCTCGGCCCCGCCATCACGTTCTGCAGCAGGATGACGTCTTCGACGCGTGCGCGCCAGCGGCCCCTCGTGGCAGTAGAAGTCGAGGTTGAAGGGCGGGTCCTCCGGGTTTCGGCCATAGGGAGGCTTGTAGCCGACCACCCCGCAACACGACGCCGGAATGCGGATCGACCCGCCGATGTCCGACCCTGTCGCTAGCGACGACGTGCCCGAGGCAAGAGACGCGCCCGAGCCGCCCGACGAGCCCCCGGGCGTGAAATCGGTGTTCCACGGATTGCGCGTCACGCCCCAGGCGCGCGACCAGGTGTAGGCGGCGCAGGAGAATTCGGGCGTTGCGGTGCGCGCATGCACGATGCCGCCGGCCTTCAGCAGCCGCCGGTTCACCTCTGTCGTGTGGTCGGCGACCGTGTCCTTCATCAGCAGCGAGCCGCCGGAAGTCGGCTTGCCTTCGATGTAGCTCTCGTCCTTGACCGCGATCGGCAGTCCTTCCAGCGGCGCCGTCTTGCGGCCCTTGGCGTATTTCTTCTCCGCCTTCTTCGCCAGTTCCATCGCCTCGTCGTAGTGGGTGTAGGTGAAGGCGTTGACCTTTCCCTGCGTGGCCTCGGCGCGCGCGATCACCGCCTCCATCAGTTCAACCGGCGAGAGCTTCCTCGACTTGAAGAGCTTCAGTGCCTTGGCGGCGGGCATGTAGCAAAGATCGAGATCGGTCATTTCAGGGCCTCGGCTATGGCATGAACGGCTTGCAGGGTGCGTGCGGAGAATTCCGCGTTGGAAAAATCCGGCCAGCTCGAAAGTTTCACGACGACGATCAGCGCGTCGAAATTGACATGGATGAGCTGGCCGAAGACGCCGCGGCACATCAGGTTGCGCGAGCGCGGATCCTCGATCCAGAAGAAGTTGCGATAGGACGCTTCCGGCATGCTGAGGCTGTATTCCGGACCATGCGAGGGGCCGTTGCGGGTGGCTTCGATCCACTGCGACGGCACGATGCCCGCCCCGTCTTCCAGGATCATCTGGCCGAAGCGGCCGTAGTCGCGCAGCGACGCGTTGAAACCACCGTCGGCAAGCGCGTAGCCGCCGGCATCCACCGTGAAGCAGGCGCTCTCCTCCGCCCCGATCTTCTGCCAGATCTCCTCCGAAACCAGTTCGGCGAGGCATTTGCCGGCCGCCCGCTCCATCGCGAAAGCCAGCACGTCGGTCTCTATCGACCGGTATTCGAACTTTTCGCCGTGAGACCGATCGGCCTGCTTGAGCGACAGGATCAATTCCCACATCGTTTCGGGCCAGTGGAAGGCCGGGTCCGCATCCGGCGGGATCGGCTTCCAGCCCGAAGCTACGTCGACCTGTCCGATCTCCGAATACGGATCCTCGTATTCCTCGCTGAACGGCACGCCGGTGGTCATGTCCAGGACCTGCTGCAGCGTGGCGCCCTTCCATGCCGTGTCGGCGAGTTCGGGCAGGTAGTCGGTGATCGGCGCGCCGGTGTCGAGCAGGCCGCGGCCCACAAGGATGCCGGCGACCGCGGCAGTCACGGATTTTGCCATCGACTGCGAAAGGTGCAGCGTGCGCGGCGTCATTCCGTTGAAATATCGCTCATAGGCGACCGCGCCGTCCTTCAGCACCAGGAAGCCGTCCGTGTAGGTCTCCTCCAGGAGGGCGGAAAGGGTCGACGGTTCGCCCGAGACGGAGAGCACGCCAATCGCGTCCAGATCGCGTTCCGCGCGCGGCAACGGCGCGGCAGGCCCGCCGCCTTTCCACACCTCCACGGTGGGAACCAGTTCCCTGACATGCTGGAACGACCAGCGGTTCCACGGCGCCCGGTCCCAGTCGAGACGCGGCGGCGCGGCGAGGCTGTGTGTACCCGCGGCGCGCGCAGGCGGAAGGGTGGGCTGGACTGTCATGATTGGCATTGCGCCCGGCGGCGTCACGCGCCGCCGGGAGGCGTGATTCGGCTTACTTCTGGATCTCGGTCCAGATCGCCGTATAGAGGTCCCGCACGTCCTGCGGGCATGTCCGCAGGAACTCGCCGGCCGACTGGTACTCGTCGGGAACAACGATCTCCGGCGCCGTTCGCATCGCCTCAGGAAGGTACTGCTCGGACCCTTCGATGCCGTTGGCGTATTTCGCGAAGGCCGAGATCAGCGCCGCGTTCTCGGGGTCCATGATGAAGTTCTGAAAGAGCTTGGCGTTCTCGACGTTCTTGGCGTCCTTCAGCACGGCCACGTTGTCCATCCACAGCGGATATCCTTCTTTCGGGTATCCGTAATGGATGTCGGGGTTCTGGTCGCGCATCCGCAGCGAAGCGCCGTTCCAGTTCACGGTCGCCGCGTAGTCGCCGTTGGTCATGGCGTCGATGTTGCCGTAGTTCATGGAGATCCAGCTCTTCTTGGCCTCCACGAGCTTGTCACGCACCTTCCGCAGCAGGTCCTTGTCGTCGGTGCACTGTTCACCGCCCATGTACTTGATGGCCAGGAACATGACGTCGCCCATCTCGGGCACCACGTTGACCTTGCCGGCGAGCTCCGCGGGCGGGTCCATGAAGATGGCGGACGTGTTGATGTCACCCTTGTAGACGGCCGTGTTGACCGTCACGCCGGTCGAGCCCCACTGCCACGGCACGGTGTATTTGCGACCCGGATCGAAGAACACGTCCTTGAAGCGGTCCTGGACGTTCTTGAAGTTCTCCATCTGGTTCGGGTCGGTCTCCAAGAGCAGACCCTCGTCTATCCAGATAGGCACCACGGATGCCGAAGGCACCACGATGTCGAAGCCGTGGCCGCCCTGGCGCACCTTGGCGAGTGCCGTGTCGTTGGAATCGTAGTCCGTCAACGTCACCTTGACGTTGTACTTGTCCTCGAACTTCTTGATCAGGTCGGGATTGGTGTAGTTGCCCCAGTTGTAGATGTTCAGCTCGCCGTCGGCGCTCGCGACGCCCGTCGAGGCGAGCAGCGCCAGCCCGATTGCCGTTGCCGTCAGTTTCCAGTGCATGGCTTTTCTCCCATTGTTGGTGGTCTGGTCAGTCCCGTTTCCTGCTCACGAAGAAGAACAGCGTCACGATGGCGACGGAAATGAGCAGGAATGCCGTCGAAATCGCGTTGATCTGAGGAGTGATCACCCTTCTGAGCTGTCCGAGCATGTAGGTGGGAAGCGTGTCCTGGCCGCCGGACTTGACGAACTCGGTGATGACGACGTCGTCGAGCGAGATCACGAAGGCCAGCATCAGCCCGGCGATGATGCCGGGCCACAAAAGTGGCAGCGTCACGCGGCGGAAGACACGCCACGGCGTGGCGTAAAGGTCGGCCGCAGCCGTCTCCAGGGTCAGGTCCATGTTTTCGAGCCGCGCCCGGATCGGCAGATAGGCGAACGGAATGCAGAAGGCGGCATGAGCCAGCATCAGGTAGCCGAGACCGGAATAGCCGGTCGCCACCTTGATGCGCGAGAAGAACACCAGCAGCGCCACGGCGGTCACGATTTCCGGCACCATCAGCGGCTGGTTGATGAAGGCGTACTGGAACGTCAGTCCACGGTAGGGCCGCGTGCGCGTCGTCGCCAGCGCCGCCATGGTGGCCGCGACCGTCGCCACGATCGCCGCCACCGAGGCGATCTGCAGCGATCTGATCGAGGCCTCCACCACCTGGTCGTTGTGCCAGGCTGCGGCGAACCACCTGAGCGAAAAACCTTCCCAGGACGCTATCGAGGGGCCGGCATTGAAGGCGAAGACCACCAGCGTGACGATCGGCAGATAGAGCAGGAAGAAGCAGAACACCGCGATCGTGGTGAAGCCGGTCTGCCGCCTGACATCGAAGCTTGCCACCCTAGCCATCGGCTCGCTCCGTGGTGCCGGCATAGCGCACGTAGAGAAGCAGCGCGACGGTCACGATCGCCAGCAGCGTCAGCGACAGCGACGCACCGAGCGGCCAGTTGCGCCCCTGCCCGAACTGCAGCTCGATCAGGTTGCCGAGCATCAGGTTCTTGCCGCCACCCAGGATGCGCGGCGTCACGTAGGCGCCAAGGCAGGGAATGAACACGAGGATCGAGCCGGCCACCACGCCCGGCTTCACCAACGGCACGATTATGCGCCTCAGCACCTGCCAGCGGGTGGCGTAGAGGTCGTAGCCGGCCTCCACCAGCCGGAAGTCGAGCTTTTCCATGCTGGCGTAGAGCGGCAGCACCATCAGCGGCAGGTAGACGTAGAGCATGCCGATGGTCAGCGCCCAGTCGGTGTAGAGGATCTGGATCGGCTGGTCGATCAGGCCAAGCTTGATGAGCACCGTGTTGACCAGCCCCTCGTTGCGGATGACCTCCTGGATCGCGAAGGTACGGATCAACAGGTTCGTCCAGAACGGAATGGTGATCAGGAACAGCCAGATGGCGCGCGTACGCTCCGAGCGGGTCGCGATAAAATAGGCCGTCGGAAAGCCGAAGATGAACGCGACGATCGTCGTCAGCAGGCTGAGCTTCACCGACCGCCAGAAAATCGATAGGTGAGCGTCCGCCAGGTGCAGCGTGCCGTCGAAGATGTCGCGGTGGAACAGTACGCCCAGCCACGCCTCGGTCGAGAACTCCCATTTGACGTCGCCGTAGGAGCCCGGCGACAGGAAGGAGTAGACCAGCACGATCGCGAGCGGCCCGATTGCCGCGACGAAGATGATGACGAGCGCCGGCGCCGACAGCAGCCAGCGATTTCGGATGTCGCGGCTTTCGGCGTCGGCGGCGATCTCGGCGGCCTTGGCGTCGACCTTGCTGGCGGGGGTGGCGACGTCGGTTGCGCTCATCGGCTCAATCCTTGAGCACCTGCGCAGAACCGTCGGCGATGGCGATGGTCACCCGCTCGCCGACCGCGGTGGTGGTGACGCCGCTGCGGTCGTTCTGCCGGCGCACGATGAACTCGCCGCCGCCGTCGAGCGCAACGTGGTAGCGCGTGTCGGTGCCGAAATAGACGATGTTGGCGACGGTCCCCTCAAGATGCCCCTCGCCGGCAAGGCGCGCATGTTCGGGCCGCACGACGATCGTCGCCTCCCCGCTCGGCGTAAACCCTTCCGGCATGCTCGCGCGTCACGGACGCACCGTCGCGAAGACGGATCGTGGCGACACCGTTCGCCTCCGCCTCGATCTCGCCTTCCAGGAAGTTCGTCTCGCCAATGAAGTCGGCGACGAAACGTTCGGCCGGGCGGTCGTAGATGTCTCCCGGTGCGCCGACCTGCAGGATGCGCCCGTTCGACATCACTGCCAGGCGATCCGACATCGTCAGCGCCTCCTCCTGATCGTGGGTGACGAAGATGAAGGTGATGCCGGTTTCGTGCTGCAGCCGCTTCAGCTCGATCTGCATTTCCTTCCTGAGCTTGTAGTCGAGCGCCGACAGCGGCTCGTCGAGCAGCAGCACCTTGGGCTGCGGCGCCAGTGCCCGCGCCAGCGCGACGCGCTGCTGCTGGCCGCCGGAAATCTGCCCGGTGCGCCGGTTGCGCAGTTCCTCCATCCGCACCAGCTTCAGCATCTCGGTGACGCGCGCGTCGATCTCGGCCTTCGGCCGGCCGAGCATTTCGAGCCCGAAGGAGATGTTCTGCGCCACCGTCAGGTGCGGAAACAGCGCGTAGGACTGAAAGACCGTGTTGACCGGCCGCTTGTAGGGCGGCAGCGGCGCGATGTCGTCGCCGTAGAGCAGGATCTGTCCGGCGGTCGGATAGTCGAACCCGGCGATCAGCCTCAGCAGCGTCGTCTTCCCGCAGCCCGAGGGCCCGAGCAGCGTGAAGAACTCGTTTTCGTGGATCTGCACCGACACATCGTCGAGTGCCCTGACCTCGTCGGCCCCGGAGCCGAAAACCTTGCTGACGTTACGAACGCCGATCGCGTCTGCGCCTGACAAAACGACTTCCCTGTGTGTTCCCCGCGGGTTGTTCCCGCTCTTTGCCAAAGGTGAGCACATGCAACATGGAATGGCAACGTATTACTGAACGCTGATTCAATGCCGCGCGTGTTATTGCCGTCGCCACATGGGCTTGGCTCAATCACCACTACGCCTGATAAGTTATCCTGCCTCCGCATATCGTGGTCACTGGACGCACCTCGATCCAGCGCCTCGGGCGCCACCGCCTCGATGTCATCCGAAAGCACCACGAGGTCGGCGAAATAGCCTGGCTTCAGCCGTCCCTGCCGGTCCTCGCGGAACTGCGCGTAGGCGCCCTCCACCGTGTAGCCGGCGATCGCCTCGTGCAGGCCGAAGCTCTGGTCGGGAAGGTCGTCGGCCCATTTCTTGCGCGTCACGGCCGCGTGGATGCCGGCGATCGGGTCGATCGGCGAAACCGGCCAGTCGGAAGCGAACACCACGTGCGCGCCGGTGTTCTTGATGGTGCGCCAGGCATAGGCCAGCGGCCAGCGCGCCCGCCCGATGCGCGACACCGTCGGCTCCAGCGGCAGGCCCATCTGGCCCGGCGGATGCGGCGGCTGCATGGAGGCGATCACGCCGAGTTCGGCGAAGCGCGGCAGATCCTCCTCGGTCGTCACCTCGATATGCTCGATGCGGTGGCGGCTGTCGCGGCGGCCGTTGGCCTTCTGCGCGGCTTCGTAGCCGTCGAGCACCGAGCGCACCGCCTGGTCGCCGATCGCATGCACCGCGATCTGCAGCCCGCGCCGGTCGGCCTCCGTCGCGACCTGGGCGAAGAACTCGTCGGAAAACAGCGGCTCGCCGCGCCAGTCGGGCCGGTCGGCATACGGCTCGACCATGACTGCGGTCCAGGAATCCAGCACGCCGTCCATGAAGATCTTGACCATGCCCGACGACAGCCAGTCGGAATTGTATCGCTTGGCCATCTCGGAGGCTCGATCGAGCGCCTCCACACCCATGAAATTCTTGAAATGGAAGGGAATCTGCGCCCGGCACAGCAGCCCGCCGTCGCGCTCGATGTCCTCCAGCAGCCGCAACTGGTAGAGGTTGCCGTCCATGTTGTGGAAGGACGTGATGCCGTGCCTCGCGGCGTATTCCAGTCCGCGCACCATCACCGCCTTGTCGGCCGCCCATTCCTCGGCCGTCGGCTCGGTCGCCGGCTCGCCGCCGGTGGAAATGCCCAGCCGGATGCGCTCCTCGCCGGCAAGCGCGATGACCGGCCCCATCGCCTCGCCCTCGCGCAGTTCGCCCTCGGCCAGGCCGTCGGCGCCCATCACCACCTCGTTGCCGGGCCCGACCTGTCGGCCGTTGCAGCAGCCCGGCCATTTCCAGCGCCTTGGTGTTGGCCCACATCGTGTGATGGTCGGGCGCCACCAGCGCCAGCGGCCGGTCAGCGACGATGCGGTCGAGATGATGCCGCGTCAGCGGCTCGTCCTTCGGAAAGGATGGTGTAGTCGGCGCCCTGCGCCATCAGCACCGCGGCATCCGGGTTGGCCGCGGCGAACGCCTTGACCTTCTTGTCCAGCGCTTCGAAACCGTGGACGCCGAAGAGCTGGAGATGGCCGAGTTCGGCCGCGCCCATCAGCAGGTGCACGTGACTTTCGACGAAGCCCGGCACGACGGAGTTGCCGCCGGCGTCGATCGACCCTGCGTGTCGGATCCTTTCAGCGCTTCGATGTCGGCGCGATCGCCGACCTGCAAGGATGCGGCCGTCTTTCACCGCCAGCGCCTCGGCGCGCGGCGTGCCGTCGTCCATCGTCAGGATTTTCGCATTGACGACGACGAGATCGGCGACATTCGGCATTTGGCACCCCTGCGAAGGCGGCGGCGAAGGGCTCAGCACGCCCACCGCCGCCTGAATCGGAACGGGGCATTGTTGCACGGCGCCCATGGCGCGTGGCAACACAAATCGCCGGTTCGCCACCGCCGAGGCGCCCGACGAAAGCCAACGCGAGCGGGCGAAGCTACTTCTTGGTAGCCGCGCGCTTCGCCTTTGGCTTGGCCGCCTGCGTTTCCGGCGCTGCGGTGATGTCGGTGCTGGCCTTGCGGGTGCGCTTCTTCTTGGCCTCGCGGCGCGCCGGCAGAGCTTTCGCCCGGCGTCTCGCGCTCGGCCTGTTCCCAATGCTCGCGCTCCTTGCCCTCGGGCCGGCCCTCGCGCTCCCAGATTTCGTAAGCTTTCTGCCTGACTTTTTCGTCCCTGCCGTCGATCATCATGAGACTCCCTTCGCTCCCATGCGCAGTAACCCTGCTACCAACGTTCGACGCTAAACAATGTTCATGACCGCCAAACAATTTGTGTCAAATTGTTTCGATCTCCAAGTCCGAAAGCAGCGCCACCGGCCGGTCACCGAGCAAAGCCGCGACGGGCATCGGGGAAGCGAGTTCGAACTGCCGTCCGTCCAGCGCATCGAACAGCACCGTACCCGCGAGATCGCCCGGCATTTCCAGCATCGTGTCGCCCCAGGCCTGGAACGGTATCGCGGGCCGGTCTTGCGCCAGCAACGCCATCGGCATTCGCGGCGCCAGCGCCAGCACAACGCCGTCCTGGTGACGGCGCAGGAAGGCCGCCACGTGCTCTTCCTTCGGGCCGCTCGCCGTCAGCGGCACGTAGTCGCCCTCGGCAAACACCGACGGACGTGCGGCGCGCAGACGTAGTCCGGACGCCACGAGGTACTGCTTGAAACTGCCGTCCGCGATGTTTTCCGGCGTCGGAGCGCGCGCCACGTCCTTTCCGAGCTCACGCGCCAGCGCCGCGAAATCGACCGGACGCCGGTTGTCGGGATCGACGAGGCTGAGATCCAGCCGTTCCGCGCCCTGGTAGATGTCGGGGATGCCGGGTGCAGCCAGCCGGATCAGCGTTTGCGACAGGCTGTTCAGCAGCCCCGCCCCAAGGAAAGGTTCGATGGTCGCGGCAAAATCGCGCAGGAACTCGGCATTGCCGGGGGAGACCAGCGCGGCCGCATAGTCCTGCACCGCCTTTTCGTAGTCCTCGTCGACCTCCGTCCACGCGGTGCGCAGCTTCGCCTCGCGCAGCGACTTTTCCACATAGCCTGCGAAGCGCGGCCGCAACGCTTCCAGCGTCGGTCGGTTCGCTTCCTTCCCAGACGCCGAGCAGCGCCTGGTAGAGCATCCATTCCGTTGCGGGTTCCGGCGCCGGTCCGCCGGGCAGCCGTCGCACGAGGTGAGCGTGCATGCGCCGCCAGCGCGAGACCGCCTCGCTCCACAATTCCGGAGCTTCCGACAGCGCATAGAGCCGCGCGCGTGCGTCCTCGCCGCGCTTGGTGTCGTGGGTCGACCCGGCCGAAAGCCCGTGCGGCTGCAGCCGCGCCCGCTCCGCCATGGCCTCATGGAAATCCGCTCCCGTTCCGCCCGGCGCCAGCGGATCGCCGCCGACCTCGTTGAGCCCGATCAGCGCGTGATGGCGATAGAAGAACGTATCCTCGACCGCCTTCGCCATCACCGGTCCGGCAAGCTGCTGGAAGCGCATGCGCACCCACCACGCGTCGCCCGAGGCTTCCGACGGCAGGTTTTCGCCTTTCAGCACGTCGAACAGGAAGTCGAGCGCAATCGCGTCAACGCCGACGCTCTCACGCACCGCCTCGGCCGTTACCGCCAGCAGATGGCGATCTTGTTCGGACATCCCCGCCATCGTTCCGTATGTGCGATAGCGCGGGAAGGCGGTGACCAGTTCGATAAGCGCCGTGCGCACGGCGTGCCGATCGAGCTGCGGGGAGCCGGAAACCGCCTGCGCCACGCGCAGCACCCCCTTTACCAGCGCCTCGACCTCGCCGGCGAAATTCCTCGACGCCATCAGCCGCTTCGCCGCCTGGCGCCGTATCTCGGCAGGCTCGGCCTCGCCTGAAAGCTCCGCATAGGTGCGTGCAAGCTCCGCCACACCGTCGCCGTCGGTCAGAAGCGCGGCCGTGTCGGCGATGAACTCGTAGCCGGTGGTCCCCGCGACCGGCCATTCTTCCGGCAGGGTCTCGCCTGGCTCGACGATCTTTTCGACGACGATGTAGATGTCCTCGCCAGCCTTCTCGCGCAGCCGCTCCAGATACGCTCCCGGGTCGGCAAGTCCGTCGACATGGTCGATGCGCAGCCCGTCCACCCTGCCCTCGCGCACCAGCTCCAGCGCCAGGCGGTGGACGTCGTCGAACACGGCGGGGTCCTCCACCCTCACCCCCGCCAGCCCGGTGATCTCGAAGAAGCGGCGATAGCTGAGATGCCGGCTGGCCTCCTTCCAGAATACCAGCCGCCAAGGCTGCGCCTCGTGCACGCGGCGAAGAAGATCGTGGTCGCCCGAGATGTCGCGAAGCTTTTCGTCGAGGCGCCGGCGCGCTTCGGTATCGGTGAGCAGCTCCTTCACGTGCTGGTGGAACGCCGTGTCCGCTTCGGGCGCCGGCCGTCGCCGCCGCTTCGGCCAGGCGCTCCGCCAACTCGCCCTCGATCCCTTCCAGCACCAGCCCATAGGTCGCCGGGGTCAGCGGCAGCAGATTGTCGTAGTAGGCGAGCGTCAGCGCCCCTTCCTCGGCATCGGTCCTCAAAGAAAGCTCGCCCGCCGACAATGCCTCTTCGAACGGCTTGCCGAGCATCGCCAGCGTCAGGGGTTCGGCCCAGTCGATGTCGAAATGATGCGCGAACAGGCTTTGCTCGCCCCACTCCACGGCGCTGCGCCACCACGGGTTTTCGACGGAGGCCGCCATGTGGTTGGGCACGATGTCGAGGATCAGCCCGAGCCCGTGCGCCTTCAGAGCGTCGCTCAGCCGCATGAAGCCGTCGCGCCCGCCGAGCGCGGGGTCGAACCTGTTGTGGTCGGTGACGTCGTAGCCGTGCGTCGAGCCGTGCGTGGCCGCGAAGATCGGCGAGGCGTAGAGATGGCTGACGCCGAGCCGCTTCAGGTACGGCACCACCTCCACGGCGCGGTCGAACGTCATCCCGTCGCGAAACTGGATGCGGTAGGTGGCGCTCGGCAGGGTCATCTGTGTCTCGGGCGCTCCGCCGCGACGGCCTTCGTAATGGCGAGAAACAGCGGGTGCCGCGGCAGTTCTTCAACCGGCACCGCCAGTTTCGGGCGCCAGTTCGGATACTCGTCGACAGTGCCGGGCAGGTTCGTGGGCTTTGCTTCGCCGACGAGATCTGCCAGCCGCACGCCGGCCAGCACGGAGGGCGTGCGCGCGACGAAGCGGTGCGCGGCGATGGCGAGTTGGCTGGGCATCGCGGAGCGGTCGTCGGGAATGGCGTCCTCCAGCGGTGCCAGATCCTCCGCCGTCATGGCGCCGCCCGACATCATCGCCCGGATCAGCGCGTCCCGCTTGTGGCGCCGGTCGGCTGCCTGGTGGGCGGCAGATTCGCGAGAGATAAGGCCGTTGTCGCGACGCAGGCTGACGTCGTCGCCGCGCCACCAGGCCCGCAGCGTCGGCAGGTCGTGGGTGGAAAGGCACGCCAGCGCCAGCCGCGGGTAGTCGCCCGGCCGCTTGAACCCGCCGTCCGCCTCCTCGAAATAGAGGATGCGGTAGGACAGGATTCCCGACTGTGCCATCACCTCGCGGAATCCCGCGGGCACGTAGCCGAGATCCTCGCCGATCAGCACCGTGCCGTTTTCGGCGCAGAGTTCGCCGAGGATCGAAAGCATCGTCTCGATCGGATAGCGCACATACGCGCCCGCCGACGCCGCCTCGCCCTGCGGCACGAAGAACAGCTGCCACAGCGACATGACGTGGTCGATTCTCAGCGCCCCGGCATGGCGCATCGAGGCGGCAACCATCTCGCGATAGGGCTCGCAGTCCCGCTGCCTGAGCGCCAGCGGCGACATCGGCGTCAGCTGCCAGTTCTGCCCTTCTGCGGTGAAGAAATCCGGCGGCGCGCCGATCGCGACGCCACTGGCGTAGAGGTCCTGCCTGCTCCAGGTCGCAGACCCGTCGGGTGCGTCGCCGACGGCGAGGTCGAGATAGAGTCCGATCCGCATTCCACTCTTCAGCGCCGCGTCGCGCGCCGCGTCGAGCTGCGTCTCGGCCAGGAACTGCAGCCAGACGTGGAAGTCGATCTCGTCCGCGTTCTCTTTGGCGAACTCCGCCACCGCGGCCCCGTCGGGGTCGCGGAACTCTTCCGGCCAATCCTCCAGCCGCTGCCGTGGCCGGCCTCCACCATGGCGAAGGACAGCGCCTCGAACAGCGCGTGGCGGCGCAGCGCCTCGCCGCCGCGCTCGCGAAACGCCTCCAGCGCCTTGCCCGACGCCGCGTCCGCCTTGCCGTGACCGGCCTGCCAGATCGCACGCAGGGCGGCGAGCTTCACGGCGGCCACGCCGGCATAGTCGACCAGCGCCGTCTCGCGCAGCGGCTCGATGGCGTGGCGGTCGGCGAATTTCTCCTCGTAGCCGGGAACGCGGTCGACGGCGATATAGATGGGATTGAGAAACAGCCGGCTCGACGGCGAGAACGGGCTGCACTTCGTAGGCTCGGCCATGAACAGCGCGTGCATCGGGTTGATGCCGACGAAGTCGGCGCCCGTCTTCCCCGCCACCGCACAGAACGCGGCGAGGTCGGCGAAATCGCCGATGCCCCAGTTGCGCGCCGAGCGCAGCTCGTAGACCTGCGCCGAGATGCCCCAGGCGCGATCGTGCTCCAGCCATTGCGGCAGGCCGCAGTGCCTGCCCTCGGCGGCGCGCATTTCCGGCGGATGGAGGCCCGGCCGCTTCCTCGAGGCTGCGGCGGATTTCCTCGTCGCTGCCGCAGGCGACGCCGAGCCCGGCAAGGATCGCCCGCTTGGTCGCCTCGGAAATGTAGTGCTCGCTGCCGTCGGGCGCGTAGTGCGACAGCGACAGGCCGTGGCGGCGGGCGAGTTCGTCGAGGTCACCGCTCATCGCGCACCACTCCCTTCCTCGACCACGGCGACGACGACCGCGTCCGGCGGCAGCACGCCGTCACCGCCATCGGCCGACGAATACAGGATTTCGCCTTCGATCTGAGGCGCCTTGCGCGGTGCATCCGACAGGTTCGCCACCATCTGCAACGTCGCAACGTCCGCCTTCCACGCGACGGCGACAATGCCCTGCTCGGCTTCGAGCATCCGCCCGGCATGCCCGCCTATGCGCTTGATCAGCGGCACGATCCTGTCGGCGCGCAGTTGAAGCAGGCCGCGCACGAAGCCCGACCACTCCCGTCCCTCTTCGGAGGCGGCGAAATCCCAGTCGAGCTTCGACGCAAGGAAGGTCTCGCGCGCGTTGGGGTCCGGCACGTGTCCGCCCTCGAAGCCGGCGAACCCTGCGAATTCCTTGCGCCGTCCCTCGCGCACCGCGTCGGCCAGATCGCCCTGGAAATCGGTGAAGAACAGGAACGGCCGCCGCTCGCCGTATTCCTCGCCCATGAACAGAAGCGGGATGTGCGGAGACAGCAACAACATGGCCGTCAGCGCCCTCACCCGCTCGCGACCCGCAAGCGAGATCAGCCGTTCGCCGAGCGCGCGATTGCCGGTCTGGTCGTGGTTCTGGAGGAAATCGACGAAGGCGGCCGGCGGCAAATGCGTGCTCCGATGGCCGCGGGGCTTGCCGCTCATGCGGCGAATGGTCTCGCCCTGGTAGACGAAGCCCTCGGCCAGCGCCCGCGCCGAGCTTTGCCGGCGCGTCATCGGCAAAGTCGGCGTAGTAGCCCTCGTCCTCGCCTGTCGCCACGACATGCGCGGCGTTGTGGAAGTCGTCGTTCCACTCGCCGGTGAACAGCGGCACGCCGCCCTTGGCGTCGCGCTCGTGCAGGCTGGTGATGTTGCGGCTGTCCTCGGTCGTCAGATGGATCTGCCGGTGCGGAAATTCCGAACGCACGCGTTTCGCCAGTTCCACCAGCATGTGAGCTTCGGAGAGTTCGTCCCTGATCTGGTCGATCGCGTCGAGCCGGAGCCCGTCGAGGTTGAATTCCTCCAGCCAGTAGAGCGCGTTCTCGATGAAGAAGCGCCGCACCGCGTCCTTCTCGTAGGCGATCGCCGGACCCCACGGCGTGTGCCGCTCGGGGTGGAAGAAGTCCCCGGCGTAGAGACCGAGATAATTCCCGTCGGGACCGAAATGATTGTAGACGACATCGAGCAGCACCATCAGCCCGTGGCCGTGCGCGGCATCGATGAAGGCCTTCATGTCCTCCGGCGTGCCGTAAGCCTGGTGCGGCGCGTAGGGTAGAACGCCGTCATAGCCCCAGCCGCGATCGCCCGAGAACTGCGCCACCGGCATGATCTCGATTGCCGTCACGCCGAGGGCGGCGAGATCGGCGAGCCGTTCTTGCGCCGCCAGGAAGGTACCCTGCGGCGTGAACGTGCCGACATGCAGTTCGTAGATTACGGCTTCTTCCCAGGGCCGCCCGCGCCAGCCGGCGTTCTTCCAGCGATAGGCCGTCGGGTCGACGATCTCGGATTCGCCGTGCACCCCGTCCGGCTGGTAGCGGGAGGCGGGATCGGGAACCTCCAGCCCGTCCTGCAGCACGAAGGCATAGCGCGCGCCCGGCGACACGCCGTCGGCCATCAGCTCGAACCAGCCGTTGCCGATCGCGCCCATCGGCGCATCCTCGCCGTCGAGCCGCAGCACCATGCGCTCGCAACCGGGCGCCCAGATGCGGAATCGCACCTCGCCCTCGCGCACGAATTCCGCGCCCCAGCTCTTCGGCATGTCGTGGAACTCGATCTTCTGCTCGGGTTGGCTCATAGCCGCGCCTCCAGAAGCAGCAGAGAGCGCGCCTGCACCTCGATCGAGCCGGAATGCTCCGGCCCCGGATCGTCCGGGTGGACCGTTCCGCTCGCGGTGTCGACAACCACCCGCCAGGCGGGGCCGCCGGGCTGAGGCAGGTCGAATTCGACCGCCTCGGAATGCGCGTTCATCAGCATCAGCAGCAGCGACTTGGCCGACCCCAGAAGAACCGCCATCGAGCGGGTCATGCCGTTCTCCCAGTCCTGCTGGTCCATCGTCCCGCCGTCGGGGCGCAGCCACTGCACGTCGCGGAAGCCGTTCTCTTCCAGTTCCTCGCCATGCAGGAAATGCGGCTGGCGCAGCAACGGCCGGCTGTTCCGAACCGCGATCACGCCGCTGACGAAGTCGTGGAACGCCGCGTCGCGCGGGTCGAGATCGTCCCATTGCAGCCAGTTCATCTCGTTGTCCTGGCAGTAGGCGTTGTTGTTGCCGCCCTGCGTGCGGCCCACCTCGTCGCCCATCAGGATCATCGGCGTGCCCTGTGACAGAAGCATCGTGGCGACGAGATTGCGGCGCATGCGGTCGCGCATGTCGAGAATGTCGGCGTTGTCGGTGGGCCCTTCCGCGCCCCAGTTGTGGCTGAGATTGTGCGAATGGCCGTCGCGATTGTCCTCGCCGTTGGCCTCGTTGTGCTTGTCGTCGTAGCTCACCACGTCGGCGAGCGTGAAGCCGTCATGCGCGGTGACGAAGTTCACGCTGGCCCACGGCCTGCGCCCGCGGCGCTCGAACGCGCCGGCCGTGCCCATCAGCTTGCTCGCAAGGTCGCCCGCCATACCCTCGTCGCCCTTCCAGAACGAGCGCACGGTGTCGCGATAGGTATCGTTCCATTCCGCCCAGCCCGGCGGAAAATGGCCGAGCTGGTAGCCGTCCGGGCCGGTATCCCAAGGTTCGGCGATCAGCTTGACGGTGGACAGCAGCGGATCCTGGCGCACCGCATCGAAGAAGACCGCGTTGTTGTCGAAGGCGTCACGGTCGCGACCGAGCGAACTCGCCAGGTCGAAGCGAAACCCGTCGACATGGCATTCCTGGACCCAGTAGCGCAGCGAATCCATGACCATCTGCAACACCCGCTGGTGGCGCAGATTGACCGTATTGCCGCAGCCGGTCGTGTCGAAATAATAGCGCGGGTCGTCGCCAAGCAGGTAGTAGCTGGCGTTGTCGATGCCGCGGAACGACAGCGTCGGCCCCATCTGGTTGCCTTCGGCGGTGTGGTTGTAGACCACGTCGAGAATGACCTCGATACCGGCAGCGTGCAGGCGGCGCACCATCAGCTTGAATTCGTGGATGCCCGCACCCGGCGAAATGTAGCGCGTCGCTGGCGCGAAAAAACCGATCGTGTTGTAGCCCCAGTAGTTCGAGAGGCCCTTCTCGATCAGGTAACGGTCGTCGAAAAACGCCTGCGTGGGCATCAGCTCGATCGCCGTCACGCCGAGCTTCACCAGATGCTCGATCGTGCGGGGATCGGCCAGTCCCTCGAAGGTGCCGCGCAAATGCTGCGGCAGATCGTTCTTGAGCGCCGTCATTCCCTTCACATGCGCCTCGTAGACGATGGTCTTGGCCCACGGCACCTCGGGTCGGATGTCGTTGCCCCAGGTGACGGCGGGGTCGACCACCACGCATTTCGGCATGACGAAGGCGGAGTCCCGCCGGTCGAACGACAGGTCCTGGCGCGAATGCCCGACCCGGTAGCCGAACAGCGCGTCGTGCCAGCGAATGTCGCCGCGAAGCTCCAGCGCGTAAGGGTCGAGCAGCAGCTTGTTCGGGTTGAACCGGTGCCCGGCCTCCGGCGCATAGGGACCGTGCACCCGGTAGCCGTAGAGCTGCCCCGGCCGCACCTCCGGCAGATAGCCGTGCCACACCTCGTGCGTGTATTCGGGCAGCTCGATGCGCTCCAGCTCGCGCCGGCCGCTGCGCTCGAACAGGCACAGTTCCACCTTGGTGGCGTTCGCGGAAAACAGCGCGAAATTGACGCCGGAACCGTCCCAATGCGCACCCAGCGGGATCGGCGAACCGGGCAACACCCTTTGCCTGGACTTGGCCATCTAGCGCCCTTCGTGGCTGCCGGCAAAGCTAGAGGCCGGACGATGCCTGGTTGGAGAGATGTTGGAGCAGCATCGAGACTTCCCGGTCATGACCGGGCCGCCTCCTGCCGCGATTGCATCAAACGGAGCCCGCGCCGAAAGGTTGCTGTGCGGTCCTGCCGGGAAGCAGAAAAACATCGGCGCGGCCCGTCGGCCTAGCTGATCCGGCGCGGCGCCAGCACGATGGTGGCGAGCGGAGGCAGCCTCAGCCGCAACGAATACGGTCGGCCGTGGTTGCCGACCTCCTCCGCCCTCAGCCCGTCGCCGTTGGCCACGCCCGATCCGCCGTATTCCTCGGCGTCGGTGTTGAGAACCTCGTCCCATTCGCCGCCGAGCGGCGCGCCGACGCGATAGTCCTCGCGCACCACCGGCGTCATGTTGGAGACGACGATCACCGGCGGCTCGTCTCCGCGCGCGCGCCGCAGGAACGAGAAGACGCTGTTTTCGACGTCGCCGCCCTCGATCCATTCGAACCCCTGCTGGTCGCAGTCGAGCTCGTAGAGAGCCGGCGTGTCGCGGTAGAGGCGATTGAGGTCGCGCACCAGCGACTGCATGCCCTTGTGCGACGGGTCGTCGAGCAGGTGCCAGTCGAGCGAATGGTCGTGGTTCCACTCACGCTCCTGCGCGAACTCGCCGCCCATGAACAGCAGCTTCTTGCCGGGATGGGTCCACATGAAGCCGAAATAGGCGCGCAGATTGGCGAATTTCTGCCAGCGGTCGCCCGGCATCTTGCCGATCAGCGAGCCCTTGCCGTGCACCACCTCGTCGTGGCTGAGCGGCAGCACGAAGTTTTCCGAAAACGCGTAGTGGATGCCGAACGTCATCTCCCCGTGATGGTATTTCCGGTTGATCGGATCTTCGCTCATGTAGCTGAGCGTGTCGTGCATCCAGCCCATGTTCCACTTGTAGTTGAAGCCGAGCCCGCCGTCGCTGACGGGGCGGCTGACGCCCGGCCATGCCGTCGATTCCTCGGCGATCGTCAGGGCGCCGCCGTGGAGTTCGCCGATGCGGCTGTTGGTATTGCGCAGGAACTCGATGGCGTCGAGGTTCTCGTTGCCGCCATAGCGGTTTGGAATCCATTCGCCGGGATTGCGGCTGTAGTCGAGATACAGCATCGAGGCGACGGCATCGACGCGCAGCGCGTCGATATGGAACTGGTCCAGCCAGTAGAGCGCGCTTGCCTGCAGGAAGTTGGCCACCTCCGTGCGCCCGAAATTGTAGATCAGCGTGTTCCAGTCCTTGTGGAAGCCGAGCCGCGGATCCTCGTGCTCGTAGAGCGCCGTGCCGTCGAAGCGCACGAGCCCGTGCGCGTCGGACGGGAAATGGGCCGGCACCCAGTCGAGGATGACGCCGATGCCGGCCCGGTGCAGCCGGTCGACGAAGCGCGCGAAGGCTTCGGGCGGGCCGAAGCGGCTGGTCGGCGCGAACATGCCGAGCGGCTGGTAGCCCCACGAGCCCGAGAACGGATGCTCGGTGATCGGCAGCAGCTCGACATGCGTGAAGCCCATCTCCTCAATGTAGGGAACGAGGAGTTCGGCGAGCGTGTCGTAGTCGAGCATCTGGTCGTCGCCGGTGCGGCGCCAGCTGCCCAGATGCATCTCGTAGATCGAGACCGGCGACGACACGTCCTGGCGCTGGCCGCGCGCGCCCATCCAGGCGGTGTCGCTCCATTGATGGGTGGGAAGCCCGCTCACCCGCGAGGCGGTTGCCGGCGGCTGCTCCTGCGCGAACGCCACCGGGTCGGCCTTCAGCGGCAGCACGTCTCCGTGCACGCCGACGATCTCGTATTTGTAGGTCGACCGGGTTCCAGGCCGGGCACGAACAGCTCCCACAGCCCGCCGCCGTAGCGCTTGCGCATCGGATTGCGGCGGCCGTCCCAGGCATTGAAGTCGCCGACGACGCTGACGCGCCGCGCGTTCGGCGCCCACACCGCGAAGGCGACGCCGGCTGCACCCTCGTGCTCGGTCGGATGCGCGCCGAGCCGGCGGTAGAGCTGCAGGTGACGCCCTTCGGCCAGCAGATACTCGTCGAGTTCGCCGAGCACCGGACCGAAGCGGTAGGGATCGTCGACTTCCCACCGGTCGCTGCCGGTGGACTTCTCGAGCCGGTAGGCGAAAGCGTTCCTTGCGGTCGTTGAGCTTGACGGAAAAGAACCCTTCCGGATGGACGCGGTCGAGGGAGGCGATCCGCCGGCCGCTGTCGGCGTCCAGCAGCGCCACTTCCGCGGCCTCCGGCGCGAACACGTTGACGACCACCGGCTCGCCGTCGCCGCCCTGCATTCCGAGCACGACGAACGGGTTGCCGTGGCGTCCCCTGATGATCGCCTCGATGTCGGATGCGTGCGGTCCGGGCCCGGGAGGCGCCGCGTCCGCCATGGCATTTGTCGGGCTAGTCAAGACTGGCCTCTTCCTTCTGGAGAATATCCAACAGGCCCTGCAGCGGGAACTTCACCCAGCTCGGCCTGTTCGCGAGTTCGTAGCCGACCTCGTAGGCGGCCTTCTGCACGACGAACATGTCGAGCAGCCTTCGGGCAAACTCCGCATCCTCCGGATAGGTTTCACAGCCGTCGATGGTTTGCAGGTAGGCGGCCATGAAATCGTCGGCGGTGCGAGCCGCCCATTGCGCCGCGCGATTGCCCGCGACGGCGCCCGCCCCGGGGCCGGCATGCGGCGCGTAGGCTACCGCGTCGGCTGCGGCATAGTCGAGCGAGCGCAGCATTCCCGCGACGTCGCGCAGCGGCGAGGTCTTGCCGCGACGCTGCTCCATCGAGCGGCGGGGCTCGCCCTCGAAGTCGATGATCATCACGTCGTCGTGGACCATCAGCACCTGCCCGAGATGGTAGTCGCCGTGGATGCGCGAGCGTCCGCCCGAGGGCGCTATGTCCGAGACCGCCCGCACCCGGGCCGTCAGCGCGTCGCGGCTTTCGAGCACCGCCCTGGCCTGCTCGCGCGCGTCCTCCGGCAGGCTGTCGCCGGCTTTCTCCAGCCGCTCGAACATCGCCGCGAGATCGTCCTCGGTCTCGCGCAGCCAGGCCTCGACGTCCTCCCGCGTGATCGGCTCGACGGCGAAGGCCGGATCGTCCGACGGGTGCGCCAGCGCGCGATGCAGTTCGGCCGTGCGGCGGCCCAGCACCTCGCCCACCATCAGCGCGTGCGGGAAGGATTCCTCGTCCTCCGTCGGCGGCGCCTCGGCGCGCTCGCCGAGCATGGCGTGCTCCTCGATGTCGCGGTGCAGCGCGTTGGTGATGACGTCCCAGGCGTCGCCCTGGTTGAGCACATAGGCGAACGCCGCACCCAGCAGCGTCGGCTCGCCGCCCTCGGCCGGGCGGCGCTCGATCGAGCCCAGGAAGGCCGGCGTGTTGCGGAAATCCGCCTCCTCGGTGAGGAACCTGGCCATCTCGACTTCCGGCTGCACGCCCGAGCGCAGGCGGCGATAGGACTTCAGGATGATCTCGTTGCCGAACGCCATCGAGACGTTGCTCTGCTCGACGTTGAGCGGCCGCGGATCGCCGGCCTCCTCGATCTCGGCCAGGCGCTGGTTGCCGGAAAAGGCGATTGAGCCGTTGTCGGTCTCGACGACGGTGCCCTGGCGCATCGCGTCCACAACGTGGGCTGCCAGATCCTCCTCGAAGGCGCCGTCGACCAGCGCGCCGACGCGCGAGCCGCTGCGCAGCTTGGCCATCGTGTAGGACAGTTTCGGCGCGCCGAAGGCGAGGTTCTCCTCGCCCCACCTGGCCGACAGCGGCAGCAGATAGCGCTGCTCCTCGCCCTCGACGTCGCAGGTGACCTCGGTGAGCACGTGGCGTCCGCCGCCGAGGTCGCCGATCGAGACGATCGACACCGCGCCGAGCCGCCGGTCCTTGGCGGCGAACCAGCGCTGCAGCGGCAGGAATTTCGGCAGCACGTCCTTTTCGAGCTGTGCGCGCTCACGCCCCACGAGCACGCCGCCGACACCGCTGCGCGTGGTCAGCGTCACGAATTCGGGCATGACGTCGGGAAGCGCCCGGTGCCAGGACGGCGCCACCGCCTCTTCGGCAAGAAGGAACCAGTAGAAGCCGTAGCCGGGCAGCGTCACGAGATAGGGCAGTTCGCCGATCGGCGGAAAGGCCGAGCGGCCCATCAGTTCGATCGGCACCGAGCCCTTCCAGTTCGACAGGTCGAGTTCGACGGCCTGCGCCGCACGCGACAGATTGGCCACGCACAGGATGCGGTTGCCGTCGTGTTCACGAATATACGCGAGGACCCGGCGGTTGCGCGGATACAACAGGGTCATCGTGCCGCGGCCGAAGGCTGGATGCTCCTTGCGCACGGCAATCACGCGGCGCATCCAGTTGAGCAGCGACGACGTATCGCGCTGCTGGCTCTCCACGTTGATCGCCTGGAAGCCGTAGATCGGGTCCATGATCAGCGGCAGGAAGAGCTGCTGCGGATTGGCGCGCGAGAAGCCGGCATTGCGGTCGAGAGACCACTGCATCGGCGTCCTGACGCCGTCGCGGTCGCCGAGATAGTAGTTGTCGCCCATGCCGATCTCGTCGCCGTAGTAGACGATCGGCGTGCCGGGCATCGAGAAAAGCAGCGAGTTCATGAGCTCGACCTTGCGGCGGTCGTTCTGCATCAGCGGCGCCAGCCTGCGCCGGATGCCGAGATTGATGCGTGCCCGGGCATCCTCGGCATAGGTGCGCCACAGATAGTCGCGCTCGACGTCCGTCACCATTTCGAGCGTCAGTTCGTCATGGTTCCTCAGGAAGATCGCCCACTGGCAATTGTCCGGGATTTCGGGCGTCTGGCGAATGATGTCGGTGATCGGATGCCGGTCCTCCTGCGCCACCGCCATGTACATGCGCGGCATCAGGGGGAAGTGAAACCCCATCTGGCACTCGTCGCCCTCGCCGAAATAGGGTCTCGTGTCTTCCGGCCACTGGTTGGCCTCGGCCAGCAGCATCCGGTCCGGATAGTAGCGCGTCGAGCTCGGCCCTGATCTTCTTCAGGATGACGTGCGTCTCGGGCAGGTTCTCGTTGTTCGTCCCCTCGCGCTCGATCAGGTACGGGATGGCGTCGAGCCGCAGCCCGTCGACACCCATGTCGAGCCAGAAGTGCATGACCTTCAGCACCTCGCGCAGCACGCGCGGATTGTCGAAATTGAGGTCCGGCTGGTGCGAGTAGAAGCGGTGCCAGTAATAGGCGCCGGCCTCCGGGTCCCAGGCCCAGTTCGACTTCTCCGTATCGGTGAAGATGATGCGGGTCTCGGGGAATTTTTCGTCGGTGTCGCTCCACACATACATGTCGCGGGCGGCCGATCCCGGCTTGGCGCGCCGCGCCTTCTGGAACCAGGGGTGCTGGTCGGAGGTGTGGTTGATCACCAGCTCGGTGATGACGCGCAGGCCGCGCCGGTGCGCCTCGGCGATGAAGCCCTTGAAGTCGGTCATCTTGCCGTAGGCGGGATTGATCGACTTGTAGTCGGCGATGTCGTAGCCGTCGTCGCGCAGCGGCGACGGATAGAACGGCAGCAGCCAGATCGCCGTCGCGCCCAGTTCCTGCACGTGGTCCAGCCGCCGCATCAGCCCGGCGAAGTCGCCGACGCCGTCGTCGTTGGAGTCCTGATAGGCCTTGACGTGGAGCTGGTAGATGACGGCGTCCTTGTACCAGTCCGCCTGCGTCCGGTCGATCGCCCCGTCGTGCCGGTTCTTTCCGTTGCTCGTCATCGTGCGCTCCCCGGTGGAAAGAGGCGCCATATCGCATAGGGTTGGTCGCTCGGGTCAAGCCTCAGCCAATGGCTCTTGCCGTGCCAGGTGAAGTGGTTGCCGTGGACGAGGTCCTGCACCTCCACTGAGGCGTCGTCCGGCAGCCCGAACTCCCACATCGGCACCTCGAATTCGAATTCCTGGATGTTGTGCGGGTCGAGGCAGACATGCACGAGGACGTAGCTGGACGCCTTCGGATCCATCTTGCCGTAGTAGAGAATCTGGTCGCTGAAGGCGTTGTAGAACTTCAGCGAGGTAAACGACTGAAGCGCCGGGTTCTCGCGCCGCAGCCGGTTCATCAGCCTGATGTCGTCCTGGATGTTGCCTTCCTGGTCCATGTCCCAGGCGCGCAGCTGGTATTTCTCCGAATCCAGGTATTCCTCCTTGCCCGGCACCGGCGCGGCCTCGCAGATCTCGAAGCCGTTGTAGATCCCGTAATTGCCGGCCAGCGTCGCCGCCAGCACCAGCCGCGAGCGGAAGCCGGCGCGGCCGCTCGTCTGCAGGAACACCGGATTGATGTCGGGCGTGTTGGCGAAGAAGTTCGGCCGCATGTAGTGCCGGCACTCCTCCTGCGTCAGCTCGGTCAGGTACTGCTCGAGCTCCCATTTCACGTTGCGCCAGGTGAAGTAGGAATAGGACTGCGAGAAGCCGACCTTGCCGAGCCGCTTCATCACCTTCGGACGGGTGAAGGCTTCGGCCAGGAAGATCACGTCCGGATGCTTGGCGCGCACCTCGCCGATCATCCATTCCCAGAACGGGAACGGCTTGGTGTGCGGGTTGTCGACCCGGAAGATCTTCACCCCGTGGCCCGACCCAGAACAGCACCACGTCGCGCAGCGCATGCCACAGGCCGGGGATGGCGTCGCGGTAGAAATGGACGTTGACGATGTCCTCGTATTTCTTCGGCGGGTTCTCGGCGAACTTGATCGTGCCGTCCGGCCGCCAGTCGAACCATTCCGGGTGTTCCTTGATCCACGGATGGTCTGGCGAGCACTGGATGGCGAAATCGAGCGCGATCTCCAGCCCCTGCTCGCGCGCCGCCCTGATCAGCCGCTCGAAATCCTCGAACGAGCCGAGTTCGGGATGGATGGCGTCGTGGCCGCCCTCGTCCGATCCGATCGCATAGGGGCTGCCCGGATCGTCGGGCCGGGCGTCAGCGAGTTGTTGCGGCCCTTGCGGTTGGTCTTGCCGATCGGATGGATCGGCGGGAAAGTAGAGCACGTCGAAGCCGAGATCGCGCACATAGGGCAGCCGTTCGATCACGTCGTCGAACGTGCCGTGGCGGTGGCCGTCGCTGCCCTGGCTGCGCGGCATCAGCTCGTACCAGGCCGAGAACGCCGCCGCCTGCCTGTCGACGAACACTTCAAGCACGCGCCCGTAGCGGCTGAGGTTGGTGCGCCGGCCGCCGCGCTTCATCAGCATTTCGGTTTCGTCCGACATCAGCAGCGCCAGCCTGCCCGGCTCGTCGGCCGCCTCGAAGCGCTGCAGCACTCTTTGCAGCTCGCCGCGAACAGCTTCGTCGTCCTGGTGCTCGGCCGCGGATGCGACGAGGCGGTGGCCTTCCTCGATTTCGAGCGACACGTTCTGGCCGGCCGCGACCTTCTTGCCGACATCGCTGTGCCACGTCGCGAACAGGTCGCGCCAGGCGATCAGCGTGTATTCGTGCAGGCCGATCTCGGTGAAGCGGGTCTCGGCGATCCAGCGGTCGTTCTCCACGAACACCATCGGCGTCTCGGACCACTCGCTTTCGCCGTGCTTGCGGGTGAGAAGCGCGGCCGCGATGATGTCGTGGCCATCGCTGAAGATGTCGGCCTCGACCGGAAAGTCCGCGCCGGCACATCGTCTTGGCGGCGAAGCGTCCGCCGTCGATCTCCGGCTCCACGCCTTCAATGGCGATGCGGTTGTCGGCCAGCGCGCGCAGGCGCCTCTCGCTCTCGTCGTCGCCCATCGGCACGAGCGACGCCGCAGCAGTGACGGCCTCCATGGCCCTTTCGGCCACGCTCTTCTTGCTCTTGTCCTTCTTCGCGCCGGCCTTCCGAGCCGCCGTCTTGCGATCGTCCTGGGATGGCATTCCGCTCTCTCTCCTCGCCAGGTAACAAAAGTCGCCGCCCCGGGGATTGGTTCCCCGACAGCCCGTATCGAAGGAGCATCGACCGGGCCTCACGGCGTTCGGAAGCTTCCCTTACGGTTGGGGCAGCCGGGCTGAGTTGTCAACGCCACCGTGATCGATCGGCGCGATGCACTTTGACATGGAACAATGTCGGCCGGCCGGGGAGTTTGCGTAGGCTGTGCCACGGTCCGGCGTGGCGCTCGCGCGACCAGCGCATCCGGACGGGAGGAACTTCAACATGCAAGGCAATGCCACCAGCAGGAAATCCCCCTCCTCCACGGAGGCGGTTCCGGCGGTGCGCCTGCGCGACGCGCAGCCGCCGCACGCGAAGCAGTCGATGCAGGACGCCGCGACGCGGCGCGCAAAGGTCTCCGGCCTCACCAGGCAGGTGCTCGACCGCCTGGAGCGTCACTCCGCCGAGGATACCGAAAAGCGCTCGGCGGCCGACCGGCCGAACGCCGTCGACGACGGTGCGCTCTTCCGTTCCTGGGCATTCAAATAGTCCCGCAGCCGTCACCAGGCGGCAGCGGTCCAGTTCTCCTCACCCACCAGCAGCAATTCGGCCGGCACATCTGCCGGCCTTTTCTTTTGCGCCGTTGACGTGCGCTCATCGCACGGGTGCTGCCACTGCGTCGCGCAACAGTTCCGCGACATGGACCGTCTTCCTGTCCGTCCCCTGCTCGATCTGCTCGCGGCATGAAAACCCGTTGGCGACGATGAGCGTGTCGGCATCCGCGGCGCGCACCGCCGGCAGCAGCACGCGTTCGCCCGCCGTCATCGACACCTCGTATTTGTCCGCCTCGAAACCGAACGCGCCGGCCATGCCGCAGCAACCGGACGGCAGCAACTCGTGGTCGAGCCCGAGCCCTTCGAGAACGTGGTCCTGGCATTCCTGGTCGAGCACGGCGTGGTGGTGGCAGTGCAACTGCACCAGCGCCTTGCCGGCGCCCGGCAGGTGGGGCAGATGGGCGCCGTCCCTGTCGAGAAACTCCGTCAGGAAGAAGGTGTTCTGCGCCAGCCATTTCGCCTGCTCGTCGTTGCGCATCAGGCTCGGCAACTCGTCGCGGAAGGCGCTGGTGCAGGCAGGTTCGAGCCCGACGATCGGCCAGCCGTTGCGGATCGCCGGCGCCAGCGCCTCGAAGTTCGACCGCCACAGTGCCCTTGCCTTGTCGAGCCTGCCCCAGTCGTAGAGCGGCCGCCCGCAGCAGACGCGCCGCTCCGGCACGACCACCCGGTAGCCGAGCCCTTCCAGCGCCTCGGTCGCCGCGATCGCCGTCTGGGGGCGGAAGTAGTTGTTGAACGTGTCGGGCCACAGCATCACCGTGCGCGACCCCTCGTTTGCCGCCGGTTTCGACCGCCGGGCGAACCAGTCGGTGAAGGTCTGCTGTGCGAAGGCCGGCATCCGGCGCTCCTGCGCGATGCCGCCGGCCGTCTTCACCAGGTCCGACAATCCGGGCGTCTGCGTGACGAAATTCGCCAGCCGCGGCATCTTCGAGGCGAGCCGCGCCCAGTCCTGGATCTGCCCCATCGTGTAGGCGGAAACCGGACGCAGCCGCCCGGCATAGTGGTGCGAGCGGAACTCGGCCTTGTAGGTCGCCATGTCGACATGCACCGGGCAATCGCTCTTGCAGCCCTTGCAGGCGAGGCACAGGCTGAGCGCCTCCTCCACCTCGCGGCTCTTCCAGCCGTCGGTGATGGCGCCGCCGTGCAGCATCTCGAACAGTAGCCTCGCCCGGCCGCGCGTCGAGTGTTTCTCCTCGTGCGTGGCCATGTAGCTCGGGCACATGACGCCGTCGGTGCTGTCGGTGCGCCGGCACTTGCCGACGCCGACGCAGCGCAGTGCCGCCTTGGTGAAACTGCCGCCGTCCTCCACGTAGGCGAACTCGGGCTCGACGTCCGGCGGCTGGTACTCGGGCCCCACCCGCAAATTGGAGGTGATCGGGTACGGCACCACCACCTTGCCGGGGTTCATCAGCCAGTCCGGGTCCCAGATCTGCTTGAACTCGCGGAAGGCGGCCATCAGTTCCGGCCCGTACATCCGCTCCAGAAGCTCGGCGCGCGCCTGGCCGTCGCCGTGCTCGCCCGACAGCGAGCCGCCATGGCTGACAACGAGGTCGGCCGCCTCCTCGAGGAACGTGTGCCAGTCGCGCAGCCCCTCCTCGGTGCGCAGATTGAACGGGATACGGCAATGCACCAGCCCGTCGCCGAAATGGCCGTAGACCGAGGCTTCGTAGCCGTGCTTGTGGAACAGGTCCTTCAGCTGCCGCAGATACTGCCCGAGCTGGTCGCGGGCCACCGCGCTGTCTTCCCAGCCCGGCCAGTTTTCGGGGTAGCCGGGAATGTGCGCGGTCGCCGCGAGCGCCGCCTCGCGCAGCGCCCAGATCTTCGCCTGCTGATCCTTCTTTTCGAGGATTTCGACGGCCCGGCACTTCCCTTCCATGCCCTTCTTCAGCCGCTGCGCCGCCGCGCAGGCCTCGTCGCGGTCCTGTCCGCCGAACTCCGCCAGCAGCCAGCCGTGCCCGTCCGGCAGCATCTTGATGTCCTCGACGTCGAGCTCCTTGATGCGGACGTAGCGCACCAGCATCTCGTCGATACCCTCCAGCCCGATCGGCCCGTACTGAAGCACTTCCGGCACCGCGTCCGCCGCCTTGAAGATGTCGTCGAACCCGACGATCGCCAGCACTCTGACCGGCGGGCTCGGCACCAGGTCGAGCGTGGCATTCAAGACGGTGACGCAGGTCGCCTCGGTGCCGACCAGCGCGCGGGCGACGTTGAAGCCGTTCTCCGGCAGCAAGCTGGTCGAGGTTCTCGTAGCCGGAGACGCGGCGCGGAATGTCCGGATAGCGCTCGGTGATCAGCTGGCCGTACTTCTTCCGGAAATCGTCGAGCGCCCGGTAGATCTCCGCCTTGCGCCCTCCGCCCGGCGAGGATCGCCCGGAATTCCTCGTCGCTGGTCGGGCCGACCTCCATGCGAATGCCGTCATAGGTCAGCACGTCGAGCGAATGGACGTTGTCGGAGGTGCGGCCGGCCATCACCGAATGCACGCCGCAGGAATTGTTGCCGATCATCCCGCCCAGCGTGTTGTGGTCGTGGGTGGCCGGGTCCGGGCCGAAGGTCAGGTGATGCTCCTCGGCGCGGTCGCGCAGATGATCGAGTATGCAGCCGGGCTGCACCCGCGCCCTGCTGTGCATCGGCGTCGATCCAGTCGATGCCGTTCATGTATCTGGAGAAAGTCCAGAAGCACCGCGACGTTGCAACCCTGCCCGGCGAGGCTCGTGCCGCCGCCACGCAGCACCAGCGCCGCCCCGTGTCGCCGGCAGGCGGCGACCGCCGCCTCGACATCCGCGTCGGTCTTCGGAAAGACGACGCCGAGCGGCACCTGCCGATAGTTCGAGGCGTCGGTGGCATAGAGCGCGCGGCTTCCGGCGTCGAAATGCACGTCGCCCTCGATCGCGCCTTCGAGTTCGCGCACCATTTGCCTGTCGCGCGGCTTCCGAGATCGTCTCGAACTCGGCAGACACCCGCCCGCCCGGCGTGGTGATGCGCTGGCGCCGCTCGCGGTGATCGATTTCGAGATGATGGGACATCGATATTCTCCGGGTCGTCTGTCGCCGCTGCTCACGCGGCGAACCGTTCCGCGTCGGCCCACTTGAATTCGAGGCCGTTGCCGGGTCGCGACAGATCGGGGCGCATCTGCGCCGTCGGCCGGCGACGGCGCGCCGTCCATCAACATGTGCTCGATGCGCACGTGGTCGTGGAACCACTCGACGTTCTTCATGCGCGGCGCGGCGCAGGCGACGGAAAGGTGCAGCGCCGGCGCGGTGTGGGCCGACAGCGGCACGCCGTGCGCGTCGGCGAGTTCGGCCGCCTTGAGGAAGCCGGTGATGCCGCCGCAGCGCGTCGCGTCGGCCTGAAGGACATCGACCGCGGCGGCTTCCAGCATGCGGCGGAAATAGAACGGGTCGTAACCGTATTCGCCGGCCGCGACGTCCATGCCCGCGGGCCCGCGCTCGCGGACCAGCCGCAGCCCTCCAAGGTCGTCGCTCGACACCGGCTCCTCGAACCAGGTGACGCCGAACGCCCGGGCCTTCTCGGCCATGGCCAGCGCCTGCTTGGCGGTGAAGGCGCCGTTGGCGTCGATGTAGAGTTCGGCGTCGCCGATCGCATCGCGCGCGGCCTCCATCCGGGCGGGATCTCGGCCCGGCTCACGCCCGATCTTCATCTTCACCGCCCGGCAGCCCAGGTCGTTGCACCCAGCCGGAAAGCTGTTCGCGCAGCCGCTGATCCTCGTAGGAGGTGAAGCCGCCGCTGCCGTAGATCGCCACGCTGTCGCGCGCCTGCCCCGAGCAACCTCGACCAGCGGCAGGTCGAGCAGCTTCGCCTTCAGATCCCACAGCGCGGCGTCCACAGCCGAGATGGCGCAGGCCGAGACGCCGCGCCAGCCGGCGTTGCGCACCGATGCCACCATCGCCGACCAGATGGCCGGGATGTCGAAGGCGTCCTTGCCCGCGACCACCGGCGCCAGCACGTCGTCGATCGTGTCGCGCGCAGCCCGCCCGGCGTAGCCGTAGCCGAAGCCCTGCTTTCCTCCCGCGTCGAGCGTCACCGTCATCAGGCCGGTCGCGTCCCATTGCAGCGTGCCGTCGGATTCCGGCGCGTCGGTCGGAACCCGGAAGGCTTTCGCCTCCAGCCGCTCGATCGGAGCCTGGGCGCGGGACATGACGGCTCACAGCAGCTCGCGGACGGTGTCGGAGGCGACCGTCAGCGCGATCTTGCCGCGCGCCGGCGTGCCGCGCGCCAGCGACTCCGCGAAGTGCTCCATCTGCTTGAGCTTGATCTTCGGCGGCATCGGCGGCTCGTGCGGATCGACCACGGCCTCGATCAGCGCCGGGCCCGGCCTCGACAGCGCCTCCTGCAGGGTGGCCGCGCACTCCTTCGGATCCTCGATCCGGTAGCCCTCGACGCCGAAGCCCTTGGCGACGGCCGCGAAGTCGATCGGCTGCAGCTCGCAGACATATTCGGGGTTGCCGAGGAAGACCATCTGCTCCCACTTGATCTGGCCGAGCGCGTTGTTCTTGATGACGATGATCTTGACGTCGAGATTGTATTTCACGCAGGTCGCCAGCTCGCCGATCAGCATCGTCAGTCCGCCGTCGCCGACGAAGGCGATCACCTGCCGCTTGGGATAGGCCACCGCCCCGGCGACCGCGTAGGGCAGGCCGCAGGCCATCGTCGCCAGATTGCCCGAGCACGAGAACTTCATGCCCTCGCGGATGGTCAGGTGCCGCGCGATCCAGGTGGTGATGGTGCCGGAATCGGTCGCCACGATCGCGTCGTCGCGCACCAGCTTGTTCAGCTCGTGCGCCACGACCTGCGGCTTCATCGGCATGTCCTGCCGCGTGCCGCGCTCCTCCATCAGCGCGTTCCAGTCCTTCATGCCCTTCTGCGCGGCTTCGAGGAACGAGCTCTTCTCGTTCTGATGCAGCTTCGGCAGCAGCATCTTCAGCACCTGCCTGGCATCGCCGACCAGCCCGGCCTCCACCGGGTAGCGCAGGCCGACGCGCTGCGGATCGAGCTCGATCTGCACGGCGCGGGCCTTGCCCGGCTGAGGGTAGAATTCGATGTAGGGGAAGGACGAGCCGACGATCAGCAGCGTGTCGCACTTTTCGAGCGCGTCCTGCGACGGCTCGGTGCCCAGCAGCCCGATGCCGCCGGTGGCGTAGGGGCTGTCGTCGGGGATCGCGCCCTTGCCGAGCAGCGCCTTGACGATCGGCGCGTTCAGCCTCTCGGCGACCGCCAGCAGTTCGTCGGAGGCATCCAGCGCCCCGCGGCCGGCAAGGATGGCGATCTTCTCGCCCTCGTTGAGGATCGCCGCCGCCCTTTCGACCTGGTTTTCGTCCGGCAGCCGGCCGGATCGCGCCATCATGTCGGAGACGTGCTCGGCGACGTTGCGCTTGGAGCGCCTGGCCGACGACATCGGCTGCGACTGCACGTCGACCGGAATGGTGACGTGCGCGACGCCACGATAGGCGAGCGCGCTGCGGCAGGCGAGCTCCATCGCGTTCTCGACATGCGCCGGACCCATCACCCGCGTGTTGTAGACGGCCACGTCCATGTAGAGCTTGTCGAGCTCGACGTCCTGCTGGGTGTGGGTGTGCAGGAGGTCGTGGAACTGCAGCCCGGTTATCGCCAGCACCGGCTGGCCGTCGAGCTTGGCGTCGTAGAGCCCGTTGAGCAGGTGGATACCGCCCGGACCGGACGTGGCGATGCACACGCCCAGCCGGCCGGTCCACTTGGCGTAGGCGCAGGCGGCGAAGGCGGCCGCCTCCTCGTGCCGCACCTGGATGAAGCGGATCGCGTCCTTGCGCTTGCGAAGCGCCTCGATGATGCCGTTGATGCCGTCGCCTGGGATGCCGAAGATCGTATCCACGCCCCAGTCGATCAGGGTTTCGACGAGAATGTCGGCTGCCGTCGGATCGGCCATGGGAGAACTCCTTTTGCTGGGCGCTCGCGCGTGCTTTGCCCTCACAACCTGACCGGTCCGGCTCATGTTCCGGGGGTGCGGCAACGGAACACTGGCGTGCGGCCGCGGTTGCGGAAGGACGATCACCCGCGAGGGAGCAAGACATGCGTTCGCAATTGCTGCACGAGGCCGACGGCGCCCGCACCTGGGCGCTGGTCTTCGAGACCGGCGACGAGATGGTGGAGGGACTGCGCGCCTTCGCCGCCGACAACGACCTCTCGGCGGCGCAGATCACCGGGATTGGCGCCTTCTCCGATGTGGTGCTGAAATATTTCGACTGGCAGCGGAAGGAGTATGACGAGATTCCCGTCCGCGAGCAGGTCGAGGTGGCTTCGCTACTCGGTGATGTCGCCGAATCCGACGACGGCCCGGTCGTCCACGTCCATCTCGTGATCGGCAAGCACGACGGCACGGCGATGGCCGGCGACGTCAAGCAGGCGCATGTGCGCCCGACGCTGGAAATCGTGCTGCGCGAAGCGCCTACGCATCTGAGACGGGTCCACGATCCCGAGACCGGCCTTGCGCTGATCCGGCCAAAGAGCTGACCTATAACGAAAAAACGCCCGCGGATGGAACCGCGGGCGCTCTCTCAAGCAATGATTTTGTGGCTGGTCAGAACATCGGCGGGAACGGCCTGCCGCCGCGATCGAGCGTGATCCAGCGCGTCTCGGTGAAGGTTTCGAGCGACCAGCGTCCGCCGTGCTTGCCGGAGCCCGGAAGCCTTGAAACCGCCGAACGGCACGTGCGGCTCGTCGTTCACGCTGCTGCAGTTGATGTGGCAGTTGCCGGTCTCCAGCCGGTTGACGATTTCCAGCCCGCGGTGCTCGTCATGCGTCATCACGCCGGCCGACAGCCCGTATTCGGTGTCGTTGGCAATCGCCACCGCCTCGTCGTCGGTGGAGAACGGGATCACCGGCACCACGGGGCCGAACGTCTCGTCCTGGTAGATCTTCATGTCCGGCGTGACACCGGTCAGGATCGTCGGCTCCACGAAACGGCCCTCGATCTTGCCGCCCAGCACCACCTTGGCGCCCTTGGCGATCGCGTCTTCCAGCTGCTCGCGCACCTTGGCCACCTGCTTGTCGTTGATCAGCGGGCCGATGATGTTGTTCTTGTCCTTGGTCGGGTCGCCGACCTGCAGCCGCGACGAGCGCTCGACGAACTTCTGCAGGAACTCGTCGAAGATCTTCTCGTGCACCAGCACCTTCTCGACCGACATGCAGATCTGGCCCTGGTGCATGAACGAGCCGAAGCTGGCGGCCTGGGTGGCGCGCTCCATCTCGGCGTCGTCGAGCACGATCAGCGAGTCCTTGCCGCCGAGTTCCACGCAGCACTTCTTCAGGTGCGCGCCGGCCTTCGCCGCGACCTGCCGGCCGACGGCGGTGGAACCGGTGAACGAGATGCCCTTGACCAGCGGATTCTCGATCAGCTCGTCGCCGACCTCCTGGACATGATCGCGCGAGCAGGTGACGACGTTGAGCACGCCCTTGGGCAGCCCTGCCTCCTCGAAGATTTCGGCGAACAGCAGGCCGCCGAGATACGGCGTCTCTTCCGACGGCTTGAGCACGACCGTGTTGCCGGCGACCAGCGGGAACATGAAGCCGCGCGCCGTCAGGATGCAGGGGAAATTCCACGGGCTGATGACGGACACCACGCCCATCGGCCGGCGCACGGCCATCGACACCTTGTTGTGCTCCGACGGCAGCACCTCGCCGATCGGCTGCCACACCGAACCGGCCGCGGCATGGAAGATTTCGGCAACGTAGCCGGTCTCGAACATGCCCTTGCCGAACCAGCCGCCGCCTTCGGCCTGGATCGCCTCGACGATCTCCATCTTCCGCTTTTCCCAGATCTCGGCGGCCTTCATCAGGTAGTGCGCGCGCTGCGAAAACGGCAGCGCCGACCATTCCGGGAAGGCGGCGTTGGCGGCCTCGATCGCCGCGCGCGTCTCCTCGCGCCCGCTGTCGGGCACCTCCGCCCACACCGACCCGTCGGCCGGGTTGAGATCCTGGAACGTGCCTGACGTCGCCGCCCAGCCGCCGCCGCTGTAAATTCCCTCGAAAACGCGAGCCATCTCAGTCTCCTGTCACTTCGCTCAGTTCATTCGCCAATTGTTGTTTTTCAGTGGTCCGACTTGCCGCCATGCGCGCTGCCGTTGCGCATGAACTCCGGCACAGGCAGAGGCACCGGCGCCCGCTGCGGGATGTTGCGGCGCGGCTCCTGCTGCGCCTCGTGCGACGCCTGCGGCTCGGCGTGGCCGTTCGCCTTCGGCGCCGGCTGCCGTTGTTCCTCGTGCGGAGCCGATGGCGGGGGCGCTTCGGCCTTTGCCTGCGCAGCCGGTGCGGCCGGCTCGGTCGGACGCGCGGCGTCCGTCCCGCTCGGCTTGCCGGCGGCCTTCAGCCGCGCCTGCCGCCGCTCGATCACGTACTGCTTCATGACCTCGTCGGCGCGCCGCACCAGTTCAGGAATGGACGAACCCGTCGCCGGGCCCGCCGACTTCTGCTGTGCCGTTCTGAAGGCGCTCGGCACCGGGCTCGATGCGCGCTTTGCTTCAATGTGCGCGGCATGAACCTGCTCGGCCCGCCTCACCAGCGCCTCGATCGTGTTCGTCTCGCTGGAGAGCGCATCCGCCTGTCGGGAATACGAAACCATGTAGGAAACCCTCTCTTCGTGATGGATGTCCGCCTTCTGCTCGACGCTGCCCAGATAGGCGCGCTGCACGGCGGGGTCGCTGATCAGCCGCTCGGCGGTGCCCTCGCCCGTCAGGTGGCCGTTTTCGAGCAGATAGCCGCGGTCGGCGATGGCCAGGCTCTGGCGGGCGTTCTGCTCGACCAAAAGGATGCCGACGCCGGTGCCGCGGATCTCGCGCAGCGTCCTGAAAAGTTCGGTGCACAACAGCGGCGACAGGCCGAGCGACGGCTCGTCGAGCATCAAGATGTCGGGGCTCGACATCAAAGCCCGCCCGATCGCCACCATCTGCTGTTCGCCGCCAGACATGGTGCGCGCTACCTGGCCGCGCCGTTCCGCCAGCTTCGGGAACAGCTCGAGCACCATGTCGCGGTTCTTCTTCTCGCGCCCGCGCGCCCGCTTGGCGTAGGCGCCGAGCTCGAGGTTCTCGGCCACCGTCAGGTCGCCGAAGATGCCCCTGCCCTCCGGCACCAGCGCCACGCCGGCCTCCACGATCTGGCTTGCCGGCAGTCCGTTCAGGCTGCGCCCGTCCTTGATGATCTCGGTCGGCCCGTTGGCCCGCACGATGCCGCCGATCGCCTTGAGCAGCGTCGACTTGCCGGCCCCGTTCGAGCCGAGCACCACGCAGATCTCGTTCTCGCCGACATTGGCGCTGACCGCCTCCAGCGCGCGGTGGCTGCCATAGGTGACGGTGAGGTTTTTCGTCTCAAGCATCGCCCGCCCCCAGATAGGCGCGCACGACTTCCGGGTCGGAAAGCACGTCGTGGACGGAGCCGTCGGCGATCTTGGCGCCGCTCGACATCACCACGCAGCGGTCGCACAGCGAGCGGATGGCGTCCATCACGTGCTCGACCATGATGATGGTGCGGCCCTCCTCGCGCAGCTCGCGCACCAGGTCGATGCCGACCTTCAGCTCGCTCGGGTTCAGCCCCGCCAGCCACTCGTCGAGCAGCAGGATGCGCGGGTTGGAGGCAAGCGCCCTGGCAAGTTCCAGCCGCTTCTGGTCGATATAGGTGAGTGCGGCCACCGGCACGTCGCCGCGCCCGCCGAGCCCCACCCGGCGCAGCAGCGCCTCGGCGATGTGGCGGGCTTCCTCGCCCCACGCCTTGACGTGGCCGAACACCGCCCCCGCCATGACGTTCTCGAGCGCGGTCATGCCGGGCAGGATGCGCACCAGCTGGAACGTGCGGGCCACGCCGCGCCGCGCGATCACGTGCGGCGAGCGGCCCGGAAATCTCGCTTCCCTCGAGGCTGATGTGGCCGGAGGTCGGCTTCAGCGCGCCGGAGATCAGGTTGAGCATCGTCGTCTTGCCCGAGCCGTTCGGCCCGATCAGGCCGAGCAGTTCGCCGGGCTTGACCTCGAAGGAGACGTCGTTGACCGCCACCAGCCCGCCGAACGCCTTGCGCGCGTCGCGTATGGAAAGCACGGCGCTTGTCATGGCGCCGTCCCTTCTTCCGCGGCGACGATGCGGTAGCGCCCGCGCAGCCCGACGAGCTTGTCCCACAGCCCGAGCACGCCGTCGGGCAGCAGGTAGACGATCGCCATGAAGGCGATGCCGACGACGAGGCTGGTGTGATTGGGGAAGTTCGCCGAGACCTGATCGAACAGGATGGTGAAGGGCACGACGCCGAGCAGCGGCCCCCACAGCCGCCGCGTTCCGCCGAGCAGCGCCATGATGACGACCTGGAAGGACAGCAGCGGCGAGAAGACCGAGCTCGCCTGCACATACGAATAGCGCGGCGCCAGCAGCGCGCCGACGACGCCGATGAAGGCGCCCGAGATGATGAACAGGATCACCTTGGCGCGCGCGGTGTCGATGCCGACATGCTTGGCCACCGTCTCGTCGTTGCCGATGATGCGCATCGCAAAGCCGAGCCTGCGAGCGGTTGACCAGCCAGCCGGTGACGTAGACCACCGCGGCGAGCGCCAGCAGCATCCAGTAGATGTGCATCTCGCGGAAATCGGTGAACACGTAGAGCCCGGCGCGGCCGCCGAAATTGGTCTGCAGCCAGGTGACCACCTGCTTGACGAGTTCGGCCAGCCCCAGCGTGAAGATGACGAAGTAGACGCCCGACAGCCGCAGCGTCGCGATGCCGGCGAGCCCGGCCAGCACGCCGCCGGCAAGCGCCGCTATCGCCACCAGCGCGGGGAACGGCAAGACGTCGATGCCCAGCGCCACGCAATAGGTGCCGACGCCGAAGAAGGCGGCGGTCGCCAGCGAGATGTAGTGCGTCGGGCCCGAAAACAGCGTCCAGGCCGTGCACAGCACGACATACATGACGATGTTGAGCGTCAGCGACAGGTAGTAGCCCTGGTCGTAGAGCGGCAGCAGCGCCAGCAGTCCGAGCGCGATCGCGCCGAACAGTCCCGTCGCCAGTTCCTTCCGGGTGAGCGCGTTCATGTCGCGCGCCTCCCGAAAATCCCCTGCGGCCGGAACAGCAGCACCAGCACGAACAGCGCGTAGGTGGCCGCGATCGTCAGTCCGGGGTCGATGAGGCTCGCCACCGCCGTCTCGGCGAGCCCGAGCGCCAGCGCGGCGACCACGGCGCCGCGCACGTCGCCGACGCCGCCCATGATGACGATGATCAGCGCCTTCATGGTGAACGTCACGCCCATCGCGGCGTTGAACGTGTAGAAGCTCGACAGCAGCGACCCGGCCGCCGCAGTGAGTGCCCCGCCGAGCGCGAAGGCGAAGGCTGAGGTGCGCGGCACGTCGATCGCCACCAGTCCCGCCGAAACCGGATCGACCGCGACGGCGCGGATCGCGGTGCCGTAGCGGGTGCGGTTGAGGAACAGGTAGAGCGCGCCGGAAATCACGGCCGCCGCAATGAAGGCGACGACGCGGTTGGCCCCGTAATTGGCGCCGAAGATCGGCACGGCCAGCGACAGGAAGCTGTAATTGTAATAGCCGCCGCCGAAGGCGAGCAGCATCACGCCCTGGAAGATGAACATCAGGCCGAACGTCGCCAGGATGGAATCGACCTCGAGCTGGCCGCGGTTCTTCGCACGGTCGACCAGCGGGCGCAGCGCGAAGCGGTAGATCAGCCAGTTGAGCACGAAGGCGCCGGGCGCGATCACGACGATCGCCAGAACCGGGTTCACCGAATAGCCCGTCCACAGCCAGAACGCCACGAAGCAGGCGAGCACGAGGTTCTCGCCGTTGGCGAGGTTCATGATGCGCGCCACGCCGTACTGGAGCGTCAGCCCCACCGCGATAAGCGCGTAGGTTCCGCCGAGCAACAGGCCTGTTACGATGATACTCATGCCTTACTCATCGGGTGCCCGGCGCGCGGAAAGCCGCGCACCGGGCGATCTCTCTCTGGAACCCGGGCCTACTCGCCCCAGCCCTTCTTGGCGATCGGCTCTGCCTCGTCGCCGAAACCGGTCGAGGCCACGCCGTAGTACTTATCACCCTGCCACTGACCGACGGTCCAGAACTTGTGATTAATGTTACCGTCGAGGTGGATCTCGCCGAGCACGGTGTCGAACGTCCCGTCCTTGATGGCGTCGACCACCGCCGCCTTGTCGAGGCTGCCGGCCTTGGTGATGCCCTGCGCGAGGATTTCCATGGCCGCGTAGGTCATGGCGCTGGCCCAGTAGTCGGCCTCGACGCCGGTGACTTCCTTGTGACGCTTGCGCCACTCCGGCATGCCCTTGGCTTCCGGATTGACCGCGCCGGCGCCCAGGATGCCTTCGGCGGCCGCGCCGTTGGCCTGCAGGAAGGCCGGGAAAGCCGTGCCGACGCCGACATAGAAGGCGCCGACATCCAGGTTCGCGATCTTGGCCTGCGCCGTCAGGCCGAACGTGTCCTGCGGGTAGGAGAAGGCGACGAAGGCGTCGGGCTTGGCTTCCTGCGCGGCGCTGATGATCGGCGCGAACTCGGTCTGGTCGAGCGGGTAGGACGTCTCGTAGACGATCTTGAACCCGGCGTCCGCCAGCGCCGGCTTGGCCGCCGAGATCAGCTCCAGGCCGAAGGCGTCGGCGACGTTGACCAGCGCCACCTTGTCGCCGATCACGCCCTTGTCACGGAGCTTCACCAGCGTGTCGACGACACCCTTGGCGAAGTCCTCGGACGTGCCGAGCAGCCAGAACGAATTGCCCCAGCGCGAGGCGAAGCCCTCCAGCCCGTCGGAAACGGCGGTAGCGGCGAGCTGCGGGTAGCCGTATTGCGCGATGATCGGCGCGGTGGCCAGGTTGAGGCCGGTCGAATAGGGCGGCGCGATGAAGTCGACCTTGTCGACGGTCGCCAGCCGCTGGATGTTCTTGATCGCGACCTCGCCGTTGGTCTGGTCGTCGTATTCGATCAGCTTCACCTTCATCTTGGTGCCGCCGACATCGATGCCGCCCGCCTCGTTGACATCGTGCGCCCACAGCTCGATCGCCGGGAAGTGGGTGACGGTGGCGCCGCCTGCGAGCGGACCGGTCTTCGGCGCGCTGACGCCGACGGTGATGGTGCCGTCCTCCGCCGCGACCGCCGCGGCCGCCGGGAACATCCCGGCGACCGCCGCGGCTGCGGCGATCTTGAGCATCGTTCTCCTGAGCATGTCTTCCTCCCTTGGGTTGCCCTGCCGGCGGGCCACAGGGCCCGCCAATTCCTCAGATCGGATAATCCTGTTTTCCGCTCTGAATGGTGATCCACCGAAGCTCGGTGAATTCCTCGATGCCGGCCCGCCCGCCGAAGCGGCCGTAGCCGGACGATTTCATGCCGCCGAACGGCATTTGCGGCTCGTCGTGAATGGTCGCCGCGTTGACGTGGCAGATGCCGGTCTCCAGGCGCTGCGCGACCTCGAGCGCACGCGCCACGTCGCGCCCGAACACGGCGGCCGCCAGGCCGTATTCCGTGTCGTTGGCGATCGACACCGCCTCGTCGACGTCGGAGAAGCGGATGATCGAGGCCACCGGCCCGAACGATTCCTCGTAGTAGATGCGCATCGACGGCGTCAGCCCGTCGAGGATAGTGGCGTCGAGATAGGGGCCATCGCGACGCCCGCCTGTGACCAGCCGCGCGCCCTTGGCGACTGCGTCGTCGATCAGCGCCTTTACCCGGGTCGCGGCCTGCTCCGAGATCATCGGGCCGATGTCCGCGCCGTGGCGCGGGTCGCCCGCCTTCATCGCCGAGGCGCGTCGGCGCATGCCGTCCACGAATTCGTCCGCCACGGCGTCGTGCACCAGCACGCGCTCCGTCGACATGCAGATCTGGCCCTGGTTGAAGAACGCCCCGTAGGCCGCGGCCTTCACCGCCTCGTCTACGTCGGCGTCGTCGAGCACGATCAGCGGCGCCTTGCCGCCGAGCTCCAGCAGCGCCCGCTTCAGGTGGCGGGCGCACATCTCCGCGATGACGCGTCCGGCTCTCGTGGAGCCGGTGAAGTTGACCCGCCGCACCGCCGGATGCGCGATCAGCGCCTCGACGACCTCGCCTGCCCTGTCCTCGGCGCTGTGCACCACCGACACCACGCCGTCGGGGAAGCCGGCCTCGGCGAACACCTCGCCGATCATGGCGTGGGCGCGCGGCGACAGTTCCGAAGCCTTGAAGACGACGGTGTTGCCGCAGGCGAGCGGCGCGGCCAGCGCCCGCGTGCCGAGCACCAGCGGCGCGTTCCACGGCGCCAGCGAAAGCACCACGCCGCACGGTTGCCTCACCGCCATGGCGAACGAGCCAGGGCGGTTGGCGGGGATCAGTTCGCCCGCGACCTGCGTCGTCATCGCCGCGGCCTCGCGGATGATCTCGGCGGCGAGCCTGCAGTTCAGTTCGCCCCACGCCGTCGTCCCGCCGATTTCGTCGCCGATCGCGGCGATGAAGTCGGCCGAGCGGGCCAGGAGCAGGTCGGCGGCATGGTTGAGCAGTTCGCGCCGCTCGGTCGGCGCCGTGGCGGACCATTTCGGAAAAGCCGCGGCGGCACGGTTTGCGGCGCGCACGGCCTCGGCCGCGCTCGACGCCCGTACCCGGCTGACGACGTCGCCGGTCACCGGATTCCTGCGCTCGAGAAACATCTCGCCGGACGGCGAGACCTGCGACGCATCGGCGACTGCCGAACTGGCCACGCTATTCCTCCCTGCGACGTGCCGGCTTTTGCGGCCGGTCTTCGTCGATTTTCGAACCGGCTGCCCGATGGACGGGAATGCCGGTTGCCTCCATCCCACAGCAAACGACCATGCCCGTCCTTGTGGAAGGCAAGAATTTGGGTATCTTTTGCAAGAATCTGGTCGAGGATTGGCGAATTGCCGCAAATCACGGGCCGCACGACGGTAGCCGGGGCAGGAATGAAGGCGGAGCGCATCGAAAGCAGCCTGCAGCCGCGCACATGGTCCTTCAACCGGCCGCACGAGGCCGCGGACCGGCAGATCGTGGTGCTCACCGACGGCGCGGGAGAAACCGAATCCGGCGACGAGCGCCACGCCATCGCCGCGCCGGCCTTGCTGTGGCTGGGCGACATGAAGCCCGGCCGGCTGCGCGCCGAGGCCGGCGCCACCGGCTATCGCGGCCACGTCTCCAATTCCCTGCTGGTCGACGCCATCGGCGAACAGGCGGAATCGGTGCATCTGCGCTATCTGGTCGACCGCAATTTCGTGCTGTCGCTGGCCGGCCAGTCCGCCTCGGCGCAACTCGTGGTGCGCTGCTTCGAGCGGGTTCTGGACGAGCTGCGCCAGCCGCAGGAAGGATCGCCCCTGCTGCTCGCGGCGTTCCTGCGCGTCATTCTGGTGACGATGATGCGGCTGGCGGGAGCCGAAGAGATCTCGCTCACCGCCACCGGCCACAACACCAGCCTGCTGCAGCGCTTCCGCCAGCTCGTCGAGATGAACTTCCGCGCCCACTGGAGCGTCGCGCAATATGCCGCCGCGCTCGGCATCTCCACCGACCGGCTGCACGCGATCTGCACCACCGGCATCGGCAAGTCGCCCAAGGCGCTGATTTCGGAACGGCTGGCGCGCGAGGCGGCGCTCAGGCTCGACCGCTCGGCCATGACCATCCAGCAGCTCGGCGACTCGCTGGGCTTCGGCGATCCCGCGCACTTCTCGAACTTCTTTCGCCGCATGACCGGCATGGCGCCCGGCGCCTACCGCCGCACCCGCCAGCAGGCCCGCGTCCAGGGCGACGACAGCACGCCGCCGGTCAGCTTCGCCGACTGGCCATGACGGGAAAAGACCGCCTGTTCAGCGCCTTGGCCAGGAAAGGCGATTCAACGCCTCATGTCATGCCGGCTTCGACCACCGGCCAGACCTCCACCGAGCCGCGCCAGATCATGTCGAGCGCCACGTAGAGCACGATCGCCAGGCCGAGATAGGCGATCCAGCGATAGCGGTCGAGCAGCCGCGCGATCAGCGTCGCGGCAAGCCCCATCAGCCCGATCGAGAAGATCAGGCCGATGGCCAGCACCGTCGGGTGTTCGCGCGCCGCGCCGGCAACCGCCAGCACGTTGTCGAGCGACATGGAGACGTCGGCGATGACGATCTGCCAGGCGGCCTGTGCGAAGGTCTTGCGTTGCGTGCCCGTGGCGCCCGAGGGCGCGCCTGCCCACTGGCAGGACAGTTCGTGCTGCGCCGGTTGGGCGGCGTCGGCGCGGATCTCGCGCCACATCTTCCAGCACACCCACAACAGCAGCAGCCCGCCGACCAGCACCAGCCCGATGACGTTGAGCAGTTCGACCGTGATGGCGGCGAAGCCGACGCGCAGCACGGTTGCCGCGATGATGCCGACGACGATCGCCTTGGCGCGCTGATGGGCGGGAAGTCCGTTGGCGGCGAGACCGATGACCACGGCGTTGTCGCCGGCCAGAAGCAGGTCGATGGTGATGACCTGGACCAGGACGATCAGACCCTGATACGTGAAGATTTCCATCGGTCCCGTGTCCACTCGACTGCGACGGCACCCCCATTGGCGCGGTCGGCGCATCGCTCTGCGCTCTCGCCATGCCGTGCCGGCTGCAAGAGACCGGCACCTGCTAGATAGGGTGCCGCGCCGCGCTTATCGAGACCCCGGCAAGCTTCTCCAGCGGCAGACCGCCCCTATGGCCGGAGACCGCAAAGGTGATCCTTCAGCGCCTTCTGCGAGGCGCTCTGCTGGCGCTCGCCATGGGTGATCAGCGCGAACTCGCGCACCGGCAGGTCGAGCGGCACCTGGCTGAGCGTCCCTTCGGCGAGCGAGCGCGCGGCGACGCGTTCGGAGACGATCGTGGCGCCCGCCCCCGCCTCCACCGCCTGGCGCACCGCCTCGTTGCCGGGCAGCACCAGGAACACCTGCAGGTCGTCGAGCGACAGGCCCTGCCGCCCGGCGAGGTCTTCCAGCGCCTCGCGCGTACCCGAGCCGCGCTCGCGCACGATCCAGCGGATCGACGCCAGGTCGAGCGCGCCGCCCTGTGCTGCCAGGTGATAGCCGGGCGCCGCCACCAGGATCAGCCGGTCGGTGTCGACCCGCACCCGCTTCAGCACGTCCGAGCGCGTGCGGCCCTCGACCAGCCCGATATCGGCCGCGCCCTCCAGCACCGCGTCCTCCACCTGCCGCGTGTTGCCGACGGTGACGTCGAGCCTGACGGCCGGAAACGCTTCGTGGAAGGCGGCCAGCCGGTCGGGCAGCCAATAGCTGGCAATCGTCTGGCTGGCGGCCACCGAGACGCTGCCGACGGTCGTCTGCGAGATGTTTTCCAGCACCAGCCGCGCCGCCGCCGCGCGGTCGAGCACCGCCTTGGCCTCCGGCAGGAACCGCGTGCCGGCCTGCGAGAGCTCGATGCCGCGGCCGACGCGGTTGAACAGCATCACCCCGAATTCGCGCTCCAGCGCCTTGATCGCCGCCGACGCGCCGGACTGCGAAATGCCCATCGCCTCCGCCGCGTGGGTCATGTGCCCGCGCTCGGCCACCAGCATGAAAATGCGCAGCTGTTCCAGTGTCATGGGGCTCGATTAATCGGAAATTATGATCGGAATGACAAGAGCAATATGTTGGACCGATTGATTGGAAAGATGCGATTGTGCGGAGCGAAGATCAGGAAACAGACGTGCAGCCAATCGCCAACAAGGGGAAAAATCGACTGTCGGACAGGTCCTCGTGCCTGCTTCGCCGCGTCGGCCGATCCCTCGCCAGGCTGGCCGCGCTCGACCGCTACCGGCCCGAACGGCACTACATGCGCGGGCCCGGACCGAAGACACAGGCGAAGATCGGCGGCAAGCCGACGATCGCGGGGCGATGACGGCCCACTTCCCAAAGCCATGCGCGGGGCCAATTCCGCCCCCTCGCAGCGCCCGCTTCGCGACAGCCGCGCGCCCGCCGAGGGTGACGGCGTCGACACCTCGCCGAAGGTCGCCGACCGCGTCGCCAAGACCACCTGCTACATGTGCGCCTGCCGCTGCGGCATCGACGTCCACATCGCCGAGGGCAAGATCCGCTACATCTCCGGCAACAGGGACCACCCGGTCAATCGCGGCGTGCTGTGCGGCAAGGGCAGCGCCGGCATCATGCAGCACTACAGCCCCGCGCGACTGAAGAAGCCGCTGCTGCGCACCGGGCCGCGCGGCTCCGGCGAGTTCCGCGAGATCGAGTGGGACGAGGCGCTGTCGATCGCCACCCGGCGCCTGTCGGCGATCCGCGCGACCGAGCCGAAGAAGCTCGCCTTCTTCACCGGACGCGACCAGTCGCAGTCGCTGACGGGCTGGTGGGCCAAGCAGTTCGGCACGCCCAACTTCGCCGCCCATGGCGGCTTCTGCTCCGTCAACATGGCCGCTGCCGGCCTCTACACGATCGGCGGCTCGTTCTGGGAGTTCGGCGAGCCCGACTGGGACAATTCGCGCTATTTCATGCTCTTCGGCGTCGCCGAGGACCACGATTCCAACCCCATCAAGGTCGGGCTGAAGAAGCTCAAGGCGCGCGGCGCCAAGATCGTCTCGGTCAATCCCTGCCGCACCGGCTACAACGCCATCGCCGACGAATGGGTCGGCATCCGGCCGGGCACCGACGGACTGTTCGTGCTGGCGCTCGATCCACGAACTGCTGAAGGCCGGCCGCATCGATCTCGATTATCTCGTCCGCTACACCAACGCCGCCGCCCTGGTGATCGCCGAGCCGGGAGCGGCCGACGACGGACTGTTCCTGCGCGACAAGGACGGCAACGTGCTCGCCTGGGACCGCGCGGCGAACGCGGCGCGCGACATGCTGGCGCCGGACCTGAAGCCGGCGCTGACCGGCAGCCACGAGGTGAACGCGCGCACCTGCCGGCCGGTGTTCTCGCTCATCGCCGAGCGCTATCTCTCCGACGCCTATGCCCCCGACGCGGTGGCCGAGCGCTGCGGCGTGCCGGCCGACCGGATCAGGCGCATCGCCGCCGAACTCGCCCATGTCGCCTTCGAGCAGGCGATCGAGCTTCCCGTCGCCTGGACCGACTGGGCCGGCAGGAAGCACGAGACGATCCTCGGCCGCCCCGTCGCCATGCACGCCATGCGCGGCATCTCGGCCCACTCCAACGGTTTCCACACCTGCCGCGCCATCCATCTGCTGCAGGTGCTGCTCGGCTCGGTCGAGGTGCCCGGCGGCTTCCGCTTCAAGGCGCCCTACCCCAAGCCGATCCCGGCCGGTCCCGCGCCTGCGGGCAAGGACGGCGGCAGGCCGATGACGCCGCTTGACGGCATGCCGCTCGGCTTCACGCGGGGGCCGGACGACCTGCTGGTCGATGACGACGGCACGCCCGGTGCGCATCGACAAGGCCTATTCCTGGGAAGCGCCGCTTGCCGCCCACGGGCTGATGCACACCGTCATCCGCAACGCCTGGGCGGGCGACCCGTACCCGATCGACACGCTGTTCATGTACATGGCCAACATGGCGTGGAACTCGTCCATGAACACGGTCGAGACGATTTCCATGCTCACCGACCGGGACGCGGAGGGGAACTACCGGATCCCCTTCATCATCTATTCCGACGCCTATTATTCCGAGACGGTCCCCTACGCCGACCTCGTGCTGCCGGACACCACCTATCTCGAGCGCCACGACTGCATCTCGATTCTCGACCGTCCGATCGGCCACGCCGACGGCCCGGGCGACGCCATCCGCCACCCGGTCGTCGAACCCGACCGCGACGTGCGGCCCTTCCAGACCGTGCTTCTCGATCTCGGGGCGCGGCTCGGCCTGCCGGGCTTCGTCGACGAGGACGGCTCGGCGAAATATCGCGACTACGCCGACTACATCGTCAATCACGAGCGCTCGCCCGGCGTCGGCCCGCTCGCCGGCTGGCGCGGCCTCGACGGCGACAGGATCGGCAAGGGCGAGCCCAACCCGAACCAGCTCGACCGCTACATCGAAAACGGCGGCTTCTGGCACCACGAGCTGGCGCCCGACCAGCGCTACTACAAGATGGCGAACCGCTCCTACCTGGAATTCGCCGCCGGGATGGGCTTCCTGCCCTCCGCCAGGCCGGTCACCTTCCAGCTCTATTCAGAGCCGCTGCAGAAATTCCGGCTCGCCGCCCGCGGCCACGGCGAACGAAAGGTGCCCGATGCCGAACGCTCGCGCATCGAGGCCTACTGCGACCCGCTGCCCTTCTGGTATCCGCCGTTCGAGGAGGCGACGCTCGACGGCCGCGACTATCCGCTGCACGCGCTCACCCAGCGGCCGATGCACATGTATCATTCCTGGGGCTCGCAGAACGCCTGGTTGCGCCAGATCACCAGCCAGAACCGGCTGTTCGTGCATCGCGGCACGGCGGAAAAACTCGGCATCGCCGACGACGACTGGGTATGGATCGAAAGCCCCAACGGCCGGGTGAAGGGCCAGGTGCGGCTCGTCGACGGCGTCAATCCCGATACGGTCTGGACCTGGAACGCCATCGGCAAGCGCAAGGGCTCGTGGGGGCTGAAGGACGACGCCGCCGAAAGCAATCGCGGCTTCCTGCTCAACCACGCGATCGGCGACCTGCTGCCGCCCGACGCCCGCGGCCGCCGCTACTCCAATTCCGATCCGGTCACCGGCCAGGCCGCCTGGTTCGACCTGCGCGTCAGGATCGTCAAGTGCGCGCCTGGCGAGGAAGGCCGCACCGCGCCGGAGTTCGACAGGCTCGCCCTGCCGCCCGACACCCCGCCCTCGCCCGAAAAGCTCCGCTTCGGCGAAATCTTCCGAAAAGCCCGGGAAAAGGCGCGATGACCAGCCTTCCCGCCTCGACCGACAAGAGCCTCGGCCTCGTCATCGACCTCGACACCTGCGTCGGCTGCCACGCCTGCGTGACCTCCTGCAAGGAGTGGAACACCGGCGGCCACATGGCGCCGCTCACCGACCTCGCGCCCTATGGCGGCGACGTCGACGGCGTCTGGTTCAACCGCGTCCACACCTACGAGCACCAGACCGATACCGGCGGGCGCACGGTGCACTTCCCGCGCTCCTGCCTGCACTGCGAGGATGCCGCCTGCGTCACCGTCTGCCCGACCGGCGCCTCCTACAAGCGCACCTCCGACGGCATCGTGCTGGTCGACGAGGACAAGTGCATCGGCTGCAAGCTGTGCTCCTGGGCCTGCCCGTACGGCGCGCGCGAATTCGACGTCGATGTCGGGGTCATGAAGAAGTGCACCTTGTGCATCGACCGCATCTACAACGACAATCTGCCCGAGGAAGACCGGGTGCCGGCCTGCGTCGCCGCCTGCCCGACCGGCGCGCGCCATTTCGGCGACCTCGGCGACCCGGACTCCGCGGTCTCCGAACTGGTCGCCGAACGCGGCGGCGTCGACCTGATGCCGGAGCTCGGCTACCGGCCGACCAACAAATACCTGCCGCCGCGCGCCCGCACCGAGCGCGCCGCCCATGTCGACGCGCCGGCGCTGGAGCCGGTCACCGCCGAGGGCGGTTTTCTGGGCTGGGTCGACAAGATGCTTTCGCTGTAGCCCATGCACCCCGCCTTCTCCGTCATCTTCTTCACCACCGCCTCGGGCGCCGGCTACGGGCTTCTCGCCCTGCTCGGGCTTATGGCGGCGGCCGGCATGCTGCCGCCCGACCAGGTCTTCGGCTTCGTCGCCATGGCGTTGGCGCTCGGGCTGATCACCGCCGGGCTTTTGTCGTCGGCCGGCCATCTCGGCCGCCCCGAGCGCGCCTGGCGCGCCTTCTCGCAATGGCGTTCCTCGTGGCTGTCGCGCGAGGGCGTCTCCTCGCTCGCAACCTACGTGCCGGCCGGCCTGTTCGGCATCGGCTGGGTGTTCCTGGCCAAGACCGACGGCTGGGTCGCGGTCGCCGCGCTCGTCGCCGACGGTCGGCGCCGCCGTGACGCTTGTCTGCACGGCGATGATCTACGCCTCGCTGAAACCGATCGCGCAGTGGGCGAGCCGCTACACCCTGCCCGGCTACCTCCTCTATGCGGCGATGACGGGTTCGGTGCTGCTGAACGCGCTGCTCTTCGTCTTCGGCATGGGATCCCGCGCCGTCGCAATCCTCGCCGTCGTGCTGACCGCTCTCGCCTGGGTGTGGAAGATGGCGACGTGGCGCCATCACGCCGGCCTCGGCCAGGCCTCGACCGTCAACAGCGCCACCGGGCTCGCCGGCGGCACGGTGCGCACCGTCGAGTGGCCGCACACGGAAGAAAACTATCTGATGAAGGAGATGGGCTTCCGCATAGCGCGCAAACATGCCGCGCGCCTGAAGCTCATCGTTCACGTGCTGGCCTTTGCGATCCCGCTGCTGCTGTCGCTGTTGACGACGGTGCTCGCGGGCTGGCCTGCCGCGGTGGCCGCCGTCCTCGCGGTCGTTTCGCAGGCGCCGGGCATGTTGACCGAGCGCTGGCTGTTCTTCGCAGAGGCGAAACACACGGTGACGCTCTATTACGGTCGCTGACCGCGCTGCCAGCCTGGCGGTTCCCCCGCGCCCCGAATTGGGCTAGCGGTTGCGGAGTTCTTTCCCGGATCGGAGCGCGAATGACCGGCAGACATACAGGCTCGTGCCTTTGCGGCGCAGTCACTTTCGAGATCGAGGGCGATTTCACCCGCTTCTTCCTGTGCCACTGCTCGCGCTGCCGCAACATGACCGGCTCCGCGCACGCCTCCAACCTGTTCGCGGAGGGAGCCTCGCTCGAATGGCGGTCCGGCGCGGACAAGGTGAAGACCTATCAGGTGCCGGACACCCGGTTTCGCAAGAGCTTCTGCACCGAGTGCGGAGCCGCGGTTCCGATTCTCCAGCCGAACGGAACCGCCCTCATCGTGCCCGCCGGCTGTCTCGACACGCCGGTCGACATCCGTCCGAATGCCCACATCTTCGTGGCCAGCCGCGCAAATTGGGACGACCATCTCGAGGACGTGCCCGGGTTCGACGAGCGACCCGGTTAGCGCATGATCCCGAAAAGTGGGAACCGGTTTTCGGACAAGATCATGCGCCGACAAGAAGTTGGTTCGGGATGAAGGTTCAAGGAGCGGGATCACCTCTGGCAACTGCCCGCACTGTGGCGAACGAAACCAAAAGAACGGGCTCCCGCGATCGGCGGAAGCCCGTTTCAACTCAGTAGCTTGGACGAGGGCGATGAATCTGTTTCTCGCCCTCGCTTCTTGCTTCTAGGCGCGTATTTCCTGGCGCTGGAACGACACGTAGGCGCCGGTGAACAGCACCAGAAGCCCGGCGATCATGCCGGCGAGCTGCGGCCAGATCAAAAGCAGGCTCTGCGAGACCGGCAGCGGCGCGCCGATCAGCGCGTTCTTGAGCTGGCTGGAAAACACCAGCCCGAACGAGCGCGTCGCCGGGTTGAGCAGGCCGAGCGTCATTTCGCCGTAGAGCACGTTCGGCGAGATGCGGGATATCGCCTTCTCGAGTTCGAGCTGGTGCACCTGCGTCATCGGGTCGAGCATGTCGACCGGGATGATCGCGCCGGCAACCAGCGGCGCCAGCATCGACCAGAACACGGTGAAGACCAGCCACAGCGTCAGCGCCGCCAGCGCCGAGGTCGCCGGCGAGCGGAACACGGTGGAGCACACCAGCGCCACCGCCAGCCACACGCCGGCATAGACGAACGACACCAGCAGGAAGCCCAGCCCGCGCAGCACCTCCTCGCCGCTCGGCGGCAGGCCGAGCATGAGGATGCCCATGCCGGTCACCAGCAGCCACAGCGTCAGCAGGCAGATCGCCAGTACGATCAGCCCGCCGATGAACTTGCCCGTCAGCACCGCGTCCCGGTAGATCGGCTGCGCCAGCACGCGTGACAGCGTGCGGCGGTTGTATTCGCCGTTGATCGCGTCGAAGCCGAGCGTGATCGCCACCAGCGGCAGCAGGAAGCTCAGGAACGCCACGAAGGAAGGCAGCGGGTCGCGCGCGGTGGTGAACAGGCGCAGGAACAGGAACTGGTCCTCGCTGATCGTCTGCGCGATCTGGCCGATCGCCGCGTAGACCGCGCCGATCGCCGTCAGGAAGATCAAGAGCAGCACGAGATGGATGCGCGCGCTGGTCATGTGGTCGGCCGCCTCCTTGAGCGCGACCGTGGCGAGCCCGGTGAAGGGCGAACCCTCACGCTGCCTCGGCATGTCTGGCCTCCTCTTCGAAGAACCGCACATAGACCTCGTCGAGCGTCGTGTGGCGGATCGACATGTTCTTGAGCTGCCCGCCAGACGACACCACGCGCCGCGCGATCTCGGGCCTGACGTCGGCCTCGGTGTCGACGCGCCACGCGCCGGGCCGCACCGCGGTCACGGTGGCCACGGCCGCCGCACCCGAAAGGGCGGCCTCGAGATCGACGCCGTCGGCCTCGACCTCGACCACGTGCGTGCCGCCGAGAACGTCGGAGGTGAGGTCGGCGACCGAGCCCACCAGGCCGATGCGGCCGTGGTTGAACAGCGCCACCCGGTCGCACACGGTCTGCACCATGGCGAGCAGGTGCGAGGACAGCACGATGGTCATCCCCTCGCCCGCCAGCTCGCCGATCATGTCGAGCAGCTCGGAGGTCGACTGCGGATCGAGGCCGCCGGTCGGCTCGTCGAGAATGGCGATATCGGCGCGCTTCATGATGACTTCGGCCAGCCCCAGCCGCTGGCGCATGCCGCGCGAGTAGGTGCCGACGCGGGCATCGCCGACATCCGTCAGCCGCACCCGTTCCAGCGCCTCGCTGATGCGGCGCGCCGCCTCCGCACCGCCGACGCCGCCCAGGCGGGCCGTGTAGGCGAGGTTCTCGCGCGCCGTCATGTTGTCGTAGAAACCCACCTGGTCCGGCAGGTAGCCGACATGGCGCTTGACGGCGAGCGGCTGGCGCAGCGGGTCGAGCCCGTTGACGCGCACCGTGCCCTCGCTCGGTTCGGTCAGCCCCAGAAGCAGCAGGATGGTCGTCGTCTTGCCGGAGCCGTTGGGTCCGAGAAGGCCGAAGACTTCGCCCTTCCCGATCGTCAGGTCGAGATGATCGACCGCGGTGAAGCGCCCGTAGCGCTTCACCAGTCCCTTGGTCTCGATGACCGGCGTGTCGATTGCGTCCGTCATCTGCGGCCATACCTCGAGACGCCGAAGCCGAGCACGACCACGGCAGCCGCGATCACGCCGAGCCCGGCCACGCCCCACAGCGTCGAGGTGCCGACGGTGACGCGGAAGCTGGCGCTGTCGGAGGCGCCGCCGCCGTTCGCCCTCACCGATACCACGTAGTCGCCGGCGATCGCCTTGTCGGACGGCGTCATGGAGACGGCCACCTCGGTCGTGTCGCCGGGCGCGATCTGGTCGATCTTCTCGGGATTGAACGTCACGTCCCAGCCCGACGGCGGGCTGGCCGAGAAGCCGACGCCCTGCGCGGGTGCGGTTCCGGTGTTTTCGACCGTGAAGTTGAAGGTGCGCTTCTCGCCGGCCGTCGCCTCGCCCGAAAGCCGGCCGCCGGGGCCCGACAGCGCCAGTTTCGGCTGGCCGGTGATGTCGAGCACGAGCTGCTGCTGCGCCGAGACGTCGCCGTCGGAAGCCGCCACCACCACCGGATACTGCCCGGCCTCAACGCCGTCGGGCGGCGTCACCGAGACCTTGAGGTCCTTCGACTTGCCGGCTTCGAGCGGCAGGCTGGTCAGCTCCTGCTGGCCGTACTGCTCCTTGAACGTCACCTGGAAGCCGGGAGGCGCCTTGGCGAGCAGGTTGACCGTGGTGTCCTGCTGGCCCTCGTTCTTGGCCGTCACCTTGAAGTCGAAGCTCGACTTCGGCGTGCCGCGCAGCGCCGGCAGGTCGGGATGCAGCGTCAGCTTGGCCGGTTGCGTGTCGGTCAGCGTCAGCGCGATCGGCAGCGACAGGTTTTCGCTGCCGGTGCCGGCGACGGTGAACTTGTAGTCGCCCTTCGGCGCGTCCTTGGGCGGCGTGACGTCGAGGGTGAGATCGACGGTGTCGTCGGTCGGCGCGATTGCCGCCGCGACCGCGCGGCTGCCGCCCTGCAGGCCCCAGTGCCAGCCGTCCGGCAGGCCCTTGACGGCGAGCTCGACGCGCTCGGGCGGCAGGCCCTTGTTGGTGAGCTTCAGGTTCACGGTGATCGTGTCGCCGCCCTGCGCGGTGAAAGCGGGATAGGGCGTCGTCAGCCACAGGCCCTGCACCTTCCCGGGCGGCGCTTCCGCCGAACCGTTCATCGTGGCCGGGGCGGCCCCTTCCTGGGCGCTGGCGTTGAGCGGCGCGGCGAGCGCCAGGCCAGCGGCCAGGGCGGGAACGATCAGGGCGGCGGGAAGAATTTTGCGCACAGCGAAAGGCGCAGAAATCATGGTTCTCTCCATGCTTCAGCGACGTTGCACAGCCTGTGTTTCGGGTCGAAACAAGGCGTGAGGCGGTCGAAAGATCGCCCCGATTGTGGCGGCAATTCGTCCAAAAAATTACGGATCGGAAAGGTTCGAGGAAGGCGCGAGAGCAGCCGAATCGGCGCCCGCACCCTTGCAATCCCGGGCTTTGCGGCACGCTCCGCCGCACCGCGGGCGCGCTTTCCCCGCCAAATTGTCGCAGCCTCTTGCGCGTCCGGACGGCCGGTTTCAGCGGGCACTCGCCCTCGGCACCGCGGTTCTGCTACAAGCCCGATCGCCGCGCCGGCTTGCCGAATTGATCCGGACGGGATGAAATGGCGACTGGCCGCTCGTCCTGCGCCGCCGGCCCGGCATCCCTGGAACTGGAGACAGACACCGATGGAAGACCCCTCGCTGGAGGAAAGTAGCCGCTCCGGCGGAGCCCGCTCGCGGAGGCCCGCCGGACGATGAACACCCGCACAGCCCCCAGCCGCGAGGAATGCCTCGCCGTCATCGGCGACCTGATCGCCTTCCCCACCGTCTCCCGCAATCCCAACAAGGACCTGCTCGCCTACGCCGAGGATCTTCTGGCCCGCAACGGCGTCGCCAGCGAGATCATCTGGAACGAGGACCAGAGCAAGGGCAACCTGTGGGCGACCATCGGCCCCGCCGACCGGCCGGGCATCATCCTGTCGGGCCACAGCGACGTCGTGCCGGTCGAGGGACAGGACTGGACGAGCGACCCGTTCGAGCTGCGCCAGGCCGGCGACCGCGTGTTCGGGCGCGGCACCTGCGACATGAAGGGCTTCGTCGGGCTGATGCTGGCCTTCGTGCCCTACTTCGCCAAATGCGACCTCAAGGTGCCGATCCATCTCGCCATATCCTATGACGAGGAGGTCGGCTGCACCGGCGTGCGCAGCCTCGTCAGCCGCATCGCCGACATGCCCGTCAAACCGGCGCTCTGCATCGTCGGCGAGCCGACATCCATGCAGGTGATCCTCGGCCACAAGGGCGGCGCGGTGTTCCGCGTCGAGGTGACCGGCCAGCCGGCCCATTCGAGCCTCGCGCCGACCGCCGTCAACGCCATCGAATACGCCGCCGAGATCATCGGCTTCATCAAGCAGGTGGCCGACGAGCAGGCCGAGTCGGGCCCCCACGACCACGATTTCGACGTGCCCTATTCGACCGTCTCGGTGACGCTGATCGAGGGCGGCACCGCCCAGAACATCATTCCCGGCAGCTGCGAATTCCGCTTCGGCATCCGCGCCCTGCCGGCCGTCGAGCCTCGCGCCATCGTCGACAAGCTGGAGGAGCGCATCGCCGAGGAGATCCTGCCGCGCATGAAGGCGATCTCGCCGCGCGCCGGCGTCACCATAGAGCCGATCGTGGAAGTGCCGGGCCTCGACACCGAGCCGGAACATCCGGCGGTGACCTTCATGAAGCGGCTGGTCGGCCGCAACGACCACGCCAAGGTCGCCTACGGCACCGAGGCCGGCCTGTTCAGCGTCAATGCCGGGGTCGTCTCGATCGTCTGCGGGCCGGGCTCGATCGAGCAGGCGCACAAGGCCGACGAGTTCCTCGACCTCGATCAGGTCGACCGCTGTCGCGACATGATGCAGCGCCTCGCCGACCAGCTGGAGCGCTCCGGCCTCGACTGGTGAGGCAGCCGGCGGCCGGGGCGAACAGCCGTCTGCCCGGGCCGCCTACTTGTGCTTGAACAGCAGCTTGCAGTCGCCGACGTGGTCGGTGATCGAGGCCAGCCACTGTCTCGCCGCCGCCTCCTTCGCCACGTAGGCGTCGAGGAAGGCCAGCGTCAGTTGCTCGACGGCGGCCCGTTGCGCCGGCACGTCCGGCTCGACGCGCGAGAACGCGCCGAGATAGTGGTCTGCGTCCTCCAGCACGGCCAGATACTTGTCTCCCGGCGGCGCGAATTCATAGGGCTCGACCTTCCAGTGCCAGTCCTGCCCCTTGGCCCCGCCGTCGCGCGTGCCGGTGACGTTCAGCATCGGCCCGGTGATGCCGTCCCACGAGCCCTTTCGAAGCCCCTGCTGGTCGAGTCCCTGGGCGCTGAGCAGGATCGCGGCCGAAAGCCGGTCGTCGCGGAAGCTGCGCGCGCCCTGCCCCGGCACGTCGATCTCCGCCCCGGCGAAGAGCTGCGACGTGTAGGCGCCGAACGAATGGCCGGCGATGGCGAGCGGCAGCGCGGCTTCCGGCGCGCCGCACGTCGCCGCGAGGATTTCCCCGGCGCCGTCCAGCACCCTGCGCACGATCTCCACCCGTTCCAGCCAGTAGCGCGGCGTGTGCAGTATTTCGAACATGCGCGGGCTGATGGCCGGCATCGAGGTCCATCTGGTCAGGTCCGGACTGTCGGGATCGACGCCGAGTTCCGGCTCCGCCCGCGCCACCGCCGCGACGGAATCCGCGAAAGGTCGGATGCGCGACGAAATAGCCGTGCGCGGCCCAGTGCTCCGAAAGCGTCTGGTAGTCGCGGCCGCTCGCGCCGAGCCCGTGGCAGAACACCACGAAGGCCCGCGGCGGCGCCCCCTCCGGCCAGCGGCAGGTGAGCGTCAGCGCCGCCTCGCCGCGTCCGACGGTCACCTCGTGCGAGACCCGGACGGCAAGCGGCGCGGCGGAAGATGTGTAGTTGTCGGCGGTCACGATGCGAGTGTCTCCTGTGCTGCCGTCACGCCTTTCGCGCTCTGTTCTTCGAGCAGGAAGCAGTTGGCCACGCCGCCGCCCTCTACCTCGTAAGGCGGCGGGTCTTCGGTGTGGCAGCGCGGCATGGCGAACGGACAGCGGTTGCGATACGGGCAGCCGACGGAAGTGTCGCGCGGCATCTCGGCGGCGGGCGCCGCCTTGCGCGCGGCGCGGCGCTCGCGCTGCCTCACGGGGTCGAGCAAGGGTACCGCGTCGAGCAGCGTCTTGGTATAGGGATGCGCCGGCGCGTGGTAGACGCGGTCGGCCGGCCCTTCTTCCACGATGTGCCCCAGATACATGACCGCGATCCGGTCGGAGATGTGGTGCACCAGCGCCAGGTCGTGGGCGATCAGCAGATAGGCGATGCCAAGCGCGTCGCGCCGCTCGTAGAGCAGGTTGATGATCTGGTTCTGCGTCGAGACGTCGAGCGCGCTCACCGGCTCGTCGAGCACGATCAGCTTCGGCTGCAGCGCCAGCGCCGAGGCGATGGCGATGCGCTGCCGCTGGCCGCCGGAGAACTCGTGCGGATGGCGTTGCAGGTGATCGGCCGACAGCGATACGAGCTCCAGCAGTTCAACCGCCTTCGCGCGGCGCTGCTCGCGCGTCATGTCGGTGTGGACGCGCAGCGGCTCCGTCACGATCTGCTCGACCGTCATCGACGGGTTCAGCGAGGAGAACGGATCCTGGAACACCGCCTGGATCTGCTTGCGCACCTCGTCCGGGTAGCGCGTGTTCAGGCCGGAAAGTTCGGTGTCGCCGAAGCGGATCGAGCCGGATGCCGCCGGCACCAGCCCCAGCACGGTGTTGGCGATCGACGACTTGCCCGAGCCGGATTCGCCGACCAGCCCCAGCGTCTGGCCCGGCTCGATGGCGAGCGAGGCGCCCTTGACCGCGTGGAAGGGCTTGCGCCGCAGCCCCAGCCCCGGCCGGCTCCAGTAGGTCACCCAGAGGTCTCTTATGTCGAGGAGGGGGCGCTGGCTCATGTTTCCACCCTCAGGTCGAGTTCGTCGGCGCGCACGCAGCGCACCTGCCGCGTATGGCCCCTGAGCGGGATCGGCCGGTCGCACATGCCCTGCCTGTAATGATCGCAGCGGTTGGAGAACCGGCATCCGTCGGGCCACGAGCCGGGTTTCGGCACGACGCCCCGGATCGTCGGCAGCGGCGGCTGCCGGTCGGACGCGTGCGGCATCGCCGCCAGCAGCCCCGCCGTGTAGGGATGGCGCGGCTTGGCGAACAGCTCGTCGACCGGCGCCATTTCCACGATCTCGCCGGCATACATCACCGCGATGCGGTCGCACACGTCGGCCGCCACCGCGAGATCGTGCGTGACGAACAGGATCGCCATGCCGAATTCCTGTTGCAGGTCGCGGAACAGGTCGAGGATTTCCTGCTGCACGGTCACGTCGAGCGCGGTCGTCGGCTCGTCGGCGATCAGCAGTTTCGGATCGCAGCTCAATGCCCGCGCGATTGCGATGCGCTGCGCCATGCCGCCGGACAATTCGTGCGGATAGGCCTTCGCCCGCTCCTCCGGCCGGGGGATGCCGACCCGGTCGATCAGCTCGACCGCCCGCGCCCAGGCGTCGGCCTTCGACAGCCCCTTCTTGGCGCGCAGCACCTCGGCGATCTGGTCGCCGACGGTGAAGGCGGGGTTGAGGCTGGTCGTCGGGTCCTGGAAGACCATGGCAACGTCGTTGCCGCGAACCGCTTCCATCCGGCGTTCCGGAAGCGCGCGCAGCTCCGTGCCGTCGAGCGTTATCGTGCCGTGGGTGGAGCGGCCGCCGGCCCCGATCAGCCCGAGGATGGAAAGCCCGGTCAGCGTCTTGCCGCTGCCGGATTCGCCGACAAGGCCCAGCGTCTCGCCGCGCCCGATGCGAGAACGACAGATTGGTGATGACGGGCACCTCGACGCCATCCGTCGGCGACACCACGACCTGCAGCCCCTCGACCGTCAGCACGGCGTCGCGCACGGGCTGCGGCGCGCACGTGCTTGCCTCGGCGATCGCGTTGAAGCGTTCCGAGGGAGCCGTCGGCTTCACGCCGACGGCGATGCCGCGGCCGATCGAATCGCGCAGAACGTCGCCGAGCAGGTTGACGGAAAGGACCGTCAGCACGATCGCGACGCCCGGCGGAATGGCGAGGAACCAGTCGAGTTCCATGAAGCTCGCCGCCGTGTTGAGCATCGTGCCCCAGCTGGCGTTCGGCGGCTGCACGCCGAGGCCGATGAAACTGAGGCCGGCTTCGGCAAGCAGCACGGCGCCGACCGTCAGCGTCACCTGCACGATCAGCGGCGGCGCGATGTTGGGAAAGATATGGCGCAGCAGGATGCGCCTGTCGGAGGCACCGACGACGCGTGCCGATTTCACGTAGACTTCCTCGCGCTCCGTGAGCACGACGCCGCGCGCCAGCCGCAGGAAGGACGTGGAAAACAGGATGCCCAGCGCGATCATCGCGCGATGCAGCCCCGGTCCGAGGATGGCGATGATGACGATCGCCACCATGATGCCGGGGATCGACACGATCGCCTCGACCAGCCGCATCACGACCCAGTCCCACCAGCCGCCGCGATAGCCGATATAGAGGCCGAGCGGCACGCCGAGCAGGACGGCGAGCGACGTCGCCTCCGCGGCCGCTATGATGGCGATGCGGCAACCGACGATCAGCCGGCTGAGCACGTCGCGGCCGAGATCGTCGGTGCCGAGCCAATGTGCCGCCGACGGACCCTGCAGCGCGTGGATCAGGTCCTGCTTCAGCGCGTCGTAGGGCGCGATCCAGTTGGCGCCGACAGCGAGGATGACGAGCAATGCGAGAAAGGCCGCCGCCGGCACCGTGATCGCGTAGAAGGAGACGCGCTTCGCCCTCGCGCGTGCTGAAGCGGGTGTGGGCGCGGCCGCGGAATCGATGCTCACGACGGCCGCGCCTTCGGGTTGAGGTAGCCGTAGATGATGTCGGTGACGAGCTGGACGCTCACCACCAGCCCGACCATGACCAGCACCAGCCCCTGGATCATCGGAATGTCCTGCTGGCGCACGGCGGTGATGGCGAGCGTGCCGAGCCCGTTGATGACGAAGACCTGCTCGACGATCAGCGCGCCGCCGAGCAGCACGGTGATCTGGAACGACAGCACCGCCACGACCGGCACCAGCGCGTTCTTCAGCGCGTGCTTGAAGATCACGCGGCGCCGCGACAGCCCCTGGGCGCGTGCGGCGCGGATATAGTCCTGCTGCAGCACGCCGACCATGGCCGAGCGCACCTGCCTGGCGATCGCAGCGCTCGAGGCGAGCCCCAGCGCCACAGCCGGCAGCGTGACGCTGCGCAGCCATTCCCATGGAGATGTCGAGATCGGCGTGAAGCCGGTCGCCGGGAACCAGCGAAGGCCGACGGCGAAGATGGCGGCCAGCAGCAGCCCGAACCAGAAATTGGGGATAGCCTGCCCGAACGTGGCACCGAGCGTGGCCAATCTGTCGACCAGCGAGCGCGGCCTGAGCGCCGCCGCGATGCCGGCCGCCAGTCCGACGACGATGGCGATCAGCGCCGAGACCGCCGTGAGGGAGAGCGTGACGGGAAGCCGCTGCATCACCGCATCCGACACGCTCACGCTGTTGAAGTAGGAGCTGCCCAGGTCCCCCCGGGCAGCCCTGCCGAGCCATTGCACGTACTGGACGTAGATCGGCTCGTTCAGACCCATCCGCTCGCGCAGCATCTCGTGCTGCTCTTTCGTTCCGTAGTCGCCGAGGATCAGATCGACCGGATCACTCGGCAACAGCGATGTGAACGAAAACGTCAGCACCGACACGATGAACAGGAGCGGCACCAGTGCGAGCAGCCGCTGGACGACGAGTCTGAGCATGGGACCTTGTTGCTACTTGTTGGCCTTCAGGCCCCTCAGATTGATCGAATCCTCGCCGTAGCGGTAGACGACCGTCGGGTTGTTGGCGGTCGCTTCGCTGACGCCGATCAGGATCGGCGAGTTGGCGACAAAGATCAGGAACGCCTCCTTGGCCAGCTGCGCCGCCATCTTCTTGTAGATCGGCGCCCGCACCTTGACGTCCGGCGATTCCAGCCCGGCCTCGGCCAGGGACAGAAGTTCCTCGCTGGGCTTGGTCTTGAACGGGTTGTACGCGGCGTCCTGGTAGATGTAGCGCAGCGCCAGGAACTTGGGATCGGTGTTGGTGTTCCACACGAGGTTGGTCGCGGGGAAATCGGTGGTGCGGCTGCGGCGGGCCAGCGTGCCCGGTTCGACCGGCACGATGTTCATCGTGATGCCGATTTCCTTGAAGAAGCCGGCCAGCGCTTCCAGCCGCGACTGGTAGATCGGGATCGACGGCATGTCGAAGGTGAAGCCGTCCGGGAAGGCGGACTTTGCCATGTACTCCTTCGCCTTGTCGACGTCATAGGCATAGACGCCTTCCAGATCCGGGTTGTAGGCCCAGTTGCCCTTCGCATAAGGCTGGTAGGAATCGTCGGCCAGGCCGAACAGCACCGCCTTTCCGAACGCCGCGCGGTCGATGGAATGCGCCATCGCCAGACGCACGTTCCGGTCGGCGAATGCCGGCACGACCGTTCCGTCGCGGTCGGAAATGATGACGTGGTAGTTCAGGCCGCCCGTGTTGCGGATCAGCTTGAGGCCCGGCGAGCGATCAATGATCGCCGCCTGCGGGTTGGCGAGCCAGTTGCCGGCGTCGATCTGGCCGGTCTTGAGCGCGTTCAGCCTTGCCGTGTCGTCCGGCATCTCCCACACCTCGTAGCGGGCAAGGCCGATCTTGTCCTTGTCCCAGTAGGTCGGATTGGGCGTGTAGACCTGCACTTCGCCTTCGCGCGATTCTTCCTTGCTGTAGACGTAGGGACCGGTGCCGATCGGATTGCGGTCGATCGCCGGATCGGCCATCGCGGCGGGCGCGAGCATCATGCCGCCGGTGAAGCACAGGCTGTCGATGATCGCCGGATCGGGCTCTTTGAGCTTGATCCGGAACGTGTATTCGTCGACGGGCTCGGCGCTTTCGACGGTCTTCAGCCCCTCGATGATGCCGAGCTTGACGCCGCGATTGATGTTGTCGGCGGCGACCTGCGCGTTGAAGGCCTCTCCATTGCTGAAGCTGATGCCTTCGCGCAGCTTGATCGTCACGTTCAGCCCGTCGATCTCGTAGCCGGTCGCCAGAAGCGGCACGTTCTCGCCCTCGGGAGACTTCTCGAAAAGCGATTCGTAGACGGGGCGCAGATAGGGGACGCCGCTGCCGCTCTGCTGCTGCGGGTCCATGGTGATCAGCTTCACCTGTTCGGCGTATCTGAACGTGCCCGATGGTTCCGCGTTCGCCGCAACCGCCGACGCCATGGCCAGCCCGAAGCCCAGGACGGCGCTCGCCGCCAATGCTCTAGTCCACTTTCTCATCCTTACCTCCCTTTGGTTCCGCCGGCATGCAGCCGGCGGCATTGAACCTCAGATCACCCCCGATGCCCGCAGGCGCGCGAGATCGTCCGCGCCGACGCCGAGGCCTTCCAGAACCGCCTCCGTGTCGGCGCCGAGTTCGGCCGGCGGCGCGGCGGGCGCCGTGGCGTCGCCGTTCACCTTGAAGCTCAGGCCCGGCACGTGGACCGCGCCCTCGTGGCCGTCGATGCGGATCTCGCTGGTCAGCTGGCGCGCACGCACCTGGCCCTCGGCCAGCACCTCGTCGAGCCGGCGCACCCGCGCGGCCGGCACGGCGGCATCCGCCAGGATCGTCTCCCACTCGGCGGCAGGCCGCGTGCGGAACGTCTCCTTGAGCGTGTCGCGCAGGCCGGCGAAATTCTTCTGGCGCTCGCCGACATTCGCCCAGCGCGCGTCTTCCAGTATGTCGCAGCGCCCGATCGCCTTGCACAGCTTGCGGAACTGCGAATCGTTGTTGGCCGCCAGCATCAGCACGCCGTCGGCCGTCTCGAAGGCGCCCGACGAGGGGCTGGCGCTCCACGCCTCGTTGCCGTTCTGCACCGGCTTCCAGCCCGCCGAAAGCTGCTGCGTCATCAGCGAGGCCATCAGCATCAGCGCGGTGTCCAGCATGGCGACGTCGACCTGCACGGCCTCGCCGGTGCGCCGCACCTCCATCAGCGCCGCCATCACCGCCATCGCCGCGTTCATGCCGGTCGCGTAGTCGACATAGGGCGCGCCCACCTTGGTCGGGCCGTCGCCCGGCTTGCCGGTGGTCAGCATGATGCCGCACATGCCCTGGATGACGTGGTCGTAGGCCGGCCGCGGGCTCAGCGGCCCGTCCTGCCCATAGGCCGAGATCGAGCAGTAGACGATCTTCGGGTTGATCTCCCGCACCGCCTCGAAGCTCAGGCCCGAGCCGCTCGGCCACGCCCGGCTTGAAGTTCTCCACGAACACGTCGGCGCCGGCGATCATCCGCCTGACGAGCTCGATCCCCTCGGCCGACTTGAGATTGATGGTGACCGACTTCTTGCCGGCGTTCTGCGTCAGGAACCCCAGCCCCATCCGGCGGTCGGCAAGGTCGGTCAGCGGTCCGCCGAGGCGCGTCCAGTCGCCCTCGCCCGGCTTCTCGATCTTCACCACCTCGGCGCCCATCAGCGCCATCTGGTAGGTCGCGTACGGCCCGGCCAGCACCTGGCTGAGGTCGATGACGCGCACGCCCTTGAGCGGCTGGAACATCACCGCCTCACGCCATGCTGTCGGCGAGCGCCGCGGGCCATGGCGCGGCGGCGTCGCGATGCCGGAAATTGCGGTCGCATCCCCCGACGGGGTGTCTTCAAAGCGCATCTTTCCTCCCTGTCCCGGCGCTTCCGGGCCGGCGGTCCTGCCGCCGTCCGCGCCCGTTGCGGGCACGGCATGCACGCTGTGGCCTCGCCTGCAGCGCGAAAGACTTCACGAGCGCCGGATCCGGTGTCGGCCGGCGTCTCCTCCGTGGGCGAACTTGCGCCGCCCGAGCGAAAAGAAATAGTCGAAAGTTTCTTCAACGTGATAAGTTTCGCTTATGGCCCTCTCTACCCAGCATCTCGACCGTCTGCGCCTTCGTCATTTGCGCCTGCTGGAGCTGATCGGCCGCCACGGTTCGCTGCGGGCGGTCGGCAACGTCCTCAATCTCACCCAGCCGGCGGTCTCGCAGATGGTGAAGGACCTCGAGCAGGCATTCGGCGTCGCGCTGGTGGAGCGCTCCGCGCGCGGCGTCGCGCTGACGCCGGCCGGGCAGCTGGCGCTGGAGCGGGCGCGCTCCGGCCTCGCCGCCTTCGATCATCTGGCCGAGGAGCTGAGCGCGGAGCTTCCGCCGGTCCTGCGCGTCGGCACCAACCCGGCGGTGATGTTCCAGCTCCTGCCTGCCGCCATCGGCCGGCTGCAGGCGGCTGGCTCCGGTCTGCGGTTCGCCATCAGCGCCGGCGTCGTCAACGAAATGATGACCGGGCCTGTGGGACGGCAAGCTCGACTGCTACATCGGACGCGTCGACTGGGATCGCCTGCCGCCCAGCATGCCCGACGTGCTTCGCTACGACCCGATCGTCGTCAGCGAGCTGGTGCTCGCCTGTCCTGTCGAGCCATCCGCTCGCCGGCCGCAAGGACCTCGTCGCGAAAGACCTGCTGCGCTGGCCGTGGGCGCTGCCGCCGGAAGGCTCCAACAATCGCGTCGCCTTCGAGACCGCCTTCCGCGACCACGGCCTGGCAGGCCCCACGCCCGTCGTGGAGATCGCCGCCGATCCCAACGCGCTCATGCTGCTGTCGCTCAATGTCGGCCTTCTCACCTGCGTGCCCAGGCTGGCGCTCGACACGCAGACGGGCGCGACAGCCGCTGGTTGCGCTCGAGCTTGCGGACTTCCGCTTCCCGCCGATCCAGGTCGGCTTCGTGACGCTGGCCCAGAACGAAACCATGGCCGCGCTCGACGCGCTGCGGCAGGCGCTGATGGAGGTCGCGGTGACGAACGGCGGATGAGCCCCGCCATTCCACGGCGCCTCAGACCTCCAGCCACTCCTTGCGGACGGCCTCATTCGCCGCCAGTTCGTCGGGCGTGCCCTCGAACACCATCTGGCCGTGGCCCATCACGTAGACGCGGTGCGAGATGCGCATGCGCGATGACCAGCCGCTGCTCGACCAGCAGGATCGAGATGCCGCGCCCGGCGATCTCCTGCAACAGCTCGCCGATGCGCTCGACCATCTGCGGCGCCAGGCCCTCGGTCGGCTCGTCGATCATGATCAGCTCGGGATCACCCATCAGCGTGCGGCAGATGGTCAGCATCTGCTGCTCGCCGCCCGAAAGCGCGCCGCCCGGCGCGTCGGCGCGTTCCTTGAGCTGCGGGAAACAGCTCCCAGGTCTTGTCGAGGCTCCAGCGCTCGGCCTTGCGTCCCGGCTTCTCGCCGAGCAGCAGGTTCTGCTCCACCGTCAGGCTGGGAAAGATGGCGCGCTCTTCGGGCACGTAGCCGATGCCGCGCCGCGCGATCTCGTGCGGCTTCAGCCCGGCGATTTGCTTGCCGCCGAAGACGATCTCCCCTTCGGGCCTGGGGATCGCCCATGATCGCCTTCAGCGTGGTCGAGCGGCCGACGCCGTTGCGGCCGAGGATGGAGACGATCTCGTTGTCGCCGACCGTCAGGTCGACGCCCTGCAGGATGTGGCTCTTGCCGTAATAGGCGTGCAGGTCGCGAACCGTCGAGCATCAGGCGGCCTCGTCGCCGAGATAGGCCTGCTGCACGGCCTCGTTCGCCTTGATGCGTTCGGGCGTGTCGGAGGCGATCATCTCGCCGTAGACCAGCACCGAGATGCGGTCGGCAAGGTCGAACACGACGCCCATGTCGTGCTCGATCATCACCAGCGTGCGGCCCTCGCTGACCTTGCGGATCAGTCGCCACCACGCGCTCGGTCTCGGCATGGCTCATGCCCGCCGTCGGCTCGTCGAGCAGCAGCATGTCGGCGTTGCCGGCAATGGTCAGGCCGATCTCCAGCGCCCGCTGCTCGGCATAGGTCAGCATGCCGCGCCGGCATCGCCAGCGGTCGAGCAGGTTGATCTCGGCGCAGGATCTGCTCGGTGCGCTCGCGCGCGTCGGCGAGCCGGTCGACGCCGCGCCAGAACGAGTAGCGGTAGCCGAGCGCCCACAGCGTCGCGCAGCGCACGTTCTCCCACACGCTGAGCCGCGGAAAGACGTTGGTCACCTGGAAGCTGCGCGACAGGCCGCGGCGGTTGATGAGCTGCGGCGCCATGCCGCCGATCTCCTCGCCGCGCAGCCGGATGCTGCCGCTGCGTCGGCCGGTAGTGACCGCTGATCAGGTGGAACAGCGTCGACTTGCCGGCGCCGTTCGGCCCGATCACGGCGTGCCGCTCGCCCGCCGGCACCGCAAGATCGACGCCGCGAATGATCTCCACCGAGCCGAAGCTCTTGTGCAGGCCGGAGAGCTCGAGCGCGGGCGTGGTATCGGCGTCACTCATGTCGTCAGTCCTCCCCGCGCCGCCTTCGGCCAGCGCTTCGCCGTAGGCATCGAGCGCCTGCGCTTGCCGGCGATCCGGAACAGCCAGCAGCCGCCGACCAGCAGCACCGCCGCGACCGCCCAGGGCAGCGGCGAGAGTCGCATCGACGGGCACGTGGGCGAACGACATCTGCGGCCCTCCGGTCCATGATTGCACGGTGAGCTGGTAGCTCATCTCGATGACCAGCGACAGCCCGGCCAGCGCGACCAGGCCCGGCACCAGCGCCAGCACGTAGTAGGGCAGCACCCGTGGAAACGGCCGCGCGCGCATGAGCGGCCCCTGCCGCGCGAGCAGCCCGGCGATGCCGTCGGGCGCGAACATCACCACGGCGATGAACAGCAGTCCGAAATAGAGCTGCCAGGCGCCGGTGATGTCGCTCAGCATCACCTGCAGATAGGTGACGAGGATGGCGCCGACGATCGGCCCGGCGAAATTGCCGACGCCGCCGATATAGGTCATCAGCACCACCGAGCCCGACTGCGCCGCCCCCATCGCCGACGAGGTGACGATCTCGAAATTGAGCGCGGCCAGCCCGCCGGCGAGCCCGGCGAAAAGCCCGGCCATCGAGAAGGCGATGAAAGCGCACCATCGTCGTGTTGTAGCCGATGAAGGCGGCGCGGTCGGGATTGTCGCGCACGGCATTGCAGATGCGGCCGAACGGCGTGCGCGTGATGGCATACATCAGCCCCACCGAAAGCAGGCACCAGCCGGCGATCAGGTAGTAGACCTGCACCTGCGGGCCGAACGACTGATGCCGAACAGGTGCAGCACGCGCGTGCGGTCGATCGAGATGCCCTCCTCGCCGCCGAAGACGTGGCGCAGGATCAGCGCGCTCGACGAGACCAGTTCGCCGATGCCGAGCGTGATCATGGCGAAGGCGGTGCCGGCGCGCCGCGTCGACACCGCTCCGAAGATGATGCCGAACAGGAGCCCCGTCGCCGCGCCGACGATCGGGAACACTTCGAGCGGCAGCGGCGCGTGCGAGGCGCGCACCGTGTTGATCGCATGCGCGGTCAGGAAGCCGCCGAGCCCGAAGAACACCGCGTGGCCGAACGACAGCAGGCCGGTCTGGCCGAGCAGCATGTTGTACGACAGCGCGAAGATGATCATGATGCCCATCAGGCACATCGTGCTGATCGCCGAGCCCCGAGCTGAACACCTGCGGCAGCAGCGGCAGCACCACCGCGGCCGCGATCCACACGCCGTAGCTCGCGACGAGGCTCCTGCGCCTGCGACGGTAGGCAGATCGCGTGTCGGGCATTTTTCCGAGATCGCTCATGATTTCGCGCGTTCCCATGAGGCCGCGCGGCCTGAAGATCAGGACCAGCACCAGCAGCAGGTAGGGCAGGATCGGTGCGACCTGCGCCACCGTGACGTTCCAGATGTCGCCGAGATACTCGACGAACAGGCCGCTGCCGGTGAGCTCGCCGAAGAGCGCCGGCGAGCGAGGCATTCGAGGCGACGGCGAATGTCTGGATCAGGCCGATCAGCAGCGAGGCGACGAAGGCGCCGCCGAGCGAGCCGAGCCCGCCGACGACCACGACCACGAACAGGATCGGCCCGAGCGAGGCGGCCATGTTGGACTGGGTGACCAGCGCCGGTCCGGCGATGACGCCGGCGACCGCGGCAAGCCCCGCCCCGACGCCGAAGACCAGCATGAACACGCGGTCGACATTGTGGCCGAGCATGCCGACCATGTCGGGATGGCTGAGCGCGGCCTGCACCACCAGGCCGACCCGCGTGCGCTTGATGACGAGCAGCAGCACCAGGAAGATCGCGATCGAGATCAGCAGCTCGAACATCTTGAAGGCGGGATACTGCGTCGAGAAGATCGTGAAGGCCGGGAAATCGAGCGAGCGGCGGCACCCGGTAGTCGACCGGCAGCTTGCCCCAGACCATCTGCACCAGTTCCTCGATGATGAAGGTCAGGCCGAAGGTGAACAGCAGTTCGGCGACGTGTCCGTGCTTGTGCACCTGGCGCAGCCCGTAGCGCTCGACCACCATGCCGATGCCGGCGACCAGCAGCGGCGCGATCACCAGGCCCGGCCAGAAGCCGACATGCCGGCTGATCTCGAAGCCGAAGAAGGCGCCCAGCATGTAGAAGCTGGCATGGGCGAAGTTGAGCACGCCCATCATCGAGAAGATGACGGTCAGGCCGCTGGCCATCAGGAACAGCAGCATTCCGAACAGGACGCCGTTGAGCGTCGAAATGAAGACGATCTCGAGCATTCGTGGTTCCCCCCGCGGCTGTCGTCCTCTTGGCGGGACGCGCTCTCGGCGCAGGTGACGCCGGGGATGACCCCCGGCGTCAAGCTTGTCGTCCTTACTCGGGACGTTCCATCTTGCAGGTGGTGGGAACGATCGTGTCTGGTCGACCGGAACAGTCGCGGCCAGCTTCCAGCCCCAGCCGGTGCTCCTCCTCGTCGAACGGCTGGTTCTCACCCAGCGGCCCGAGCGCCGGAGATGTACATCGTCTGGAAATACTGGTGGTCGTCGGCGCGCATGAAGCCTTCCTTGCCGTCGATGAAGTCGACGTAATGCATGCCTTCGAGCTTCGGCGCGAACTTCACCGGATCGTCGGATTTGGCTTCCTCGATCGCCTCGAACACCATGCCCATCGCGTTGAACAGGCGCGGATAGTAGATCGGCGAGTCCGGGTACTTGGCGATATAGGCTCGTTCACCGTCTCCTGCATCGGCTCGTAGTCGAGGTTGTTCATGCCCTCGGTGATCTGGAAGACCTTGTCCTCAAGGCCCGCCTGCTTGATCGCGGTCGGCGTGCCGGCGAGGCCGGCGTAGAAGGTGTACCAGTTGACGTCGAGGCCGGCGTCGCCGGCCGCCTTGATCAGCAGCTGCCAGGTCGTTGCCCCAGTTGGCGGTGATCACGGAGTCGGCGCCCGACGCCTTGATCTTGGCGATATAGGGCGCGAAGTCGGTCACCTTCTGCAGCGGCACGAACTCGTTGCCCACGATCTCGATGCCGGGGCCTTCGGCGCTCAGCTTCTTGTTCGCCGCGTCGGCGACCGAATGGCCGAACGAATAGTCCTGGTCGATCAGGTAGACCTTCTTGATGTCCTTGTTGGACTTCATGAAGTTGGTCAGCGCCTCGACCTTGATGTTGACGTTGGCGTCGAAGGCGAAGTGCCAGTAGCTGCACTTCTCGTTGGTCAGCGACGGGTCGATGGCGGCGTAGTTGATGTGCACCACTTCCTTGCCGGGATTGCGCGCAGTTGAACTTGGTGACGAAGCTCTCGACGGCCGAAGCCACCGAGGACCCGTTACCCTGGACGATGATGTGCACGCCCTGGTCGATCGCCTTCTGGACCTGCACAAGGCTGACCTGCGGGTCGAGCTTGTTGTCGTAAGGGATGATCTCGACCTGCTTGCCCAGCACGCCGCCTGCGGCGTTGATGTTCTCGGCGATGAATTTGAGCTGGTTGAGGCCGATCTGGCCGGCGGCGGCGCCGCCGCCCGAGAGCGGATCGACATAGCCGATCTTGAGGGTGTCTTCGGCGACGGCGGGCATGACCGCGGTGCCGAGCAGGGACAGCCCGAGGGCCGTCAAGGCGAGTGCCTTCTTCATGGTTCTCCTCCACATGTTGCGCCGGGAATGCCGCCATGTTGACGGAAACCGCGCCCCGACAGCGCGTATTGCGACGTATGCTATTGATTATCCTCGGGAATTTTCGGTCCCGTGGCCGCACGTCACGTTTCTCTATCCTCCCTTGCCGTTCCTCCGAATGGCTGTCAGCCGCGACCTCCGGCAACCGAGCGGCCCTGCGAACCCACCGTTTGCGCGGTTCGCGCGCTCGCAAGCTCGCGCTCGACCTGCTGGAACCCGAACTCCGGCACCACGTCGCCGGCGCGATCTCCGATCGCCTCCCACGACGCGATCACGGCCTCGGCGGCACCCTCCCCGCCGCCGATCTGCACGCCTTGCGTCAGCGTGACGTTGGCGCGGGCGAAATGTCCCGCACCGGCGCAGAGGATGGCGCGCGTCGGCGCGTCCTCGCCCACCAGCGCCAGCAATCCCGGGCTGACCAGCTCGGGCGAAAGCTGCGCGAAGTCGGCTTCCGACATCAGGCCGTCGGTCATCTGCGTCGCCGCCGTCGGCGCCAGGCAATTGACTTTTATGTTGTATTTGTCGCCTTCCAGCGCCAGCGTCTGCATCAGCCCGACCAGCGCCATCTTGGCCGCGGCGTAATTCGCCTGGCCGAAATTGCCGAACAGGCCGGACGACGACGTGGTCATCACCACCCGGCCGTATTTCTGCTCGCGCATGATCTCCCACACCGACTTGGTGCAGATCACCGAACCCATCAGGTGGACGTCGAGAACCAGCCGGAAATCGGCCAGGTCCATCTTGGCGAAGCTCTTGTCGCGCAGAATGCCGGCATTGTTGACGAGGATGTCGACCCTGCCCCATTTCGACATCGCCCGCTCGACCATGGCCGCGACGGCTGCTTCGTCGGTGACGGACGCCGCCACGCCGATCGCCTCGCCCCCCGCTGAGACGATCTCGGCGGCCACCCGCTCTGCGCTGTCGCCGTTCATGTCGTTGACGACGATGCGGGCGCCGTGCCGCGCCAGCTCGAGCGCGTGGCTGCGGCCCAGCCCTCCGCCGGCGCCGGTGATGAGGGCGGTGCGATCCCGCAGCTTCATCGCCGAATTCCTCTCAGACATCTTCCCTCACTCACTAGTGAATTAATGTAATTGACGCAAGGATCCCTTTAGCAGTGCCGAGCAATTGCAGGTCCGCCGCAGCCTTCCCGAACGAGCAGTTTTTTCAGCGTCGAACCTCTGGCTCTCCGCGGCTTGCGCAGATGGCACGGAACCCCGCCGCCATGAACGTCGCCATGCGCTTCTTCACCGCCACGTAGTCGTCGGACCTGCACAGGCCGCCCGACAGCTTGTCGATGCGGCCGGTGCGCGCCAGCGACAGCAACAGCGCGCCGCTGACGAAATGATAGCCCCAGAAGATGTCCTCTTCCGCACAGTCGGGAAGCGCCTTCTTCAACAGCCCGATCAGCCGCAGCACGACCGGATCGAAGTGCGTGTCCATCATCTCGGCGCCCCATTCGGGGGTGTTGGCGACCTGCGAGGCGAGCGCTCCGTAGTTGCGCCACCCCTCGCCGCCCTCGTTGTAGAGATCGAGATCGGTATCGAGGAAGGCGCGCAGCGCGCCTTCTATGGTGGGCTTGCCGCCGCACGCCTCGTCGTAGTCGTCGAGCACCCGCATGCGCCGCTCGGCCGTCACCAGCGCGCGGCGCGCGAAGACGGCGTCGAACAGCGTCTTCTTGTCATCGAAATAGTAGTTGATGAGCGTGTGGTGGACGCCGATGCGCTTGGCCACATCCTTCAGGGTGACGCCGTAGAGCCCGTGCCGCGAAAACAGGTACTCGGCGGTGTCGAGTATCTGCTCGGTCATCTCGGCGCGGCGTTCCGCCTTGGTCGGCCTCTTGCGCCGGCCGCCCTTCGGACGCTCCTGGGGCGCGGGCTCGAGATCGCGCCTTCGCGTCGGCCGCAGACAGGGAACTGTCCGAATTCATGGTCGCCCTCCTCCCCTGTCCAGCCTGTTCGCTCCCTCCACGACCGATGGCCACCAAGTCTGCGGAGGCGGCTCAGCGCGCCTCATCGCATACCCGCTCCGCCCGCCGAAGCGGACGGTGCCGCAAGGCCGACATTCCAGTTCCAGGGGACGTTGCCGGCCGCCCGCCTCTTGCGGACCACCTCCTCGTGGAGTTCGAACATCCCCGGCGAAAGCTCGCGTTCGGCTTTCGGCCGGTCGGCGAAATGCATCCAGGCGCGCCCTTCCGCGTCGTAGGCCGGCCATGGCGGCGCGTTGTCCGCTCTTGGCGTTCCGGAAGAGGCGAACGACGCCCAATAGTCGGCGATTGCCTCGCTCATGGCGGCTTCGGCAGGTGTTGCCGGCGGCTTCGGCCACAGCGGCGGGGTCCGGTCGCGCGTGCCGAAAAGATAGGGCAGTTCGCTGGCGTGGAAGCCGTGCAGTCCGCGTTCGTCGGCAGCCGGGTAGCCGTGATCGAACATGTAGAGAAACGATGGCTGGCCGAGCGCGGCCTGGCTGCGAACGAGCCGCTCCGCCGTCCAGCCGTACATCGCGTCGCGCGTCGCAGCGAAGATGCTCTCGCGCATGTCGGCGGATGGATAGAGCGTCAGGAAGTCGTCGGCCAGATCGCCGTACGCCGTCGCGGATCTTTGCTTCGTAGGCGTCGCGGCTTGCCGGCGCCTCCGGTGCCAGGAAGGCCAGCGAGCGTATCTCTCCGCTGTTGAAGCCGGCGATCAAAGGCACCGCCGCCTGCTCGCCGCGGTCGAATACCTCGACGAGCTGGCGCGGCAGAAAATGGCCGTCGATCGTGCCCCAGGGCATGTAGCCCGCCGCCTGAGCGGCCTCCGCCAGTTCGTCTGCGTCCATGGCACGCAGCCCGGCCAGATCGCCGGCGCCGAGCTTCGCGGCCAACCGGACACCCGTCTCTTCGGCCGGCGTGGCGCCGAACTTGCGCTCGCGCAACTCCGGGGTCGAGATCATGTAGGCGCTCTGGGCGACCGCTTTCGAAAACAGCCCGCGCGCCGCCGGGGACGCCATCAGGTACATGACGCTCAGCGCGCCGGCGGATTCGCCGACGACGGTCACGTTGTCCGGGTCGCCGCCGAAGGCTGCGATGTTCCGCTTCACCCATTCCAGCGCCGCGATCTGGTCGAGAAGCCCGTAATTCCCCGACACGCCGTCCGGCGATTCGGCGCTCAGTTCGGGATGCGCCAGATAGCCCAGAACGCCAAGCCGGTAGTTGATCGCGACGACCACCGCGCCGCGCGCGGCAAGTCCGGCGCCGTCGTAGAGCTTGCTGCTGGACGCGCCCCAGACCAGCGATCCGCCGTGGATCCACACGACGACCGGCGCACCGCGCGCGTCCTGCGGTGCCCACACGTTCAGCGACAGGCAATCCTCGCCGGTCTGCCCGATCTCGTCGGCATAGATGCTTTCGGCGCGGCGGGTCGGCTGGATCGAAGCCAGGCCGAAGCGCGTCGCGTCGCGCGTCTCGCTCCACGGCGGCACGGCCACGGGCGGCTTCCAGCGGCGGTCGCCCACCGGCGGCAGCGCGTATGGAATGCCCTTGAAGAGCTGCACGCCGTCATGGGCCACGCCCCGAAGTGGACCGCAGGGAGCGTCCACCACCGGGCCGCTGTCGCGGGAGGCCGGGTCTATTGCCTGTTGCGACGGCACAGCCGCCGCGCTCGCGCGCTCGGTTGGCATCTGTCTTTCCTCCCCGGCGCCGGTCTCCGCTGCCGGCATTTGCCTATCATTGCGGCAGCGGAGAGCCCTAGTCAACGTTCACTAACACGCGCGTGAA
>CAWFKS010000010.1:0-248351 GCA_963816435.1 uncultured Alphaproteobacteria bacterium
GCTGACGGACCCTGACTATAGCTTCATGCCGGAAGACGATTTTGCCGACGCGCTGGCGGCATTCGAAAAGGAGAACGCCAAAGCGCTTACGCGGCGACGGCAAGGTAAGAAGCGGGCGAGCGGTTCGGGTGCCGACTTTGCCGTGATCCTCGGCGTTGACGGTTATCTTGAGTTTGCTGAGGAGGGCCGTTTTTATCTAGGCGGACATGAAGCCCGTCCGTGGATTTTCGACAAAGTATCCGAGCTACCGGCATGCGTGGCCTTCCGCATCGTCGCAGTTGCCGTGGATGCGTTTGGTGGCAGTGCAACAATCACCATTCAGTATGAAACCCGGCACAACGGCCCGCGCGAACTTACCTTCGAAAAAGCACTGATCTACCGCAAGGCTGAGTTGCTGGAGCGCCTTGCTGCCAACCTGTTCCCGATGGACGACGAAAACGGTGTCGTAGCGCTATTCAAGCTTCTCGACTTCCCCGTGGACACGCTGCTTGTCGAGCGCACGGGATGGCACGCTGGCGCATTCCTTCATCCAGGTGGTGAAGTCATTGCGGGTGCCGCTTCAATCAACGAAGACGACATGGACGCGCTGGAGGAGTCACGCGGACTGGTATCCAAGCTTCGCCTCCGTGGTGGTGCCGTTCGCGGTGACTGGAGCCGTGGCAGCCTCGACGGGTGGAAGGTTGGGGCGGCCACCTGCTTCAAGAATGGTGCGGCCGATCGCGAGCAGTTCGCACTTGGGGTCATGATGGGCGGTGCCGGCATAGTCGCCGACTTTCTCGACGTCCAAGACCTGCCGATATTCAACTTTAGCGGCCGGACCTCGCACGGGAAGTCAAGCTCTGCGAAGGCAGCGGCAACGGTGTGCGCCGCGCCAAACAAGAACGGCAATTTCCACACCCTGAACAAGACCGACAACAATATCGAAGGCGTGCTGTCGGCGCGATCGGGGATCACAATGATCTTTGACGAGGGTAAGACGACGAAACCGGATGTGCTCGAAGCGATCGTTTGGAAGATCGCCTCCAAGGTAGGAAAAGGACGCGCCAAGCAGGACGGCGATACCCGCCCGGAGAAGGAATTTAGCGGATTCGTCACGATGACGGTCGAAACTCCTTTGGCCCAGCTTCTCGCCAACGCTGGAAAGACGCAGCCTGGCGGATTTAACGTTCGCGTCTTGGACATCGACATCACCGGCGCGAAGCCGCTCGATGGGGAGGAGAACGTCGAATTGTTCGGAGGTCGCGTGCGGCATGAGCATGTGCCCGGCGCGCTCGACGTGATGGCCGAGAACTACGGCCACGCATGGCGACCAATCGTTCGTCGGTTGCAGGAGCTTGGAGTGTCACGCGTGCGCGGAGAGGTGGATAGGCTGGCGACGGAGATCACCGGCCACGGTGCCAATCCTGCTCAGTCGCGTGCCGCCAAGATTCTGGCATTGGTGTGGTATTCCGGACTCCTGATGCGGGAGCTTGCCCTTATCCCGGCCTGTGACCTCACACGGATCATTGCTTGGGCATGGGAGCGTCGCGCCGAGGGCACCGCGACTGATCCTTTCGTGTCGGGTATGCGGACGCTCCTGAACAATGCGCAGACGCGGCACGGGACCGATATCACGGACTTGGAAGCAGCCGATCATTGGCGTGGCGGCGAGCTTGCGGCGTATCGGTCAGGTAAGCCCGGCCATGACATCCTGTGCGTCTCGACCAAACCGGGCAAGCTCGCGAAGCTCTGCGAAGTCACCGGCATTACAGACGCGGCATTGCGCAATCTCATGAACAAGGCCGGTTTGCTGGAGCTTGAAGGAGAGAAGGAGCGGCCGTCGTGGAGCCGGTTGCCGGACAGACGTTCGTTTGCGCACTGGCGGGTGAACATGGATCGCCTAGCCGAGTTCGTTGAGGCGCACTTCAACGACTGACAGGTTGAGTTCAGACAAGTCCGCACCCCGGTCCGCACTGAGTCCGCACTTTTGCCAATTAACCGCCGGAACGCGCAAACCCTTGCGGTGCAAGGCGTCGGGGCGACTCTGTATTGGACGAGTCCGCACTGTCCGCACTGTCCGCACTTTTGCCAAAAGGGGGAAGGATTCCCCCGTGTCAGGCTTGACGATGCTGAGCACGGGAATTGCACCCGGTTAAAGGGGCGCGCGAGAGCTATATTTTTCGAAAGTGCGGACAGTGCGGACAGTGCGGACTCAATTTCTGTCGAAATTACGTAAGTGAGTGTAATACATAGGGAATTTTCGCTCGTCTGTTCTCCACCTGAATATCGCCAAAGTGCGGACTCAGTGCGGATTCAGTGCGGACTCGGTTCGCCACCCACCGCGCGCTGCACGGGGCCACTACCAGCGCCACCGTCTGCCCAATCGTCAGGACCGGAGCAGCCCACGGGCAACTGACCGAGGAAGGTGGCGCTGGAGGATCACGAGGGGTGTGGGGCAGCAGGCGCGGGTTAGGCGGCAGGCGGCGACCTGAGCATTGCGAAGGGCACTGCAACCATCCGAGCCCGAGACCGAGGACGGCAGCCGGTTGAGGGCAGACTCACGTTTCGGCCCACACTGGTTCCCGCCGGACCCGCACACCAACCAGCCGCCGCACTGTGATCCTCTCCCGTTCGGCCGCGACCGGCAGGATCACGTCAGCCGTCATACCGTCAGATCGTCCGCATCGTTCGCAGCGCATCCGCCGCGCGAGAACGTGCACGTCGACATCGCCGAGCAGGCGCTGTAGGTCGGCAGGATCGTAGTGCCTCCGACCCGGACAGTATCGGCATTCGGCCCAAACAAGTTGGCCGGCGAGGGCTGCATTCGAAAGCGGTAGGATGGTCGATCGGCGTTTGGACGTTTGCTCGGGCATGTCGATACGATAGGAACGAATGCCTAGGCGTGACAAGGTCCAAAATCGCGCATTCTTTTGAATTCGAGTTGACAAAAATTGTCGCCAAGATTGCCGCGCCGTCGCGAGCCTCCCAGCTTGCTCTACGCTCGTCGGCAAAAATTGTATTCATATGGTTGAATGTTCTTATATAACATCATTCTAATGAAGCTGTGGGGAGGCCCGGCAGCAGCGATAGATAAGACTTTATGCAAATTTGAATCGATTATCGACAAGTTCTTAACCTTGCGACTTAAGGTAAACACCAACCGATGCAGTCTTGGAACGGCGACTGTCCGGCATTGTTCTATACAACAGGCGATAGCTAATACTTCAATCGAATCTGAACTGTCTAACCTCAACCGAAGTGTTCCAAAAACCCTCCGGACTCCGGCCTGAAAAACCCAATAGAATCAATGCCGGATTCCCGGCTCTGGACTGTTCCGAATCCAGTTGATTTTGGAACGAATTCTTGCTAAGTATATCCATGCGTTGCAGGGAGTGCAGAGTATGCGACGAGTGGCTATTTACACGCGCGTTTCTACTGATAGGCAGTCCACCGACAATCAAGAACGTGAACTTCGCCAGATCGCAGAGCGCTCCGGCTGGGAAGTTGTCGAAGTCTACTGCGATCATGCGGTGAGCGGAGCCAAGGGCAGGGACAAGCGTCCGAACTTCGATCGCATGATCAAAGATGCTACGCGCCGCCGGTTCGACGTGGTGATGGCGTGGTCGGTAGATCGCCTCGGGCGAAGCCTACAACATCTTGTCGGCTTCCTTGGTGAGCTACAGGCTGCCGGTGTGGACCTCTTCCTCCAGCAGCAAGGGATCGACACGTCCACACCAGCAGGTCGAGCTATGTTTCAAATGGCTGGCGTCTTCGCCGAATTTGAGCGGTCGATGATCGTGGCGAGGGTCAATGCTGGTCTCGCCACGGCGCGGACCAAGGGCAAGAAGCTCGGCAGACCGCGCACCGTGGACCGCAAGGCCACGGCCATCCGTGAGGCGCTGGAGGCCGGCCGTAGCATCCGCGCGGCCGCGAAGGCATGCGGCGTCGGCATCGGTTCCGTGCACCGGGTCAAGGCCGCAATGGCCGCCGAGGCCGCATAGCCTTCGCCCGACCAAGGTTGAGGGCAGACAGACAGACCGGCCGGGCCACGCGCCCGGCCTTTTCTTGACGATTGTTCGCGCCGACACCCCGCCCGACGAACACCACGCCGCGCCGACACCCCCGGCCCCCTTTCTCGGAAGATGCGAGCCCAAACCGACCCCCTATGGAACCAACCGGGTAATACCCCCTGCCACCTTGCGACGCGCATAGGGCGTGAATCTGTAGCGGCTAAATTCTGAGCGCCTGCCATTTTTGCGAGGCTCTGCACTCAACCCCGCAATCACCCTCTTCGCCGCCTCCCTCCCCAATCTCGCGCCGCTCCAGCGGGGCACGTCGAGGTCGTGCAGATCGGATCGGGGTGGGGGTTGAGAGCAGAATGCGGCAAATGCCCGCTGCACAGATAATCTCGCCTGTCAATAATTGGTTGAGCCGCATATTGACAAAATAAATAAAATCCGCCATACTTCAAAAATTCAGAAGGCTCGGACGGGGTCTAAGCACGTTCGCACGGTGTGCGTGGCGAAAAGAATCTTCTGGAATAATCCAATCGATAACAGAATTGAACGGAGGCCATGTAATGGCACCCCGCCACCCCGGCCGTCCGCGTCAGTTGCCGGCCGCATCACAGACTGTGTCAATGTTGCTGCCGCTAGACATCCGCGAATACCTTCAATTGAAGGCTCGCGAGGGCCAGTATTCTGTTTCCGCTGCCGCGCGTGATGTATTCTGGAGCGCGATGCAGAAGGATTCCTCGAATGTCTAGCACGTCTACACCTTGGAAGATCACCGTCGTGGTTGGCGAAGAGCTTCTTGACTACCTCGACGCCGAAGTAGCCCGGACCCATCAAACCCGCTCAGTGGTCGTCCGGCAGGCGCTCGCCGCTCGACAGGCTGACCAGCGTGCACTCCGCGAGCGCCACGAAGCCATTGAGCGCGAGATCGCGGCCGTCGAAGGCGGAGCATACTGACATGGCGACGATCGTCCCGACCACGCCCTTCGTGTTCGATTTGTCCAAGCTCCCCCCGTCCGGACCTGCCCGCAGCGCCGCTCTCGCGTGGGCAAAGGTGGCCGTCGATCCGAGCGCTTCCGGAGCGGAGCGCTCCGCCGCAATGCAAGCGATCCGGCCATTTCTCGAACGCATTGAAGAGGAGCCTAGCTGATGCATCACGACGAAATGCAAAGCCTCGCCGTGCTGGTCGATCCCGAGCAAAAGGCCCGCGTGCACCGTGCCGCCGTGCGTGACGGTGGTGACGGACGTTCCGCGAAAGGTGATTGGATTCGCGAAGTGCTGGAGATCGCCGTCGCCGCTTCCGAGGCCGGGGACCCGTTGCGGAGGGCACCATGACCAAACTCCCCGATGGACACAGTTGGGAACAGACGCTTCTGACAAAAGATGAACGGGAAGAAATCCTAGTGCACTGCTACCGCCGGCGCGTGACAGTCGAGCAATTCATTCACTTGGCGGTGTTGCACTACATCGATTTTCTCTCAGACCCAAAATCGCTTCTTGAAAGATAAATGAGGTTTCCAGATGGAACTGAATGACGCACAAAAGGCCGAGATCGCCCGGCACGGTCGACCGCTCCACGAACTTGATGCGAACCAGAGGCTGGCGGTCGCGAACCTCGCCGATCTGCCAGCGAACAAGAAGGCGACGGCTGCACCAACAGCCGAGACCGCACCGGTGGCTCCGCCCAAGGTCTGGCGCTTCGACACCGACCTCGGCGAGCTTGTCGAAACCAACGCCGAACCCCTCGCCGTGCCGCTCCCACCGGAGGATCGCCCGGACCTCGACAAGCTCGCGAGCGTCAATGCCGAACGACGCTCTGCATACGCCGACGCCGTCAATGTCGTGAAGCGCAGCAAGGCGGAGGCTCACTTGCCGGAACCTTCTCGCCGGGTGCGCGCAGATGAACTGGCTACGGCTGAGGCGCTGGTCGGCTACTTCGCCCGGCCGGAATGAAGGTGCTGTTGGCGATCCCGGCGACCGTTTTGCCGGTTTACCAATCGCGTCCGGCGGCTACCCGGTCGCGGCCGCGCCGCCGATCTGTGCAACGGCGACGCGGCACCAGTTCGGGCGGGGGAATTCCTCTCGCCCATCGCCGGTGCCGTTCCCTTTCGTCCCACGCTGGGGGACGGCATCGGAGCAATTCGAATTGATCGGGCCCCTCAACAGGCAGCAGACGCCACCCGATCGGCGAGGGCCGCGTGCCCTCGCACCTTTTTCGGCGGCGCGACAGGCATGCGCGCCACCGGATGAGAGGACTCGGGGCACCCTATCGCTCTGCGATCCCTGACCTCACCCCCGCCACAGTGCGGAACAGCGCGGTTCCGGTTTTCCCTCCGCCGGGGCCGCGCATGCCTTCCCAATCCCATCGACAGAAACACCCTTGGCGCACTGCTGTTCTGCGCTCCGCAAAGCGGCCGACGGCCGTCGGTTGTCTCGGCCTATGGTTAACGGATGGTCAACGACCGGGCAGTTACCATAGCATTGGAACTTCGGTGAGGGAGTAAAGAAGTTGAACGAGTGGGGTCTGGCGTCAGAGATCAGCAAATGGTGGGAGCAGGCAGCAGCCGAAAACCCAACATGGAAGCTCAGATCAGTGCGCGTTGAGGAACAGGTTCCCGGAAGTCTCCAACGCAGTGATTTGATCGTTTTCGGTGACAATGCTGCTTTGTGCGGTGAAATTCGACTGCCTGATCACCCACGGTCATCCCCGCTCGATTTCGACAATCTCAAGAACGCCATCGACAAGGCCCAGCACCATGGATGCCGCTGGGCGTTCACGTCGGACGCATGCAGCCTGCTGCTCATAGATACGCAACAGACGGGTTCCCTCATAACCCGCATCGTTCACAAAGAAGAACTAGGTCCGCAGTTTAATCGAAGGGAGTTGGACGACCCGAATTTTCTAAGGCGAGTTGGGAACCACTGGACAAAGGCATTTACTAGCCTTGCTCCAATAATCACTGGTGCGACAAAGCCCTCAGGCATGGCGGCAGACGCGCTGTTCGTCGAGGCGCTACACGAACTCATGGCGGCTCCGGTTTCGGCAATTCGGGATGCGATGAACGAAAAGCGTGAGGCTGACACTGAGTTCGCCACGCGACTGATAGAATGGATGGTGGATGATCAGGGCTGGACGCATAATCCAGCGCGTTGGAACGAAGAGGTAGCTCGCGCTGCGAAGCTGACGGCATACGTCTTCGTGACTAGAATCATGTTCTATGAGGCGTTGCGCAGATCGAAGACTATGCTTGATCCCTTGGTGATGCCACCACCGGAGGTATCAAGTGCAAAGCTAGCCGCGAATACCCTCACTTTTTTGTTTGGGGAGGCGAGGAAGATATCAGGCGATTACGAAACCCTTTTCAGTTGGGATCGGGTGTCGGAATACGCGTTGATCTCGGATTCGTGTGTCCCTCACTGGCGGCGCTTGATCGAGCACATAGAACACTTCGATGTAAGCGCCATTGATCACGATATACTTGGTCGACTTTTCGAGCGGCTGATTGAGCCGAATGAGCGATACGAATGGGGGCAGCACTATACGTCTTCCGACGTCGTTGACCTCATCCTAAGCTTTGCTATCCCCGATGGGACGGGGCCAGTGCTCGACCCGGCAACTGGCGGCGGCACTTTTCTGGTTCGCGCATATGCGCGGAAGAAACACTTTCATCCGGAGCAAAGCCATCAAGACACTTTGGCGGAGCTTTTCGGAGTTGATGTCTCCCAGTTTGCCGCCACGATGGCAACCACGAATCTCGCAGTGCGGAAGCTGGAGTTCGAAGACAATTATCCTCGCGTGAAGGCGCGAAGCTTCTTTCGTGTCCAGCCTGACGATGAGTTCATGACCCTCCCAAGCGGCGGCCAAGCCGGCGCGCAACAAATGCCCGTATTTCTGCCGCCGATGCGGGCAGTGGTTGGTAATCCGCCATACGTGCGCCTGCACAAGCTTGGACGCGAACGTCAGCGCGAAGCGGAGAAGACACTCGGGCGAGGCGTTAGAATCCGTGCGCCAAGGAAAATATCACGTCTCGCCAATTATCACCTCTATTTTTGGTTTCACGCCGCTCAATTCCTGCGACCGGAAGGAACGATTGGCTTCCTAACGTCAGGCGAATGGTTAGACAGTGATTATGGTGCCGCCCTGCAATTCTGGTTGCTAGAAAACTTCAAGATACATGCATTCATTGAAAGCGGCGCAGAGGCGTGGTTTTCTGAGGCGCGAGTGGGGACGGTAGTAACGGTGGCTAGCCACTGCCCCAACCAACGGGAACGTGACGCAAACATCGTTAGGTTTGTCACGCTCAGGCGGAGCATTCGTGAGCTTGTCGGCGGCAACGAAAACGAGGCTGAACATCTAAATGCCGTTGATCGTCTCCGCGATCGCATCCTTCAGCTAACGGGGATAGGAGAAAGTGACGATCTCGATTGGAGTGCCGTTCCCCAAAGCGAACTAATCAAGCTAGGGACTCAGTAGTGCGCGTGATGACACTCGATCCCCGCCATCCCCCGCAAGAAGAGACTTCGCCCACCGCCAAGTATGGTGGCGCGGCGTGGCGCTCGCGTTTTTTGCGTGCTCCGAAGATCGCCCTTGAACTTGCTGCTCGTCGTGACTTTACGAGCCTTGAGAATCTCGCCAGCGTGAAGCTGGGGCTGAAAACCGGTGCCGATGATTTCTTTTTCCTTGAGCGTGGCAGTGCATCGAAGCATCCGAATCTTGTTCCGTCACGGGGTGCCATGGCTGTCACGGGAAAAGATCACTGGCACGGCTTGATCTCGTCACGCGACGTGCTGCCGGCGGTGCTTAATCCGCATCAACTGTTTGACGGTAGTAGAAGGACGCTCGTTATCCCAAGGGTGACGAAGCACCTTTATCTGTTCCCTCGCACGGGTGGCCTAAGGGAGGACCTCAAAGATTACGTGAGAATGGGGGAAATCGCAGGGTTGCCGCAGCAGAAGCTGGTAGCTGCCAACGCGGACGATGTTTGGTATAGACAGGCACGTTCGCTCGCCACCAGCCGTTGGGCTCTCCCATATAATTCGGCATATGATTATGGTGCGTGGGACAACGAGCCGGGGGCCGTCTTGAATGGGCGCTTCGTTGGCGTTGATGCAATCGACGGTGACAAGCAGGTGCTGCTTGGCGCTGTGCTCAATAGCACCATGACCGCGATGTGCAGGCTCCTAGAGGGGGTCGCGACCGGCGTGGAGGGGGCATTCGATGTAGGGCCACCTGCTGCCCGCAAAATGAAGGTGCCCGACATTCGGGTTTTCGGGTCGGCTGACGCCCAAGCGGTCATCAATGCGTTTCAGGAAATGCGATCGGCCAACACCATGCCACCGGCCCCGTCTTCGGGCGGCAGCGTAGTGCCTCTTCGTCACGAGTTGGACATCGCAATCCTGCGCGGTTTGGGGATGACCGCCGGACAAGCGGCGGCGCTCTTAGACCGCTTGTATGCAAGCTATGGTCGGTGGCGAGGCGGTGTCGAGAAAGTCGAAACCAAGATGAGGTCCAACCGCCGAGCGATGCATGCCTCTGGGCAAAGTCGAGCGATTAATCCAGTCGAGGCCACCGGTCGGCGAGTGTGGGATGAAATTCGCCACGAAGCCCCGCATTTCCCCATCGACTTCCTTCCTGAGCAAGAAATCGTCGAGATTATCAACGTGCCTTCCGACGCCTACATTCCGCCCAGCGAGCCGCTCATTGAGCCAGGAATCATAAGCGCCAAAAAGAAGCGGATCGACCTCGGAAGTTACGGCCGCGTCTCCTATGTGCGGATGCTTCGCACGATAGGCTTCGCGGGGCTCTACTCGGTTCCGCAATCGCACGCCCGCTGCTCGGCAATTGCCGATTTGTTCGATGAGACATCCGCGAAGCTGCGCACGATGGCGAGCGAGCGGGCTGAGAAATATGTCGCATCGAAGGAGTCGGTAGACGCAATCGTGGGCGTCGTCATCAAGCAATGGTTCAAAGCGTGCCGGGATGCGGCGCTGAAAAAGCCGAAGAAGCGATGAATGATCGCAGCCGTGGCGGCTGGAAATACGCCGACGACTACACGCCCGATATTGGCATGGCCGGTCGCGGTCTCCTGCTTCTCATCGTCGTCGTGATGGGGGGCGCGGTGGTCGCCACAATGCTTCTCTGAACTCAACCCTCGCCGGCCTTCGGCGGAAGCGCGATCTTCTGCAGCGCCTCCAGTTTCGTGCCCAGATCGGGATGGACGTATTTGTCGCCTTCGTTGCGGGGCGCGTGACCCTGCAACTTGTCGATCATGCGGTCCCCGAGGCCCACCGCCGGAGACGACGCATATGTCTTGAACCAATGCCGGAGTGCATGGTTTGGTGCTTTGCGTGGGTCGTTGAAGCCGTTGCTCCTAATCCAACGCCCGATGCGATTCGATACACCCTTGGACGCGTGCTTCTTGTTCGGGTCGCCGGACGACTTTTTGTAGAAGAGCGGCCCGTCGCCGCGCGCTTTCACAAAATCGAGGAACCCGTCCTCGATAAGCGCCGGGTGGATAGGAACCTGCCGCTCGGACACTTCCTCTTTGATGCTGGCGGCATCCGGTGCAACGCGGATATCCAGATACCAGATGCCGCCTTCCTGCTTGACGAAGCTGCCCCACAATTGGGCGACCTCGCCGATGCGGGAACCCGTTTGCGCTGCCAGCCAAGGCAGCCACCGCCTTGCCGGACTGGTTTCGGCGCGGGCCAGCGTGAGAAGTCGGGCGACTTCGCTGTTAGTGTAGGGCAACCTGCCCCTCCCCGCCTTTCGGCTTCCCGACACCTTCACACCTTCGGCGGGATTGGAGGTCAGCAGCCTGTTGTTCATGCCGTAATTGAAGAGCGTGCGCATGCAGGCCAGATACGAGTCGTTGATGGTCTTCGCCGACAGGGGCTTGCCTTTCGGCCCTTCGACAAGCAGCCCGTCCTTGAAAGCGATCATGTCTTCCGTGGTGATCGATCCTGCATCATGCGCCTTGGTCGGGAACTTCGCCTTGAGGGTATTCACATGCCCGCGCCAGGTTGACCGCGTGCTGGCGCTCGGCTTGGTCTCTGCGGCCCATTTTTCAAAGAGGGCGTCAAGAGACACCGGAGGCAGGGCAGGCGTGGTTGAGCCGGGGTTGGATGCAGATGCCGGGTTGACCGCTGGAGGCGTCCTATGCCCCTCCAGATCGCCGGAAAGAGCGTTCTGCAAAGCCGCTATTTCCGATCTTGCCAGAGTCAAGGCAAGTGCTATCCGTGACTGCCTCTCCAGCCCCGGCGACCGCTCTTCGGCAAGCTCCAGAAGCTCGCCCATGTCGCCCGTATCGATCATGCGTTTGAGATCGGCGACGCGCCCTTCCGTCGTCTTTCTGACGACATAGCCGACAACCCTATCGAGATCGCCGTCCGCGACCAGCTTGTCGAAATAGGTAAATTCGTCCGGTGCCGAATAGTGCTTGGACGCTTCCCTCCAGAACCCCTTGGGGTCGGCTATCGCAGCCTCATAGAAATCGGCGCGGACGGTAAGTTGCCGCTCGGCAATTTCACGGCCGTAGTCTCGGCCGAGATCGCCCAGCGACTGAGCAGTCGGTGCCGGCCGAGGGAAGGCTTCCGGGTCGGCGAGTGCCTTTCGGGCGGCGCGGTGCTCATCAAACTCGCGTTCGATCTCAGCGACCTTCTTGTGCACCCGACGCCCGGCTTCCCGCTCATCCTTGGTGCCGAGCGATCTTCGGACGTTCGCGCTGCCGTAGGTTTCTGCAATGTCAACGGGCACGCGCACGTTCGCATAATACGTGTCGCGGACCAGAATCAGGTGCTTCGGAATCGCCATGTCTTCATCCCCGGATTCAGGCGTCTGTGTGAACGCCTGTGTGAAAGTTGGGGGAAGAAAACCTTTAGGAACCAATGGCTTCTGAGAGTTCAACCACTTAGATGGTTGCTGGTGCCCAGGAGAGGACTCGAACCTCCACTCCTTGCGGAACACGGACCTGAACCGTGCGCGTCTACCAATTCCGCCACCTGGGCAGGTGCGCCGCCGATGTAAGCGGGCGGGCGGGGCGTGTCAACGTCGTTCTGCAGGCCGGCGCCAAAAGCCGCTGACGAAGTCTCTCATTGCTGTTTGCCGCGTTCGACGACAGCTCAGGTCCAGCGTCAGCCGCTGGCCGAAGCAGCCTGGTGCGGCCAGGCGCCGCGGCTATCCCGGCCGGTGATTGGCGTCATGCGACTGCGAGGCTCCCGAACCGACGGCGATCGCCCAGAGTCAGGCCTCCGGCTACCTGTCGCCCGTACGCCTGCCGCTCGCCGGCAGCCGTCAGTCGATCAGCACCTTCTTGGAGGCTACTGTCGAATCGGCGTTGAGTTCGTAGACGATCGGCACGCCGGTGCCGAGTTCCACCTTGACCACTTCCTCGCCCGACAGCCCGTCGAGCGCCATGATCAGCGCCCTCAGCGAATTGCCGTGGGCGGCGACCAGCACCGTCTCCCCGCGCAGCACGTGCGGCTGCAGCTCATGCAGGTAATAAGGCCACACGCGTGCCCCGGTGTCCTTGAGGCTTTCGCCGCCCGGTGGCGGCACGTCGTAGGAGCGGCGCCACACATGCACCTGCTCGTCGCCCCATTTCTTGCGCGCGTCGTCCTTGTTGAGGCCGGAAAGGTCGCCGTAGTCGCGCTCGTTCAGCGCCTGGTCGCGGATCGTCTCGAGGTCGCTCTGGCCAAGCACGTCGAGAATGATCTCGCAGCTCTTCTGGGCGCGGCTCAGCGCCGAGGTGAATGCGATGTCGAAGGACAGGCCAAGCGCCTTGATCTTCTCGCCGGCCTGTTTCGCCTCCTCACGGCCGAGATCGGTCAACCCGACATCGCGCCACCCGGTGAAAAGGTTCTTCAGGTTCCACTCGCTCTGGCCGTGGCGCACGAGCACGAGGGTTCGGGACATGGCAAACTTCCTGTCGTTAGTCTGGAAACGGTTGAACGCCCATCGCCTCGGCGATCAGCGCGAAATCGTGTTCGGAAACGGCGAACAGCGACTTGCGAAAATACATGCCCCAGTGCTGCCGGTCCTTCACGAAGGAGAAGCGGTCGAGCAAGGGATATACGTCGGCCGGCTTGCAGTCGAGCCAGCGCATGCGGCGATACCAGCCGGTCGCGCCGGGCACCATCTGCCGCTCCGCGGGCTCGCCTTCCAGCACCAGGCCGAGCGCGGTGAAGGCGCGCACCTCCTCGCCCTCTCCCATGCGCTCGCGTGGCGAATAATAGGCGACCCGATCGCCCGGCTTGACGCGTTGGGCCGCGCTGTGGCGGCCGTGCGCGAACATCGCGAAACCGCCGTCCACGGCGGTGCGCACGTGATCCGCCGAAACGATGCCGATCCAGTGGTTCATCCCTCGCCCATGCCGAGCACGTCGCGCATCGAATAGAGGCCGGGCTTCCTGTCGCGGGCCCAAAGTGCAGCCTTCACAGCTCCCCGGGCAAAGATCGAGCGGTCCTCGGCCTGGTGCGACAGCACGATGCGCTCGCCGGGCCCGGCGAGAATGACGGAATGGTCGCCGACGACCGTGCCGCCGCGCAGCGACGCGAAGCCGATCGACCCTGCCCTGCGCTCACCGGTATGGCCATCGCGGGCACGCACCTCGGCCTCCGCGAGGTCGACGCCGCGTCCCTCGGCCGCCGCCCGGCCAAGCAGCAGCGCGGTGCCGGAAGGCGCATCGACCTTGTGGCGATGGTGCATCTCGACGATCTCGATGTCGAAATCGGCGGGGTCGAGGGCGGCCGCCGCCTTTTCGACCAGCACCGACAAAAGGTTGACCCCGAGGCTCATGTTGCCTGACTTGACGATGGTGGCATGGCGCGCCGCCGCCGCGATCTTCTCGTCGTCCGCGGCCGAGCAGCCGGTGGTGCCGATCACATGGACGATGCGCGCCTGCGCGGCATAGCCGGAAAACTCGACGCTCGCGGCCGGAACGGAAAAATCGAGCACTCCGTCGACATCGGCGAACACCGCCAGCGGATCGCCGGATATCGCGACGCCGAGCGGGCCGACGCCGGCCAGTTCGCCCGCGTCCTTGCCGATTTCGGCGGCGCCAGACCGCTCCACCGCGCCGGCGAGCGTGACGCCGTCGATGTCGTGAATGGCGCGCACCAGGGCGCGGCCCATGCGGCCCGCCGCGCCGGTCACCGCCAGCCGCATATCGCTTCCGCTCATGTCTGTCTCCTCGCGATAGGCTCGGCAACGTCATCCGCGTCGCCGGCATGCAAGCGGTAGAAGCGGGCATACACGCCGTTGCGCTTTGCCATCAACTCGGCATGGGTGCCCTGCTGCACCACCCGGCCCTGTTCCATCACCACGATATGGTCGGCATTGACGATGGTCGAGAGCCGGTGCGCGATCACGATCGTCGTGCGTCCACGCATGATGCCGACCAGCGCCTGCTGGACCTTGGCCTCGGATTCGTTGTCGAGCGCGGAGGTGGCCTCGTCGAGCAGCAGTATCGGCGCCTCGCGCACGATGGCACGGGCGATCGAGATGCGCTGGCGCTGTCCGCCAGACAGTGTGAGGCCACCCTCGCCAACGGGCGTGTCGTAGCCCTGCGGCTGCTGGCGGATGAATTCGTCGGCATTGGCGAGCCTGGCGGCAGCCTCGATCTCGGCATCGCTGGCGTCGAGCCGACCGTAGCGGATGTTGTCGCGGATCGTGCCCTCGAACAGATAGGGCTGCTGCGAAACGTAAGCGATCTGCCGGCGCAGCGACTGCTTGGTCACGCCGCCGATGTCCTGGCCGTCGATCAGGACGCGGCCGGCATCGGGATCGTGGAAGCGCTGCAACAGCGCCACCAGCGTCGACTTGCCGGCACCGGAACTGCCGACGATCGCCGTCGTCTGGCCGGCGCGCGCGGTGAAGTCGACACCATGCAGCACGGGAACGCCCGGCGTGTAGGAGAAGGTGAGGTCCTCGAAGCGTACTTCGCCGTCCCCGACCACCAGCGTGCCGGCGCCGGGCACGTCGCGCTGCTGCGGCACCAGGTCCAGCAGTTCGTAGACCATGCGCGCATTGACCAGGGAGCGCTCGAGATTGACCTGCGCACGTGCCAGCCGCCGTGCCGGATCATAGGCCAGGAGCAGGGCGGTGATGAAGGCGAACACGGCGCCCGGCGGCTCGCCTAGCCTTGCCGATCGGTATCCGGCGTAGCCGATGACGCCCGCCACCGCGAGGCCGCCCAGCACCTCGGCGATCGGGGTGGAGCGTTCCGACACGCGCGTAATCCGGTTCGCCTGCGCCTCGGCATTGAGGATCAGCGCGGCGATCTTGCGCGACAGCTCCGTCTCCAGCGTGAACGCCTTGACGATGGCGATGCCCTGCGCGGTTTCCTGCAGGGCGCCGAACAGCCGTGCGTTGACGTCGACCGCCTCGCGCGCGACGCGCCGCAGCCGCCGCATCAGCCGGTTGATCACGAACACCAGCGGCGGACCGATCACCAGCGCGATCATCGACAGCAGCCAATCCTGCGTCACCATCACGACGATGAGGGCGACAAGCGTCACCAGGTCGCGCACAAGCGAGGTCAGCGTCACCGACAGGAGCTCGCGGATGCCCTCGACGTTCTGGCTGATACGCGAGGCGAGCTGGCCGGAGCGCGACTCGTCGAAGAAGCGCATGCCGAGGCTCATCAGGTGATCGAACAGGCGCTGCTGGTAGCGGGCGACCAGATTGTTGCCGATGCGTGCCAAGAGCACGGCCTGGCCGTATGTCGCCAGCCCACGCAGGGCGAAGGCCACCGCGATCGAGCCGCAGATCAGCGGCAGCAGGTCGAATCGCCGGTCGTAGAAAATCTCGTTGATGAGGTCGCGCATGATCCAGGCGCTGAAAGCGGTCGCGCCGGCCACCGCGAGCAGGCAGGCGATGGCGCCGGCGTAGGCGCCGACATATTCGCGGCCGTTCTCGGCAAGCATGCGCCGCAGGACGGCGATCACCTGCTGCGACCTGCTTTCCGAATGGATCGACGGGTCCGGTGTCAAAATCCCTCCATCCGCTTGTCGGCCTTGGTGAGGCTAGTGCGCGTTGGCCTCAAGCCTTCACCCAGCGCCGACCCGCGGTCTCGATGCCAAAGCGCGCAGGCGTGCGGGCATAGGCGGCCAGTCCCGCCACCGCCGCGAAGGGATGGGTGATCACGTAGACCGGCATCTCGGCCATCAGTTCGCTGTGCGGCGCCTTGTCCTCGAAGGCGGCGCGGAAGCGGCCATTGTGCAGGGCGGGGATGATCTTCTGGGCGATGCCACCGGTCAGATAGACGCCGCCGCGCGCCATGAACACCAGCGCAAGGTCGCCCGCCAGCCGGCCGAGGCAGGTCACGAAAACGTTGAGCGCTTCCTCCGCCGCCGCGTCGCTGCCTTCGAGGGCGGCACCGGTTATCTCCGCGGGCGTGGTGAAGTTGATCGTCCGGGCGTCGGCCTTCGACACCGCGCGGTAGATGTTGACCAGTCCTCGCCCGCACAGCATCTGCTCGCCGGAGATGCGGCCCTCGATCGTCTCCAGATGCGGCCAGATCTCCAGGTCGCGCGGGGTGCGGGGTCCCATGTCGACATGGCCGCCCTCCCCCGGCACCGGAATCCAGGTGCCGCGGGCATGGATAAGGCCCGCAACGCCGAGTCCCGTGCCAGGACCGAGAACCACTCTGCCGCCCGTGCGCTCGGGCTCACCGCGTCCGATCTTTTCCAGGTTGTCGTCGCCAAGCGCCACGACAGCCAGCGCCTGCGCCTCGAAATCGTTGAGGACGATGATGTCGGTGAGCCCGAGCCCGCTCGCCATCTCCAGCGGCTTCACCACCCAGTCGCAGTTCGTCAGCTCGATCTCATCGCCGTCGATCGGCCCGGCCACGGCAAGCACCGCGGTGCGCGGCTGGATCGAGGTGCGGTCGAGGATCGCCGTCTGGATGGCCTCGTCGATGGTCGCGAAATCAGCCGTCTGGACGGTCGGAAACTGCTTCGGCTCGGCGTAGGAGTCGAGGAGAATGGCGAACCGCGCATTGGTGCCGCCGATGTCGCCGACCAGCACCGGAAACTTGAGCGCGCTCGGCTGTTCCTTCGGATTGTCCATCGTCAACGCGGGCTCGTTTCACCGTCCGGGCGGCCGAGGTGCGACCGCCGTCAATCAAATGCGCGCCGCCGGACCCGGCGAACCGGCGCTGTCCTGGCAGCCAGTCCGGCGGCGTGCGCCGGATCGGTTGAAGGCTCTTAGCCAAGCACGCGCGCCCTGAACAGGGGCGCGGCGCGTTTTTCGCCCGCCCTGTCGCCGAAACGCCTCATTCGGCGGGCCGCGGCGTCGGAACAGGAATGTTGCGATCCGGTATCGGCAGGTAGGCCTCCGCGAAGGCAGGCGCAGCCGGCTTTTCGAGCAAGGGGCTCTGCGGTCCGCTGACGGTGGCGGCCGAAGCCGACGTGACGGCTGGCGCCGCGAGCACCGAGCGACAAACCGGCGGCAGGTTGTCCATGGTCATGATATCGCGCGCCTTCGGCTTGGCCGGGCCCTTGGCAGGCCGCCATGGTTCGTCGGTGAACCACCATGCCAGAGACTTGTCGCAGCCATCGCCGGCCGGCGGCTCGTGCTGCGGCGTGCAGCCGGGAGAATCGGCGGGACAGGAGATGCGAACGTGGAAATGGTCGTCATGGCCCCAGTACGGTCTGATCTTTGAGAGCCACGCGCGATTACCGGAAACGGTATCGCAAAGCTTCTTCTTGACCGCCGGGTGAACGAAGATGCGCTCCACCTCGGAATGGCTCGCGGCGTCCTTGAGAACCGCCGCGTACGCAGGCGTCCACTTGCGTTCGTCCAGCTCCCGCGTGCCGGGCTTCAGCAGCGATTGCGCGCCAACGGTCTCCCGCTCGCGGTCCGACAACCGCCGCTCAGGCATCGGCTCGAACCAGATGTCGACGTCGAGGCCGACCTGATGGGAGGCATGGCCGGTCACCATAGGTCCGCCCCGCGGCTGCGAGATGTCGCCGATCAAAAGGCCGGGCCAGCCATCGCGGGCGGCTTCCCCCGACAGTTCCTCGAGGAACTTGATCATTTCGGGATGGCCCCAGCGACGATTGCGCGAGGGGCGCATGACCTGCCAATGGGGGCCGTTTTCCGCCAGGCCGACGCCGCCGGCGAAGCAGCCATGCGAATAGAAGCCGAACGACGCCGGAGGTTCCGCCGACGGCAGCGTTCTCGCACCGAACAGATCCTTTGCCAGCGGCTTGGCATTCGCACCGGTGGCGGTCAGGACTACCGCCGCCGCAATACCCGCGAGCACGGGAATCCGTTTGAGCAGGCGCATCTATTTCCTCGTCAACAAAGCTGCCGCATGGTCGATGCCCCAACGGCGCAAACGCCGTGATGGCCTAGCGAATCATAGCACGCCGGGACTTGCCTCACGAAGGGCCTCGCAACCGAGGCTAACTGACGCGCTTGAACGTGCTGAACTGGAAACGCTGCTCGGAGTTCCACGGCGTCAAATGGCGGTGGCACAGACTGCCAAGCAGCTCGAAGCGTTGGCCGAGTACTTCCGCCAGCCGCTCCGAATCGTATCGTTGCACGGGCAGGCCACTACACTTTTCCGGTCCGTCGGGGGCGAAGGTGCCGATGATCGCATGGGCGCCGACCGGCAATGCTTGAACCAGCCGCTCGACGTATGCCTCTCGGTCTGGTTCATCGACGAGAAAGTGGAAGGCCGCGCGGTCATGCCAGAAATCGTAGGTGCGCCGCGGCCTCCACTGCGTCACGTCGGCGGCGATCCACTCCACCGCCGTTCCGCGATCGCCGAGGCGAGTCCTGGAAGCGGCGAGCGCCGCCTCGGACAGGTCGAGCACCGTCAGATCGCCGAAGCCCTCTTCGACGAGCCTGTCCACCAGCCGAGATGCGCCTCCGCCGATGTCGATGACGGAGGACGATTGCGAGGCACCAGCCTTCTTCAGCAGTTCAAGTGAAGGTTCGGGCGATTCCTGGAACCAGCTCACCTCGGACTCGCCCTTGCTGACGTAGACGTCTTGCCAGTGATCCTGCCTTCGAAAGGAGCTCATTCCACCAACCCTCAGGCCGCCGTTCCGATGCTGATGTGGTTGTCGCGGCCCGCTCCGGCAAGTAGCCGCCGACCCCGCGTGCGCCGGACTAACATCCGCTTTCCCACGTTCCCTCGCGCCACATGGCGTCCAGGGCCGAGCGGTAGTCCGGATATCTGAAGCGGTATCCGGTCGCCGAAAGCCTGGCGTTGGAGACCCGCTTCAGCTCGCCGTAGAAGGACCGCGCCATCGGCGACAGGTCGGCCTCGTCGAACGGGATTTCGGGCGGCGGCGTGACGCCCATCAAATCGGCCGCGTATTCGATCACGTCCTGTGGCGGCGACGGCTCGTCGTCGGTCACGTTGAAGACGCCGCCGAGGTCGAGCCGCGCCAGGTGCGCCAGCGCACCGGCGATGTCATCGACATGGATGCGGTTGAAGACCTGGCCGGGCTTGACGATGCGGCGCGCGGTGCCCTTTGCGAGGTTGACGAGGGCATTGCGACCGGGCCCGTATATGCCCGAAAGGCGCAGCACCGCCACCGGCACGTCGGCGCCCGCCGCCGCAGCCATCCAGGCCTTTTCCGCCGCCAGCCGGACCACCGAACGATCCGAGACGGGGCGGCACTCGCTGGTCTCGTCGACCCATGCGCCGCCATGGTCCCCGTAGACGCCGACGGTGGACAGATAGGCGATCCACTGCAGACGAGGCATGGCGCTGCCCAATCGTTCGGGCAGCAGGTTCAGCGCCGGATCGCCGTCGGCACCGGGCGCCGCCGAAATGACGAGATGGGTGGTCTCCGACAAGGCGTCGGCAATCTCCGGCGACATGTCGACCCTGGAAAAGCAGCGGGCTGATCCCGCTTTCACGCAGCCCGTAAAGCTTCTCGGGCGACCGCGTCGTGCCGAAGATTTCCGCCGTTCCAGCGAGCTGGCGGGCGAGCGCCCGGGCGGAATACCCCGCGCCGAAGAGGAACCAGCGCTCGTTCACGACACCGGCTCCCGATGCGCCCGCATGGCCCTGCGCCATTCCCGTGTCACCTCGGGATCGTCTTCGGCATCGCCCAGCTCCGCTGCCAGGGCGGCGAAATCCCGCGCCGGCATCAGGCGTGACGCAGCCCAGACCGCTGCTCCCCTTACCAGCGGCGACGCGTCGCCGAGCAGGCGTCGGCATTCAGATAGGAGGCGCGGGTCGCCGGAATTGCCGGCGGCAATCAGCACATTGCGCATGAAGCGGTCGCGGCCGATGCGCTTGATCGGCGAGCCTGAGAAGAAGCTTCGGAAGGCTGCATCGTCGAGCGTCAGCAGGAAGGCGAGGTCCGGCGCGCGCAGATCGTCGCGCGCGACGAGCTTCGCCTCGCTGGCGGTGGTGGCGAACTTGTTCCACGGGCACACCGCCAGGCAGTCGTCGCAGCCATAGATGCGATTGCCGATCGCTTCGCGGAATTCCTCGGGGATCGGCCCCTTGTTCTCGATGGTCAGGTAGGAAATGCAGCGGCGCGCATCGAGCTGGTAGGGCGCGGGAAAGGCATCCGTCGGGCAGATGTCGAGGCAGGCGCGGCAGGAACCGCAATGGTCGGCCTCGGCGCCGTCCGGCGCCAGCTCGGCTGTCGTGAAGATCGAGCCGAGGAACAGCCACGAGCCGAACTCGCGGCTCACCAGATTTGTGTGCTTGCCCTGCCAGCCGATGCCGGCCGCCTCGGCCAGCGGCTTTTCCATGACCGGTGCGGTATCGACGAAGACCTTGACGTCGCCGCCGCTGGCTGCGGCCAGCTTGCCGGCGATCTCCTTCAGCCGCCCCTTGATGACGTCATGATAGTCGCGGTTCTGCGCATAGACCGAGATCGCCCCCCGGTCGCGCTTTTCCAGAAGCTTCAGCGGATCGCTGTCGGGACCGTAGTTCATGGCCAGCATGACGACGCTCCTGACGTCCGGCCACAGCGTGCGCGGGTCCCCGCGTCGTGCCGCCGTCTCCGCCATCCAGGCCATGTCGCCGTGGCGCCCCTGCCGCACAAAGTCGGCGAGACGATCTGGCGCCCATGGCGTCGCGTCGGGCGCGGCGACACCGACGACGTCGAAGCCCGCCTTCTTCGCGGCTGCGTCCACCAGCGCCCGGAGACGTTTCGGTTCGGCGCCGGATTTTTCTCCGGCCGCGCCCATCAGAAATCGAGGTCCGCGTAGTGCGATGCCGGCGCCAGCGTCCGTACCCGGTCGCTGAGGAGCGGGCGGAAGGAGGGTCGTGACTTCAGCCGGCTGTACCACTCGCGCGCGGCCGGGTTGGCGGCCCAGTCGATCTCTCCGAGATAGTCGAGCACCGAGATCGTCGCCGCCGCCGCCAGGTCCGCGTATGACAGCCGCGGGCCGGCCAGGAAGTTGCGCGTGCCGGCCAGCCAGTTCGTGTATTTCAGGTGCTGGCGCACGTTTGCGCGCGCGGTGCGGAGGACGGCCGAATCAGGCGAACCGCCACCTTGCGTTGAGGGCATGATCGGCTTCAGCACCCGCTCGCGCACCAGATGCCTCGTCACGTCCGCCTCGGCCTTGCCAAGATACCAGTCGACGAGGCGGCGGATTTCGGCTCGCTCCATCGGGTCCTCGGCCATCAGCCGGCGCTCGCGCTTGAGCGGGCCGCGGGTCTCGTCGATATATTCGGCGATCACGGTCGCGCCGACGATCGGCACGTCGCCCTCGGCCAGCAGCACGGGCAGGCCGCCGGCGGGATTGAGCGTCAGGAACTCCTTGCGCCGCTGCCACGGCTTTTCCTCGATGAGCGCGAGTTCCTCGCCATACTCGCCGAACGCGAGTCGGACGAAGCGGCAACCGGTGAAGAGGGGATGGTGGAAAAGGGTCAGCATTGAAACGCAGGTGACAGCAGGCTCTGGCCTTTTCAAGACCGTGACGCTAATTCTCTGCGGCCCGATTCCGGGCAGCCGAACCGCTGCTATAGGTGCTGCGCCGCGCCCTGACAAGCAGCCGTGCCCGGAGGATGATGGTGGAAACCCAGACAATCGTCGAAGCCGCCCTGCTCGGTATACTCGAGGGCTTCACCGAATTCATCCCCGTCTCGTCGACCGGGCACCTGCTTCTGGCTGCCCATTTCCTCGGCTTCGAATCGACCGGCAAGGCGTTCGAGGTGCTGATCCAGCTGGGCGCCATCCTGGCCATCGTCACCGTCTATTTCGCGCGGCTGTGGAAGCTTCTGGTCACGCTGCCCACGGATCGCGGAAGCCAGCACTTCGTGCTCGGCATCCTGATCGCCTTCCTGCCGGCTGCCGTGATCGGCGCGCTGGCGCACGACTTCATCAAGAACGTGCTGTTCGAGACGCCGATGCTGATCTGCATCAGCCTGATTCTCGGCGGCATCGTGCTTCTGTGGGTCGACCGCTGGGTAATGGAGCCGAAATACCACGACGCGGCGAAATACCCGTTCTGGCTCTATTTCGTCATCGGGCTCTTCCAGTGCCTGGCGATGATCCCCGGAACCTCGCGCTCTGGTTCGACCATCGTCGGCGCGCTGCTGTTCGGCGCCGACAAGCGCTCGGCCGCCGAGTTCTCGTTCTTCCTGGCGATGCCGACCATGGCCGGCGCCTTCACCCTCGACCTCTACGCCAACAGGCACGTGCTTTCGGCAGCGGACCTGCCGGTTATCGCGGTCGGCTTCATCATGGCGTTCTTCGCCGCTGTTTTCGTGGTGCGGGGGCTGCTCGATTTCGTCTCGCGGCGCGGCTACGCGCCGTTTGGCTGGTGGCGGCTGATCGTCGGCGGTGCCGGGCTGATCGCGCTGCTCGTCTGGGGCTGAGTCCCGCTCGGCATCAGAGCAAGACCCGCGACGCCCTGCCACACGAGACCGAGGGCGAGCAGCGTGAGGGCGATCCTGAACCAGCGTCGAAAGGTCTGCTCCGGCAGGCGGGCCAGCAATTTCGCGCCGTAGATCGTGCCGAGGTAGCCCGACGCGATCATCGCGGCGATGAACGGCAGCCATGCCGCGAAAGCGAAGCCTGCCAGCCCGAACACCACGATCTTCAAGAGATGCTGGATCGTCATCCCGGTCGCCATGGTTGCGACCAGTTGTCTCCGTTCGTCGATGACGTGCGCGAGCAGCGCCGACAGCAGCGGGCCGGTCGCTCCGACGATCATCGTGATCAGCGCCAGAACGGCGCCTCCCGCTGCGAGGCCGGTGCTGCCCAGCCGTTGCATGGCCGGTAGCCTCGTCCACGTGATTGCTACGACAAACAGACCGAGCACCAGCTTCAGCACAGCGTCCGGCAACTGCACGACGACAAAGGCGCCGGCGGCGGCTCCGAGCAGCGAGCCCGCCAGCAGCGGCCGGACCACGTCTGCGCGTACGAATTCGCGCATGTGCCACGCGCGGCCGGTGTTCGAGCCGAGCTGGATCGCGCCATGGACGGGGATGAGTGCGGCGACCGGCACGAAGACGCCGAGCAGCGCCAGCATGGCGATGCCGCCGCCAACGCCGAGCGAAGCCGTTATTGCCGAAGTGAAGAAGCTGGCGACGATGAGCAGGGCGGCCGGCGCGCCGTTCAGCGCATCCGGCAGCACCAGGCTCCAGTCCAAGGGCTCAGCCCTGCTGCGGCCTCGTGTACTGGCCGGCGCGGCGATAGGTCCAAAGGTATGACGGCAGGATCGCGCCCGCTGCCTTCGGCCGGATGCCGATGCCGTCGAAGGTGCGCTTGTCCTTCTTCGCCGCTTCCGAGACGATGTTGTCGTGCTGGAGAAGCAGCACCTGGTCGGCGGTCAGCGGCGGGTTGGGGAACAGGCCGGCGACGGAGCCGATCATGCTCGCCGCCCACCACGGCACCGGCACGAAGATGCGCTTGCGATCGATGATCTCCAGCATCTCGTCCATCCACTCGCGGAAGCTCTGCACCTGCGGTCCGCCAAGTTCGTAGACGCGGCCGCCGCGCACCTGCCCGTCGACCGAGCGGGCGATGGCCTCGGCGACGTCGCCGACATAGACGGGCTGGAACAGCGTCTTGCCGCCGCCGATCGCCGGCAGGAAGGGCGAAAGCCGCGCCATCGAGGCGAAGCGATTGAAGAAACCGTCCTCGGGGCCGAAGATCACCGACGGGCGGAACACCACGGCGTCCTTGACGGTGGACAACACCGCCGCCTCGCCCGCCGCCTTGGTGCGGGCGTAGCCGGACTCGGAGTCGGGATCGGCGCCGAGCGCCGACATGTGGGTGAGGCCGATGCCTTCTGCGCGCGTCGCCTCGGCGACGGCGCGGGCGCCGAAATCCTGGACTGCGTTGAAGGTCTGGCGGCCGCTTTCGTAGAGCACGCCGACGAGGTTCACGACGTGGGAGGAGCCTTCCACCGCCCGGTCGACCGACCAGCGCACGCGCAGGTTGGCCTGGATCGCCTGGATCTGCCCGACATTGCCGAGCGGCCTCAGATGGCCGGCGAGATCGGGCCGGCGGCAGGCGACCCGGATGCGATAGCCGCGACGCGCCAGAGCCTGAACGACGTGGCGTCCGAGAAATCCCGATCCACCGAAAATGGTGATGACTTCGTCGGTCTTCTGGATGGTCATCGGCGCAGGCTCTCCGCTGGTCTTGGCTCGCCGCTTCTTAATCGGTTTCGCCGCGTGCGCAAAGGGCGGGATTGCGGCTCAGGCACAGGCCGCGCACAGGCCGCGTATCTCGATCGTGGTCTTGGACGTGTGGAAGCCGGTCCTGTGCGACCACGCGCCGAGCCGCTCCTTCACCACCTCGTCGGAGAATTCGTCGACCTGGCCGCATCTGTCGCAGATGGCGAAGGCGACAAGCCCTGCATCATGACACTGCGGATGCGCACAGGCGACGAAGGCGTTGAGCGATTCCAGCCGATGCACCAGCCCCTTCTCGGTCAGTTTGTCGAGCGCCCTGTAGACCTGCAGCGGCGCACGGAAGCCGTCGTCGCGCAGCCGGTCGAGAATGCCGTAGGCCGACAGCGGTTGTTCGGCCTCGGACAGCGTGCCGAGCACCAGGGTCTGGTTGCGGGTGAGGTCGTGGTCATGTGTCGTGGGAGGCGTTCATTGGTGTTGCCCTCCAGGGGCGGCGGCCCGCGACGCGGCGCGAAACGGCAGCAGGCTCGCGAGGAACAGCAAAAGCGCGGCGACGACGACCGAAGGACCCGACGGAGTGTCGAAGCGCAGCGAGCCGAACAACCCGCCGGTCACCGCCGCCGCACCAAACAGCGAGGCGAGAACCGCCATGCGCTCCGGCGTGGCGGCGAAGCGGCGGGCAGTGGCGGCCGGTATGATCAGCAGCGATGTTATCAGCAGGATGCCGACCAGCTTCATGGCGATGGCGATGACGAGCGCCATGAGAAGCATGAAGGCGAACCGCGACCTTTCCGGGCGCAGTCCCTCGGCCTCGGCGATCTCGGCGCTGACGGTCCCCGCCAGCAGCGGCCGCCACAACAAAGCGAGCGCCGCCAGAACCAGCACGCCGCCGGCGTAGACCATCACGAGGTCGGTCTTCGACACGGCAAGGATGTCGCCGAACAGAAGTCCCATCAGGTCGATCCTGACCCATGTCATGAACGCCACGATGACGAGGCCGAGCGCCAGGGTGGAATGAGACAGGATGCCGAGCAGCGAGTCGGCCGACAGCGCCTGTCGCCTCTGCAAAAGCACAAGCGCGAGCGACACGAGCGCGGCGACGACGAAGACGCCCAGCGTGACGTCGAAATCGAACAGCAGCGCCAGCGCGATGCCGAGCAGCGCCGAATGCGCCATCGTGTCGCCGAAATAGGCCATGCGCCGCCACACGATGAAGCAGCCGAGCGGCCCTGCGGTAAGTGCCAGTCCGACGCCGGCGATCAGGGCCCGGACGAAAAAATCGTCAAACATGGCCGGCCCCGGCGTTTCCGGCGGCGCCGTGGGGCGGCGCCTCGCCATGGTCGTGATGATGATCGTGCCCGTCGTCCTCGACGATGCTCCCGTCGGCGAGGCGCACGCGGCCGTCGGCAAGGTGCGTGTGGTCGTGGTGATGCCTGTAGATCGCCAGCGTGTCGGCCGCCTTGGGACCGAAGAGTTGCAGATATTCGGGGCTCGCGACGACCGATTGCGGCGTGCCGCGGCAGCACACATGGCCGTTGAGGCAGATCACCGTGTCGGTCTCGGCCATCACCACGTGGAGGTCGTGCGAGATCAGCAGCACGCCGCAGCCGGTGCGGTCGCGGATCTCGCCAATCAGCCGGTAGAGCTCGACTTCCCCGGCGAAGTCGACGTTCTGCACCGGCTCGTCCAAAACCAGCAGGTCGGGATCGCGGGCGATGGCGCGGGCCAGCAGCGCGCGCTGAAATTCGCCGCCCGACAGCGTCTGCACCTCGGCTTTCTCGAGATGCGAGATGCCGACGGCTGCGAGCGCGCTGCCGACTTCAGCCCGTGACAGTTTGTGCGTCAGCGTCATCAGGCGGCCGACGGTGAGCGGCAGGGTCCAGTCGACGGCGAGCTTCTGCGGCACGTAGCCGACCCTGAGGCGCGGCAGCCGGCGCACCGAGCCTTCGTCCGGCCGCAGGATGCCGATCGCCGTCCTCACCGTGGTGCTCTTGCCCGATCCGTTGGGGCCGATCAGCGTGACGATCTCGCCGCGCCGCACGGAAAGATCGACGCCGCGCACGAGCCACCGGCCGGTGCGAAACACGCCCGCGCCTTCCAGGCTCACCAGCGGTTCGGCCTCGTTGTGTTGCTTGCGGATCATAGGGGCGCTCCGGCTCTTGCCGCCTCCTATGGCATACGTTATAGCATTACACAACGCTTGTAATGTCATAACATTTCATTCCCGTTTCGAAGACAGGTGAGCATGATGAAGATCGAAGCACGAGCATTGGTCGCGGCCCTGCCGCTGGTCTGGCTCGCCGGCAGCGCGCACGCGATGGAAGGCGTCGTCGCCTCTATCAAGCCGGTGCATTCGCTGGTCGCCGCGGTGATGGGCGACACCGGCGATCCGGCGCTGATCGTCAGGGGCGCGGCGTCGCCGCACGGCTACAGCCTGCGGCCGTCGGACGCAAAGGCGCTCGAGAATGCGCGGCTGGTCTTCTGGGTCGGTCCGGAGCTCGAGCCGTTTCTGGAGAAGCCGCTCGCCACGCTCGCCGGCGACGCCGCCACCGTCGCTCTTGCCGAGGTGCCGGGAATTTCGACCCTGCCGATGCGGGAGGGCGGCACGTTCGAGCCGCATCAGCACGAAGGCGAGGAGGAGCATGACCATGCCGACGAGGTCGATCCACATGTCTGGCTCGACCCGCAGAACGCCAAGGCGATGACGGAGGCGATCGCGGTCGCACTGGCAAAAGCCGACCCGGACAATGCGCAGACCTATCGCGACAACGCCGCGGCGGTCGAAGCCCGCCTCGATGCGCTGACGGCCGAAATCTCCCGGGAACTCGAGCCGGTGAAGGACCGCAACTTCATCGTCTTCCACGATGCCTACCACTATTTCGAGAACCGCTTCGGCCTCCAGGCCGCGGGCTCGATCACCGTGACGCCGGAGGTTCTGCCCGGCGCAGCGCGACTGTCGGAAATTCGCGACAAGGTGCGTTCGCTCGACGCCGTCTGCATCTTCGCCGAACCGCAGTTCGACCCGGTCCTCGTCCAGGTGGCGGCGGAGGGGACCGACGCCCGGACCGGGTCGCTCGATCCGATCGGTATGGCGATCGAGCCGGGAGCCTCGCTCTATTTCGAGCTGCTTCGCGGCCTTGCCGGGTCCGTGCGCGACTGCCTCTCCAAGTCCTCCTGAGGGGCTTTATCGCCGGCGCGCCAGGTGGCAGTTTCGAGTTGAAAGCAGCGGAGACTGGGCGATGCCGGAAACGAAACGCGTCACGATCGAGGATGCCGAAGGGCTCTGCGTTCGCGCGGCCCGCGCCGCTGGCGCCAGCGCCGAGACCGCATCGGCGCTCGCAAGGGCAGCCGTGTCGGCGGAAGCGTCGGGCATGGGTAATGTCGGCCTGCTCCACTTCGTTGACCATCTCGAGGCGCTGAAATCGGGCCGCATCGACGGCGCGGCAGTGCCCGAGGTCGAGCGGCCGCTGCCATGCCTGTTCGCAGTGGACGGAAAAGGCGGCGCGGCGCAGACCGGCTTCGACGCCGCGTTTGAGGATTTCGTTGCCGTTGCCGGGCAGTTCGGACTGGCGCTGTTCGCGCAGAAGAACACCTATACGAGCGGCGAGCTGGGCTACTTCGTGGAGCGGCTGGCCGAGAAGGGGCTGGTGGGGCTCGCCGCGACCAACGGGCCGCCGCTTCTCGCCGGCTCCGGTTCCACCAGGCCCGTCTACTGCACCAATCCAATGGCCTTCGCGGCTCCGTGCGCAGAGGGGCCACCGCTGTTGATCGACCAGGCTTCCAGCCTCACCGCCTTCGCCAATATCCGCACTGCGGCAGTCCCGTGGCGAGACGATCCCCGAGGGCTGGGCGATCGACGCCGAAGGCCGGCCGACCACCGACCCGCAAGCCGCGAGGGCCGGCGCGATGCTCGCCTTCGGCGGCGAGCGTGGGGCCAATGTCGCGCTGATGGTCGAGGTGCTTGCCGCCGGCCTCACCGGCGCCAACTGGTCTCTCGACTCACCATCGTTCACTGCGGGCGCGCGCAGTCCCGGCGCCGGGCTTTTCGTGCTGGCGCTCGCGCCGCAAGCCCTCGATCCGGAGTTCGGGACGCGGCTGGAACGTCAGCTCGACCGCTTGTCGAACGACTACGGCGTGCACGTCCCCGGTCGGCGCAAGGCCGCCGCCCGGGCTGAGGCTGGCCGGAGCGGCATGCCCGTCGATGCCGGCCTGCTCGACCGGCTCGAAGCCTGGGCCGCCGGAGAAGCGTGAACGCCTATCCGTCGGCCACGGCTCGCCGGTAGAGGTGCCACGTCGAATGGCCGAGGATCGGCATCACCACCGCCAGCCCCGCGAACAGCGGGATCGAGCCTGCGACCAGCAGCGCGGCCACGATCACTCCCCAGCCGAGCATGACCAGCGGGTTCGCGGCCACCACCCTGACGGAGGTTTCCACCGCCGCGACGGCGCCGACGTCCCGGTCGATCAGCAGCGGGAAGGCGACGACGGTCGTTGCCAGCGCGACGATCGCGAATGCCAGGCCGATGAGGTTGCCGTAGACGATAAGCGCTCGGCCAGGGCTCGTCGTCAGCACCTGCGACAGGAAGGCCGGGAGCGAAGCCGGCGCCGCGGGTCCGAACAAGGCGGTGTAGAGGCCCTGCGCCACAAGCAGCCAGACGACGAAGATCGCCACCAGCATTGCGCCCACCGCCGCGATCGACGGTAGCGCAGGCGAATGCCTGACGTCGAAGGCGTAACGCCAGGAGGTATCCATGCCGAGTTCGCGGCGGCGACTGATCTCGTAGAGCCCGATCGCGGCGAACGGGCCGACCAGGGCGAAGCCCGACATCAGCGGAAAGGCGAGCTGCACGAGATTGGCGCCCGTCGACCAGCCGATGAGGAAGACGCCGATCAACGGATAGACGACGCAAAGGAACACGTAATGCGACGGCTTGGCCCGGAAATCGTCGAGTCCCCTCGCGAGCGCGGTCCAAAGATCCTCGAAACTCAACCGGTTGACGCGCAGGCGCGGCAGGTCGCCGGACGCTCCGGCCATGACGTGGAAATCAGTCATTGCCATTCCTCCTCTGTCTGAGGCAGGTAACGGCCGCAAGCGCCATGCGCGTTCGGGCTGCGCCGCGGCCGCCCGCACCGAACAGAATAGAGCGGTCGCGGCCGTTTGTCGCGCAATGACCCGGTCACGCTTTGTTGTGCGGCGCGTGCGAGGCGGGACGATTTCGCCACATTTCCTTGACAGCACGACGTCCAATCCCTATGTCCGCAGCCGTTAGCACTCCCCTCCGGTGAGTGCTAGCCGGTGCCCGGTTTATCGGCGGGCGCCAGCGGAGGTCCGGCCTCGCCGGACGGAGGGAACCCCTTTCATCATCCTTTTCGAGGACAGAGAAGACATGGCAAAGTCGAAATTTCGCCCGCTCCATGACCGCGTGGTCGTTCGCCGGGTCGAATCCGAAGCGAAGACCGCGGGCGGCATCATCATTCCCGACACCGCCAAGGAAAAGCCGCAGGAAGGCGAGGTCATCGCCGTCGGGCCTGGCGGCCGTGACGAGAACGGCAAGCTGACGCCGCTGGACGTGAAGTCCGGCGACCGCGTGCTGTTCGGCAAGTGGTCGGGCACCGAGGTGAAGCTCGATGGCGAGGACGTCCTGATCATGAAGGAGTCCGACATCATGGGCATCATCGGCTAACCGGCACGAAGAACCCGCTCAAGCAAATCGACAGTCGGGCTTTACGCCCAGGAGAATCCACATGGCTGCTAAAGAAGTACGTTTTTCCCGTGACGCCCGGGAGCGCATGCTGCGCGGCGTCAACATCCTCGCCGACGCGGTCAAGGTGACGCTCGGCCCCAAGGGCCGCAACGTCGTGCTGGAAAAGTCGTTCGGCGCGCCGCGCATCACCAAGGACGGCGTCACCGTCGCCAAGGAGATCGAGCTCGAGGACAAGTTCGAGAACATGGGCGCCCAGATGGTGCGCGAAGTGGCCTCGAAGACCAACGACATCGCCGGTGACGGCACCACCACCGCGACCGTGCTTGCCCAGGCGATCGTGCAGGAAGGCCACAAGGCCGTGGCCGCCGGCATGAACCCGATGGACCTGAAGCGCGGCATCGACCTCGCCGTCGGCGAGGCGGTCGGCTACCTCACCAAGAACGCCAAGAAGATCAAGACCTCGGCCGAAGTCGCCCAGGTCGGCACGATTTCCGCCAACGGCGAGGAAGAAGTCGGCCAGATGATCTCCGAGGCCATGCAGAAGGTCGGCAACGAGGGCGTCATCACGGTCGAGGAAGCCAAGACCGCCGAGACCGAGCTCGAGGTCGTGGAAGGCATGCAGTTCGACCGCGGCTACCTGTCGCCCTACTTCGTCACCAACCCCGACAAGATGGTTGCCGAGCTCGAGGACGCCTACATCCTCCTGCACGAGAAGAAGCTCTCCAACCTGCAGGCGATGCTGCCGGTGCTCGAGGCGGTCGTCCAGACCTCCAAGCCGCTGCTCATCATCTCCGAGGACGTCGAGGGCGAGGCCCTGGCCACGCTGGTGGTCAACAAGCTGCGCGGCGGCCTGAAGATCGCCGCCGTCAAGGCTCCGGGCTTCGGCGACCGCCGCAAGGCCATGCTCGAGGACATCGCGATCCTCACCGGCGGCCAGGTGATCTCCGAGGATCTCGGCATCAAGCTCGAGAACGTCACGCTCAACATGCTCGGCCGCGCCAAGAAGGTCCGCGTCGAGAAGGAGACGACGACGATCGTCGACGGTGCCGGCAAGAAGGCCGAGATCCAGGCGCGCGTCGCCCAGATCAAGCAGCAGATCGAGGAGACCTCCTCCGACTACGACCGTGAGAAGCTGCAGGAGCGGCTGGCCAAGCTCGCCGGCGGCGTCGCGGTGATCCGCGTCGGCGGCTCGACCGAGGTCGAGGTCAAGGAGAAGAAGGACCGCGTCGACGACGCCCTCAACGCGACCCGCGCGGCCGTCGAGGAAGGCATCGTTCCGGGCGGCGGCGTGGCACTGCTGCGCGCCTCCACCGCGATCAAGGGCGAAGGCGCCAACGCCGACCAGAAGGCCGGCATCGCCATCGTCAAGCGCGCCCTGCAGGCTCCGTGCCGGCAGATCGCCGTCGAACGCGGGCGCCGAGGCCTCGATCGTCGCGGGCAAGATCCTCGAGAACAAGAGCGTCACCTTCGGCTACAACGCCCAGACCGGCGAATATGGCGACATGATCGCCATGGGTATCGTCGACCCGATGAAGGTGGTTCGCACCGCGCTGCAGGATGCCGCGTCGGTCGCCGGCCTGCTGGTCACCACCGAGGCGATGATCGCCGAGGCGCCGAAGAAGGACGGTCCGGCTCCGGCCATGCCCGACGGCGGCATGGGCGGCATGGGCGGCATGGGCTTCTAAAAAAGCCCGGCCAACCGGCCTGTTTCGGAAAGGGCGGCAGCGATGCCGCCCTTTTCTTTTTCGGGAGCAGCAACCTCCGCCATGGCTTCGACGTTCCCTGTTGCTTGTTACTCATCAGGAGACCCCAAGGATGAACAAGGATCAGGTGAAGGGCGCGGCCCACGAGGCCAAGGGCGCCGTGAAGGAAGCCGCCGGCAAAGCGACCGGCTCGACGAAGACCGAGGCCGAGGGCAAAGGCGAGAAAGTCGCCGGCAAGGCCCAGAAGACCTACGGCGACGCCAAGGATACGGTGAAGAAGGCGGGAAGCTGAACCCCCGTCGATCTTCCGAATTCCTCGACAGGAAGGGCGGCAGCGATGCCGCCCTTTTTCTTACGCAGCGTAATTCGGTTGACACCTCCCGCCCGATCGCCTAATTGCCGCGCCTCGGTTCGAGGCGCCGGCCGCCCGCGGCGAAAGCTACGGTGAATGCCTCCCGGAACGCGATTGGGGTCGCGCCGGCACGAAAAGCTCCGTCACTCCGATGCATCGGAGGATGGCAACGCGGGCTCCATCCGTAAACGTCCGGTGCGTTCGGGGAAGACGCGATGTCCATCACTGCCGATCCCGGCGCCGAAAACGCGTTCCTGCACGGGTCGCTACCCGCGCTGTTCGTGCGAACTGCCGCGCCGATCATCTTCATCATGGCCCTCAACGGCCTCATCACCGTCGTCGATGCCTGGTTCCTGGGCGTCTACGTGGGAGCGGACGCGCTGACCGCCGTCACGCTGATGTTCCCGCTGTTCATGATCCTCATCGCCCTGCAGACGCTGGTCAGCGGCGGCATGGCGAGCTCGCTCGCGCGCGCGCTTGGGGCCGGCGACCTTGGCCACGCACGCCAGGTCTTCGTCTCGGCGCACGCGCTGGCGCTGCTCGTATGCCTCGCACTGATCGCCGTTTTCGCGGCGTTCGGCCCGGCGCTGATCGACTGGATCGCCCACGGCTCGGCCGATATCGGCGCGATGGGCCATGTCTACATCGCCATCCTCGTATGGGCCTCGCCGATCGCCTTCTTCCTGTCGGTGAATGCCGACGCGCTGCGCTGCGAAGGCAAGTTCGGCCTGATGACGATCGTCACGATCTTCGTCGCGCTCGGCAACATCCTGCTCGACTACGTCTTCATCGGCGTTTTCGATCTCGGCGTCGCGGGCTCGGCCTACGGCACCGTCGGCGCCCAGGTGCTGGCGATGGCATTCGTGGTGGTCTACCGCCTCGGCGGAAACACACGGCTCAAGGTGAGCGAACTGTCGCTGCGCGGATGGCGGGCGGGCTGGGGGCGCTTCGCGGCACTCGGCGCGCCGCAGAGCCTCAACTTCATCGGCCTGTCGCTGACCTCGGCGGCGGTGATCTCGGCGCTGCAGGTCTGGAGCCAGAGCTACGACGCGACGGTCGCGGCCTACGGCATCATCACGCGGGTCATGACGTTCACGTTCCTGCCGCTGATGGGACTGTCGATGGCGATGCAGACGATCGTCGGCAACAACTACGGTGCGCGACTGTGGCTGCGCTCGGACGCGGGGCTGCAGTTGGCCGCCGTCGCCGCACTCGTCTACTGCGCCGCCGTGCAGGCCGTCTTCCTGGCGGCCGGCAGGGGGATCGCCATGGTCTTCGTCGACGATCCCGCGACCGTGGCCGAGGTGACGCGCATCCTGCCGGTCACCGCGGCGCTCTATTTCGCCGTCGGACCGGTGATGATGCTGTCGGCCTATTTCCAGGCGATCGGCGATGCCGGCCGCGCTGCGACGATCAGCATCACCCGCACCTACGGGCTGACCATTCCGCTGACGCTGCTGATGCCGCTGGCATTCGGCGAGTTCGGGGTCTGGCTTGCCTCGCCCGTCTCGGCGTTCCTGAGCATCCTGCTCGTGGCGGCGGTGCTTGCCCAGGCGCGGGGCCGCAACGGCCTGCGCTGGGGGCTTTTCCACGGCGAAGCCGAAGGCGCGGCGATCGCCTGAGGGCCGCCGCCACCTTGCACGCACGGATAGTCGCCGCGAAATGCGGCGGCTACTCCTCCACCGGCTGCATGTCGTCCGCCACCGATCGCATCTGCGAGCGCGTCGGTCCGCTTCTTTCCGGAATCAGGCCGCGCGGGCTGAAGCGCAGCACCAGAAGCAGGATGAGCCCCATCAGGAAGAGCCGCATGTGTGGCGCGGCCTCCAGCAGATGGTCGCGCACCGGGTTGCCGGTAGGCAACGGCGAGGTGATCACTCTCATCAGCCAGGCGCCGACGGGCTCCGCCTCGACCCAGACGAACCAGATCAGGAAGGCGCCCAGCACGGCGCCCCAATTGTTGCCGGAGCCACCAACGATCACCATCACCCATATCAGGAAGGTGTAGCGGAGCGGCTCGAAGGATGTCGGAGTGAACTGACCGTCGAGCGTGATCAGCATGGCTCCCGCAACGCCGACCACGGCCGATCCGAGCACGAAGACCTGCAGATGGCGCGCCGTCACGTCCTTGCCCATCGCCTCGGCTGCGTCGCGATTGTCGCGAATGGCGCGCATCATGCGGCCCCAGGGCGAGTGCAGCGCCCTCTCCGACAGCCACATGACGAGGATCAGCACGACTGCGAACAGGCCCGCGTAGCACAGCTTCACGAATATGCTCGAAGCCGTCGAAAGATCCGGACCGAACCAGTGCGAGATGTCGATGAACCACTGGCTGCGCTGGAGATTGATCTCGAAAGGCACCGGCCGCGGCAGGCCAGTGACATTCTTGACGCCGCGGTCCAGCCATTCCTCGTTCTTCAGCGTTTCGACGATGATTTCCGAAATGCCCAGCGTGGCGATGGCGAGATAGTCCGACCGCAGCCCCAGCGCCACCTTGCCGACGACCCAGGCCGCAGCGGCCGCGAAGACACCACCCACCAGCCACGACAGGATGATGGGCATGTTGGCGCCACCGAGATAGCCTGTCGAGGAAGGATTGACCGCCTCGATGGCATCCACCGCCGGCACATAGGCGATGCGGATGACGAAATAGCTGCCGACGACGATGATGACGGTCAGCAGTCCGCGCAGGAAGCCGTGGAAGAAGCGCCTCACGAGGACGACAAGGGCGATGGTGGCGACCAGCAGCAGCAGGGAAATGCCCATGCCGACGCCGCCGGCAGCCCAGGCCTCGGCGATCGGCTCCTGCGAGACCAGCACCGCGGCGAGACCGCCGAGCGCGCTGAAGCCCATGATGCCGACATTGAACAGGCCGGCATAGCCCCACTGGATGTTGACGCCGAGCGCCATGATCGCCGACAGCAGGGCGAGATTGACGATGCCGAGCCCGACGTTCCAGCTCTGCGTGAAGCCGACGACGACGATCGCCGCCGCCATGATCAGGTACAGGACGAGGATGCGCATGGCGCTCACAGCACCCTCCCGCGGAAGATGCCCGTCGGCCTGATCAGCAGCACCAGCACCAGTATGATGAAGGAGACCGCGAACTTGTAGTCGGTCGACAGCAGCTGCACGAGACCTGTCGGGTGGAAATCGAGATATTCCAGCACACGTTTGTAGGGATAGGTGATCATCACCTCGGAAAAGGCGACGACGTAGCCGCCGACAATGGCGCCGAATGGCTGGCCGATGCCGCCGACGATGGCCGCCGCGAAGATCGGCAGCAGGAGCTGGAAATAGGTGAAGGGCTTGAAGCTCTTGTCGAGCCCGTAGAGCACGCCGGCGATCGTCGCCAGCGCCGCGGCGATGATCCACGTCACCATGACGACGCGCTCGGGATTGATGCCCGACAGAAGCGCCAGGTCCTCATTGTCGGAGAAGGCGCGCATCGCCTTGCCGGTGCGCGAACGCTGCAGGAACCAGAACAGGGCGACGACGACGATGATGGCGACGACGACGGTGATCAGCGCCGAGACCCTCAGCGCCAGCCCTTCCGTCATGCCGGTATAGTCGCGGAACTCGCGCACGTTGAAGACGAAGCGTTCGCCGTCGGCGAAGACCTGGTCGCTCGGCCCGATGATGAAGCGCACGAGCCCGTTGAGCATGAACATGACGCCGACGGACGCCATCACCATGACGATGGGCGCAGCGCGGGTGCGCCGGTAGAAGCGGAACACGGCGCGGTCGAAGAACAGCGAGATCAGCACCGCCGCCACGATGCCGAACGGCAGCGCCAAAAGTGCCGTCGGCAGCGGACCGAAGCTGATGCCCATCGACTGGAACCACCAGGTGAACAGGATCACCACCATGGTGCCGAAGGCCATCAGGTCGCCGTGCGCGAAATTGGCGAAACGCAGGATGCCGAAGACCAGCGTCACGCCCAGCGCACCGAGCGCCAGCTGCGAGCCGTAGGACAGCGCCGGCAGGAGCACGAAGTTCGAAAACAGGACCAGGGCTTCGAGGATATGCATGTCTCAGCCCCCCAGGAACGAGGCGCGAACCTCGGCATTGGCGAGCAGTGCCTCGCCGGTGTCGGTGAAGCGGTTGGCCCCCTGGACAAGCACGTAGCCGCGGTCGGCGATGTTGAGCGCCTGGCGGGCGTTCTGCTCGACCATCAGGATGGCGATGCCGGTGGCAGCCACGTCGAGGATGCGGTCGAACAGCTCGTCCATGACGATCGGCGACACGCCCGCGGTGGGTTCGTCGAGCATCAGCACGGAAGGCTCGGTCATCAGCGCGCGGCCGACGGCCACCTGCTGGCGCTGGCCTCCCGAGAGTTCGCCGGCCGGCTGACGGCGCTTTTCCTTGAGCACCGGAAACAGCTGGTAGACCTGCTCCAGCGTGCCGGAAAAATCGTCGTCGCGGATATAGGCGCCCATCTCGAGATTCTCCTGGACGGTCATCGTGACGAAGACGTTGTTGTTCTGCGGCACGAAGCCCATGCCCGCCTTCACGCGATCCTGGGGAGACAGTTCGGTGATGTCCTTGCCGCCGAGCAGCACCTTGCCCTTGCGCAGCTTCAGCATGCCGAACATCGCCTTCATCGCCGTCGACTTGCCGGCGCCGTTCGGCCCGACGATGACGGCGATCTCGCCCTTCTCGACGGCGACGGTGCACGAATGCAGGATGTCGGCGCCGCCATAGCCGCCGGTCATCTCCTCTCCGATGAGAAAGCTCATGTCGGCGCCCCCGCCGATCCGGCCGCGCCGTCCGCTGCCGCGGGCTTGCGCGGCGGCCGGTTCTTCAACCCGGTGCCGAGATAGGCCTCGATCACGTGCTCGTCCTTCATCGACCGCGTCCGCGGAGCCCTCGAACAGCACCTTCCCTTCGGCCATCACGATCACCGGATCGCAGAGCCGGGCGATGAAATCCATGTCGTGCTCGATCAGGCAGAACGTGTAGCCGCGCTCCTTGTTGAGACGCACGATGGCGTCGCCGAGCGTCCTCAGCAGCGTGCGGTTGACGCCGGCGCCGACCTCGTCGAGGAACACGATCTTGGCGTCGACCATCATGGTGCGGCCGAGTTCGAGCAGCTTCTTCTGGCCGCCGGAGAGGTTGCCGGCCAGTTCGTCGGCGACCTGCCTGATCTGCAGGAAGTCGATCACCTCGTCGGCCCGCCGCCTGACCGCGTCCTCTGTCATCGCGCACCGCCCGCGGCTTGACCCAGACGTCGACCAGGCTCTCGCCGGGCTGCTTGCCGGGAACCATCATCAAGTTCTCGCGCACCGTCAGCGTCGAGAATTCGTGCGCGATCTGGAAGGTTCTCAGCAGGCCCTTGTCGAAGAGCTGGTGCGGCTTGAGGCCGGTAATGTCCTCGTCGTCGAGCCAGACCTTGCCCGACGTCGGCGTGTAATGTCCGGCGACGACATTGAAGAGCGTCGTCTTGCCGGCGCCGTTCGGACCGATGAGGCCCGTTATCGAGCCCTTTTCGATTTCGATGCTGGCCCCGTCGACGGCACGGATGCCGCCGAAATGCATGTGAAGATCTTCTACGCGGATCATTCACTTCCCCGGTTTGCGCAGGGTTGAACCCGATTTCCGGGTGGTCCCTGCTTCGGCGCCTGCTCGGGTGTTTCCCTCGCGCCGGCGCCGCTTCGTCGTTGTTGTCTATCGTTCGGGCCCGCGGCTCCCCCGCCGCATGGCCCTGTCCGTTTTGTTGTGGCGGAACCGCCGAGTCAACAGGCGCGAGCCGCATTCCCTTGCCGACGTCCCATAAAAGAACAGCCCGGCGCGCGATGGCCGGGCTGTTCGTTCGCTACCCGTATCAGGTCTCAGTGATACTTGACGGTCGTGAACTTGCCGTCCTTGACGACATATTCCTCGTAGGTGCCGGCGGCCTCACCGGGGCCGATCAGCTCGACATTGGTCGCGCCCTGGTAGTCGACGTCGCCGCCGTCCTTGAGGATCTTGAGCGCCTTGCCGAGTTCGCCGGCCAGGATCTTCTCGCCGGGGGCGTTGGCGACATCCATGACATGGTCCTTGACGCTTGCGCGGTCGGCGGAACCCGCCGCCTGCATGGCAAGCGCGATCAGCGCGGCCGCGTCATAGCTTTCGGCGGCGTAGGAGCTGGTCGGATCGACGTCGTTGTCCTTGGCGATCTTGGCGAATGCCTGCGGGCCCTCACCCTGCGAAGAGGGGTGCGTGCCGATGGTGCCGTCGAGCTGGCTGCCGAAGGTGTCGAGCAGGCTCTGGCCATACATGCCGTCGCCGAGGGCGAACTTGTCGAAGGCGCCGGAGTCGAGCGCCGACTGGATGATGCCCTTGCCGCCCTGGTCGACATAGCCGAGCACGACGAGCATGTCGCCGCCGGCTGCCTGGAGCGCGGCCACTTCGGCCGAGTAGTCGCCCTTGCCGTCCTCATGCGGGGCGTTGATGGTGACCTCACCGCCGGCCTTCTTGTAGGCGTCGGCGAAAGCTTCCGAGAGCCCCTTGCCGTAGTCGTTGTTGGTGTAGGTGACGGCCACCTTCTTGATGTCGTGGCTCATCAGCACGTCGGAAAGCACCTGGCCCTGGCGCGCGTCGGACGGGGAGGTGCGGAAGAACAGGCCGTGATCGTCGATCGTCGACAGCGCGGGCGAGGTCGCCGAGGGCGAGATCATGACGACGCCGTTCGGAATGGCGACGTTGTTGAGCGTGGCGATGGTGACGCCGGAGCAGTCGTCGCCGACGATCGCCGCCACGTTGTCGGAGGTGACCAGCCGGGTCGCCGCGGCGGTCGCCGCAGCCGAGTCGATGCAGGTCGAGTCCGCGCGCACGGGCTTCAGCGTGGTCTTGCCGTCGAGGAAATTGCCACTGTCGTTGACCTCCTTAAGCGCCATCTCGGCGCTCGCGGCCATCGTCGGGCGTGATCGACTCGATCGGGCCGGTGAAGCCTAGCTCGATGCCGATGTTGACGTCGTCGGCCTGGGCGGCCGCCGAAGCGACCAGAAGGCCGGCCGCGGCGACTGTCGCCGCGAGAATTCCGCGTTTGTTGCTACGCATTATCGCACTCCCTGTTTTCTTGCGCGCATCTCTTTATAACGAACCCGCGCGGTATCGAAGCTGCCCGGGTAAGGAGCGCCGATACTGGTATTGTGGCGCGAATTTGTAAAGCGGTGCCACCAAGACGATCAAACCGGACCGCGGGCGACACCTCCCGATGCCTGCGGCCAACACCGAGAAAGCCGAGGAGACCAGGGGATGGCGGAGACGCGTACTGAAACCGATACATTCGGGCCGATCGAGGTTCCCGCCGACCGCTACTGGGGAGCCCAGACCCAGCGGTCGCTGCAGAATTTCAGGATCGGCACCGAGAAGATGCCCCGCCCGCTGACGCGCGCCCTCGGCCTGGTCAAGCGCGCCGCCGCCGAGGTCAATCTCGAGGCCGGCCGGCTCGACAAGCAGGCCGGCGACGCGGTCGTGTCGGCTGCGGTGGAGGTGTGCGAGGGCAAGCTCGACGAGCATTTCCCGCTGGTCGTGTGGCAGACCGGCTCGGGCACGCAATCCAACATGAACGCCAACGAGGTGATCGCCAACCGCGCCATCGAGATGCTGGGCGGCCAGATGGGCACCAAGAAGCCGGTCCATCCCAACGACCACGTCAACATGAGCCAGTCGTCGAACGACACGTTTCCGACGGCCATGCACATCGCCGCAGCCACCGAGACCAACTTTTCGCTGCTGCCGGCGATCGACCACCTCGCGCAGGCGCTTTCGGACAAGGCCGAGGCCTTCGCCGACATCGTCAAGATCGGCCGCACGCACACGCAGGACGCCACGCCGCTGACGCTCGGCCAGGAATTTTCCGGCTATGTCGCGGCACTTCATCTCGGCCGCCGCCGCATCGAGCAGAGCCTCGGCGACGTCTATGCGCTGGCGCAGGGCGGCACCGCGGTGGGCACCGGCCTCAACGCGCCGGTCGGCTTCGACGCCGCCTTCGCCGCGCGCGTCGCCGAGATCACCGGCCTGCCGTTCAAGACCGCCGCCAACAAGTTCGAGGCGCTGGCCAGCCATGGTGCACTGGCCGGCCTGCACGGCAGCCTGACGGCACTCGCGGCCGACCTCTTCAAGATCGGCAACGACATCCGCTTCCTGGGCTCCGGCCCGCGTTCCGGCCTCGGCGAACTCAGGCTGCCCGAAAACGAGCCCGGCTCCTCGATCATGCCGGGCAAGGTCAACCCGACCCAGGCCGAGGCGCTGACCATGGTCGCCACCCAGGTGATCGGCAACGAGACGACGGTCGCCATGGCCGCCAGCCAGGGCCATTTCGAGCTCAACGTGTTCAAGCCGGTGATCGCCAACGCCGTGCTGCAGTCGCTCAGGCTGCTGGCGGACGCCATGCGCTCCTTCGCCGACAATTGCGTCGTCGGGATCGAGGCCGACGAGACGCGCATCGCCGACCTGATGCAGCGCTCGCTGATGCTGGTGACCGCGCTGGCGCCGACGATCGGCTACGACAACGCGGCAAAGATCGCCAAGACGGCCCACAAGAACGGCACGACCCTGCGCGAGGAGGCGATCGCCAGCGGGCTGGTGACGGCGGAGGACTACGACCGCATCGTCAAGCCGGAGGACATGACGCACCCCGGCTGATTTTCTTGCGCGCAATTCCGGCCGGAAAACCGGTTTCCACTTTTCCCGGAATTGCCCGAGGCCGGGCCGCCTTCGTTCATTCCGCCGAAAGCCGCGCCGCGATCTCCCGGATCGCGGCGCTTTCGTCTTCGCCGCGCGCCTTTCGGCTTGCCGCGAGGCAGGCCTGCGATTTCAGGATGACGCCGTCGGCCAGCACCTTCAGATGGTTGGCGCGAAGCGTCGAGCCGGTCGTGGTGATGTCGACGATGACGTCGGCCGAGCCGGCCGCCGGCGCGCCTTCGGTGGCGCCGAGGCTTTCGACGATGCGGTAGACCTGGATGCCGTGCTTGCCGGAAAAGAACTGCTGGGTGAGCCGCCAGTATTTGGTGGCGATCCGCAGCCGCCGGCCGTGACGCTGGCGGAAATCGGCGGCGACGTCGTCGAGGTCGGCCATGGTGTCGACGTCGAGCCAGACCTCCGGCACCGCCACCACGACGTCGGCGAAGCCGAAGCCGAGCCTCGCGGCGATCTCGGCGCGCGCGTCGAAATCGGCGATCGTCTCGCGCAGCAGGTCCTCGCCGGTGACGCCGAGATCGACGCCGCCATTGCCGATCTCGCGGGCGATCTCGGAGGCCGACAGGAAGACGAGCTCGATGTCGTCGCGGCCCTCGATGCGGCCGCGATACTTGCGCGCGTCCTCGGCCTCGGTGACGGGCAGGCCGGCGGCGGCGAGCCTGTCGAGCGCCTGTTCCTTCAGCCGGCCCTTGGAGGGGAGCGCCAGCGTGATGCTCATGCAGCACCCCCCTTCAATTCCGCGATGCGGTCGAGCCAGGCCGAGAAGCCGACGCCGGGAATCGGGCTTTCCGCGCCAAGCAGCGTCAGCAGCCGGTCGTAGCGCCCGCCGCCGACCAGCGGCCGCGCGCCGTCTTCGGCGGCGATCTCGAACACCAGCCCGGTATAATAGTCGAGCGGCCGGCCGAAGCCGGCGTCGTAGCGGATATGCTCCAGCGGCAGCCCGGCAGCCTCGATCCGCTCCGCCCGCGCGGCAAAGCGCGACAGCGCGGTCGACAGCGACAGGCCGGCGCGGGCGGCGAAATCGGCGAGCACGTCGTGGGCGGTTGCAAGCGGCGTCTCGATGTCGAGGAAATTCCTGAGCGCGGCCAGCGCGTCGTCGGAAAGCCGCACGCTTCTCAGGATCGACTTCTCGATCAGCCGCCGCGCGATCTCGTTCGGCGAACGGCCGGCGCTCGGCGAAAGCCCCGCCTCCTCCATGCGGCTTGCGATGTGGGCGGCAAGCGGCTCCGGTTCGCCGGCCATCACCAGCCCGGCCACCGGCTCCTCCAGCGGCGCGCCGCGCGGCGGCTCGGCGAGGTCGGCGAGTGCGGCAGTGAGCGTCTCGGGCGAGCCGAAGGCGCGCGTCAGCCGCATCTGCCAGCCGCGCGGCAGGCCGAGCCCGGCCAGCACCGCCTCGAACACCGACTGGTCGCCGAGCGTGATCTTCAGCCTGGCGCCGGGCAGCAGCCGCGTCACCAGCGCATGCGCGTCGGCCAGCGAGCGGGCGTCGGCGGCGGCGGTGTCGGCATCGCCCAGATCCTCGACGCCGGCCTGGAAGAACTCGGCCGCGCCCTCGCGGCGCTGCCGGAACACCTCGCCCAGATAGCCGTAGCGGCGCGGCGTGCCGGCGCGGCTGGCGATGTGGTCGAGGCAGACGGGGATGGTGAATTCCGGCCGCAGGCACAGGCTCTCGCCGGTCTCGCTCTCGGTGAGGAAAATGCGCCGGCGCAGATCCTCGCCGGCCATGTCGAGGAACGGGTCGGCCGGCTGCAGCATCGCCACCTCGGCGATGTCAGCGCCGCGCCCGGCAAACAGCGCCAGCACATCAGCGGCGAAGTCGGGATAGCGCGGGGTCATTGCGGCCCACCGATCCCGGCAAGGCAGGGCAGAGGGGGGCGCGAAAGGGCGCCGGCCTCTCCGGATTTCGGAAAAGCACGCACGGCTCCGCTCACGTCCCCTGCCGCTCGGCGTCCTGCGCGGCCAGAACTTTTTTCACCGCCGCGACCAGCTCGCTCTCCTTGACCGAAAACTGCGCCGGGCGGCCTTCGCGCCATTCGGCGTTGTCGGAGATTTCCTTCGACAGCTGCTCGCCGAGCGCCATGTCCTTGATCTGCACCTCGCCGGCAGCGCGTTCGTCGCCGCCCTGGATCACCACGCAGGGGCTGCCGCGGCGGTCGGCATATTTCATCTGCGCCTTCATGCCGGCGCCGCCGAGATACATCTCCGCCCTGATGCCGGCGCCGCGAAGCTCGGCCACCATCTTCTGGTAGCGCCCGAGGCTTTCGGTGTCGCGGTCCATGACCAGCACCACGACCGGCGCGCGCGCCGCCGCACTTTCCAGCTTGCCGAGGTTCTTCAGCGCCGTCGTCAGGCGCGACACGCCGATGGAAAAGCCCGTCGCCGGCACCGGCTCGCCGCGGAAGCGCGACACCAGCCCGTCATAGCGGCCGCCGCCGGCGACCGAGCCGAAGCGGACGATCTCGCCCTTCTCGTTGGGCACCTCGAACAGCAGCTCGGCCTCGTAGACCGGGCCGGTGTAGTATTCGAGGCCGCGCACGACGGAGGGGTCGATGCTGATGCGGTCGCATCCCATAGCCTGCGGCTGCGCAACATGGCCTCGCAATGTCGCTCGAGCTCTTCAGTGGCCTTCGGAACGCGACACGTTGTCGAGCGCTCATAGCACGTGCCGATCTTCACGCATCAGAAAGATCGAGCTCTGATCGAGATGAACTTCGTTGCGGATTTCTGCAGTGCTGCGGACCTCGCAGTTCGCGAACAGCTTCATCTCCGGTCTTGTTCAGGACGAGAGTCCAACAAATCGCGTTCACTTGTCGCCTCGTCCAGCCCGGCGCCCTTGGTGAAATCGCCTCGCCTTCCTTCCGCCGTCCCAGCGCCCTGGTCCGAGCAGCTAGCTGCACACCCTCCGGGCCGAACTTGTCGAGCTTGTCGATCGCGCGCAGCACCGTCAGCCGGCGGCCGGCGTTTTCGTCGCCGCCGAGCCCGATCGCCTCCAGCACGCCGTCGAGCACCTTGCGGTTGTTGACGCGGATCACGTAGTCGCCGCGCTTTATCCCGACCGCCTCCAGCGTGTCGGCCATCATCATCGCCATCTCGGCGTCGGCCGCGACGCCCGGCGTGCCGACCGTATCGGCGTCGAACTGCATGAACTGGCGGAAGCGGCCCGGCCCCGGCTTCTCGTTGCGGAACACCCAGCCGGAGCGATAGGAGCGGAACGGCTTCGGCAGGCGCTCGAAATTCTCCGCCACGTAGCGCGCCAGCGGCGCCGTCAGGTCGTAGCGCAGCGACAGCCACTCTCCTTCCTTCCCTGTCGCGTCTCCGCCGCTCCTCGCCCCTTGCGCGTCGTCGTCCCGGAACGAAAAAACGCCCTCGTTCGGCCGGTCCTGGTCGGGCAGGAACTTTCCGAGCGCGTCGGTGTATTCGATCATCGGCTGCTCGACCGGGTCGAAGCCGTAGAGCTCGTAGACCTCGCGGATCTTCGCCGTCATCGCCTCGACGGCGCGAATGTCGTCGGCCGAACGGTCGGCGAAGCCGCGCGGCAGCCGCGCTTTCATCTTGTCTTTTTTGTCGGCCATTTCGGGGTTCGCATGGCTGGAGGCCGCGCCTGCACGGGCGGGCACGGGCCGTGAAAGGAAACTGGCGGGCGTGTAGCCGATAGAGCCGAAAGCGGCAAGGGCGGGGTCTTCGCAGACGTGGCGGCAGCGCCCTTCCTCTCCCCCTCGGGGGGAGGGTGCCGAGCGAAGCGAGGCGGGTGGGGTCGTCCAGGAAGGGTGCCGACGCCGTTTCCCCGCCCCCTCCACCGCCTCCGGCGGTCCCCCTCCCCCGCTTCGCAGGGGAGGATCAACGTCGCGGACGGCCTCGCCCCGGATCCTCACCCGTTTACGGGGGAGGGGGACCATGCGAAGCATGGTGGAGGGGGCATTGCCCAAACATCTTCATCGCCACGCCCGGCATCTCTGCCGTCTGGCCATTGTCAAAGAACCCGCGCCTGTCGCGAGGATCGCTGCGCGATCCCGCTGGGCGCTTTCGCCAGGATCGCCTTGCGGCGATCCGGCTGGGAAGACGGGCGGCCGTTCGGACGCTCATCTAGGGTAGTAACGTTGCGACCTCGCGGCCGCCCGTCCGGCGATTTTTGCGGTCACCGCCCGTTCCGCTTCCTGCACCCGGCTTCAGGAGGTTTCCGCGACAAGCGACATTCGCGTCGCTCCCGCCTCATCCTCCAGCGGCGGCGGCTCTTCACCGCCGCCTCCCCGGGCGCCCTTAAGCGCTCGTCCAGCGCACAGGGGCCGGTAGTACCCCCAGGGGAACCCTTGGACAGTGCCGCCCCGGACGAACCAGCGCCACGTTAGCGCGATCCGGCGGAGGCGCCGGTCCCTCCCCACGCAATCACCGTCATGATCGGTGTTCCCGCGGAAGGGACTGAGGGCGATGGTACGGGAGGTGGAGAGGGTGGGGACAAATGAGGGAGTGGGGAATGGGGAGTAGTGAGTGGGAACAGGAGGTTGGCGCGAGCGGGTGGCGCGGCTGTCCACGTACGGCGATTCGACGGCCTGCCTCCACGGTCCCGCGCGGCCGACCTTCCCCCATCGGGGAGCGGGAGCGCGGGCGCTCCGGTCGCCCTCATGGTGAGCCGTCGAACCACGGGCGCCTGGCAGTCCGTCACCAAGCACGGCGACGGCGATTGCCGAATCCCCGTCGCTCTTCCTGAGCCGTCGAGCGCGGCCGAGCTTCGGATCCTGATCAGCTCGTCCCGTGAGAGCAGAAGCATGCGAAGTCGCAGTCTACATTCTGCGCTCAGGGGCGGCTCCGATTACACCGGCTGACCAGCGATCTCGGCCGCCGCGTCGGGAGCACAAGCCGGACTCATGACGGCTACACCGCAAGGCGCCGTCCCGTAGAACTGGTCTGTCACGGGAACCTATGACCGGATCGTCGACGCCATCGCACGCGAGCGGCAGATCAAGCGGTGGCGCCGGGCCAAGATGGAAGCGCTGATCCGCTACGCCTACGCAGCACTGCCTGAACTGTCGAGACACCGGCAGGGCTCCACGCTACGTGAAGCGTGGCCGCCTGGCTCAGGCGAAACCCAAATCCCGCGCTTCCGCTCGGGATGACGAGCCGCATCTGGTGCCTCGCGACAGTCGCAGTGCCGGCTGGTCGATGCGCCAGGCGGCCGCCTCCCGTACCGCCTACGGCCGCACGAACTTTGCGCGTTCGTCCTCGACCACCTGTCGGAACGCGCAGCCCTCGATGTGGTCGTTGACCATGCCCATCGCCTGCATGAAGGCGTAGACCGTGGTCGGGCCGACGAAGGACCAGCCGCGCTTCTTCAAGGCCTTCGACAGTTTCACCGAGGCTTCCGTCGTCGGGTTGGCAACGATCGTGGCGTGGTCCACCGCGTCGGGACGGTCGTCGGGATGCGGCTCGAACGACCAGAAGAAATGCGCCAGCGAGCCCTGTTCCCCGGCAAGCTCCACCGCGCGCCGGGCATTGTTGTAGACGGAGGCGATCTTGCCGCGATGGCGGATGATGCCGGCGTTCTGCAGGTTGCGCTCGACGTCGGCATCCCCGCACGAGGCCAGGCGCGCGAAGTCGAAATTGTCGAAGGCTTCGCGGAAATTCTCGCGCTTCCTGAGGATGGTCAGCCACGACAGCCCGGCCTGGAAACCTTCCAGGCACAGTTTCTCGAACAGGCGGCGGTCGTCGGAGACCGGCCTTCCCCACTCGGTGTCGTGGTAGTGCCGGTAGTCGTCGAGACCGCCGTGCCAGGCGCAGCGCACCACGCCGTCTTCGCCGCGGATCAGGCCCGCCGCCTCGCTTTCCATCGTCGTTAACCGCCTGTTGGCCGGGATTCATGCCGCCTTTACCAGATTCGGGAACCAGCCGGTAACCACACCGAAATCTTTCCTGACAATCCGGCATTTTATCGATCGCGATTCACCATTTTCTGGCGGCGGCGGGGCGAACGTGCGGGCAAGCGACGCGTTGTTCCGTGTCTTCTGGTTCCCGTTTTTGGCGAAATGTTGCGAGTACGTCCGATGCGAATTTTCCCGATCCTTCTTGCCGCCGCCGCGGCGGCACTGTTCAGCGTTCCGGGCGCCGGCGCCAACGAGCGCTACGGCAACCGGCCGCCGCTGGTGGTGAGCCCCGACCTGTCCGCGCCCTGGGTGCTGCAGCTTCGCCGCGTGCCCGAGGGTGCGCGCCGGCCGGCCGCCGCCCGCGACCTGCCGCGCGGCCTCACCGTGCGCGTGGCGCCGCCGGAGGCGCGGGTCACCCGCGCGCCGGCGCCGCAATACGGCCGGGCGCCGGTGCAGACGGTCTCGGCCGCCGCCGCGGCCAACGCCGCCGCCGCGCACCGCGAGATGCACATGGACCCGGTCTACCTGCCGCGCGTGGTCGACTACAGCGGCCCTGAAAAGCCCGGCACCATCATCATCGACACGACGCGCAACTTCCTGTTCCTGATCGAGAAGGGCGGCAAGGCGCGCCGCTACGGCGTCGGCACCGGCAAGCCCGGCTTCGAGTGGGCCGGCACGCACCGGGTGACCCAGAAGCGCGAATGGCCGGACTGGACGCCGCCGGCCGAGATGATCACGCGCGAGGCGAAGAAGGGCCACGTCCTGCCCGCCCACATGGAAGGGGGCGTGTCCAACCCGCTCGGCGCGCGCGCGCTCTATCTCGGCTCCACGCTCTACCGCATCCACGGCACCAACGCGCCGTGGACGATCGGCCACCACGTCTCCTCGGGCTGCATAAGGATGCGCAACGAGGACGTGATGGACCTCTACAACCGCGTCGACGTCGGCACGAAGGTGGTGGTCATCTGAGAGTTTTCGGGGGACGGGCCGGCCGCGAGGGGGCGGCCGGATCGTCGCGAAGCGGCACGGCGCGGGGAACCTCTGGCCCCGCGCCGTTTCGCTTTCGTGGGTTTCGGGAACGGTCGAACGTGCAGCGGCGGCGAAGAGAGCCGGAAATTTCCGTGAACGCGCCTATTCGGCCGCTTCCAGCGTCCTCGCGGAGCGCGGCTCCAGCCCGGCAGGCGCCGGCCCGCCATAGGCCCAGTCGAGCAGTTCGACCGTGTGCAGCACGCGCAGATTCGAGCCCGAGGCGATCTGCGTGATGCAGCCGATATTGCCGGTGGCGACGATTTCCGCGCCGGTGGCCTTGATGTTCCTCACCTTGCGGTCACGCAGCCGCGTCGCGATCTCCGGCTGCATGATGTTGTAGGTGCCGGCCGAGCCGCAGCACAGATGCCCCTCGCGCGGCTCCGCCACGATGAAGCCGGCGCGTTTCAGAAGCTCCTTCGGCTGGCGCGTGATGCGCTGCCCGTGCTGCATGGAGCAGGCCGAATGATAGGCGACCGCCAGCCCCGGCTCGATGGCCGGCGCGGGAAGATTTTGGCCCGCGAGATATTCGGTGATGTCCTTTGCCATCGCCGAGACCTTCGCGGCCTTCTCCGCATAGGCCGGATCGGTGCGCAGCATGAAGCCGTAATCCTTGATCGTCGTGCCGCAGCCCGATGCCGTGATGATTATCGCGTCGAGCCCTTCGGCGTCGGCCGTCCTCGTCCATACGTCGACATTGTTGCGCGCCTGCGCGAGCGCCTGGTCCTCCTTGCCCATGTGATGGACGAGCGCGCCGCAACAGCCCTCGCCCTCGGGCACCACCACCTCGACGCCGAGCCGGGTCAACAGCCGCACGGTCGCCTCGTTGATGGCCGGATCGAGCACCGATTGCGCGCAGCCGGTGAGCAGCGCGACGCGCCCGCGCCTTTCGCCTTTCGCCGCGTGCACCGCCGGCTTGTTGACGGCGGCATCCTTCGGCAACGATTGCGGGGCGAGCTTCAGCATCGCCGCCAGCGGGCGCAGCGGCCGGATCGCCGCGAACAGCCCGGCGAAGGGACGCCCGATGCGCGCCAGGCCGAGCGCGCTCCTGAACCGGGCGGGATAGGGCAGCACCGAAGCCAAAAGGGCGCGGATCGCCCGGTCGGCGAGCGGCCGGCGATAGGTCTTCTCGATATGGGCGCGGGCGTGGTCGACCAGGTGCATGTAGTTGACGCCCGACGGGCAGGTGGTCATGCAGGCGAGGCACGACAGGCAGCGGTCGATATGGGTGACGACCTGGGCGTCGGCGGCGCGCCCGGCCTCCAGCATGTCCTTGATCAGGTAGATGCGCCCGCGCGGCGAATCCAGCTCGTTGCCGAGCGTCACGTAGGTCGGGCAGGTCGCCGTGCAGAAGCCGCAATGCACGCATTTGCGCAGGATCTGCTCGGATTCGGCGACATCCGGATCGGCAAGCTGCGCCAGGGAGAAGGAGGTTTGCATGATTCAGTCAGGGCCCAGGGCGGGCCGCACGATCGAAGCGTCGCCTGAACGCGCAAGCCCGGACCGCGTCCGCGACGAGACCGGCGATCGCTACAAGATGGGGCAGGTCCTGAAAAGGCAGGACCACGACACCCAGCTTCCGGCCGGCAAGTTTCTGTTGCGACATCAGGTTCTTGTCCGTGGTGACGAGGCAGTCGTAGCCCTGATCTTCGAGATGCGACAGTAATTCGCCGTTCTTCATTCCCTTCCATGCATTCGGAAAGGCGGCAACGTCACATCCGTGCTGCGCCAAGTGTCGCTTCAAGTCCCTCGGCACGCTTTCGTCGAAGATCGGCCTCATGCGGCTGTGGGCAGCCTGGCGATCAGATCCTCCGACGCGAGTTTCAGAACCGCCTCCACCTGAGCGCGTTCCACGGTCGGGAAGTTCTCGAGGAAATCATCCAGCGACATTCCCGCCGCGAGGTTATCGAACAACGCTTCCACCGGAACCCGCGTGCCCTTGAAGACCACCGCGCCCGACACGACCTCCGGGTCGGAACTCAAAACGTCGGATATCTTCATGACACGCTCCTTGTTCGGCACGGGGGCTCGCCTGAAACCCCGCGCTACAGCATCCAGCTCTGCGGGTTCTTGATCGGCTCGCCCCTGCTGACCGCCTGCAGGCCGACGATGCAGCGCACGATGAACCAGATCGCCACCGCGATGCCGAGCAGGAAGCCGATGACCACGAGCATCAGCAGCACCGAAACCACCGTGCCGAGCACGGCGATCCAGAAGGTGCGGATCGCCCAGGTGTAGTGCGTCTCGATCCAGCCGCCGTCCTTGCCGCGGTTGATGTAGGCCATGACGATGCCGATCAGCGGCGTGATGCCGACGATGAAGCCGACCAGATAGAGAATGTAGATCACCTGGATGTTGGTGACGCCCGGCTCCAGCCAGCGGTCGGTCTGGCGGTGCGGCTGGGCGGCCGGCTGCGGTTCGGGTGTCGGCGTCCCCGGGCCCTGGTCGGTCATTGGCTCTGGTCTCCCCTCTGTTCGTGGCCGAAGATTACCACAGGCCGCTCAAAATCCCATCCGCCCGGGATTGAGGATGCCGTTCGGATCGAACTCGTGTCTGAGGCGGGCCGACAGCGAGGCGAGCGCGCCGCGCTGCGGCTGGAACACCGGAACGGCGGCGCGCAGATCGGGGGCGGCGCGCACCAGCGTGGCATGACCGCCGCCGAAACGGGCGACCAGCGCGCGCAGCGCCTCCGCCTCCGGCTCGCCGCTCTCGATGCGCATCCAGATCAGCCCGCCCTGCCAGTCGTAGAAGGCGTCGACGCCGGCATGGCGGCGGAAGGCGTCGAGCATCCGCCAGCCTTCAGACGGCGCCATCGAGACGCGCCACACCGGCTTGCTGGTGCCGTCGGCGAAGGGCGCGCAATCGCGGATTTCGGCCCACAGGGCGCGCGATTCGTCGACGCCGATCCGCTCCGCCTCGCCGGCCGGCGCCAGAAGCTCGGCCAGCATGCCGGCGCGGTAGTCCACCGACGGCGGCACCCCCTCTAGCCTGAGCAGCGTCGCCGCCTCCCAGCCGAAGGCGCCGCCCGCGACCTTGCTGGCCACGGTCGGCGGCAGGTGCGCGGCGGAGGAAACCTCCGCACTGGAGCCGACCGCGGCGGCCATCGCCAGCGCCGCCTGCTCGTCCTCCAGCCCCTTCAGCACGACGGTGACCTCGGTCTGCGCGGCCGGCAACACCTTGAAGGTGAGCCGGGTCGCGACCGCGAGCGTGCCCCACGAGCCGGCGAGCCCCTTGGAGAGATCGTAGCCGGTGACGTTCTTGACCACGCGCCCGCCGGACTTGAACGCCTCGCCGCGCCCCGACACAGCCTCGATGCCGAGCGCGTGGTCGCGCGCCGCGCCGGCCTTCAAGCGCCGCGGGCCGGACAGGTTCGCGGCGTAGACGCCGCCGATCGTGGCGTGGCCAGGCTCGCCGCCGAGCAGCGGCCCGTAGTCGATCGGCTCGAAGGCGAGTTCCTGGCGATTGTCGGCAAGCAGCGCCTGGATCTCGGCGAGCGGCGTGCCGGCGTAGGCGGACAGCACCAGCTCGTCGGGCTCGTAGAGCGCGATGCCGGAGAGGCCGGAGAGATCGAGCAGATGCTCGGTCTGCGCCGGCGCGCCGATGCCGCGTTTGGTGCCGTGGCCGACGATCTCCAGCGGCGTCTCCTCGGCCGCCGCCCAGGCGACGACCTCGCGGACCTCGTCGGCGGTTGTGGGCGTGAAGGTGGTCATGTGACGGAATCCGGGTGACGTGCGGCAATGCCGATGCCGTCGAGCCGCGCAACGGCCTTGCGGTCGAACGACACGAAGACGTCGGCGCCCATCGAGGCACCCGCGCTGGCGATCGCCCCGTCGGCGAAGTCTCCGCCCGCATCGAGCAGGCGCAGCCCAGCCGCGACAGAAGTCTCATCGAAAACCACGTTGCCCCTGCTGGCGATCCCCCGGATCGATTGAGCAATCTTGCCGCGCGGCAGACCGTAGACACTGTCCAGAACCCAGGCGAACTCGCACAGGCACGGCAGCGGGATGAAGACCGCTTCCGCCGCCTCGACCAGATCGAGAGCCGCCTGCGCCTGGACCGCATCGTCGCGGACGATGATCCGCACCAGAATATTGGTGTCGGCAGTGATCCTCACTTCAGCAACCCGGCCCAACCCTTGCGCGTCGCTTCGTTGATCTCCTCGATCGTGGCGACCTTGTCGGTCTGCCCCGCCAGCATTCCGTAGACTTCGGCCCACGTCCCCTTCGGCCGCGCGGCCTTAACGGCCAGCTGGCCATCGGGCAAGGCATCGACCTCGATCTTCTGGCCCGGCTTTACCCCAAGGTGCTGCAGCAGCTCCTTCTTGAGAGTCACCTGGCCCTTGGCGGTTACTGTCAGCGTCGTCATTTCGCGCTCCATCTCCGGACCTCAAAAGTAAGGCAGTTTTGCCTTACTTTCAAGGAAACCCTCAGAATCTCGGGATGTCGGGAAACGGCATCTCGCCGCGGTGAATGTGCATGCGGCCGAGCTCGGCGCAGCGGCGGAGCTGCGGAAACACTTTTCCGGGATTGAGCAGATGGTTGGGGTCGAAGGCGCATTTCACCCGCATCTGCTGGTCGAGGTCGATGTCGGTGAAGACTTCCGGCATCAGGTCGCGCTTTTCCACCCCCACCCCGTGCTCGCCGGTCAGCACCCCGCCGACCTCCACGCACAGCCGCAATATGTCGGCGCCGAAGGCCTCCGCCGCGTCGAGTTCGCCGGGCTTGTTGGCGTCGTAGAGGATGAGCGGGTGCAGGTTGCCGTCGCCGGCGTGGAAGACGTTGGCGACGCCGAGCCCGTATTTCTCCGACAGCGCCTGCATGCCCGAGAGCACGCGCGGCAGCTCCTTGCGCGGGATCGTGCCGTCCATGCAGTAATAGTCGGGCGAGATGCGGCCGACGGCGGGGAACGCCGCCTTGCGTCCGGCCCAGAAGGTCAGCCTTTCCTCGTCCGAGTTCGACACGCGGCTTTCCGTGCAGCCGTTCTTCGCGGCGATCGACCTGACCTGGTCGATCAGATGGTCGCACTCGACCTCCGGCCCGTCGAGCTCGACGATCAGCAGCGCCTCGACGTCGAGCGGATAACCGGCATGAACGAAGTCCTCCGCCGCGCGGATCGCCGGCCCGTCCATCATCTCCATGCCGGCGGGGATGATGCCGGCGCCGATGATGTCGGCCACGCACTGGCCGGCCGCCTCGCTGGAGGGGAAGCCGACCAGCATGGCGCGCGCCGTCTCCGGCTTCTTGAGGATGCGCACCGTCACCTCGGTGACGACGCCGAGCAGGCCTTCGGATCCCGTCATCAGGCCGAGCAGATCGTAGCCCTCGGCGTCGAGATGCCTGCCGCCGAGGCGCACCACCTCGCCGTTCATCAGCACCATCTCGATGCCGAGCACGTTGTTGGTGGTCAGCCCGTATTTCAGGCAGTGCACGCCGCCGGAATTCTCCGCCACGTTGCCGCCGATCGAACAGGCGATCTGCGAGGAGGGATCGGGCGCGTAGTAGAACCCCTCCTGCTCGACCGCCGTGGTGATGCCGAGATTGGTGACGCCCGGCTGGGCGACGACGACGCGGTTGGCGTAGTCGATATCGAGAATGCGGTTGAACCGGCTCATGACGAGCAGCACGGCGTCGACGAGCGGCAGCGCGCCGCCCGACAGCGAGGTGCCGGAACCGCGCGGCACGACACGAATCGAGCGTTCGTCGCAATATTTGAGGATGCGGGAAACCTGCTCGACCGTTTCGGGCAGCACCACGACCAGCGGCAGCGCGCGATAGGCGGTCAGCCCGTCGGTCTCGAAGGCGCGCATCTCGCGCACCGTCTCGACCACGCCCTCGCCGGGCACGATGGTGCGCATGTCGGCGACGATCTCGGCGCGCCGCGACAGCGTCGCCTCGTCGGGTTTCGGCATGACGGGTCCGGACATCGGGGCTCTCCATCGGTTGCCTGCGTCAGGCGGCCTGATAATAGTGGTCGCTTCGACCCGGGGATATTGAAAAATCGTCCCCGCCGGATACCCTGCCGCGACAAAAAGAGAGAAAAAGCTTGGAATTTCCGAAGGAAGGACCGCGCGTCGGCCTGTTCGTCACCTGCCTGGTCGACCTGTTCCGGCCGGCGGTGGGCTTCGCCGCCGTCAAGCTGATCGAGGATGCCGGCTGCACGGTCGGGGTTCCGGCCGCGCAGACCTGTTGCGGCCAGCCCGCCTACAATTCCGGCGACCGGGCCGACACCCGCGCCATCGCCGAGAACACCATCCGCGCCTTCGAGGAATTCGACTACGTCGTGGCGCCGTCGGGATCGTGCGCGGGCATGCTGAAGAAGCATTATCCGACGCTGTTTGGCGACGACCCGGAGTGGCAGGCGCGGGCGAACGCGTTTTCGGCAAAGGTGCACGAGCTGGTGTCGTTCCTCACCGACGTTCTGGGTGTCGAGGAGGTGCAGGCGCGGCTGCCGGCGAGCGCCACCTATCACGATTCCTGTTCGGGCCTGCGCGAGCTCGGCATTCGCGAGCAGCCGCGCCGGCTGCTCAGGAGCGTCGAGGGGCTCGAGCTGAAGGAGATGGCCGACGCCGACGTCTGCTGCGGTTTCGGCGGCACGTTCTGCGTGAAATATTCCGACGTCTCCAACGCCATCGTCACCAAGAAGACCGACCGGATCGAGGAGGCGGGCGCCGAGCTTCTGCTCGCCGGTGACCTCGGCTGCCTGATGAACATGGCCGGCAAGCTGAAGCGCGCCGGTTCTTCCGTCGAGACGCGGCACGTGGCCGAGGTTCTGGCCGGCATGACCGACACGCCGCCGATCGGCGGGAATGGGTGATTAGCTATTGTTGCGGGACAACATAATAGGTGTTGCCGCTATACGGGTTGCCGGCGCCATAGCGATTATTGAGGCTATCTGCAGATACGGATTGCCGTAGCGACCGTAGGGATTGGCCACGGAATCAGGATCATAAGGGTTAGCCGAGAGTCTACCGTGATATTCGCCATTCTGATCATAGATTTTCGGAGCGTTCGTCGCGTAGGGATTGGTCCACGAGTCGTTGCTATATGGACTACCGTAGCGGCTGTATCGATTTATAAGACCATCCGCCTTATAGGGGTTTCCTCCACCGTAAGGATTGTTGAGGCAATTGATATCATAAGGGCAGGCAGCAGATGCTGCCCCCGTGAGAATTGTCATTATTATGACGGACAGCGACAGCGCTATTCTCATTTGCAATTCTCCTGATGCGTGGAACCACTATGCAAATAACATCGCCAAATTTCAAGCAGAACGCCCGCGAGGCGCTCTCGGATGCGCAGTTGCAGAAGGCGATGGGCCATGTGCGCACCGGCTTCATCGACAAGCGCCGCATCGCCGCCGACGCGCTTCCCGAGTTCGACGCGCTGCGCGACCGCGCTGCCGCCATCAAGGACCACACGCTCGCAAATCTCGACCTCTACCTGGAGGAATACGAGAAGCGGGTGACCCAGTCGCGGCGGCCACGTGCACTGGGCCGAGACCGCCGAGGACGCGCGCAAGATCGTGCTCGACATCTGCCGGGCCGCCGGGGCGCGCACCGTCACCAAGGGCAAGTCGATGGTGACGGAGGAGATCGCGCTCAACGATTTCCTCGCCGAAAACGGGGTGCGGCCGGTCGAGACCGACCTCGGCGAATACATCATCCAGCTGCGCGGCGAGCATCCGAGCCATATCATCGCGCCGGCCGTGCACCTCAACCGGGAACAGGTGGAATCCGATTTCCGCCGCGTCCACGACCATTTGCCGGTGGCGCGCGACCTGTCGGAGCCGGCCTCGCTGCTGGGCGAAGCGCGCAAGGTGCTGCGCAAGGAGTATTTCCTGGCCGATGTCGGCATCACCGGCGCCAATTTCCTGGTCGCCGAGACCGGCTCCTCGATCATCGTCACCAACGAGGGCAATGGCGACCTGACGCAGATCCTGCCGAAGGTCCACGTCGTGCTGGCCTCGATCGAGAAGGTCGTTCCGACGCTGGAGGATGCCTCGCAGATCCTGCGCGTGCTGGCGCGGTCGGCGACCGGGCAGGACATGAGCGTCTACACGACCATGTCGACGGGGCCGCGCCGGCCGCAGGATCCCGACGGGCCGGCGGAATATCATGTCGTGCTGATCGACAACGGCCGCTCGTCGATGCTCGGCACCGAGTTCCAGGACATGCTGCGCTGCATACGCTGCGGCGCCTGCATGAACCATTGCCCGGTCTACCATGCGGTCGGCGGCCACGCCTATGGCTGGGTCTATCCCGGCCCTATGGGGGCGGTGCTGACGCCGGCGCTGGTCGGCATCGACAAGAGCTATCATCTGCCTGAGGCGTCCACCTTCTGCGGACGCTGCGAGGCGGTCTGCCCGATGCGCATTCCGCTGCCGAAGATGATGCGGCACTGGCGCGAGAAGGAGTTCGAGCGCGGGCTGAACCCGGCGACGCAGCGCTTCGGCCTGAAGTTCTGGGCCTTCTTCGCGCGGCGCCCGGGCCTCTATCGCTTCGCCGCCTCGCTCGGCATTCCGGCGCTGTCGCTGTTCGGCGGGCGCAAGCGTCGGTTCTCCTGGCTGCCGCTCGCCGGCGGATGGACGAAGTATCGCGACCTGCCGGCGCCCGAAAGCCGCACCTTCATGCAGCAATGGCGCGAGCAGGGCGCGGTTCAAAGAGGGCGGGCGGCATGAGCGGACGCGACGCGATCCTCGCCAAGGTGCGGCGCTCGCTGGGCGCCGGCGGCGAAGACGGCACGCGGCGCAAGGCGGTGACCGAGCGGCTGGCGTCGGCGCCGCGCAGGCCTCGTTCCGGCGCGCGGGCAGCTCGACGCGAAGAAGCGGACGGCGCTGTTCTGCGAGCTTGCCGAAAAATCCGCGGCCACCGTCAAGCGGGTGAAGAAGGCCGACGACGTGCCGCGGGCGGTGGCCTCCTACCTGCGCGAGAAGAACCTGCCGGCGTCGGTGCGCATGGGCGCGGACGCGCGGCTGGGGGCGATGCCGTGGGACGCGCAGCGGGCGCTGGAGGTGAAGTCCGGTGCGTCGGACGGCGACGACGAGGCCGGCGTCAGCTTTGCCGCCGCCGGCATCGCCGAGACCGGCACGATCGTGCTGCCGTCCGGCCCCGACAATCCGACGACGATCAATTTCCTGCCCGAGCATCACATCGTCGTCGTCGACGCCGCCGACATCGCCGGCGACATGGAAACGGTGCTTGCCCGCATCCGCGAGCGTTTCGGCAAGGGGCAGATGCCGCGCACGCTGAACTTCGTCACCGGCCCGTCGCGCTCGGGCGACATCGAGCAGAAGCTGCTGCTCGGCGCCCACGGGCCGCGCGCGCTGCACCTGATCGTGGTCGGCGAGGGCGCGTGAGCGGCGTGCATTTCCTCGACGCCCGCGCGCCGGACGGCATGCGGCTCTACGCGATCGGGGACGTGCACGGCCGGGCAGACCTGCTGCGCCGGATGCACCGGCTGATCCTCGGCGAGCTGATGGCCGATCCGCCGGCCGATTTCCGCGTCATCCATGTCGGCGACTATGTCGACCGCGGGCCGGACAGCCGCGGCGTCATCGAGACGATCATCGGGCACCAGCAGCAGGACGAGCGGTTCCTGGCGCTGGCGGGCAACCACGACGTCGCGTTCCTGGATTTCCTCGAGGACGCCGACGACTGGCGGCAGTTCGCGACCTTCGGCGCCGTGGAAACGGCCCGCTCCTACGGCGTCGAAATCGGCTTCGGCAGCGACGCCGAAATCCATGCCGCCCGCGAGGCGCTGCGTTCGGCGATGCCGCAGGCGCATCTCGACTTCCTGCGCACGCTGAAGCTGCGCGTCGTCTTCGGCGATTTCTTCTTCTGCCACGCCGGCATCCGGCCCGGGGTCGAGCTCGACCTGCAGGACCCGCAGGACCTGATCTGGATCCGCAAGGAATTCCTCGACTATCCGGGCCTGCACGACAAGGTGATCGTCCACGGCCACACGCCGGTGGCCGAGGTCGAGGTGATGGCGAACCGCGTCGACGTCGACACCGGCGCCTTCGACAGCGGCCGGCTGAGCGCGCTCGTCATCGAGGGCGACAGGAAGCGCATCCTCACCGCGACGGCATAGACTGCCCGTCGCCGGCGGGCCGGACGCGCAACTTCAGCGATGTCGGATTTCCGTGTGCGGCTGCGGATCAGTGCCGCATGGCGGTGATGCCGTAGCCGTCGCTCGGCGCCTGTCCGCCGACGGCTCCCGCCGAATAGACACCTGCGCCGCCGATCACGATGGCCGACAGCATGAGAATGGACAAAAGGGCGGCTCTCAACACGACAATCCCCGGTTTCCCAACGCGGACCGCGCGATGCGGCCCGGCCTCTCTCCTCGGGACCGGCATGCTTGAAACCCCGCGGGCCGTCCCATACGGGACCATGCGCCGTCAGGGTTACCAATCCGTTCCCACCTGCCCCAAAAGCAGGCCGCGCCTTCTAGGCCGGGGCGTGGCGAAACGCCAGATGGCGGGTGATCGGGATCATCATTATTTCGGGGCGTGTCAAAAATGCCACGCGGGTGCTCACACAAGCGCCGCCCAGGCGCGGGCGATCGCCAGTCCGGCGGCGTCGGCCGCCTCGCCATGGCGGGCTGCTTCGGCGGCGTGGCGGGCCGGCCAGTCGGGATGCCGTTCGCCGATGTAGCCGGCGAATGTCTCGTTCCATTCGGCCACCAGCGCGCGGTCGGCCTCGAAATGGAACTGGATGCCGTAGCCGGCGCGCCCGACCCTGAACGCCTGGTTGGGCGCCGCGTCGTTCTCGGCCAGGCGCACCGCACCGGCCGGCAGCGTGAACGTGTCGTCGTGCCATTCGAAGATCGGGAACTGCTGCGGGACGGCCGCGAACAGCGGGTCACCCTGGCCTTCCCCGGTGAGCCGCACCTGCCGCCAGGCGAACTCCGGCGCCGCGCCGATCAGGTTTTCGGCGCCACAGGCGCGGGCGAGCAGTTGCGCGCCGAGGCAAACGCCGAGCACCGCGCGGCCGCTGTCGGCGGTTTCGCGCATCAGCCCGACGAGGTGCGGCAGCCACGGGCTTTCGTCGTCGGCGAGCGCGTTCTGGCCGCCGCCGAGCACGACCAGCCCGTCATGGCCTTCGATCGTGTCGGGGAGCGGCGCGCCCTCATGCGCCTTCACAATTTGGATCTCCGCGTTGCGCTCGTCGAGCGCCCGGCCGATCTGGCCCAGCCCGGTGCCTTCGTAATTCTGGACGACGAGAACGCGCATCTGTGCCGGCTGCGAGTGAGGAAAACCGGACGACTGGCTAGCACGCGCCGGCGCGCCGAGGAAGACGCCTACTCCTTGGCCGGCGCCAGCCTCAGCAGCCTGCCGTTGTTCTCGTCGGTCAGCGCGAACACCGCGCCCTCGTTGCCGACGAAGACGTCGCGCGACGCGGGCGCCGAGGTCGATCCTGTCCTCCTCGGTGGCCTTGTCGCCGTCGATGGCGACGCGCACGATGGCGTGGGCGCTGAGCCCGGCGATCAGCAGGTCGCCCTTCCACTTCGAAAACAGGTCGCCGTCGTAGAACGTCATGCCCGACGGCGAGATCACCGGCGTCCACTGCAGGTGCGCATCGGCGAACTCAGGATGCGTGTCCGGGTCGGGGATGGGCTTGCCGTTGTAGTGGATGCCCCAGCTGACGACGTTCCAGCCGTAGTTCCGGCCGGGCTCCGGCGTGTTGAGCTCGTCGCCGCCGCGCGGCCCCATCTCGTCGGTCCACAGCCGTCCGGTGGCGGGTTCGATCGCCGCGCCCTCGACATTGCGGTGGCCGAAAGACCACACCTCCGGCGCGCCCTTGCCGCCGTCGGCGAACGGGTTGTCGTCGGGCACCGAGCCGTCGGGGTTGATCCGCACCACGGTGCCGAGCGTGTTGGTCGGGTCCTGCGCCTGGTCATGGTGGAAACGCTCGCCGAGCGTCACGAACAGCTTGCCGTCGGGCGCGAAGGCGAGCCGGCCGCCGAAATGGTTGCCGCCGCCGACGGCCGGCTTCTCGCGAAAGATCACCTCGAAGTGCTCAAGCGCCGTGGCGTCGTCGGAAAGGCGGGCGCGCCCGACGCTGGTTGCCGCGCCGCCGTCGCGGGCCTCCGCGAAGGTCAGATAGACCATGCGGCTGTCGGCGAAATCCGGCGCCAGCACGATGTCGAGCAGGCCGCCCTGCCCCTTGGCGAAGACCTTCGGCACACCGCCGAGCGGATCGGACACGTCGCCGTCGGCCGTCACGCGGCGCAGCCGCCCCGGCCGTTCCGTCACCAGGATCGAGCCGTCCGGCAGCATGACGCCCGCCCAGGGGTGCGACAGGCCGTCGGTGACCGTTTCGACGCTGACGCGGCCGGTCTTCGTCTGGATGGACGCCGCGTGGGCGCTCGCTGCCGCGAAGATTACGGCGGCGAGCCCGGCAAGCGCCTGCCGGCCAAGCCTTGCCACCGCGGATTCGTGTCGGGTCGTCGTGGAACGCATTTTCGCCTCCTCGTCTGGCGCGTCGTTCGCACGCAACAAGCACGCGGGACGTGGTTCCATTCAAGGCGCCGCACGGGCTTCACGAAAGCGCGAAGTGGAACGCGTCAGGAAATTCAAGTCGAGCGCGGCTGAGGTAACCCCACCCGTCCAATCGCCTGCGGCAATTGTCCACCCTCCCCTCAAGGGGGAGGGATGGCCCGCGCACGGCGGCCCTACGCGGCGATGCCGAAGCTGCTCGCGCCCTCGTCGGCGCGGGAGGCGAGCCGCCGGAAGCCGGCAAACAATTCGCGGCCCATGCCGTGGGAATTGCCGGAAAGGTCGGGTTCGGCCGGCGCCCGGCCGGCCAGTTCCTCCGCCGGCACCAGAGCCTCCAGCGTGCCGGCATCGGCGTCGAGCCTTACCAGGTCGCCGTCGCGCAGCTTGCCGATGACGCCGCCGTCGAGCGCCTCCGGCGTGACGTGGATGGCCGCCGGCACCTTGCCCGACGCGCCCGACATGCGCCCGTCGGTGACCAGTGCGATGTGGAAGCCGCGGTCCTGGAGGATGCCCAGCACCGGGGTGAGCTTGTGCAGTTCGGGCATGCCGTTGGCCTTCGGCCCCTGGAAGCGGATGATCGCGACGAAATCGCGATCGAGCTTGCCCTCCTTGAAGGCGGCCTGCAGTTCCTCCTGCGCGTCGAAGATGATCGCCGGACGCCTCGACGATGCGCTTTTCAGGCTTCACCGCGGAGACCTTGATGATGGCGTGGCCGAGATTGCCGGAAAGGACGCGGATGCCGCCGGTCGGCTGGAACGCCTTGGCGTAGGGCGCCAGCACCTTCTCGTCGCCGCTCGCGGCCGGCGCCGGCTCGCGCATGACGCCACCATCTTCCGAAAGCTTCGCCTCGACGGCGTAGGGGCGCAGCCCCTCGCCGTTGACGGTGCGAACGTCCTCGTGCAGCAGGCCGGCGTCGAGCAGTTCGCGGATCAGGAAACCAAGTCCGCCAGCGGCGTGGAAATGGTTCACGTCGGCAAGCCCGTTCGGATAGACGCGGGCCAGAAGCGGCACGCGGTCTGAAATGTCGGAAATGTCCTGCCAGGTGATCCTGATGCCGGCTGCGGCGGCCATCGCGATCAGGTGGATGGTGTGGTTGGTCGAGCCGCCGGTGGCGTTGAGCCCGACGATGCCGTTGACGAAGGAGCGCTCGTCGATCATCCGCCCGACCGGCGTGAACTCGTTACCGAGTGCGGTGATGGCGAGCGCCCGCCTGGCGGCTTCCCTGGTCAGCGCATCGCGCAGCGGCGTGCCGGGATTGACGAAGGAAGCGCCCGGCATGTGCAGGCCCATCATCTCCATCAGCATCTGGTTGGAGTTGGCGGTGCCGTAGAAGGTGCAGGTGCCCGGCCCGTGGTAGGACTTCGCTTCCGCCTCGAGCAGTGCGTCGCGGCCGACCTTGCCTTCGGCGTAGAGCTGGCGCACCCGCGCCTTCTCGTCATTGGAAAGCCCCGAGGTCATCGGCCCGGCCGGGATGAAGATAGCCGGCAAATGACCGAAGGTCAGCGCGGCGATCGCCAGGCCCGGGACGATCTTGTCGCAGACGCCGAGATAGACGGCGGCGTCGAACATGTTGTGCGACAGGCCGACCGCCGCCGCCATGGCGATGACGTCACGCGAGAACAGCGACAGTTCCATGCCCGGCTGGCCCTGGGTGACGCCGTCGCACATGGCCGGCACGCCGCCCGCCACCTGCGCCACGCCGCCTGCCTCGTGCGCGGCCTGCTTGATGAGGGCCGGAAACGTCTCGAACGGCTGATGCGCCGACAACATGTCGTTGTAGGAGGTGACGATGCCGAGATTGGGAATGCGCTCGCCCGCCAGCGCCTCCTTGTCGTGCAGGCCGCAGGCGGCCATGCCGTGGGCGAGATTGCCGCACGACAGCGCCGTGCGGTGGGCGGTCTTGCCCGCCGCCTCGTCGACCAGCGCCAGATAGGGCTCGCGCGTCGGCCTGGAGCGTTCGCGGATGCGGTTGGTGATGTCCTCGATGTCGCGTCGTGCGGTCATGAATCGGCTCCTTCTCGAGGTGCCCAGAAGATTTCGGTCGGATGGACGGCCGCCCTCAGGACGGCGGCGACGGGCAGCGCCTGGTCTGACGCGGCACCCACGGCGGCGGCCAGCATGGCGCGCTTTTCGGCGCCCTCGATATGCAGATAGAGAGCCCCGGCCGCGGCCAATACCCCGAGCGGCCAGGTCAGGCGCGCCTCACCGGCGTCCGGCGCGTGAACGGCATAGATCGCCGGCGGCGCGGCGGGATCGAGCAACTGCGCGAGATTGTCGGCGTCGGGAAACAGCGAGGCCGTGTGGCCGTCGGCTCCCATGCCGAGCACCACCACGTCGAAGGGCAGCGGCAGGGCGGACAGGTCGACGGTCGCCTCGATCGCCGCCGCCTCGGCGTCCGGCGCATCGCGCCATAGCCCGATGAAGTGCGCTGCGGCGGCAGGCCCGACGAGCAGGCGCTCGCGCACGAGCCTTTCGTTGGAGCGCTGAGAGGACGGCGGCACGAAGCGCTCGTCGACCAGCGTTATCGCCACCGCCTGCCATTCGATCGCCTGTCTGGACAGATGGTCGAAGAACAAGGCCGGCGTGGTGCCGCCCGAGACAACGAGCGTCGCCCGGCCGCGTTCGCCGATCGCCGTCGACAGCCGCTCGGCCACCGCTTCGGCCAGGCCCGCGGCCAGCGCCCCGGAGCCGTCGAATTCGTGCCAGTTTACCGTCGAGGTGCTCACCTAGCTGCTCTCGTGCCATGTGCGGCCGTCGCGCTCGATCAGCGCGATCGAGGCGGAAGGCCCCCAGGTGCCGGCCGTGTAGCCCTGCGCGGCCTGTCCCGAATCCTCCCAGGCTTCCAGGATCGGATCTATCCACGCCCAGGCGGCCTCGACCTCGTCGCGGCGCATGAACAGGGTCTGGTTGCCGCGCACCACGTCCATGATCAGTCGCTCGTAGGCATCCGGGTTGCGCACCGCGAAGGCGCTGGCGAAGCTCATGTCGAGCGGCACGTGCCTCAGCCGCATGCCGCCGGGGCCGGGATCCTTGATCATGATCCACTGCTTGACGCCCTCGTCGGGCTGCAGGCGGATGACAAGCTGGTTGGCCACCACCGGGCCGGCGCTGTCGCCGAAGATCGAATGCGGGATCGGCTTGAACTCGATGACGATCTCGGAAACGCGCGAAGCGAGCCGCTTGCCGGTCCTCAGATAGAACGGCACGCCGGCCCAGCGCCAGTTGTCGATCTCCGCCTTGATGGCGACGAAGGTCTCGGTGTCGCTGGCGCCGCCCTCGAGCTCCTCGGCGTAGCCCTTCACCGCGCCGCCGGCCGACGCCCCGGCGCGGTACTGGCCGCGCACCGTGGCGCGCGAGGCTTCCGCGCCGTTGATGCGCTTCAGCGCGCGCAGCACCTTCAGCTTCTCGTCGCGCACCGTGTCGGCCTCCATCGAGGCGGGCGGCTCCATGGCGACGAGGCACAGAAGCTGGACGATGTGGTTCTGCACCATGTCGCGCAGCGCGCCGGCCTTGTCGTAGTAGCCGGCGCGGCCTTCCAGACCCACCGATTCGGCCACCGTGATCTGCACATGGTCGACATGGGCGGAAGTTCCACAGCGGCTCGTAGAGCGCGTTGGCGAAGCGCAGCGCCATCAGGTTCTGCACCGTCTCCTTGCCGAGATAGTGGTCGATGCGGAAGATCTGCTGCTCCTCGAAGCAGCTGCCGATGGCGTCGTTGAGCTGCCGCGCCGAGGCGAGTCCGCGGCCGATCGGCTTTTCCACGACGATGCGCGAATTCGGCGTCGCCAGATGGTGCTCCGACAGGCGCTGCGCGATCTGGCCGAACAGCGACGGGCCGACGGCGAGGTAGAAGACGCGGATGGCGTCGCTGTCGCCGATGGCGTTCTTGAGTTCGGGGAACCCGTCGCCGGTGCTGGCGTCGGCCGGGACATAGCTCAGCCGGCCGAGGAAGCGCTCGAGCTCGTCGGCCTCGATGTCCTCGGCGGCCACGTGCTCCGAAATCGCATTGCGCGCGAAACCGCGATAATCCTCATCCGACATCGGTGCGCGCGAGGCGCCGATGATGCGGGTCGGCTCGCTGAACTGGCCGGCGCGCTGGCGCTGGTAGAGCGCGGGGATGAGCTTGCGCTCGGCGAGGTCGCCGGTGCCGCCGAAGACGATGAAATCGAACGGATCGACGGGAATGATCTGGCTTGTCATGGCGCCTTTCGCGTCGTTCGGGTGTGGTTGTGCCGGGCGCGGTATAATCTAATCGATTTAGCTTCGCCAGCCCCCGCATGGCGCCGATCGCCTGCGGGGTTCGGCGCACTTGACAGCGGTCGCCGCCGCGCGCTTCACCTTGGCCACCGCACATTTTGAGCATTTCGCAGTTGCAGCATAGCAATGCCGCACGGCGAAACAAGCCGCACGCTTCAGGAGACATCACGATGGGCACCCATGCTTCCGCGACCGTGGCCGAGGGCCTGGCCTTCATGCAGATCGTCGACGGCAAGCCGGTCGACGCGCTTTCTGGCGAGCGCATCGACGTGGTTTCGCCATCGACCGGCAAGGTGTTTTCGTCGATCCCGCGCTCGCGCGAGGCCGACGTCGACCGTGCCGTGAAGGCTGCGCGCAAGGCCTTCGACGAGGGGCCTTGGGCGAAAATGCCGGCGGTCGAACGCGGGCGCTGCCTGACGAGGCTCTTCGCCCTGGTGGAAAAGAACGGCGACGAACTGGCGGCGCTGGAATCGCGCGACACCGGCAAGCCCGCCCGTCAGGGCAAGGCCGACGTGACCGCGACCATGCGCTACTACGAGTTCTACGGCGGCGCGGCCGACAAGATCCACGGCGACACGATTCCGTTCCTGCCGGGCTACACGGCGCTGACGCTGCGCGAGCCGCACGGCGTGGTCGCCGGCATCATCCCGTGGAACTACCCGTTGCAGATCGGCGCGCGCGTCATCGGCGCCGCACTCGCCATGGGCAACACGCTGGTCATCAAGCCGGCCGAGGACGCCTCGCTGTCGGCGATCCGCATCGCCGAGCTGGCGCTGGAGGCCGGAATTCCGGCCGGCGTCGTCAACGTGGTGACCGGCTACGGGGCCGAAGCGGGTGCAGCACTTTCGGCACATCCGCTGGTCGACTACGTGACCTTTACCGGCTCGCCGCTCACCGGCACCGCAATCCAGCAGGCGGCGGCGATCAACAATCGCGGCGTGACGATGGAGCTCGGCGGCAAGTCGCCGCAGATCGTCTTCGCCGACGCCGATCTCGACGCCGCGCTGCCGGTGCTGGTCAACGCCATCATCCAGAACGGCGGCCAGACCTGCTCGGCCGGCAGCCGGGTGCTCGCCGAAAAGCCCGTCTACGAGAAGGTGGCGGCGGCGCTCGCCGACCGTTTCTCCAAGCTCGTCGCCGGCCCGCACGACGCCGACCTCGATCTCGGCGCGCTGATCAACGCCAAGCAGAAGGAGCGCGTGGCGGGCTTCGTGGCGGCCGCCGAGGAAGCCGGCGTGCCGGTGCTGGCGCGCGGCCAGGTGGCGCCGGACGCGCCGGAGAGCGGCTACTACCACGCGCCGGTGCTGTTCGGCTCGGTCGATCCAACCGCCGCGGTGGCGCAGGAAGAGGTGTTCGGGCCGGTGCTCACCCTGTTCCCGTTCGACGGCGAGGAGGAAGCGATCCGGCTCGCCAACGGCACCGATTTCGGCCTCGTCGCCGGGGTGTGGACGGCCAACGGCGCGCGCCAGCACCGCGTCGCCAAGGCGGTGCGCGCCGGCCAGGTCTTCGTCAACGGCTACGGTGCGGGCGGCGGCATCGAGCTGCCGTTCGGCGGCTTCAAGAAGTCCGGCCACGGCCGCGAAAAGGGCTTCGAGGCGCTCTACGACATGTCCGCCACCAAGACGGTGGTGTTCAACCACGGCTGACGGGCGCAGCCGGCGGCCGGCGCAGCGACGGCAATTGATGAAGTGCCGGCAGGGTTCTATCTTCGGCGTCATGGACAGCCAGAGCATCATCGCCACGCTTCGCCGGCACGAGGCGGAACTTCACCGGCAGGGCGTCGCGCACGCGGCGCTGTTCGGCTCGGTGGCGCGCGGCGATGCGCGACCCGACAGCGACATCGACATCCTGATCGAAATCGATCCGGCAGCGGGCCTCAGCGTTTTCGACTATGTCGGCGTCAAGGACTACATCGCCGGCCTGTTCGACGGCCCGGTCGACGTGGTCAACCGGCAAGGGCTGAAGTCCTACCTGAAGCCCTCCGTCCTTTCCCACGTCGAACATGCCTTCTAGCGACAGCGGCCGCGTTCTCGAAGCGATCGCACACAACATCGCGCTGGCGCGGCGGTTTCTCGCCGATATGACATTCGAGGTCTTCGCCAAGGACGTGCGCTCCATCTATGCCGTGACGCGCTGCCTGGAGATCGTTTCGGAGGCATCGCGTCGGCTTCCGGCCGAGATGAAGGCGCGTCATCCCGAGGTTCCCTGGGACCGCATCGCCGCGGCCGGGAACGTCTACCGTCACGATTACGAGGACGTCCTGGCGGACATCCTCTGGAACACCGTGAAAGATCACCTGACCGGTCTCGAAAAGGCTGTTCGCGACGAGATGACCGACATGACAGGGAGAAACGCATGAACCGTCTGAAGGACAAGGTGGCCGTGATAACCGGTGGCGCGTCGGGCTTCGGCGAGGGCATGGCCAAGCGCTTCGCCGAGGAAGGCGCCAAGGTGGTCGTGGCCGACCTCAACGTGAAGGGCGCCGAGCGCGTCGCCGGCGAGATCGGCGAGGCGGCGCTGCCGGTCACGGTGGACGTATCGCAGAAGGACGATATCGACCAGATGGTGAAGACGGCGATGGAAGCCCACGGGCGCATCGACGTCATGGTCAACAATGCCGGCTACACGCATCCGAACGGCGACATGCTGGAGGTGGACGAGCAGGTGTTCGACCTCATCACCGCCGTCAACATGAAGGCGATCTACTTCGCCGCGCTCGCCGTGGTGCCGATCATGGAGCGCCAGGGCGGCGGCTCGATCATCAACACCGCGTCCACGGCCGGACTGCGGCCGCGTCCGGGGCTGACCTGGTACAACGCCTCGAAGGGCTGGGCGATCACCGCCACCAAGTCGATGGCAGTGGAACTGGCGGCGAAGAACATCCGCGTCAACGCACTGTGCCCGGTGGCCGGCGAGACCGGCATGCTGGCCCGTTTCATGGGCGAGGACACGCCGGAAAAACGCGCACAGTTCCGCGCCTCGATCCCGCTCGGGCGGCTGTCGACGCCGCTCGACATCGCCAATGCCGCGCTGTGGCTCGCCTCCAGCGAGGCCGAATTCATCACCGGCGTGGCGCTGGAGGTCGACGGCGGGCGCTGCATCTGATTTCTTCCGCACGCCCGACAAGCCAGACCCACCGGATGCGCCAGTGACCTACGACCAGATATTCCTCTTCGTGCTGCTCGGCGTGTTCTTCGCCTTCCTGGTGTGGGGACGCGTCCGCTACGATCTCGTCGCCTTCGCCGCCCTGATCATCGCGGTCGCCGGCGGCGTGGTGCCGGCCGAGGACGCATTCGTCGGCTTCGGCCACGAGGCGGTCATCATCATCGCGCTGGTGCTGATCGTGTCGCGCGCCATGCTGAACGCCGGCGCGGTCGAACTGGTCGCGCAATACGTGGTGTCGGCCGAGCGGCCGCTGCCGGTCCACATCGGCATCATGTCGCTGGTGGGGGCAGCACTCTCGGCGATCATCAACAATGTCGCCGCGCTCGTCATCCTGATGACGCTCGACATCGACACCGCGACCAAGGCCAAGCGCGCCGCCTCGCTGTCGCTGATGCCGCTGTCGTTCGCCACGATCCTCGGCGGCATGATCACGCTGATCGGCACGCCGCCCAACATCGTGATTTCGCAATATCGCGACCGCGCGCTGGGCGAACCCTTCCACATGTTCGACTATTCGCCGGTCGGGCTGGTCTGCGCGGCCGTCGGCATCGCCTTCGTGGCGCTGGTCGGCTGGCGGCTGATCCCGCAGCACGGGCAGATCGCCGAGAACGCCAACGACGGCGACCCGTTCGTCGCCGAAGCCAAGGTCAAGGAAGAATCCGGCTCGATCGGCAAGACCGTCAGCGACCTGTTCGGGCTCGGCGACGAGAACGACGTGCAGGTGCTGGGCCTGGTGCGCGGCGGCAAGCGCCTGCCGGGCTTCGCCGCGGCCGAGGAGATCAGGAAGAACGACCACATCGTGGTGCAGGGCACGGCCAAGGCGCTCGAGGCCTTCATAGGCGCTGCCGGGCTGGAAGCGCCGGGCGCCGACAAGCACGGCGGCCTGACGGGCAAGTCGCTGAAGCTGGTAGAGGCGATCGTGCCCGACGGTGCGCGCATGGTCGGCCGCACGGCGCTCGACCTCGGCCTGCTCTACCGGCGCGGCGTGACGCTGCTCGGGGTGTCGCGCCAGGGACGGCGGTTTCGCGAGCGGGTGCGCAAGCTGCCGATCCGGCCGGGCGACGTCGTGCTGCTGCTGGGACCGGAAAGCCGGGTCGCCGACGCCGCCGAATGGCTGGGCGTGCTGCCTCTCGCCGAGCGCAGCCATGCCGTGATCCAGCGGTCCAAGGCGCTGCTGGCGATCGGCGTGTTCGCCGCGGCGATCGCGGTCTCGGTGATCGGCTGGCTGCCGCTGGCGGTGTCGCTGGGCGCGGCCGTCGGGGTCTATGCGCTCACCAACATCGTCGGCCCGCGCGAGGTCTACGAGTCGGTCGAGTGGCCGGTCATCGTGCTTCTCGGCTCGCTGATCCCGATCGGGCTGGCGCTGGAACATACCGGCGGCACGGCACTGATCGCGCAGGGCATCCTCGACCTTTCATCGTCGATGCCTGCCTGGGCGATCCTCGCCGTGGTCATGGTGGTGACGATGACGCTGTCGGATTTCCTGAACAACGTCGCCACCGCGCTGATCGCAGCACCCGTCGGGGTCAGCATCGCGCAGACGCTCGACGTCTCGCCCGACCCGTTCCTGATGGGCGTGGCGGTGGCCGCGTCCTGCGCCTTTCTGACGCCGATCGGGCACAAGAACAACACGATCATCATGGGGCCGGGCGGCTACCGGTTCTCCGACTACTGGCGCATGGGCCTGCCGCTGGAGCTGCTGATCATCGCGGTGGCGGTGCCGGCGATCCTGTTCTTCTGGCCGCTGCACCCGTAGCAGGGCGGTCGTTCACCGCACTCGTTCAGGCGGCCGGCGCCACCGCCCGCCTGTAGAGATGCCAGGTGGCGTGGCCGAGCACCGGCAGCACGATCAGCAGCCCGAGGAAGAACGGCACGCAGGCAAGCAGCATCGACACGGTGACGACGATGCCCCAGCCGACCATCGGGACGGGGCTGGTCAGCACCGTCTTGACGCTGGTGATCATCGCGGTGACGAAATCCATCTCGCGGTCCATCAGCAACGGGATCGAGATGACGGTGATCGAAAACAGGATCAGCGACAGCGCGGCGCCGACGACATGGCCGACCGCCAGGAACAGCCAGCCCTGCTCGGTGGTGAAGACGATCGTCATGAACTTGTCGAGCGTGGCGAACGACATGCGGCCGAGGATCAGCGCGATCAGCAGGCGCACCTGATACATCCACATCCAGAACACGAAGAGCATCACGAACGCCATCCACGACAGGTCGCGGCCGCGCTGCGCCCACACCACCGACAGGACCCCGCCCCACGCCAGCGGCGTGCCGGTCTCCAGCCGGCGGCTGACCTCGTAGAGACCGGCGGCGGCGAACGGGCCGATCAGCGGGAAGCCGATGGCGAACGGGTAGATCATCCAGGGAACGTGCCAGCGCGTCAGCGCCAGCACGATGAGCATGCCGGCGGCCGCGAACACCGCGCCGAAGAACAGCCCGTAGGCCGGTGCTCTCGCGAAGTCGGACAGGCCTTCCATCAGCGCGGCGCGGATATCGGCGGCACTCAGCTCGCGAACCTGCGGCATTGACGTGGGGCGCACCGTCTCCGTCGGCGGCGGCCCTGCCCGCGTCTCCTCCATGATCCCCTCCCAGAAATCAAAGTCGGAGCGCAGTATACGTTGGCTCCGGGCCGCTCGCCAAGAAGATGATGCGCGCTGCCTCTTCGAGGAGAATTGCCGGACCGCTCGAGTGTGGCGTCAGAACCGGTCGCGCAGCGAATACCAGGTGAGCGCCAGAAACAGCAGGGGCGAACGGAAGCGGGTGCCGCCCGGGAACGGCGGGATATTCAGCTCCTGGAAAAGCTTGAGGCGGTCGCGATTGCCGGTGATCGTCTCGGCGTAGAGCTTGCCGGTGAAGTTCGACAGCATCACGCCGTGGCCGGAGTAGCCGCCGGCGGAGATCACCCCGGGCATCACCTCGCGCACATAGGGCTTTCGCGGCATGGTGATGCCGACATAGCCACCCCAGGCGTGGGTGATCTCGACATCCTTGAGGCCGGGATAGATCTCGGCGATCTGGCGGCGGATGTGGATGTGGATGTCCTTGGGATCCTTGACCGCGTAGATCTCGCGTCCGCCGAACAGCAGCTCTCCGGTCTTCACACGCCGGAAATAGCGCACGACGAAGCGCGAATCCGAAACCGATTCGCCGCCGGGCAGCACAGGACTGTCGTCGCCGAGCGGCACGGTGGCGCCGATGAAGGAGCCGATCGGCATGACGTGGGCGGCACTTTGCGGCTCCAGGTTCTCGCCATAGGCGTTGACCGCGATCAGCCCGCGGTCGGCGGTGACGGTGCCCGTCGGCGTGGTCACCACGACCTTGCCGGCGGCGCGGCGGATTCCGGTCACCTTCGTGTTCTCGAATATCTGCGCGCCTGCGGCGGCGGCCACCTTGGCAGTGCCGACAAGGAGCTTCAGCGGGTGGATGTGGCCGGTGCCTGCGTCGCGCACGCCGCCGACATAGTGGCTGGAGCCCATGCGCTCGGCGGTCTCGGCGGCATCCATGAGCGACAGGTGCTCGTAGCCGAAGCGGTTGGCCATCACCTCCGCATGTTCGACATATTCCGGCAGCTCGCGCTTCTTGTGGGTGACGTTGAGGTGGCCGGGACGGAAGTCGATCTCGATGCCGTTGGTCTCGGCGAAATCGAGCAAATGCTGCTTGGCTTCCTCGGCAAGGTCGAACAGCGCCTTGGCGCGCTCGAAGCCATATTCCTTCTCCATCTCCTCCGCGCCGGCGCGCTGGCCGGTGCCAAGCTGGCCGCCATTGCGCCCCGACGCACCGTCGCCGAAGCGTGCCGCCTCGAGCAGGACGACATTGGTGCCGGCCTTGGCAAGATGCGCGGCCGCGGAGAGGCCGGTGAAGCCGCCGCCGACGATGACCACGTCGGCCGTCCGGTCGCCGTCGAGCGCCGGATATTCGGGCCGCTCGGGGACGGTCGCCTCGTACCAGGAGTAGCCGGGGGAGATGGGGGATTGGTAGGGCATTGGCGGGCTCGGGGGAGTAGGGGCGTAGGGGAGTAGGGGAGTAACGATCCGACAGGCTGCGGAGCAACAAGCGAAGCAACTTGCCGACACTTTCGGCGTCTCCAAGCAATTTCCGGGCTGAGGTCGCCGAGGCATCCAGTGCGTTCGGAGATCAGAAGCTTGCTCCACTCCTTCAATGATCCTTGCGCTATGCGAGAAACTGCTGGTACGAGCCGCGGATTTCACGCCCGTAACCTTCTGCAATATTCGAGGGAACCGACGTGGCCGAACGCCTGGCCTGATTGGTGAGGCCGTAAAGTTCTTCCTTCGGCCAGGATTTGGTTTCCGTGTAGACCGCCACGGCCAGGTCCATTGCCTGTTGCCAGACGACCAGATCGCGGTACGAACCCGTTTTCTGGGCCAATCTCCCTACTCCCCTACTCCCTTATTCACCTAAACATTCAACAACAGAAATTCCCGCTCCCACGGGCTGATGACTTCCATGAAAGTCTCGAACTCGGCGCGCTTGATCGCCGCGTAGGTGGCGACGAACTGGTGGCCGAGGATGCGCTGCAGTCCCTCGTCCTCCTCGAAAAGCGCAACGGCCTCCAGCAGGCCGCGCGGCAGCTCGATCTCGTCCTGGTTGACCGCGGTGCCGGCGGGTGCGTCCGGCTCGATCTTTTCCCGGATGCCGGCAAGCCCGCAAGCCAGCGACCCCGCCAGCGCCAGGTAGGGATTGGCGTCTGAGGACGGGATGCGGTTTTCGACGCGACGGGCGGCCGGATCGGAACGCGGAATGCGGAAGGCGGTGGTGCGGTTGTCGTAGCCCCAGCGCGTGTTGACCGGCGCGGAGGCCGACTGGGTGAGCCGGCGGTAGGAGTTGACGTAGGGCGCCATCATCACCAGCGCGTTCGGCATGTGATGCTGCAGCCCCCCGACGAAATGGCGGAAGAGCTCGCTTTCCTCGCCGCCGGGTTCGGAAAACACGTTGCGGCCGGTCTTGGCGTCGATGATCGACTGGTGGATGTGCATGGCCGAGCCCGGCTGGCCCTGGATCGGCTTGGCCATGAAGGTGGCGTAGGTGTCGTGCTTCAGCGCGGCCTCGCGGATCGTGCGCTTGAACATGAACACCTGATCGGCAAGCTCGACCGGATCGCCATGCCTCAGGTTGATCTCGAGCTGCCCGGCGCCCTCCTCGTGGATCAGCGTGTCGATCTCCAGGCCCTGGGCCTCGGAGAAATCGTAGATGTCGTCGATCAGCTCGTCGAATTCGTTGACGCCGGCGATCGAATAGCCCTGGCCGCCGCCGATCGGCCGGCCCGAGCGCCCCACGGGCGGGGTGAGGGGATAATCCGGATCGGGGTTCTTCATCACGAGGTAGAACTCGATCTCCGGTGCCACGACCGGCCGCAGCCCCTCCTCGAGATAGGCGTCGACGATGCGGCGCAGCACGTTGCGCGGCGAGAACTCGACGGTGCGGCCGTCCTGGTGGACGAGGTCGCAGATCACCTGAGCCGTCGGATCGGTCTCCCACGGCACGGCCGACAGCGTCGACAAATCGGGCAGCAGCTTCAGGTCGCCATCGTCGGCGGGATAGGAGAAGTCGGCCGAGTTCTCGGGATAGCCGCCGGAAATCGTCGTCATGAACACGGCCGAGGGCAGCGCCAGCGAGGTGTTGGACGTGAATTTCTTCGACGGCATCATCTTGCCGCGCGCCACGCCGGCCTGATCGGGCGTGATGCACTCGATGTCCTCGATGCCGCGCCATTCCAGCCAGGCGCGGGCTTCCTTCCAGTTCTTGACGCCGCGCCTGTTCTTCAAAAAGGCGGGCGTGCGGACGCGTCCGCCGCGGGCTGACGGGCGTGGTTCCTTCTTTTCTGCCGGCATTCATCACCAGAAACGGTTGCGGTGACCGACTATAGCCGTGCAGGCAAGGACAAGGGAAGCCCGGCGGGTATTGCGGCTAGGCGGCGCGGCCTTCGAGCAGGCGAACGATCACCGGCTGCAGCGAATCGGGCATCACGGGCTTGGCCACCGAGGCATCGACGATCTCGCCGCCCTCGAGGCCCTGGCTGGTCGCGTTCTGCAGGGTGAGATGAATGACCAGCGGCATGCCGTCATGATCGTCGCGGCAGCGCGCCAGTTCGGCGCCGATGACGGTGAGATCGGCGCCGCCGTCGAGGATCACCAGACCGGGACGGCGCTTGTGAAGCGTTTCGACCGCTTCCTTGATGCCGACTGCAACCGACCGCAGGCCGACCCGCTCGACGATGCGCGACACAACCACCCGGCTGACCGGGGAAGCCGAGACGACCATCACCAGAGAAGATCTGAAAGCCGCGTCTGTCTTCGCCCGCAGGCGACAGCTTGTGCTGCGGTCCGCCGGTAGTCCAGCTATCCATGCGCGAGTGCACTCCGCCCTGACTGCGCCGATCGGCAGGTCGGGGCGAATACTGGCCATCAGCAATTCAAAGTCAAGCGAAAGCTTGGAGGGGTGCGTCAATATTGCCGATTAACAATTGTTTGCAAGTTCAGCCGGGACCGCCGCGCTGGCAGCCCCGGCACACCGGCCTGTCGCCGGCGGAAGCGTCGCCCTACTCCTCCTGCGACGAATGGTTGGTGACGATCACCGGGATCAGCAGGTCGCCCCAGTTGCCGTCGCCGCCGTGATGGCGGGCGGTGCGGACGAGTTCCACCGACACGCCGCTTTCGACGGCCTTCATGACCGACTGGTTGAGCCGGTGCAGGTCGTTGGCGAGCGCGCGGATCGCCGCCTGCTGGTCGGTCGCCATCGCCGTGGACTGCTCCTCGGCGCGTTCCTTGACGTGGGTCCTTGGTCTGGCATGGGCGTTCATGGTGATCTCCTTGGGTGTGGTGACGCCGTCTGCCGCCGCTATTCGGCGGCCGGGCGGAACTGCGCGGTTTCGGTGGATTCCTTCATCGCGGTGGTCGAGGACGTGCCGCCGCTGATCGCCAGCGAAACGGCATCGAAATAGCCGGTGCCGACCTCGCGCTGGTGCTTGGTCGCCGTGTAGCCGTTGGCCTCGGCGGCGAACTCGGCCTGCTGCAGCTCCGAGTAGGCCGCCATCTGGCGGTCCTTGTAGCCGCGGGCCAGCTCGAACATGCCGAAGTTGAGCTGGTGGAAGCCGGCGAGCGTGATGAACTGGAACTTGTAGCCCATCGCACCGAGCTCGCGCTGGAACTTGGCGATCGTGTCGTCGTCGAGGTTCTTCTTCCAGTTGAAGGACGGCGAGCAGTTGTAGGCGAGCATCTTGCCGGGGTGCTCGCGGTGCACGGCCTCGGCGAAACGGCGCGCCTGCTCGAGGTCCGGCTTGGAGGTCTCCATCCAGATCAGGTCGCAGTGCGGCGCATAGGCGATGGCGCGGGCGATGCACGGCTCGATGCCGTTGCGCACGTTGTAGAAGCCCTCGACCGTGCGCCCGGCGTCGTGATCGACGAAGGGCTGGTCGCGCTCGTCGATGTCGGACGTCAGAAGCTTGGCCGCGTCGGCGTCGGTGCGCGCGACGATCAGCGACGGCACGCCCATGACGTCGGCGGCGAGGCGCGCGGCGGTCAGGTTGCGGATATGCGCGCCGGTCGGGATCAGCACCTTGCCGCCGAGATGGCCGCACTTCTTCTCCGAGGCGAGCTGGTCCTCGAAGTGGACGCCGGCGGCGCCGGCCTCGATATAGGCCTTCATGATCTCGAAGGCGTTGAGCGGGCCGCCGAAGCCGGCCTCGGCGTCGGCGACGATCGGCGCGAACCAGGTATCGACCGACAGGCCGTTGCCTTCCGAGGTCTCGATCTGGTCGGCGCGCTGCAGCGTCTTGTTGATGCGCTTGGCGAGCTCGGGGCCGGCATTGGCCGGATAGAGCGACTGGTCGGGATACATCGCCGAGGCGGTGTTGGCGTCGGCGGCGACCTGCCAGCCCGACAGGTAGATCGCCTTCAGCCCGGCGCGCACCATCTGCATGGCCTGGTTGCCCGACAGCGCGCCGAGCGCGTTGACGAAATCTTCCTCGTGGATGAGCTTCCACAGCCGGTTGGCGCCGTTTTCGGCCAGCGTGTAGCGAAGCTGGACGGAGCCGCGCAGCCGCTTCACGTCCTCGGCCGAATAGGGACGTTCGATGCCGTCGTAGCGGCCTTCCGGGGCGGACGGGACGAGGTTGTAAAAATCGGTCATTTGCGCACTCCAGCAAATTCGGTTGTCGATGAAAGCGCGCGGCACGGGAGGATTTCGCCGTCGCGCTTTGCGACTGGATTTACAGACCGAGGAACGCGCAAGACCAGAAAATGGCGCAATATCAGTGCGGACAATCGGGTCAGACTGTCTTGCCTTTGACCGAACACGGCGTTGTAAATCTGTCAAGATTGTAAAAACGCACGCGCCTGCGACATCTTGTAAAATCGCTGTAAAGGAGCGGCCGGTGGCCGACCAGAAGATCTTCGCGGGTCCGAGAATCCGCCGCATCCGCACGGCCAAGGGCCTGACCCAGACGGCGATGGCCGAAGGGCTCGGCATCTCGCCCTCCTATCTCAACCTGATCGAGCGCAACCAGCGCCCGCTGACCGTCCAGCTCATCCTCAAGCTGGCGTCGGTCTACCATGTCGAGCCGGAAGAGCTGCAGGCGCAGGCCGGCGGCTCGATCGCGGCGCTGCGCGAGGCGTTCGCCGACCCGCTGCTGGCCGGCGAACTGCCGGGCGAACAGGAACTGGTCGAGGTGGCCGAGGCCGCGCCGAACGCCGCCGCCGCGATGGTGAAGCTCTACCGCGCCTATCGCGAGCAGGCGGCGCGGCTGTCGGATCTCAACCAGATGCTGGCCCGCGAGGGACGCGCCACGGCGCTGTCGGGCGCCCGGCTGCCGGTCGACGAGGTGCGCGAGGCCTTCGAGGGGCGGCCGAACCATTTTGCCGCGCTCGAGGAGGAAGCCGAGGCGTTCTCGAAACTGCTGTCGCCGGGCGACGACCTTTCCGGCGCGCTCAAGGCGTGGCTGAAGAGCGAGCACGGCATCACCGTGCGCGTGCTGCCGGTCGCCACCATGCCGAACTGGCGGCGGCGCTACGACCGCCACTCGCAGCGCCTGTTCCTGTCGGAGCGGCTGTCGCCCTTCGACCAGCTGCGCGAGATCGCCATGGAAGCCTGCCTGATGCGCATGCAGGTGGCGGTGGCCGCAGAAATCGAGGCGCTGAAACTGTCGTCGGACGAGGCGCGGCGGCTGGCGCGCTTCGAATTCGGCCGCTACGCCGCGCTGGCGCTGATGATGCCCTATGGCGACTTCCTCACCGCGGCGACGCGCTCCCGCTACGACGTCGACGTGCTGAGGTCGCGCTTCCGCGTTTCCTACGAGCATGCCGCCAACCGGCTGACCACCCTGGCGCGCCAGGGCTCGGCCGGCGTGCCGTTCTTCATGCTGGAGGTCGACAATGCGGGCAACCGGTTCCGCCGCGCCGGCGCGCAAGGGTTCCCCCGCGCCCGCTTCGGCGGCGGCTGCCCCAAGCTCGCCGTGCATGCCGCCTTCGCGCAGCCCGGCCAGATCCTGGTCGAGGCGGTGGAGATGCCGGACGGCGCCGAATTCCTGACTTTCGCGCGCACGCTGGAAGGCCCGCAGGGCGCGTTTTCAGAGCGGCCGCGCCGCACCGCGCTGCTGCTCGGCTGCGACATCGGCTTTCGCGACGAGATCGTCTATGGCGATGCCCTGCCGGCGCAGCTCGCCGCGGCGGGAGCGCCGGGACGATTGGCGGCGACGCCGGTCGGGCCGGCCTGCCGGCTGTGCGAACGCTCCGGGTGCCTGGCCCGCGCCGAGCCGCCGGTGACCCAGCCGCTCGGGCTCGACGAGATGGTGACCGGGCTTTCGGCCTTCGATTTCAGGTGACGGCAATCGAAGACCAGCGACCCCGCCGAGGCGGGGCCGGTGGCAGTGCAGCCGGAACGTTCAGGCGAACAGCGGCTTGATGCCCGGATGATTGTCGAGCGTGTGATTGCGGGCCAGCCAGCCGTCGAGCCCCCAGACATGGCCTGCGTGCTTGACGATCAGGAACACCAGCACGCCGGCGTAGACGATGTGCTCGTCGACGATGAAGTTGTTGGTATTGCTGATGTAGGGCCAATCCATGTGGGCCATCCAGTAGACGATCATCAGCAGGATGCCGAAGCTGGCGCTGACCCGCGTCATCAGGCCGAACAGCAGCGACAGGCCGATCAGCAGGTGCCCGTAGGCGACCAGGAAGGTGGCGATCGGCGCGATCGTGGCGCCGGTCAGCGGGGCGAACAGGGGGTGGAAGGTCTTGGTGCTGCTCAAGAAGCCGGCAACGCTGAAGTTGGCGGCGAAGACCTGGTGCGAGGCGGCATAAAGAAAGATCCAGGCCATCATGATGCGAAAGAGGAAGACGAGGGTCTTCTCGGCGGACGTGTCTTGCATGGCGATTTCCTCCAGCTGCGTCGGTTCGTCGACGTGTAGAAAGAGTAACCCCGCCGCAGCCATCGCCGCGATTTGATATGGCGCAACAGATGATTTGCGCCTGATCAAGGCGATCAAGACCCGCACAAACGCGATAATCCGGCCGACCGGCGGCGCCCGATTTGCGGCCCGGCGGCAGGAGAGCGCAAAGATGGATGCTTCACGGGGAAGCCGGCCGGCGAGGCGTTCGCTCGTGCCGCCGAGCGGACTGGCGCTGTCGCTCGCGTTCCTCGCCGTCGTCGTGGCCCCGACCGCAGCCGCGCTGGCCTTCGCCAGCGGCTCGGTCGCGACGCTGGTCGGAGTCGGGACGGGCGTTGCCGCCCTTGCGATGCTGCTGGCACAATTCGTGACGTCCGGACGTTTCGAGGGCGTGTCGGGCCGCATCGGCCTCGACCGGATCATGGGCTTCCACCGCGTCGCCGGTACCGCGACGATCCTGTTCATCGCGGTTCACATCGTCGCCCTGGCGGCGGCCCGCAACCCGGCCAACCTGGCGCAGGTGGCAAACCGCACCTTCCACATGCTGACCTCGAGCCGCAACCTCGCCGGCCTGCTGGCGCTGCTGCTCGCCGTCGCGGTCGTCGTGCTCGCCCGACGCTTTCGCGGAAAGGGTTTGCCGTATGTCGGGTGGCGCGTCAGCCACGGTATCGGAGCGCTGCTGGTGATCGGCCTCTCGGCCGTGCATGTGCGGCAAACAGGCGAAGCGGTGCTGGAGCCGCTGCCCGCGACGATATTGTCGGCGCTCGGCCTCGTCGCTGTCGCCTCGCTGGCCGTGATATACGTGCTGCGCCCGCTGCGTGCCTATCGCCACGGCTTCACTGTCGACGCGGTGCGGCGGCGCTCGCCGGGCGTGGTGGAACTCGTGGTGAAGACGAACAAGCCGGGCAGCAGCTTCGCCTTCAAGGCCGGGCAATTCGCCTGGATCGCCACTGGTGGCCGTCACACGGTCACCGACAATCCCTTCTCGATCGCATCGGCCCCGGGCGAACTGCCGGCGATGCGCTTCCTGGTCCGCGAGGCGGGCGACGCGACCCGACGCATCATCGATCTCGCGCCCGGCACCAAGGTCGCGGTCGACGGGCCGCACGGCAGTTTCGTGGCGAGGGAGGCCAACGCCTTCCTGATGGTCGCCGGAGGCATCGGCATCGCGCCGATCCTGTCCATGCTGCTCGATGCCGCCGCGCGCGCCGACACGCGGCCGTATCGGCTTGCCTACGCCGCGAAGACGGCTGCCGATCTGGTCGCCCTCGACGAGATCGAACGACTGTCCGCGAGGCTCGACCTGAAAATTCGGCTGTTCGTCGAACAGGGCGAGCCGGTGGACGGCGCGGCGCGTGGCCGCGTCACCGCGGAGGCGCTTCGCGACATGGTCGGCGAGTGCGACCCGTCCGGCACGGTCGCCTATGTCTGCGGACCGCCCGGCATGATGGACGGGGCGATCGCCGCGCTGGTTTCCTGCGGACTGCCGGCGGAGCGCATCGTGGCCGAGCGCTTCGACTACGATGCGGCCGGCGATCCGGTCAGCCGCGGCGTACGATGGCGCTTCCATGCACTGATCGCTGCCGTGCTAGCCGCCACGGTCCTGCTTTCCTTCGCCGCAGCGTGACGCGCTGCGCGTCTCAGTAGGCGTTGCCGCTGCCGAACAGGCGGAACGGCGTGAGCAGCAGGATCTTCAGGTCGAACCAGAGCGACCAGTTCTCGATGTAGTAGAGGTCGTATTCGGTGCGCGCGCGGATCTTCTCGTCGGTATCCATCTCTCCGCGCCAGCCGTTGATCTGCGCCCAGCCGGTGATGCCGGGCTTGACGCGGTGGCGCGCGAAATAGCCGTCGACGACCTCGTTGTAGAGGAGGTTGTAGGACTGGGCGGCGACCGCGTGCGGCCTCGGGCCGACCAGCGACAGATTGCCCTTCAGCGTGTTGAAGAACTGCGGCAAGCTCGTCGATCGAGGTCTTGCGTATGAAGCGTCCGACGCGGGTGACGCGCGGGTCGTTCTTCGTCACCGGCTTCTTCGCGGTCGGGATCGGACTGCTCCGCGTACATGGAGCGGAACTTGTAGACGTCGATCACCTCGTTGTTGAAGCCGTGGCGCTTCTGCTTGAACAGCACGGGTCCCCTGCTGTCGAGCTTGATGGCGATGCGCGGTCAGCAAGCATGATCGGCGAGAACGCAACGATCGCCGCCAGGCTGAAGACGATGTCGAAGGCCCGCTTGGCGACCGAGTCCCAGTCGTGGATCGGCCGGTCGAACACGTCGAGCATCGGCACCGAACCGATATAGGAATAGGCGCGCGGCCGGAACTTGAGCTGGTTGGAATGCGCCGACAGGCGAATGTCGACCGGCAGCACCCACAGCTTCTTCAGCATCGAAAGGACGCGCGACTCCGCCGTGATCGGCAGCGACACGATCAGCATGTCGATGCGCGCGATGCGGGCGAACTCGATCAGCGCCGAGATAGTGCCGAGCTTCGGATAGCCCGCCACCACCGGCGGCGAGCGGCGGTCGTCGCGGTCGTCGAAGATGCCGCAGATGCGGATGTCGTTGTCGGGCTGCTTCTCGATCGAGCGGATCAGCGTCTCGGCCTGCTTGCCGCCGCCGACGATGACGGCGCGCCGTTCGATGCGGCCGTTGCGCGACCAGCGGCGGATGAGCCTGGCCATGACCAGCCGAAGCGAGAACATCAGCGCGAAGCCGCCGACATACCAGCTGGCGAACCAGACGCGCGAGAAATCCGCCGACATCTTGACGAAGAAGCCGGCGAGCGCCAGCAGCGCGAACGTGCCCGACCAGACCAGCAGCAGGGAGCCGAAATTCGCGCCCGGCCGCCGCAGCGTCGACATCTGGTAGGAATCGTTGAATTCCAGCATCAGCACCGTGAGCAGCGAGCCGGCCGCGACGATCACCGGATAGTGCCAGGAAAGTTCCGAATCCGTGCCGACGTAGAAGACGTAGATGGCCAGGCCCGTGACGAAGGACAGCACGAGCTCGGCGACGCGCATCCAGCCGCTCACCATCACCGGCGAGCTGGTGTCGCGACTGTATTGCATCGCCACCTGCCGGGCGATCGGGCTCAGTCCCGCCGGCGTGTCGTCGTTGGCCGGCGCGCCGCTGCGCACCGCATCGATCGTGTAAGGCAGTTTGGGTTCCGGATTCGGCATTTGGCAGCGCTCCCGTCGGAAACACTACCGCTCGAGCCGATAAGAATGGCTTAGACGGACAATTCAAATTGTCCGTATCCAGCTCCGACGCGGTGGCGCCGCTGCGTCAGAACAGCCGTTCGCGAACGTAGATCGTGTCGCCCGGCAGCAGCGGGTCGGAGGTGACGACGCGGCCCGTCAGCACCTCGCCGTTGACGGTGCGGGTCACGTCGACCGTCGCCTGGTTGGCGCGCTGCGAGAAGCCGCCGGCCGCCGCAATCGCCTTCTGCACGGTCATGCCGGGAACATAGGTGTACTGGCCGGCCGCGCCGACCTCGCCCATCACGAAGATCGGACGGTAGCGGTCGACCTCGACCGAGACGTCGGGATCGCGCAGATAGCCGTTCTTCAGCCGGCCGGCGATCTGCTTTTCGAGGTCGGAGGTGGTGTGGCCACGCGCCGCAACCGCGCCGATCAGCGGAAAGGAGACGTAGCCTGCCTGGTCGACGCTGTAGGTGTTGGTCAGGTTGTCCTGGTCGAACACGGTGATGCGCAGCTGGTCGCCCGCGTCCAGCACGTAGGGCCGCGTCAGCGCGTCGTGGAATGCCGGCGGTGCAGGGCGATAGCTCGCGCAACCCGTTACCGCGAACATCACGAGGAGCGACGTGACAACCGTGAGAATGCTCTTCATGACCGGACACTTGCCTCGACTCGCCGCAGGCCCGCGGCACATGCGTAACGGCCCGTTATCGGTCGGTTAGGGTTAATGCCGGGTAAAGCCGCCCGTTCATTAACTCCCCGGTTACCATATCCGGTTACGTTTCGTTCACGCTTGGGAGCGGGCTTGATGAACGGTGTGGGCACCGACAGCAACGACGACGTCGATACGGCGCGGCCGCTGGCCGCCGTCAGGCGACGTTGGCCGCTCATCGGGACGGTAGCTCTGGCGGCAGCCGCCGGCGCCTTCGCGCTCGCCTCGCTCGCCACGCCGCACTACCACGCAGAAACCCGCGTTCTCATCGAAACGCGGTCGGCGCAAGGTGGCGCCGCGGCGGCGTCGCTCGACGACGAGGCGGTGGCAAGCCAGGTTCACGTCATCTCGTCCACCGACATCCTCCAGGCAGGTGGCGCGCAAGTTCGCGCTCTCCGGCAAGGACGAATTCAATCCGCACACGGATGCCGTGGGCCGGCTGATGATCGCCTTCGGGCTGCGCAGCGACCCCGGCGAAATCCCGACCGACCAGCGGGTGCTGACCGCGTTGCGCGACCGCCTGAGCGTCGACTCGCATCGCCGATTCCCGCGTCATCGTCATCGGGTTTTCGGCCACCGACCCTAAACTCGCCGCGGCGGTGCCCGATGCGCTGGCCGACATCTACGTCGAACTGCAGCACAGCGCCTCCCGCGCGCCGGACGAAGCCGCGGCCGCCACGCCCGAACTCGCGGCGCTGCAGGCGGCGGTGACGCAGGCCGAGGAGAAGGTCGCAGCCTTCCGCAGCAGTTCCGGATTGCTCGCCGGCGACGACGACGGCTCTCTGACCGCGATGCAACTCGCCGACCTCAACACCGAACTGGCACGCGCCAGAAGCGATCGCGCCGCAGCCGAGGCAGGGGCGGAGGCGATCCGAGCCGCGCTCGCGAGCGGGGCGTCGCTCGACGCCGTCCCCGAAGTGCTGGACGCGCCCTCGGTGCGGCCGCTGACGGAACGCCGCGCCGAGATAAAGGCCGACATTTCCAACCTGTCGACGACGCTGCTCGACAATCATCCGCGCATGCGCACGCTGCGTGCGCAGCTGGCCGACATCGAGGCCCAGATCCGCCGCGAGGCACGCTCGGTGCTGCAGGGGCTGGAAACCGGCCTCGACACCGCGAAGCGCCGCGAAACCTCGCTGGCTGCCGAGATCGACCGCGTGAAGACGCAGGCCGCCCAGGCCGACAAGCAGCGCGTCGAACTACGCGCCCTGCAGCGCGACGTCGACGCCAGCCACGAGCAGCTCGACGCCTATCTCGCAAAATATCGCGAGGCCGCTTCGCGCGCCGGCGCCTATCTGCCGGTCGACGCACGCGTGTTTGCGCGCGCCACCGTGCCGACGCAGCCTTATTCCCCGAAACCCTGGCTGATCGCTGCCGTGGCGTTCGTCGCCGACGCTTCTTGCAATGTCGCTGGCCGTCTGGCTGCGCGCACTGATGCGGCGCGGCCAAGCGCCGGCCGACGGCGGACGGCTTCGCTCCGGTCGAGGAAGTCGCGATGCCTCGCTCGGGCGAGGCGAACGACAATGCCGAGGCGCGTACGGCTTCCCGACTGGGCGAGATCGGTATCGCCGATGCAGCCGACAGGCTGGTCGCCTCGGGCGCGTCGCGCGCCCTGTTCGTTTCGCCGGAAGGCGACGAAGCGGCCGCCGCCGGCGTGCTGGTGGCGCGCGAGGTCGCGGATGCCGGCCTGCGCGTGCTGCTGCTCGACCTCACCTCTTCGGGCGCGGCTTCGCTGCCGATGCTGGAGAGCGTCACCTATCCCGGCATCACCAACCTCTTGGCCTCGGAGGCGCAGTTTACCGACGCCATCCACGCCGACCTCTATTCGGAAGCCCACGTCATTCCCGTCGGCACCGCCGAGCAGGCGCGCGCCATGCGGGCGGCGGAGCGGCTGCCGATCATCCTCGATTCGCTCGGCACCGCCTACGACCTGGTGATCGTGGAATGCGGACCGGTGGGCGCCGAGGGCCTGCGCCGGCTCATCTCGGCGGACACGATGGTCATGATTTCGGTGATCGAGCCGACCGACGACATCGCGCGGGCGGTCGCCGAACTTTCCGACGGCGGCATCGGAGAGCCGGTGCTGGTGACCCCGGCGGGCATGCCCGCCTCGCCCGGACCGCTGCCCGGCCGCTCGGCGGCCTGAGCCTCAGGACTACGCCGTCAGGCGCGCGGCGCCTTCGACATCCACTTGATGATCCACATTGCCGGCACCACCCACAGCAGGCCGGTGAACAGGAAATAGGCGAAATGCACCATCGGGCCGGCCTCTGCCAGCCGCCCGACGGCCACCAGCGTGGCAGCCATCGCGTAGAAGATGACGAGCGCCACCAGGAGCACGGTTCCGACCAGTTTCTTGAGCCTCAGCGGCATCGGCGCATCCTTTCGTCGCCTCTCATAGAAAGCCGGCGCGCCGTGCGCAATGGCAACGCGGTTCCGGCCCCCGGCCTCGCGCGCGACCCCGTGTCGCGCGAGCCGCAGGCTTGCCAGCGCCGCATTGATGGGTCACTTACCCCGCCAGAGGCGAGCGCACGGAAAATCCCGAATGACCGCAGACGTTTCGGTGGAGACCCTGGCCGGCTGGCGCAGCCGGGAAGAGAGCAACCGTGCGCTTGTGCGCTGGTGGCTCTATGCCGTGCTGGTCGTGCTCTACGCGCTGTTCGTCATAGGCGGGGCGACGCGGCTCACCGATTCCGGCCTGTCGATCACCGAGTGGCAGCCGATCCACGGCATCATCCCGCCGCTGTCGGTCGCCGACTGGCAGGAGGAATTCGCCAAATACAAGCGCATCCCCCAATACGAGGAACTGAACGCCGGCATGACGCTGGCGCAGTTCAAGTCGATCTTCTGGTGGGAGTGGACGCACCGCTTCATCGCCCGGTCCGTCGGGTTCGTGGTGGCGCTGCCGCTGATCTTCTTCTGGCTGACAGGCAGGCTCGAACGCCGGCTGAAGCCGAGGCTGCTCGGCCTGCTGCTGCTCGGCGGCCTGCAGGGCGCGATCGGCTGGTGGATGGTCGCCTCAGGCCTGGCGGAGCGGGTCAGCGTCTCGCAATACCGGCTGGCCGTGCACCTCGTCATGGCCTGCCTGATCTTCGTCTCGACGATGGCGATCGCGCGCGGGCTGGCGCCGCATTCCGACCCGCCCGCGACGCGCCGAATCCAGCTCTTCGCCGGCTGGATGGTGTTCTTCGTGCTGTTCCAGATCTATCTCGGCGCGCTGGTGGCGGGACTGGATGCCGGCCTTGCCTACAACACCTGGCCGCTGATGGACGGCGCGGTGGTGCCGCATGGCCTGTTCACGATCGAGCCCGCGTGGCGCAACCTGTTCGAGAATCCCAAGACGGTGCAGTTCATCCACCGGCTCGGCGCCTACACCGTGTTCGTGCTGGCGCTGTGGCACATGATCGCCGTGCGACGCGCAGCACCTGGCACCACGCACGCCCGCCGCGCAACGTTCCTGTTCGGCCTCGTCACCGTGCAGGCGATCATCGGCATCACGACGCTTCTCGAGGTGGCGCCGCTCGGCTGGTCGCTCTTCCACCTCGCCTTCGCGCTGATCGTGCTCGGCTTCGCCGCCGCCCACTGGCGCGGCACCAAGGGCGCCTATCCGCCCGAGACGGCGGTCAGGGTGGCGCGGCAGACGGCCCCCTGACCGCAACGCCTCAGTTCAGGCCGAGCATGATGTCCATGTTCTGGACGGCGGCCCCCGACGCGCCCTTGCCGAGATTGTCGTAGACGGCGATCAGCAGCGCCTGCGCGCGGGCGTCGTTGGCGAAGACGTGCAGCACCATGCGGTCGGTGCCGTTGTAGCGCTCCGGCTCGATCTCGTCGCTGCGCTCGATCGCGGCCATAGGCGCGACCTCGACCAGAGACTTGTCGAGGCCGGCATAATGGTCGGCGATCGCCTCGTGGATCTGGTGGCCGGTCGGCACGGTATCGAGATGGCCGAGCTGCAGCGGCACCACCGTCACCATGCCCTGCGCGAAATTGCCGACGGCAGGCTGCATCAGCGGGTCGCGCGACAGTCCCGAATAAAGCTTCAGCTCCGGCACGTGCTTGTGCTTCAGGCCGAGCCCGTAGGGCAGGAATTCCGGCGCGTCCTCGCCCTTGGCCTGATAATCCTCGATCATCTGCCGTCCGCCGCCCGAATAGCCGGAAATGCCGCTGACCGTGACCGGATAATCGGCGGGCAGAAGGCCGGCGGCAAGCAGCGGCCGCAGACATGCGATCGGCCCCTGCGGCCAACAGCCGGGATTGGAGACGTAGCGCGCGGCCGCGATTCTGTCGCGCTGGCCGGCGTCCATCTCGGCGAAGCCGTAGGTCCAGCCGTCGGCGACCCGGTGCGCGGTGGAGGCATCGACGATGCGCGTCGTGCCGTCGGCAACCAGCGCGACGCTCTCGCGCGCGGCGTCGTCGGGCAGGCACAGGATGGCGATGTCGGCGGCGTTGAGGAACTCGGCGCGCGCGGCCGGATCCTTGCGCTTGTCGGCGGGAACGGAGATCAGCTCGATGTCGGTGCGGCCGGCAAGCCGGCTCCTGATCTGCAGGCCGGTCGTGCCGTGTTCGCCGTCGATGAAGATTTTCGGTGTCATGGTTTTCGTCCGCGAAAGGAATTGTGTCGTGTCGATGCCGCGGCGCGTCGGCGCACCGCGGGCGGGAAAGATGGCGTCGGGTAACGCCTATCGTCGGCGTCGGCGCTCGGCAAGCAGGCCGAGATAGTGCATGGCGACGCTGGCGCCCGCTATGGCCGTGATGTCGGCATGGTCGTAGGCCGGTGCAACCTCGACGATGTCGGCGCCGACGATGTCGAGCCCGCCGAGCTTTCGCAGCACCGAAAGCATCTTCGCCGAGGACGGGCCGCCCGCCACCGGCGTGCCGGTGCCCGGCGCGAAGGCCGGGTCCAGGCAGTCGATGTCGAAGGTGACGTAGGTCTTCGCCCCCGCGGTGCGCTTTTCGATGCGCTCGGCGATCTCGGCAGCCCGCATCTCCTCGACCTCGTGGCCGTAGATCATCTCGATGCCGCAGTCCTCGGGCGCGTGGGTGCGGATGCCGACCTGGATCGACTTCGACGTGTCTATGATGCCATCCCGCGCCGCCCGCCCGACGAACGAGCCGTGGTCGATGCGCTGGCCGTCGTCGAACCAGGTGTCCTGGTGGGCGTCGAACTGCACCAGCGCCAGCGGTCCGTATTTGGCCGCATGCGCCTTGAGCAGCGGCCAGGTGACGAAATGGTCGCCGCCGAGCGAGACGAGGAACGCGTCCGACTTCAGGATCTTCGCGGCCTCCCGCTCGATCCGCCCCGGCGTCTTCCGGTGGTCGCCGTAGTCGAGCAGGCAGTCGCCATAGTCGATCACCGCCATGTCCTCGAACAGATCGGCCTCGAACGGATATTGCGGATCGTTGTCGAAAATCTCGGAGGCCCGCCGGATCGCCTGCGGGCCGAACCGCGCGCCAGGCCGGTTGGAAACGGCGGCGTCGAAGGGAATGCCCCACACGACGGCGTCGGCGCCGGCCAGCCGCTTGGTGTATTTGCGGCGCATGAAGGAGAGCGCCCCGGCATAGGTCGGGTCGGTGGCGGCTCCAGTCAGCCGCGTCGCCGTGAAGGCGTGATCGATGCTCTTGGCCATGCGCTGAAATCCTTCGCGGCTGCCCCTAGCGCATTTTCACGGACGATTCCACGGCTTCCGCCAGGATTTGCGGGTTCGTGTGGCCGCGCGGGCCGGGGTGTGGCGCACGGGCATCGCCCCGCCGGCCGGGCGCAGTCCGTCGCGCACGGAGTTCGACAAAGGTCTTGACCTTGCCGTTGCGGCAACGAACCATGAGCGCCTCGTCGCGGCGATGCCGCTTGCCAGAGGAATACCAGCATGACGGTGAAATCGCTCGCACTTTGCCTCGCACTCGGTGCCGCCACGTGGGCGGGTTCGGCCGCCGCCGAGGACGCGACGCCGAAACCCGCTCCGGCCGCGGAGGGGTCGGCGATGACGCACAAGGCCGCCCCGGCTGCCGACTGCGTGGAGATCGCGTCGAAAGTGGTGCCGATGTCGGTCTGCCTGGCGGCCGACGACTGGGCCTATGCCGACATCAACGACGATGCCGAGCACGCCATCCGCAATCTCAAGCGTGAGGTCTACCTGATGATGCTGACCGAGAACCAGGCCTTCACCATGGACCAGATGAAGCAGGCGATCATGATCAACATCCAGAGCGCCGCCAAGCTCAACAAGGTGGAGACGGTCGAGGACACGCAGACCGAGATCGACGGCCATCCGTTCGGCGACATCGTCTACCGGGCCAAGATCGGCGATGTCGAGGTGACCTACGAGAACTACTACACCTCGTTCCCCGGCACCGGCTCGGGGCAGGTGGTGATGTTCGCCTCGACGGCGGAGTTCGACGAACTGAGGCCGATCATGAAGGACGTCTACGCGACGCTGCACGTCACCGACGCGCCGCAGTCCGAGTAGCCGGGCTGGCGATCCAGCCGGGCACAAAAGAAAAAGGGGCCGTCGCCGGCCCCTTTCGCATTTCGCAGTCTTCGGTGCGTCGCGGCGCGTGCCGCGCGCAGCGCGATCAGCGCTTGGAGAACTGGAACGAACGGCGGGCCTTCGCCTTGCCGTATTTCTTGCGCTCCACCGTGCGGCTGTCGCGGGTGAGGAAGCCACCCTTCTTGAGCACGCCGCGCAGCTCCGGCTCGTAGCAGGTCAGCGCCTTGGAGATGCCGTGGCGCACCGCGCCCGCCTGGCCCGACAGGCCGCCGCCGGTAACGGTGGCGACGACGTCGTACTGGCCGGACCGGTTGGCCGCGACGATCGGCTGCTGCAGGATCATCTGCAGGACCGGCCGCGCGAAATAGGCGTTGAAGTCCTTGTCGTTGACGGTGATGCGGCCCGAACCGGGCTTCACCCAGACGCGTGCGATGGCGTCCTTGCGCTTGCCGGTCGCGTAGGCGCGGCCCTGGGCGTCAAGCTTCTGGACATAGACCGGGGCCGCCGGCTGCTCGGTTTCGCCGAGCACGCCGAGATCCTCGAGGGAATTGAGCTCAGCCATACTTGTTGACCCTTACGTTCTTCTTGTTCATGGCCGCGACATCGAGCTTCTGAGGCTGCTGGGCGACGTGGGGGTGTTCGGGACCGGCATAGACCTTGAGGTTCTTCATCTGCCGGCGACCAAGCGGCCCGCGCGGGATCATCCGCTCGACGGCCTTCTCGATCAGGCGCTCCGGGAAGCGGCCCTCGAGCAGGTCGCGGGCGCTGCGCTCCTTGACGCCGCCGGGGTGGCCGGTGTGCCAGTAATACATCTTGTCGTGGTACTTCTTGCCGGTCAGCACCACCTTGTCGGCATTGACGATGATGACGTTGTCGCCGTCATCGACATGCGGGGTGAAGGTCGGCTTGTGCTTGCCGCGCAGGCGGTTCGCGACGATGGAGGCGAGGCGGCCGACGACGAGGCCATCGGCGTCGATAAGGATCCACTTCTTCTCCACCTCCGCAGGCTTCTGCGAAAAGGTTTTCATCGGTTGGTCTTCCGTTCGTCATCCTGACCGTCTTCCGGAAGGAAGCGGCGAGGCGTTTCTTGTTGCTTGGATTGGCCGGCTTTTCCGGCCAAAACGAAACCGCGGCCCGTGGGCCGCTGTTCTGGGGCCGGCTTGTAGACGAGCGGTGCCGCCGCGTCAAGCGGCACAAATCGATGGCAGAAAGATAAAAACGAACAAAAACAACCGCCTACGGATGCGGTAATTTGTTACCACAGATTTCGAGCATCCGTCACGAAAAAGGCGGGGCACCCGGAAGCGCCCCGCCGTCGATGGTCGCGCGGAAAACCGTGATCAGCCCTTGCGAGGCTTCTCGATGCCGCCGGTCTTCTTGTTGTCCTGGCGCAGGATGGAATCGCTCTGGACGCCCTGCTCGTAGGGCGTGCTGGCATGGCCGCCGACATCGCCGGCATCGGCCACCCGGCCGGGCGCGCCGCTGCCTGCAATCGGCGCGCGGTCGCGGCTCGGCTCGGTTTCGCCGTCTTTCCAGACTTCCTTGGGATCGGTGACATCGTTGGCGTCCGGCCGCGCCTTGGTGCGCTCCTCGGGCGTATCGGTGCCGGTGGTGCGCGAGAGATGCGCCTTGTCGTCGGTCGAGCCTTGCATGGGAACCTCCTGTGTCGTTGCGGCAAAACAGGTGCCGCGCGCGATTGGTTCCGGTGGCTCGCCGCAAGCCTGTTCAAATCGCGCCTGCGGGCATCTAGTGTGGCCGGCAACGCAGCGGAGGATGCATGATCGTCGTAATCGGTTCCATCAATCTCGACCTCATCGCCAATGTCGAGCGGCTGCCGCTCGCCGGCGAGACGGTGCCCGGCTCCTCGTTCGCCACCGCGCCCGGCGGCAAGGGTGCGAACCAGGCGCTGGCGGGCAGGCGCGCCGGCAGCAGGGTGCGCATGGTCGGCGCGGTCGGCCGCGACAGCTTCGCCGGCGAGGCACTGGCGCTGCTGCAGACCGGCGGGGTCGACCTTTCCTGCGTGGCGCATTGCGAAACCGTCACCGGCAACGCGCTGATCATGGTCGACGGGTTCGGCGAGAACATGATCGCGGTGGTGCCCGGCGCCAACGCGGCGGTGACCCCCGACATGGTCGGCAAGGCGGATCTCGGCGCCGGCGACCATCTGCTCCTGCAGCAGGAGATCCCGGCCGAAACGCTGCGCACCGCGCTCGCCGCGGCTCGCAAGGCCGGCGCGGTCTCCCTTCTCAACATCGCGCCCTTCCGTGCCGAGACGGCCGCCTTCGTGCGCGAGGCCGACTATCTGGTCGCCAACGAAGGCGAGTTCGCGCTGCTGTGCGAGTTGCAGGGCCTGGTCGGCGACGGCCGCGAGGCGCGCATGCGCGCCTATGCCGAGGCGACGGGCCGCGCGGTCGTGGTCACGCTCGGGGCCGAGGGCGTCGCCGCCGCGGCGCAGGGCCGGTTCCTCGAAGTGCGGGGCCTGGTGGTGAAGCCGGTCGACACGGTGGGCGCGGGCGACACGTTCTGCGGCTATCTGGCGGCTGCGCTGGACGGCGGCATGGAGCTGGAACCGGCGTTGCGGCTGGCCGCGGCCGCAGGCTCGCTCGCCTGCACGAAACCCGGCGCGCAGCCGTCGATCCCGCTGCGCGGCGAGGTGGAGAAGGCGCTGGCCGGCTGACGAGCGGCGCGGGAGGGCGCGATGAATCCTGAAACCTACCTGGCCTATCTGGCGGTCTGCGTGGTGGCGATCGTCGTGCCGGGACCGACGAATACGCTGATCGTCGCCAACGGCATGCGCTTCGGCGCCCGCGCCGGGCTGCTCAACGTCGCCGGAACGCAGGCGGCCGTCGCCATCATGATCGCCATCGTCGGCGTCGGGCTGACATCGCTGATCGCGGCGGCCGGCGAGTGGTTCTCATGGATCAAGCTGATCGGCGCGGCCTATCTCGTCTATATCGGCGTCCAGATGCTGCGCTCCTCGGGACGGATCGAACAGGCGGCGGCACCCCGCGCCGGCTTCTTCATGCAAGGGTTCCTGGTGGCCGCCAGCAATCCCAAGCAGCTCGTCTTCTTCGGCGCGCTGCTGCCGCAGTTCGTCGATCCCGCGCAAAGCCATCTTGCCCAGATCGCCGTGCTCGGCGGCACGGCGATCGTCGTCGGCACCGTCTCCGACAGCGCCTATGCGCTGGCGGCCGGCCGCATCGCCAGGCGGCTGACGGCGTGGCGCGTCAAGCTGGTATCTCGGGCGAGCGGCTGCTTCCTGGTCGCAGGCGGGGTGTGGCTGGCGCTCGCAAAGGTGCGCTAGAGGCCTGCCCCTAAAGCTTGCCAATGCGCTCGGTGAGCAGCGCGAAATAGCCGTCGGCGTCGATGTCGCGCATGACGTGGGCGTTCTTCGGCCGCTTGGTGACACCCCACCAGTCGACCACCGTCATGCCCATCGTCAGGTCCGACATCGTCTCGATCGAGACGTTGACGTCGCGGCCTCGGAAAAGCTCGGGCTTCAGCAGGAAGGCGATCACGCACGGGTCGTGCAGCGGTCCGCCCTCGGTGCCGTATTTCTCCTCGTCGAAGCGCTCGAAGAACTCCAGCATCTGCGCCACCGCCTCGCCGACCGGCGTGCCGAGATCGCGGAAGGCGGCGACGCGCGGCGCCGTCGTCAGCGCCTTGTGGGTGACGTCGAGCGGCATCATCGTCAGCTTGACGCCGGACCGGAACACCACGTCGGCGGCGTGCGGGTCGACATAGATGTTGAACTCGGCGGCGGGCGTCGTGTTGCCGCCCTCGAAGAAGCCGCCGCCCATCAGCACGATCTCGCCGATGCGCGGCACGATACGGGGCTCGCGGTTCATCGCCAGCGCGATGTTGGTGAGCGGTCCGAGCGGGCACAGCGTCACCGAGCCGGGCGCCTCGCGCATCAGCGTCTCGACGATGAAGTCGACCGCGTGCTGGTCCTGCAGCTTCATGGCCGGTTCGGGAAGGTCCGGCCCGTCGAGCCCGGTGCGCCCGTGCACCTGCTCGGCGGTGACGAGCTGGCGCACCAGCGGGTGGACCGCGCCGGCAAAAACTTTCGTCCCGGGACGCCCGGCGAGCTCGCACACCTTGCGCGCGTTCTTTTCCGTCAGCGCCAGCGGCACGTTGCCTGCGACCGCCGTGATGCCGAGCACGTCGAGCTCGGGACTGGCGAGTGCCAGCAGTATCGCCACCGCGTCGTCCTGGCCTGGATCGGTGTCGATTACGATCTTGCGCGCCACGGGCCTTGCTCCCTGTTTTTGTTCTTGAATTGTCCGTTTCGCCCGACCATATCAGGGGCGAAGGCGAAAACGCCACACGGGTTTTCGTCTTTCCACGTCGCTCTTTGAGGACAGGACAGATGACGCGCATGACGCCCTTCTCGAGCCCGCTCCTGCTGGGCTTCGATTCCATGGAAAAGACGCTGGAACGCGTCGCCAAGTCTGCCGACGGCTACCCGCCCTACAACATCGAGCGCCTTCGCACCGCGTCCGCCGGCAACGGCGAGAGCGAGGGCGACCGGCTGCGGATCACGCTGGCCGTGGCTGGCTTCGCCGAGAACGATCTCGACGTCTCGGTGGAAGAGAACCAGCTCGTCGTGCGCGGGCGCCAGGCCGAGGACGACGGCGAGCGGGAATTCCTGCACCGCGGCATCGCGGCAAGGCAGTTCCAGCGGACATTCGTGCTCGCCGACGGGATGCGCGTGACTGGTGCCGAACTGGCCAACGGATTGCTGGCGATCGACCTCGACCGGCCGCAGCCCGAGAGACTGGTACGGAAAATCAACATTTCGGTGAAAGACTGAACGAATGCTTTCCCCGGAACCAAAGGCTCGGATGCGGGGTTGGTCTATCGGACGCCCCGGCACCAAGGAGGCTGACAATGACTGAAGTAGAGAGAATCAACGTTACGCCCGAACAGCTCGCCCATATCGGCGAAGGCGCAGTCGCATATGTGCGCGAATTCGACGCCGAAGAGCTGCGCGGCAAGTTTCCCGGTCTTCCCGAGATCGAGCCGGGAACAAGGCTGTGGGCGCTCTTCGCGGCCAACGGGCAGCCGATCCTGCTGGCCGACGAGCGCGCCAACGCGCTCGCGGGCGCCGCTCAGAACGACCTGACGACCGTCAGCCTGCACTGAACCGATCGACCGTATTCGAAAACGACTGAACGCCTGAAAGGCGGCCCTCGCGGCCGCCTTTTTGCTGCGCGCTCGCTCAGGCGGCGTGCGAGGCCGGCGTGGCGGCCAGGAAGGTGTAAATCGCCGAGGCGTCCTTGGTGTCGCGGATCTTGGCGACGGTGTCGGCGTCGCGCAGGACGCGGGCAATACGCGACAGCGCCTTGAGATGGTCGGCGCCGGCGCCCTCGGGCGCCAGAAGCAGGAAGACCAGGTCGACGGGCTGATCGTCGAGCGCCTCGAAATCAACCGGCGTATCGAGCCGGGCGAAGACCCCGGTGATCTGCTTGACGCCCGGCAGCTTGCCGTGGGGGATGGCGATGCCGCTGCCGACGCCGGTGGAGCCCAGGCGCTCGCGCTGCAGGATGGTCTCGAACACCTCCCGCTCGGGGATTCCGGTGATCGCGGCGGCCTTCTCGGCGAGCAGTTGCAGAACCTGTTTCTTCGAGTTGGCCTTCAAGGCCGGCATGATCGCCGAGACCTCGATCAGATCACTCAAATCCATGATGATTTCCTTTGCTCCACCTGAGCCCGCGAGCTGGCCGCCGGCCCGGATGCTGGCCGGCTACTCGGCCGATGAAGGATCGATCCAGCCGATATTGCCGTCCTTGCGGCGGTAGACCACGTTGAGGGCACCGGTCGCGGCGTTGCGGAACAGCAGAACGGGGTGGTCCTCGGCCTCGAGCGCCACCGTGGCGCCAGCGACGGTCAGGCTCTTCAGCCCGACGCGGGTCTCCGCGACCACGGCCGGGGCCATCTCGGCCTCGTCCGCTTCCTCGTCGTCGACGTCGGGAAGCTCGATCTCGGCAACACCCGCTTCGATATCGGGACCGGCAGCGCCCGTCGGGTGCGCCTTCAGCTTGCGCTTGTAGCGCCGCAGCCGCTTCTCGATCCGGTCGGCGGCGGCCTCGAAGGCCGTCTGCGGCTCGTGCGCCTTGCCGGCCGCCTGCAGCGCCGTGCCGGTGTCGAGATGCACCATGCAGTCGGCCGAGTAGCCCGATCCGGACTTCTCCACCGTCACGTGCCCTGAAAATCCACCGTCGAAATATTTGTCGATTGCGCCGCCGATGCGGCTTTCGATGCGGGAGCGGAACGCCTCCCCGATCTCCATGTGCTTACCTGAAATGCGCAGATTCATGAACGATCTGACCTTCCCTGTTTCAGGCGTGAAGAGGTTCGAGTTTATACCCGTGGCCTGAGCGCACAAGGTTTGCAGATGGATTTCCGCGTCTGAGTTCGTGGCCGCGTTTCCCATGTGGCGGCCGGTGCTTCGAGAACGGGGTAGCGCGGCTGCGCCCGTGGTTCCGTCTCATGCGGGCGGGCTTCTAGTGACTTGGGCGCTGCTTGTCAATCGAACGGGAATACGGCCCGAAACGCCGATTTTTCGCGGTTTCAGACGGCGACCGACGCCATTGCCCGCTTTTCGCGCCGACGCTGCACGGAGGAGGGAATGTTCATGCCCTCCCGGTATTTGGCGACCGTGCGGCGCGCGATGTCGACACCGCCGCGGCGCAGGATGTCGACGATGGCGTCGTCCGACAGCACGTCGATGGGCCGTTCGCCCTCGATCAGCTCGCGGATGCGGTCGCGCACGGCTTCGGAAGAGTGCGAATCGCCGCCCTCGGTGGAGGCCAGCGCGGCCGTGAAGAAGAATTTCAGCTCGAACACGCCGCGCGGCGTCAGCATGTACTTGTTCGAGGTGACGCGGCTCACCGTCGATTCGTGCATGCCGATCGCCTCGGCCACGGTGCGCAGGTTGAGCGGCCTCAGGTGGCGGATTCCATGCAGGAGGAAGGCATCCTGCTGGCGCACGATCTCGGAGGTCACCTTGATGATGGTGCGCGCGCGCTGGTCGAGGCTGCGCGTCAGCCAGTTGGCGCTCTGCAGGCAATCCGTCAGGAATTCGCGCTCGGCGGGACCGTCGGCGTGGGCGCACACTTCCGCGTAATAGGCCTGGTCGACGAGCACGCGCGGCAGGGTCTCGGAATTGAGCTCGACCGCCCAGGTCCCGTCGCCGGCCTGCCTGACGATCACGTCGGGCACGATCGTGTCGGTTGCGCCGCCCGAAAAGGCCAGTCCCGGCTTTGGATCGAGGGCGCGGATCTCGGCCAGCATGTCGAGCAGGTCTTCCTCGCCGACGCCGCAGATGCGCCTCAGCGTCTGAAAGTCCCGGCGCGCCAGCAGCTCGAGATGGCCGATCAGCGCCTGCATCGCCGGGTCGAAGCGGTCACGTGCCGCCAGCTGCAGCGCCAGGCATTCACCGAGGCCGCGCGCGAAGATGCCGGTGGGCTCGAAGCTCCTGCACGTCGCGAGCACGGCTTCGACCGCAGTCGGCGCGATCCCCAGCCGCGCGGCGACCTCCGCCGGGTCGGCGAGGAGGTAGCCGGCGTCGTCGAGCGCACCGGCCAGATCGCGTGCGATCAGCCGGTCGACATCGCCGGCGAAGGAGAGCGCGATCTGCCGCTCGACATGGTCGCGGAGTGTTACCGGAGCGGCGGTGAAATCGTCGAGGTCGAAGCTTTCCGCCGTCGCGCGACCGCCGGAGCCGGCCGCCGAGCGCCACTGCGCCGACAGGTCGGGGCCGATGCGCTCGCGCACGCCGCTGTCGTCGGGAAAGATGTTTTCGAGGCTGGTGTCGAGACGCTCCGACATCGCCTGCGAGGACCATTCGGGCGCGTCGTCGTTCCACTCCGTGGAGGCTTCGACGGTTTCGCCGGCGGCGGCCTCGCCACGCTCCAGCAGCGGATTGCGCTCGATTTCCTCTTCGACGAAACGTTCCAGCTCGCCATGGGTCAGCTGCAGCAGCTTTATCGACTGCATGAGCTGCGGCGTCATGACGAGAGACTGCGACTGGCGCAGTTGAAGCCTTGCCGAAAGCGCCATGCTACGCGCTACCCCACTCCGAATGACACCCTGCCGCACGCGCCGCCGTTTTCGGCGGTCAATTCCTGCCGGACATCAAACTGGCCCGGCTTTTGCATGTCAAGCTCGGCATCATTGCATGCCGGGCTTACCGGGCGGTTAGCGGAGAGAATTTCGGTAGTTTCGGGCAGGAAGGCGCCGGATTCGGGCCATTTCGGCCCTCAAAGCGTGAATGCGTCGCCGAGATAGAAACGGCGAACGTCCTGGTTCTGCACGATCTCGTGCGGGCGTCCGTGGGTGAGCACCTTGCCGGTGTGGATGATGTAGGCGCGGTCGATCAGGCCGAGCGTCTCGCGCACGTTGTGGTCGGTGATCAGCACGCCGATGCCGCGCGCGGTGAGGTGGCGCACGAGCTGCTGGATGTCGGACACCGCGATCGGGTCGACGCCGGCGAACGGCTCGTCAAGCAGCATGAATTTCGGCTTGCCGGCGAGAGCCCGCGCGATCTCGAGGCGCCGCCGCTCGCCGCCCGACAGCGACATTGAGGGCGCCTTGCGCAGGTGGCCGATGTGAAATTCCTCCAGCAGCGCGTCGAGGCTGCGCTCGCGTTCCTTGCGGTCCTTCTCGACCACTTCGAGGATGGCGCGGATGTTTCCCTCGACCGTCAGGCCGCGGAAGATCGAGGCTTCCTGCGGCAGGTAGCCGATGCCGAGCCGCGCGCGCCGGTACATCGGCATGGTGCTGACGTCGAACCCGTCGATCTCGATGGTGCCGCTGTCGACCGGCACGAGGCCGGTGACCATGTAGAAGCACGTGGTCTTGCCGGCGCCGTTGGGGCCGAGCAGCCCGACCGCCTCGCCGGTGCGAACGCCGAGCGACACGCCACTGACCACCTGGCGACCCTTGAAGCTCTTGGTCAGACCACGCGCGATCAACGTGCCCTCGAACTGCTCGCCGGTCGGCGACGAACCGCCGTGGCGGGTGCGGCGACCTGCTTTCGGGACCGGCCGAGCAGCGCCATCAACGGTCCTGGGACTTCGGTTGCAGCAGCATCTTGACCCGGCCGCTGTCGCTCTTGGGGCTGTCGCAGCCGTCGAGTTGCGACTTGCCGGTCTTCATCTCGACACGCAGGCGGCAGCCGACGACGACATTCTTGCCCTGGGTGAGCACCACTTCCTTGCCGGTCATGGTCATGACGTTGTTGACCATGTCGAACTGCGCGGCGTCGCCGGTGGCGATCTGGTCCTTGCTCTTCAGGTAGACCTTGCCCTCGGCCTCCATGCGCTGGATTTCGGTTGCGCCAAAGCCCGCGCCTTCGCCGTCGCCCGGTATAGTGGACGACCATGCGCACGGTCTTCAAGTTGGTGTCGCCCTGGACCAGCGAGACGTTGCCGGTGAAGATCGCGATCTTGTCCTTCTCGTGGACCTCCAGCTTGTCGCTCTCGATCTGGATCGGCTGGTCGCCGCCCATCGAAAACGCCGAGGGGTCCTCCTGCGCCATCGCCGGCGGTGAAATCGCGGCCGCCAGCGCCCACGCCACGGCCACCACGGCCGCCCTGCTACTTGCCGGCATTTGCCGCCTCCTTCTGCGAGGCGGACTGCACGTTGTTGCCCGGTATCGTCATCCTCACCCTGTCCTGGAAAACCATCACGTCGCCGCCCTTGGTTATCGACATGGAATCGGCGGCGATGCGCGACCCCTTGTTGACGATCTGCACCGGCTTGTCGGTCGCCACCTCGCCCTTTCCGATGTCGAACTTGGCATCCTTGAGGTGGGCGACGGTGCCGTCGTGCATGTGAACGGTCGCCGGGCTGGTGATGTCGAGCGTGTTGGCGCGTCTGGTCGTAGGTGCCTTTCGACGCGTCGATCTTGGCCCAGCCTTCCTTGTTGAAGGGCACGGTGGCGTCGATTTCCTCGAGATCGATGCGCTGGGTGTCGGCATCCGCCTGGCGGGCGCGTGCCGCCTTCATCACATAGCGCTTGTTCTCGCTGGTATAGCCTTCCAGCCGCGGATTGTTCATCACCAGCTTGCCGTTTTCCATGGTGGCGCCCGAAAGGCTGAGGGCGGCATCGCCGAGATAGCTGACATACACCGAATGAAGCACGAAGCCAGCGACCATGACCACCGCGACTGCCGGCAGAACGACCTTGAGGATGCGCACATTGCGGGAGTGCCGCCGCTCGCGCTCGAACACGATTTCGGTGGCCGTCCTGCGTTGACGTCTCGTGGAATCCGGTTGCACTCCCGGTTGAAGCTCTGTCATCGTGGCCTTCAACGCTCCTGAGCCATCTCCGGGACGGTCGAACCGCTGCCTGGCAATCCGGATGTCGATCCGGAAATCGCCGGCCAGCTAGGCATTTAGCGGAATTGCGCCCTCGATTCCAGTGCGCCGCAGCAAGACGCGCCGGACCGTGCGATATCGCTCGCATGCCAATATGGTGATTTTGGGATTTGTCTGCCGGACATGCCCCCTTCTATGCGGCCGCGCGGCGCGCTAGAAAGCATGTCCCGAACGCGGAGCGACCCTGCCATGCCGACACGCGCCGACGAAATCATCGACCGACGCCGCCTCAGGCGCAAGCTGACCTTCTGGCGCGTCGCCGCGCTGGCGTTCGTCGCGCTGGCCGTCGTGGTCGTCGTGGCGATCTATGCACGCGGCGACGGCGGCGCGTTCGCCGGCGACCAGGTGGCGCGGGTGACGATCGACGGCACGATCACCGAGGACGACGCGCTGCTCGAGGAGCTCGAGCAGATCCGCAAGGCGAAGAACGTCAAGGGCGTGATCCTCTCCGTCGATTCACCCGGCGGCACCACCGCCGGAGGCGAGGCGATCTTCGACGCCGTGCGCCGCATCGCGGCGGAAAAGCCGGTGGTGGCGCAGGTCGGCACGCTCGCCGCCTCGGCCGGCTACATGATCGCCACTGCCGCCGACCGCATCGTGTCGCGCCAGACCTCGATCGTCGGCTCGATCGGCGTGCTCATCCAGTATCCCGACGTGACCGGCCTGATGGACAAGATCGGCGTGAAGCTCGAAGGCGTCAAATCGTCGCCGCTGAAGGCCGAACCCTCGCCGTTCAATCCGACCACCGAGGAAGAGCGCGCCATGATCCGGCGCATGATCATGGACAGCTACGACTGGTTCGTCGACCTCGTCACCGACAGGCGGCCGCTGACCAGGTCCGAGGTGCTGGCGCTGGCCGACGGCTCGGTATTCACCGGCAGCCAGGCGCTGGAACGCAAGCTGGTCGACGAACTGGGCGGCGAACTGGAGGCGCGTCACTGGCTGAACGAGCAGGGCGTCGATCCCGGGCTGGAGATCGTCGACTGGCATCCGCGCAAACAGGGCAGCTGGCTGCTGAACTCGGCGGTCGGCCAGGCGGCGCGACTTCTCGGGCTGTCGGGAGGCGCAGAAGGGGTGCTCCACGAGATCGGCGCCGACCGTATCTTCCTTGACGGTCTCCTGTCGGTCTGGCAACCTGATATGAACGGCCTCGCGGACTAAAAACGCGAGCAAAATCATTCCCATAATCATTCGCTAAAATGCCGTCGGGGAACAGGCTCAATGATCAAGTCCGAACTCGTGCAGACGATCGCCAACAAGAATCCGCACCTGTTTCTGCGCGACGTGGAAAACATCGTGAACGCCATTCTTGACGAGGTGACGGAGGCGCTCGCCGAGGGCAACCGCGTGGAACTTCGTGGCTTCGGCGCGTTCTCGGTCAAGAACCGGCCGGCGCGCACCGGGCGCAACCCGCGCACCGGCGCGTCCGTCGAGGTCGAGGAAAAGTGGATACCCTTCTTCAAGACCGGCAAGGAGCTGCGCGAGCGGCTGAACGGCCAGAAATAGTCTCGCGTCCGGGAGGCGTGGTCATGACCGCGCGTGCAAACTGACATGCTGAACCGCGTCGTCACCATCGTCGTGCTGGTCCCCGTCGCCGTGGTGCTGATCGCGCTGGCGGTGGCAAACCGGGCCTCGACGCCGTTCACGCTCGATCCCTTCCATCCCGGCAATCCGGGCCTGACGGTGTCGCTGCCGCTTTTCGTGTGGCTGTTCGCCGCGCTGGTGCTCGGCCTCGTCGTCGGCAGCGTCGCCACCTGGTTCAGCCAGGGCCGCTACCGCCGCAAGGCGCGGGAACGCGGCACCGAGCTGCGCAGCGTGCGCCAGCAGCAGGCCGCGCGTGCGCCGGCCGGACCCGCACTGCCGCCCGCGTCGCGCAAAGCCTGACCGCGGCCGGCCGCGCAACAAACGCGGAGCCCCGAACATGCTCAACATCTCGGCGGACGAGGTCGACGCCGCGCTTACTCCCGCCGGACTGGTCGAGACGCTGCGCGAGGGCTTTCGCGCCGGCGCGGTGCAACCTGTGCGCCATCACCACACCATCGAACGGCCGGACGGCGCGGATTCGACGCTGCTGCTGATGCCTGCCTGGAACGATCTCGTCGCCGCGGGCGGATCGAACGGCCAGCACATCGGCGTCAAGATCGTCACCGTCTCGCCCGACAACAACGCGCTCGGCAAGCCGGCGATCATGGGCGTCTACCTGCTGCTCGACGCGGTGACCGGCGAGCCGCAGGCGCTGATCGACGGGCAGCGTCTGACGGTGTGGCGCACCGCCTGCGCCTCGGCGCTCGCCGCCACCTATCTCGCCCGCGAGGATGCCGAGAACCTGCTGGTGATCGGCGCCGGTGCGCTGGCCCCGTTCCTGGCGCGCGCGCACTCGGCGGTGCGGCCGATCCGAAAGATCCGCATCTGGAACCGCACGACGGCGAATGCCGAAAAGGTCGCGGACGCCCTTGCCGGCGAAGGCTTCGACATTTCGGTCGCCGACGATCTCGACGCGGCCGTCGGCTGGGCGGACGTGGTGTCTTCGGCGACGATCTCCGACAAGCCGCTGGTGCGCGGCGAGTGCCTGAAGCCCGGCACCCATGTCGACCTGGTCGGCGCCTTCAGCCCGAAACTGCGCGAGAGCGACGACGAGGCGGTGAAGCGGGCCTCGGTCTTCGTCGATACCCGCGCCGGCGCCACCAAGGAGGCCGGCGACATCGTGCAGGCGCTGGCGAGCGGCGCGCTCGCCGAAAGCGACATCAGGGGCGATCTGTTCGAGCTGACGCGCGGCGAAAGACCCGGCCGGCAGTCGGCCGACGAGATCACGCTGTTCAAGTCGGTCGGCGCCGCGCTCGAAGATCTGGCCGCCGGGATCGCCGTCTACGAGGCCGTGGCCAGCCGCCGGCCCGGCTGAGCCGCCGCTTTGTTGCGCGCGTGGCGGCGCTGTGGCAGAAGCGTCGCGATTTCCGCTGTCCGGAGAGCCTGTTGAAACCTTCGCGTGCCACGCGCCGGGACCGCCGGGCGCCAGCTTCCGACGCCCGCCCGGTGCGCGGCGGCAATGCACGCGATGCGTCGCGGCCGAAACCTGCCTCCGAGACCGCGTCGAAACGCGAGCTGCCGCCGCGCCGGCAGGGCACGCCGCCGGCCGAGAACCTGCCGCTGATCCTCGAAGTGCCGCCGGGCGACGACTACGCGCTGCTGGATTCCGGCGACGGCCGCAAGCTGGAACGCTACGGCCCCTACCGCATCGTGCGCCCCGAAGGCCAGGCGCTGTGGCGGCCGGCCTGGGGCGAGGCCGAGTGGGACAAGGCCGACGCCGTCTTCACCGGCGACACCGAGGAAGAGGGCATGGGCCGCTGGCGCTTTCCGCGCGAGCCGCTCGGCGAGACATGGCCGATGCGCCATGACGGCATCTCCTATCTCGGCCGCTTCACCTCGTTCCGCCATGTCGGCGTGTTTCCCGAACAGGCCTCGCACTGGGACCACATGGAGGGCCTGATCCGTGGCGCCAAACGTCCGGTGAAGGTGCTCAACCTGTTCGGCTACACGGGGCTGGCCTCGCTGGTGGCGGCGCGCGCCGGCGCCGAGGTCACCCACGTCGACGCCTCGAAGAAGGCGATCGGCTGGGCGCGCGAGAACCAGGAGGTCGCCGGCCTTACCGACAAGCCGATCCGCTGGATCGTCGAGGACGCGCAGAAATTCGCCGAGCGCGAGGCGCGCCGCGGCAACCGCTACGACATCGTGCTGCTCGACCCGCCGGCCTACGGGCGCGGCCCGAAGGGCGAAGTGTGGCAGCTCTTCGACAATCTGCCGGCAATGGTCGACACCTGCCGCGAGGTTCTCTCGCCGAAGCCGCTGGCGCTGGTGCTGACGGCCTATTCGATCCGCGCCTCCTTCTTCGCCATGCACGCGCTGGTGCGCGACACCTTCGCCGGAATGGGCGGAACGGTGGAATCGGGCGAACTGGTGATCCGCGAACAGTCGGCCGGCCGCGCGCTGTCGACCTCGCTGTTCTCGCGTTGGGTGGCCTGAGATGGCCGGCGAGCAGCGCACCGTCGGACGCGTCAAGGAGGTCACCAGCCTCGCCAATCCGCTGGTCAAGGACATCCGCGCGCTGGCGATCAAGAAATTCCGCGACCGCGAGCACGCCTTCATCGCCGAGGGGCTGAAACTGGTGATCGACGCGCTCGACAATGGCTGGCGCATCAGGACGCTGGTGTTCGCCAAGTCGGGCAAGGGCAACCAGGCAGTGGAGAAGGTCGCGGCGCGCGCCTTCGCCTCCGGCGCCACCTTGCTGGAAGCGAGCGAGAAGGTGCTGGCCGGCATCACCCGGCGCGACAACCCGCAGATGGTGATCGGCGTGTTCGAGCAACGGCTGGCGGCGCTGGATTCGATCCGCCCGGCCGATAGCGACGTGTGGGTGGCGCTCGACCGGGTGCGCGATCCCGGCAATCTGGGCACCGTGCTGCGCACCGTCGACGCAGTCGGCGCGAAGGGCGTGATCCTCGTCGGCGACACGGTCGATCCGTTCTCGCTGGAGACGGTGCGCGCCACCATGGGGTCGGTCTTCAACGTGCCGGTCGCGCAGGGCGCAGCCGGAGGAATTCCTCGCCTGGCGCAAGAATTTTCCCGGCCTCGTGGTCGGCACGCACCTGAAGGGCGCGGTCGATTACCGCTCGGTCGACTATTCCGGCCGCCCGGTGCTGCTGCTCATGGGCAACGAGCAGCAGGGGCTGCCCGACACGCTCGCCGAAAGCTGCGACAGGCTGGTGCGCATTCCGCAGGCCGGCCGCGCCAATTCGCTCAACCTGGCCGTCTCGACGGGGTCATGCTCTACGAGATCCGGCGTTCCGCCCTGCCGGAGGTGACGGCGTGAAGCTGCGGCCGCTGCTCGTCTACGGCGCGTTGGCGCTCGCCGCGCTGGCGCTCGACCAATGGGTGAAGCACCTCGTCGTCACGGGCCTCGAGCTCAACCGCCGCGTCGAGCTGCTGCCGTTCCTGTCGCTCTACCGCACCATCAACACCGGCATCTCGTTCTCGCTGCTGGAAGGGTTGGGCAGGGCCGGGCTGCTGGCGGTAGCACTCGTGGTCAGCGTCTTCATCCTGTGGCTGGCGTTCAAGACGCGCCCGGAGCAGGTGCTGGCGCGCCTCGGCTTCGCGCTGGTGCTCGGCGGGGCGGCCGGCAACCTGGTCGACCGGGCGCTGCGCGGCCACGTCGTCGACTACATCCTCTTCCACACGCCGAACTGGTCGTTCGCCATCTTCAACCTCGCCGACAGCTTCATCACCGTCGGCGCGGTGCTGGTGGTGCTGCAGGAACTGGTCGACTGGCGAAGCGCGGCGCACGGCGAAGAGCCGCCCCGTTGACCTCGCCGGCCCCGCCGCGCAGAGTCCCCGAAAGACACAACACCAGCACAGGCAGGCCAATGTCGGAAACGTTCAAGGCGATCCTCGTCTCCCGCGACCAAGACAAGAAGCAGTCGGTCGACATCGTCGACATGAGCGAGGACGAACTGATGGAGGGCGACGTCACGGTCGCCGTCGAGGCGACCACTGTCAACTACAAGGACGGGCTGGCGATCACCGGCAAGTCGCCGGTGGTGCGCCGCTGGCCGATGATCCCCGGCATCGACTTCGCCGGCAAGGTGCTGTCGTCCGACCATCCCGACTGGCATCCGGGCGACCAGGTCGTGCTCAACGGCTGGGGCGTCGGCGAGACGCATTACGGCGCCTATGCCGGCAGGGCGCGCGTCAGCGGCGACTGGCTGGTGCCGCTGCCCGACGGCATGACGCCGCACCAGGCGATGGCCGTCGGCACGGCGGGCTACACGGCCATGCTGTGCGTGATGGCGCTGGAGCGCCACGGGATCTCGCCCGAGCGTGGCCCGGTCGTGGTCACCGGCGCGGCTGGCGGTGTCGGCTCCGTCGCCGTCTCGATCCTGTCGAAGCTTGGGTATCACGTCGTCGCCTCGACCGGCCGCACCTCCGAGGAAGCCTATCTAAGGGATCTCGGCGCCGCGGAGATCATCGCGCGCGACGAACTTTCGGCGCCCGGCAAGCCGCTCGGCAAGGAGCGCTGGGCGGGCGGCATCGATCCGGTCGGCAGCCACACGCTGGCCAACGTGCTCGCCCAGACGTCCTACGGCGGTGCGGTCGCCTGCTGCGGCCTTGCGCAGGGCATGGACCTGCCGGCGAGCGTGGCGCCGTTCATCCTGCGCGGCGTCTCGCTGCTCGGCATCAACTCGGTCATGGCACCGAAGCCGGTGCGGCTGGAGGCCTGGAACCGTATCGCCACCGATCTCGATCACGACAAGCTGGCGACGCTGTCGAAGACCATTGGGTTCGACGGCATCATCGACGCCGCGCGAGACATCGTGGACGGCGGGATTCGCGGTCGCGTCGTCGTCGACATGTGAGCCCTGCCCCTCGCGACGGCTAAAATTTGAGCGGTCCCTCCAAATCTTCCCTAATGGCTGGCGGCTATTGTGCCGGTCATGACGGCGGAGGCTGACCAGAAACAGACACTGCAACGGCGACCCGATCGCGGGCGCGCGTTCCGCAAGCGCGCGCTGGGGGCAGAGGCGCGGCGCGTCATCGAGCCGCCGCCGCTCGCCCCGGCGCTCACCCGCGGCTGGCCGCGCGACCTGCGCCTGGCGCTGTCCGTCGGCGTGCTCGCGCTTGCCGGCATCGGCCATCTGACCGGCGCGGCGCCTGTCCTCAATCTGTCGCTTTTCGCGCATCGGCATCGTTTCGCTGCTGGTCTTCGCACGCACCAAGCAGGACGAGGATCGGCTCGCGGACGAGTTCCGCGACCACGCCGCACGCAGCCGCGACGCGGTCGAGCGGCTCGCCGATCGGATGTGGGAGCTGCAGGAGAGCGAGGAACGCTTTCGCGGCCTGATCGACGCGCTCGGCGACATCGTCGTGCATCGTGACAGGGACGGCCGCATCGTCTTCGCCAACCGCGTGCTCGCCGATCTTGTCGGCCTCGATCAGCGCGAACTGCCGGGAAAGACGCTGGCCGAGCTCGGCATCGAGATCGACGTGGTGCCGGATGCCGCCTTTGCCGAGGGCGAGTGCCTGACCTCGACCGACGTGGCAATCCACGGACGCGCCGGCGTGCGCTGGTATTCGTGGATCGAGCTGTCGGTGCGCGACGTCGACAACGATACGGTCTCCCATCGCGCCATCGCCCGTGACATCTCCGACCGCAAGCGCGCCGAGACGGCGCTGATCAATGCGCGCGAACGCGCCGAGCACGCCAGCAAGGCGAAGTCGCGCTTCCTCGCCACCGTCAGCCACGAGATCCGCACACCGATGAACGGCATCGTCGGCATGTCCCGGCTTCTCGCCGAAACGAAGCTGGCGCCGGAACAGCAGACCTATGTCAGCGCGATCTCGACCTCGGCCAGCGCGCTTCTCGCCCTGATCGAGGATCTGCTCGACTATTCCAAGATCGAGGCCGGGCGGCTGGATCTCGAGCCGCAGCCGGTCTCGGTTCGCGAGCTGGTCGAGCACGTCGTCGAGCTCCTCGCCTCGCGCGCCTACGGCAAGAAGATCGGCATCGGCTGCTACGTCGCCAGCGACGTGCCGGCGCTGATCTCCGCCGATCCCGGCAGGCTGAGGCAGGTCCTGCTCAACCTGGTCGGCAACGCCATCAAGTTCACCGACATCGGCGGCGTGCTGGTGACCGTCGAGCCGGCGAGCGCGCCCGAAGCCTCGCTGATCGCGATTTCCGTCGCCGACACCGGACCCGGCCTCTCGGAGGCGGACCGCGAACGCATATTCGGCGATTTCGAGCAGGGCGACACCACCTCGACGCGCCGCCACGGCGGCGCCGGGCTGGGCCTGGCGATCTCCAGGCGCATCGTCGACGCGATGGGCGGCCGCATCAATGTAGCGCAGCGCGAAGGCGGCGGCTCAGTGTTCACCGTCGAGATACCCGTCACGGCCGTGGAGGGCAGCGGCCGCAGGCGCGGCAAGACGGCGCTCAGGGGGACCAGAGTGCTGGTGCTCTCCCGAAACGCCATGGAGGCCGAGGCGATCGCCAGGATCGTGCGCGACCACGGCGGCAAGGCGGTGACGGCCGAGAGCGTGGAGGAAGCCGTGGCCCGCCTGCGGGCGCCGCGCAAGTGCGATGCACTCCTCGTCGACGCCCGCCAGGAAACGCTCGACGGCAAGGTGCTCGGAGAACTGCGCGCCCGGGGCTTCGGCGGGGCGCGCGCCATCACGCTGATCGCGCCCAACGATCGCGGCCGGCTGACCGAGCTGACGGCCAGCGGCTATGCCAGGTTCCTGCCGCGCCCGGTGCGCGGCGATACGCTGCTGCGCATGCTGCGCACCGACCGCTCGACGCTCGAACCGGCCCCCGAGTTCGCCCCGGCAGTGGCCGGAGCACTGCCCCGCGATGGGGTCGCGCTGTCGGTGCTGATCGCCGAGGACAACGAGATCAACGCCATGCTGGCCCGCGCCGCGCTGGTGAAGGCCGGCCATCACGTGGAGGTGGTCGACAACGGCCAGGCCGCGGTCGACATGCTCACCGACGGCGCGCGTCGGTTCGACGTCGTTCTGCTCGACCTGCACATGCCGGTGATGGACGGGCTCGACGCGATCACCCACATTCGCGAATACGAGCGTCGGAACGGCCGCCGGGCGGTGCCGATCATGGTGCTGTCGGCCGACAGCCAGGAGCGCACCCGGCACGTCGCGCTCGCCAACGGCGCCAGCGGTTTTCTCACCAAGCCGCTCGACCCCGGCGCGCTCGTCGGGGCGGTGGAGGAGCAGGTCGCGGCCTGAGCCGCTTCGCCGCGAAACGCCTGCGCCCTTGTCGGCCTTTCCGCCTGCCGGTATTGTCATGATCCTGTAGCATGAGCTTCGTAGTTGCGGGCCGCGATCTACGAATCGCGGCGTGGGGAGATTGGCCATGAGCATCGCCGTTCTGGAGCGGGGCGCCCGGCCCGAGGCCGGCGCAGCGGGCGTCTGCGGCAGCCGGTTCGCCGAAGCGATCGCCAACGATGCGCCGCTCGGCCGCATCGGCACGCTGGAGGTGAGGCTGGCGCGCGATCCGCGCGACATCGCCGCCGCGCAGGAGTTGCGTTACCGCGTGTTCTTCGAGGAGCGCGGTGCCGCCGCCGAAGGAGAGGCCCGCGACGCCGACCGCTTCGACGAGATCTGCGACCATCTGCTGGTGGTCGACACCGCCGCCCCCGGCCGGACGCCGCATCGTCGGCACCTACCGACTGCTGCGCCAGGAGCAGGCGAACGCCGGCGGCGGCTTCTATTCCTCCGCCGAGTTCGGCCTGGATTCGCTGGTGGCGCGCCATCCGGACCTGCGCTTCCTCGAACTCGGCCGCTCCTGCGTACTGCCCGAATACCGCTCCAAGCGCACCATCGAGGTGCTGTGGCAGGGCATCTGGGTCTACGTGAACCACTATTCGATCGGCGTGATGAGCGGCTGCGCCTCCTTCCCCGGCATCGTGCCGGCCGCCCACGCGCAGGCGCTGTCCTTCCTCGCCCACAATTGCCGGGCAGAGCCCGAGTGGGACGTCCGCGCGGTCGACGACCGCTATCGCGCCATGGACCTGATGCCTGCCGAGGCGGTGGAGGCCAGGACCGCACTCGCCGCCATGCCGCCGCTCATCAAGGGCTATCTCAGGCTCGGCGCGCGGGTCGGTGACGGCTGCGTGGTCGACGCCGATTTCGGTACCACCGACGTCTTCATCGTCCTGCCGGTCCAGACGATCGCGGCGCGCTACATCAACTATTACGGCGCCGACGCCGGCCGCTTCAGCGCCTAGTCACTCCCCGACCCGCGGGCCGCGTACTCCGGAGCGCGGAACCGCTCGGCTTGCTGTTTGTTGTCTCCGCGGGGAGCTCGCGGAGAAGCGGCCTATGCTCGACCTCTGGTACAAGAACGCAGTCGTCTACTGCCTCGACGTCGACGCCTTCATGGACGGAAACGGCGACGGCGTGGGCGATTTCAGGGGGCTGGCCGACCGGCTCGACCATATCGAGGCGCTCGGCGCCACCTGCATCTGGCTGCTGCCGTTCTACCCGACCCCCAACCGCGACAACGGCTACGACATCACCGATTTCTACGGCATCGACCCGCGGCTCGGCACACTCGGCGACTTCGTCGCCTTTACCCAGGCCGCGCAGGACCGGGGCATGCGCATTCTGGCCGACCTCGTCGTCAACCACACCTCGATCGAGCATCCGTGGTTCCAGAGCGCACGTTCCGACGAGAAATCGCCCTACCGAGACTGGTATGTCTGGTCGAAGGAGAAGCCGGACGACATCCATGACGGCGTCGTTTTCCCCGGCGTCCAGAAGGCGATCTGGACCTACGACCGCAAGGCGGAGGCGTGGTACCTGCACCGCTTCTACAAATACCAGGCCGATCTCAACATCGCGAACCCTCAGGTGCGCGAGGAGATCGACAAGATCATGGGGTTCTGGCTGCAGCTCGGCGTCTCGGGCTTCCGTATCGACGCCGTGCCCTTCCTGATCGAGCATCTCGGCCTCAAGAAGAAGCCGAACGAGCCGCCGGCGGAATATCTGAGCCGGATGCGGCGGTTTCTGTCGTGGCGCAAGGCGGAGGCCGTGATGCTGGCCGAGGCCAACGTCACGATGAAGGAAGTGACGGACTATTTCGGGGCCGAGGGCAACCGGATGCACATGGTCTTCAACTTCCTGCTCAACCAGCACGTCTTCCTGTCGTTCACGCGCCGCAGCGCCGAGCCGATCCGCCGGGTGATGGCGATGATGCCGGACCTGCCCGTCGAGGGCCAGTGGGGCAATTTCCTGCGCAACCACGACGAACTCGATCTCGGCCGTCTGCTGAAGGAGGAGCGCCAGGAGGTCTTCGACGCGATGGCGCCCGACCCCGGCATGATCCTCTACGACCGCGGTCCGCGCCGCCGGCTGGCCACGATGCTCGGCGGCGACCTTCGCCGCCTCAAGCTGGCCTACGCTCTGATGTTCTCGCTGCCGGGCACGCCTGTTTTGTGGTACGGCGAGGAGATCGGCATGGGCGAGGTGCTGGCGCTGAACGAACGCGAGGCCGTGCGCACGCCGCTGCAGTGGTCGAACCGCCCGCATGCCGGCTTCTCGACCTTCAGCGGAGAGCTGGTGCGGCCCGTCAACACCGATCCGGATTTCGGCTTCGAGGCCGTCAACATCGCCGACCAGCGCAAGGAGCCCGGTTCGCTTCTCACCTTCATGAAGTCCCTTGTTGCCGCCCGGCGCGCCGCGCCGGAGATCGGCTGGGGCAAGTGGAAGCTGCTGGAAACCGACGAGCGGGTGCTCGGCATCCGCCACGAATGGCAGGGCGACGTGCTGTTCGCCTTCCTCAACCTTTCGGAAGACAGGATCGAGGCGAAACTGTCGGAGGAAGGGATCGGCGAGGCCGAGGTGCTGATGCCGGCCATCCCCGACGAGACCGTGATGTCGTTCGACAGGAAGAAGCCATCCCTCCGCCTCGGTCCGTTCGGCTTCGCCTGGCTGCGGCTGGACGAGCGGCGATAGAAGCGCTCCCGCCGGCCCGCTCACACGGAGTTCAGTTGCAGGCTCGCACCGATCTGCGAGGATCGGCTGTCCCAGGAACATTACCGCCCTTGCGGCACTTCGCCCTGCACAACAGGAGGACGCAATGACGATTTCCCGACGCACCACCATCAAGCTCGGCCTGGCGGCCGGGGTCGCCATGACCGTCGCACCGTTCGCGGCCGTGGCCAACGACCGCGCCACCGACACCTACAAGACCGACAGCGGCGAGATCGGCGTCACGCCGATCCAGCACGCCTCGTTCGTGCTGACGACGCCGGGCGGCATGGTGATCTACAACGATCCGGTCGGCGGCGCCGCGCTCTACGAGGGCCAGCCGAAGCCCGACCTCATCCTGATCACGCACGAGCACCCGGACCACTACGATCCGAAGACGCTGGAGGCGCTTGCCGGCCCGGACACCAGGCTGATCACCAATCCGGCCGTCCACGACATGCTGCCGGACGACCTGAAGCAGAAGGCGCAGGCGCTCGCCAATGGCGAGGCGACCGAAGTCGGCGACGTGATGATCGACGCGGTACCCGCCTTCAATACGACCGAGGAACGCAAGAAATATCATCCTCTTGGCCGCGACAACGGCTACGTGCTCGCGATCGACGGAAAGAAGGTCTACATCGCCGGCGACACCGAGGACATTCCGCCAATGCGCGCGATGGAAGACGTCTTCATCGCCTTCGTGCCGATGAACCTGCCCTATACGATGAGCGTCGAGCAGGCGGCCGACGCGGTCGCGGCCTTCCAGCCGACCTACGTCTACCCCTATCACTACCGCGGCAGCGACATAGACAAGTTCGCCGAGCTGGTGAAGCAGTCGGGCGCCGACACAAAGGTGGTCAAGGGGCACTGGTATGACGATTGACCGCGATGGACGGTGACGCGTTCGAGGCAATCATGCGGCGGCTGCGCAAGGCGGCCGCCGGCCTGCCGGAATTCGAGGAGGGAAGCTGGTACGCGACACCTGCGCTGAAGGTGCGCGGCAAGGGGTTCTGCCGGATCAAGGATGCCGGCACGATCGTGCTGATGTGCCCGCTCGAAGACAAGCAAATGCTGACGGAGGCGGCGCCGGAGGTGTTCTTCGAAACCGATCACTACAAGGGCTGGGCGGCGCTTCTGGCACGCATCGACGCGATCTCCGACGAGGAACTCGCCCACCGTCTGAGGGTCGCCTGGCTTCAGAAGGCGCCCAGGTCTCTGGCGAAGGGTCTGACCGGCGCGACCTGAACCGAATGTGCGGCGGACACCTGCCCGCCGCACCTGAACGCGATCATCCCGAGAACGATACCTGCGCCAGCCGCCATGCGCGGTCGGGCTTGCCCGGCCAGATCTTCTTCGAGATCGACGCCTCCTTCGGGCGGCCTCGCACCGGCGACCTCGACATAGATGTAGCGGCCGGATTCGCGCAGGCGCACCTCCGAATCCGGATAGTCGTTCTCCAGCTGCTCGATCAGCTTCCTGGCGTCCGGCGACGGCTTGTCGGAGCCGAGCGCCCGGGGCTCGCCGTCGAGCAGTTCCGCGGTGGCGATCTTCACCGCGCGATAGCCGTCGTGGACGATGTCGAGCGCGATGATCAGGGCCGCCGCGGAATCAGCCCACCACAGGCCGAACCCGACGCCGCCGATGCCAAATATCGCGGCCACGCCCGTCATCCAGTCGGCCTTCTGCATGAGCGCGTCGGTGTGCAGCACCTTGTCACTGAGCTTCTCAGCCACCGGCTGCTTGAGCCGGCCAAGGATGACCGGCGGCACGACCGAATAGACGAGCGCGGCGATCATCAGCCAGCCCATCCAGAACTGCTGCCCGAACAGCTCCACAGGTCCGATCGTCGGATGCTCGGCGGCCAGCAGCTTGGAGCCGGAATCGTAGATCAGATAGAGGCCCATGCCGACCAGCGCAGTGGCCGAGATCAGGAAGGCCATGCTGTTGACCCGGTCGAACCCGAAGGGGAAGCGCGGGGTGCGGTGCTTTCGCTCGAAATGCACCGAAATCAGGAACACGGCGGCAGGCACCAGCCCGAGCATGTCTTCCACCCAGGCGGATTTCATCGCCTCGCTGGAGCCCATGACCAGCGCCATCAGCAGCACGATCGAGGCCTGCCAGAAGATCGTCCACCATTCCAGCCGGATGGCGTGCTTCAGCGGCTTGGCGATTTCTTCGGGAACGCCCCTCATGCCTTGCCTCCCCCGGCTTCACCTCCGTTCGCGGCGGCCGCTCCCGCGGGAGCCTCGATCGACGAACTCTGCCTCGCCGGCCCGGCGGACCAGTCCTCCTTCATTGCCTTCTCCACCAGCATGTACCAACGGTTCTCGCCCCTGCGCAGCGCCGAGCGGATCACCGGCTCGTCGCCCTTGGGATCCTTCGCGACCGGCGACGAGCTGAGGACGACGCGCTTCGACCACGGAGACTTCTTGGCGAAGGCGCCGACCACAAGATCGAGTTCGCCGTTTTCCAGCCGCCGGAGCAACTGCTCCTCGTGGCCCTTCTCCAGGGCGAGCTGGACGCCGGCCTCGTCGGCGACGCTCTGCGCGGCCTGGCGCGCTGCCGCCTCGTCGTCGGTACCGGCGACCAGGCCCGAGCGCAACGTGCCGCTGTCCATCACGTGCTCGGTGGTGTTTTCGACATCCATCGGATAGTTGCAGCCCGCCGCCGTGAGGCACAACAAAAAGGCGGCGAGCATGCGCGCGGTTCTCGCTTGCATCCTCTTTCCAATATTCCTGATCAAGACTGTGGGCGTTTAACGAGGCGAAACACGATGTGTTCCATCCCGCCGCAGTCCTGCCAGGCATCGCCATTGCGGTAAATCAACGTCGCGGGCGGTGACGCGCCTAGCCTGCACGCGCGGTGCCGATCGTCGTCGCCCGTAGCTAGGGACCAGGAAGATGATGTGGGAATACGGACCGTATCACGGACCGGAAGGATGGAGTTCGATGCCGATGATGCTGTTCGGCGGAGTGTTCTGGGTGGTGCTTCTCGCGTTGATCGTGGCGGCCGTCGTCTGGTTCGGCCGCCACAACGGCCATCCGGGCAGGACCGGCCGCAGTGCCGCACTCGACATCCTCGAGGGGCGGTATGCGCACGGCGAAATAGAGCGCGACGAGTATCTGCAGAAGAAGCGCGACCTCAGCGGCAGCTAGTCATCAGCCGCCCCACCTTGCGGCCGGCATCCTCGATCCCGGCGAGCCTCGCCATGTGCCAGGCGAGCACCTGATTGCTGGCCAGAACCGGCTTGCCCAGTTCCGCCTCCAGATCCTCGATGATGTCGAGCGTGCGCAGATTGGTGCACGACAGGAACACCGCCTCCACCTCCGGCCTTGCGCCGATCGCCAGCGCGGCGGCGCGGATCGCGTCGGGCGCGATGCGCGCCACCCGTGCCTCGACCTGCTCCTCGAACGAGCCGAACGCAGTGATCTCGAAACCGCCGTCGACGAGGGCACCGCGCAACGCGCCGGACACCTCCGCGACATAGGGCGACACCAGCCCGATGCGACGAACTTCCAGCGCGCGGCAGGCGGCCAGCACAGCCGTCAGCGGATCCGTCACCGCCCGGGTGCGCACAGCGCCCGACACAAGCGCTGCGACCTTCTGCGGCCCGATCACGGTCGCGCCCGACGTGCAGGCATAGCCGACCGCGCCGAAATCGACCGAAGGCGGCAGCAGCGCGGTCGCGGCGGGAAGAGCCGCCTCCATCGCCGCCAGCGTCTCGCCGGTGAGGTCGGCGCCGCTGGGAATCCGCGTCGTGTAGACCGCCACGTCGCCGGCCGGGAACAGCCTGCGGAAATCCTGCTCGATCACCTCGTCTGCCTGCAACACGATCAGCCCGATGCTGGCACGGGCGCCGATCGGTCCGGTGAGCGAATAGGCAAGCTTCTCCATCGTCCTAACCAAGCACCGGCAGGGCGGCCGGCGCTCGCGGCGTCAGCAGCCGCGCCCCCTCCCCCTCTATCACGACGTTTTCCTCCGCCACCATGATGCGACCGCGGGACAACTCCACCCCCGGCTCCAGCGTCAGCACCATGCCGGGCCGCAGCTCGGTGTCGTCGGCCGGGATCAGCGACGGCCATTCGGTGAGCTGGATGCCGAGGCCGTGGCCGTAGCGGCCTCCGCCCGGTGTGGCGCCGAAGCTGGCGATCGCGGCGTGCATGGCTCGGAAAAGGTCGGCAGCGGTGGCGCCGGGGCGCGCGGCCGAAAGTCCGGCATCGACGGCGGCAAACAGCGCCTCGTGTGCGCGGGCGGCAGCCGCGGAGGGCGGCCCGATCGAGAAATTGCGGTCGAAGTCGCAGAAATATCCGTCGTGGACGACGCCGGTATCGAGCATCAGCACGTCGCCTGGAGCCAAGGGTTCGGGAGAGGCGGGCGAGATGACGTCGGCGTAGCCATCCGGACCAGCCCCGCCGGCGAGATAGGCGACCCAGTCCGCGCCCTCCTGCAGGCAGGCGATCTGGAAATCGCGGAAGACGCGCTCCAGCGGCTTGCCCGCAGCGGCAAGCTCCGGCACCCGAGCGAAGGCGCGCGCCGCGATTGCGCAGGCCGCCTCGATCTTGGCGAGTTCGGCCGGCGATTTCACCTCGCGCACGCGGCGCACCGTCGAGGTCGCATCGGCGAAGCCGCGCGGCGCGATCCGGCGCTTCAGTTCGGCGAAGTCGCCGAGCGGCATTCTGAGATGCGTCTCGTGATCCATCGGCAGGCCGATCGTCGCGTGTTCGGGCGTGAGGTCGGCGATGGCGGCGCCCAGCAGCGACACGCCGTCGTCCGCCAGATCGGGAGACGGCCAGGTGCGGATGTCGGTGAGCCAGCCGCGCGCCATCAGCGCGGCGCCGATTTCCGGGATCACCGCGACCGGCTCGCCCCGCGCGGGCACGACGACGAACCAGGGCCGCGTCGGACTTTCCCAGAAGCGGGTGAGGAAGCCGGTCACGTAACGCACGTCCGGCTCGGTTGTGAGCAGCAGCGCGTCGAGCCCGACCTTCGCCATTTCCGCCTGCAGCGCCCCGGTGCGGCGGACGAACTCGTCCCGCCCGAAGCCGCGCGGCGGAAACGCCGTCATGGCGCCTCGGCCCCTTCCGACAGGATCACCAGCACGCGCGACGACGCGACGAGCCCCAGTTCCCTCGTCTCCGGCCCCGGAGCAAGCAGCGGCGCGGTGCCGGCTCCGCCGGACGGCGTGGTGGCCAGCCCCGCCCCGGAAAGCACGGCGACGGCATCGGCGGCCTGCTGCTCGGTGATCGTGACGAAGAAATCCGCGTCGCGGGCAAGGCCGGCGAGCGCGATCATCGACGGTTCCTTGCAGTCGAGACGCCCCATCGCCGAGACAGGGCCGTCGGCGGTGACGATGCGTCCGGCGCGGATGCTCTCGATCAGCGCGGGGGCGGCCTCCGGCTCGACCACGACGATGGTCGGGGCATCACCCCAGGCCGCGCGCAGATGCGCGGCGACGGCGGCGGCGAGCCCGCCGACGCCCGCCTGCAGGAAGACATGGGTTGGCGGTTCGGCCATCGAGGCGACGATCTCCGCGCTCATCGCCAGATAGCCTTCCATGACCCGGCGCGGCATCTCGGTGTAGCCCGGCCAGGACGAATCCGACAGCAGCGTCCAGCCATTGTCCGCCGCTTCCCGTTCGGCGGCAGACATGCTCGCCTCGTAGGTGGCGCCCTCGCGCACCACGCGCGCGCCCTTTGCCCTCAGCCGTTCGGCGAAGGCCTCCGGGACGCCCTCTGCCAGGTAGATGACGGCCGTGGCGCCGAACACGCGGGCGCCCGCGGCCACCGACAGGCCGTGATTGCCGGCGCTCGCGGCGACATAGGTGTTGTCGCGCAGCGTCGTCGCGTCGGGCGCGTCGGAGGCGGCGACCGCGTCGAGCGCGATGGCATAGGCGGCACCCAGCGCCTTGAAGCTGCCGAGCCCCATGCGCCCGCGCTCGTCCTTGACGAAAAATTCGGCGACGCCGGCCCTGGCCGCAAGGTCGGGGCGCGAGGACAGCGGCGTTTCGGCGGCACGCGGGCAGCGCGCCAGAAGTGCCGCGACGCGCGCGGCGTCGGTGCTCGGCATGATTTGCGCTTCGCCGGCGGCAGGCGGCAGGCCCTTGCCGCGGAACGGGTTCTTCAGGATCGCCGTCACGATCTCTGCGCGACCAGCACCGCGCCGGCGGCAATCAGCGCAATGCCGAACCAGTTGGCCAGCGACAGTTTCTCGCGCAGGAAGAACACCGCGATCAGCGCCACGAACACCACCGACAATTTGTCGATCGGCTGCACGCGGGCGACGTCGCCGAGCTTTATGGCGCGGAAATAGCAGAGCCAGGAAAGCCCGGTCGCCAGCCCCGACAGCACCAGGAACAGCCAGCTGCGGCCGGCGATGGTGCCCGGCGCCTGCCACTGGCCGGTGGCCGCGACGATGGCGCCGGCAAAGATGACGATGACGATGGTGCGCACGAAGGTGGCGAGGTCGGAATTGACGTTCTCGACGCCGATCTTGGCGAGGATCGCCGTCATCGCGGCGAACAGCGCCGACATCAGCGCCCAGAACTGCCACTGGGCGAGTATCGCCTTGGTCATGCCCGTCCCCTCCGCTTGCCGGCGGCACCAGCATAGCGGGGTCAGCCGTGAGGGGAAGGGGTCCAGGCTCCGTTCAGCCGGCGGGCACCTGCTGGTGAACCGGGACGAAGCCGAGCAGCACCGCGGCCTCCTTGATCAGCCTCACCAGGTCGTCCGAACGGTGCATCTCGGGATATTCGACGAGAATGCTGTCCCGCACCCTGGAAACCGCCACGATCAATTCCCGGCTGTTCTCGACGACGGCCCTCAACACGGCGGCGTTGAAGCGGCTGGTCCTGCCGCAACGGCCGTCGGCGGCGACAAGGTTCCCGGCCTCGGCAAGCGAGGTGCGATCGACGTACATCATCAGGCCCAATCCCCGTTACTCGTGACATTCAGGTAGATTGCCAAGTGACATCGAACCCGGTCCGCCCGGAAAGGACAACGAAAAAAGGTTAAACCGCAGGTTCCGCCGGCGGCGCGCCCCGCGAAACCATGCCTGGATTTGCAGAAGGCTCGAGACTCATGCCGGAAAGGTTCCGTTAACCTTGCGCATCGGCCCTGCAGGGCCTGCCTTAACTTGCGCGCCAGCGTGCCGCGGTCGTCCGAGCCCGCCGTGATGAAGGACGGCGCGTTCGGCGCAGCCCGACGCAGGGAGGGTCCGGCGGCGGCCGCGGCCGCCGCCGGCGCGGCCTCAGGAGACCTTTATCCAGCCGGTTTCGTCCATGTTCCTCATGAAATGCAGGATGGAGGCCGCGCGGTCGAACGTGGCGTCGGCGATGCCGCCGCCGCAGGTGACGCGGTCGGCGTCCCAGTCGATGGTCATGTGGCACTGCCCGTCCTTGCGGCAGGTCAGGTGCCGGCAGCGGCGCGGCGCGCCGGTGTCGGTGTTGGCGGTGCGGAACATGATCAGGAAGGTGCGCAGCGCCTCGTAGGAGGCGTCGTTCACCATCATCTCGAAGAACAGCTCGCCGCCGCTCTTGTGCCCGTTCGCGGCCGTCTGCCTGCCTGCGCTCGAAGGCGCGGCGTTCGGGGAGCCGGCTTCTTTCGCGCCGGGCTTCCTCGCCCTGTTCTTCTTCACGCGCTTCGTCGCGGGGGTGTTTTCGTTGGTCTCGTCGCGGTCGGTCATGTCGGGGCCTATTCCTGGTTCGGGGGTTGGGGCGTCGACGGGGCGCGCGGAGACGCGACCCGCGCGCCGTGGTGACAGGCGGGAGCCGGACGCAGGGTTCGCGCCAGTCTCTTGTTGTTGTTGCGGCGCGAATTCCTGCGTCCGCCGGCAGTCTGCCCCGCGTCCGGGAGCGGAGGTTTCACGCTCCGCAAGCCGTCGGCAGGACCCGGGTCTACCGCTCTGCGAGACCATGCCACCGTAGCATGGCCGACCCGGTGCCGCCGTCCTCCCCGAGCATCCGGTTCATGACCCGGGCTCCCGTGAGAACGGTGAGGGGATTATGCGGGAGGTGGAAAAGAGGGGGATAGATTTGGGGCGAAAAAGTGCGGGGAGGTGCGGAAATGGTGGGGTTTCGGAAGGTGGCCGCCGAAGAAGTATACACGACATTCCTTGGCATAAGGGATGGCCGAGATGGGTCGTGTCCGAAGCAGTACGTTTGGCGGGCCGCTGGTAGACTCACGCGGCCGGTTCCGACCCCATTTCTGCCATTAGCGTGGGCGCTGAGATGTCCCGATACCAGACCTTGAAAATATCCGCCGGAATCAGCAACGCCTGTTGCAAAAGCCGCATGCAGCCGGTCAGCGTACAGCCACGCCAAGATGCAGAGTCCGATCGCCGGAGTTAGATCGTGTCCAATACGTCGCCGTTAGAACTTGATCTAAAGCAGCTATCCCAAGCAATCATCGACAGGCAGTGGAGCGCCCGCGAAGTTGTCGAGGCATCGATAGCTCGCGTAGAAGCTGTTGATCGCGATCTGCATGCATTTTGCACACTGGATGATACGGCCATCGAGCAGGCTCAAGAGATCGATCGCCGCCTTGCCGGTGGGTTGCCCGTAGGCCCTTTGGCAGGTGTCCCTGTTGCCGTGAAAGACCTGATCTCCACGCGGGGCTTGCGGACGACTTTCGGTTCGCGCCTCTACGCCGACTTTGTTCCCGAACAGGATGACATCGTGGTCGAGCGCCTCAAGTCGGCGGGAGCGATCATTGTTGGAAAGACGAACACGTCAGAGTTTGGATATGGCGGTATCGGTCACAACCACGTTTTTCCCACAACACGGAATCCCTGGAATACGGCGCTGACTTCTGGCGGCTCCAGTGCCGGTTCGGCAGCCGCAGTCGCAGCTCGGATGGTTCCCCTGGCCTTGGGAAGCGACGGTGGCGGGTCGATACGCATCCCTGCGTCCTTATCAGGCGTCTTCGGAATGAAGCCGTCCTGGGGTCGTGTTCCATTGTTTCCGGGTTGCAGGGACGAACGCTATCCCGGTCAGTCCGGCTGGGAGTCGCTTGAACATATTGGTCCGCTGACCCGCACCGCAGCCAACGCGGCATTTGCTCTGTCGGTCATCAGCGGTCCCTCTCCTCTCGACAGGCATTCAATTCCTTCTGAGGCCGAGGATTGGATTTTGAAAGACCTCGGGGCGATGCAGGGCGCTCGCATTGCCTATTCCAGCGATCTTGGCTTTGCCGTCGTCGATCCCGAGATAGGCGCTGCATTCGAGGATGCCATCCAGCAATTGAAGTCAGTGATAGGTTCTGTTGAATGCGCCTATCCCGCCGTTGGTAACACCGAAGGCCTTCTCGATACGCTCGTTGCTCTCGAAACGGACCGGGTCGGACTGAAGGCCATGTCATCTGATCGAGGTATCGAACTGGATGGTTGGGTCGGAAGTATTCTCGACCGCACTTGGAGTGCAGACCAGTTCACTGCGGCGCTCATGGAGCGGAAGCGCGTTACCAACATTACCGCTCTGTTCATGAGCGAGTTCGACTTCCTCCTGACTCCCTCTACCGCAACCGGCGCTTTCGCCGCGGACACCTACGGCCCGGCGGAAATTGGGGGGCAATTGCTTCCGCCGTCCGCATGGGTTCCTTTCTCGGCCCTGGCAAACTTCACTGGACTGCCGGCTGCCTCGGTTCCGATTGGCTTTACCGCAGATGGTCGTCCTATCGGCCTTCAGATCATGGGGCGTCATCTGGACGATAGGGGAGTGCTTTCCCTGTCTGCGGTGATCGAGATGCTCTTCCAGCATGACCGCTGGCCTGGCCCAGCTCTATGAGCTTCCGGTAATCCGATAAACTTCGCAGAAGGGCCGCTATGCGGCTTTTTGGCTGGAAACCCGCCAGTCCGCTTCCCACCCCCTTCTTGCCGGATAGCCGAGTTACTCCCGCAGCCTTAGAGCTTGAGACTGTCTAGAACGCCATGCACTAAGTCCCCTCAGCCGCTCGGCTAAGCTTGAGGTATCCGTCGGTCGGGCTATTCCTTGGGTGCGTCTGGGAGACATCCTACTCGCCATGCGCGCCGAAAAACCCCTACTCGCATTGCTGGCGGGGGCCGCCGCCATAGGGCTGAAAGCTGTTGTCCTCGACGCGATAGGAGCGGTAGCGGTCGTAGCACGACTGGATGTGGTCGTGGGTCATGACGATCTGTCCCGTGTCGCGCGCGGGCCCGCCGAAATCGTCGGAGGCGAGCTGTATCGCCGGCTCGGCCTGCGCCGATCCGGGAGGCCCGATGCCGTCGTCCGAGGCGGCGATGCGGGTGGCGCCGCCGTCCGTCGCGGCATCTTCGCCGGACGCCGGCTGGCCGGGCGACACGCAGGGCTGGCGGCCGCCGCCATAGGGAAGATAGGTGTCGTCGCTCTCGCGGTAGGAGCGGTAGTGGTCGCTGCACCAGGCGACGTGTCGCGCCCATTCCCCGTCGCGCGGCGACGTCCGGCCGGCGGCATCCGGGGCGGCGGCGGAGGATGCCTGGTCGGGCGAGGACGGGTCGGGCGCGACGGAGGCGGTGGTGACGGTGTCGACGGCGTTTTCGTTCGCGCCGGCATCGGCGCCGTCCGAGCCGCAGTCGACCGTGTCGCCGGCCGCGCAGGTGGTGATCGGGTCGACGTTCGGGGGCAGCTTGCCCTCGCTCTTCGTCGCCGGCGGGCGCGGGATCGGCGGTCTTGCCGGCCGTTTCGGGGGTGGCGGCGGCGACGCGCTGCAGGTTCTGCCGCGAGGGGTCCACCTGGCGCGGCTCGCGGCTCCACAGCGCGGCGATGTTCTGGCTCGGGCCCTGCTTTATCACCGGGCGCGCGCTGAGATAGGTCATGGCGACGAGCCCGCCGGCGGCGAAGATGGCGAGCGCGCCTGCGAAACCGCCGATGAATGCCAGGATGGGTTTCATGTCGTGCCTCCTGAGCGGCAAATGCCGAAAGGCGCGAGCGGTTCCCGGGAGGTGGGGGATTTTGGGGGGGGGCCAAGACAAGCCCGCTCGCAAACGTTAGGCGTCTCCCCGGGGCGGGGCCCGCTGCCTCCGGCAGCTCCCGCCCGTTCGAAGCCTGCCGATGATTCACAGGATCATCGGCTTGCCGCTCTGCGGCAACCGGCTTCTCACCCCGCAAGGGGAGAGATAGAGGGCGCCGAGCGCATCCTCGGCAACGCCCCCTCACCAGGTTCGCCCGACCGCTCGGCTGACGCCTCGCCGGGGCGAACCATCCTCTCCCCGCACGCGGGGCGAGGAAATAAGGGCGCTACTGCCCGGCGTTGTAGGCGGCGATGGCCGCCATGTTGACGAGGTCGGAATCCTTGGCGCCGAGCGAGACGATCTGCACCGGCTTGTTCAGCCCGACCAGAAGCGGGCCGATGACGGTGGAGCCGCCGAGCTCCTGCAGCATCTTGGTGGAGATCGAGGCCGAGTGGAAGGCCGGCATGATCAGCACGTTGGCCGCGCCCGACAGCCGGCAGAACGGGTATTGCCGCTTCATCAGCCGGTAGTCGAGCGCCACGTCGGCGGCCATCTCGCCATCGTATTCGAAGTCGACGCGGCGCTTGTCGAGCATCTTGACGGCCTCCTGCACGCGCTCGGAGCGCTCGCCGGCGGGGTGGCCGAAGGTCGAGTAGGCGAGCATGGCGACGCGGGGCTCGTAGCCCATGCGGCGCGCGAAATTGGCCGCCTCCTCGGCGATGTCGGCGAGCTCGACGGCGTCGGGCATGTCGTGGACGGCGGTGTCGGCGACGATCACCGTGCGGCCGCGGCAGAGCGCGATCGACACGCCGATGACCCGGTGGCCGGGCTTGTTGTCGACGACGCGGCGGACGTCTTCGAGCACCGTCGAATAGTTGCGGGTGACGCCCGTCACCATCGCGTCGGCGTCGCCCAGCGCCACCATGCACGAGGCGAAGTGGTTGCGGTCGTTGTTGATGAGGCGCTGGCAGTCGCGCAGCAGGAAGCCCTTGCGCTGCATGCGCTCGTAGAGATGGTCGGCGTAGATGGCGTTGCGGCGCGACAGGCGGGCGTTGATGATCTCGATGCCGGGCCTGGTCAGGTCGACGCCGGCGTCGCGGGCGTTCTCCCTGATGACGTCGTCGCGGCCGAGAAGGATGGCCGTGCCCAGCCGCTGGTTGGCGTAGGAGACGGCGGCGCGCATCACCTGCTCCTCCTCGCCCTCGGCGAAGACGACGCGCTTGGGCTGGCGGCGCACGCGGTCGTAGATGCGCTGCAGCGTCGAGGCGATCGGGTCGCGGCGGGCCGACAGCTGGTTGGCGTATTTCTCGAAGTCGAGGATCGGCCGGCGCGCCACGCCAGAATCCATCGCCGCGCGGGCGACCGCCACCGGCACGTCGGTGATCAGGCGCGGGTCGAACGGCACGGGGATGATGTAGTTCGGCCCGAACTTGGGGCGGTTGCCCTGGTAGGCGGCGGCGACGTCGTCGGGCACGTCCTGGCGGGCGAGCGCGGCCAGCGCCTCGGCGGCGGCGACCTTCATGTCCTCGTTGATGGTGGTGGCGCGCACGTCGAGCGCGCCGCGGAAGATGTAGGGGAAGCCCAGGACGTTGTTGACCTGGTTCGGGTAGTCCGAGCGGCCGGTCGCCATGATCGCGTCGGTGCGGACCTCGGCGACTTCCTCGGGCGTGATCTCGGGGTCCGGGTTGGCCATGGCGAAGATGATCGGGTTCTTCGCCATCGACTGCACCATGGCCGGCGTCAGCGCGCCCTTGGCCGACAGGCCGAAGAAGATGTCGGCGCCGTCCAGCGCCTCGGCCAGCGTGCGCCTGTCGGTGTCGACGGCGTGCGCCGACTTCCACTGGTTCATGCCCTCGCGGCGGTCGCGGTAGACGACGCCCTTGGTGTCGCACAGGATGACGTTCTCGTGCGGGAACCCCATCGCCTTGACGAGCTCGATGCAGGCGATGCCGGCCGCACCCGCGCCGTTGCACACCAGCTTCGCCGACTTCATGTCGCGGCCGGTCAGGTGCAGCGCGTTGATGAGGCCGGCGACCGCGATGATGGCGGTGCCGTGCTGGTCGTCGTGGAAGACGGGGATGTCCATCAGCTCGCGCAGGCGGCTTTCGATGATGAAGCAGTCCGGCGCCTTGATGTCCTCCAGGTTGATGCCGCCGAAGGAGGGGCCGAGGAAGCGCACGCAGTTGACGAACTCGTCGATGTCGGCGGTGTCGACCTCGAGGTCGATGGAGTCGACGTCGGCGAAGCGCTTGAACAGCACCGCCTTGCCCTCCATCACCGGTTTCGAGGCCAGCGCGCCGAGATTGCCCAGCCCGAGGATGGCGGTGCCGTTGGTGATGACGGCGACCATGTTGCCGCGCGTGGTGTAGTCGAAGGCCCGGCTCGGGTCCTCGGCGATCGCCTTGACCGGCACGGCCACGCCCGGCGAATAGGCCAGCGACAGGTCGCGCTGGGTCGCCATCGGCTTGGTCGGGTTGATCTCCAGCTTGCCGGGGCGGCCGCTGGCGTGGAAGTCGAGCGCCTCCTGGGCGTTGACCTGCGGGCTGTTGCCGTCGCGGCCGCCGGGGCGCTGCGCGTCGTCCTTCTTGTCGAGCATGGTGCTGGTCGTTTCCTCCGTGCGGCCTCTTGCGGGCGCATCGCCTGTGATGAAGCGTCAGGGGGTAAGCCTATACCTTCGTCGAGTAAAGCGGGAAGGGGGCGACGGTTCGGGGCGGACGGGCCACGGGATGCCAACCCGCTTTCGCGCGACGGACCGTGGACGGCGCGGTCGCCGGCGTGCATGCTCGCGTTTCGACGGGGCAGAGCCGGAGCCGGTTTGCCGGTCAAGCCGCCGTGGAGACGAAACCGACATGCAGCAACCGGACACCGCGGCCGATGCGATACCATGGCGGCCGCTGGCCGCCGAGTTCGCCGGAACGGCGCTGCTGCTGCTTGTCGGCCTGTCGGTCGTCATCGCCGATTTCGGCCAGGGCAGCCCGATCCCCGCGCTGCTGCCCGACGCCGGCACGCGGCGTCTCGTCACGGGTTTCCTGTTCGGCACGACGGGCGCGCTGATCGCGCTGTCGCCGCTCGGCAAGGCCAGCGGCGCGCATCTCAACCCGGTCGTGACCCTCGCCTTCTGGCTGATGGGCCGCATGAAGCTGCGCCACGCCGCCGCCTATCTGGCGTGCCAGTTCGCCGGCGCGGCGGCCGGCTGCGTTCCGCTCCTGGCCTGGGGCGCGACGGGGCGCAGCGTGTCGTTCGGGGCGACGCTGCCGGGCGCCGGCTACGGCCATGCCGGCGCGCTGCTCGGCGAGATCGCGACGACCTTCGCGCTCATCATGGGACTGTTCCTGTTCCTGCGGCACGAGCGGATCCGGCGGTTCACACCGGCCTTATTCCCGCCTCTCTACGCGATCATGGTCTGGCTCGAGGCGCCCGTCTCGGGAACCAGCACCAACCCCGCCAGAAGTTTCGGTCCGGCCGTCGTCTCCGGTGCATGGGATGGCTGGTGGATATACTGGCTCGGTCCACTCGCAGGCATGCTCGCCGCCGTGGCCGTCTACAAGCGGGCCGGCCTGGAAAAGCGCATGATCGCGGTCGCGAAGATCTATCATTTCGGCCACGATCCCTACGGGATATTCCACGGCCGGACCCCTAGAAGGAATTCCGATGAAGGCGCCGTCAGCCGATAGTCCCCGTGCGACCTGGGCGTCGGCCCGCAAGGACATGGTGGGAACGAGCCTCGGCTCGTCGCGGCTGTGGTTCACGATCGCCGAAGGCATCGTCACCGAGCTCTATTATCCGCGCATCGACATTCCGCAGATCAAGGACCTCGGTTTCATCATCGCCGACGACAAGGGCTTCTGGGTCGAGCTTCGGCGTCTCGGCAGCTACACGGTTTCGCTCCCCGCGCCGGGGGTGCCGGCGGTCGAGATCGTGCACCGCCATCCGCGCTTCAATTTCACGCTCGAGATATGCCCCTCGCAGCGCCGCGACGTGTTGCTGATACGCTACCGGCTGGAAGGCGACGAAACGCTGCGTCCCTATGCGCTGCTCGCCGCGCGGCTGGGAGACGATGCCGAGAACGACATGGCCTGGGCGGACAGGCACAATGGCAGGAGGGTGCTGTGGGCCGAACAGGGCCCCTTCGGCATTGCGCTGTGCGCAGCCGCAGCCGACGGCTCCGACGCCTGGGGGCGCTGCTCGGTCGGCGAACTGGAGGCCAGCGACGGCTGGCAGGACTTCAACCGCAACGGCCGCATGACCTGGGAGTACGGCAGCGCCGGGCCCGGCAACGTCACGATGATGGGCGAACTGTCGCGCGAGGGGCGACTCGGCCTCGGGCTGGCCACCAGCAAGGAAGCCGCGGCAACCCTGGCGCTTTCCGGCCTCATGGACGATTTCTCGGCCGAGTGGGATGCCCAGCGCCTGGCCTGGGAAGACTGGCTCGCCAGGCACGGGCGGCCGGCGATCCGCCCCGACATCGACCGGATGCTGGCGATGTCGGCCACGGTACTGAAGATGCACGAGGACCGCACCTATCGCGGCGCGGCCGTCGCCAGCCTTTCGGTGCCGTGGGGCGATGCCAGCGAAAGCCGCGGCGGCTACCACCTCGTATGGCCGCGCGACCTGGTGGAAACCGCCGGCGCGCTGGTCGCGCTGGGAGCCCACCACACCGCACGCGACGTGCTGACCTATCTCATCGCCACCCAGCAGGAGGACGGCCATTGGTTTCAGAACCAGTGGCTGGGCGGAAAGCCGTTCTGGCAGGGCGTGCAACTCGATGAGGCGGCGTTTCCGGTGCTGCTCGCCTCGATGCTGCGCGAGCACGACGCGCTGCATGACATCTCCGTCAAAGACATGATCCTGCGCGCCCTGACGTTCATCGCGCGGGAGGGCCCGACCACCGACCAGGACCGCTGGGAGGAAGACGCCGGCATCAACACCTTCACGCTCGCCATCGCCATCGCGGCGCTCGTCGAAGGCAGCAGCTTCCTGGACGGAGAAGCAAGCGCGTTCGCCCTCAAGCTCGCCGACTGCTGGAACGCCTCGATCGAGCGGTGGGCCTTCGTTCGCGACACGGCGCTCGCCGAACGACTGGGGGTCGCCGGCTACTTCATCCGCACGGTGCCGCTCGACCTGGTGGACGGCAACGGCCCGCCATCCGAGCCGGTGCTGATCAAGAACCTGGCCCACGATCCCGGCCTGCCGGCACAGTCGCAGGTCTCCACCGACTTCCTGCAACTGGTGCGCTACGGGCTGCGATCACCTGACGACCCGTGCATCAGCGACAGCGTCAAGGTGGTCGACGCGCTGTTGATGACGCAAACGCCTGGCGGCCCCGTCTGGCACCGCTACAACGAAGACGGCTATGGCGAGCATGCCGACGGCAGCGCCTTCGACGGCACCGGCCGCGGCCGCGGCTGGCCGCTGCTGACGGGCGAACGCGGCCACTACGCGGTGGCGGCGGGCGAGGACGCGATACCCTACCTGGAAGCGATGATGGCGATGAGCAGCCCGCTGGGACTGCTTCCCGAACAGGTCTGGGACAGCGAGCCGATCGCCGGGCAGAACCTCTATCCCGGACGGCCGAGCGGCTCGGCGATGCCGCTGGTGTGGGCGCACAGCGAGTTCGTCAAGCTGTGCTACAGCCGCGCGCTCGGCCATCCGGTCGACCGGCCGGCAGCCACCTGGGCGCGCTACCGGGGAAAACGCCGCGAGATCGACTACGACATCTGGGGTCCGAACGCGCACCCGCAGCGGCTGAAGGCCGGCAAGACGCTCACCATCGCGCTCAAGGCGCCGGCGCGCGTGCACTGGGGCGTCGATGGCTGGAAGGACGTCCGCGAGGCCGACACGCGCGACACCGGCCTCGGCCTGCATGCCGTCGACCTGCCGGTTGAAGCGCTGGCGGCGGGCGCCTCGGTTCAGTTCACCTTCCTGTGGCGCGAGACAGGCGCCTGGGAAGGGCGGAACTACGAAGTTCTGATCACCTAACGATGAGGCAAGGCAGATGATTCCGATCGACCTCAAGGGACGCAAGGCGCTGGTGACGGGCAGCGATTCCGGGCTGGGCGCGGCGACGCTGATGGCGCTGGCGCAGGCCGGCGCCGACGTCGCCATCACCCACCGCGACGGGCCGGAAGCCGCCGACGCGCTTGCGGTGGAGGCAAGGCGGCTGGGCGTGCGGGCGGGCGTCGTTCCCCTTGCCGACGTCGCCCGCGAAGCCGACGTCGCGTCCATGTTCCAGTGGATGGACAGCGAGTTCGGCGGCATCGACATCCTCGTCAACAATGCCGGCATGGACGGCCGCCGCGCACCGGTCGCCGGGGCCGATCCCGCCGCCTGGCAGCGCGTCATAGACGTCGATCTCGGCGGCGCCTTCCATTGCTCGCGCCAGGCGGCCGCGCGCATGGTCAAGCAGGGCCGCGGCGTCATCATCAACACGACGTCGGTGCACGAATTCATTCCGTGGGCGGGGTATTCCGCCTACACGACCGCCAAGGCCGGGCTCAGCATGTTCTCCAAGACGCTGGCCCAGGAGGTCGCGGTCAACGGCGTTCGCGTCGTGGCGATCGCGCCCGGCGCCATCAGGACGCCCATCAACGCCACCGTCTGGGAAGACCCGAAGGGGCTTGCCGACCTGCAATCGAAAATTCCCATGGGACGGATAGGCGAGCCGGAAGAGATCGGCCGCACCATCGCGTTCCTGTGCAGCGACCTGGCCAGCTACATCACCGGCGTGACGCTGGCGGTGGACGGCGGCATGCTGCTCTACCCGGATTTCAGACACGGCGGCTGAACCGCCGCGTCCGGTGCCTCGCGCCCGGCGAGGCCGGTGCGCCCGTCAGGCCCGGTCGGGCCGCACGCGCAGCCCGTCGACGAAGACGTCGAGCAGGCGCATCACCGTCTCCTGCCAGCCCGGCTGGTCGCGCGTGTAGCACATGCCGATCAGCGCGCGCATGACCTCCTGCGGGGCGATGTCGTCGCGCATCTCGCCGGCCGCCACCGCGCGCTCCATCAGCCCGGCGACGGTCTCGCCGAGTCTCGCGGACGTCGCGGCCGGGAACGGCTTCGCGCCGCCGGCGGCCGGCGCCAGCGTGGCGAGCATCCCCTTCTTGGTGGCGATCATGCCGACATTGGCATGCAGCCAGCGCCGAAGCGCCTCCAGCGGCGGCGTCTCGGCCGAAAGCGTCGCGGCGAGCTCGACGAGCTGGTCGACCTCGCGCGTGTAGACGGCCTGGAACAGCGCCTCGCGCGTCGGGAAATGCCGGTAGAGCGTTCCGATGCCGAGGCCGGCCGCCCGCGCCACCGCCTCGAGGCTGGCGTCGGGGCCGCCGGCGGAGAACACGTCGCGCGCCGCGACGAGCAGACGCTCGCGGTTCCTGAGCGAATCCGCGCGCGGCTTGCGCCTTGTCTTCGCGCTCTCGTGTTCCAGTTCTTTCGTCATCCCCTGTCGCGTGCCTGAACTGTTCGTCTGCCCGAAATCTCGCCCGTCCCGAATTTTGGCTTGCAAAACGGAGGCATCCTCCGTATAACATGGACAGGCGCCGATGCCGAGTTTTCCGCGATGCGATTTCGGTTTTTGCATCGTGACACGGCGCCCCCGTCCCCGCAAAGGCCTCGCGCTCGACGCGCCGCGGCCGCAACGCAGCCAGACATCCGGATTACCATAGATGGGAGCCGACATGAGCCTGTCCATCAGCATAACCGTCAACGGCGAACGCCGCGACGTCACGCTGGAAGACCCAAGGGTCACCCTGCTCGACCTGTTGCGCGAGCGACTCGACCTGACCGGAACCAAGAAGGGCTGCGATCGCGGCCAGTGCGGCGCCTGCACGGTGCTGGTCGACGGGCGGCGGGTCAATTCCTGCCTGTCGCTGGCCGCCAGCCTCGACGGCGCCGAGGTGACCACCATCGAGGGGCTGGCCCAGGACGGCCGGCTCGATCCCGTCCAGGCCGCCTTCATCGAGCATGACGGGTTCCAGTGCGGCTACTGCACGCCCGGCCAGATCATGAGCGCTGTCGCACTGATCCGCGAGGGAGAGGCCGGCGACGATCCCGAACGCATCCGCGAGGCGATGAGCGGCAATCTGTGCCGCTGCGGCGCCTATGCCGGCATCGTGGAAGCGGTGATCGACGCGCAGAAGCGCATCGCCGAGGACGAAAGGAGCGCGGCATGAACCTGTTCGACTATGTGCGGGCGACCTCGCTCGACGAGGCGGTCGCCGCAGCCTCCGCGCCGAATGCAGCTTATCTCGCCGGCGGCACCAACCTTCTCGACATGATGAAGGTCGGCGCCATGCAGCCCGGCAAGGTGGTCGACATCACCCGCGTGCCGGGGCTCGACCGCATCGAGGCGCTGCCCGACGGCGGCATGCGCATCGGCGCGATGGTCCGCAATTCCGACCTCGCCCGCGACAAGGCGTTTGCCGCGTCCTATCCGGCAGTGGCCGAGGCATTGCTGTCGGGCGCGTCGGCGCAATTGCGCAACTCTGCCACGGTCGGCGGAAACCTCGTGCAGCACACGCGCTGCCCGTATTTCCAGGACCCGGCCAGCGCCTGCAACCGGCGCGATCCCGGCTCCGGCTGCGACGCGATCGGCGGGGTGAACCGCAACCACGCGGTGCTCGGCTGGTCAGAACACTGCATCGCGACCCATCCGTCGGATTTCTGCGTGCCGCTGGCCGCCCTCGACGCCAGGGTCGAGATCCACGGGCCGCAGGGGACGCGCGAAGTCGCGCTGGAAGAGTTCCTGCCGCTGCCCGGCGATGCGCCTCAGCGCGAGACGGTGCTGGAACAGGGCGAGCTGATCACCGCGCTGACGCTGCCGCCGCAGGCGGCCGGCTTCAGCGCCAATGCGCGCTACCTGAAGGTGCGCGAGCGCACCTCGTTCGCCTTCGCCGTCGTCTCGGCGGCGGCGATGCTGCGCATCGAGAACGGCACGATCCGCGAGGGCCGGCTGGCGCTCGGCGGCGTCGCGGCGAAGCCGTGGCGGGCCCGCGAGGCCGAGGCGCTGCTTGCCGGCGCCGCACCGGGCGAGGAGGTGTTCGCACGGGCAGCCGAGGCCGCGCTCGCCGGCGCCGCGCCATCGGGCGACAACGCCTACAAGATCGGGCTCGCCCGGTCGCTGGTGAAGCGGACGCTTCAACAGGCCGCCGCCGGCACGCCCGAACGCATGCCCGCCCTTCCCGCCTCCGTCTTCAGCTCCAGCACCGGAGTTTCCGCCAATGTCTGACAATGTCGTTTCGCCCACCGGGCACATGCGCTTCGGCTCCAACAGCGGCCAGCCGATGACCCGCCGCGACGGCGTGCTGAAGGTCACCGGCCAGGCGACCTACGCCGCCGACAACCACCCCGACAACCTGCTCTACGGCGTCGTTGCGACCAGCGGCATCGCGCGCGGGCGCGTCGCCTCGCTCGACGTGGCGGCGGCGAAGGCGCATCCGGGCGTGGTCGAGGTGTACACGCCCGACAACGTGCCGAAGCTGGGGCTCGACCCCGACGGCAAGCACGGCATGTTCAGCTTCCGCTTCGAGGCGCTGCAGAACGATCGCGTCCGCTACGCCAAGCAGCCGATCGCCTTCGTGGTGGCCGAGACACTGGAGGCGGCGAACGAAGGCGCGCGCCTGCTCGCCCCGACCTACGAGGCCGAACCCGTGCGGCTCGGCTTCGAGGGCCTGGAAGAATACGATTCGCCCACCGTCGGCTTCGGCAATCCGGGAACGGTGGAGAAGGGCGACATCGCCGCGGGGCATGCGGCGGCAGCCAGGCGCATCGAGGCCAAATACGAGACGCCGGACCAGTACCACAACGCCATGGAGCCGCACGCGATGGTCGCGCAGTGGGACGGCGACCGCCTGACGCTCGACACGCCCAACCAGGCGATCGTGCTGTCGCGGATGGGCTATGCCGGGTTCTTCGGGATTCCGCCGCAGAACATCCATATCCGCAGCCCGTTCCTCGGCGGCGGCTTCGGCTCCAAGGCGAACATGACCGGGCCGTACGCGCTGACCATCCTCGCCGCCCGCGAGCTCGGCCGCCCGGTCAAGCTGGCGCTGTCGCGCGACCAGATGTTCGGGCCGGTCGGCCATCGCGGCGCGACCAGGCAGACGCTGAAGCTCGGCATGGACGCCGACGGGCCACCTGACGGCGCTCGAACACCGCACGGTGTCGGCGACCAGCAGCTTCGACGATTTCCTCGAGCCGGCGGCGGCGGCGTCGAACAATCTCTACGCCACCGGAGCGCTTGCGACCGGCCACAAGGGCGTGCGCAACGACGTCGGCACGCCCGGCCCGATGCGTGCGCCGGGCGAGGCTTCCGGTTCGGCAGCGCTCGAAAGCGCCATGGACGAGGCTGCCTATGCCTGCGGCATCGACCCGCTGGAATTCCGCCTGCTGAACTATGCCGAGACCGACCCGGCGACGGGGCGGCCCTACTCCGCCAAGGAGCTGCGCGAATGCTACCGCCAGGCCGCCGAGCGCTTCGGCTGGCAAGGCCGGCCGCTGGAGCCCGGGCAGATGCGCGACGAGGCCGGGCATCTGGTCGGCTGGGGCATGGGGACGGCGCTGTTCCACGCGCCGATGTTCCAGGCCGAGGCACGCGCCACGTTGCGCGCCGACGGCACGGCGCTGGTGGAAACCGCCGCCGCCGACATGGGCCAGGGCGCGTGGACCGCACTGCTCCAGATCGCCGCGGACTCGCTGGGGCTCGACGCCGACAAGGTCGAGTTCCGCGCCGGCGATTCCGAACTGCCGGACGGCGGCGTGGCCGGCGGATCGGGCCACACGGCGACCGCCGGCGGGGCGCTCGCCAGCGCCGGCGACGACGTCATCGCGAAGCTCGCAGATCTCGCGGTCAACGATCCCGCCTCGCCGCTGTTCGGCGCCGGCAATGCCGGCATCGAGGCCCGCGAGGGGCGGCTCTATCACGGCGGCGACGAGACGCGCAGCGAAAGCTATGCCGAGATCATGGCCCGGGCCGGCCTGTCGAAGCTGGAAGGCAGCGGCAAGAGCCACCGCGACCCGGCCCACGCCCAGGACAGAGCCATGTTTTCGCACGGCGCGGTGTTCGCCGAGGTGAAGGTGGACCCGGATCTCGGACAGATGCGGGTGAGCCGCCTCGTCGGCGCCTTCGCGGCCGGCCGCATCATCAACCCCAAGCTGGCGACCAGCCAGCTGGAGGGCGGCATGATCTGGGGCCTGTCCTTCGCGCTGCACGAGGAGGCGATCCACGATCCGCGAACCGGGCGGCCGGTCAACGGCGACTTCGCCGGCTACCACGTGCCGGTGCATGCCGACATTCCGGCGATGGACGTGATCCTGGTGGACGAGCACGACCCCTACGTCAACGCGCTCGGCATCAAGGGCGTCGGCGAGATCGGCATCACCGGCACGGTCGGGGCGATCGCCAACGCGATCTGGCATGCGACCGGAAAGCGGGTGCGCCGCTTCCCGATCCGCATCGACGACCTCGTCGGCTGAACGGGCCGGCCCGGCAAAGGCCGGGCCGCCGCATCAGCCCCGGCGCTGCACCTCGTCGAGGCCGAGGGCCAGCAGCGCGCCGAGCACCGACATGGCCGAAAACAGCAAGAGAACGACCGCCGGGCCGAAGCGGTCGGCGATGACGCCGAACAGGCCCGCCGCCAGGAGAGCGATCCCGACGAGCGTGTTGGAGAGCGCGGTGTAGCGCGCCCTCAACGTGTCCTTCGCCATGTCGGTGAGGTGCAGCTTGCGCCCCTGCCGCACGCCCTCGTAGGCGGTGCGCGCGACGAAAACGGCGGCGGTGGCGCCGAAGACGCCGCCGATCCCTCCGGTCATCAGGCCGGCGACGCCGAGCACGAGGAAAAGGGCGCCGCCGATCAGCCCGGCCGCCACGAGCGTCTTGCGGCTCGAGGCGTCCGAGAGCCGCCCCCACACATAGGAGGCGAGCACCGATGCGGCGGTCGAGGCCATGACCAGCGGGCCGAGCTGGTCCAGCGCCGAGCGCTTCTCGGCCGTCGAGATCATGACGATGAACGGCGTCGCCAACGCGGTCGCGGCAAGCGCGATGCGCGAGGCGACGAACAGGCGCAGCTGCGGATCGTCGCGGATCGGGGCGACGAGCGCGCGCCAGCTGTCGCGGCCGTCACCGGCAGCCTCGGCCTCCGGCTCGCGCAGCGCCAGGAAGGTTGCCGCGCCGGCGAGGAAGGCAAGGCCGGCGGCAGCCACGATGAAGGCTATCGAGCGCGCCGCACCGGTGAAGACGCCGACCGCCATCGCCGCGCCGACGGCGAAGGCGACGGCCGATGCCGCACTGGCGGCGAAGCCGCTCACCGCGCCGCGCCTTTGCCTGCCGATGGTGTGGGCCAGCGCGTCCTTGTAGCTGATCGAGGCTGCCGCGCGGCCGACAGCGAAGACGGCGAGCAGGGCCAGCACCGTCCAGCCGGCCGCACTCCCCGTGAAAAGCAACGCGACGGCGGCAATGGCGAGCGCCGACAGCCCCTGGACGGCTGCGCCGGCGGCCCAGAACCGCTTGCGCAGCCGGTTCTTCTCGACCAGCCGCGCCATGGCGAGTTGCGGCAGCAGCGCACCCGCCTCGCGCACCGGCACGAGCAGGCCGATCAGCGCACCCGGCGCGCCGAGCGCTGAAAGCAGCCACGTGAGCACCAGCTTCGGATCGATCAGCGCGTCGCCCGTCTTGGTGAGGGCAAGCGAGACGACGTGGACGGCGCCATTGCGCGCCTCGCCCTTCTCCAGTTCGTCGGCCTGCGCCCCGGTCAGCCAGCCGAAGGCGGTCTCAAGCGCCATGCGTCCGCTCCCGGCGAGCCGATCGCGCTCGCCTGTTCTTCGGGTTCATTGTCGATCTTTCTCCCGATCAGGAACCTGTGTCGCGGCCCGTGTTCGGCAAGCCTGCATGAATTATTGCGGGGCGGCGGGAATAAAGCCCGCGCATCGGTGTTGACGGCATCGGGAGGACGAACGGTCCGACCCGCAAACCCGAAAGGAACGACCGATGCTTCTACGCACAGTGTTCGCCGCATGCGCCGTGATGGCGCTCGCGGCCCCAGCCGCGCTGGCCGAGGACTATGCCGGCGGCGCAGTCAAGTCGATGAAGACGGATGCCGGCGAGGTGCTGACCGACGCCAAGGGCATGACGCTCTACACCTATGACGAGGACGGCGACGGCGTCTCCAACTGCTACGACAAATGCGCGGTCAACTGGCCGCCGCTGATGGCCGACAGCGGCGCCATGGCGGATGGCGACTATGCGCTCGTGGAGCGCAAGGACGGCTCCAAGCAGTGGGCCTACAAGGGCATGCCGCTCTATCTGTGGATCAAGGACGGCAAGCCGGGCGACATGACCGGCGACGGCGTCGGAGGTGTCTGGCACACCGCCATGGAGTAGACTGCGGCGATGAGCCTGGTCCTGGACGAGATCGAAGCGTGCATCCCGGCGCTGCGGCGCTATGCGCGGGCGCTGACCCGCGAGGCCGACCGCGCCGACGACCTCGTCCAGGACTGCCTCGAGCGCGCCGTGCGCAAGCGGCTGCTGTGGCGGCCGGGCTCGTCGGTGCGGGCCTGGCTGTTCCGCATCCTGCTCAATCTCTACCGCAACGATCTGCGCCGCGGGCGCCGCGCCCCGGCCGCCGTGCCGATCGAGGGACTGGCGCGCGAGCCGGCCGAGCAGCCGGCGCAGCTTCACCGGCTGGAACTGGCCGACACGGCACGCGCCATCGACGCGCTGCCGGCCGAACAGCGCGAGGCGCTGCTGCTGGTGGCGCTGGAAGGGCTGAGCTACGCCGAGGCCGCGCACGCGCTCGACATTCCGCAGGGCACGCTGATGTCGCGGATCGGCCGGGCGCGCAACGCGCTGCGGCTGCGCTCCACGCCGGCGCCGACCCCCAGACTCAGGACAGTGAAATGACGGCGCGGCAAGATCCGAAAGTGACCGAGAACGACCTGCTCGCCTATGTCGACGGCGAGCTGGACGCGCGGCGCGCCGCGATCGTGGAGGCGCATCTGGCCGGCAACGAGACGGATGCGGCGAGGGTCGCCGAATGGCGGCGCCAGGACGAGGCGATCGGCGAGCTCTACGGTCATGTCGCCGAGGAGGAAGTTCCCGCGCGGCTCTCGGTTCGCGCCGTCGCGGCGCGCCAGCCGGGACCGGGTCCGCTGCTGCGCTATGCGGCCGCCGCGGTGCTGCTCGTCGCGGTAGGTGCCGCCGCCGGCTGGTTCGGACGCGCGATGCTCGACGGCTCGGCCGGGGCCGGCCAGCCGCTGGTCGCCGAGGCGATCGACGCGCACCGCCTGTTCGTCTCGGAGGTCGTCCATCCCGTCGAGGTGAAGGCCGCCGAGGAAACGCATCTGGCGGCCTGGCTGTCGAAGCGGCTCGACCGCGCGATCCGCATTCCCGACCTGCGCGAGGACGGCTTCCAGCTGGTCGGCGGGCGGCTGCTGCCGGCCGGCAGCATGCCCGCGGCACAGTTCATGTACGAGGATGCCGGCGGGCAGCGCATCACGCTCTATGTCGTGCCCTCCTCCGACGGCGCCGAGACGGCCTTCCGCTTCACCACGCGCGAGCACCTGGAAGCGCTCTACTGGGACGACGAGACGATACGCTGCGCGCTGGTCGGCGACCTGCCGCGCGACCGGCTGCAGGAACTGGCGGTGAAGGCCTACAGCCAGCTCGGCTGACGATCCGGAGAACAATGGTGGGGAAGCCCGGTCCGAAGCGCGCCGTGGCGTTTGAACTCGACTGCGGCAAACGATAGCGTTTGCGCCCCATGGACAAGCCCGTCATCAGCCCTGCCGACACCGCCGGCGCGCGCGTCACGCCGATGATGGAGCAGTATATCGAGATCAAGGCCGCCAACCCGGACTCGCTGCTGTTCTACCGGATGGGCGACTTCTACGAACTGTTCTTCCATGACGCGGAGCTCGCCTCGCAGGCGCTCGGCATCACGCTGACCAAGCGCGGCAAGCACCAGGGCCAGGACATCCCGATGTGCGGCGTGCCCATCCATGCCGCCGACGACTACCTGCAGAAGCTGATCGCGCAGGGGTTCCGCGTCGCCGTGTGCGAGCAGGTCGAGGACCCGGCTGAGGCCAAGAAGCGCGGCGGCAAGTCGGTGGTGCGGCGCGACGTGGTGCGCCTCGTGACGCCCGGCACCGTCACCGAGGAAAAGCTGCTGGCGCCGTCCGAATCGAGCTTCCTGATGGCGCTCGGCCGGGTGAAGGGCGGCGGCGAAGGCGCCTACGCGCTCGCCTGGGTCGACATCTCCACCGGCGCCTTCAGGGTCGCCGAGACCGCGGCAGACCGGCTGCTCGCCGACATATTGCGCGTCGACCCGCGCGAGCTGGTGATGCCCGAGGCGGTATTCCACGACCCGGACCTGCGCCCGGTGATGGACGTGCTGGGCTCGGTCGCCAACCCGCAGCCGGCCTCGTCGTTCGATTCGGCGACCGCCGAGCGCCGCATCGCCGAGTTCTACGCCGTCGCCACGCCGGAAAGCTTCGGCCAGTTCGGCCGCGCCGAGCTGGCGGCGATCTCCGGCATCATCGCCTATGTCGAGAAGACCCAGAAGGCCGAGCGTCCGCCGCTGTCGCCGCCCGAGCGCGAGGAGGCCGGCTCCAGCCTGTTCATCGACCCGGCGACGCGCGCCAACCTGGAAATCCTGAAGACGCTGTCGGGCAATCGCGACGGCTCGCTGCTGAAGGCCGTCGACCGCACCGTCACCGGCGCCGGCGCGCGCCTGCTGGCCGAGCGGCTGACGGCGCCGCTCACCGATCCCGACGCGATCAACGCACGGCTCGACGCCGTCTCCTATCTCGCCGGCGAGACCAGGCTGCGCGAGGCGCTGCGCGAATGCCTCAAGGGCGCGCCCGACATCATGAGGGCGCTGTCGCGGCTGGCGCTCAACCGCGGCGGTCCGCGCGACCTCGGCGCGCTCGCCGCGGGGCTGGAGGCGGCGGCCGGCATCGTCGACCTGCTCGACCCGGAGATGCTGCCGGCCGGGCTCGCTTCTGCCTGCCGGGGATTGTCGGCGCTGCCGCAGGAGCTGCTCGACCGCTTGCGCCATGCGCTCGCCGACGAGCTGCCGCTCTTGAAGCGCGACGGCAATTTCGTACGCGCGGGCCATCATGCCGAACTCGACGAGATGCGGGCGCTGCGCGACCAGTCGCGGCGCGTCATCGCGGCGATGGAACGGCAGCTCGCCGACGAGACCGGCATCCGCTCGCTGAAGATCCGCCACAACAACGTGCTCGGCTACTACATCGAGGTGACGGCCAACCATCGCGAGGCGATGACGGGCAGCGACGAGGCGAAGTCGCGCTTCATCCACCGCCAGACGATGGCCAACGCGATGCGCTTCACCACCACCGAACTGGCGGAGCTGGAAACCAAGATCGCCAACGCCGCCGACCGGGCGCTGACGATCGAGCTCGCGACGTTCGACGACCTGGTCGCCGCGGTGGTGGCCGAATCCGCCGCGCTGCGCGCCGGCGCCGCGGCTCTCGCCGAGATCGACGTTTCGGCGGCGCTGGCCGAGCTCGCCGTGGCGGAGGACTACTGCCGGCCCGCCGTCGACGACAGCCTGGCCTTTTCGATCGAGGGCGGCCGCCATCCGGTGGTCGAACAGGCGCTCAGGCGCCAGCTCGCCGACGCGTTCGTGGCCAACGACTGCGACCTGTCGCCCGACGACGGTGGCAGGAACGGCGCGATCTGGCTGCTGACCGGCCCGAACATGGGCGGCAAGTCGACCTTCCTGCGCCAGAACGCGCTGATCGCGGTGCTCGCGCAGGCCGGTTCCTTCGTGCCGGCCAAGGCCGCCCATATCGGCGTCGTCGACCGGCTGTTTTCCCGCGTCGGCGCCTCCGACGATCTGGCGCGCGGGCGCTCGACCTTCATGGTCGAGATGGTCGAGACGGCGGCGATCCTCAACCAGGCCGGCGAGCGTTCGCTGGTCATCCTCGACGAGATCGGCCGCGGCACGGCGACCTTCGACGGCCTGTCGATCGCCTGGGCGACGATCGAGTTCCTGCACGAGAAGAACCGCTGCCGCGCCGTCTTCGCCACGCATTTCCACGAGATGACGGCGCTGTCGGAAAAGCTGGTGCGGCTCCACAACGTCACCATGCGCGTCAAGGAATGGGAAGGCGAGGTCGTCTTCCTGCACGAAGTCGCCGCGGGCGCGGCCGACCGTTCCTACGGCGTGCAGGTGGCGCGGCTGGCCGGGCTGCCGGAGGCGGTGGTGGAGCGGGCGCGCGAGGTGCTGGGCCTGCTCGAAAGCGGGGCGACCAGCGGACGGGCGACGGCGCTGGTCGACGACCTGCCGCTGTTCAGCGCCTCGGTGGCGCGGCGCGAGGCGCCTGCGCCCGCCAAGAAGAGCGACGTTCTGGCCGACGCGCTCGGCCGGCTGCACCCCGACGAGATGACGCCGAAGGAAGCGCTCGACGCGCTCTACCGGCTGAAGGGGCTTGCCGGCAGCTAGACCCTCACGCATGCGTGTAGAGGCAACGCGCCGTTCACCGAAACATAAACGTCCCCCGTGCCGTTACTGCAGTCTAGCCGTCCGCTTTGCTGCCGGCATTCCACGGCCGCTGCCTGCCGCCCCGCCGGGCAGGATCATTAGAAACGAGGGACGGCAATGCTCAAGAAGAACGAATTCGCGCCCTCCGCGGGGGCGATTTCCGATGCGGCGAACAGGCCGGCAGTGCGGCTGCGCGGCCTCGGCACCGCCGTCCCACCGCACCTGCTGCCGCAGGATCTCGCCAAGCGCATGGCCGAACAGATATTCGGCAGCCGCTACAAGGATTTCTCTCGGCTGTCGGCGACCTTCTCGACCGCCGGGGTCGATCGCCGCTATTCGGTCCGGCCGGCGGAGTGGTTCTTCGAGGATCACGACTGGCCATCGCGCACCGAGGCGTATCTCGACGGAGCGACCAGGCTCTTTGCCGACGCCGCGCGCGCCGCGCTTTCCTCCAGCGGGCTGGACGCTTCCGAGATCGACTGCATCGTCACGGTCTCCTCGACCGGCGTGGCGACGCCGACGCTCGAGGCGCGCGCGCATGCCGAACTCGGCTTCCGGGCCGATGCCAAGCGCGTGCCGGTCTTCGGACTCGGCTGCGCCGGCGGCGTCAGCGGGCTGTCGCTGGCGAGCCGTCTCGCGGCGGCGGAGCCCGGCACCAACGTACTGCTCGTGTGCGTGGAGACGTGCACGCTTTCCTTCCGCGCCGACCGGATGCAGAAGGCCGACATCATCGCGGCGGTATTGTTCGGCGACGGCGCGGCGGCTGCCGTGGTCTCTTCGGGCGGCGGCAACGGTCCGCTGATCGGCGCCGGCGCGGAGCACACCTGGCCGGACACGCTCGACATCATGGGCTGGTCGGTCGACCCGGTCGGCCTCGGCGTGGTCTTCGACCGCTCGATCCCGGCCTTCGTCACCGAGAATTTCCGCGAAGCCGCAGGGAGCGTTCTGGATGCGCTCGGCCTAGCGCCGGACGAGGTCTCCCGCTTCGTCTGCCATCCGGGCGGCGCCAAGGTGGTCGAGGCGATCGAGGCGGCGATGTCGCTGCCGGGCGGGAGCCTGGACACGGAGCGCGAGATCCTGCGCGACTTCGGCAACATGTCGGCGCCCACCGTGCTGTTCGTGCTCGAGCGGTACCTGCGCGACGATCCCGGCGGCAGGATCGTGCTGACCGCGCTCGGCCCCGGCTTCACGCTTTCGGCGCTGTCGGTGGATCTCGATGCCTGAGGGCGCGATCTTCCTCGCCGTCGTCATCCTGCAGCGACTGGGCGAGCTGGCGCTCGCCAGAAGCAACACGAAACGGCTGCTGGCGAACGGCGCGCGCGAGCACGGCGCGGCACATTATCCGCTGATCGTGGCGCTGCACGCTAGCTGGCTCGCGGTGCTGGTCGCGCTCGGATGGGACGCACCGGTGAACCCGTGGTGGCTTGCCGCCTACGTGGTGCTGCAGGCGTTGCGGGTGTGGATACTCGCCAGCCTCGGCCGGCGCTGGACGACCAGGATCATCGTGACGCCGGAGCCGCCGCTGCGGCGCGGTCCCTACCGCTACGTCGATCACCCCAACTATCTGCTGGTGGCGGCCGAGTTCGTCGTCGTGCCGATGGTGCTCGGCCTGCCGGTGGTGGCTCTGGCCTTCTCGGCGGCGAACGCGATCGTGCTGTGGATCCGGATTTCGGCGGAGAACGCGGCGCTCGGGCGCGACCGGACGGGTGCCATTGTGCCTAAAGGCTAATTTAAGCACTTGCCGCTACATGCTTGGCAGGAACCCTTGCGAGGACACGAAGCGGATTGTCAGGTCTTGAGTTTCTTCCGCAGCGTCTTTAGCGCACAGGCCCTCAGGTCCGGATTTCGGCTGAGCTATGTGCCGGCGGCGATCGCCCTCATCGTCATCCTCATGACGGCGACGCTGGCGGAGCGAAAACTCGCAGGAACGCACCCAGGAACAGCTTCGCTCGCAGGTCTTCAGCTATATCAGCCTGATCCGCGCCAAGCTCGAGGGCAACATCGCCGGCAACATCCAGCTCGTGCGCGGCTTCACCGCCGTGCTGGAAACCGAGCCGGACATGAACGAGGCGCGCTTCGCCCAGCTCGCTTCCAAGCTGCTGGCGGGCAAATCGCAGATCCGCCACCTCGCGGCGGCGCCCGACCTCGTCGTCCGGCTGGTCTATCCGGTGGACGGCAACGAACGTGCGCTGGGCCTCGACTACACGAAGAACCCGGCACAGCGCGACGCCGCGCTTGCGCGCCCGCGACATCGGCGACGTGGTGCTGGCGGGGCCGGTCAACCTCGTTCAGGGCGGCCGCGGGCTGATCGCGCGTTTTCCGGTGTTCGTCTCGAAGAACGGCGTCAATCGCATTTCTGGGGCATCGTTTCCGCCGTCATAGACGAGCAGCGCCTGCTGGCCGACAGCGGCCTGCTTTCACGGGATCTGCCGATCCGCATCGCCCTGACCGGCAAGGACGGGACCGGCGGCGCCGGCAAGCCGTTCTACGGCCCGGAGAGCGTTCTGAACGACAACCCGGTGACCGCCGACGTGACGCTGCCGACCGGGTCCTGGGAAATCGCGGCGGTTCCCGACGAGCGGCTGGGACGCCGCGCCGCCTGAATTGTGGAAGCTGCGCAGCTTCATCATCGTCGCCGGCGCGCTCATCTTCATTCCGATCCTCGTCGGCGGCCGCCTCTTCGAGGACCGGCAGCGCTACATCAGCGCACTTCGCCAGCGCGAACTGCAGCTTGAGCGCGTGACTCGCCGGCTCGGCCTGGCCATGCAGACTTCCAAGATCGGGCTGTGGGAAAACAGCATCGAAAGCGGCGACCTGTTCTGGGACGACCGCATGAACGAGCTTTACGGCTACCCGGCCGACGGCGGCCCGCGCGACTACTCGCACTGGGCGCGGCGGCTGCATCCGGCGGACGCCGAGCGGGCGGAAGCCGATTTCAGGCGCGCCGTGGAGACGCGCGGCGACTATCACTCCGAATACAGGCTGCTGCTCGGCGACGGCGAGGTGCGCCACATCAGGGCGATCGGCACCGTCTATCAGGACGAGGGCGAGCCGCTGCGCATCGTCGGCGTCAACTGGGACGTCTCGGCCGACATCGCTCTCAACGATGATCTCAAGCACGCAAACCTGTTGTCGCAGGCGCGCAACGCGGAGCTGGAAGAGGCCAAGGCCAGCATCGAGTTCAACGCGCTGCACGATTCGCTGACCGGACTGCCCAACCGCCGCTATCTCGACCAGGTGCTGTGCGAGCATGCGGAGAAATTCGCGCGCGGCGAAGAGCACGCCGCCCTGCTCCACATCGACCTCGACCGCTTCAAGCAGATCAACGACACGCTGGGCCACGCCGCCGGCGACGCCATGCTGGTGCACGCCGCGCAGGTGCTGAAATCGACGGTCGGCAAGAACGATTTCGTGGCGCGCGTCGGCGGCGACGAATTCATCGTCGTGGTGCGCGGACCGGTCCACGCCGAGGCGACCGAAGGGGCTTCGCTGGCGCGGCTGGCCGGACAGGTGATCGAGCGCCTGAAGCAGCCGGTCGTCCACGACGGGCACGAATGCCGGTTCGGCGGGTCGATCGGCATCGCCAGCGACACGCAGGCGCTCGCCGACCCGAAGCGCCTGCTGGTCAACGCCGACATCGCGCTCTACCGGGCCAAGGGCCGCGGCCGCAACCGCTACCAGTTCTTCAACGACGCGCTGCAGGCCGAGATCGTCACCACGAAGCGGGTCGCCGACGAAATCCTGTCGGGCCTGGAGAACAACGAGTTCGTGCCGTTCTACCAGCCGCAGTTCGATGCCGAGACGCGCGAGATCATCGGCGTCGAGGCGCTGGCGCGCTGGAAACATCCGGCCGGCGGCATTCTGGCGCCGGCGCGCTTCATGAAGATCGCCGAGGAGCTCAACGCCGTCGCCGCGATCGACCGCATCATCCTGGAGCGCACGCTGGCCGACATGGAGACATGGCGGGCCCAGGGGCTGGACATTCCCAAGGCCTCCGTCAACGTCTCGGTGCGCCGGCTCCACGACGAGGAGCTGATCCGCAGCCTGCGCGAACTGGACATCAAGCCGGGCACGATCTCGTTCGAGCTGGTGGAATCGATCTTCCTCGACGAGCACGACGAGATCGTCGCGTGGAACGTCGACCACATCAAGGAACTGGGCATCGACGTCGAGATCGACGATTTCGGCACCGGCCACGCCTCGATCGTCAGCCTGCTGAAGCTGAAGCCGTCGCGCCTCAAGATCGACCGCCAGCTGGTCATGCCGGTGGTGCGCTCGACCGCGCAGCGCCAGCTCGTCGGCTCGATCATCGACATCGGCAAGTCGCTGGGCATCGAGGTGCTGGCCGAGGGCGTGGAGACGATGGACCATGCCGCCGTGCTGCGCCGGCTCGGCTGCAACGCGCTGCAGGGCTTCGCCTTCGCCCGGCCGATGAGCGCCGAGGACCTCGTCCGCTTCGTGCGCTCCCGGCAGTGGCGCCAGGCTTCCTGACCCGACCGGGCGCTTCCACCGAAACATCCGCGCCGCCGCCGGCATGCGATACACTTGCCGTGCGAAACGGGTTATAGACGCCCGCGACACTCCGACACATCCCCGCTGCGAATGGCCAAGGTTCCCCTGAAACTGTCGGAAATGATCGACGCGGACCCGCTGCGCGCCGAGCTGACGGCGCTGACCGCGGCGAGCGACGGCGACGGCTCGTCGCCGGAGGTGCGCGCGCGCGTGCTCGACGCGTTCAGGCAGCGCCTGGCGGCCGGCCGCGCCACCGCCGAGGCGATGCTGATGGAGGACGGGTCCGGCACCGCCTGCGCGGCCCGGCTGTCGCACCTGATGGACGAGCTGATCGCGGTGCTGTTCGACTTCGCGGTGACGCATGTCTACCGCTCCAAGAACCCGTCTGCGGCCGAGCGCATGGCGATCGTCGCCGTCGGCGGCTACGGCCGCGGCACGCTGGCGCCGGGCTCCGACATCGATCTCCTGTTCCTGCTCCCCTACAAGCAGACGCCTTGGGGCGAGCAGATCGTCGAATACATGCTCTACATGCTGTGGGACCTCGGCCTGAAGGTCGGCCACGCCACCCGCAACATCGACGAGTGCATCCGCCTGTCGGGCGGCGACATCACCATCCGCACCTCGATCCTGGAAGCCCGCTTCATGTGGGGCGACAAGGCGCTGTGCGACGAGCTGATGGCGCGCTTCGACGCCGAGGTTCTGGCCGACACGGCGGCCGAATACGTGCAGGCCAAGCTCGCCGAGCGCGACGACCGCCACGCCCGCGCCGGCGAGAGCCGCTACCTGGTCGAGCCCAACGTCAAGGACGGCAAGGGCGGCCTGCGCGACCTGCACACGCTGTTCTGGATCGGCAAATATGTCTACCGCGTGCGGCGCGGCGAGGAGCTGGTCGACAAGGGCGTGTTCACCCGCCAGGAATACCTGCAGTTCCGCAAGGCCGAGGACTTCCTGTGGGCGGTGCGCTGCCACATGCACTTCCTCACCGGCAAGGCCGAGGAGCGCCTGCATTTCGACATCCAGCGCGACATCGCCGAGCGCCTCGGCTACACCGGCCGCCCCGGGCTTTCGGCGGTCGAACGCTTCATGAAGCACTACTTCCTCACCGCCAAGTCGGTGGGCGACCTGACGCGCATATTGTGCGCGGCACTCGAGGAAGAGCAGGCCAAGCAGGTTCCCGGCTTCAACCGCATCTTCCGCACCTTCTCGCGGCGGCGCAGCAAGCTCGCCGGCACGTCCGACTTCGTGCTCGACAACCACCGCATCAACATCGCCGACGACCAGGTGTTCGAGCGCGACCCCGTCAACATCCTGCAGGCTGTTCTGGTTCGCCGACCGGCACGGGCTGGAATTCCACCCCGACGCGCTGAAGCTGGTGACGCGCTCGCTGAAGCTGATCGACCGCACGCTGCGCCGCGACGCCGAGGCCAACCGGCTGTTCATGGACGTGCTGACGTCGCCGCGAAATCCCGAACTCAACATGCGCCGCATGAACGAGGCGGGCGTGCTCGGCAAGCTCATCCCCGACTTCGACAAGATCGTCGCGATGATGCAGTTCAACATGTATCACCACTACACGGTCGACGAGCACCTGATCCGCTGCATCGGCGTACTGTCGGAGATCGAGCAGGGCCGCTGCGAGAAGCTGCATCCGCTGGCGCACTCGCTGATGCCGGGCCTGAAGCATCGCCGCGCCGTGCTCTACGCGGCGGTTCTGTTCCACGACATCGCCAAGGGGCGTCCCGAGGACCATTCCGAGGCCGGCGCCCGCATCGCCCGGCGGCTCGCCCCGCACATGGGGTTCTCGCCGGAGGATACCGACACCGTCGCCTGGCTGGTCGAGCAGCACCTGACCATGTCGATGACGGCGCAGACGCGCGACCTCAACGACCGCAAGACGATCGAGGACTTCGCCAACGTCGTGCAGTCGGTCGAGCGCATGAAGCTGCTTCTGGTGCTGACCGTCTGCGACATACGCGGGGTGGGGCCCGGGGTCTGGAACGGCTGGAAGGGCCAGCTCCTGCGCAATCTCTACTACGAGACCGAACTGCTCCTGACCGGCGGCTTTTCCGAGGTCACGCGCGCCCGCCGCGCCGAGGAGGCGCGCAAGCGAGCTGGAGGAGGCGCTGTCGGACTGGAGCGAGCGCGACCGCAAGCGCTATCTGAAGCTGCACTACGACAACTACATGCTGGCCACCGATCTCGACGACCAGGTGCGCCACGCCGCCTTCATCCGCGACGCCGACGAGGGCCGCAAGTCGCTGGCCACGACGGCGCGCGCGCTGGAATTCGAGGCGGTGACCGAGATCACCGTCTTGGCGCCGGACCACCCGCGGCTGCTTTCGGTGATCGCCGGGGCATGCGCGGCGGCCGGCGGCAACATCGTCGACGCCCAGATCTTCACGACCAGCGACGGCAGGGCGCTCGACATCATCCTGATCAACCGCGAGTTCGACCTCGACGAGGACGAACAGCGCCGGGCCGCCCGCGTCGGGCGGCTGATCGAGGACGTGCTGTCGGGCAAGAGGTGGCTGCCGGAGATGATCGAGAGCCGGGCCAAGCCGAAGCGCGGCACCAAGGTCTTCCGCATCGCGCCGGTGGCGGCCGTGCGCAACTCGCTGTCCAACCGCTTCTCGGTCGTCGAGGTCGAGGGGCTCGACCGGCCGGGCTTGCTGTCGGAGATCACCGGGGCGCTGTCGGACCTGTCGCTCGACATCGCCTCGGCCCACATCACCACCTTCGGCGAGAAGGTGATCGACACGTTCTACGTAACCGATCTGACCGGCCACAAGGTGGAGAGCCAGACGCGCATGGACGCTATCCGCGAGCGCCTGGTCGCCATTCTCGACGGCGAGGGGCAGCCCCGCGCCACGGCGCGCCGCAAGGCGGCGGCCGAATGAGCCCGGCGGCGCCGCGCGGCGGAGACACCCAGCGATGAGCCTGGTCCAGAAATTCGCCACCGTCGGCTCGGCGACGCTGATGAGCCGGCTGCTCGGTTTCGCGCGCGAGACGCTGATGGCGGCGGCGCTGGGCGCCGGCCCGGTGGCCGACGCGTTCTACGCCGCCTTCCGGTTTCCGAACCTGTTTCGCCGGCTGTTCGCCGAGGGCGCGTTCAACGCCGCCTTCGTGCCGCTGTTTTCCCGCGAGATCGAGGCCGGCGGGATCGAGGGCGCCAGGAAGTTCTCCGAGGAGGTGCTCGGCGTCCTGTTCTCGGTGCTCCTGGGGCTGACCATCCTCATGGAGCTCGCGATGCCGCTCATCGTGCGCTTCATCATCGCCCCCGGCTTCGACGATCCCGACAAGTTCCGCATCACCGTGGTGATGTCGGTGATCATGTTCCCCTACCTGATGTGCATGTCGCTGATGGCGATGATGAGCGGCATCCTCAACTCGCTGCACCGCTATTTCGTGGCGGCCGCGGCACCGGTGCTGCTCAATGTCGTGCTGGTCGGCGTGCTGGCGTGGAACGTGATCAGCGGGCGCGGCGGCATCCAGACCGGCTACGCGCTGTCCTGGGGCGTGCTGGTGGCCGGCGTGCTGCAGCTGGCGCTGGTGGTCTTCGCCGTCCGCCACGCCGGCATCGCAATACGCTTCCGCCGCCCGCGCATGACGCCCAACGTCAAGCGGCTGCTGTGGCTGGCGCTGCCGGCGGCGGCGACCGGCGGCATCACGCAGATCAACCTGGTGATCGGCCAGATGATCGCCTCGACCAAGCCGGGCGCCATCTCGATCCTGCAATATGCCGACCGCGTCTACCAGCTGCCGCTCGGCGTCGTCGGCATCGCCGTCGGCGTGGTGCTCTTGCCCGAGCTGTCACGGGCGCTGAAGTCCGGCCACCAGAACGAGGCCGCGAATTTGCAGAACCGCTCGGTCGAGTTCGCGCTGTTCCTGACGCTGCCGGCGGCGGCCGCGCTGCTTGTGATGTCGGAGGAGATCGTGCGCGTGCTCTACGAGCGCGGCGCCTTCGAGGTGACAACGACGCAGTCGGTGTCGGCCGCACTTGCCGTGTTCGGCCTCGGCCTGCCGGCCTTCGTGCTGATCAAGGCATTCACGCCGGGCTTCTTCGCGCGCGAGGACACGAAGACGCCGATGCGTTTCGCCGCGGTCTCGGTGGCCGTCAACGTGACGCTGGCGCTGACATTGTTCCCGGTGATCGCGGAAGCCGGCATCGCCGCGGCCGAGACGACGGCCGGCTGGGTGAACGCATCGCTGCTGTTCGCCACGCTGGTGTGGCGAGGCCACTGGAAGCTCGACCGCCCCCTGATGACCCGCATCCCGCGGCTGGTGGTGGCCGCCGCGATCATGGCCGTCGGCATCCACTACGCCGCGGCATGGATGGGCGACTGGTTCGCGCCGAGCGCGCCGCTGACCGTCCAGCTCGCGGCCCTCGCCGCGCTCGTGTTCGGCGCCATGGTCGTCTATTTCGCAATCGCCTTCGCCATCGGCGGCGCCAGCCTCGGCATGATCCGGCGCAACATCAACCGCGGCTGAGAAGCCCGGAGGCGGCCCGGCGATCGCGGCGCAGGCGTCAGCCTTGCGACGGCTGCTCGACCCCTCCGACCCAAACGCGGGTGACGTTCAGGCCATCGTCGAGATGCACGAGGTCGGCGGCGAGCCCCGGCGCGACGACGCCGCGTTGCGCTTCGACACCAAGCGCCGTCGCCGGATAGAGCGAGGCCATGCGCAGCGCCTCCTCCACGGTCAGCCCGAGTTCGGCGACGCCGAAGCGCACCGCGCCCGCCATCGTCAGGTCGGAACCGGCAAGCGTGCCATCCGGGAAGCTCAGCCTGCCGCCCCGCCGCAGCACCTCGCGGCCGTTGAGCGGAAAGCTGTCACCTGCCGCGCCGACCAGCGCCATCGCGTCGCTGACGAAATAGAGCCGGCCCGGCTCGCGCTTCGCCCTCAGCGCGATGCGCAGCGCCGCGGGATCGGCGTGAAAACCGTCGGCGATGATGCCGCACCAGACGTCGCCGGCCTCGAGCAGCGCGCCGACCATGCCGGGCGACCGATGGCCGAGCTGGCTCATCGCGTTGAACAGATGCGTGCCGCTCCGCGCACCCGCGGCGATCGCGGCCCGCGCCCTCGCGTAGTCGGCGTCGCTGTGACCGAGGCTGACGACGACGCCTTCGGCGGCCAGGCGTCCGACCAGCTCGGGAGGCGCCATTTCCGGCGCCAGCGTGACCATCAGCACGCCGACCGAGCGGCGCGCCTCGACCAGCCGCTCGACGTCGCGCGCCGAAAGCGGGCGCATCAGCTCGGCGAGGTGCGCGCCCTTGCGGGCTGGCGCCAGATGCGGCCCCTCCAGATGCAGACCGAGCACGCCCGGCACCTCTCCGACCGCGGCCGCGGCGGCCGCGATCGCCCGGTCGAGCACCTCGTCGGTGTCGGTGATCAGGGTCGGCAGAAGCGCCGTCGTGCCGACGCGCCGGTGGGCGGCGACGATGGTGGCGATGCCTTCGAGCGTCGGGTCGTTGTTGAGAAGAATGCCGCCGCCGCCGTTCACCTGCGCGTCGATGAAACCGGCCGAAAGCAGGCCGCCCGGCAGCGAGACGCGTTCGGCATCGGCCGGTACGGCATCCTCGGCGACGAGGCCCTGTATCGTGCCGTCCGCGACGAGAACGGCCTTGCCCTGCAGGATGCGGGAGCCGTCGAAGACATCGGCGCCGGCAAGTGCGGTAACCGCCATCAGATCGTCTCCGTCACCTTGGCGAGATTGGCCGGATGGTCCGGGTCCAGCCCGCGCAGGCGCGACAGCGCCTCGACGAAGCGGTAGAACGAGGCGATCATCGAGATCGGGTCGAGAAGCGTATGGCCGCTCGCCGCCGCCGGAAGCCGGCTTCCCGGAAAGTCCTGTCCGCCGCGCTCTCCCGGCACGACGGAATAGAGCATCGCGCCTGCCGCCACGAGCCGTTCGGCCGTCTGCCTGTTCGCCGCAAGCGCGGCATCGAGCGGGGCAAACAGCATGACCGGGAAGCGCGGCTCGACCAGCCGCAGCGGCCCGTGCATGACCTCGGCGCTGGAAAAGGCCTCGGCATGAAGGGCCGCCGTTTCCTTGAGCTTCAGCGCCGCCTCCTCGGCGACCGGAAAGGCCGGCCCGCGGCCGAGCGTATAGAGCGAGGCGGCGTCGGCAAGCGGCGCCTCGGCGCCGCTCCAGTCGAGATCGAGCGCGGCATCGAGCACGGCCGGCAGGTCGCGCACAGCGGACTGCAGGTGCCGGTCGCCCGACCATGCGGCGACCAGCGCGGCGAGCGCGGAGACCGAGGCGATGAAGCTCTTGGTGGCGGCGACGCTGGTTTCGGCGCCGGCATGGAGCGGCAGGACGTGGTCGGCGCCGGCGGCGACGGGCGAGCCGTCGGCGTTGACCAGCGCCAGCGTGCGCGCCCCGGCGCGGCGCGCGGCCGCCTGCAGTTCGACGAGATCGGGGCTGCGGCCGGACTGCGAGATGGTGACCATCAGCGCCCCTTCCAGCCTGAGCGGCGCGCGATAGACGGACGCCACGGACGGCCCGATCGAGGCGACGGGGACGCCGGTGACGATCTCCAGCAGGTATTTGAAGAAGCCGGCCGCCTTGTCGGAGGAGCCGCGCGCCGCCGTCACCACCACGGCGGGCGGGTTCGCGGAAAGGTCACGCGCGAGCGCTTCGATCGCAGCCAGCTCGCGGTCGAGCAGCCGCGCCACCGCCTGCGGCGCCTCCGCCGTCTCGCGCGCCATCGCGGACCGGTTGCTCGGCATTGGCCTCTCCACTCTCGTCGTCCGGGACACGGCGCGCCTATGGCGCCGCCGTCGGCTCCGGCACGCTGTAGATCATCCGGGCGAGGACCGGCAAGCTCGTGCGGGCTGAAAGGCGGGAAGAGACGGGGCGGGTCAGGATTCCAGCAGGATGCCGGCCTTGCGCGCGGCCGCCACGAAGGCGCGGCGTGCATGCGACGGCGGCTTGCTGCCGTCGATGACGCGCAGGCAGGCCTCCATGGCCGAGAGCCGCTTCGGGCAATCCTGCTCGGGCCAGCTGCGAAGCAGCACCTCGGCGGCCGCGCGGGTGCCGGTGACGACGCGTTCACGATCGATGCGGCCGGTCTGGACGAACACCGGCGTCTTGAAGTTCCTGTGCCTGCGCTGCGCCTTGCCGTCGGCCGTCTGCCTGGCCGGCGCATGGGCCTGCTTGTCGATGCTGTCCGCAGCCATGTCCCGTCATCCCCCGCAGGATTTCCCCGGCGCCCCCAACCGGCTCAGGAACCTGTTTGTTCCCGAAGATGAGCTAGCCTAGCGGAAAAACGTTAATCTCTTCATGCCCTTGGCCAAAAGGCTCTGACGCGCATGCGGCACACTATGGCCGTCTCAAGGCACGGCGTGGAGATATCCGGTGACCACCAGCAGCGTCAGCGCTGATCGTCACGAAGCCGATGCCGGTCGCCGCCAGCAGCACCGTGGCGCCGACATTGTCGAGCCCGAAGCGGCGGCACAGGATCGGGTAGATCGTGATCACCGAGACGCTGGAAAACAGGATGCCGATGGCGACCAGTTCGCGCGGAATGCCGGGAATGAGCAGCAGGAAGGCCGCGACAGCCAGCGGATGCAGCAGAAGCTTGGCGGCGACGATCCAGAAGACGTCGCCGGTGACGTCGGTGCGGCGCAGGCCGGCGATGATGCCGCCGACGACGAACAGCGCGCAGGGCGCCGAGGCCCTGGCCAGCATCTCGAGCGCCGTCGACACCGGCCCCGGCAGATGCAGGCCGGCGGAGGAGAGGACGACGCCGAGCGCGATGGCGATCATCAGCGGCATGCGGGCGAGCCTGAGCGCGGTGTCGCCGAGCATGCGCCCGAGCGACTGGCCGCTGTTGGTGCCGATCTCGGCCAGCGACAGCGCCAGCGGCAGCATGAGGACGGTCTCGACCATCATGGTCATCGGCAGGGCCGTCGCCGCCGGCGCGCCGAAGGCGAGCGTGGCGACGGGAAATCCGATGAAGCCGGTGTTGGACGCCGCCCCGCCGAGCGCCCCCATGGCGGCGCGCGACAACGGCCGGCCCGCCGCCAGCGAAAGGATCGCGAAGAGAATGCCGAATGCGACCAGCGATCCGCAGGCGTAGGCGGCGATGTAGCCGATGTCGAAGGACTGGCGCAGATCCTGATGCGTCATGGCGTTCAGGATGACCGCCGGCAGTGCGAAGTTGAGCACGAAGCCGGAAAGCCCGTCGATCTGTCCCGAATTGGCTAGGCCGCCGCGCACGGCGGCGAGGCCGAGCCCGATCAGCAGGAAGATCGGCAGCATGACGGACAGGATATTCAGCATTGCAGGCGTACGATCCGAAAGGAGGCGGGGAGGCGCGGACGGTCCGGCACGGCGCGGCGCCGGAACGCGGTGTATACAGGGCTGACCACATCTGGACAATCCAGGGCTGCCGCCGGCCTCCGTGCATACATGGTTGGCGCCGCGGCAGTTGCAGCGTTCCGAAGCGTGGCGCCTGCCGGGCGGGATCGATGTCGTGGCCATGGACGGCGCGGAAATCGGTGCGCGTAAACGCCTCGGACCGCGCATCGTCGCGCATCGTTCAGGCCCCTCGGGTTCACGCCAGCCGTTGCCCCGCATCGGGAAGGGTATCGCAAGCGCAGAGGCCGCCAAACGGCTGGCCGCTCCGTAGCCCGTCGACAGCGAAACGAGCCGCCTTGCCGGCAACGCGAGGCCCGCGCCGCCGCCGACGCTGCGTCAGGTGCGACGGCCGGCCTACGCCAAGAGAGGCATTGATTTCCCCTTTGCCGTGTATACACTGCGCGGCCTGAAACTCGACCGATCCAGGGAGGAATTCACATGCTTGGAAAGATCACCCTCGCGCTGGCACTTGCCACCGGCCTGACGTGGTCGTACGGCGCGTCCGCCGCCGACGGCACCGTCAAGATCGGCCTCATCATGGCCTATTCGGGCCCGTTCGCCGACACGGCGAACCAGATGCAGGCCGGCATCGACCTCTACATGAAGCAGCACGGCGACGAGATCGCCGGCAAGAAGATCGAGATCGTCAAGAAGGACACCGGCGGCCCGAACCCGGACGTGGCCAAGCGCCTCGCCCAGGAACTCGTCGTGCGTGACGGCGTCGACATCATCGCCGGCTTCACGCTGACGCCCGAGGCGCTGGGCGCGGCCGATGTCGCCGACCAGGCCAAGAAGTTCATGGTCGTCATGAACGCCGCGACCTCCGTCATCACCGAGAAGTCGCCCTACATCGTGCGCACCTCGATGACGATCCCGCAGCTCGAATACCCGTTCGGCAAGTGGGCGTTCGAGAAGGGCGGCATCAAGCAGGCCTACACGCTGGTTGCCGACTACGGCCCGGGCCACGATGCCGAGAAATCGTTCGCCAAGGGCTTCGAGGAAGCCGGCGGCAAGATCGTGGGCGCCGACACCAGCCCGGTCGCCAACCCCGATTTCTCCGCCTTCGTCCAGCGCATCAAGGACGCATCGCCTGAAGCCGTGTTCGTCTTCATCCCGGGCGGCTCGCAGCCGCCGGCACTCGGAAAGGCGCTGGCAGCGCGCGGCCTGACGCCTCCCGACACCAAGCTTCTGGCGCAGGGCGAGCTGACCTTCCCCGAGGCGCTGGAGAGCATGGGCGACACCGCCAAGGGCATCATCACCACGCTCAACTACACCATGGAACGCGACGATCCGACCAACAACGAGTTCGTCAAGGCCTATCGCGACGCCAATGGCGGCCGCAGCCCCGACATCTACTCGGTCGGCGGCTATGACGGCATGCACCTCATCTACGAGGCGCTGAAGAAGACCAACGGCGACACCAGCGGCGATGCGCTGGTCGATGCCGCCAAGGGCATGTCGTGGGAGAGCCCGCGTGGCCCGATGTCGATCGACCCCGAGACCCGGGACGTCATCCAGAACGTCTACATCCGCGAGGTGAAGGACGTGGACGGCAAGCTGCAGAACGTCGTCATCGACACCATCCCCGACGTCAAGGATCCGCTGCACGGGTCCAACTGAGACATCGGGTCTCCTGAAGCGGGACGGTCGCGAGCCAGCGGCCGTCCCGTCGTTTTCCCCGTCGGGGACGCACGCAAATCCGGGCCTGTCCGCGCATCGCGGCAGCCCGCAAGCGCAGGCTGGTTTCGCACGTGATTGGTCAGTTCGCCGTCATCCTGTTCGACGGGTTCGCCTTCGGGATGCTGCTGTTCGTCCTGTCGGTCGGGCTGTCGGTGACGCTCGGCCTGATGAACTTCACCAATCTCGCCCACGGCGCCTTCGGCATGCTCGGCGGCTACGTCGCGGCGACCCTGTCGCGCGAGGCCGGCGTGCCGTTCCTCTTGACCCTGCCGCTCGCCTTCCTGGCGGCCGCGCTGGTCAGCGTCGCCTTCGAGCGCACGCTGTTTCGCCGCCTCTACCGATCCGGCGAGCTCAACCAGGTGCTGTTCACCATCGGCCTGGTGTTCGTGGCCGCGGCATCGGCGGCCTACGTGTTCGGCACGGCCCAGCAGCCGATCGTGCTGCCGGAATTACCTCCACGGCTCGTTGCAGATCGGCGGCCAGCGCTTCGGCATCTACCGGCTTCTTCCTGATCGTGGTGGCGCTCTTCATCACGTTTTTCCTGGTGCTCGGGCTCGACTACACCAGTTTCGGCGCCAAGGTTCGCGCCGCCGTCGACAACCAGCGCACCGCGCAGGGGCTCGGCATCGACGTCGACACCGTCTTCGCCGTCACCTTCGCGCTCGGCAGCGGGCTGGCCGGGCTCGGCGGCGCGCTGGCGGTCGAGATCGTCGGCCTCGATCCCTCCTTCGGCTTCCAGTACCTCGTCTACGTGCTGATCGTGGTCGCCGTCGGCGGACTGGGCTCGATCGGCGGCTCGTTCGCGGCGGCCGCGCTGCTCGGCATCGGCGACGTGGCGGGCAAGTATTTCGTGCCGGAGATCGGCTCGTTCCTGATCTACCTGCTGCTCGTCGCCATCCTCTTCGTGCGCCCGACGGGCCTGTTCGGCAGACGGTAGGCTCCCATGTCCGACACAGCCATTTCCTCGAGCGACGCGCACCGCTGGATCAGGCGGCAGAGCCGCTGGACCGTCTGGGAGGCAGCGTTCTGGATCGCCGCGCTGATCCCGTTCTACTTCTTTCCGACCTACCTGACGCTTGCCAGCCAGGTCGCCATCACCGCGCTGTTCGCCGTCTCCGTCGACCTCATCCTCGGCTATGCCGGCATCATCACGCTCGGCCATGCGATGTTCTTCGGCCTCGGCGCCTATTGCGCGGGACTGCTGACCAAGGCCGGCTGGGGCGAGCCGCTGAGCGGGCTGCTGATCACCGGCGCCTTCACCGCGCTGGTCGGCTTCATCGTCAGCTTCATGATCGTGCGCGTCCGGCACCTGGCGCTGCTGATGATCACGCTCGGCCTCGGCCTGCTGACGGCCGAACTCGCCAACTCGCTGAGCTGGCTGACCGGCGGCACCGACGGGCTGCAGGGCGTCGACGTGTGGCCGATCTTCGGGCCGCTTCGAGTTCGACCTGTGGGGCTACACCGCCTATGCCTACGCGCTCGCGGTGCTGTTCGTGGGCGTGCTCGTCGGGCGGCGCATCGTGCATTCCGCCTTCGGGCTGTCGCTCAAGGGCATTCGCGAGAACCTTCCGCGCATGCCGGCGATCGGCGCGCCCTACCGGCGCCACCTGCAGATGATCTACACCATCTCGGCGGCGATGGCCGGCATCGCCGGCGCGCTGCTCACGCAGACGACCGAGACGGTGTCGCTCGACACGCTGTCGTTCCAGCGCTCGGCCGACGTCGTCGTCATGCTGGTCCTGGGCGGCACCGGCCGGCTCTATGGCGGCATCGTCGGTGCCGCGATCTTCATGATCGCGCGCGACCAGCTGTCCGGCATGAACCCGCAATACTGGTATTTCTGGATCGGCATCCTGCTGATGGTCGTGGTGCTGACCATGCCGAACGGCATATCTGGGCGCGCTCGCCAGGCTCGTCGGGAAGCGCCGCTCATGAGCGCGACGACGCCCGCGCTGCGCACCGAATCCCTGCGCAAGAATTTCGGATCGCTGGAGGTCACCCGCGACGTCACGCTGGAACTGCCGCGCGGCGCCCGCCATGCGCTGATCGGGCCAAACGGTGCCGGCAAGACGACGCTTGTCAATCTGATCGCCGGGCAGGTCGAGCCGGACGGCGGCCGCATCCTGCTCGACGGGAAGGACGTGACGCGCGTTTCCACCGCCGGAAGGGTCAAGGCCGGGCTGACGCGGACCTTCCAGATCAACACGCTGTTTCCCGACCTGGCGCCGATCGAGGCGGTCACGCTGGCGGTGTGCGAGCGGCGCGGTACGGCCGCCCAGTTCTGGCGGGGCCTGTCGGCCCACTCAGAAGCGATCGACGAAGCCTACGGCATCCTCAAGCAGTTGCGGCTGGCCGACGCCGCGACGCGGCCGACCCGCACGCTCGCCTACGGCCAGCAGCGGCTCCTGGAGATCGCCCTGGCGCTGGCGACCCGGCCGAAGGTGCTGCTGCTCGACGAACCCGCCGCCGGCGTGCCGAAGAGCGAGAGCGCGGAATTGTTCTCCGTCATCGCCGCCTTGCCGGACGACATCTCGGTGCTGTTCATCGAACACGACATGAGCCTGGTCTTCAGGTTCGCCTCGCGCATCGTCGTGCTGGTTTCCGGCGCGGTGCTGATCGAGGCCGAGCCCGACGTGATCCGCAGCGATCCGCAGGTGCGCGAAGTCTATCTGGGGCAGGCGCATCACCATGTCTGAGCCGCTTCTCGAATTGCGCGAGGTGAGCGCCGGCTACGGCGAGGGCATCGTCCTCGACGGCGTCTCGGTGTCGGTGCCGGAAGGCGGCAGCCTCGCCCTGCTCGGCCGCAACGGCGTCGGCAAGACGACGCTGATCCTGACCGCGATGGGGTTGCTGTCGCTGGCGCACGGCTCCGTATGGTTCAAGGGCACGGACGTTTCGCGGCTGGCGCCGCATCGCCGCGCCCGCATGGGCCTCGGCTGGGTGCCGCAGGAGCGCGACATCTTCCCTTCGCTGACGGTCGAGGAAAACCTGACGGTCGCCGCCAGCAAGGGACGCTGGGATCTCGATGCGGTCTACGATTTGTTCCCGCGGCTGAAGGAGCGGCGGGGCAACATGGGCAACCGGTTGTCCGGCGGCGAGCAGCAGATGCTCACCATCGGCCGCACGCTGATGACCAACCCGGCGATCCTGCTGCTCGACGAGCCGCTGGAAGGGCTGGCGCCGATCATCATCGAGGAACTGACGGCCGCGATCGGCCGGATGGCCGCGGCGGAGGGCATCGCGCTGGTGCTGGTGGAACAGCACGCCGAGGTGGCGCTCAAGCTGACGGAGGATGCCGTCGTGATCGAGCGCGGCGTCATCGCGCATCGCGCCAAGTCGAAGGAACTGCTCGCCGACCAGGCCACGCTCGACCGCTATGTCGGCATGAACCTTGGAGAGACGTAGCCGGGAGGTGCTGCGGCCGAGCGCCCCGGCCGCCACAGCCTCCGTGCTGCGCCGAATTGGAGAAAGGACAGACGATGAGTGAACCCTGTTTCGACGTGGCGCACCTGGCACATGTCGAGGTCTACACGGACCGTTTCGAGGAAAGCCTCGACTTCTTCACGCGGGTCTACGGCCTGACAATTTCGGGCCGGGACGAGAACTCTGCCTATCTGCGCGCCTGGGACGAATACGAATTCCATTCGATGAAGCTGACGCGCCACCATACGACCGGCGTCGGCCACATCGCCTATCGCTGCTCGTCGCCGCAGGCGCTGGAGCGCCGCGTCAAGGCGATCGAGGCCAGCCGCTTCAAGAAGATCGGCTGGGTCGAAGGCGATCTCGGCCACGGCCGCGCCTACAGGTTCGAGGACCCGTTCGGCCACGTGTTCGAGCTCTACTGGGACACCCACCGCTTCGTGCCGGGGCCCGGCGAGGAGCCGGCGCTGAAGGACAACGCCTCGAAATTCCATGCGCAGGGCGCCTGCCCGCGACGCATCGACCACGTCAACCTGCTCGGCGAAGACGTCAAGGAATTCCGCGAGTTCGTCCAGACCTGCCTCGATATCCGCGTGTCCGAGCTGATCCAGCTCGACAACGGGCGTCTCGGCGGCTGCTGGTTCACCTGCAACAACAAGACCTACGACCTGGTGTGCACGGAAGAGCGCGGCGGCGGCATGGGCCGGCTGCATCACGTCACCTACGCCACCGACCAGCGCGAGGACATCCTGCGGGCCGCCGACATCTTCCTCAACAACGGCGTCCACATCGAGACCGGGCCGCACAAGCACGCGATCCAGGGCTCGTTCTTCCTCTATGTCTGGGAGCCCGCCGGCAACCGCGTGGAACTGGCCAACGCCGGCGCCCGGCTGATCCTGGCGCCGGACTGGGAGCCGGTGGTGTGGACCGAGGCGGACCGCAAGAAGGGCCAGGCCTGGGGCCTGAAGACGATCGAGACCTTCCACACGCACGGCACCCCGCCGGTGCCGAAGGCCGCCGAGTAGCGGCCCCAAAGGAGGCATACATGGCGAACAAGACTGCGCTGGTGATCAGCGCGCATTCGGCCGATTTCGTCTGGCGCTGCGGCGGCGCCATCGCGCTGCACCAGAAGAGGGGCTACGACGTCACCGTCGTGTGCCTCAGCTATGGCGAGCGCGGCGAGAGCGCCAAGCTGTGGAAGCAGGACGGCGCGACGCTGGAGGGCGTCAAGGCGGGACGGCGCAAGGAGGCGGAGAATGCCGCCTCGGCGCTCGGCGCGCATGACATCCAGTTCTTCGACTGCGGCGACTATCCGCTGGAGCTCGACCGCGAGGCCAAGTTCCGGCTGGTCGACGTGATCCGCAAGGTGCAGCCGGCCTTCATGCTGTCGCACTCGATGGACGACCCCTACAACACCGACCATCCCTACGCGACGCGGGTGGCGCTGGAGACGCGCATGGTCGCGCAGGCGTGGGGCCACAATCCCGGCGAGAAGGTGCTGGGCGCGCCGCAGCTCTATCTGTTCGAGCCGCACCAGACCGAGCAGTGCGGCTGGAAACCCGACACCATCCTCGACATCACCGAGGTGTGGGACCAAAAGCGCGCCGCCATCGAGTGCATGGAAGGCCAGCAGCACCTTTGGGACTACTACACCAACGTGGCGGAGAACCGGGCCAACCAGTTCCGCCGCAATTCCGGCGGCCAGGCCGGCGGGCGCGAGGCGAAATACGCCGAGGCCTTCCAGTCGATCTTCCCGCGCACCGTGGACGAACTGTGATGCCGGTCGTCGTCCAGAACATCGAGCGCGCCGATCCGGAAATCATCGCCGGACTGGCCGAATGCGGCGTCGCCACCGTGCACGAGGCGCAGGGCCGCAAGGGCCTGCTCGCCTCCTACATGCGGCCGATCTATCCGGGAGCCCGGATTGCCGCCTCAGCCGTCACCATCTCCGCACCGCCCGGCGACAACTGGATGGTGCACGTGGCGATCGAGCAGGTGAAGAAGGGCGACATGCTGGTGCTCGCGCCGACCAGCCCCTGCGAGGACGGCTATTTCGGCGACCTGCTGGCGACCTCGATGCAGTCGCGCGGCGGCGTCGGGCTGGTGATCGAGGCGGGCGTGCGCGACGTGCGCGACCTGACCGAGATGGGTTTTCCGGTCTGGTCGAAGGCGATCTTCGCACAGGGCACGGTCAAGGAGACGCTGGGCTCGGTCAACGTGCCGGTGGTCTGCGCCGGCGCGCTGGTCAATCCCGGCGACGTGATCGTCGCCGACGACGACGGGGTGTGCGTCGTTGCCCGCGCGGAGGCCGCGGAGGTGCTGGAGAAGGCCCGCAAGCGCGTCGCCAACGAGGAGGACAAGCGCAGGCGGCTCGCCGCCGGCGAACTCGGCCTCGACCTCTACGGGATGCGCGAGCGGCTGGCGGAGAAGGGCCTGAAATATGTCTGACGGAGCCGGCTGACATGACGCAGGCCGCAAACCCGCGACGCAACCAGGGCACGACGGTGCATGTGGATGCGCGGCGGCACGTCGAAGGGCGGCTATTTCCTGGCCGAGGACCTGCCGGCCGAACCGGACGAGCGCGATGCGCTGCTGCTCGGCGTCATGGGCTCGCCGGACCCGCGCCAGATCGACGGCATGGGCGGCGCCGATCCGCTGACCTCGAAGGTCGCGGTGGTGAAGAAATCGGCGCGCCAGGGGGCGGACGTCGACTATCTGTTCCTGCAGGTCTTCGTCGACAGGGCCGTGGTCACCGATTCCCAGAACTGCGGCAACATCCTCGCGGCGGTCGGCCCCTTCGCCATCGAGCGCGGGCTGGTGCCGGCAGCCGACGGCGAGACCGAGGTCCGCATCTTCATGGAAAACACCGGCCAGGTGGCGGTGGCGACGATCCGCACGCCCGGCGGCCAGGTCGAATACGCGGGCGAGGCGCGCATCGACGGCGTGCCTGGCACCGCCGCGCCGGTGCGCATCGTCTTCGAGGACACGGCGGGTTCGAGCTGCGGGGCGCTGCTGCCGACCGGCAACGCGGTGGACACGGTCGAGGGCGTCGAGGTCACCATGATCGACAACGGCATGCCCTGCGTGGTGATGGCGGCCGCCGACATGGGGATTTCCGGCACCGAAACGCCGGCCGAACTCGAGGAAAACACGGCGCTGCGGGAGAAGCTGGAAGCGATCCGCCTGAAGGCCGGGCCGCTGATGAATCTCGGCGACGTCACCGACAAGTCGGTGCCGAAGATGACGATGGTGAGCCCGGCGACCGGCGGCGGCGCGATCTCGACGCGCACCTTCATCCCGCACCGCTGCCATGCGGCGATCGGCGTGCTCGGCGCGGTCAGCGTGGCGACCGCCTGCCTGCTGCCCGAGGGGCCGGCGGCGCGCATCGCGGCGATACCGGAGGGGCGGGACAAGGCGCTGTCGATCGAACATCCGACCGGCGAGTTCACCGTGCTGGCGCAGACCGACGCGCAGGGGCAGGTCGTCACGGCGGGGGTACTGAGGACGGCGCGCAAACTGTTCGACGGGGTGGTATTCGCCTGACGGACGGCAGCGGGGCACGAAAGGAGAGGGCGTTGGAAAAGAAGCCATCGGCAAAGACGCACGCGATGCGCGCGCTCATCGAGCTGCGCAAGAAGATCCTGAGCGGCGACCTGCCCGGCGGAACACGGCTGTTCGAGGTGCCGCTGGCGGAGGAACTGGAGATCTCGCGCACGCCGGTGCGCGAGGCGATGTCGCGGCTGGCCGAGGAAGGCCTGCTCGACCGCGCCCGCAGCGGCGGCTTCGTGGTGCGCACCTTCGGCTATGCCGACGTCATAGATTCCATCGAACTGCGCGGCGTGCTGGAGGGCACGGCGGCACGGCTGGCGGCGGAGCGCGGGGCCGAACCGCAGGGGCTGGAGCGCATGCAGGAGATCGTCGCCGAGCTGGACGGCTGTTTCGGCGAGCTTCCCGGCGAGGTGGACTTCGACGCCTATTCCGAGCTCAACGCGCAGTTCCACCAGCAACTCGCGTCGCTGTCGGGCAGCGAGGTCGTGCTGCGCGAGGTCGAGCGCGTGACGCGGCTGCCCTTCGCCTCGCCCTCGGCGTTTCTCGCGGATTCCGCCCACATCATGGCGTTCCGGCGCTCGCTTCACATCGCGCAGGACCAGCACAAGTCGATCGTCAGCGCCATCGTCAATCGCGAGGGCGCGCGCGCCGAGGCGCTGGCGCGCGAACATGCCCGCCAGGCGCGGCGCAATCTCGAGTTCGCGATGATCGAGGATCGCAGCCTGATGAAGCAGGTGCCTGGACTGGCCCTCGTCGTAAGCTGACGCTTACGCTTCCTGTATTCATTGGCGAGAGATTTAGCGACGCGCCATCCGCATTCGGCGTTAGAACGCTTGCATTTCGTCGGGCAGTACGCAAGAGCGTGTATACATTCAGTGTGTGAACCAGGGAGGATCCCCAAAGTGACCAAATCGAGTCTGGCAGACGTTCTGCAGGAGGCCGGCAACCCGGTCGATCTGCTGCGCAACTCCAAGATCGGCATGTATGTATACCCGGTGGTCGCACCGGAGTTCACCAACTGGCGCGACGAGCAGCGCGCGTGGCGCGACAGCGCGGTGCTGTTCGACCAGAGCCACCACATGGACGAGGTGATCGTCGAGGGTCCGCAGGCCGAGGAGTTCCTCGCCTATCACGGCATCAACTCTTTCTCGAACTTCAGCCTCAACCGCGCCAAGCACTTCGTTCCGGTCACCCCGAACGGCCACGTGATCGGCGACCACATCATCTTCCGCGAGCGCGAGGACAAGTTCATCCTCGTCGGCCGCGCCCCGACCTCGAACTGGCTGCTGTTCTGCGCCGCCTACGGCAAGTGGAACGTGCGCATCAAGCACGACCCCCGCTCGCCCTCGCGGCCCGACGGCGAGCGCGTGCTGCGGACGCACTACCGCTACCAGATCCAGGGCCCCGACGCGCCGAAGATCTTCGAGAAGATGAACGGCGGTCCGGTGCCGGACATCAAGTTCTTCCACGTCGACTGGATCAATGTCGGCTCCAAGAAGGTGCAGGCGCTGCGCCACGGCATGGCCGGCGCGCCGGGCCTCGAGATCTGGGGCCCCTACGCGGACAAGCACTACATCCACTCGGTCATCATGCAGGCGGCCAAGGACGCCGGCGTCGACCTGGTCGAGGTCGGCGCGCGCGCCTATTCCACCAACACGCTGGAGTTGGGCTGGATCCCCTCGCCGCTGCCGGGCATCTACACCGGTGACGGCATGCTGGCGGCTTACCGCGAGTGGCTGGGTGCGGATTCCTACGAGGCGGCCGGCGCCATCGGCGGCTCGTTCGTGTCCGACAACATCGAGGACTACTACGTCAATCCGTTCGAGCTCGGCTACGACTTCTACATCGGCTGGAAGAAGGACGACTTCATCGGCAAGGAAGCGCTGACGAAGATGAAGGGCCAGAACAACCGCAAGAAGGTCACCTTCGAGTGGAACCCGGAGGACGTGGTCAAGGTCATCGCCTCGGGCTTCGAGGAGGGCACGCCCTACAAGTGGATCGACTTCCCGCAGCCGAACTACGCCTCGTCGTCGGCCGACATGATCCTCAAGGACGGCAAGATGGTCGGCATGTCGATGTTCAACGGCTACTCGTGGAACGAGCGCCGCTGCCTGTCGCTCGGCGTCGTCGATTCCTCCATCCAGGAAGAGGAAGTGCTCACCCTGGTGTGGGGCGAGCCGGAGCAGACCGGCAAGACCTCGACCGAGAAGCACAAGCAGGCCGAAATCCGCGTTCGCGTCGCGCCGACGCCCTATGCGGCCGAGGCCCGCGAGAACTACGCCAACTCCTGGCGCAACAAGAAGAGCGCCTGACGCTCCGGGGGCGCGGCCGCAAGTGCCGTGCCCTTCCAAAAGGTCCGGGGGACGGGCCGAACAGACTGGCGGCGGGCTTCGGCTTCGCCGCCTTTTTGTTTCCAGAGCGGTTCATCGTTTCATCGAATCGATGAACCGCTCCAGGTTTTCGTTTTCGCGCAATTCCGGACGGAAAACCGGTGTCCACTTTTCCTGGAATTGCGCCAAGGCCCGGGCGCCGCTCAGGCGGTCGCGCCGAGCTGCCCTGCCCGGTTGTCGCTGTCGGCGCCGGCAATGTCGACGACACGCGGCGAGCCGCGATAGATCTCCTCGACCAGATCCTCGCGGTTGCGCAGCACGGCGCGCTGGTTGAGCGAACCCTTGTCGGTCAGCTCGCCGGCTTCCATGGTCGGCGGTTCCTCGGCAACGACCAGCCGCCTGATGCGGTTGGACGAGCCGGTCGCGTTGGCGGCCAGCGAAACGAGGTTCTTCCTCATCAGCGCGAGATATTCCGGGTCCGTCGCCTGCGCGGGATCGCGCGGGAACACGATCGCGCCGAGATAGGGCCGGTCGGCGCCGGTGATCGCGACATCGCGGACGGCATCGCCAAAATGGTCGATGAAGCCCATGCGCAGCGCGCCCGTCGCGACCCAGGTGCCGGTGTCGAGCTTGAAGTTCTCGGCGGTGCGGCCGGCGAAGCGGAATCCCTGGGCGAAATCGTCGGGATCGACCGGCACGAGCGCGTCGCCGAACTTGTAGAAACCTTCATCGTCGAAGCACTGGGCCGAAAGCTCGGGCTGGCGCCAGTAGCCCGGCATGATGTTGGGGCCCTTCACGCGGGCGTCGTACTTGTCCTCGAACGGCACCAGCTTCAGCGCGACGCCGGGCACCGGCAGGCCGACATTGCCGGCACTCGCCTGCGGCCAGGTGCAGAAGATGGCGGCGGGCGCCGTCTCGGTGGCGCCGAGGCCGGTGGCGATCACGATGCGCGTGCCGGTGGCCTCGACGGCCAGCCGCTCCAGCGCGTCCCAGCTGTGCTGGGCGAGCGAGGCGCCGGCGTACCACAGCATCTTCAGGTTCCTGAAGAAGTTCTCCCGAAGCGCGGCGTCGCTCTCCAGGAACGGAATGAGCGCGTCGAAGCCGGTCGGCACGTTGAAATACCAGGTCGGCGAGACCTCGCGCAGGTTGCGCACCGTCTTGCCGATGTCGGCCTTGGTCGGCCGCCCGTCGTCGATATAGAGCGTGCCGCCGTTGGTCATCACCATGAAGAAGACCTTGTTGCCGCCGGCGGTATGGTGCCACGGCGCCCAGTCGAGCACGATCGGCGGCTCGGTCTTCATGTAGGCGAAGGCTTCCCGCGTCATCGCCTGGTTGGCGCACAGCATGCGATGGGTGTTGATGACGGCCTTGGGACTGCCGGTCGAGCCGGAGGTGAACAGGAACTTGGCGATCGTGTCGGGCCCGACCGAACCGTATGCGGCCTCGACCGCGTCAGTGGGTTCGGTCGCAAGCAGATCGGCGAACGCCTTCGCGCCGTGCGCGGCCTCGTCGGCGACGAAGACGGCATCGCTGCCGATGGCTTTCAGCGCAGGTGCGACGGCGGCGGCATCGGCGGCGTAGACCATGCCCGGCGTGATCGCCTCGAAGGTCTCGGTGAGCCGCGCATAGCTGCCGCCGGTCAGCGCGTAGGCCGGCGAGATGGCGGCATAGGGGATGCCGACATGCAGCGCGGCAAGACCCAGCGAGGCGTGCTCGATGTCGTTGCCGGACAGGATCGCCAGCGGCCGCTCGGCCGAAAGCCCGGCGTCAAGCAGCGCCTGGCCGAGGCGGCGGACGCGGTCGAGCATGCCGGCATAGGTGACGCGGCGCCAGTCGCCGCCGGTCTTGCGGTCGGCCAGGAACACGGCATCGGGCTTGGCGTCCGCATTGGCGACCAGCGCATCGGTGATGCGGTCGGGATAGGCCGGCAACGAATGGCTGTCCTCGACATAGACGGTGCCGTCGGGCTTCTTCGTGATGACCGGATCGAGTGCCAGCAGCTCCGCATCGCGCACCGGCGCGTCAAGCCATGGTTTCTCGCTCATTTTTCCTCCCGATCGAGCGCGGCAGCGGCGGAAACAATGTCCGGCCGCGATTGTGTCCGTTTCAACTATTCACTTGTGAACAGCCTCCGCGGCAGGTTAAGTGTTTTCGGCCCAACCCGGAAGAGACAATGACGCTGGTTGACTATCAAATCGACGACGGAATCGCGCGGATCACGCTGAACCGGGCGCAAAAGCGAAACGCGATGTGCGACGCCATGCTGGCCGAACTCGGCGAGGCCGTGGATCGCGCCTCCGACGAGGCGCGTGCGGTGGTGCTGACCGGCGCCGGCGACCATTTCTGCGCCGGCCTCGACCTCGCGGAGCAGTCGGAGCGCTCTGCAATCGAGACGATCGAGAACTCGCGCAGCTGGCACCGCGTGTTCCAGCGCATCCGCGGCGGCCGCATTCCCTATTTCGCCGCGCTGCATGGCGGCGTCATCGGCGGCGGGCTGGAGCTTGCCGCCGTCACCCATGTGCGGGTGGCCGACGACACCGCCTTCTTCGCCCTGCCCGAAGGCCAGCGCGGCATCTTCGTCGGCGGCTCGGGCTCGGTCTACGTGTCGCGGCTGATGAGCGTGGCGCGGATGATGGACCTGATGCTGACGGGCCGCGTGCTCGACGCGGCCGAGGCCGAGCGCTGCGACATCGTCACCTACGTCACCGGCGCAGGCAGCGCCGTCGAGAAGGCGACGGAGCTGGCCCGAAAGGCCGCCTCGAACGCACCCCTTTCGAACTACGCGATCATCAATGCCCTGCCGCGCATCAACGAGGTCGGCCACGACGAAGGCCTGTTCTTCGAATCCATGATCGCCGCCTTCACCCAGACCACGCCGGAAGCGCGCGAGCGGCTGAAGGCGTTCCTGGAAAAGAAGGCAGCGCGCGTCGCACCCGCGGGAAAGTAGCGCGATGGAGGCCCGCACGGCACCGATCGAGGCCGGCGAAGGAGCCGCGTTGTCGCTGGGCGAGCTCGAGATGTCGGCCAGCTTCCTCCTGCGCATCGCCCAACTCGCCAGCTACGACGCCATCTTCGCGCATGCGCCGGAGATGCCGCTGAAGCTTGCCGAGCAGACCGTGCTGGCGGTGATCGAGAACAATCCCGAGGCCCGGCAGGGGGCCATCGCCGACCTGCTGCACATCAAGTGGTCGCACATGACCAAGCTGGTGGGCGGGCTGGAGGCGAAGGGTCTGGTCGAGCGGTTCGTGCCGCCGTGGGACCGCCGCTCCGTCCATCTGCGTCTCACCTCCAAGGGACGCCTCGTGGTGACGGAGCTGAAGCCGCTGATGCGGGAATTCGACGCCGTGTCGACGGCGGTGCTGAACGAAGCCGAGCACCGGCAGCTCGTCGCGCTGCTGCGCAAGGTGGCGGGCTGGCCGGAACTCGCAGCGCCGGCCGCAGCCGGCGAGAACACATAGAACCGTAGAAAGGGAGGCGCGACATGACGCCCGATCTGGACAAGGTTGTCGCAATCGACATCCACACCCATGCCGAGGAACCCTGCGGCACCCATGCCGACGACGGCTACGACGATTTCCAGGAGGGCATGCACCACTACTTCAAGTCGCCCTTCAAGCATCCGCCGACGGTGCCGGAGACGGCGGCCTATTTCCGCGAGCGCAATATCGCGGCGGTGATCTTCGCCGTCGATGCCGAGCGCGAGACCGGCTTCCGCCGCTACAACAACGAGGAGATGGCCGAACTCGCCGCCGAACACGGCGACGTGCTGATCCCGTTCGCCTCGATCGACCCGGCCAAGGGCAAGGCGGGCGCGCGCGAGGCGCGGCGGCTGGTCGAGCACTACGGCATCAGGGGGTTCAAGTTCCACCCGACGATGCAGGGCTTCTACCCGGACGACCGCATGGCCTATCCGCTCTACGAGGCGATCGCGGAGACCGGGATGCCGATGCTGTTCCACACCGGCCAGACCGGCGTGGGCGCCGGCATGCGCGGCGGCATGAACATGCTGCTCAAATATTCCAACCCGATGCATCTCGACCAGGTGGCCGCCGATTTCCCCGACACGCAGATCGTCATGGCGCATCCCTCCTTCCCCTGGCAGGAAGAGGCGCTGGCGGTGGCCACCCACAAGCACAATTGCTGGATCGACCTGTCGGGCTGGTCGCCGAAATACTTCCCGCCGCTTCTCGTCCAGTATGCGAACTCGATCCTGAGGGACCGGGTGCTGTTCGGCTCCGACTGGCCGGCGATCATGCCCGACCGCTGGCTGTCGGACTTCGAGAAGCTGCCGATCAAGGACGAGGTGCGTCCGAAGATCCTCAAGGAAAACGCCCGCCGGCTCCTCAACATGTGAGGCTTCGGCGCCGGTAGAGGGGTTCATCGTTTCGCGGAATCGATGAACCGCTCAAGGTTCTTGTTTTCGCGCAATTCCGGACGGAAAACCGACTTCCACTCTTCCTGGAATTGCTCCAGAGGCCGCGCATCCGAGCCGGGCGCCGCTTGCGCCCCCGGTGCCGCCGCTCCGCGTGCATACCTCCGAACAGCATGTATGCAGCAGATCGTCGCGACGTCGATTGTCGCGACTTGCTCAAATGCGTCCAAAATAGTCGCTTGGACCTTAGCCTTCCTGTGTCGTCGATGTCTTTTTGGCGACAGCAGGCTGGATTGCGATTGCGATCCGCCTATATGCCCATGTATACATTCTGGCGTGACACGGAGGAAATGACGTCATGCTGAACTTTGCCCCGAAAAGCCGCGCCGACGACGAAATCGCCGACCTCGACATGCGCGATCTCGTGTCCGGCTTTTCCATCGAGGTGATGCCGCGCACCGCCGCCAAGATCGAGGACTTCCGCGCCCTGCTGCCGGAAGGCACGCGCGTATACATCGCCCATATCGAGGGCACCCCGATCGAGGACATGGTCGACACCGCCAAGCGCCTGCGCAATGACGGTTTCCCTGTCATGCCGCACCTCCCGGCACGCGCCATCAACGGCAAGAGCGAACTCGACGACTGGGTGCGACGCTATGTCGACGTCGGCGTCGACCAGGCTCTGCTGCTCGGCGGTGGCGTCGCCAAGCCGTACGGCGACCTGACGAGCTCCATCGACATGATCGAGACCGGGCTGTTCGACCGCCACGGCTTCAAGCGCCTGCACGTGGCCGGCCATCCCGAGGGCAACAAGGACATCGACCGCGAGGGCTCGACCGTCGAGGTCGACAAGGCGCTGCAGTGGAAGCAGGCCTATTCGAACAAGACCGACGCCGAGATGGCGATCGTCACCCAGTTCGCCTTCGACGCCAAGCCGGTGATCAAGTGGGTCGAGCGGCTGCAGGCGATGGGCGTGACGCTGCCCGTGCATGTCGGCGTGGCCGGCCCGACCAAGCTGCAGACGCTGCTCAAATACGCCGTGTCGTGCGGCGTCGGCCCCTCGATCAAGGTGCTGCAGAAGCGGGCGATGGACATTCGCAAGCTGATGCTGCCCTACGAGCCGACCGAGGTGCTCACCGATCTGGCGGCCTACTGCTCGGCGCACCCCGACAGCCTGATCGAGCAGATCCACATGTTCCCGCTGGGCGGTATCAAGGCCAGCGCCGAATGGGCCAACAAGGTCCTGGACCGCGACGCGGCCAACGACTGAGGCCAGAGCGGTTCATCTTTTCTCGGAATCGATGAACCGCTCCGAACTCCTGTTTTCGCGCAGTTCTGTACGGAAAACCGGTTTCCACTCTTCCTGGAATTGCGCAGGCCGCAGCGCCTGTCAGATGAGCTCGTTCGCGGTTTCGCGGCCGAGTGCTGCCAGGTGCGACACCAGGATCGACGCCGTCGGAGTCATCAGTCCCTTCTTGCGCCGGTAGAGGTGAAACGTGCGCCGCCAGTCGAGCTCGGCGATTGGCAGGCGCACGATGTCGCCGCGCTCGACCTCGGCGCGCACCAGCGGCAGCGGCATCCAGCACACGATGTCCTGCGTCAGCACCGCCGAGGTGATGACATGGGCCGAACGCGACACCAGGCATGGCGTTCGCGGTTCGAGCCCGGCGGCATGGAAGCGCCGCAGCCATTCGCGCACCACCGGCGTGCCGGCCGGCGGCAGCGACCAGTCGAGCATCGCGGCCTCTTGCAGCGAGACCCGGTCCGAACCTGCCAGCGGATGCCCCGAGCGGGCGAAGGCCGACACCGTGTCGTGCAAGGTTTCCGGCGCGGCGCGGGTGATCTCGTCGTCGGCATAGGGCTCGGGCGAGATCGCGATGTCGATGGCGCCCTCCTTCAACCCGTCGAGCAGCCGGTCCTCCAGTTCCTCGACGATCTGGAACTGCACGTCGGGATGGTCGCGCAGCATGCGCCCTATCGCCGACGTGAGGAAGCCGCCGACCACGCTCGCCACGCCGCCGACGCGCAGCACGCCGCGGCTTGCGCCGCGCATCTGGCGGATCACGTCGTCGGCGTTTCCGACCTCCGAGACCACGAGCTGCGCGTACGGAAGCAGCGCCTCGCCATAGGCGGTCGGCAGCACGCCGCGCGTGGTCCGCTCGAACAGCGTCACGCCGTAGGAGGCTTCGAGCTGCTGAATGGTCCTGGTGACGGCCGGCTGCGTCATGTCGAGCGCGGCCGCGGCGCGGCCGAGACTGCCGCGGCGGGCGCATTCCAGCAGGATGGCGGCGGATCTGACGTCAAGAGTCATGCCTTATTGTGATGGCTTTTTGCAGATTCCACAATTCCCATGCAGGCATCGATCTGCGATGCTCCCGCGATTGCAGGGAGGCTGGCGACATGCGCGCCTGGCCGTCCATGCACGGGAGGAATGACATGAACAAGATGACAAGCGACACGACGCTTGCGACCGGCCGCCGCGTGGTGACGGTCGCCGAGGCCGTCTTTGAATTCCTGCGGGCGCATGGCGTCGACAGGATCTTCGGCAATCCCGGCTCGACCGAGCTGCCGATGTTCACCGACCTGCCAGACGATCTTTCCTACGTGCTTGGACTGCAGGAATCCGTCGTCGTCGCCATGGCCGACGCCTATGCCCAGGTGACGCGACGCCCGGCCTTCGTGAACCTGCATTCGGCCGCCGGCCTCGGCCACGCGATGGGCAGCATCTACACAGCCTACAAGAACCGCGCGCCGCTGATCATCACCACCGGCCAGCAGAGCAGGCAATTGCTGCCGCACGACCCGTTCCTGTTCGCGGAGAACGCGACGGAGATGCCGCAGCCCTACGTGAAGTTCGCCTGCGAGCCGGCGCGCGCCGAGGACGTTCCCGCCGCGATCGCCCGCGCCTGGGCGATGGCCGTGCAGCCGCCGATGGGCCCGGTCATGGTGTCGGTGCCGCTCGGCGACTGGTCGGCGCTGACCTCTCCGATCGAGGTACGGGACGTCGTTGCGACGCCGGGCTGCGGCCCCGACGTGCTCGACCGGCTGGCGCGCCGCATCGACGGGGCGTCCTCGCCCGTCATTGTCGTGGGCCCCGGCGTGGACATCGCCGCCGGGTGGGAGCCGACGGTCAAGCTCGCCGAAGCCCTGCAGGCGAAGGTGTGGGCGAGCCCGATGTCGGCGCGCTGCAGCTTTCCGGAGCGCCACGAGCTGTTCGCGGGCTTCCTGCCGGCGCAACAGCCGGCGCTCTCGAACTGTCTCGAAGGGGCGGACTTCATCCTGGTCCTGGGCGCGCCGGTGTTCACCTACCATTTCCCCGGCAGCGAGGGCCATGTTCCCGAGGGCGCCGAGCTCTGCCTGATCGGCGACGACCCGAAGCAGATCGCCGGTGCCGCCACCGGGCAGGCGATCCTGTCGGACGTGCGCAGCGCCGCCGCCGGGCTGGCCGAGCGGGTGAGAGCCCGCGCGCGGCGCAACGACCTGCCGGCCCGCACCATTCCGCGGCTCGATCAGCCGCGCGTCATCACCCCGCAATATTTCTACCAGACGCTCGACGGCGTGCGGTCGCCCGATTCCATCGTGGTCGAGGAGGCGCCGACGGCGCGCGGGGCGCTGCACGACTTCTTCCCCATCGAGCGGCCGGACGGCTTCCTCGCCACCGCCAGCGGCGGCCTCGGCTATGCCCTCCCCGGCGCCGTCGGGACGGCGCTGACGCGCCCCGAGCATCCGGTGATCTGCGTGGTCGGCGACGGCTCGGCGATGTATTCGATCCAGGCGCTGTGGTCGGCCGCCGAATACGATGTCGACCTTGTCGTTATCGTCCTCAACAACGGCGGCTACGGCGCGCTGCGGGGGATGGTGGACGAGGGCGTGAAGGCTCACGGCGTCGACATCTCCCATCTCGATTTCGTCGAGATCGCCGAGGCGCAGGGCGTGAAGGCGGCCCGCTGCGGTTCGGCGAGAGAGCTGCCGGACCGCCTGCGCGAGCTGCTCGCCGGCAAGGGGCCACGGCTTCTCGAAGTCATGCTGGACAAGCCAGACGAACCGCAGAAACAGATCGTTCAGAAAGAGGAGGAAACTCGCATGAACGTCATGGCAAGGGATATTTCGGGGCTCAAGGCACCCGAAAAGTTCTTCATCGACGGCAGGTGGATCGAGCCGATCTCGCAGCGCCGCCTGCAGGTGGTCTCGCCGGTGACCGAGGAGGTGGTGATCACCTATCCGGAAGCCGGGCAGGCCGACATGGACCGCGCCATCGCCGCGGCGCGCGACGCGTTCGACAACGGCCCGTGGCCGCGCATGAGCCCGTCCGAGCGCGCCGGCTATCTGCGCAAGGTCGCCGATCTGCTGGGCGAGCGGCTGGAGGAGATCGCACAGGCATGGACGACGCAGGTCGGCGCGCCGATCTCGCTGACACGCTATCTGGTCGGACAGAACCCGACCCTGTTCAACTACTACGCCGACCTCATCGAGACCTATCCCTTCGTCGACGAGCGATACCGCGACGACGGCGGCGTGGTGAAGGTGGTCAAGGAGCCGGTCGGCGTATGCGCGGCGATCACGCCATGGAACGCGCCGCTGGTGCTGCTGAGCTACAAGGTCTCGGCCGCGCTCGCCGCCGGCTGCACGATGGTCGCCAAGCCCTCGCCTGAGACGCCGCTCGAGGCCTACATCCTGGCCGAGTGCATCGAGCAGGCCGGCATTCCGCGCGGTGTGTTCAACCTGGTGCCGGCGGGCCGCGAAAGCGGCGACTACCTGGTGCGCCACAAGCAGATCGACAAGGTTGCCTTCACCGGCTCCACCGCCGCCGGCAAGCACATCGCGGCGGTCTGCGCGGAACGCCTGGCGCGCGTCAGCCTCGAGCTCGGCGGCAAGTCGGCCGCGATCCTCCTCGACGACGCGGATTTCTCCGCCGCGCTGCCGTCGCTGATGATGTTCTCGATGCCGATCACCGGCCAGGTCTGCTTCTCGCTGACCCGCATCCTCGTGCCCGAGAGCCGCAAGCAGGAGTTCCTGGACATGTATCTGGGGGCCGTCTCCGGCATCAAGGTCGGCGATCCGTTCGACCCCGAGACCCAGATGGGACCGCTGACCATGGCGCGCCAGCTCGAGCGCGTGCAGGGCTACATCGCGGCCGGCCGCGCCGAAGGCGCGACGCTCGCCTGCGGCGGCAACCGCCCCGCCGGTTTCCAGAAGGGCTACTTCATCGAGCCGACCGTCTTCACCGACGTGCAGCCCGACATGAAGATCGCCCAGGAGGAGATCTTCGGCCCGGTGGTCTCGGTGATCGGCTATACCGACGATGACGACGCCGTCCGCAAGGCCAACAACTCGGTCTACGGACTTTCGGGCGCGGTGTTCACCTCCAACCCGGACCGCGGCTACGCGATGGCGCGGCGCATGCGCACCGGCTCGGTGACCGTCAACGGCATGATCGTCGATCCCAAGCACCCGTTCGGCGGCTACAAGCAGTCGGGCATGGGCCGCGAGGGCGGCCCTGAAGGTCTCGACAACTACATCGAGACCAAGACGATCCACATGGCCGGAGGCGGCGGCCACTGAGCGGCCGGACTTCGCCCTTTTCCTGATCCCGAACGCAAGGGGCCGCCGGTCACGCACCGGCGGCCCCTTTTTCATTGCGGAAGGCGAAGCGTCACAGAACCTCGAAAACCTCGATCAGCACCGAGTCGGCGCGGCGCGATCCGGTGCCCAGAAAGATGGTGTGATTGAGCCAGGCGTATCTCTGGTCGCCGGTCTCGAAGCGCGGGTGCGTGCGCATGTAATAGAGCGAGGCATCCACCGGCTCGCCGGCGGCAAGCTTCGCGATCACCTCGGGCGGCCCGTGGCGGAAGCCGAAATTGCGCACGTCGATGATGGCGCCGTCATGCGTCTCGATGCCGTAGCGCGTGTCGAGCGTCGCCTTGCCCTCGGCATCGACCGTCTGCCAGTCGGCGCCGAGGTTCAGCACGCGGCCGGAAAGCCGCTCGCCTTCGACGCTGCCGCCGATGATCGGGATGATGCGCAGGCGGGTCCCGCCGGTCGCCGTCCCCTTCTCGATCGGCGTTCCGAGTTTCGCCTCAATGCGGCAGAACGGCTTCAGATCGGGTGCTGGCATGGTCTTCCTATCTCGTCATCGTCATCGGCAGGAACAGCACGATCGCCGGGAACAGCACCAGGATCGCGAGCCGGATGATGTCGGAGGCGATGAACGGAATCACGCCGCGGAAGATCGTCGTCAGCTTCACGTCGGTGGCGATCGAGTTGATGACGAAGACGTTGATGCCGACCGGCGGCGTGATCAGGCCGAGCTCGGCGGTCATGACGATGATGATGCCGAACCAGACGGGATCGAAACCGAGCTGGACGACGACCGGGAACACGATCGGCACCAGGAGGATGATCATCGCCATGGAATCGAGAATGCAGCCGGCGAAGATGAAGAAGATCAGGATCAGCGTCAGGGTGCCGTAGGACCCCATGTTGAGGCTGATCAGCCAGGCGGTGATCTTCTGCGGCGACTGCGTGATGGCCAGGAAATAGCTGAACAGCGAGGCGCCGATCAGCACGGTGTAGACGGACACCGACGTCCTCAGCGCCTCGACCAGGCTGTCGATGACGCCGCGCACGCCCAGCCGGCCGCGAACGACGCCGATCAGGATGGTCAGCAGCGCGCCGACGGCGGCGGCCTCGGTCGGGGTGGCGACGCCGAAATAGATGGTGCCGAGCACGGCGACGAACAGCAGGATGACGGCCCAGATGCCCGAGAGCGAGGCGAACGCCTCCCTGAGGTCGAACTTCGTGCCTTCGGGCAGGCCCTTGCGGTGGCCGATCAGCACGGTGGCCATGTACATGACGACGGCCAGCGCGCCCGGAATGATGCCGGCCATGAACAGCTGCCCGACATCGGTCTCGGTGATGTAGCCGTAGACGACGAGCACCACGGAAGGCGGGATGAGGATGCCGAGCGTGCCGCCGGCGGCGACGACGCCGGAAGAGACCTCCTCGCGATAGCCGAAGCGCCGCATCTCCGGCATGGCGACCTTGGTCATGGTCGCGGCGGTGGCCACCGACGATCCGCAGATGGCGGCGAAGCCGGCGCACGCGGCGATGGTCGACAGCGCCAGCCCGCCGCGGAACGGGCCGAGCCAGGCGTTGCCGGCGCGGAACAGCTCGCGCGACATGCCGGAGTTGGTGGCGGCCACGCCCATCAGGATGAAGAAGGAGACGAGGCTGAGGTTGAAATCGGTGATGGTGCTGATCGGCGAGGACGCCAGAAGGTTCAGCGCCGGGCCGATGCCGCGGATGGCGGCGAAGCCGAAGACGCCAACCAGGCCCATGGCGATGCCGATCGGGACCCTCAGCGCGGCGATGCCGAACAGGATGATGAAGCCCCAAAGGGCGATCCAGTCAGTGCTCGCCATAGTCGTCGGCCTCGTGAAGTTCGCTTTGCTCGCTGTGCTCGAGCGTGCCCGCGCCGGTGGCGACGAGATAGAGCCGAGCTCCGACGGTGATGATCGTCGCCGCAGTGCCCACGCAGATCAGCGCGAACAGCGGCCACACCCTGATCTGCAGGTCGAAGGTCGATTCATGGCTGTGGTAGGCGCTTTCGGTGCGCACCAGGATCTTCCAGGCCAGCAGGATGACGAAGAAGAGAAGCGCGCTCCAGGCGAAGGTATCGACCCAGCGCCGCATCCACATCGGCATCATCTCGGCGAACAGGTCGATCTTGATGTGGCCGCCCCGGTAGCCGACCGAGGCAAAGCCCCACATGACGCAGGCGCCGATCATGAGGCGCGAGATGTCGAAGGCGTCGGGAATGGGCCGGGCAAACAGATAGCGTCCGGCGGTCGAGGCGACGATCAGGATGGTCACGGCGCCGAGGAGAATGCCGGCCACGACTTCGACGGCCAGGCAGAAACGTTCCAATTGTCGGATCATGGAAATACCCGATCGGTCAGTTGAAGGGGCAGGCGCGGATGCGCCTGCCCCGATTTCGTGCGTTCGACCGACTATTCGACCAGCGAATTGTATTTCTTCAGCGTGCCGATCAGGTCGTCATAGGCCTTGTCGGCGTCGATGCCGGCCTTGGTGGCGTTCTGCTTCCACTCGTCGGTGAGCGGTGCGGTGTCGTCACGCCACTCCTTCATCTCGTCGGCCGTCGGCTTGTAGAGCGTGTGGCCGCCCTGATCGATGATCTTCTGGCGGCCGGCGGCCTCGAAGTCGGCCCAGCCGGACGCCATCTTCTCGGCCCATTCGGGCGTGCAGTGATCGTCGATCACCTTGCGGTCTTCCGGCGCCAGGCTGTCGATCTTGTCCTTGTTCATGACGAAGACGAAGGTCGTCACGTAGAGCGGGATGTCGAGGTGCGACTTCACCACGTTGTCGACGCCGAAGATGAACAGCGAGCCCCACGGCGAGGCGGTGATGTCGGCCGTGCCCTTGGTCAGCGCGTCGCGCATCTCCGGCACCGCCACCTGGACCGAGGCGCCACCGAGCAGGTTGACCATGCGGGCGAGCGTCCCGTGGGCCGGGCGCACGTTCTTGCCCTTGATGTCCTCGGGCGATTCCAGCCGGCCCTTCACGCCGTGCAGCGTGCCCGGATCGTGCAGGATGGCCATGCAGTAGTAGACGTCCGGCATCTCCTTGGCCGCATACGGCCGATACCATTCGTCGAGCGCCTTGGAGCCTTCCTTGGCGTTGTTGATGAGGAACGGCAGTTCGCCGGCCGCGATGATCGGGAAGCGGCCCGGCTGGTAGCCGGGATTGACGAAGGTGATGTCGGCGATGTCGTCGCGGGCCATGTCGTAATGGTCCTTGGCGCCGCCGAGCTGCTGTGCCGGATAGATGTTGATGTGGATGCGGCCGTTCGAGGCTTCCTCGATGTCCTTCGCCCACGGCTCCATGCCGGTCGGCTGCAGCGGGTGCGTCGGCGGCACCCAGTGCGACAGCGAAAGCTCGACCTCCGCGGCCTGGGCCGAAGCGGCCATGAGCGTCGCGCAGGCGGCGCCCAACAACATTTTCAACGTCCTAGACATGGTATCCTCCCTGATACGATACGTGCCAAAATCACCGGTGGACGGCGAGATCACAGACCTGTTTTTGTTATTTTATATAACTACCGGCGACAAGTGGTGCCGGCGCGACCCCTCCGACCACGATTGCGTGGAACAGGTTAAACATCACTGCCCGCAGAGGCGAGCCCGATGCCCTCGAAAGACGGGGCCGCCGAAGCGGCCCCGCCAAATTCGCAGGCGAGCCGATCAGCCCGCGTAGGAATCGTATTTCTTCAGCTTTTCGATGAGGCTGTCGAGGATGGCGTCGCCATCGTTGCCCTGGTCCGACATGGTCTTCTTCCATTCGTCGGTGAGCGGGGCGGCGGCGTCCTTCCACATCTGCACTTCCTCAGGCGTCGGCGTGTAGACGTGATGGTCGGGCATGGCGGCGATCTTGTCGCGGCCGGCGGCCTCGAAATCGGCCCAGCCGCTGGACATCTTCTCGGCCCACTCCGGCGTGCAGTGATCCATGATCACCTTGCGATCCTCCGGCGCCAGGCTGTCGATCTTGGCCTTGTTCATGACGAAGGCGTTGATCGAGGCGTAGAAGGGCATGTCGAGGTGATAGTGGACGAGGTCCTGGGCGCCGAACACGAACAGCGAGCCCCAGGGCAACTCGGTGACGTCGGCCGTGCCCTTGGAAAGCGCGTCGCGCATCTCGGGAGCCGAGACCTGAACCGAGGCACCGCCCAGCAGGTTGACGAAACGCGCTTCCGTGGCGTTGGCCGGACGCACGTTCTTGCCCTTGATGTCGGCGGGAACGTGGATTTCCGACTTGCCGTGCAGCGTGCCGGGATCGTGGCTGATGGCCATGCAGAAATAGGTGTCACCCATCTCCTTGTCGGCGTACTGCTGGTACCACTCGGTCAGCGCAGCCACGCCGCCCTTGGCGTTGGCGAACAGGAACGGCAGTTCGGCCGCGGCCATGATCGGGAAGCGGCCGGGCTGGTAGCCGGGATTGATGAAGCCGATGTCGGCGATGCCGTCACGGGCCATGTCGTAGTGGTCCTTGGCGGCGCCGAGCTGCTGGGCGGGGTAGATGGTGATGTGGATGCGCCCGTTCGACGCCTCCTCGATGTCCTTGGCCCACGGCTCCATGCCGCGCACCTGGAGCGGGTGGGTCGCCGGAACCCAGTGGGCCAGGCTGAGGTCGACTTCGGCGGCGGCGGCGGAATTTGCCAGACCGAGGGCGAGCGCAATTGCTGCGAGTCCGCGTGTATACATATTTCCTCCCTTTCAGGCTGAGCCGTCATCCCGCACGGGAGCGGGCGGCAAGAATCCTCACCTCGCAGTATCAACACATTAGCACCCGGTGGACAAGACGTTACTTGGCTTTGAGCCGGCTTGCCGCGGCGCCGGCCGGCTCGTGAGCGAGACGGGGCGACCCCATGTTAACGGTGAGAACCGGTGCGCAGTGGACGCAGATGTGCATACAAACTATAGGGGACGGGAAGTCTTCAGGGGAGGAGCTGCATGGCAGCAAGCGACGATCGGCTTGCGAGGTGGCGCGCGCGCTATCCGGCACTGCAGGCGCTGGAAAGCCGCGCCCGGCAACGCATCCCGTATTTCGCTGCCGACTTCCTCGACGGCGGCACCGGCGACGAACTGTCGCGCCGCCGCAATCTCGATGGGCTGGCCAGGATAGAGATCGTGCCGCGCTACGGGGTCGACCTCTCGAGCGTCGATACCGCCTGCACCCTGTTCGGCCGGTCCTATTCGGCTCCCATCGTCATTGCTCCGGTCGGCATGGACGGGGCGATCTGGCCCGGCGCGACGCGCCATTTCGCCGAGACGGCGCACGACACCGGCCTTGCCTACATGACCGGAACGCTTGCCTCGGCCTCTCTCGAGAGCGTCGCGGAGACCGCGCCCGACCAGGCGTGGTTCCAGCTCTACACGATGCCGGGCGAGGACCACCGCGTTTCCTTCGACATGCTGCGCCGCGCCGAAGCCGCCGGCGTGCATGCCGTTGCGGTGACGCTCGACGTGCCGGTGGCGCCGCGCCGCATCCGCGACATGCGCAACCGCGTCGCCTCGCCGCTGCGGCTGACGCCGGGCCTGATCGCTGCGACGCTGACGCGGCCGGCCTGGCTTTCAGCCTATTCGCGCGAGGGCATGCCGCGCTTCGCCAACGTGGCGCCGTATTGCCGCGAAGGCGCCACCAAGGAAGAGCTCGATGCCTTCGTCGCCGGCTCGCGCCCCGGCAGCGGCGCGACCTGGGACGTCATCGCACGCTTCCGCGATGCCTGGCCGCGCGCGCTGATGATCAAGGGCGTGCTGCATCCCGCCGATGCGGAAAAGGCGGCCGAACTCGGCCTCGACGGAGTGATCGTGTCCAACCACGGCGGGCGGCAGTTCGATGCGGCACCCGCTGCCATCGACGTCGTGCCGGCGATCCGCGCCGCACTCGGACCGGACAAGACGGTTCTGATGGACGGCGGCATCATGTCGGGCCTCGATGTGCTCAAGGCGATCGCCTGCGGCGCCGACGGCGTGCTGGCCGGCCGCGCCTTCATGCTGGGTCTGGCGGCGCTCGGCGACGACGGGGCGCGGCATGTGGCGGCGACGCTCGCCGACGAGCTGCGCATCGCGCTCGCCCAGACCGGCGCCTGCACCGTCGCGGGCGCCAGGAAGCTTGCCGTGCGGCATCGCGATGCGTGGCGGGCACAAGACTTCGAACGTAGTCTCGCGGCGATGCCCGCGACGAACGAGTAGCCGGTACAGAAGGAACGAGTTGCATGAAGGTCGGAGACGCGATCGCAGAGATATTGAAGCGCGAAGGCGTCGAGATGGTTCTCGGCTACCCGGTCAACCACGTGCTGGAGCACGCCGCGATGGCCGACATCCGGCCGATCATCGTGCGGCAGGAACGCACCGGCGTGCACATGGCCGACGCGATCTCGCGGCTGTCGTCGGGCAAGAAGATCGGCGTCTTCGTCATGCAGCTCGGGCCGGGAACGGAAAATTCCTACGGCGCCATCGCGCAGGCCTATTCGGAGTCGGTGCCGATCCTGGTGTTGCCGGGCGGCTATGCGCGGCGCCAGGCGCATATCGACCCCAACTACAACGCCACCATCGCCATGCGCGAGGTGACCAAGTCGGCCGAGCCGATCAACATTCCCGCCGAGATTCCGAACATCTTCCGCCGCGCCTTCTCGCGGCTGAGGAACGGCCGCGGCGGGCCGGTGCTGGTCGAGATCCCCAACGACATCTGGAACGAGGAGGTGCCGGAGCCGCTCGCCTACGAGCCGGTTCTGTCGACGCGCTCGGGCCCGGATCCGGAGGCGGTCGCGAAGGCGGCCGACCTGCTGCTTTCGGCGAAGCGCCCGGTGATCTATGCCGGCCAGGGCATCCACTACGCCAAGGCGTGGCCGCAGCTGAAGGAACTCGCCGAGCTGCTCGGGCTGCCCGTCTCCACCAGCCTCGAGGGCAAGAGCGCGTTTCCGGAGACGCATGCGCTGTCGATCGGCTCGGGCGGGGCGGCGATCCCCAGGACGCTGCGCCATTTCCTCGACCGGGCGGACCTGATCTTCGGCATCGGCTGCTCCTTCACCGAGACCGCGTTCGGGGTCGCGATGCCGCCGAACAAGACGGTGATCCACGCCACGCTCGACCCCGACCACGTCAACAAGGACTACGAGGCGAAGGTGGCGCTGGTCGGCGACGCAGCGCTGACGCTCGACGCCCTGCTTGCCGAGCTGAAGCGGCGGGGCACCAGGGCGCGGGCCTGGACGGCGGTGGCCGACGAGATCTCGCAGGTGCGCGCGTCGTGGCTGAAGGAGTGGATGCCGAAGCTGACATCGCCGCAAAAGCCGATGACCCCGTACCGCGTGCTGTGGGACCTGCAGCGCACCGTCGACGTCGCCAACACGATCATCACCCATGATGCCGGCAGCCCGCGCGACCAGCTCTCGCCGTTCTGGCAGTCGATCGAGCCACTGACCTATATCGGGTGGGGCAAGACCACACAGCTCGGCTACGGGCTGGGGCTGGCGATGGGCGCCAAGCTCGCCTGCCCGGACAAATTGTGCATCAATGTGTGGGGCGACGCCGCGATCGGCTTCACCGGCATGGATTTCGAGACGGCGGTGCGCGAGCGCATCCCGATCATGTCGATCCTGCTCAACAATTTCTCGATGGCGATGGAGCTGCCGATCATGGGCGTGTCGACGGAGAAATACCGGGCGACCGACATCTCCGGCAACTACGCCGATTTCGCGAAGGCGCTCGGCGGCTACGGCGAGCGGGTGACGGAGCCCTCCGAGATCGTGCCGGCGATCCGCCGCGGCATCGAGCAGACGAGGAACGGCGTGCCGGTTCTCCTGGAATTCATCACCTGCCAGGAGCTGGCCGCCTCGAAATATCCGGTCGGTTCGACCACCGGGGAAGGGACGAAGAAGGTTGGACACTACATCTGAGCGCGCCGCCAGGGCGATCGAGGGGCTGAAGCCGGTCCTGGGCGAGCGCCTCGCCACGTCCGACGCGGTGCGCGAGCATCACAGCCACGACATGTCGCGGCTCACCCCGCACATGCCCGACGCCGTCGCCTTTCCGAAAACGGAGGAAGAGGTGCAGGCGATCATGCGCGCCTGCGCCGAGTTCGACGTTCCGGTCGTCCCCTACGGCATCGGCTCCTCGATGGAGGGCCACACGATCCCGCTCAATGGCGGCATCTCGCTCGACACGCGCGAGATGAACGAGATCGTCGAGATCCGTCCGGAGGATTTCGTCGCCGTGGTGCAGCCGGGCGTCACGCGCAAGCAGCTCAACACGGCGCTGCGCGACACCGGCCTGATGTTTTCGGTCGATCCCGGCGCGGACGCCTCGATCGGCGGCATGGCCTCGACGCGCGGCAGCGGCACCACCGCGGTGCGCTACGGCACGATGCGCGAGAACGTCATGGGGCTGCGCGTCGTCACCCCGGACGGCACCGCCATCAGGACCGGCTCGCGGGCGAAGAAATCCTCGACCGGCTACGATCTCACCCATCTCTTCGTCGGCGCGGAAGGCACGCTCGGCGTGATCACCGAGCTGACCGTGCGGCTGCACCCGATCCCGGAGGCGGTATCGTCGGCGATCTGCTCGTTCGACACCGTGCGCGGCGCCGTCGAGGCGGTGATCGCGACGATCCAGTACGGCGTGCCGGTCGCCCGCGTCGAGTTCATGGACGAGGTGGCGATCGGCGCCGTCAACAACTATTCGCAGCTCGGTCTCGAGGTGGCGCCGACGCTGTTCTACGAGTTCCACGGCACGCCCGACTGGGTGGCCGAGCAGTCGCGGATCGCCGAAGAAATCGCCGGCGAGCACGGCGGCAGAGGCTTCCGCTGGTCGACCGACGCCGACGAGCGCGCCCGGCTGTGGCAGGCGCGGCACGATTCCTTCTGGGCGACCAAGGCGATCAAGCCCGGCTACGACCTCTACACCGGCGACATCTGCGTGCCGATCTCGCGGCTGGCCGAGATGATCGTCTTCGCGCGCGAGGACATCGACGCCTCCTCGATGACCGGCCAGATCATCGGCCATGTCGGCGACGGCAACTTCCACACCGCCTACCTGATGGAGCCGGGCAACGAGGACCATCACCGCGAGGCCGACGAGATGGCGGCGCGGCTGGTGGAACGGGCGCTGGCGGTCGGCGGAACGGCCAGCGGCGAGCACGGCATCGGCCTGGAAAAGCTGAAGTTCATGCGCGACGAGCATGGCGAGGCCGTCGACGTGATGAAGCGCATCAAGGCAAGCGCTCGACCCGAAGGGCATCATGAACCCCGGCAAGATGGGCCAGGCCGGCTAGGCGGCGCTCGCGGGTCGCGCCAGCGGCCGTCCGATATTGCGGATCATCCGGCAAGGTGAAATGCTCGCCGTGCCGGAGGATGACCGATGCAGAAACCCGTAACCACACGCAAGGCGACGATCGTTTCGCCCGGTGAGGGCCGCGCCTATGCGATGGGGCCGATGCGAGCGGTCTTCAAGGCAGATACGGGCGAGACGCAAAGCCGCTATTCGGTTTCGGAATGGTGGCTCGAACCGCGCACGCGCGGCCCGCACGTGCACTCCCACGCCGACGATCACGTCTTCTACGTCATCGAGGGAACGATCACGCTGCATCTCGACGGCGAATGGCGCGAGGCCGAAGCCGGAAGCTACGCCCTGATACCGGGCGGCACGGAGCATTCCTTCGAAAACCGCGGCGCGGTGCGTGCAGGCTTCATCTCCTTCAACTCGCCAGGCGGCTTCGAAGACAGGATGCCCGACATCGCCGCCGCACTGGCGGCCGAAGACCTGAGCATGTAGGCGGCCCGGAGCGGCGTACCGGATTGCGCCGCGACCCGGCCCAGTTCGGGCATTGACCGAGCCTTTCCGCGGCGGGCGTGACAAGACGCCGCCCGCGCCTATATGGTCAACCTCGTGCGAGGACGCAGGGGCGGCGCGATCGCCTTGAATTCAGAACCGATGGAATCCCGATAGCCGATATGTCCGCCTTCTCGCCTGACATTGCCTTGCTCGAAAGCGAGCGAGGCATTCTCGCCCGCGTTGCGCGTGGCGGCCCCATCAAGGACGTGCTGCGCGATCTGATCCTGCTGGTCGAGAAGCCTGCCGGCGGCGACATGCTGGCATCCATCCTCGTCGTTTCCGAAGACGGCACCAGATTGCTGGAGGGCGCCGCCCCGAACCTGCCGCGCAGCTACAACGACGCCATCGACGGCATCGCGATAGGGCCGGGCGTCGGCTCCTGCGGCACCGCCGCCTACACGGGCGAGCCGGTATTCGTGTCGGACATCGCCACGGATCCGCTGTGGGCCGATTTTCGCGACATTGCGCGCGAAAACGGCCTGGCCGCGTGCTGGTCGGTGCCGATCAAGAGCGGCGACGGCGAGGTGCTGGGCACTTTCGCAAACTATTACCGCGAACCGCGAACGCCGACCGAGCGCGACATGGTGACGATCGCGACGGTTGCCCAGACCGCAGCGATAGCGATCGAGCGACATCGCGCGGAGATGGCGCGGGAACGCGCGGAGGAACAGCGCGAGCTGACGCTCAGGGAACTGAACCACCGCGTCAAGAACATCTTCGCGCTCACCAATGCGCTGATATCGATGACCGCGCGCAATTCGAAGACCGTCGAGGAGCTGGCGAACACGCTTCGCGGGCGAATGTCCGCCTTGCGCGGCGCCCACGAACTCATCGTCGGCGGGATCGACGGCCACCATGCGGAGGCTGACGGGGTGGTGCTCGGCGAGCTCGTGCGCAATGCCCTGCGGCCGTTTGCCGGCGAAACCGCCGAAGACGTCGATCTGGCCGGGCCGAAACTGCAGATATCGAGCGGATCGCTCAACAACCTGGCCCTGATCATCCACGAACTGGCCACCAACGCGGCCAAATACGGGTCGCTGAGCACCCAGCAGGGCATGCTTAGTGTCCGGTGGACGCTCGCGTCCGATCGCCTGCGGATTGTCTGGCGCGAAAGCGACGGTCCGCCGGTCAGGAAACCCGACAATCTGGGATTCGGATCGCAGCTGATCCGACGCCTGATCGAAGCCCAACTCGACGGCACGCTCGAATACGACTGGAATCCTTCGGGCCTGACGATCACGGTGGACCTGCCGGCCTCGATGGTTTCGGCTTCCTGAGCCGCGCCGGACGAACGAGAGCCGCCGACACGGCACCGGACTGCAGTTTGACGCGATCGAAGATGTCCTTGGTCTGAATGGAATATCGCAGTGACGCCCGAACTCTACGGCCACCCTTTCGCATCCTTCGTTTGGAAGCCGCTGATCGCGCTTTATGAACGCGAGGTCGCATTCACCTTCCGAATGGTCGATCCCGACCATCCCGACAACACGGCGCGGATCGCCGAGCTGTCGCCGACGGGGCAGTTTCCGGCGCTGGTCGACGGCGACACGAGGATCACGCAGAGCAACGCCGTGATCGAGTATCTCGACCTGTTTCACGGCGGAGCGGCGCCCATGGTGCCGGCCGACCCGCGAGAGGCGCTGGAAGCGCGGATGTTCTGCGACATCTTCGACGACTACGTTCAGGCGCCGATGCAGAAGATCGTCGGCGATGCGCTGCGGGGCGAAACCGAGCGCGACCGGCGCGGCGTCGAGGACGCCCACGGCATGCTGGAGCGGTGCTACGATTGGCTGGAAAACGTCTGGGGCGGCCGTGAGTGGGCGGCCTGCGGGCGCTTCACCATCGCCGATTGCGCCGCCGCGCCGGCCTTGTTCTACGCCGACTGGGTCCACCCGATCGGCGAGCGCCATTCCGCGATCGCCGCCTATCGCGCCAGGCTTCTGGCGCGGCCGTCGGTGGCACGGGTCGTCGACGAGGCGCGTCCCTACCGGCATTTCTTCCCGCTCGGCGCGCCCGACAGGGACTAAGGCAATTCCAGGAAAAGTGGGAACCGGTTTTCCGTCCGGAACTGCGCGAAACACAGACTCAGCGCGGTTCGCCGGTTGCGTGAACCGGGCGCAACGCCTCAGCCGCGGCCGAGGAACGGCACCTTGACCGGCAGCACGGTGGTGTCGATCACCGCGATGTCGTCCGGGAAGCTCGCCATCAAGACCACCATGCGGCCGAGATCCTCCGGCTCGATGCAGTCGTCCCTGCACGCGGTCGGTGGCGCCCGGCACCAGCGAGGAGCGCGTCGATCCGGGATGCAGCGCGCAGGCGGTGATGTTGTCGGCGCGGCCGTCGAGCGCGATCTGCCGGGTCATGCCCTCCATCGCGAACTTCGACGCCGTGTAGGCCAGCGAATGCGGGCGCGGGCTCTTGGCCGACAGCGAGCCGATATTGATGATGCGCCCGGCGACGCCGGCGCGCTTCATCGCCCGCACCGCCTCGCGCGAACACAGAAAGGCCGAGGTCAGGTTGGTGTTCAGCACGTGATGCCAATGGTCCAGTTCGAGGTCCTCGATGGCGGTATCGTCGGCAATGCCGGCATTGTTGACGAGGATCGTCGGAACGCCGGCCTGCTTCTCGGCCTCGGCGAAAAGGCGGAGCACGTCGGCTTCGCTGGTGACGTCGGTCGGCACCGCGATCGCCTTGCCCCCCTCGGCGGCGATCTCGTCGGCGAGCCGGGCGAGCTTGTCGGCGCTGCGGGCGGCAAGCACGGTCACCGCGCCGGCGCGCGCCAGCTCCCGGGCAATTCCCAATCCGATGCCGCTGCTCGCACCGGTGACGACCGCTACCTTGCCTTCGATGGACTGCATGCGCTTTTCCTGTTCCTGTCCCTGAGAGCCGAGGCCGGAGATGTGTCGCGAAAGCCGGCGCGATGCAAGCCGCCTTCGCGGTTGCCAGTGCATGCCGGTCTCGGGCACAACGCCGCGACGCACAGATGACGAGGAGCAGCCCGATGAAGACGATCTCCACAGCCAAATCGCACGGCGGCACGCAGTTCGTGTGCTCCCACGATGCCGCCACGACCGGGTGCGAGATGACTTTCGCCGTGTTCGTGCCGCCGCAGGCCGCCGACGGCCCCTGCCCGGTGCTCTGGTATCTCTCGGGCCTGACCTGCACCCACGCCAACGTGATGGACAAGGGCGAATACCGGCGCGCGGCCGCCGAGCTCGGCCTGATCGTGGTGTGCCCCGACACCAGCCCGCGCGGCGAGGGCATCGCCGACGTCGACGACTGGAAGCTCGGCACCGGCGCCGGCTTCTACGTCGATGCCACGCGGGCAGCCGTGGGCGAAGAACTACCGCATGTATTCCTACCTGGGCGACGAACTGCCGGCGCTGATCGCGCAGGAGTTTCCCGCCGACATGGACCGGCAGGGCGTGTTCGGCCATTCGATGGGCGGACACGGCGCGCTGACGTTCGCGCTGAAGAACCCCGACCGGTTCAGGAGTTGCTCGGCCTTCGCGCCGATCGTCAATCCCTCCGACGCGGACTGGTCGGCCAGCGCCTTCGCCGCCTATCTGGGCGAGGATCGCCGGACCTGGCGCGCCCATGACGCCTGCGCGCTGGTCGAGGACGGCGCCCGGTTCTCCGAATTCCTGATCGACCAGGGAACTGCCGACGGCTTCCTGGACGACGGATTGCGGCCGTGGCGTTTCGAGAAAGGCGTGCGCGGATGCGGGCATTCCGCTGACGCTCAGGATGCAGGACGGTTACGACCACTCCTATTTCTTCATCTCGACCTTCATGGACGACCATCTGCGCTGGCACGCCGAGCGCCTGGGCTAGCCGCCCCGCTTTGGCTTGACGCCGATCAAGGCCGGGCGTTCCCGTCGGGCTAGCTTTGCGGTCCGGCCGCGAAGGCGAATTAACGAGGAGGCGACGACGCCATGACCAAAATCTCCAGCCAGTCCTTCGGCGACGAGCCCGAGCTCGCCATCGCCCCGGAAAAGGCCTGCTTCATCATCATGAAGGCGCGCGAGTTCGACGCCAAGGAAGAGGCGAGCGATCCCGATTCCGGCTCCAACGCCACCGACGACCGCGACCTCGACGTGCTCGAGGACACCTCCGACGATCCGGTCGTGGAGGAGCTGCGCTCACTTATCGGCAATCTCAGCGTCGACGAGCAGGTCGACCTGGTCGCGATCTCCTGGCTCGGGCGCGAGGAGTATCCCGACGAGTGGGAGGAGGTGCGCGCGGCAGCAGCCGAGGCCCACAACCGCCGCACCGCCGACTACCTGCTCGGCGATCCGCTGCTGGCCGACCACCTGGCCGAAGGCATGTCGATGCTCGGCCTCGACTGCGCGCAATACGAGATGCAGCATCTGTAGGCCGGCGCCCGAGCGCTCAGCCGCCATTCCGTCCCGACAATCGCGGCGAGGCGGTCGAGCAGCACCGCCTGCGCCGGATTGATCCTGTCGCGCGCCGCATCGAGCGAAAGCCAGGCGGCGCGATCGACCTCGGGGAAGGATTGCCGCCTGCCGCTGCGCGGCGGCCATTCGATCTCGAAACTGTTGCTGACCAGCGCGGCGACGTCGAAATCGCCTTCCACGGCAAAGGCCGTGACGCGCTTGCCGGCCTTCTGCACGACCTCGCCGAGCGGCAAGGCCGGTCCCGCTGGCCGCACCCCCAGTTCCTCCTCGAACTCGCGGAAGGCCGCCGCCTCGGCATCCTCGGTTTCGTCGTATTCGCCCTTGGGGATCGTCCAGGCGCCGGCATCCTTGTTGCGCCAGTAGGGGCCGCCGGGATGGACGAGCAGCACCTCCAGCCCGTCGTCGCGGCGGCGGAACATCAGCAATCCCGCACTTCTTCGCCGGCATGGGCCTCCTTCCCGCGATCCGTCGCGGTCGCCCGCGCCATCCCCATTCAGCGTCCGCGCTTGACGTCAGTCAATGTCGGGCCATGCTCGGCAGTTGAATGTCGCTGCAACACAACAAGGGGACGGAGGATACGGGATGGCACAGGCAAGGCGCAGGCGGGATCCGTTGCTGCCATGGTGGAGCGGATTGCTGATCATTCTCGCCGCGGTGGGATTCGTCGGCTACCGGATGTGGGCAACGGACTGCCAGCTGCAGGGACCGCTGGTCTTCGGCGTGCTGGCGATCGTCCCTATCGTCTACCTGGCGCTCATGTTCCTGACCTTCATCAGCCAGGACTGACCGGGGGCCCCATGCCGTTCACCGACAGATCGGATGCGGGCAGGCGGCTGGCGGATGCGCTCGAGGAGTGGCGCGGCCGCGACACGGTGATCCTTGCCCTGCCGCGCGGCGGCGTACCGGTCGCGACCGAGGTCGCCCGCCGGCTCGAAGCACCGCTCGATCTGCTGCTGGTGCGCAAGATCGGCGTGCCCAGCCAGCCCGAGCTGGCGATGGGTGCGGTGGTCGACGGCAGCGATCCGATCGTCGTGCGAAACGAGGACGTAATCCGCGCAAGCGACATCGGGGAGGAGACATTCCAGACCGTCTGTCGACGCGAGCACGAGGAACTGGAACGGCGCCGCAAACGCTATCTCGGCGATCGCACCCCGCTCGACATCAAAGGCCGCACCGCCATCGTCATCGACGACGGTATCGCCACGGGCGCCACGGTGCGAGCGGCGATCCGGGGTTTGCGGCGGCGCGATCCTGCCGCCATCGTCGTCGCCGTGCCGGTGGCGCCACCCGATGCGGTCGCAGCGCTCCGCGCCGAGGCGGACGAAGTCGTCTGTCTCGAACAGCCTGCCTTCTTCGGCGCCATCGGCGCGTTCTACGACGATTTCTTGCAGCTGACCGACGAGGAGGTGATCGCGACCCTGGAGGAATTCGGCGGCGCAAACGCAGCGCGCCATCGCAGATAGGACCGAAGGCGATCCTTCAGGCGGGCAGGACGACGCGCGCCTGGAAGCCATCACCACGGCCGGGCGCGGGTGAGGTGAGTTCCAGCCGCGCGCCCATCTGCTCGACCAGCCGCTCGGCGATCGCCAGGCCAAGGCCGGAACCGCCCGCTTCGGTGCGGCCGCGGCGAAAGCGCTTGGTCAGCGCCGAAAGATCCTGTTGCGGGACGATCGCACCGGCATTGACCACGGCAACCGCCCCGCCCGGCTCGACCCTTACCGTCACGGGCTCGTCCTTCGTGCCATGGGCAAGCGCATTGTCGATCAGGTTGCGCATGACGATGGCGAAGGCGTCGAGGTCGACCCGGCCCGACAGCCGGGAGGCGGCCGGCGAGTCGAGCACGAGCCGCCCTTCGAACTCCGGCCGGCGCGCGAATTCGTCGACGACGAGGCGCAGCACCGGCAGCAGGTCGGCCAGCTTTTCGACCGCGCCGATTCCGGCTTCCGCGCGGGCGAGCTGCAACAGCTTTTCGGTGAGCCGCGACAGCTGCGCCAGCGACTGCTCTATCTGGCGGGCGCGCTTGCGCTCCGGCCGTTCGGCGAGTTCTGCCACCAGTCGCTGTGTCTGAGCGAGCGCGCCGGCGATGGGCGTGCGGAGCTCGTGTGCGCTGTTGGCCGCGAATTCGCGCTCGGCCTCGAGCGCTGCCCGCAGGCGCGTCAGCAAACGGTCGACGGAGGCCGAAATGGCGGCGAGTTCCGACGGCAGGCCGGCTACCTCTAGCGGGGCGAGATTGCCGCTGCCGCGCTCGCCGATCGCTGCCTGCAACGCACCGACCGGCGACAGCGCGCGGCGCACGATCCACCACACGACGAACACGCTCGCCGGCACAAGCAGGGCGAGCGGCATCATCAGCGCCAGCGCACCTTCCCAGGCCGCCTCCAGACGGTGCGCGAGGGGATCGGCGACCTGCAGGAACAATCGGCCATTCCGCGAGGCCACGGTGTAGATACGATCGGTTTCGGTGTCGGCGAAGCCCGGCGCCAGCGCGGCCGCATACGGCTCCTTCGGGGCATCGTACGAACTCAGCAGCACGGCGCCGTTGCGGCCCCGCACCTGAAAGGTCAGATAGTCCTGGTGCTCGCCCTCGAGCTCCTCGCCAATTTCCTCACGCTCGGAGGTCTCGTCGCGGTGGTCCAGATCCTCGACGACGAGCGGCATCAACCTTTGCGCGGTCTCGCGCATCCCCTTGTCAAAGACGTCATCCAGCTCGCTCCTCAGAAGCAGCGCTCCGCCGAACGCGGCGGCGATCCAGAACAAGACGGTCGCCCCGGTCAACGCCACGACGAGGCGTGCGGCAAGGCTCGTCGAGCCCTTCATGACGTGGCCAGCCGATAGCCGAGACCGCGCACGGTGACGATATGTGCCGCACCGATCTTCTTTCTGAGCCGGCTCACATAGACTTCCACGGTGTTGCTTTCGATCTCGGAGCCGAAGGCGTAGAGCGCATCCTCGATCTGCGACTTCGAGACGATGGCGCCCGGGCGCGACATCAGCCGCTCCAACACCGCCCATTCGCGCGACGTCAGGTCGACCTCCCGGCCCTCGAGGCGCAGCCGCCGCACCGCCGCCTCGATCTCGATGTCGCCGAAGTGCATGACCGGAGCGGCTTCGCGGCCGCCACTGCGGCGCGCCACGGCGTGGATGCGCGCCGACAACTCGCCGAGATCGAACGGCTTGACCAGATAGTCGTCGGCACCGGCGTTCAATCCCTCGATGCGGTCGGCGATCTGGTCGCGCGCGGTCAGCACGATGACCGGCGAGGCGTCGCCGCCGGCACGCAGGCGCCGCAACAGGTCGAGGCCGCTGCCGTCCGGCAGGCCGAGGTCGAGAAGCACGAGGCCGTACTCGACCAGTTCGGCATGCTCGCGTGCCTCGGCGAGCGTGCGCGCCCAGTCGACCGCATGCCCGTCGGCGGCGGCGTGGTCGAGCACGGCGCCGCCGATCGCTGCATCGTCTTCGACCAGCAGGATGCGCACCCCGGAACCTCCTTCGAACTCTCGTGCCCGCGCGCCTAGCGGAACCGGCTGACGCCGACCTGAATGGTCGCCCGGTTTGCTCTTTTCGCACGGCTTCAGGTGGCTGTCAGCTTGGGCGCCGAAACCACCACCGTTCCCCCGAACCTCCGATCAAAAAACCAAGGAGACCATCATGAAGAAGACCCTGATTTCGGCTGCCATCGTGCTTGCCGGCTCGATCGCCGCCGGCTCCGCCTTCGCCGCGCAGACCAGCTGCAACGAGCCGAAGGCCGAATGGCAGTCGCAGGACGCCTTGAAGGCGCAGCTCAAGAAGGACGGCTGGCAGGTGCGATCGATCAGCGTCGAGCACGGCTGCTACGAGGCCAAGGCGATCGATGCAAAGGGCAAGCGCGTCGAGACCGCCTACAATCCCAAGACGCTCCAGCCCGTCAACGGCGCCAACGAAGTCGAAGCCGGCGAGGACTAGGTCATGGACGCCACGGTAAGGACGGCAAGCGACGCCACAGTGCGGGTCTGGGATCCGTTCGTCCGCCTGTTCCACTGGGGGCTCGCCGCCAGCTTTGCCGTGGCATGGCTCTCCGGCGGCGAGACGCACACGCTGCACTACTGGGCGGGCTACGCCGCCGGAGCGCTGATCGCACTGCGCCTCGTGATGGGCGTCGCGGGCTCCCGCTATGCGCGCTTCTCGCAATTCGTGAAACGGCCGGGCCACGCGCTCGGCTACGCCCGCGACATGGCGCGCGGAACCGAGGCGCGCCACCTCGGGCACAATCCCGTCGGTGGCCTGATGGTCGTCGCCCTGATGACGATGATCGCGGCGACCGCCTTCACCGGCTGGCTGCAGACGACGGACGCCTATTGGGGCGTCGAGTGGCTGGAGGACACGCATGCGGCCTTCGCAAACCTCCTGCTCGCGATGGTGCTGGCGCACATCGCCGGCGTGCTTCTGGCAAGCTACAGGCACCGCGAGAACCTCGTCGGCGCGATGCTGCACGGCAAGAAGCGCGCGCCGGAACATGGCGACGTCATCTAGGCATCGGCCGGTTCAGGTCCGTGTCAGCCGATGCCCCCACAAACGCACCGGTTCAACAATCCAAGGAGAGCTTCAATGAACATCCGTCTCGCTATTCTTCCGGCGGTCACCCTGGCCGCAACGCTCGGCGCCGGCAGCGCGTTTGCCGCGACCGCATGCCCGTCGCCGGAGGCCGGCGCCGTAGCCGCGCCGCTGGCCGACGGTTCCGGCCAGAGCGTCGTGGACGCGCAGAACTGCGCGGACAACGCTGCGATGAGCGGCGACAATGCCTGGTTCAAGACCGCCGTCGCCTCCAAGACGCCGCCGCTGCGCGTCGGCGACGACGACGAAGGTGAATGGGAAGGCGAGGACGACTGAGCCCTTCGGCAGGTCCAGGACAATGGAAGCCGGCGGAAACGTTTCGCCGGCTTTTCAGTTTCCGGAGAGTGCCGAAGAGGCTACGCCGCCTTGGCGCTGGCGCCGACCTGATAGTCCTTCACCGCCTCGAACTTGATGTCGCGCCAGCGCTCGGCCTCGTAGTTGAGGCCGAATTCGTGCGGGGCGAGAAACACCGGGTCGCCGTCGAGGTCGCGGGCGATGTCGCCCTTGTGCGTGTCCATGAAGCGCTGAAGCTCGGTCTTCTCGGCTGAAATCCAGCGGCACACGGTGAAGCGTGCGGTTTCGAAATCGACCGGCAGCGAATATTCGGCTTCCAGCCGCATCTTGAGCACGTCGAGCTGCAGCGCGCCGACCACTCCGACCATCGCAGGCGAGCCGTCCTCCGGCAGAAAGAGCTGCACAACGCCCTCCTCGGCCATCTGCTGCAGCGCCTCCTTCAGCTTCTTCGCCTTCATCGCGTCGCCCAGCCGCACACGGCGCAATATCTCCGGCGCGAAGTTCGGCACGCCGCGGAAATAGAGCTCCTCGCCCTCCGTCAGCGTATCGCCGATCCTCAGCGTCCCGTGGTTGGGAATGCCGACCACGTCGCCGGCGAACGCCTCGTCGGCGGTGATGCGGCTCTTGGCGAAGAAGAATTGCGGCGCGGTCAGGCTGAGCTGTTTGCCGGTGCGCGTCAGCTTCGCCTTCATGCCGCGCGACAGCTTGCCCGAGCACACCCGCACGAAGGCGATGCGGTCGCGATGGTTGGGGTCCATGTTCGCCTGGATCTTGAAGACGAAGGAGGTCATCTTGTCCTCCGTTGCCTCGACCCGCCGCCGGTCGGCGTCCTGCGCGCGCGGCTGCGGCGCCCACTTGCCCAGCGCCTCGATGAGGTCGCGCACACCGTAGTTGCGCAAGGCGGAGCCGAAGAAGACGGGCGTCAGATGGCCCTCGCGGAAGGCGGCGAGGTCGAACGGCTTGCAGGCCTCGCGGGCGAGTTCCAGTTCCTCGACGAAGGCGTCGCGCTCGTTTTCCGGCAGCTTGCCCGCGACCTGCTCCGACTGCGGCCCGTTGACCTTGATCCATTGGGTATCGTCGTCGCCGTGGCGCACGGCGTTGTCGGCCAGGTGGTAGGTGCCGGCGAAATGGCGGCCGCGGCCGATCGGCCAGGTGACGGGAGCCGTGTCCAGCGCCAGCTTCTCCTCGATCTCGTCGAGGATCTCGAACGGGTCGCGCGTCTCGCGGTCCATCTTGTTGACGAAGGTGACGATCGGGATGTCGCGCAGGCGGCAGACCTCGAACAGCTTCAGCGTACGCGGCTCGATGCCCTTGGCCGCGTCGATGACCATGACGGCGGAGTCCACCGCCGTCAGCGTTCGATAGGTGTCGTCGGAAAAGTCCTCGTGGCCCGGCGTATCGAGCAGGTTGAAGACGTGGTCGCCGTATTCGAACGTCATCACGGAGGTGACGACCGAGATGCCGCGCTCGCGCTCGATCTTCATCCAGTCCGAGCGGGTCTGGATCTTGTCGCGCTTGGCCTTCACCTCGCCGGCGAGCTGGATGGCGCCGCCGAACAGGAGCAGCTTCTCCGTCAGCGTCGTCTTGCCCGCATCCGGGTGCGAAATGATCGCGAATGTGCGGCGGCGGGCCACCGCGTCCTTGAGTTGATCGGCCATTTGTCGGGAATCCGTGGTTCGGGCGGGCTTATAGCGGCGCGAGCGAACGGTGTCGAACGGAAATGGGGTTTCGGGCGCTGGAGCGCCAGCCCACAAAACAGGGGCTAGACAACATACCGACCGGTTGGTATGTTGTTGTCATGAGCGATACGACCCAGCCAGCCCCGACCCATCCGACGCGCGCGAAGATCCTCGATGCCGCGATCGACGTCATACGCACACGCGGCTACGCCGGAACGCGTGTCGAGGATGTCTGCGAGGCGGCGGGCGTCACCAAGGGCGCCTTCTTCCACCACTTCAAGTCCAAGGAAGAGCTCGCCGTGGCGGCTGCCGACCGCTGGTCGGAGGTGACCGGCGGGCTGTTCGACCAGGCGCCGTTCCACCAGCCGGCCGATCCGCTGGATCGCGTGCTCGCCTATGTCGAGTTCCGCCGGGAGATCATCGACGGGGAGACACCGGCCTTCACCTGCCTGGTCGGCACGATGGCGCAGGAAACGCACGTGATGCACCCGGCGATCCGCGACGCGGCGTGGCAGTCGATTTCCGCGCATGCGCGGACGCTCGTCGCCGACATCGCGGCGGCGAAGGAAAAATACGCGCCGGGCTCCGACATCGAACCGGAAAGCCTGGCGCTGTTCACGCAAGCCACCCTGCAGGGCGCCTTCATCCTGGCCAAGGCCAAGGACGACCCGCAGGTGGCGCGCGACATGGTCGATCATCTGCGCCGCTACATCGAGCTTCTGTTCGGCGCGCCAAAGGGAGAACCCGAATGACCGAGGATGCACGCATCGACGCCGGCGAACGCGAGCTCGCCATCTCGCTGGTGCTCGACACCACGCCCGAAAAGGCGTTCCGCTGCTGGACCGAGCCCGCACTGATGACGCGCTGGTTCGCGCCCCGGCCGTGGTCGACGCCGCGCGCCGAGACCGACGTCAGGGCCGGTGGCTCCAGTCTCGTGGTGATGGCCAGCCCGGAGGGACAGGAGTTCCCCAATCGCGGCGTCTACCTGGAAGTGGTGCCGAACCGGAAGCTGGTGTTCACCGACGCCTACGTCTCGGCCTGGGAGCCGGCGCCGCAGCCCTTCTTCACCGCGATCGTCACCTTCGAGGATACCGGCGACGGCAGGACCCGCTACACCGCGCGCGCCCGGCACTGGTCGGACGAGGCGTGCCGGAAGCACGAGGAGATGGGGTTCCACCCCGGCTGGACGCAGTGCGCCCGGCAACTCGAGGAAGTCGCGCGGACGCTCTAGGAGGCCCCGCGGACGCAGTTCACGTTGATATCAACGTAAATACGTGCCAATCTGAAATGGGTCGTGCCGACGATGGCATGACCAGAATGTGCAATCCGGAGGAACTCATGGAACCGACGATCTATCTGTTTTTCAACGGCGATTGCGAAGAAGCCATGCGCTTCTACGCCGAGACGCTCGGTGGCGAGATCACCGGTATCTTCCACAACTCCGACGCGCCCGATCCCGAGGATCGCATGCCCGGCGGCGACCGGCTGGTCATGAACATGAACATGCGGCTGGGCAATTCCAGCATCATGGCCTCCGACGCGCCGGGCGAATGGTATTCGAAGCCGGCAGGTTTCCGGATTTCGCTGGCGCCTGGATCGCTCGAGGAATTCGAGCGCGTCCACGCCGCGCTTTCCAAGGACGCGGCGAACGTGTCGATGGAACCCGGCGAGACGTTCTGGGCCGAGCGCTTCGCGATGTTCACCGACCGCTTCGGCACGCCCTGGATGCTGAACTACGAAGGCTCGAAGGCGCGGTAACGCGTCGCGCAGCCACGTCACGGAGGAGCCACCGACATGGCCAAGACAATCGCAATTCTCGTTGCCCGGCTGATCTTTGCCGGCGTGTTCCTGATGGCCACCACGTTCAAGTTCGCTGGCATGGCCGACACCGCAAACTACATCGCCGCAGCCGGCTTCCCGGCGCCGCTGCTGCTTGCCTGGCTGGCGGCGTTCTTCGAGCTCGGCCTGGCGCTGGCCTTCCTGACAGGCGCGTTCTTCAGCGAGGCGGCGCTGCTGGCGGCGGTCTACGTCGTCTTCCTGGGGTTCACCTTCCACGGGCCCTCGCACTGGGAAGGCAACCAGGCCGAGTTCGGCTTCTTCGTCGACCACTTCACCTTCCTGGCCGGCCTGCTGTTTGCGGCCGTGCACGGGCCCGGCAACGTGCTGAGCCTGCGCTGGCATGCACTGCCGGCCGCGAATTCGCACATGCCGCGTCAGGCCGGGGCCTGAGACCGCGCCCCGGAAGGTCCGGGGACCAAGGCTGGCGTCGCGCTCCCCGAGAGCGCGACGCGCAAGCCGTCCAGCACAACAACCGGAAAGGAAGTGCCATGACCTACGTAAACGGCTCGGTGTTCGCAGTGGCGGAGGCCGACAAACAGAAGTTCATCGAGTTCTCGGAGCAGCTGTCGGTGGTTTTCAAGGAACACGGCGCCCTGTCGCAGGTCGACTGCTGGGGCACAAACGTGCCGGACGGCGAACTGACCTCGTTCCCGAAGGCGGTGCAGAAGAAGGAGGGCGAGGTCGTCGTCTTTTCCTGGATTACATGGCCGTCGCAGGAGTTCGCCGAAGCGGCGTGGAAGAAGGTCATGGACGATCCGCGCATGGCGCCGGATGCGACGCCGATGCCCTTCGACGGCCGCCGGATGATCTTCGGCGGCTTCGAGATGGTCGTGAACGTCTGACGAAACGGAGGACAAGATGGCTGGCAAGGTAAAGACCTGCCTGTGGTTCGACGACCAGGCGCTGCCGGCGGCGGAGTTCTATTGCTCGCTGCTGCCGGATTCGCGCATCGATCACGTGAGCCGCAATATAGAGAATGCAACGCATGGCGAGCCGGGCTCGGTGCTCGGCGTGGAGTTCACGCTGGCCGGGACGCCCTACCAGGCGATCAATGGCGGCCCGTATTTCCAGCTCAGCGAAGCGGTGTCGATCTCGGTCAGCACCGAGGATCAATCGGAGACGGACCGGCTTTGGCAGGCGCTCACCGCCGACGGCGGCGCGGAAAGCCAGTGCGGGTGGTGCAAGGACCGGTTCGGACTGTCCTGGCAGATCGTGCCCAAACGCGCGGTCGAACTCTTCAGCGGTCCTCAGGCATCGAAAGTCTGGCCGGTGCTCATGGGCATGCAGAAGATCGACATCGCCGCGCTGGAGGCGGCAGCAGCCTGAGGAGGGCAGAAATGCTGGAAGTGACCAAGACAGCGTTCGACGGCGCCGGGCTTTCGGTGCCGCAGGTCATCAAGCGGGATGCGGAGCCCTATCTGGCGATCCAGGCGAGCGGCCGGATGACCGATCTTCCGCAATTCGCGCCGCCGCTCTTCCCGAGATTGCACGAATGGATGGCGGCGAAGGGCGTGACGGGCAAGATGGGGTGCTTCCGTTACCTCTCCTTCACGAAGGAAGGAACAGTCGAAATGGAAGTCGCGACAACCGTCGACCGGGCGGTCGACGGCGAGGGCGAAATCATCGCCGGCGAGATGCCGGCCGGCCGCTATGCAACGGCGACCTATTCGGGGCCCTACGACCGGCTGCACGATGCATTCCTGATGCTGGAAGGCTGGCTCGGCGGCCGCGGCCTGACGCCCGACGGGAGGTACGGCCCGGGCGGCGAGCGGCCGGCCTGCCAGGCCGAGATCTACCGGGTCTCGCCGATGGATTCGCAAAATCCGGCGGACTGGCGCACCGATCTGTTGCTCAAGCTGGCGGACTGACACCGGCTTTCGCGATTGACGCGGCCCGGCAAAGCCCGCAAAAGCGCGCGATGATTTCACCGGTCCTTGTCCTGATACGCCTGCCGCACGGCGCCGAACTTCCGCTTCCCGCCTACGAGACCGCCGGGGCGGCCGGCATGGATCTTCGTGCCGCGGTGCCCGAGGATCGCCCGCTGATCCTGCTGCCGGGCAGGCGTGCGGCGGTGCCGACCGGGCTGGTGCTGGAAATCCCCGACGGGTTCGAGGGCCAGGTGCGTCCGCGCTCCGGCCTGGCGCTGAAGAACGGCATCACCTGCCTCAACACGCCCGGCACCATCGACAGCGACTATCGCGGCGAGGTGAAGGTGCTGCTCGCCAACCTGTCCGACGAGGAGTTCGCGGTGACGCGCGGCATGCGCATCGCGCAACTGGTGATCGCGCCGGTGACACGCGTGACGCTGGAGGAGCGGCAGTCGGCCGGCGCCACGGCACGCGGCAGCGGCGGTTTCGGGTCCACCGGCACCGGCTGAACGAGCCCGCAGCCACGTTGCGCGGCGGCGAAACCGTCACGCCTCCGAGCGATCGCGCTGCCGTTGCGGAACCCAACGGCTTCCTGAACGTTGAAGGCCACCCACAGCAGTGAGGACCCTTCAATGAACGGCATCATCTATCTCATCGGTCTGGTCGTCGTGATCATGGCCATCCTTTCGTTCTTCGGCTTGCGCTGAGCGCCGCCGTCGAACCTTTCCCATTCAGCATCCGCCGGAGCCCGCGCCATGTCCCTTTTGGAAGACACCCCCGCAACGGCGGTCATCGCCACTGAAACGACCTCGGACGAAGGAAGCTATGTCGACTGGCCTGCGATCATCGCCGGTGCGGTCATGGCTTCCGCCATCTCGGTGGTGCTGCTGACATTCGGGTCGGCGCTCGGGCTCACCCTAGCCTCGCCCTTCGACAACGCAGGCTGGTCGGCCGCCGGACTGGCGATCGCGCTGGCGCTGTGGCTGGTCTGGGTCCAGGTGTCGAGCTTCTTTGCCGGCGGGTATGTCGCCGGCAGGCTGCGGCGGCGCAACTACGACGCGACCGAACATGAATCCGACGTGCGCGACGCCCTGCACGGGTTCGCCGTCTGGGGAACCGGCGTGGTTATCGGCGCCGTGCTGCTGGCGCTCGGCGCCACCGGCATCCTCGGAACGACCGCCGCAGCGACCGGCCAGGCGGCCGGCTCAGCGCTGTCGGCGATGGTGGACGAGAACGCAAATCCGCTCGACTACGTGGTGGGCACAGCCTTCCGCTCCGACCAGCCGATCGCGGATGACCGTGCCGCGGCGAGCGCCGACGCGGCTGCCATCCTCGGCCGCGATCTCACAGGCGACGAAGCGGGCGTTTCCGACGCCGACCGCGCCTACCTGTCGAGCCTGATCGCGCGCCAGACCGGGCTTTCGCAAGAAGAAGCCGACCAGCGCGCCGACCAGATGATCAGCAACGCGCAACAGGCGGTCGACAAGGCCAAGTCCGCGGCCGAACGCGCCCGCAAGATCGGCATCATCGCCGCCTTCGTGGCCGCTGCCTCGCTGGCCATCAGCGCCGCGGGTGCGGCCTGGGCTGCGGGTCTCGGCGGCCGCCACCGCGACGAGGCGACGATCCTTCCCTTCTTCGACCGGCTGCGCTGACAGCGCGCGGCCCGCACGAAAGGTTCTTCCGATGCGCTACCTGTTCCTCTGGATGCTCGGGATTCCGCTGCCGATCATCATCCTCATCGCGCTTTTGCGCTGAACGATGTCACATTTCGGGTAACGTGAGCAGGCGAGAGGAACGTCTTTGCTCCCGGGGGCCGTGCGGTAGAAACACATTCCGGGCCGCCGGCTGAAATTGGCCTTTCGCGACACTGACTTTGCCCGCCGCCGCCCCTATCTCTGACCGAGTGCAATTCAACCGCGGAGGCGTAGCCATGAGCTTGCGCATCAACGATACGGCGCCCGACTTCACCGCCGAGACGACCAAGGGCAAGATCAATTTCCACGAGTGGATCGGCGACGGCTGGGCGGTGCTGTTCTCGCATCCGAAGAACTTCACGCCCGTCTGCACCACCGAGCTCGGCGCGATGGCCGGCGTCGCGCCCGAATTCGAGAAGCGCGGCGTCAAGATCATCGGCATCTCCGTCGATCCGGTCGAAAGCCACACCAAGTGGAAGCAGGATATCAAGACGGCCACCGGGTTCGACGTCGACTATCCGCTGATCGGCGACAAGGACCTCAAGGTCGCCAAGCTCTACGGGATGCTGCCGGCCGATGCCGGCGACAGCTCGGAAGGGCGGACGCCGGCCGACAACGCGACCGTGCGCTCGGTGTTCGTCATCGGGCCCGACAAGAAGATCAAGCTGATCCTCGCCTACCCGATGACGACCGGCCGCAACTTCGACGAGATCCTGCGGGCGATCGATTCCATGCAGCTGACCGCCAGGCACCAGGTGGCGACGCCCGCCAACTGGAAGCTCGGCGAGGACGTCATCATCACGCCGGCCGTCTCCAACGAGGATGCGATCGCGCGCTTCGGCTCCTTCGACACGGTGCTGCCTTATCTGCGGAAGACGAAACAGCCGACCGCCTGATCGCGCCGCAGTAAAGAGTTCCGGACAAAGAAAACCGGCGGCCGCGTTACGCGGCCGCCGGTTGTCTTTTGGTCGGGCTTTGCGCCGAACCTACATCTTCGACGCCATCACCGGCACGTTGATCGGCTTATCGCCGCCCATGACGGGGGTGTCGACGTCCGTCGAGCCCGGGCCGAAATCGTAGGTGTTGTTGTGGTTGGTGTCGTAGTGCAGCATCAACGTGATCCCGCTGTCGGGGTCGAGCGGACCGTCGGCCTTGATGTTGAGGTTGCCGGTGGTGCCAGGCTGCAGCGCGATGTGGCCGAGCGAGGCCGGAGGCGCGCCAGCGCCGTTGTTGTGGATCACCAGAAAGCCCGGCCGGTCGATCGAGGCGCTGATGTTCATGATCGTGTTGCCCTCGATCTTGGCGTTGGAAGCGTTCACTTCCGGCACCGGCACCTGTTCCGACATGTCTTTGGCGCCTGCGATTCCGCCGGCCATCGCCAGTGCGGCGCCTGCGAGGAGTGCTGTCCTGAACATGGGATTGTCTCCTTTTTCGTGTTCAACGTTCGGTGGCTGCGTCATGTGCGAGCCACCCCCGAAGCCACGGAGACCGGAGAGGGAAGTTTCAGATTTTCTGAAAAAAGCTTCGGGCGCGGACGGTTCAGACGGCCCCGGCGAGCCTTTCGGCCACCAGCCCGGCCAGCCGCTCGGCCACCTCGGCCTTGGACATTTCCGGCCATTCCTCGACGCCCGCGGCGGTGACGATGCGCACCAGATTGCGGTCGCCGCCCATGACGCCGGAGGGCCCGACGCCGCTGTCGTGGGAGACGTCGTTGGCGACGATGATGTCGGCGCCCTTCTTCGCCAGCTTGGCGCGGGCGTGCTCGACGAGGTTCTGGGTCTCGGCCGCGAAACCGACGACGAGCGCGGGCCGCTTGGCGTGGTGGCCGATCGTCGGCCAGAATGTCCGGATTTTCCGTGAGCCGCAGAGCCGGCGCGGCCTCGCCGGGCTTCTTCTTGATCTTCTCGCCGGTTTCGGCTTCCGGCCGCCAGTCGGCGACGGCGGCGACGAACACGCCGGCATCGGCCGGCAAAGCGGCCTCGACGGCATCGCGCATCTGGCGGGCGCTTTCCACGTGGACGGTCTCGACGCCGGCCGGGTCGGGGATCGTCACCGGGCCGGAAACAAGCGTCACGCGGGCGCCGAGCCGCGCCAGCGCCGCGGCGATCGCATGGCCCTGCCGCCCCGACGAGCGATTGGCGATGTAACGCACCGGGTCGATCGGCTCGTGGGTCGGGCCGGAAGTGACGACGATACGCCTGCCGGCCAGCGGCCCCGATGCCGGCACCCAGCGCGGCCTCGCAGGCGGCGACGATCTCGAGCGGTTCGGCCATGCGGCCTTCGCCGGCCTCGCCGCTTTCGGCCATCTCGCCGCGCCCGGGACCGACGAACAGAACGCCGTCGTCCCGCAAGGTTGCGCGGTTGCGCCCTGTGGCCGGGTTCTCCCACATTTTCGGGTTCATCGCAGGCGCAAGCAGCACCTTGGTGTCGCGCGCCAGCAGCACGGCCGATGCGAGATCGTCCGCCAGCCCATGCGCCATCTTCGCCATCAGGTCGGCCGTGGCGGGTGCGACAACGATCAGGTCGGCCTCGCGCGCCAGCCGGATATGGCCGACATCCTGCTCGGCCTGCCGGTCGAACAGGTCGGTGAAGACGTGGTCGGCGGTGAGCGCCCCGACGGAGAGCGGCGTGACGAACTGTTGTGCGGCTTCAGTCATCACGCAGCGCACGGCCGCGCCGCGCTCGCGCAGCCGGCGGATCAGGTCGAGCGACTTGTAGGCCGCGATGCCGCCGCCGATGATCAGGAGAATGCGTCTCTGGGAAAGCGATGCCATGCCGCGCCTGCCGCCACTCACTCCGGCTTCAGCGCCGGCTCGATGTCGGTATGGAGGAAATCGTCGCCCTTGAAAAGCAGAGGCAGGTTGCGCGTCTTCGCCAGGGCATAGGCGAAACAGTCGCCGAAATTGAGCTTGGCGGGGTGCGTGCTGCCGCGTCCGTAGCGGCGAAACGCCAGAGTCCCGGCCTTTGCCTCCGCTTCGGAAACCGGCACGACCTCGATGCGCGCCCGCCGCACCAGCTCCAGCAGCCTCTGATACTCGTCGCCCTTGTGGATCGTGACGACACCGGCTTCGAGCATCGTGCCGGCGCTGACCAGCCTGCGTTCGGCGCGGCCCAATATTCTGGCGAAGGCCGGCGCCTCGTCCTCCATGCGCAGGATCGCGACCAGCACCGACGTGTCGACCGCGATCATTGCTCGTCGAGATAGTCGTAGAGGGCGTCGGATTCCGCCTTGTGATCGATCGGCTTGTCCGGCTTGCTGCCCAGCGCCAGCAGTTCCTCGAGCGAGGCCTCCAGATGCCAGTCGGACTCGGCGGTGTCGCCGGGTCCCGCCGCTTCCAGCGGCGCGAGAGGCCGCCGCAGGCGGTCGCGCGCCTCCTGCTCCATCGAGACGCCACGCTCGGCGGCGCTGCGCCTCAGATCGCGGATCACCTCGTCATCGAGTTTGCGGACCGTCACCGTGCCCATGAGGGTTGCCTCCTGTCGGCGCCAAACATAAGCCTACAGGTAGATGACTGCAATGCTGGCAATGACTGCAATGCAGTCAAACCATCCGCGTTCAGATCAGGTTCCAGGCGATCACCACCAGCGTGATGGCGATGACCCACAGCGCGGCACGGCCCCACAGCGTGGCGCGGGCCTCTTCCTTGCCGATCGTGCGGGCCGTCTCCGGGTGCAGCCGGATGCCGTGCTCGGCCATGTCGTCGATCTCGCGCGACAGGTTTTCCGTGCGGGCGGCGAGTTCCGGCGCCTGGCGGGCGAGCGAAGCGAGCGCCGACAGCCCCTCGCGGGCATCGCTGACGAAGCCTCGGGGCCCGAGATTGTCGGCGATCCATTTCGCCACCACCGGTTCGGAGGCCTTCCACATGTTGAAATGCGGGTCGAGCGTGCGCGCCACGCCCTCGACCACCACCATCGTCTTTTGCAGCAGCAGCAGCTCGGGCCTGGTCTGCATGTCGAACAGCTCGGTCACCTCGAACAGCAGCGCCAGCAGGCGGGCCATCGAGATCGTCTCGGCGGGCTGGCCGTGGATCGGCTCGCCGATGGCGCGCAGCGCCTGCGCGAAGGCGGCGACGTCATAGGTGGCGGACACGTAGCCGGCCTCGAAATGGACCTCGGCCACGCGCCGGTAGTCGCGCTGGATGAAGCCATAGAGGATCTCGGCCAGGAACCGCCGCTCCTTCTTGCCGAGCCGGCCCATGATGCCGAAATCGACGGCGACGATGGTGCCGTCATGGGCGACGAACAGATTGCCCGGATGCATGTCGGCGTGGAAGAAGCCGTCGCGCAGCGTGTGGCGCAGAAAGGTCTGCATCAGGTTGGCGGCGAGCTGTTCCAGATCGTGGCCGGCCGCCGCGAGTGCCGCCACATCGTTCATGCGAACGCCGTCGACCCATTCCAGGGTCAGCACATCGCGGCCGGTGCGCGACCAGTCGACCCACGGCACCCGGAAGCCGGGATCGTCGTGGGCGTTCTCGCCGAGTTCGGAAATGGCGGCGGCCTCCAGCCGCAAATCCATCTCCATCTTGGTGGTCTGGGCGAGCGTGCGCGTCACCTCGACCGGGCGCAGCCGGCGCGTCGACGGGGAAGAGCCGCTCCTGCAGCCGGGCGGCGAGGAAATAGCTCTCGAGGTCGGCGTAGAAGCGCCGCCTGACGCCCGGCCGGATGACCTTGACCGCCACCCGCGTCGGCACGCCGTCGCGCACGATCTCGGCGGGATGGACCTGGGCGATCGAGGCGGCGGCGACCGGCGCGCCGAACTCGGTGTAGAGGTCGGACACCGGGCGGCCGAGCGAGCCCTCGATGGAGGCCTCGGCGGCGGCCTGCGGAAACGTCGCCATGCGGTCCTGAAGGCTCGCCAGATCGGCCGCCATGTCGTAGCCGACCACGTCGGGCCTCGTCGCCATGAACTGGCCGAGCTTGACGTAGGAGGGGCCGAGCCGCTCGACGGCGCGCGACATGCGCTCGGTGCGATCGCGGCGGCGCGCCCGGCGGCGCGCCAGCAGGCCGCCGAGACGCCAGCCGAGTTTCGGCAGGCCGGTCAGCCCCTCGCCGGGCACCGCGGCCACGACGCCTTCGCGCACCATGATCCAGCCGGCCCTGGCGAGCCGGAAATATGCCTGAACGGTGCTCATGAAGGACCGATGCTCAAAGCTTCCAGCCCGAGTGCAACGCGGCGATGCCGCCGGAATAGTCGCGCCAGGTGACGCGCTCGAAACCGGCCGCACCGATCATCTTTGCGAAGTCGTGCTGGTTGGGGAACTTGCGGATCGATTCGACCAGATAGCGGTAGGGTTCGCCGTCGCCGGCGACCGCCGCGCCGATCCGCGGAATGGCGTTGAAGGACCATGTCTCGTAGACGCGGTCGAGCATCGGCATGGTGACTTCGGAAAACTCCAGGCACAGGAAGCGGCCGCCCGGCCTGAGCACGCGGAAGGCCTCCGACAGCGCCTTGTCGATGTGCGGCACGTTGCGGATGCCGAAGGCGATCGTGTAGGCGTCGAAGGAGCCCGGTTCGAACGGCAGATCCTCGGCGTTGGCCTCCACGAAGGTGCACAGGTCGGAGACACCGGCCCGCGCCGCCCGCTCGCGCCCGACGCCCAGCATCGAGCCGTTGATGTCGAGCACGGTCGCCTCGGCATTGCCGTCGGAAGCCTCGATGACGCGAAACGCGATGTCGCCGGTGCCGCCGGCAACGTCGAGCAGCTTCCAGCCCGGCCGCTTCGGCGGGTTGAGCCAGGCCACCATGGCGTCCTTCCACAGCCGGTGGAGGCCGCCGGACATCAGGTCGTTCATCAGGTCGTAGCGCTCGGCGACGCGGTGGAAGACGCTGTCGACCATGGGCTGCTTCTCGCCCTCGCCGACCTGCTGAAATCCGAACGATGTCTCCATCCCGCCCGCGGCGGTGGTGCGCTGTACCGGCATGTCGCCATTTCCCTGAAAAACCGGGCGGACCATAGCCGATCGAATCCCGGGAAGCTATTGTCCGGCCGATGTTCATGACCGGTGTGGTGAATGCATGACGCAAGACGCTTCGAAGCTGCCGAAGGCGGAACTTCACTGCCACATAGAAGGTGCGGCGGCGCCCGAACTCGTCAAGCGGCAGGCGGCGAAATACGGCGCCGACGTTTCCGGGTTCATCCGCGACGGGTCCTATGTCTGGCACGACTTCACAAGCTTCCTGGCCGCCTACGACGCGGCGGCGAGCCTGTTCCGAACCCCCGAGGACTACGCCAGGCTCGCCGAAGACTATCTGACCGGGCTGGCGGCGGACGGCGCGATCTATTCCGAGTTCTTCACCTCGCCGGACCACGCCAGGCGGGCCGGACTGTCGCCCGGTTCCTACACCGAAGGGCTGGCGGAAGGCATGAAGCGGGCCAAGGCGGCGACGGGCATCGAATCGCGCATGATCGTCACCGGCGTGCGCCATTTCGGCGTCGAAGCGGTCGAAGCGGCGGCGCAGTTCGCCGCCGGGTGCGGCAATCCTCTCGTCACCGGCTTCGGCATGGCCGGAGAAGAGCGCTTCGGTGCGCTCGCCGACTATGTGCGGGCCTTCGACATCGCGCGCGACGCCGGTCTCGGCATCACCGTGCATGCCGGGGAACTGGCCGGTGCCGAAAGCGTGGCGGATGCGCTCGACCACATCAGGCCGGCGCGCATCGGCCACGGCGTGCGGGCGATCGAGAACCCCGACCTGATCCGCCGCATCGCAGACGAGGGGGTGGTGCTGGAGGTCTGTCCGGTCTCCAACATCGAACTCAAGGTCTTCCCGTCCTTCGCCGATCACCCATTTCCCGCACTGCGCGCGGCCGGCTGCCGGCTCACCCTGAACTCCGACGATCCGCCCTACTTCTGGACGAGCCTGGCGCGCGAATACGAGGTCGCGGCCGAACATTTCGGCCTGACCGATGACGACCTGAGAGGTGTCACCCGCACGGCGATCGAGGCGGCGTTCTGCGACAACGAGACGCGTGCGGCGCTGCTGGCGCGGATCGAGGCGAAGCCGGGATCGTGACGAAGCCGACAAAGCTGTGGCTGGCCCGCCCGGCCGGTTTCTGCCAAGAGGGGAACTGAACTAGTATCGCCGCGCAGCGCTCCCGGAGGCCCCATGAAGAACGTCACCGTCGTCAACCATCCGCTCGTCCAGCACAAGCTGACGATCATGCGCAAGAAGGAGACCTCGACGGCCAGCTTCCGGCGGCTGTTGCGCGAAATATCGCTGCTGCTCTGCTACGAGGTGACGCGCGACCTGGAGCTCACCACCACCCACATCGAGACGCCGCTGACCGAAATGGACGCGCCGACGCTGGAGGGCAAGAAGCTGGTCTTCGCCTCGGTGCTGCGGGCCGGCAACGGGCTGCTCGACGGCATGCTCGACCTCGTGCCGGCGGCGCGCGTCGCCCATATCGGGCTCTATCGCGACCCCGAGACGCTGCAGGCGGTGGAATATTTCTTCAAGGCGCCGAGCGACCTCGCCGACCGGCTGGTCATCGTCGTCGATCCGATGCTGGCGACCGCCAACTCGGCCATCGCGGCGGTCGAGAAGCTGAAGAGCCGCGGCGCCACGAACCTGCGCTATCTGTGCCTGCTCGCCGCCCCCGAGGGGATCGAGCGCTTCACCACCGCCCTGCCCGACGTGCCGGTGTTCACCGCCTCGATCGACGAGCGCCTCAACGATCACGGCTACATCGTTCCGGGGCTGGGCGACGCGGGCGACCGGATGTACGGCACGAAATAGGCGGGTCCGCCGCGCTTCACGCCCCGTTAACGCTGCCGCCAGCCGCCGTCCGGCATTAAGCGACGGTGAACACGGTCATGGCATCGTGCGCGCCCGAGAAAGGGTGTGTGATGCACAAACTCGTCGTGCTGGGTGCCATCGCGGGCTGCGCCGCCTCGATACCGATCGTCTACCAGTCGAACCCGGACGCCTTGCATTCGCTGGTGAAGTCGGCGGTCGACCAGCGCGCGCCGGAGCCGGAAAAGCGTCCGCTTGTCGTCATCGCGCGCCAGCCCGAGGCCTCGACGGAGGTGCTTCTGGGCAAGAAGGTGCGGCTTACGCCCGACGCCGGCGGACACTACCGTGCCGATTTCCGCATCAACGGGCGCGACGTGAACGCCATGATCGACACCGGCGCGACGCTGGTGGCGCTCAACCAGACGACGGCGCGCCACATCGGCATCAAGCTCGCGGCCAGCGATTTCCAGTACAAGGTCGAAACGGCGAACGGCTCGACCGACGCGGCCGCGGCCAGGATCGAGCGCATCCAGATCGGCCGCATCAACGTCGAGAACGTGCAGGCGCTGGTACTGCGTGACGATGCGCTGTCGGAGACGCTGGTGGGGCTGAGCTTTCTCAACAAGCTGCACAGTTTCGGGGTCGAGGGGGGGTCGCTCGTCCTGGAGCAGTAGAGACGGCACTCAATCGCGGGGGACGATACGCCTCAGCACCGCCTTCTGGCGGGGCGGCCTGGCATCCGAAATGGAATACGCTTCCAGCACAGCGCCAACGGCGGCTTCGGCCTCGGAGGGCGTGCGGGCATGAACGCGGGCCAGCGGCTCGCCCTTCCGCACCTCCGTGCCCACGGCGAGAAGGTCAGTGATGCCGACCGCGTGGTCGACGGACGCCTCGGGGTTGGTGCGGCCGCCGCCGAGCGCCACCACCGCCAGGCCGATGTCGCGCGTCGAGACGCCGCCGACGAAACCGTCGCGCGGGGCAGGGACGTCGCGCAGTTCGCCGGCTTTTGGCAGGTGCCTGTCGCAGTTCTCGACGAAATCCGCCGGGCCGCCAAGGAGGTCGACCATGCGTCCGAACGTTTCGGCGGCGCGGCCGGTGTCGAGCGCGTCCTGGGCGCGGGCGGAGGCCTCGCGGTTGGACTTGGCAATTCCGGAGGCAGACAGCATCTCGGCGGCCAGCGCCAGCGTCACATGTTCCAGACGCCGGTCCCGGCGCGCACCGGTGAGGAAGTCGACGGCGTTCCTGACCTCGACGGCATTTCCGGCCGCCGATGCCAGCGGCTCGTTCATGCCGGTGACGAGTGCGGTGGTCGCCAGCCCCGCCCCGTTGGCGACTTCCACCAGGCTGCGCGCCAGCTTGCCGGCGTCCCGCGTGGACGCCATGAACGCGCCGTTGCCCGCCTTGACGTCGAGCACCAGCGACTGCAGCCCGGCGGCAAGCTTCTTCGACAGGATCGAGGCGGTGATCAGCGGGATCGACTCCACCGTGCCGGTAACGTCGCGGATCGCGTAGAAGCGCTTGTCGGCGGGGGCGAGATGCGCGGTCTGGCCGATGATGGCGCAGCCCGCCTCGCGCACGGTCTTGCGGAACAGCGCGTTGTCGGGCTGGCTGCGGTAGCCGGGAATGGAATCCATCTTGTCGAGCGTGCCGCCGGTGTGGCCGAGCCCGCGCCCCGAGATCATCGGCACGAAGGCGCCGCAGGACGCGACGATCGGCGCCAGCATCAGCGAGACATTGTCGCCGACGCCGCCGGTCGAATGCTTGTCGGTGACCGGTCCGGGCAGGTCCGACCAGTCCAGCACGTCGCCGGAATCGCGCATCGCCAGCGTCAGCGCAACCGCCTCCTCGCGGCTCATGCCGTTGAGGAAGACGGCCATGCCGAGCGCGGCGACCTGGCCTTCCGAGAAGCCGCCGCCTGCCAGGCCGGCGACGAACTCGCGGATCTCGTCCTCGGACAGTTCCGCGCCGTCGCGCTTCTTGCGGATGATTTCCTGGGGAAGCATGGCGATCAGGACAGCCCGGCCGCGAACGCCGCCTTCAGGACGGCGGCGAGCCGGCGGCCGCCGAGCGGCGCCATGTCCTTGGTCTCCTGGTGCGACAGTTCCCCGGCCGACATGCCGGCGGCCAGATTGGTGATGACCGAGCACGCCGCGACCCGCAGGCCGAGAAAGCGGGCGATGATCACTTCCGGCACGGTGGACATGCCGACCGCGTTGGCGCCCATGATTCGAGCCATGTTGATCTCGGCGGGCGTCTCGAAGGAAGGTCCGGAAAACCACATGTAGACGCCCTTGTGGAGCGTCACGCCGGCTTCCACGGCCGCCTTTTCCAGCGTCGACCTGAGACCGGAATCATAGGCCTCCGACAGGCCGACGAAACGGCGGTCACTCGGCTCGCCGAACAGCGGATTGCTGCCGGAGAAATTGATGTGATCGGCAATCAGCATCACCGAGCCGGGCGGCATGTCGGGATCGAGCGATCCGGCGGCATTGGTGAGCAGCAGTTTTTCGACGCCGATGCCGGCCAGAGCCTCCAGCGCCGGGCGCATCGCGGCGGCGTTGGCGTGCTCGTAATAGTGGGCGCGGCCCGAAAGCATGATGACCGGCGTGCCGGCAAGCGTGCCGGCCACCACCTCGCCGGCGTGGCCGGTGACGCCACTCGCCGGAAAGCCGGGAAGATCGCCGTAGGGAATGCGGACGGGGTTCTCGACCTCGTCGACCAGCCCGCCTAGGCCGGAGCCGAGCACCAGCGCGGTCTGCGGCGCCAGCCCCTGCAGGCGCTCCGTCAGGATGTCCACGGCTTCCATCAGCCGATGCCCTCGCTGGTGAAGCCGCGCGGGAAGATGTCGGCGAGCGTCAGCGTCTCGACGACGCCGTTCTGGTCGGTCAGATGCAGCTTCGTTGTCGGGGCCGGCGAACTCGGCCAGCCGCTGCCGGCAGCCGCCGCAGGGCGTGGCGCGGTCGGCCTTCTCGGCCGTCACCAGGATCTCGGCGATCTTGCCGCCGCCGCCCATGACGTAGTGCGCCAGCGCCGTCGTCTCGGCGCACCAGCCCTCGGGAAACGAGGCGACCTCGATGTTGCAGCCCGAAAAGACGCGGCCGTCCTCGGTGCGGATCGCAGCGCCTACCGGATAGTTCGAATACGGCGCGTGGCACCTGGCCATCGCGGCGCGCGCGGCTTCGAAGAGGTCGTCGGTGGTCGCCACCTGCTCAGCGCTCCTTGACGTAGGGCTGGCCGCCGGCGCGCGGCGGGATCGCCTTGCCGACGAAGCCGGCCAGAAGCACGACGGTGAGGATGTAGGGCAGCGCCTGCATGAGCTGCACCGGCACCTTGCCGATGGCTGGAAGCGCGATCCCCTGATAGCGGATCGAGACGGCGTCGAGGAAGCCGAACAGCAGGCAGGCGAACATCGCCGGCACCGGCTTCCACTTGGCGAAGATCAGCGCGGCGAGCGCGATGAAGCCGCGGCCGGCCGACATTTCCTTCACGAAGCCCGCCTGCTGGGCGATCGACAGATAGGCGCCGGCGGCACCCGTGAGGATGCCGGTGCAGATGACGGCGCGATAGCGCAGCCAGGCGACCGAGATGCCGGCGGTGTCGACGGCGGCCGGATTCTCGCCGACCGCCCTCAGCCGCAGGCCGAACCGTGTGCGGAACAGCACCCACCAGGTGAACGGAACCATGGCGAAGGCGATATAGACCAGGATCGAGTGGCCCGAGATGATGTTGGCGTAGATCGGCCCGAGGATCGGAACGCTGGCGAACGCCTCCGCGCCCGGCCAGACGATGTCGCGGAAACGGGCGGCACCCGTCAGCGAGGGCGTGCGGCCGCCCTGGTGGAACCAGGCCTGGCCGAGGATGACGGTGGAGCCTGAGGCGATGAAGTTGATCGCCACGCCGGACACGATCTGGTTGCCGCGATAGGTGATCGAGGCGAGCCCGTGCACCAGCGCCATGCCGACGGAGACGAGAATGGCGACGCCCAGCCCGAGCCATGCCGAGCCGGTGACGGCGGCGGCGGCACCGGCGGCGAAGGCGCCGGCCAGCATCTTGCCTTCCAGGCCGATGTCGAAAATGCCGGAGCGCTCCGAATAGAGACCCGCCAGCGCGGCAAGCAGCAGGGGCACGGAAACGCGGATCGTGGCGTCGATGATCTGGATGGCGACCAGATAGGCGTCCATGTCAGGCTCCCTCACCCTTGGGGGCGGTGACCCCGACCGACCCCGGACTGAAGCTGGCGAAGGCGCTCTGGATCGCCGGGCGGAACATGTTCTCGAGCGCGCCGGCGAACAGGATGACAAGGCCCTGGATGATGACGATCATGTCGCGCGAGATCGCCGGCATCTCGAAGGCGAGCTCGGCGCCGCCCTGGTAGAGCACGCCGAACAGGATGGCGGCGGGCACGATGCCGACCGGATGCGAGCGGCCCATCAGAGCAACGGCGATGCCGACGAAGCCGGCGCCGGTGACGAAGTCGAGCTGCAGGCGGTGCTGGTCGCCCATCACCGGGTTGAGCGCCATCATGCCGGCGAGCGCGCCGGAGATCAGCATGGTGATGATGATGATGCGGGTCTGCCCGATGCCGGCATAGCGCGCCGCCTTGGGGCTGAAGCCCTGGGTGCGGATGTCGTAGCCGAGCTTGGTGCGCCAGATCAGCAGCCAGACCAGCCAGGCACAGACGAGCGCCAGCACGAAGGACAGGTTGAAGGGCGAGGAGCGCACCGGCATGCCGATCCAGTCGAGAAGGAAGTTCAGCTTCGGCAGCTGGCCTCCGTCGAGGAAGGTGCGCGTCTGCGGCGCCATCTGGCCGGCCGGCTTCAGAACGCCGACCAGCAGGTAGACCATCAGGCTGGCGGCGATGAAGTTGAACATGATGGTGGTGATGACGATGTGCGAGCCGCGCCTGGCCTGCAGGATCGCCGGGATCAGCGCCCACGCCGCGCCGAGCAGGGCGGAACCGGCGATGGCGACCGGGAAGGTGACCCACCAGGGCACCACCGAATCGAGCGCCAGGCACACCACCGCGACGCCGAGGCCGCCGACATAGGCCTGTCCCTCGCCGCCGATGTTGAACAGGCCGCAGTGGAAGGCGACCGCCACCGACAGGCCGGTGAAGATGAAGCTGGTCGCGTAGTAGAGCGTGTAGGCGATGTTCTGGCCGCGGCCGAAGGCGCCATCGATCAGGATGACGGCGGCGCGGAACGGGTTTTCGCCGACCAGAAGCACGACCAGCCCGGCGACGGCGAAGGCCACGAACAGATTGATCAGCGGAATCAGGCCGTAGTCGGCCCACGCCGGAAGCTTGGCGTACGGCGTGCTCATTCTGCGGCCTCCTTCGCCTCGATGCCGGCCATCAGCAGGCCGAGGTCCTGCTCGCTGGCCTCCGGCCCGCGTTCGCCGACGATGCGGCCGTCGAACATCACCAGGATGCGGTCGGACAGCGAGCGTATCTCGTCGAGTTCGACGGAGACCAGAAGCACCGCCTTGCCGGCGTCGCGCATGGCGATGAGCTGCTTGTGGATGAACTCGATGGCGCCGACATCGACGCCGCGCGTCGGCTGGCCGACGACGAGGACGCCCGGATCCTTCTCCATCTCGCGCGCCAGCACGATCTTCTGCTGGTTGCCGCCGGAAAAGTTCGCCGTCTTCAGGCGGCAGTTGACCGGCCTGATGTCGTAGCGCTCCATCTTGTCGAGCGCGTCGGCGCGAATGGCGTCGAGGTCGAGGAACGGGCCCTTGAGGTAGGCCTTGCGGTCCTGGTAGCCGAGGATGGAGTTCTCGTTCTCCTCGAAGTCGAGCACGAGCCCGACATAGTGCCGATCCTCCGGCACGTGCGCGAGGCCGCGGTGGCGCAGGTCGTTGGGATCGGCGATGCCGGTAACGTCGGTCGTCTTGCCGTCGAGCATCACCTCGCCGGAGACAGCCGGGCGGATGCCGGAGATCGCCTCGAGCAATTCCGACTGGCCGTTGCCGGCAACGCCTGCGATGCCGACGATCTCGCCGGCGCGCACGTCGAAGGAGACGTCGTCGACCATGGTGACGCCGCGCGAATCCTTGACCGTCAGGTTCCTCACCGACAGCTTGACCTCGCCGGGATGGGCCACGCCCTTGTCGACGCGCAGCAGCACGTGGCGGCCGACCATCAGCTCGGCCAGCTCCTCGACCGTGGTCTCGGATGTCTGGCGGGTGGCCACCATGTGGCCCTGCCGCATCACCGAGACGTGGTCGGTGATCGCCATGATCTCGCGCAGCTTGTGCGTGATCAGCACCACCGTCTTTCCCTCCTCCTTGAGGCGGGCGAGGATGAGGAAGAGGTGGTCGGCCTCGGAAGGCGTCAGCACGCCGGTCGGCTCGTCGAGAATGAGGATGTCGGCGCCGCGGTAGAGCGCCTTGAGGATTTCGACGCGCTGCTGCAGGCCGACGGGAAGCTCCTCGATGATGGCATCGGGATCGACTTCCAGCCCGTACTCGCTCTCAAGCCTCTCCAGCTCGGCGCGCGCCCGGCTGATCGAGGCATTGAGCAGCGGTGCGCCTTCCGCGCCCAGCATGACGTTTTCGAGAACGGTGAAGTTCTGCACCAGCATGAAGTGCTGGTGGACCATGCCGATGCCGAGCGCGATGGCGTCGTTGGGCGTGTCGATCCGGATCGTCTTGCCGCCGACTTTGATCTCGCCGCTGTCGGCCTGGTAGAAGCCGTAGAGGATCGACATCAGCGTCGACTTGCCGGCGCCGTTCTCACCGATGATGCCGTGGATCGTGCCGCGCGGTATGTTGCAGGTGAATGTCGCGATTGGCGTGGACCGAGCCGAAGCTCTTGTTGATGCCGATAAGCTCGATCGCAGCTTCCGCCATGCGCCGGCCCCACCTCTGGACGTTTTTTTATCGTTTGGTCAAAACGACCTACCATGCTGTCGAAGGCTTGCCAATCGGCAAGCGCTCCGAGCCGTGCTCCCCTTGCGTCCGGCGGCTGCGGCCCCGCCACTCTCGACAAATCGCGCAGCGCTTGTCAATTTCTCCCGCCATGACCGACACCGCTTTTCCTCCCTTCGCATTCTATACGACGCCCGCAATACGCTTCGGCGACGGGCTGACGCGCGATCTCGCAAGTGTTGCCAGCCGCATCGTCGGCGGACGGGTGCTCTTCGTCACCGACCCCGGGCTGCGCAAGCTCGGACTGGTCGATCCGGCGCTCGCCTCTCTGGAATCCGCGGGAATTGCGGTGACGATCTTCGACGAGGTCGAGGCCGATCCCTCGCGCGCCACGCTGGAAAAGGCGGTCGCCGCGGGCAAGGCAGCGAACGTGTCAGGCGTTGTCGGCTTCGGCGGCGGCTCGTCTCTGGACGTCGCCAAGGTGGCCGCGCTGCTGATCGGCTCCGGCGAGGATCTCGACGGCGCCTGGGGCGTCGGCCAGGCCAAGGGGCCGCGGCTGCCGCTGGTGCTGGTGCCGACGACGGCCGGCACCGGTTCGGAGGTGACGCCGGTCGCCATCATCACCGTCGGCGAGGAGGAAAAGCGCGGCGTGTCGTCGCCGATCATCCTGCCGGACCTCGCCGTGCTCGACCCGGAGCTGACGCTCGGCCTGCCGCCGGCGATCACCGCGGCCACCGGCGTCGACGCGATGGTCCACGCGATCGAGGCCTACGCCTCGAAGAGTGCCAACAACAATCCGATCTCGCGGGCGCTGGCGCGCGAGGCGCTGCGGCTGATCGGCGCCAATATCGAGACGGCCGTGTTCGACGGCGGCAACCGCGCCGCCCGCGCCGCGATGCTGGTCGGCTCCATGCTCGCCGGCCAGGCCTTCGCCAATTCGCCGGTCGCGGCCGTGCATGCGCTGGCCTATCCGATCGGCGGGACGTTCCACGTGCCGCACGGGCTGTCGAATGCGCTGGTGCTGCCGCACGTGCTGCGCTTCAACGCGCCCGATGCCGCGCATCTCTACGCCGAGATTGCAGCCGACGCGTTCCCGGCGCTGGACCAGGGCGACGGCGCACAGGGACGCTGCGCCGCCTTCATCGAGGCGCTGGCCTCGCTTTCTGCAAGGCTCGGGCTGGAGACGCGGCTGCGGGACGTCGGCATCGGCCAGCACCACCTGGAAAAGATGGCGTCCGACGCAATGAAGCAGACGCGGCTGCTGGTCAACAATCCGCGCGAAGTCGGCGAGGCCGACGCGCTGGCGATCTACCGGGCAGCGTGGTGAGCGAACGTCCGGTGCCCTCGACGCGCGCCGACTACCGCGCGTTCCGCGCGATCACGACGCGCTGGATGGACAACGACATCTATGGCCACATGAACAATGTCGTGCACTATTCGCTGTTCGACACCGCGGTGAACGCCTGGCTGATCGAAAGGGGCGTGCTCGACATCCGTGCGGGCGCCCAGATCGGCCTGGTGGTGGAGACCGGCTGCCGCTACTTCTCCGAACTTGCCTATCCCGACCTTGTAACCGCGGGGCTGCGCGTGGCGCGGCTCGGCACGTCCTCGGTGCGCTACGAAGTGGGACTGTTCCGCAACGACGAGACGGATGCGGCGGCCGAGGGGTTCTTCGTCCACGTCTATGTCGACCGCGAGACGCGGCGGCCGAAGCCGCTGGCCGAAAACCTGCGGGCGGCACTCGAGGAGATCGTGCGATGAGCGAGGAGCGCGTGGCGAAGCTGGAAATGCTGGCGGCGGAGCAGGAACGCGCCATCGAGGAATTGTCGGCGCAGATCGCCGAACAGTGGAAGACGATCGAGGCGCTGCGCGGCAAGCTCGACCGGCTCACCGAACGCTTCCTGGCACTGGAAGAGCAGACCGCGCCTGACGTGCCGGTGACAAAGCCGCCGCACTATTGAGGCGGGGCTACGCGACCGCGCGGCGTTCCGACAGGATCGGCACGAGAAGCAGCAGCCCCGCGACCGCCGCCGCAGCCAGATAGAGGCCGAAGACCGGCCAGCCGTAGGTCGCGATGACATGGCCGGCGATCGGCGGGCCGACGAGCGTCGCCAGGCCGCCGGTCTGGGCGATGATGCCGATGGCGATCGCGGCCGAGCCGCCGGCCGGCAGCAACAGCGGAACGCTGGCGAAGATTGCCGACGCGAGCACGCCGTGGGCGAAGGCGAAGGCCAGGGCCGCGGCCGTGGCGGCCACCGGGCCGGGCGCGGCGTAGAAGGGCGGCGCCATCAGCGCCATCACGGCGAAGGAAAGCGCTGCCAGCCGCACCACGAAAGCCGCGCCGCGCGCCCTGACGAGGATGCCGGTGACGATATTGCCGACCGGGACGAGCAGCACGACCAGCCACGCCGGCAGGAGCAGCATTCCGCGCTCGGCCACGAAAATCGGCAGGAAGGTGAAGAAGCCCAGCGAGATCAGAACGTAGCAGCCGAAGGCGAGCGCGCTGAGCACGATTGGCGCCACCATGGACCGGCGGATATGGCGCGCCAGGTCGCCACCGGCGGTTGCGTCGGCGGCAGGACGCGGCGCCAGTCCGGCCGTCAGCAGCACGGCCGCGACCGCGCTGGCGGCGAAGGCGAGCGCGATCGTCAGCAGGAAGGCGTCGGGCGACCTGCCGGGCAGCATCAGCGAGGCGAGCAGGTCGGAAACGGCGAAACCCATCGGCACGAAGCCGCCCCAGATGGCAAGCGCCGGCGCGCGCAGGCGCTCGGGCGGGACGACGGTCAGCAGTGCCGGAGTGGCGATGACCAGCGCCAGGTAGCCGAGCCCCTCGACCAGACGCGCGGCGAGGATCGCGGCCGGCGCATGGAACAGCGCCAGCGCCAGCGAGCCGGCGGCGAGCACGGCGGCGGAAGCGGCGAAGGAGCGATAGAGCCCGACGCGATCTATCAGGAAGGCGGCGGGCAGGGCGGCGACGGCGACGAAGAAGCCGATCGCCGAGGTCAGCCATCCGGCCATGACCAGCGACATGCCGGCATGGTCGCGGTACCACGACACGAGCGGCGCGATCTTGCCGAGCTGCGCACCGGCGAGGATGCCGGCCGCAAGCAGCATGGAGAGCGCGGCGGCACGTCGGAAGGAGCCGGTCATGGCGAAGTCGGTCGGGCTTTCGTTGGGCAGGTGAACGGCATCCGACATCGCACGGAGCCGCCTAAAAGAAAACCGCCGGGGAAGGTCCCCGGCGGTCGGTATTCCGGACTGTCGCTGCCGATCAGTAGGGGCAGGCGTTGTCGGAGGTGTAGTCGTGCACTTCGACCTTGCCCGAGATGATGTCCTGCTTGGCCTGCTCGACCGCCTTCTTCATGTCGTCGGTGACCAGGTCCTTGTTGTTGTCGTCCATCGCGTAGTCGACGCCGCCCTCCTTGAGGCCGAGGACGTTGACGCCGGGCGTGAACTCGCCGTTCTTGGCGTCCATGAAAGCGTCATAGACGGCGACGTCGACGCGCTTCATCATCGAGGTCAGCACGTGGCCCGGCTGCAGGCCGTTCTGGTTGGAGTCGACGCCGATGCCGAGCTTGCCCGCGTCGGCTGCCGCCTGCAGCACACCCACGCCGGTGCCGCCGGCGGCGGCGTAGATGACGTCCGCGCCCTGGTCCATCTGCGACTTGGCGATCTCGCCGCCCTTGGTCGGATCGTTCCAGGCCGCCGGCGTGTCGCCGGTCATGTTCTCGATGACCTTGTCCGCGCCCGCCGCCTTGGCGCCGCCGACATAGCCGCAGCCGAACTTGCGGATCAGCGGGATGTCCATGCCGCCGATGAAGCCGACGGTGCTGGTCTTGGAGGCCATGGCAGCCATGACGCCGACCAGGTAGGAGCCTTCCTGCTCCTTGAAGACCACCGAGCGCACGTTCGGCGCGTCGACGACGGCGTCGATGATGGCGAAGTTGGTGTCGGGATAGTCGGCGGCGACGTCGCCCAGCACCGTCGCCCACGAGAAGCCGGCCATGGCGATCGGATTGCGGCCGTCCTCGGCGAAGCGGCGAAGCGCCTGTTCGCGCTGCGCGTCGTTGGAAATCTCGAATTCGACGTAGTTGATGCCGGTCTCGTCCTTGAACTTCTCGGCGCCGTGATAGGCAGCCTCGTTGAAGGACTTGTCGAACTTTCCGCCGAGATCGTAGATGATTGCAGGCTTGATCTCATCCTGCGCGAAGGCCGGGAAGGCCATCACGGTCGCGGCCACGAGGCCAAGAACGAAACGTTTCATGTGATCCACACCCTGTCGGTTTATTTTGAACTCTCAATTCTGGATGCCGACGCCTTTGGCGTTCGGCACGGACGCCTCCGCGCGGCCCCGCGCGGCGTGACGTCCGCCGGGGCGATGCCCAGTGGGCGACAACTTTGGCACGAGGCAGCGCAAAACTCCACGCGGAATTTTGACCTTCCGGAAAAATCCCTAACCGGCGGCAGGCTGCGGCACCGCGCAGGTCACGCCGGTTCCCTGCAGGCCGCAATAGCCGTGCGGGTTCTTGGCGAGATATTGCTGGTGCTCGGCCTCGGCGAAGTAGAATTCGCCGGCCGGCGCGATCTCTGTGGTGACCGTGCCGCGACCGGCCTTGCCCAACGCCGCGGCGTAGGCATCGCGGGACTCCCGCGCGGCGCGGTACTGCGCCTCGGTCGTGGTGTAGATCGCCGAGCGATAGGTGGTGCCGACGTCGTTGCCCTGGCGCATGCCCTGGGTCGGGTCGTGCGCCTCCCAGAAGATCTTGAGCAGCGTCTCGAAGGAGACGATCTTCGGATCGTAGACGACGAGCACGACCTCGGCATGGCCGGTGAGGCCGGTGCAGGTCTCCTGGTAGGTCGGGTTGGGCGTGTAGCCGCCGGAATAGCCGACCGCGGTGACCCAGACGCCGTCGGTCTGCCAGAACAGGCGCTCCGCGCCCCAGAAGCAGCCCATGCCGAACAGCACGGTTTCCATGCCTTCCGGGTAGGGCCCCTTGAGCGGGCGGTCGGAGACGAAATGCTTGATTGCCGTGGGGATCGGCGCCTCGCGGCCCGGCAGGGCGTCGTCGCGGGCGGGCATCTGGAGCTTCTTGCTCATGAAGGAGGTCAGGAAGGACATTTTTCGTTCCTTTCGTTTCGGGTCAGCCGGCGGCGAAGCGCCGGGGCGCCCGGCGCGGCCTGTAGCCGACGAGATAGAACAGCAGTGCCAGCACGGCGAAGACGACGAAGCCGGGCTGGGCGAGAATGAAGAGCATGCCGGGGTCCCAGAGCGGCGCCCAGATGTCGGTGCCGATCGTCTGGCGCGCCGTCTCGAAGGTCGCCGGCGAGGCGGACTGCCAGCTCTCGCCGAGCGGTGTCAGCACCAGCGCGGACGCGGCGATGGAGCGCGTCGCGTCGAGCACGGCCATGATGACGGCGACTGCGAGCGCCAGCGTGGCCAGCAGCCTGAACAGGAATCGGATCATGCGGTCGTCTCCCGGCGCGGCTCACGCGGCGGCCCCGCCTGTTGCGACAGATATGGCCTGAGGCGCCGCGGCGCAATCTGTTGACGCGCAATTGACCGGCCGTGAGCGCCGCCGCGCCGCCCGAAACGGCGGCCGGCGAGTGCGTGGGCCGCACCCCTTGGCATCGGCGGCGTTATCGACTAGATCAGCCCCGCCGGCTGGCGTGCCCGACATTGTTCGCGCGTGCCGGCACCTAAGGAGAGGTGGCCGAGTGGTTTAAGGCGCACGCCTGGAACGCGTGTATACGGGAAACCGTATCGAGGGTTCGAATCCCTCTCTCTCCGCCAGCGGATTTTCGACTCTCCGCCATCAGCACACCCCCGATTCCGGCCAGATTGCTGCCCTCCCGCCTCTTTTCGGGAGTCATTCCATGGAGCGGAAGAGTGGTGTATCGCGCGGGGTATCGTACCGGGTATCGCGGAGCGGGCATGAGGCAACGGCGAAGCCGGTGCAGTCAAGGCGCAGGGGAGCGGGTCCCTACCTGGTCCGGTCAGGCTCCGTTTACCTGTTCCAGATCAGGGTTCCGAAGGAACTTGGCGGCGGACGCGGAACCCGGCCGGTACGGATCAGCCTTGGAGCGTGCCCTGCGAAGCGGGCGCGCGTCCTGGCAGACCTGCTGGCCGCCGAGGCGCGGGCGCGCTTCGAACGGATGCGGATGCAGATGATGACGGATGACGAGAACCGGGCGGGGCAGGCAGGCCAGCAATCAGGAGCGCCTGCAGGCACTTGCGCGGATGAACGCCTCACCGAAGCAGTCGCCGAACTGCGCGGCGAGTTGAAGACGGCGCTCGCCGTGGTTTCGCAGCCGTTGCCTCGGATGACGCCGGAAGAGGAGACGCGCGCCGACGGCTGGAAAGGGCTCGTCGCGCTGGGCCGCGAGCTTGCGAAGGGCGATCAGGGCAACCGTCTCGTCATCGACAACGCCGAGGCGATCAGGCAGCCATATGTCGACAAGCTGATGTCGACGGTTTCGCCCTTGCCGACATGCGAGCCTGCAGCACCTCCGAAAAGTTTTCCGGAGCAAGCGACGCTGCAGGCCGCGACGCCGGTTGCCGCCGCTGCCCCGCATCGGGTTCCGTCCGACTCAGGTCTCCGGCAGGCTCAGTTCCATTCGGATGCGCAGGCCACCGAGTCGCCCGGTGCAGCAACGCTGGACGACGAGGAGGAAGAGGCGGAGCAGGACCCTAGGTTCGTGCATCGGCCGCCATCCGGCAAGCCGAGATTCAGCAGGATCGCCAGGAGCTACTTCAAGGGCTGGGAAGACAAGGCGGGCAAGGACAACAAGGACGTGCGCAGCGCCCGCCGGAGGGCCGAACTGTTCATCGAACTCATCGGCGACCATCCTGCCGACACCTATACGGGTGCGGATCTGAAGGCTTACGTCAGGCTGCTGAAGTTCTGGCCGGGCAACAACAACGAGCGTCGCGAGGACTGGACCGCACGCCAGATCATCGACGACAACCGCGAAATGCGGCTGAAGCCGCTCTCGGTCAACTCGTTGAAGAAGAACTACATCGGGATCGTACGGACGATCATGGCCGAGGGAGCGGTCGACCACGATTTCCGCAACCCCTTTGAGAAGGTCCGGCTGCGCTATCCCAACACCGCGCGTCCGGCAAAGCCCACGCAGCCGTTGAGCGCGGCAGGCGTCTCCTCGATCTTTCGCACGGGCGTCCAGAGCGGCCTGCTAGACGAAGCGATGCTTCCGTTGTTGGGATACCTGACCGGACGGAGGCTGAGCCTGCTGATCCACCTTCGGGGCAGTGACTTTCGGGAAAAATACGCAGGTGTCTGGGTAGCTGAAACCGACGGCATCGTGAAGGTGGACGGAGTCTGGAAGCGCGTCCCGTTCAAGACCGATGCAAGCACCGGCTTTTTCGTACTGCACGAGTTCCTGTCCGATATTGGCTTCGTGGACTGGGCGCGTAAACAGGGCGACAGCTTCCTGTTTTCCGAAATCATGAAGTTGGAAGATCCCGGCAAGAGTGCCTCATCCTACATGCAGCGTCTCTACCGCCGGGCCGGCATCGGCCCGGGAAACCGGGAAGTGTTCCACTCGTTCCGATCGGGCAGCATCGAAGAGATGCGCGACAAGGATGTCGATGCGCGGGACCGGAGACTCCAGGCAGGTCACGCCGTGGGTGACGACGAGCACGACAATTATGGCTTTAAGTCGATAAGCGAGACCAGGGCGCGCAAGATGGTCAAGCTGCCGCTCAACCCCGACATTGACTTCTCAGTCTACGAGGGGCTGGACTTCGAGAGCATGGCAAGAAAGACAAGGATCAAAGGGAAGCGGAGGGACTAATGGTCTGGGAACTACCGTGTGCTTCTCGAGCCGACATAGCCGCGACACGCGCCTTGGTGTTCAGAACGCGAAAGCTGACACTGTTGCCCGGTCAGTGGTGCCGGCGCTCGATGTCTACGGAGGGGAACCACTGCAGAGTTTGGGGGACCGTGGAGCTGGGCTGCAAATCCTTCATCGCAACCTGACCCGTTCTCTGGGAGGCTAGAACGGGGCCGACGGCGGACGGTCCGGTTCCGAGGGACGCCCGGCGGTAAGCTGCCGTTCTGTGTCCGCCCCCATGCCAGCCCTTCATGGCCCCCGGCGAGTCCTTGAGAGCCGACCTTCGCTACCTGACTACGATCCTGTTTCAGACGAGTCAGGGAACGCATTTCTGGCCCCAGCCTTTTGTACATGTCCACCAGGCGCGGCGGCGATCGTGAAAGCTCGAAACAGAATTGCGGCCGTCGGGCTCGTCGCCACAGCAGTGGCCTTCGGGCCGGGACGCATGGCCTATGGGCTATTCCTTCCTCAGTTGAAGGAAGAGTTTTCCTTTGGCACCGGCGTGGCTGGCGGCATCGCGAGTTTCGCATTTGCCGCGTTCTTTCTCGGGCTCCTCCTAACCGGCTGGCTGACGTCCCGTTTGGGGCCGCGAGCGCCTGTCCTCGTCGGCGGTTGCGTTGCCACGGTGGGTTTCGCCCTCGCGGCAGTTTCGTCCAGCCTGGTCTTGGTCAGCCTCGGAGTGGCCGTCGCCTCCGCCAGCGCGGGCTTCGCCTGGACCCCGTTCAACAGCATCACCGAACATGCCGTGGCAGATCGCTACCAGAAGCACGTCCTGTCGCTCGTCAGCACGGGAACGGCGTTCGGCATTATCGTCGCCGGGCTGCTGGCTCTTGGAGTCGCCGCTCTCGGGCAGTCCTGGCGTGTCGCGTGGTGGGCTTTCGCCGCCATAGGCATTGGTGCAGTCCTCGCCCCCATTCTTCTCCTGCGCAACAGTGACGAACCCGCTGAGCAGGCTCCTATGGACATGCCGCAGGTTCTCGGACGGCTGCGTTCTCACGCGGCCTTTCCACTCTATGGTCTCGCGTTCTCCTTTGGGGCGACCAACGGTACCTATCTGTCCTATTGGATCGAGCACGTGACCCAATCCGGTGGGCTTGCCGGCCTGTCTCTCCAATTGACCGGCCCCGTTCTGTTCGTGGCTTTCGGACTGGCTGGTTTTTTGGGCCTTCTCACGGGCTACGTCGAAAAGAAGATCGGCCTTCGCGCCTTGCTTCTGGCGCTGTTCGCCAGTTCGGGCGCCTCGCTGATGATGCTGGCATATCTGCCGGATAGCTGGGCAGCCGCTGTAGTATCCGCCGCTTTGCAAGGCATTTGCCTGATGGCGCTCAGCGCGACCTTCTCGTTCTGGAGCGAGCGCCTGTTTCCAGACATCGAGACGACCGGCTTCACCGCCGTCCTCATGATCTATGCACTGGGCAATGTCATTGCTCCGCCGCTGGCCGGATTAGTGAGCTCCGGACTGGGGCTCGGCGATACGATTGGTCTTTTCGGCCTTCTGTCTTTCGCCTCCCTGTCCTTGGTTCGTGAGGTAAGGGAGACTTGAGAAGGAACTAGAGACGTTGGGAAATGGAACCGAACGCCGTTCCAAACCGAGCTCAAGTGGAACGTCCGCCTGACAAGGTCTGGCCCCTGATCGGACTGGCAGGAGCCGACCTCTTGCCTCCGTTCGGAGTATCCCCCGGCCGCCCGAAAAGTGCCTTTCGAAAGCATCCGGATTTCGGCTCGAACGAGGGCCGGATACAGACTGTCCGGTTGCGGACATAGGCCTGCCGAAACAGACAGGAATCCACGCAGCTAGCATTGCAGGTTTCGGAATCAGCTCTCAAATCCAGCGTCGGACGCGGGCACAGTAGACTTCGTAGCCCGCACCGAACGCCTGACGCATCGACGCTTCTTCAAAGGGAATGACGATATTGTTCAGGATTACCACAGGGATGATCAGAAAAAGCAGCGGCCAGACGGAAGTCGCGAGCAGGCAGCCTCCAAAATAGATGAGCACGATCCCGAGATACATTGGATTGCGGCTAAGCCGATAGATACCCCTTTGCAGAAATGCCCGCGGGGTAGCGAACGGGTTGAGCGTCGTGCGGCGAGCAAGGAAAGTGGCGGCGAGTGCAGGGCCACAGATTACCCCAGTGATCAGGGCGAAAATGCCAAGCGCTTGTCGGCCGGGGAACTCGGCCACGGTGAACGGCGCAAAGTGCTGAACTGACATTCCCGCACCGAAGGCCAATCCAAAGAAGAAGGGTGGAGGTAGCAAAAACAAACGCGAGGGACGAACGGGGACAGAGATATCGGATATAGCCATCGTGATCTCCTGGGGTGAAATAGGCGGCACATTGCCTTGTCAAGATTCGCGGAGCTCTTGGAAGCGTCCGGCCACAGATACTGCGAGCCGATCTCCAGCGTTGAACCAACCGAAAAGAAAATTCCCGTTGCGGTCCCCGCTCTCCGGGCGGAACCCGCGACCGGCGGGATCAGATGGCCTGCGATCTAGCGCCAGGGAGCACCCCGATCTGGATCATCAGCCCGACCTGGTCGGCGATGCCCCAGTGCTCGACGGCAATCCCGTCCTCGAATCTGAGGATGTCGATCACGTCGACCTCGACAGCCTTGCCACTTGGCGGATTGCCCAACACCGAGCCGGTGTTGATCCCGCGTGCACGATTGCGGGTCCACACGATATTCCCCGCCACCGCGACGTCGTCAACGGTGAGCGAGAAATTGGACATCCACCGGTGCAGGGTGCTCGCCACCGCCCATGCCCCGTCGCGGCCATCGCCATTGCCACGTTGATGCTCCACGCAATTGTCTGCCATAAGCTCGTCCAATACCGAGCGGTCGGCCTGCCCGATGCCTATCTCGACGAGGCGGCGGGCACGGTCTGCAAGGTCATAGGTCATCTTGGATGATCCCCATTAAAGTTGAACTCTATCTGAATAGAGTGGTACTCTATCAAAATGCGAGATGTCAATCCCAAGCTTGAGGCAAGGCGGAAGACGCTGCGGGAAGAGCACGCCCAAATCACCCGCCAACGGATTGCGGCGGCCGCGCGCCAACTTTTCGCGCGCGATGGCTATGCAGCGACCAAGCTGGCTGAAATCGCAGCGGAAGCCGGTGTTGCCGTGCAGACTGTCTATGCGGTCTACGGCTCGAAGGCGGGCATCCTCGATGCGCTGCGCGAAAGCGTGTTGACCCAACCGGAGGCACAGGCCTTCTACAGGGAGGCCATGGCTGCCGACTCCACAGCGCGGCGTATCGAACTGTTTGCACGGTCAATCCGCTGGCGTTGGGAACGTTCGGCCGACGTAACAGCGATCTTCCGTGACGCAGGGACAGCGGATGCCAGAATCCGTACCGGCCTTGCCGCAACGCTCGAACAACGGCGGCGGGGAATCCGCGCCTTGGCGGAACGGCTGGAAGGCGACCTTCGACCGGGGCTCAATGTCGATGTTGCCTCGGCGGTTCTTGACGCCCTCAGCCTTGCGGAGGTCTATGCAGAACTGGTTGAGGTGCAGGGCTGGACTCCGGAAAACTACGAGACGTGGCTCGCCGCGGCGATTGCGCGCGAGCTCCTCTGAGCGCGTCGACCTACCAATCTGCTGCCCGCTTTCCGATCCGCGGTGGAGCAAAGCCAATGTCCGCGTTGAGTCAGCGACAAGACTGCCGACATAGTCTGAAACGAAGGCGCGTAGCTGCCATCGACGCTGTTCTGAACCAACGGCAGCTTTCCGGCGAAAATCGCGACCACTCGAACGACTGAGATGGGGGCGCTAAGCAGCCGTTCAGCGAACGCAATGCGTATCTGCCTGGAATCCGCTGTCGCCGATGCGGAAAACTTTTCCTTCGCTGCGGAATAGGCGGCCGAAGACGGGCTGAGGGGCCATATCCGCGCTCGGTGGCGCGTCTTCGGCGAGAGCAGCTATGCACAAGTGTTCGCGCTTCTGCGGGGCGTTCCCTGCCCCCTCCCTGCGTCGATTCGAAAGCACTTCCAAGATATGGCGGACGCGCAGGATCGGGGAAGACCTTGATCTCCGTAATGAAGGTGATGATTATCATGTGGTCAGATGTCGCAGTAGAGGCCACTGGTTGTCCACTAGACACGGCTCTGAACATTATTGTTCTAGTATTCGTCGACTTGTTGAGATCGTTTGAATTTTGGCGTCGCTTCCATCCTCCGCATTTTCGGGTTACAATGCTGTTGTCGCTTCACGAATACACGTGACGACTTTGTTTCAGCAGAAGGACATCATTTCGATGGAAAACATCAACTCGCGCATCGAAGCCGAGACCGAAACCGACGCTTCCGAATCCGCGCCCGCACGTGAGGCAGCGGCCGAAACCAACCCGGTGCTGCCGCAGCAGGTGGGAGCCGATGCTTCCGAGCCAGCGTCGGCAGGCGAAGTGATTGCAAAGGAGGGCGAAAGTGGCGAGCCGGAGAACGGCGAGGTCGACCCGGTGGCCAGCCTTTCCCCGGAACAGCGCGCCCGTATCGAGAAGGCGGAGAAGCGCCTGCGGGCGATTGCCCGCAAGTCGACCGATGAAGCCTTCGAGACCGGCATCGAGCTGGCCGAGATCAGGAGCTGCTACGGGGAGGACGAAGGCGGCTGGAAAGCCTGGGTTAAATTAAGGGGCGAGATGAACATGCGCACCGCCGGCAACTACATCTCGTTGCCGACGAAGCTCGGTGCCTACCGGAAGCGGGCAGTCGCGAACCGGGTGCCGTCTGCCGCGCTCTACGCGATCGCAAATGCCGACCCGGAAGTGATCGAGGAAGTGATGGCGCGCTACGAAAGCGGTTCGCGCCCGACCGTCAGCGAGGTCAAGGCAATCGCCAACGGCAGCGCGCCGGCCAGGCAGGAGGAAGCTGCTGATCCGGCTGACGTCGGAGGCCTTGCCGGCCTGCGAGCGTTGGGTGTCGACAAGGTCAAGGTCGGGACCAAGGTCTTCGGCGACAGGATCGGCGGCATCCTCAACGCGATCGAACCTGCTTTGGAGCCCCACTGGCGCGGCAAACGGGTCAGCAAGTCCGCCCTTGCGAAGGCTGTCCAGTTCGAGGCGCGTCGGGCACGCACCGAACTGGAAAGCGTCGCAGTCTTCGTCGAGCCGAACGACCACGGGCCCTCGTGGAACGTCCACCCCGTCCTGTTCCCGGCGGGCAGCGGCTGGCGGAAGGTCTCGGAGACCCTTTATCGGCTCGGCGGCATCGAGACCTGGCCGGCAGCCGACAAGGTCGGATCCTGGCTCGCCGACGAGGTGATCCCGACGCTCGAGTGGGCGACCGGGCGGAAGTCGAAGTCGCACGAGCCCGACGAGGAGACCGAACCGACGGCAGAGGTCAAGCCTGCCGCGCGTGCGAAGACCAAGCCGGAAGCGAAGGCCAAGCCGAAACGCAAGGCCAAGTCGGAGTCTGGCGCGGCTTCGAAGTCTGCGAGCAGGAGGACCGGTCCGGCCGTGTCCGAGAGCGGCAAGTCCAAGCTGCCAAGCGGCTTCGGCTACGTGAAGTTCCCGGACGGCACCGAGGGAATCACCTTCTGACAGGACCGACATCGGTTCCTGCCCCGACCCCCGCCGGAAACGGCGGGGGTTTTGTTTTGGGATTTGAAGCCGCGCGTCAGGGTCAGCTCGGACGTTCGGCGAGCCCGCCGTTAACCATGCGATCGCTTCGGCAAGGAAGGGCTCTTGGGATCCGTTCTGGATCCGTTCATGTTGCGGCTGTTCCGGTCAGCCCCGGAACGAAGTCGGCCTCCGAAGGTGCGCGAACACCGACGGAGGCCTGACCCTCAACCTTTGTAAGGAAAGGAATCGGGCTATGACGACCATTACCAAGACGCCGCGAACGCGGGAAGACAAGCGCGAAGCCGAGCGCAAGGCCGAGCGGGAAGCCAGGCGGCGGCGCGCGGCACTCAGCAGGCATCTGTCGACGGTGTTCGGCGGCGTGCTGGCCGGGCTGGAGCACCGCCCGGCAGCGGATGCCTCGTCCGGCAAGCCGGACCGGCAGCGCACTTCGGCCGCCTGAGCGGCCGGGCTTCAAAACACAAGAGACCACCACAACAACCACCGGGAACGGCATGGCCGGTGACCTGCGCGGCAAGACGCGGGCACCGGAGCCGGTCCGGCGACGTCGCCCGGCCGGGGGAAGAGACGCTTCGTGCGCCCTGCTCCCGGTTGGCGGCCGCCGCCGCGCCGCTGATGCTGTCCGGTCCCGATCATCAGGGAATTACCGCACATGAACCGCACCCCCCATTCCGAAGCCTCTGCCACCGATGCCAGCGAAGACGATGCCGCAGCCGAAGCCTTCCTCGAACGCAGACTGGCGCTGCTGCTCGAGACCACGCTTGCACAGATGCTGGCCGCCGAGCGGCGGGTGGATCCGATGTTCGGCGCCTTCGGCCCTCTCGTCGCGCTCAGCCATCTTGCCTATGGTCACGAAGCCCGGCTTCTTGAAGAGGCAATCTCTGTCCTTTGCGAGGCGCAGCCGCATTTGCGGGTGGTTCAGCTCGACAGGCCGATCCCGCTGGTGCCCGCCGCCCGCGAAGCGTTGCGGAGCAATGAGTGGGAGAACATCGAAGGCATCAGGCTTCCCTCCCGCGTCTATGCCGAGGACGGCTACGCGCCGGATCTGGTCGTTGTCCATCGACGCAACCACGAGGCATTCCTCTTCGACATCAAGCGCTCGGTCGACAATAAGGCGAGCCGGGTCCGGAACCTGCGGGAAAAGCTCAAGGCGGCGGCCCTGGTCGCGCCGGACTGGCTGTCGGCGCGAGCAAGGATCCACATGGTCTCGTTCACCCGCATCGCGATCCTGGATGCTTCGGGAGAGACCGACGACGCGAAATCGGGGATCCTGACGCCGTCCGGGTTCGAACGGGTTCTCGACATTCCCGGCTTTGCAGTTCGGCTCGCGGCCCTGCGCCAGGACTTTGCCGCCCGGCTGCGGGACGAGCTGGAGAGGCTGGCACGCGAGCAGGGCTGGGCGTTGGCCAAAGCGGAGGCCACGCCGACGGCGGATGCCGCTGCCGATGCCGACGTCAATCGTTCAGCCATGGCCGGGGCTGGGGCCGACGGCGAGACCAAGACCTGGACCGTCAACGGGGAAGGAGGCGGCGGCGAGGAGTCGGTCGGGTCGTCGTCCGTCGCTCGAGATGCCGTCGTCGCTTGTTCGGTCGAGCACGGGTCATTCGGGGAACCGCATGGCCCGATCGTGGGCGCGCACGGCACCGACGCCCCCGCTGGAACCGCCGGAACCGCCGCTGCGGCCGACTTCACTCATCCGCCGGAAGCAACACGCCCGGCCCGCGGCGCGGAAGATACCCGCGCCGAGCCGCCCGGAGCACACCGGGACCGGCATCGTCCGACGGCAAACACGTCGTCACCTCAGCAGCAGGCGCAAAGGCCCGGTTCGGCCGAGCTGCCACACGCGGCCACTTCGACTGTCCCCGATCCCCTTCGCTGCCGGCGCGTCGGCTTCGCCATCCCGCGCGGCGATCCGGACGTCGAAGACGAGCCGGAGAGGCACGCCGGGCGCCGCTGGCACTGATCCCGAACGTCGCGGCCTTGCCGGAATTGGTCCGGCGGCCGCACCAACGCAAGAGGAAGCATCCATGACCCACCGACCAGACCCCGATCGGAATCCCACGCCTGCCAACGACGACGGCCTCCACCCCGGCATGCAGATGTTTGCGCGTTGGCTCCACTCCACGAAGCCCGAGCGCGATGCGCGGCACGCTGCTGACGCGCGCGACCGCGAGGAGCGCCGTGCCATCGCCGCCCGTGCCGCCAGGGGTCCGCTCAGCGCGATGTATACGGCCATGGGACACGATCCCGACTGCATCTCCAGGATGAAGAGCGGAATGGCGATCTCGTGTAACTGCGACACCAGGCCGGTCGAGGATCCCGCCGTGGCGCTTGCACTGGCGCTTCAGTGCGAGCGGTTCGCGCGCGCGGGCAAGCGGCCGTTCCCGTCCTCCATCGCTCGCCTGCTCGAGGCAGGGGCGGAACGCGGAGACGAGGCCTGCCGCATGATGCTGGAGCGGCTTCGCCGCAGGCGATTGATCCCGGCAGCGAGTGCTGCGGACGGGAGGGGCGAGTGAGCGAGGAACGGCTCGCACGCTTCCTGCTGTGGCGGCTGCGGCACCGGGCGGAAAGCGATGCCCTCGCCTCGGCGATCGATGCCGGTCTTCTGACGAAGAGCCAGCGCAAGGTCGGCGGGGTGGCCATCACCCTGTTCGCGGTCGCCGCAGGCGTCGCGGCAATGCCGCTGGCATTGCTGCGCCGGAAGCTCGGTTTTGGCCGCACGCGGCACGACGGCGAACGCAGGCCGGATGCACTGCCGAACGTCGTGCGGCCGCAAGGCGGCATGAGCCCATCCCGTTCGGCAATGCCCATCAGCGACGCGCTCGCCAGCCAGGCAATGACACCGATCGGGACGAGCGCATCCTTCGCCTTGGAGACATCGCTGAAGGAGGTGCTGAGCGACCTGCGAGACGCCGGAGCAGGCAAGCCCGGTCCACAGCCAAAGGGAAGTTCGAAGGCGCGGGCAGTGTCGGCCCGCGCGTCGGAGGCTGCCCCGGATGGCTGCGCGAGCCTTCCGGAAACGGACAGCAAAGGAAGCCCCCCGGCCGGGGGTGCGGAGCGAAGGCGGGATCGAGCTTCGTCGGCCGAAACCGTCGCCGCTCGGATCTCCGCGGATGCGACGCCTGCGGCCGACACCTCAAAACGCGGCATGCGCAGCGGAACGGCGCGTGGCAGCGGCAAGCGCCAGCGACAGGCAGAGCGCGGTGCCTACGAGCGGTTCGTCCGCCTGGTGCGCGCCACGGCGCTGCCGCCGGACGCGGCCGACGTCGCGACGATGCTTCTGCTTGCCCGCGCCGTCGAGGAGAGCGGCCTGCCCCTGGCTGCCATCCTGCAGCGCCTGTCGATCCCGTCACCGATCGTCACGATGGACTCTGCAGGTTGCTGGCTTCGAACGCGGCTTCATGCGGCTGTTGCGCGATGGGCTGGTGATGCCGTTCCCGATCGAGACCCAGGACGGCTACGGCATCGCGCTGAGCTACGGCTCGACATGGCGCGAAGGGCTCCCGGGAGCAAAGCCGATCGTCGCCTTCCGCAGCTGCGATCCGTCATACCCCGCCGGAGGCCGGGGGCTTGCCGCGGACGTCGCGCATGCGGTCGGCATGGGCGCGCCGATACTGGCGATCGCGGAGGGCGACCGCGTCAACCCGGGCGATCTCGAGACGGCCTCGAACGTCCGCCTCACCATCCGCCCGCTGGACGCAGCTTTGATCGCGCGGGTGATCGCGGAGGTGCTCGGTCCCGTCCCCGAAGATCGCTGCGAGGCGATCGGCGACTGCTCGCGCCTGCGTCTCTCCGACCTTGCCGCCGCGATCCGCCCCGGTGTCGATCCCAGCCACGCGGTGGACGTGCTTGCCAGGCTCGCAAGCGCGCGACTGGAAGAAGCCGCGTCCGCGGGGAAAGACGACGAGGAAGAAGACAGCGGCGGCCGGCGATCGCGGATCGGCAAGAACAACCCGACTTCCGGCAGCGAACTCGTCGAGCCCGAAGCTTTGACGACGGAAACGGGAACTGACGATGCCGCGTCCGGCGATGCTGGCGCCCCCGGGCCGGGCAGCGCAAAGACCTCGCAGCGCCTCGACCTCGAGACCTTGTCCGGCTACGGCGAGGCGCGGGACTGGGCGTTGGACGTGAAGCAGGACCTGGCGCTGTGGCGCGAGGGCAGGCTCGACTGGTCGGCGATGAGCACGCGCATCCTGCTTTCCGGTCCTCCCGGCACCGGCAAGACGACGTTCGCCAGGGCGCTCTGCAATACGCTTCAGGTGCCGCTGCTCGTGACTTCCGTGATGACATGGCTGGAGCCCAGCCATCTCGGTGACGTCTTGAAGCGGATGAAGCTCGCCTTTGAGGAAGCCGAGGAGAACAAGCCCGTCATCCTGTTCGTCGACGAGATCGACGCGCTCGGCAGGCGGCAATCCGCCGACAGGGCATACGCCGACTACTGGAACGCCGTCGTCAACCGCGCGCTCGAACTGCTCGACGGCGTCACCGCACATGAAGGCGTCATCGTCGTCGGCGCGACCAACAGGCCGGAAAACCTCGACCCGGCACTGCTGCGCTCTGGCCGTCTTGAACGCCATGTCCGCATCGGCCTGCCGGACAGCGGGGCGCTCGTCGGCATCCTCGCACATCATCTGGGCGACGACCTGCATCGCCTGCTCGAGGAGGAGGACCCGTCGCCGGAGGGCACGGCCGGAGGACCAACGCTTCCGCAAGGCCAGCACCCGTGGCGGGCTGGCCCGGGCCGAGCGGAGCGATGGAAGGGAGGATCGCCGTCCAGGGTCGGTGGTCTTGGCATCCTGCTCAGGCGGCTCGTGACGCGGCAGCGCAAGGAATGGAAGGAGAGCCAATGACCGAGACAAGGCAAGCAGCAGTCGATGGATCGACTGGTGCGGCAGCCAGCAGTGGTGATTGCAGGCCCCACATCCAGCACCATGCAGCCTCCGATCCTGCCGACCTGCTCAGGCGGCTGGCGGCAAGCGCGGTCGGTCTTTCCGGAGCCGACATCGAGCGTCTCGTTCGCGAGGCAAGGTCGAAGGTCCGGCGGGAGGGCAGGTCCCTCCGTCTCGCAGACCTGGAGACGATGCTTGCCGGTCAGCGCCCGACCGTCTCGGCGGAGCTGCGGCGGCGCACCGCAATCCACGAAGCCGGTCACGCGGTCGTGCGTCACGTGCTCGGCATCGGCCGCGTCACCTGCGTCACTATCGCCACCACCGGCAGTTCCGGCGGGTATGTCGAGGCCGAAGAGGACCTCGTCGACGTCGAGACCGAGGCGCGTCTCATGGGCCGCCTCGCGATCTGGCTCGCAGGCCGTGCGGCGGAGCGCGTGATCCTTGGCAGCATCTCGGCTGGGGCTGGGGGTGGCGATGGCAGCGATCTTGCGCAGGCGACCAGGCTCGCCGTCGCGATGGAGACCGCCTTCGGCTTCGGCAAGAGCCTGCCGCTGCTGCACCAGCCGATCGAGCAGGCAACGCTGCTAGGCAGCCCTATCCCGGGCCTGGCGCGACGCGCCCATCGCCGGATGCGCCGTGCCGAACGCGCTGCGGCAAGGCTGGTCGCCGGGAACAGGCGGGCCGTCACCGATCTCGCCGCAAGTCTGCTGGAAGCCGAAACCCTGCAGGGCGAGGAGCTCCGGGCGGTGCTGCCCGCCGCTCACCACAGCTGACTTGTCCCCGCCATTCCGCCTGGCACGGTGCCGCAACGGAGACGATCGGCTGCAGGAGCCGGAACCCTGGAGGTTTGCCCGATCTGCCGCCAATGGCTTCCGGATGATCCTGCGGCTGCGGGCTTCCACCACCCCGCCTCGCTCGGTGCCGGAGGCGGCCGGTTCTCGGCAGGGCCGGAGAGCCCCGGCTCACCGGACCACAGCGTGGCGCGCTCAGGGCAAGCGGGCCATCACTCGGCCTGGCCCGGTCCCGGGAGCAGGAAGGCAGTTGGCGGCCCCGTGGTACCGCCGTCGGCGCATCTTGCGGGTTGCGGGCGAGCTCGATCAGGTCGCCCGCAACTCATCTCGATTTGTGGTGTGCCGATTCATCGCCAAGGACATCCGATTCCGGCTTCGGGGCAACCGATTCCCGCACGCACGCCGTGCGTCGGCCAGGCGGATCGACGTGCCCAAAACCTTCCTCACGTCGAGTCGATTTGCGGTAAGCCGATTCCGGGCTGGCCGCGTCCAATTCATGGCATCCGAAAACCAATTCATTCCTCGCGCGACGGATTCGCAACTCTCGGCGAACAATTCCTGCCTCTCGACAAACAATTCCGTAACCCCGACCTGCGTTACCGGAAACGCCGTTTGCGGGACCGGACCCTAACAGCAGACGGGAAGCGGGAAGGAGAGAGCCGATGGCACAGTCGCGCCGGGATCGCCTGGAAAAGCAGAGGCTCCGCCAGCGCGAATACCGCAGGAAGCAGCGTGCAGCGCGCAAGCCCTCGCGCGACGACATCGCACGCGCAGCCCTCCATTGGGCAGTCAAGCGCGCCTTGCCGGACGAGGCGACGATGGACAAGCTGGCCGACCGCATCCTGCCGATCCTGGTCGCCCAGGGCTTCGACCGCAGGAAGACCGATGAAGCCTTCGACGAGCTCGTGGAGCGCTACCGCAGCGGCTGGGAGTTCCAGGCGCGCTTCCCGGAAGACGGCTTGCCGGAAGACAGCTTCCCTGACGACGAGGCCGCCGACGGCTAGAAAGCCGAGTTGCCGGACTTCGTTCGGCCGCGCGGTCCCTGTCGCCCCGGCGCGTTCCTTCCCCGTTGCCGATGCGATTGGAACGCGGGCATCGCCCGGCCCGCCCATCCCCGGCACCGATCCGCGCTTGCTGGCGCTTCGTGACGTCTGCTGCCGATCATGCCGGTGCGCTTAAGTTCCCGCCTCCGCTCCGGCCGTCCCGTCGTCGGCCACCGTCGATCCGGCATCATGCCCGCAGGTCCGTTCTCGAGCCACCCCGGAACGCCATCACGCAAACTCCGTTTGCTCCTTCAGGGCCGTATTCCCCCCGTTACTCCCGTAAACGGCGTGCGCCGATGAATCGGATGTATGGAGCTCCGCGATGCGAACGCGGAAATGATTTCTCATCGCGGAGTCGTGGGCGGGGAGAACCTTGGAAGCGGTGCGATTGCGGTCTGAGACCGGCTTCAAGGGCGGCTGCCGAAATCGGGACTCGCCCCAGCTAATTCCGACCGCTTTCCACCCCCATCTCGGCCCTTTCAGGCAGACTTTGCCTCTCACCCAAATCGAGGTTTCTGCCGTAGCGGGCTAGCGGCCGCCTTGCGCCCCCAACTCGGACGCTCAGGATCGAACCATGGAACGCTGGCAACGGGCGGCAGCTTTGCCAATCGAAAGCCCACGACAACGCGGCTCGGCCACCACTCCCGCGATCTGGAGTCGTGAACCCGGAGGTCGGACCCACCGTCACGTAGATAAGCTCCTCCGTCTCCACTCTCGCGAGATGGCAAAAAATCGGAATGCGGAAATAGCACGTAGAAACGCCCGCGTTGATGGCCGACAACACTCTCGACCGTGTCTCCCCGGCGCCTCGCCGGTCAACCATCGACATCGTCTTTGACGTAGGGCAAACAGCAATCCTGCTGCAGCCCTTAGCATGCCAAGAATACTCCCTGCGCGCTAAACACGCGTTCAACGCTTGGAGGTGCGGCGAATGAAGACGGTGCTCCGCAATCTTGCAGACCGGATAGCGTCAGCTTGCTGCTTCGTGACCGATTTCCTCGGCAACCGGTGGCAGGAGAGGCCGACATTGCGACAGATCAGGGCGCTTGATCCGGAGGAAGCAGCCCGTTTGTTGACCGAGGTGGGACTCACGCCGCAAGCGTTCGAGCACTCCATGGCCTTGCCGTTCCCCTCGGAAGATCTTTTTCTGCGGGCGATGGACACGTTCGACGTCGATCCGGATGAATTCTGCGTGCGCAATCCGGCATGGTTTCAGGACATGGAACGCACGTGCATGAGGTGTGCGGAACGCCGAGCATGTCGACGGACCATGTCGCGAGGCGAGTTCATGGGGTGGCACCGAAGGTTCTGCCCGAATGCCGAAGACTTCGCGCAGATCATCTCCTCGGCTTCGGGCAGTGGCTAGGTGAAGCTGCCACAAGCCGCGTTTGACCGGGTTTGATGCTGCCCGACAGCGCCGAGAGGGCCGACGCAGCCGCTGCGAGAACCCTTGCACGGCACCCGCACCTGTTGGGGTGCTGGTTTTCGCTCGTTTGAATAGCTAGTGAGCGCTGAGAAATGGAAAGTCTCAACCAGACATCGCTTCCCGCCGACGTGACTTTGCGGCCGTGCAGGGTGCTCACTACCGTGGAACTCGATTGCCATTGCCGGACGATGCTCAATAAAGCGCTCGACGGTCCCTGGGCCGGGCACGTCCGCTTTCAGCCCCGCCGCCGTCGTAGGAAATGTCCCTGCCGGCGAGGCCCTCGGTCTACTGCGGAAAAAAAGCGTCGACCTGCTGTTCACCGGCGCCAGGATGCCAGGCTCCATGAGCGGCCTTGCGCTCGCCGAGTTGAAGCGCGAATTCTCCGAAATCCCTGATGATGGAAAAACGACGAATGGCCCGTGCAGCGAGCCCGCTACACACGCCGGAAAGGGTTAGCCAGTTGAGCGGTGATCCTCTAATCAGTCTGCCTGCCGTGCGCGCTGATCAACGGGGCCATGGGCAACACAGCGACCATTCCCGACGGCTGCACCACGCCCTGCGACACCATCGGATCAACCAAAGTAGCCGACTTCGGATTGCGGGGGTTTGCGCGATTTTGGAAATCCAATAGCGTAACTGAGTTTGACCCGATCTGGCGGCTCAGTAATCTCACGTGCCCCTGCTCCCATGAACTCAGCCGGCAGCCTGGTAATATGCGATCTGCTTGCGGGGGCGTCGGTTGGCCAGCGCGCAGTCGTCGCGCGCCTCGTGTTGAATGCCGAGGGAATGGACGCCGACAATCTCGCTCCGGACGAATTGGCCGAGCTGCTGGCGCGGTTCCCACGGACGTTGCGGCTGCATGAAGGTCCGCCCCGCAGGCTTGCCTTCGCGAACCTGGAACTGGCGGCCGCGTTTGGCGCTGCCCTGCGCCAACTCGAGCGCGAGAGCGAGGCGGCCGCGACCGCGCCGCTGGCGACCGGGCGCGATGCGGTCGCGGCGATCCTTGCCGCTCAGGCTTCCGGCGACCACGGGCGGGCGCTCGAACTCGTGCGGCGCAACGGCGCCTTCTTCTTCATGCATTTCCACGGCATGCACGCCTGCTGGCGGGTGTTGTCGGGGTTTCCGGACGAGATGAAGGAGACCGAGAACCTGCTGGTCTTCGCGTTGGCCATGCATGCGCTGAAATCCGGCAATGTCAGCCGCGCCAGGCACATCATCGCCCAGCGTTTCGGCGCCGAGGCAAACGACCTGGGAACCGTGCTTTTGCATGACGGCGACCGCTATCCAGTGGCTTTCGGACTGTTCCGCTTCCTGATGGCGATGTACGAGGACGCGCCCGTCACGGACGCGATGCGGGCGCGGGCGTTCGAACTACTCGGCAAGGCACCGCTCGACGACCACCTGCTGCGCGGTGCGTTTTACAACGCCATGGTGGAGGTCTTCGTGCGGCGCCGCGAGATCGACGCGGCGATGGAGATCGCGCGGCGGGCACGCCATCACTACGGCGCGGCTGACGCGCATCTGCTGGCTTTCTATATTGAACTCTACCTGTCGATACTGTCGCTGATGCGCGGATCGCTGCTTGAAGCCGCGCACCATGCGCAGGAGGCTGGCGTGCTTCTGGCGAAAGTGCCCTTCGACACGCCATCGGACGACCGGCTGCTCGGGCTGGTCAACGCAGTGATCCGCTACGAGCAGGGCGACATCCGCTTCCTGGTGCGTTTCCTCAGCGAGGAATTCGACAAGTTCGCCTATGGCGAGATCTGGCCGACGGTCGCCGAACTCGCCATCGCCTACGGCGGCCACGCCATAAGCCGCCACATTGCCGTCGCCGCGGCAAGGGTGTTCCTCGACAAGTGGCGGGTGCAGGAATGGCGATCCAACCGCTTCCGGCTGGTCATTACCCTGTCCGAGGTCGCGATCCTGCAGGCGGGAAACCGCTGGCGGGAGGCTGCCGACCTGCTGACTGCGGTGCAGTCGCGTGTCAACCGGACCTGGGTGGAGAGTGCCGTCGAAAACCTCGTGCGCCTCGTCGATCCGCAGGAGATCGCGCTGGTCATGGCATGGCTGCGACATCTCATCTGGGAGGTTCCCAAGCGCGACATTCTGCGCGACCAGCTCGCCGAACTGCTCAGGAACGATCGCCTCAACGAGCGCCAGCGCATCACCTTGCAGATCTGGTCCGCGCATCTCGCCCGCCGCCACGGCGACATCACCGACGCCCGCGCCGCCGTCGTGAAGGCGCTCGAGGCGGCCTCGCGTCTCGGCACGGTCATGCCGCTGGTCGAGGAATCGCGCCTGCTCGGGCAATTGCTGGAAGACAAGCGGATCCGTCAGTTCGCCATGGCCGGCGCCGACGCGCGCGAGGTGGTGCGAAGGATGCGGGCGCTCGAGACTCCCATCCCGGATGGAGCGCGCCGCGCCGGGCTGACCCCGCAGGAGTTGAAGGTGCTTCTCCTGGTGGTGGAGGGCGGCACAAACAAATACGTGGCGCGCCAGCTGGGGCTTTCCGAGGTGACGGTGAAGTTTCACCTGTCCAACGTCTACCGAAAGACGGGCTGCAGGCGCCGCGCCGAGGCCGTGGCAACGGCCAAGGTGCTCGGCTGGGTCGCCTGATTTTGACCCAAGAACCTATACCGATTTTGCAAAAACCTATACGCTTCCGGTCTTGATCGGCCACGCTGTGCCGCACGACAATCCATTCCCAACGATGACTGGCGGATCACGCCGGCAAGGTGGAACGGGGCGTAGCGATGCAGACGAGCTCACTGGACGCTTTCGTGCGGCGGATATTCGGCTTCGCGGGCGTCATGCTCGTCCTGTCGCTGATGATCTTCGTGCTGGCGCGGGTGGTGCCGGGAGACCCGGCGCGCATCGCCCTCGGCCCGAGCGCCACCCAGGAGCAGGTCGACGCGATGCGCCAGTCGATGGGGCTCGACCGGCCGGTGCTGATTCAGTATTTCGACTATGTAGGCAAGGCCGTGCGTGGCGATTTCGGCAAGTCGCTGATTTCGGGCAAGCCGGTGATGTCGGAGATCCTCGAACTCCTGCCGGCTACGCTGGAACTGGTGATCTTCACCGTCGTCATTGTCATCGGCATCTCCGTGCCCCTTGGCGTGACCACCGCGCGCTTCCGCAACACCTGGATCGACAACACGGGCCGCTTCTTCTCCATCGTTGGCGTGACGATGCCGAGCTTCCTCTTCGCCATACTGCTTCAGCTCATCGCGGCGAACTTCATTCCCGGCTGGCCGATCCTCGGCCGCATCGACTATTCGCTCAACGTGCCGGGTGGGCCGACGGGGCTTCTGCTGGTCGATTCGGTGATCCACGGGCAGCCGCAGGTCTTTCTCAGCGCCCTGCAGCACATTCTGTTTCCCGCCCTCGCGCTTGCCATGGCGGGAATCGGCCAGATCACCCGCATCACGCGCTCCTCGATGATCGAGCACCAGCGGCGCGACCACGTCCTGACGCTGAGATCGTTCGGCGTACCCGACCGCACGATCGTGTTCACCTATCTGCTCAAGCTGTCCTCGATCGCGCCGCTGACGATCATGGGGCTCGAGTTCGCGTCGCTGATCGGCAACGCTTTCGTCGTGGAGCTCGTCTTTGCCTGGGGCGGCTTTGCCTCGTACGGCCTTGAGGCGATCCTGCAGAAGGACCTCAACGCCGTGATGGCGGTGGTGCTGATTTCCGGCCTGTTCTTCATCGTCGCCAATCTGGTGATCGACGTCGTGCTGATGATCATCGATCCCCGACTCAGGCTGAAGGAGGCGCGCTGATGTCGGCGATCATCTCTCCCGAGCCGGAGGTGCTTTCGACGCGCTACATGGCCTGGTACCGCTTCACCCGCAATCCGGCCGCCGTCATCGGCGCCGTCATGGTGGTCTCGGTCGTGCTGGCCGCCTTGCTTGCACCGTGGCTGGCGCCGTTCCCCGACCATGTCGGAGCCGTGCTCGATTTCCGTCACCGCCACGCCGCGCCCGACGCGACATACCTGCTCGGCACCGACAAGGTCGGCCGCGACATTCTTACCCGCGTCATCTTCGGCTTTCGCGTATCGCTTCTCCTGGTCGTCGGGGTGCTCGGCGTGGCCGTGCCGGTCGGCGCGACGCTCGGGCTGCTGGCCGGCTATTTCAGCGGCTTCGTCGAGCGGACGATCACCGGCTTCACCAACGTGATGCTGGCGATCCCGCCGCTGGTCATGGCGCTCGCCATCGGCAACGTCCTGGAACCCAACCTCGTCAACGCGATGCTGGCCATCACCCTACTGTGGTGGACCTGGCATGCGCGGCTCGTCTATCGCGTGTCGAAGTCGATCGCGGCGGAGGACTACATCGAGGCGGCGCGCCTTGCCGGAGCCAGCCACTGGCATATCCTGACGCGCGAAATCCTGCCCAACTGCGTCTCCGTGATTTCGGTCAAGACGACGCTCGATGCCGCCTTCGTCATCCTTTTCGGCGCGACGCTGTCCTTCCTCGGCCTCGGCGTGAAGCCGCCGACGCCCGACCTCGGCTCGATGGTCGCCGACGGCCGCCAGTTTCTGCCCGAGAGCTGGTGGGAGGTGCTGGCGCCCGGCTTCGCCATCTTCTACGCCACGCTCGGCTTCAACCTGCTCGGCGACGGCCTGCGCGACATGTTCGACGTGGAGGCATGATGACGCCGCCGCTGCTTCACATCGGTGATCTGAACGTCGCCTTCACCACCTACGGCATCCGCGCGCATGTGCTGAAGGATGTCGGCCTGTCCATTCCCGAGGGCGGCCGTGTCGCCCTGATCGGCGAGACGGGATCTGGCAAGTCGGTGACGGCGAAGACGATCCTCGGCACCCTGCCGGGCAACGCCCGGGTGGAAAGCGGCACGATCTCCTTCGAGGGACGCGACATCCTGGCGTTGCCGGACGCGGAGCGGAATGCCATGAAAGGCACCGCCTTCTCGATCATCATGCAGGACCCGTTGTCGTCGTTCAATCCGGTGTTCCGGATCGGCAGGCATCTCGATGACGTGATGCGTTTTGCCGACATGCGGCTCGGCAGGAAATCGAGCGCCGCCGACCGTACCGAGCCGCATCCACGAGGTGCTGCGCAAGGTCCAGCTCTCCGATCCTGCACGCATCTGCGCGGCCTACCCGTCGCAGCTTTCCGGCGGCATGCGCCAGCGCGTGCTGATCGCGCTGGCCCTCCTGCACCAGCCGAAGCTCCTGATCGCCGACGAGCCCGGCACCGCACTCGACGTGACGACCCAGGACGAGATCATGAAGCTGATCAACCGCCTGGTCTCGGAAAACGGTCTGTCGCTGCTGATGATCACCCACAATCTCGGCGTCGTGCGGCAGATGGCGGACGACATCTATGTCATGCGTCATGGCCAGATCGTCGAGCATGCGCCGTTGAAGCAGCTCTTCAGCGATCCGCGCGAGCCGTACACGCGCCAGCTGGTCGATGCCATTCCGCCTCTCTACGGTCCGCGCGTGGTCGATCAGCCCGAGGTCGAGGCCGACGCGATCGTCGAACTCGCCGGCGTCTCCAAGGTCTTTCGCGAGCGACGGCTGATCGGGCAGGGCGCGCGCCACACTGCGGTCAACGACGTCAGCCTCACCATCCGGCGCGGAGAGATCTTCGGACTTGCCGGAGAATCGGGCTCGGGAAAGACCACGGTGGCGCGCATGATCATGGGCTTGATCGCGTCGACCTCCGGCGAAATCATCGTGGACGGCACGAAGATGGCCGGCAGCCGGCGCGACGAGGCGTTCCGCCGCTTCACCCAGATCGTCTACCAGAACCCCGGAACCTCGCTCAATCCGAAGCGGACTGTCGGCCAGACGCTGACCGTGCCGCTGCGTTTCGCCGGGCTGCAACGTCGCCAGATCGAGGATCGGATCGCCGAGCTTCTCGGTCACGTGGACCTGGCGCCGAACTATGTGTCCAAATACCCGCACGAATTGTCGGGCGGGCAGAAACAGCGGGTCGCTATCGCGCGAGCGCTTGCCGCCAACCCCAAGATCATTGTCCTCGACGAGCCCACGTCGGCGCTGGACGTATCGGTGCAGAAGAACGTCATCGCGCTGTTGCAGCGGCTGCGTAACGAACTCGGGCTGACCTATCTCTTCATCTCGCACGACCTTTCGCTGATGCGCAATTTCTGCAGCCGCATCGCGATCATGCTGAAGGGCGAGATCGTCGAGGAAGGGGCGCCGAAAGCCGTATTCGACGACCCGAAACATCCCTACACACGCGCTCTGATATCGGCCGTCCCCGTGGTGGACGACGAGGAAGAGCGCATGAAGCCTGTCGTCACGCCCGAGCAGCGACGGCAGTTCCTGGTCGATGCGGCCGGCTAGAGGACGCGAAATTCAAAAAGGAGAAAGCGGTGTATCGCCTAGGTATCGATGTGGGAGGAACCAACACTGACGCCGTCGTCATGCAGGGGCGTCAGGTGCTGGACGGAGTGAAGGCGGCCACGACGGAAGACGTCACGTCGGGCGTGCTGGAGGCGCTGGAGCAGGTCCTGTCGCGGACGAAAGTCGATCGCGACAAGATCTCGAACGTCATGATCGGCACCACCCACTTCACCAATGCCGTCATCGAGCGCAAGCATATCAGCCCGGTCGCCGCGATCCGGCTCGGCCTGCCGGCCACGGCGTGTTTGCCGCCCATGGTGGACTGGCCGGAAGACCTGCGCGAGGCGACGGGCGATCTTCGTACCTCGTGCGCGGCGGCTACGAGTTCGACGGCCGCGAAATCGCGCCGCTGGACGAGGCCGAGATCGACCGCATCGCAGAGGACATCAACGTCAAGCGCGTCGCCGCCGCCGCCATCAGCTCGGTGTTCAGCCCCATCAACCGCGACATGGAGGTCGCGGCCGCCGAGCGCCTGCGCCGCAAGTGCCCGGACGTTCCCGTGGTGCTCTCGGCCGACATCGGCCGCATCGGGCTTCTGGAGCGCGAGAGCGCGGCGATCATGAACGCAAGCCTGCTGTCGCTGAGCGAGCGCACGGTGAACGCCTTCGCCCGCGCGCTGCAGTCGACCGGCCTGCACTGCCCCTTCTACATCACCCAGAATGACGGCACCCTCATGGATGCCGAGATGGTCAAGCGCTTCCCGGTGCTGACCTTCGCGTCGGGCCCGACGAACTCGATGCGGGGCGCGGCCTTCCTCACCGGCATCAAGAACGGCATCGTCGTCGATATTGGCGGCACCACCACCGATGTCGGCGCGCTGCAGCACGGCTTCCCGCGCCAGGCAGCGACGGTCGTCGACATCGGCGGCGTGCGCACGAACTTCCGCATGCCCGATGTCTTCTCGATCGGCCTGGGTGGCGGCTCGCTCGTGCAGACAAAGCGCGACGGAAGCATCGGCGTCGGCCCCCAGTCGGTCGGCTACCGGATCACCAAGGAAGCGCTGGTGTTCGGCGGTGACACGGTGACGGCCACCGACGTCGCCGTGTTCCTCGGCGAGGCCGATGTCGGCGACGCGTCGCGCGTCGCGAGCGTCGATCCCCAAACGGCGAAGGCGGCGCGCGCGGCCATCACCGGAATGCTGGAGGCCGCCGTCGAGCGCAGCCGCATCTCGCCCGAGCCGGTGCCCGTCATCGCCGTCGGCGGAGGCTCGATCCTGATGCCCGAACGGCTCGGCGAGCTGGAGGTGCGCAGACCGGACCACTTCTCCGTCGCCAACGCGGTGGGCGCGGCCATCGCCCAGATCAGCGGCGAGGTCGATCGCATCTACTCGCTGGAAAACGGGCTCTCCCGCGACGATTGCCTGAAGCAGGCCCAGGAGGAGGCGACCGAGAAGGCCGTGCGTGCCGGCGCCGAGGCGGCCACGATCGAGGTGATCGAGCGCGAGGACGTGCCGCTGGCCTATCTGCCCGGCAACGCCACCCGCATCCACGTCAAGGTCGTGGGCGAAATGGGAGGCGTCGATGCTCACCAGGCCTGAACGTTTCTGGACGTTCACTGAGGAGGACATTGCGGCGCTGGAGATCGGCTCGGCCATTCTCGGCACCGGCGGCGGAGGGAATCCGTACATCGGCAAGCTGCGAGCTCGCCAGGCGCTGCGGGAAGGACACGAACTCAAGGTGATGCCGCTCGCCGACCTGCCGGACGACGCCAAGGTCGTGTCCATGGGCGGCATCGGCGCGCCGCTGATCTCGTTCGAGCGCATCAAGGAGGGCCGGGAAGGGCTGCGTTGCCTGCGGGCGCTGGAGGAGCGGCTGGGCTTCAAGGCCGACGCCATCGCCTGCGAGGAGATCGGCGGGCAGAACTCGATGGAGCCGCTGATCACGGCCTCGCTCGCCGGCCTGCCCGTGGTCGACTGCGACGGGATGGGCCGCGCCTTTCCCGAGATGCAGATGTCGACCTACTCGATCTATGGTCACCGCTCCACGCCGAGCGTGCTGTGCGACCTGCACGGCAATGTCGTCATCTTCGACCATGCGATCTCGGAGAAGTGGCACGAACGCATGGCGCGCGCCTGCGTCATCTCGCAGGGCGGGGCTTCGACGCTGGCGAGCGCGCCGATGTCCGGCAGCTACGTCAAGCGCTTCTCGGTGCCTGATTCCTACACCAAGGCGGTGGCACTGGGCCGTGCCGTCATCGAAGCACGCCGCGTGCACGCCGATCCGATCGCCGAGATATGCAAGATGGAGAACGGCAGGGTCGTCCACACCGGCAAGATCGTCGACCTGAAACGGCACCTGAAAGGCGGCTTTGTCACCGGCGAGGCGATCATCGAGGGCTTCGATGCGCACGAGGGGCAGACGGCTTCCGTGCTCATCCAGAACGAGAACCTCGTCTACAAGCGCGACGGCGTCGTCGAGGTGGTCGTTCCCGACCTGATCATCATTCTCGACATCGACAGCGGCAACGCCATCACCACCGAGATGCTGCGCTACGGCCAGCGCGTGGCCGTGCTGGCCGTGCCCTGCCATCCACTGCTTCGCACGCCGGAGGCACTGGAAGTGGTCGGACCGAAGGGATTTGGCTTCGACGATATCGTCTACCGCCCCATGGAAACGAGCGGACCCGAGGGAAGGAGCAATTCATGAGCAGTTTTTCGGTTTCGGCCGCCGACCTGGAGCCGATCGCCCTCGGCGGCGCCTTTCTGGGGACGGGCGGTGGCGGCGACCCGCATATCGGCAAGCTCATGGCCCAGGCAGCCATCGGCCAGCACGGACCGGTACGGATTGTCGACGCCGACGAAATCCCCGACGATGGCCTGTGCGTGCCCGTCGCCATGATGGGCGCGCCTACCGTGATGGTGGAGAAACTGCCGCGCGGCGACGAGGCGCGCGAAGCGCTGCAGCAGCTCGAGCAGTTCCTCGGCCGCAAGGCAACGGCGCTGATCTGCGTCGAGGCCGGCGGAATGAACTCGACCATTCCTTTCGCCGTCGCCGCGGCCACCGGCCTGCCGCTGATCGACGGCGACGGGATGGGCCGTGCCTTTCCCGAACTGCAGATGGTGAGCTTCACCATGCACGACATCGCCGCAACGCCGATGGTGATCGCCGACGAGAAGGGCAATTCCTCCGTCATCAACACCATCGACAACAAGTGGACGGAGAGGCTGGCCCGCGCCCAGACCGTCGAGATGGGCGGCGCCGCGCTGGTCGCGCTCTACCCGATGAGCGGCGCCCAGATGAAGCAGGGCATCATCCGCGGCACGCTGTCGCTCATCAAGGAGATCGGCGAGACGATCGCGGCCGAGCGCAAGGCCAACCGCAACCCGGCCGACGCGCTCATTGCGCGGCTCGACGGGCGGCGGCTTTTCACCGGCCGCGTGGTCGACATCGAGCGTCGCACCACCGGCGGGTTCGCGCGCGGCAAGGCCACGCTGAAGGGACTCGACACCGACAACGGTCGGTCCTTCTCGGTGGAATTCCAGAATGAGTTCCTGATCGCGCGCGACGAAAGCGGCGTCGCCCTGGCGACGACGCCGGACCTGATCTGCGCCCTCGACGCGGACGGGGGACTGCCGATCACAACCGAACAGCTTCGCTTCGGACTGGCCGTGTCCTTCATCGGGATGCCGAGCGACGCTCAGTGGCGGAGCAAGGCCGGTCTCGACCTCGTGGGGCCCGGCTACTTCGGCTACGACCAGGGCTTCGTGCCGGTCGAAAGACTTGGCGAGGCCGTGTGACAACAACCAAGGGAAGACTGGAACCAGAGGAGAATGTGATGAGAAGGATAATTCCGATGGCCGTCGCGGCCGCGATGGCGGGGACGTGCGCCGTGCCGATCGCGGCGAACGCGCAGGACAAGATCTCGCTGGTCGTCAATGCCGTGCAGATCTTCGGCACGATCGACCCGGCCAAGGTCAACGACTATACCGAGTACATGGCGGCTGTGAACCTTTATGACGGCCTGACCACCGTCAACGCCGACGGCAACGTCGTGCCGCAGCTTGCCGAAAGCTGGGACATCTCCGACGACAACCTGACCTACACGTTCCATCTCAAGACGGATGCGACCTTCCAGGACGGCAGCCCTGTCGAAGCGAAGGATGTCGTCTATTCGATGCAGCGTCTGCTCGCGATCAACGAAGGCCCGTCCTACCTGTTCAGCGGGCTGGTCGATCCCGACAACGTCAAGGCGACCGACGACCACACCGTCGAGATCAAGCTCAATAAGGTCTACGCGCCGTTCGTGTCCAATACGCCGCTGATCCTCGTCGTCAATTCCGATCTGGTGAAAGAGAAGGCCGGGGACGACGAGTGGGGCGAGACCTATCTCGCGGACGCTTCCGCGGGTGCCGGCCCCTACGAACTGGAATCGTGGACGCGCGGCGCCCAGATGGTGCTGGAGCGCTATCCCGACTACCACGCCGGCTGGCCGCACGAAAAGCCGATCGACGAGCTGCGCTTCGTCATCACGCGTGACGAGGCGACGGTGAAGGCGCTGGCGACCAAGGGCGATCTGGGGATGTCCTCCCAGTACCAGGGCAACGAGACCTACGAGGCCATCTCCAAGATGGACAACTACAAGATCGTCTCGGCCGACACCGCCACGGGCTTCTACCTGAAGCTCAACAATCAGGCAGCACCCACCGACGACGTTCACATCCGCCGTGCCATCGCGCTCGCGACGGACTACGAAACCGTGCGCAACGAGCTCTACCCGGGTGGCGAACTGCGGGGGCCACTGGCTTCGGTCTTTGCCGACGCTTACCTGGACAGCCTGCCGGCGCCTACCTTCGACCTGGACAAGGCCAAGGAAGAGGTTGCCAAGTCGAAATATGCCGGCCAGGAGCCGATCAAGCTCAGCTTCGCCTATGTCGCCAAGACCGCCTTCGAGGAGGAAATCGGTCTTCTGATGAAGTCGAATCTCGAGAGCATCGGCTTCTCGGTCGATCTCGACCCGGAGCCGTGGAACCGCATTACCGAGCTCGCCTCGAAGGTGGAGACGACGCCGGCGGTGACCGAGGTGTTCTACGGGCCGACCTACCCGTCGCCGGATTCGGTCTTCTACGTCCAGTATCACTCCAAGGCGAAGGGAACCTGGTCGTCGATGGAATGGGTGATGAGCGACGCGATCGATTCTCTCATCGACAAGTCGCGCGAGCAGACCGACGTCGCTGAGCGCAACGCGACCTACAAGGAAATCCAGCAGAAGCTCTACGACATGCAGTCGGACGTGTTCCTCCTGACCCAGAAGAAGCGCTTCGCCGCCAACAAGTGCCTGCAGGGCTACGCGTGGGTGCCGATGCAGAGCTGGGACACGGATTTCTCCCGTTTCTGGTGGGACTGCGACGCCAAGTAGACGGCGCAACGCCAACCGAACCGAGACGAGGCCGCGCCCAAGGCGCGGCCTTTTTTCAAATGACGCGCGGCAGTTTGATGCGACTTGAGGCCGACTGCCGCCCTTGTTGCTGGTCGTGCCAATGGCGTCCGGCCCGGTCCCGGCTACCGACTTCGCCGGGTTACGTGGGCAAGAGACCAATCCATGCGGCGCGCGTGCGGCGCTCCTTCCGCGTACGTCCAGATCGGAGCCGTGCGCACTTCATATTCCCGCGGATCGAGTAGCTCTTCGATGAACGGCAATCCCGGCGCATAGCAAAAGCGGCCGCCGGGACGGAGGGCACGGAGGACGCGCATGTAGTGCTCCGCATGTCGCACAGCCCGCCCGGAAGAACTCCAATGTGCGTTGAGGAAGTGCAAAGAAAAGGACAGGTGGGCTATGACCGTACCCCACGATCCCCTTGCAAGTGGGATGTCGAACCAGGAGCCCCTGACGACGCCGGGTCCTTCGGCGGCAAGCCGGTCCACGCCATAGGCTGCAAAGCCCCGCTCCCTGAGATATGCGGTCAAGAGGGCGTCGCGGCCGCAGCCAATGTCAAGGACCGGTTCAGCGAGGCTTCCGATCTCGAGCCGCAACAGATCAAGCTGAAGTTCCGGACTGTATGTCCCGCATGCAGCGACACTGTCAGATGCTTCGGCCCATCCGAGCCCTCCCGCTTCGGAGAGGGCGCGGCGGGTCCAACCTGCGAGCCGATCGTGATGAGCGGCAAGCGGAGGACAGGTCTCGAAGTGCTGCGGCACCTCTGACAGCCACTTGCGAAAATCGAGCACAAGCAGGCGATACAGCCGCTCCAGCTCGTCTTGCTGAGGCTCCCCAAGCTCCAGATACTGGTATTGACCGGCCAGGAACAGGAAATACCCCTCGGCCATCCGGCTCGACAGATCGCCGACCACGCGGTGCTGATCCAGTTCTCTCGACAACTGGCGGCGGGCCTCGACGATCGCGGTGCGCAGGCCCGGCGACAACTGCCTGAGGCGCGGCTCGTGGCGAGCGATGTCCTGTATCCGGTCGGCTGCGCTGTCCTGGAGCCGCAACGCGAGAACGACATCGACTGCACGCATCATTCTGCTCCTCTGCACGACCGCAAGCCTCCGCTCGAATATCTCTCATTCTTTTGCGATCGCGCCAATTGGGTTCATCGGATGCGTGCTCGGCGCCGCATTGGAGTGGGCGAGCGCCGCAGCCCATCTGCAATCGGCAACGGAGCCGTCGCTGTCTGCGTCTCGGCGCAATCCGCAGAGCTCTCGAAAAGTTTTCCCGCGTCGGTTCTCGCTGCCAGCCCGACCCTCCAGAGGGGCTCTTGAGATCCATGTATCTCTTGGTGTACACCTGCGTGTATCGTTCAACCGGCGGGCTGGGCAACAGCTTTGCCGGAATCGCGGGCGTGCGCCGAGTTTGGCGGAGAGTCCCT
>CAWFKS010000011.1:0-147647 GCA_963816435.1 uncultured Alphaproteobacteria bacterium
GGTGCCGCTTCACAAGCGCGCCCGACCGGCTGAATAGCTCTCCATTTCAAGGAGGTCTGCAGGCGTGATGCCTGTGCGATATGCCCGGTTCGGGCATCGTCGTTCGATGTCGTGGAACATTCCCGACGATGCCGCTTGCGCTCGCTCGGCAAAATATGCACAGTTGACTGGACAACTGAGGGTCGACGGGTGCGAACAAGGCTCGACAAGGCAGGCGGACCGCTCTATCGGCAGATCGCCGAGAAGCTGCGCGACGAGATCGGCACCATGGAGTCGGGCGCCCGGATACCCAGCGAACCGGACCTCGCCCGCGCCTGGCGCGTCAGCCGCTTCACCGTCGCCAGAGCGGTGGAATCGCTCGTCGACGAAGGCCTGATCACGCGCCGCCAGGGCAGCGGAAGCTTCGTCGCCGAGGCGCCTCTGCGCCGCCAGCCGGGCTATCTCCTGAGTTTCACCGAAGCCGTGTCGGCGGCCGGCCACGCGGCCGAACATCGCCTGCTCGCTTTCGAGCCGACCGACTGGCGCGAGGGGCTGCCCTACGACGAGGCGGCGCCGGTGGTGCTGCTCGACAGGCTGCGGCTGGTCGACGGCATCGCCATGGCCCGCCATCGCTCGGTGCTTTCGGCCGAGCTCGTGGAGGCGACCGGCCTGACCAGGGCCATCGCCGCCGAACCCGACTTTTCGCTCTACCGCTTCTTCGAGGACCGCGGCCTGACCGTGCACTACGCGACGGAGCGTCTGTTCGCCCGCGCCGCCGCACCCGAGGAGCGCGAACTTCTCGATCTCGCCGACGCGGCGGTGGTGGTCGCCGTCGACCGCCAGTCCTTCGCCGCCGACGGCACGCCGCTCGACGCCGTCGAGGCGACCTACGACGCCCGCCGCTATTCCTACGAGGCGCAGCTTCTGCGCCGGCCCCGCTTCGAAAAGGGAACATTCCAGAAGGAGAATGACAATGCAGAAATTCCTGACACTGCTGGCGGCCACAACGGCCCTCGGATTGGCCAGTGGAATTACGGCCGCGAAGGCTGACGACAAGCCGGTCGCGCTGATCATCGCGCAGGGCGGCCTCGGCGACCAGTCCTACAACGACCTCGCCTATGCCGGCTTCCAGCGCGCGCTGAAGGAGACAGGGCTTGAGGGCAAGCCGGTCGAATCCAAGGATGTCGTCGCCCAGGCAACCGACATATTGAGGCGCGCCTCCGACGCCGGCTTCGGCCTGCTGGTCGATCTCGAATATTCGCACGGCCAGCCGATGGTCGACGTCGCCAAGGACTACCCCGACACCCACTACGTCATCCTCAACCAGGTCCAGGAAGGCTCGAACATCACCTCGGTGCTGTTCCAGGAGCAGGAAGGCTCCTACCTCGCCGGCACGCTGGCCGCGCTGGTCACCACCGACGCCTCCATCAAGGGCATCAACGACAAGCCGGTCATCGGCGTCATCGGCGGCACCAAGTCGGCCGGCATCGACAAGTTCATCGCCGGCTACATCCAGGGTGCCCACGACGCCAATCCGGATGTCGAGGTGAAGGTCGCCTACTCCAACAATTTCGGTGATCCGGCGATCGGCCTGCAGATGGCCAACGCCATGTTCGAGCAGGGTGCCGACATCGTCTACCAGGTGGCCGGCGGCACCGGCATCGGCGTCATCCAGGCGGCCAAGAAGGCCGGGCACTACGCCATCGGCGTCGACACCGACCAGGACGGGCTGGCCGAGGGCAGCGTGCTGACCTCGATGATCAAGCGCACCGACGTCGCCGTCGAGAACGTCGTCAAGGATTATGCCGACGGCTCGCTGAAGGGCGGCACGACAGTGACCTTCGGGCTGAAGGACAACGGTGTCGGCCTGTCGGACATGAAATACACCAAGGACATGATCCCGCAGGAGATCATGGACAAGGTCGAGAAGGCCAAGCAGGGCATCCTGTCGGGCGACATCAAGGTCTGGAACGTCGTCGACCAGGGCTATCCGGACTGGATGAAGTAAGCTCCGGCGCGTTGCAGCAGATGACCGGAACGGCAAGTCCGGCGGCCGGCGAGGCCGCCGCGCCCATCCGCCTCGGGGCGCGCGGCGTGACGAGGCGGTTCGGTCCCGTCGTGGCCAATGACGGGATCGACCTCGCCGTGCGGCGGGGCACGGTTCACGCGATCGTGGGCGGCAACGGCGCCGGCAAGTCCACGCTGATGCGCATCTTTCAGGGCATGGACAGGCCCGACGAGGGCACGCTGCTGATCGACGGCGAGCCGGTCTCGCTGTCGGGCCCCGCCGAAGCCTTCGAGAAGGGCATCGGCATGGTCCACCAGGAGTTCATGCTGGTTCCGGGCCTGACCCTGCTGGAAAACCTGATCCTCGCCAAGGAGCCCACCGACGCCGGCGGCCGCATCGACCGCGCCGCCGCGCTCGACGCCGCGCGCGAGCTGGAGCGCCAGGCCGGCGTCACGCTCGACTGGCAGATGCAGGTCGACGACGCCCCCGTCCATGTGCGCCAGATCGTCGAGATCCTGCGCCTGCTCTATCGCGGCGCCGACGTCCTCATCCTCGACGAGCCAACCGCGGTCCTGGCGCCGGCGCAGGTGCGCGACCTGATCGAGTTGCTGCGCAAGCTGAGGGACGAGGGCCGCACCATCCTGTTCATCAGCCACAAGCTCGACGAGGTGATGCAGGTGGCCGACGACGTCACGGTGCTCCGCGCCGGCCGCGTCATCGGCAGCATGCCGGTCGCCGAGACGAGCAAGGCGAAGCTCGCCGAGATGATGATCGGCGAGATCCTGACGCACCCGACCGCGCGACCTGCCGCGGTCGGCGAGCCGGTGCTGGAAATTTCGGGGCTGTCGGTGCGCGACAGCCGCGGCGTGCAGCGGCTGACCGACGTGAACCTGACGGTCAGGGCGGGCGAGATCGTCAGCATCGCGGGCGTCGCCGGCAACGGCCAGGACGAGCTTGTCGCCGCCGTCAACGGGCTCGGCCGCGTCGACGCCGGTCGCATCGCGCTGTGCGGCACCGACGTCACCGCCCTCGACCTGCATCAGCGGCGCGCGCTCGGTCTCGCCTATCTCAGCCCCGACCGCGCCGGCGAAGGCCTGTGCGTCGCCTCGCCCATCCGCGACAACGCGATCGCCGGCCATCACCGGCGGCCGGAATTCTGTCGCGGCGGCGTCCTCAAGATCGGAGCCATCCGAAACCACGTCTCCGAGCTGCTCGACCGCTACTCGGTGAAGCGCGCGTCGCTTGCCGCGCCGGCTTCCAGCCTCTCGGGCGGCAATCAGCAGCGGGTCGTCATCGCGCGCGAACTCGACGCGACGCCGAAACTGCTTCTGGCATGCCAGCCGACGCGCGGCGTCGACATACGCGGCATCGCCTTCATTCATCAGTGCCTGCTCGATTTCCGCCAGCAGGGCGGCGCGGTGCTCCTGGTCTCGGAGGAACTCGAGGAGGTGATCGCGCTGTCGGATCGCATCGTCGGCCTCTACGACGGACGCGTCACCGGCGAGGTCGCCCGCGGATCGGCCGGCATCGACAATATCGGCAGGATGATGCTCGGCGAGGTGGCGGCATGACCAGCGACGCCGCCGCATCCGTAACCGTCGCGCCGACGCGCGGCTGGCTGCGCCCGGTCGGCGAGGCGCTGCTGCCGCTCGTCGTGGCGCTGGTCATCGCCGCCGTCATCCTGCTCGTCTCCGGCTACAATCCCGCCGAGGTCTACCGGCTGCTGCTGGTCGAATCCTTTGGCGGCAGCCGCCGCGTCGCGGCGACGCTCTCCGCCTCCACGCCGCTCATCCTGACCGGGCTCGGGACCGCGATCGCCTTCCGCGCCGGCGTGTTCAATGTCGGCGTCGAGGGCTGCGTGCTGGTCGGCGGCCTGATGGCCGCCTGGCTCGGCCTCGTCTGGGGCGGGTTTCCGGCGGTCGTGCTGATCACACTGGCCTTGCTGGCCGCGCTCGTCGTCGGCGGCCTGTGGATGCTGGTTCCCGGACTCCTCAAGGCCCGGCTCGGCGTCGACGAGGTCGTGACCACGCTGATGCTGAACTTCATCGCGCTCAGCATCACCGCCTATCTCGTCAACGGCCCCCTGCTCGCGCCGGGCTCTGCCAATTCCGGCACCGCCATGATCGCCGATGCCGCGCGGCTGCCCCGCCTGATGCCGCCGTCGACGCTGAACCTCGGCTTCGTCATCGCGGTCGTGCTCCTCGTCCTCTACGCGCTGTGGGACCGCTTCACCGCGATGGGCTTCGAGACCCGGCTGGCGGGCATGAGCCCGCGCTTCGCGATCGCGTCCGGCATCGACCTGCCGGGACTGATCGTCAGGATGATGATCCTGTCGGGCGCCATCGGCGGCCTTGCCGGCGGCATCCACGCGCTCGGCAACGTCCACCGGTTCGTGGTCGGCTTTTCGCCCGGCTACGGCTTCACCGGCATCGCCGTCGCCCTGCTCGGGCGCGGCACCGGCATCGGCATCTTTCTCGCCGCCGTGCTGTTCGGCGCGCTGGCAACGTCCGGCGCCACCATCCAGCTCTTCAGCGACGTGCCGATCGAGATCGTCAACGTGGTGCAGGGACTGGTAATGATCTTCGCGGTCGCGCGGTTCGGCTGGATCTTCGCCCGGAGGCGCGCGCAATGATCGACAACGTCATTCACGACGCGCTGGTGATGACCACGCCGATCCTGCTCGCCGCCCTCGGCGGCCTGGTCAACCGCGTCGGCGGCATCGTCAATATCGGCCTCGACGCCATGATGCTGGTCGGCGCGCTGTTCGGACTGATCGTCGCCTCCACCGGCGCCGGCTGGGTCGGCGGGCTCGCCGCGGCCGGGTTCGCCGGCGCTGTCGTCGGCCTGCTGATGTCGCTGTCGGTGACCCGGCTGGAAGCCAACGAGATCGTCGTCGGGCTCGGCCTGAACGTGGTGGTCGCCGGGCTGGTGCGCTTCTTCCTGAAGACGGTCTACGGCACCGCCGGCACGCTCAGCCTGCCGAACGTCGAGATGCTGCCGCGCCTGCACATCCCGGTCGTGGCCGACATTCCGGTTGTCGGCGCCATCCTGTCGGGGCACGACCTGCTGACCTGGGCCGCCTGGATCATGGTGCCTTTCACCGCCTGGTTCCTGGCGCGCACGCGCCTCGGCCTGAGGATGCGGGCGGCGGGCGCCGCGCCCCAGGCAACCCGCGCGCTCGGCCTGAATCCGCTGACGCTGCGCGATCTGTCGACGGCCTATGCCGGGTTCATGTCGGGACTGGCCGGCGCCTACCTGTCGATCGGCGTGGTCGGCATATTCAACGAAGGCATCACCGCCGGGCGCGGTTTCATCGCACTCGCCGCCTTCTACTTCGGGCGCAACCGGCCGTGGCTGACCGCGGTCGGTGCGCTGATCTTCGGCTTCTTCGACGCCTTCCAGATCAGGCTGCAGGGTCGCGGCGTTCCGGCCGAACTGGTGCAGACGCTGCCCTACGTGATGGTGATCCTCGTGCTCGCCGGGCTGGGCGTGGTGGCGAAGAGAAGAAGAAGCGGCACGCAGATCTAGCGTCGCCGGGAAACGTTCGAGGAAATTGCATGGAGTGCCTCGTGTATCGATGCCCCGCAGAACAGGAGGCCAATGATGCGTGACACCGCGCTGGTCCTGGTCGACGTGATGAACGCGTTCTTCCTGCCGGAGGGACCCAACTACTACCCCGAAGTGGTCGAGGTGCTGGATCCGCTGCGACGGCTGCTCGACGCCGCGCGCGAGTCCGGGACGATCGTCGTCCATGCGATCGAGCGGCACCGCCCGGGCTTCGACGACTTCGAATGGCGCAAGCTGCCTGTGCACTATCTGGAAGGCTCGCGGGACGCGGAGTTCTTCGAGGGCTTCCAGCCGCAGGGCGAATACGAGACGATCGTGCGCAAGCGGCGTTTCAGCGCCTTCTTCGGCACCGACCTGGCGCTGTTCCTGCACGAGCAGGACATCCGGCGGGTGGTCATCGGCGGCATCAAGACCAATGTCTGCATCCGCGCTACCGCGCAGGATGCCTTCGCCAACGGCTTCGAACCGGTGGTGCCGCGCGAGGCGACCAACTCCAACCGGCCGCATCTGGCCGCCGCCTCGCTGGAGGACATCGAGCGCTACATGGGCCGCGTCGTGTCGCTCGAGGAGGCGCTGGAGATGCTGGGATGAGCCTGGTCGCCGTCACCGGCTATGCAAGCCTCGACCACGTCGCCAGCCTCGACGGCAAGCCGGCCGCCGGCAGCACGACGATGATTGTCGGCCGGCCGGCGGAGTGGCCGCGGCTCGGCGGCGGCCCTGCCTATGTCGCGTCGGCGCTGGTGAAGTCAGGCGTATCGCCGGTCTACCCGCTTAGCTGGGTCGGCACCGATCGGGACGGCGAGGCCTACTGCGCCAAGCTCTCGGCCGCGGGTGTCGCCACAGACGGCATCCAGCGGCGCGCCGACGGCCGCACGCCGCTCGCCATCCTCGCCTATCAGCCGGACGGCGGCTGCATATGCCTCTACGACACCGGCATGCCGCAGGTGCTGCCGCTATCGGTCGCGCAACTCGACATCGTGGCGCGGGCGGACTGGGTGTGCGTCACGATCGGCCCGAAAGAGGCGACGGTTGGTGTGCTCGATACGATCCGGCCGGCGGCGAAGCTCGCATGGGTGGTGAAATACGCCCCGACCGACATGCCGTTCGAGCACGCCGTCAGGCTCGCCGGCCGTTCCGACCTGATCTGCTTCTCGCGCGCCGAAAGCCCCTTCGTGAAGGAGGTGCTGTCGAAAACCCCGTCCCGCCCCTCGCGCATCCTGATCGAGACGCGCGGCGAGGAGGGCGCGCTCCTTTCGCGCGACGATGAGGAGAGGTTCGTCGCCGCCTCGCCGATCTCGGTCGGCGATCCGACCGGCGCGGGCGACACGTTCGCCGGCGGTGCGCTGGCAGCCCTGGTGAAGGGCGAGACGGACGCAACGAAAATTCTTCAAGCCGGCCACGCCGCGGCGAGGCAGCTCCTGCTCGGGCGGCAGGCCGGCGAAACCGAAAGCATGTGAGATGACGGATTCCAGTTCTTCAAAGCGGTCCTGGTATATCGGCGCCGGCGCCGACGAGGTCGGCGACGCCGCCATCCTGGTCGGCGATCCCGACCGCATCGCGCGGCTGGCCGAGCACATGGAAGACGTCGTCTTCCTGCCGGAGAAGCGCGGACTGCGCACGATCACCGGCACGCGTGCCGGCCGTCGCGTCACCGTCTCCGCCTTCGGCATGGGCGCGCCGATCGCGGCCATCGTGTTGCACGAGCTGTTTGCGCTCGGCGCCCGCACCTTCCTGAGGATCGGCACGGCGATGGCGGTCAGGCCGGTGCGCCTCGGCGAGTTCGTGCTGGCCGAGGGGGCGCTGCGCGCCGACGGCACCTCGCAGACCTATGCGCCGCTCGGCTATCCGGCGATCGCGGATTTCGAGCTGAACACGGTGCTGCGCGAGCGGTTGTCGGCGTCGCCGCATCGCTGGCACGCCGGCATCTTTGGCACCTATGACGGGTTCTACACCGAGATGTTCGCGCTGTCGGAGGACCGCCGCGCGATGATCGACGAGCTGAAGCGCGACATCGCCCGCATGCGGCTGATCGGCACCGACATGGAGACCTCGGCGCTGCTGACGGCCGCGCGCGTTCTCGGCGCCCGCGCCTCGACGCTGTGCATCGCCACCGTCGATGCCGAGACGCTTGCCAAGATCGAGGACGCGCCGATGGCGAAGCTGGAGCGCGACCTGTTCGAGATCGCACTCGACGCGGTCACCCGCGTCGATCCGCCCAGAGACGAAAAACAAGAAAAGGAGGCGTCATGACAACGATTGTCGACCGCTATTTCGAAAGCCTGGTCGAGCGGCTGGAAAAGGTCCGCACCACCCAGGCCGACTCCATCGAGCGCGCGGCCGCGCTGTGCGCCGACAGCATCGCGGCGGGCAAGCTCGTCTTCACCTTCGGCACCGGCCACGGCGCCCTGCCGGCGCTCGAAAGCTTTCCGCGCACCGGAACCGTGGTCGGCTTCCGGCCGATCGTGGAAAGCACCATGATCTCCTTCCACCACGTCTGGGGCGACATGGGCGCCAGGCAGTACCGCTTCATCCATGCCCAGGAAGGCTACGGCAAGGCGATCCTGTCGTCGCACCAGATCGACCCCGCCGACACGATGATCCTGTTCTCGCATTCCGGCATCAACGCCGTGATCATGGACATCGCGCTGGAGTGCAAGGCGCGCGGCCTGTCGGTGATCGGCGTGACCTCGCTGCCGCATTCCTCCAGCACCGCCTCTCGGCACTCCTCCGGCAAGCGGCTGTTCGAGGTTGCCGACGTCGTCGTCGACACCGGCATTCCGCTGGCCGATGCCGCCCTCGAGATCGAGGGGATGGAGCACCCGGTCGGCGCCAGCTCGACCAGCGTCACCATCGCCATCGCCCACGCCATCGTCTCGGCGACCGCCGAGAAGCTGGTCGAACGCGGCGAGAAGCCGTTCGTCATGGTCAACCCGAACACCGCGGGCAAGGAAGCGGCCAACAAGCAGAACGATGCCAACTACGCCGAATTGTGGCGCCGGCTGAGGTCGCGCTGACGATGATCGAACGCAAGCTCTTCATCGACGGCAAATGGTGCGATCCGGCCGAGCCGAACCGCGTCACCATTCCCGATCCCGCGACCGGCGAGACGGTCGGCGCCAGCGACCTCGCCGGACTTGCAGACGTCGACCGCGCGGTGGATGCGGCCTCACGCGCGCTGCCCGGATGGAGCGGAATGCACCCCGACCAGCGCGCGAAGATCCTGCACCGCGCCGCCGACCTGATGGCCGAGCGCATCGACGCCATCGCCGACGCGCTGACGCGCGAGCAGGGCAAGCCGGTGCCCGATTCGCTCAAGGAGATCGGCTTCGGCATCGAGGTGCTGCGCTTCTATGCCGAGGAAGGCCGGCGCCTGTGGGGCACGATCCGTCCCGCCGCGCGCGCCGATGTGCGCAGCCTGGTCACGACTTCGCCGGTCGGCGTGGTCGCCGGCATCATCCCGTGGAACTATCCGGTCGACCTCTACATGTGGAAGGTCGCGCCGGTGCTGGCGGCCGGCTGCACCCTGGTCGCCAAGCCGCCGCACGAGACGCCGCTGGCGATCGGCATGGTGGTGCAGTGCTTCGCCGATGCCGGCCTGCCGGCGGGCGTGCTCAACGACATTCCCGGCACCGGACAGGTGGTCGGGCAGGCGCTGTCGGAACACGGCAGGGTGAACATGATCACCGCGACCGCCTCGATCCCGGCGGGCCAGTCGATCATGCGGGCTGCCGCCGGCAATCTGAAGCGGCTGTCGCTGGAACTCGGCGGACAGTGCCCGTTCATCGTGCTCGACGACGCCGATCCGGAGGAGGCGGCAGCGGCGGCGGCGCGGCGTTCGTTTTCCAACATGGGTCAGATCTGCATCACCGTGAACCGCATCCTCGTGTCGGAGGCGATCCACGACCGCTTCGTCGAGGCGCTGGTCGCCGAGACGCGCAAGATGAAGCTCGGCCACGGGATCGAGCCGGGCGTGCTCTACGGGCCGGTGCTCAACGACAGCGTCCGGCGGCGCGTGTCGCGCCATGTCGAGGACGCCGTGGCGCGCGGCGGAAAACTGCTCACCGGCGGCGGGGCTCCCAAGGGCGCCGAATATGCCAACGGCTTCTTCTTCGAGCCGACGCTGGTCGACGACGTGCCCGACGCGGCCCTTGCCATGACCGAGGAGACGTTCGGGCCGCTGGCCGCGATCCGCCGCGTCGCCGATGACGGCGAGGCCATACGCGTCGCCAACGCCCTGCCCTACGGCCTGACCGCTTACATCTATTCCGGCGATCTGGAGCGCGGCTGGGCGATGGCCGAACGCATCGAGGCCGGCTCCGTCGGCGTCAACGTCAACGACACCAGCGAGCTGCAGGCGCCGTTCGGCGGCTGGAAGATGAGCGGCCTCGGCCGCGAGCTCGGCCGCGAGGGGCTGGAGGCCTTCCGCGAGACCAGGCACATCAAGATGCGCGTGAGGTCCGGGAAGATCGAGCCGGGCACGCAGTAGGTCACTCTTCCGACAATCCATTTCCTGCGATGCGGTGCGGGCGTCCCGGGCGGCGCCCGCACCGCGTCGTCGTCTTGCGCCGGGTCCGCTGGCCCGCCGGCTCACAAAGGGCGCGGCGGGTCCGCCGGGGCGGCGAACGGGTTTAAATCGATTGCAGCGTGTAAAATAATATAATAGGATTATTTGCGGTCGTCGGCATTTCCGTGGGAGGAAGCGGGTCGGCGCCGAACCAGGGAGGAAGTCAATGAACTTGAAATTTTTGCTCGGCGGCGCCGTGTTCGCCGCCGCCAGCCTCGTTGCGGGCATGGCTCAGGCCGTCACCATCGGTTTTTCGCAGGTCGGTTCGGAAGGTGACTGGCGCCCGGCCTTCTCGGCCGACATGCAGTCGTCGGCCAAGGACTACGACGTCGACCTGAAATTCGCCAACGCGCAGGGCAAGCAGGAAGAGCAGCTGCGCGCCGTGCGCGCCTTCATCGCGCAGGGCGTCGACGCGATCATCATCGCGCCGGTGGTCGTGACCGGCTGGGACCAGGTGCTGCGCGAGGCCAAGGACGCCGACATCCCGGTGTTCCTGGTCGACCGCGACGTCGACGTCCAGGACAAGTCGCTCTACGTCACGCGCATCTCCGCCGACTTCAATCTCGAAGGCAAGCTGGCGGGCGCCTGGCTCGCCCAGGCCAGCAAGGGCACCTGCAAGATCGTCGAGCTGCAGGGCACGACGGGCTCGGCGCCAGCAATCGAGCGCAAGAAGGGCTTCGAGGCCGTCATCGACCAGTTCCCGGCCATGGAGATCGTGCAGACCCAGAGCGGCGACTTCACCACCGAGGGCGGCAAGAAGGTGATGGAAGCCTTCATCAAGTCGACCAACAATCTCGACGGCATCTGCGCCTCCTTCGCCCACAACGACAACATGCAGCTCGGCGCCATCCAGGCGATGAAGGAAGCCGGTCTCAAGCCCGGCAAGGACCTGCTGATGGTGTCGGTCGACTACGTACCGGCGATGAAGGATGCCCTCGCCGCAGGCGAGGCCAACGCCTCTGTCGAGCTGCGTTCCGCCATCGGCAAATACATCTACCCGGTGGTGCTCGACTATCTGAAGAGCCCACACGACCTCGACAAGTGGATCGTCATCCCCTCGGATCTGCACACCGCAAACTGAGCCCGGCGGAGCGGACCGCGATCCGCCGCAGCTCATGGCCACGCCCCGCCAAATCCGGCGGGGCGTCGGTCTCGTCGGTCGGCATGATGGAACCCACGAGATGACTGCACGCGCCAACCCTTCTCCCCGCGCGGAGATGCGGGCGATCAGGAAACGATTTCCGGGCGTTCTCGCGCTCGACGACGTCGACCTGGTGCTCAATCCCGGCGAGGTCCACGCGCTGCTCGGCGAGAACGGTGCCGGCAAGTCGACCCTGATCAAGATACTGACCGGCGCCCTGCCGCGCGACGGCGGCGAAGTGCTTCTCGAAGGCCGGCCCGTCGACCTCGGTTCGACCGGAGAGGCCCAGGCCCTCGGCATCAGCACCGTCTACCAGGAAGTAAACCTTATTCCCGCGATGTCGGTGACCAAGAACCTCGTGCTCGAACGTGCCGGCGGCCGCTTCGGCGCGATTTCGTGGCGCAAGGCGCGGCAGATGGCGCGCGACAAGCTCGCCCGGCTGAACATCGACATCGACATCGAGCAACCGGTCGGCTCGTTCTCGGTGGCGATCCAGCAGCTCGTCGCGATCGCCCGCGCGCTCGAGGACGACACCAGGGTGCTGGTGCTCGACGAGCCCACCGCCAGCCTCGACGCCCACGAGACCGCGGCACTCTTCAAGGTCATCCGCGACCTGAAGCGGAACGGCATCGCCGTCGTCTTCATCACCCATTTCCTGGAGCAGGTCTACGAGATCGGGGATCGCCTGACCGTATTGCGCAACGGACGCCGCGTCGGCACGGGTCCCGTCGGCGAGATCTCCCGCTCCGAACTGATCTCGCTGATGATCGGACGCGAACTTGGCCAGGTCGAGCGCAGCTATTCGAAGAAGCACGAGATTGCCGCCGGAGCTGAGCGGCTGGTCGCGCGCGGCCTCGGCCGCAAGCGCACGCTGCATCCGTTCGACCTGACGCTCCGGGAGGGCGAGGTCGTCGGCCTGGCGGGTCTTCTCGGCTCGGGCCGCACCGAAATGGCCAAGATGCTGTTCGGGGCGATCCGCCCCGATTCGGGCAGTCTCGTTGTGTCCGGCGATACGGTGGCGAACGCCTCTCCCAGGCGCTCGCTGCGCACCGGCGTCGTCTTCTGCCCCGAGGATCGCAAGGCGGAAGGGCTGGTCGGCGACCTCAGCGTGCGCGAGAACATCATGCTGTCAATCCAGGCCAAGAAGGGCTGGCTTAGGCGTATCCCGCGCGCCGAACAGGAGAAGCTGGCCGACGAGATGATCAAGGCGCTCGCCATCGCCACGCCGGACGCGGAAAAGCCGGTGCGGCAACTCTCCGGCGGCAACCAGCAGAAGGTCGTGCTGGCGCGGGCGCTCGCATCGCGCCCGGCGACGCTGCTGCTCGACGAGCCGACGCGCGGCATCGACGTGGGCGCGCATGCCGAGATCATCACGCTCATCCGCAAGCTGTGCCAGGAGGGGCTGGCGCTGCTCGTCGCCTCCTCCGAGCTCGACGAGATCGTGGCGGCGGCGGACCGCGTGGCGGTGCTGCGCGACCGGCGCAAGATCGGCGAGATCGCCGGGGAAGAAATCACACGGGACAACATCATCGAAATGATTGCGGGGGAAGATGGTGGCGACAACTGACGAGCGGCCGGCGAGCCTGCCCGTCCGCCTCGGGCGACATCGTGCCATCTGGCCGCTTCTGGCCCTGGCGCTCATCCTGATCGTCGACGGGATCGTTTCGCCCGGCTTCTTCGACATCAGGATCGTCCAGGGGCGGCTGTTCGGGAACGTCGTGGACATTCTCTACCGCGCCGTGCCGACCGCCCTGATCGCGCTCGGAATGGCGGTGGTCATCGGCACGCGCGGCATCGACCTTTCGGTCGGCTCGATCGTCGCGATCACCGGCGCCGTGATCGCATGGCGCATCCACGCCGGCGATCCGCACATCGTCATCCTGTTCCTGGCGCTGGTCGGCGGCAATGCTGTGCGGCATGTGGAACGGCGCGCTGGTCGCGGGGCTGGGCATCCAGCCGATCATCGCGACGCTGATCCTGATGGTCTCCGGGTCGCGGCGTCGGCCTGCTCATCAACACGCTTTACGGCGGCACCGATCCGAGCTTCGAAAGCCCATTGCTGCAGGGGCTTTCGACCGGTCACATCTGGCTCATTCCCACCCGCCTCATCCTCGGCGCGGCGATCTTCCTCGTGTTGTGGCTGGTCATCCGCCGCACCGCGCTAGGCCTGTTCATCGAATCCGTCGGCGGCAATGCCGCAGCCGCCAATCTCGCTGGCGTCAACGCGCGCCTCATCGTCTTCGCCGCCTACGTGATTTCGGGACTGTGCGCCGGCTGGGCCGGCGTCATAATGACCGCCGACACCCACACCTCCGACCCCGTCAGCGTCGCGCTCTACAGCGAACTCGACGCCATCCTGGCGGTGGTGATCGGCGGCGGCTCGCTGGCAGGTGGACGCATCTATCTCGGAATGACGGTGATCGGCGCGCTGGTGATCCAGGCGCTGACGACCTCGATCCTGATTTCCGGCCTGCCTCCGGAATACAATCTCGTTGTGAAGGCGCTGGTGGTGCTGTTCGTGCTGCTGCTGCAGTCCGACAACGCCCGCAGGGCACTGATGCGGCCGTTTTCGCGGAGGACCGGATGAACCGCAAATACCTGCCGCTGGCGGCCACCATCCTCGTCTTCGTCGCGCTGTTCGCGGTGGGCGGGATGATGTACCGCAACTTCCTGTCGACGCTCGTGCTCGGCCACATCCTGGCCGACAACGCCTTCATCATCGTCGCGGCGGTCGGCGCCACCTTCGTCATCCTGTCGGGCGGCATCGACCTGTCGATCGGCTCGATGATCGGCTTCGTCGGCGTGTGCATGGCCGTGCTCGACCAGGCGGGGTGGCACCCGCTTGCCTCGGCTGCCCTGCTTCTCTGCTTCGGCGTCCTGTTCGGCGCCGCCCAGGGCTTCGTCATCGATTTCTGCGAGATTCAGCCGTTCATCGTAACCTTGGCAGGCCTGTTCCTGCTGCGCGGCGCCTGCTTCATGGTGACGCTCGATTCGGTGCCGCTGCGCAACGAGTTCGTCGAGACCTTCGCGGCCTGGCACATACCGCTGCCCGGTCGGGGCTTCCTCACATCGTCCGCGATCGTCATGCTGGTCAGCCTTGCGGCGGCGATATTCGTCGCCCATTTCACCCGCTTTGGCACGAACGTCTACGCCATCGGCGGCGACAAGGAATCGGCAAGGCTCATGGGCGTGCCCATCCGGCGCACCACGGTATCGGTCTACGCGCTCGGCGGCTTCTACAGCGCGCTGGCGGGCGTCATCTACGCCCTCTACACCTCGTCGGGCTATCCGCTGGCGGGCAGCACTTCCGAGCTGACGGCGATTGCCGCGGTGGTGCTCGGCGGAACGCTGCTCACCGGCGGCGTCGGCATGGTGGCCGGCACGCTGTTCGGGGGGATGATCCTCGGGCTGATCTCGACGCTGATCATCTTCAACGGTTCGCTCAACAGCGCGTGGATCATGATATCGAGCGGGATGCTCCTGTTCGCATTCATCGTGCTTCACCGCTTCCTGGTCAGCTCGTTCGACCTGCGGAGCAATTCCTGACAATGCCCATGGACAATATGACCGACATCGAGACTGACCGGACCGGGCAAGACGAACGCAGCGCCGCGGCCGCCGAACTGGCCGCCAGATTCCCGGAAATGGTCGCTTCGGGCGCCCAGATCGTCAACCAGATTGGGCGGGAGATCGTCAGCGGCGCGTTCCCGCCGGGCTCGCGCCTGCCCGACGAGGAAAACATGCGCAGCCGCTACAAGGTGTCGCGCACGGCACTGCGGGAAGCCTACTCCAAGCTTACCGCCAAGGGGCTGATCGCGGCGCGGCCGAAGGTCGGGACCACCGTGCGCCCGCAGTCGGCGTGGAACATGCTCGATCCCGAGGTGCTGACCTGGCACCTGCAGACTATGCCGACGGACGAGATCGCGACCGACCTCTACACCCTGCGGCGCATGGTCGAGCCTCCGGCCGCCGCGCTTGCGGCCGAGACGCACGACACGCAGGCGCTAGCCCGTATCCAGGCCGCCTATGCCGACATGCGGGATTGCGCGGGCAAGGAACTCGAACTCATCGATGCCGACCTGCGCTTCCACATCGCCATCCTGCAGGCCACGCGAAACCATTTCATCGGCGCGTTCAGTGCGCTGATCCACGCCGCCATGGTCAGCACCTTCCGCATAAGCTGGCGCGGCGCGATGGGCATTCAGGAAGAGCGTCTGCTGCAGCACGGCGCCGTCGTCGATGCGATCGCCGCCCGCGACGCCGACCTGGCGCGCCAATGCATGGAAAAGCTCCTCGACGATTCCTTCCGCGACGTGCGCGACGCATTGAGCCGCGAGGGCTGACCGGGCGCGTCGGCGCGATGCCGCCCGGTTTGCGGGAGTGCAGGACGACAAAGTTTCCGGACCGCTTCGGCCGGATGTGCATGAGAGGTGAGTAGATGGGTTTCGTACCGGCCAAATGGCCGCGAAGGCTGCGGTCGCAGGAATGGTTCGGCGGCGAGGGTCGCGACCAGATTTACCATCGCGGCTGGATGAAGAACCAGGGCCTGCCGGCGGATCTCTTCGACGGCCGGCCGGTGATCGGCATCTGCAACACCTGGTCGCAGCTCACCCCCTGCAACGCCCACCTTCGCGAACTGGCCGAGCGCGTGAAGCACGGCATCTACGAGGCCGGCGGGCTGCCGCTGGAGTTTCCCGTGTTCTCCACGGGCGAAAGCTCGCTGCGGCCGACCGCGATGCTCTATCGCAATCTCGCCGCCATGGACGTGGAGGAGGCGATCCGGGCGAACCCGCTCGACGGCGTCGTGCTCATGGTCGGCTGCGACAAGACCACACCGGCCCTGCTGATGGGCGCGGCCAGCGCAGACCTGCCGGCCATCATGGTCTCGGGCGGCCCGATGCTCAATGGCTGGTTCCGCGGCGAACGGGTCGGGTCGGGAACCGCGCTCTGGCAGATGTCGGAGGCGATCAAGTCCGGCGCCATGAGCCCCGACGATTTCCTCGAGGCCGAGCAGGCGATGAGCCGCAGCGCCGGCTCGTGCAACACGATGGGCACAGCCTCCTCGATGGCTTCGGTGGTCGAGGCGCTGGGGATGGCGCTGTCGGGCAACGCGGCGATCCCCGCCGTCGACAGCCGCCGCCGCGTCATGGCGCACCTCACCGGGCGGCGCATCGTCGACATGGTGAAGGAGGACATGAAGCCGTCCGACATTCTGACGCGTGAAGCGTTCGAGAACGCCATCCGCACCAACGCCGCGATCGGCGGGTCGACCAATGCCGTGCTGCACCTGCTGGCGATTGCCGGCCGCGCCGGCGTGGAGCTGACGCTCGACGACTGGGACCGGCTCGGCGCCGAGGTGCCGACCATCGTCGACCTGATGCCGTCGGGCAAATATCTGATGGAGGAGTTCTTCTACGCCGGCGGGTTGCCTGTCGTCCTGAAGCGCCTCGGCGAGGCCGGCCTGCTGCACCGCGACGCGCTGACGGTCTCCGGCAAGCCGGTGTGGGAAGAGGTGAAGGACGCCCGCAACTGGAACGAGGACGTCATCCGTCCCGCCGACAGGGCGCTGACGCAAAGCGGCGGCATTGCGGTACTGCGCGGCAATCTCGCTCCGAACGGCGCGGTGCTGAAGCCCTCGGCCGCAACCCCGTCGCTGATGAAGCATCGCGGCCGGGCAGTCGTCTTCGAGGACATCGACGATTACCGCGCCCGAATAGGCGACGAGGCACTCGACGTCGACGAGACCTGCGTGCTGGTGATGAAGATGTGCGGTCCGCGCGGCTATCCCGGCATGGCGGAGGTCGGCAACATGGGCCTGCCGCCCAAGGTGCTGCGCAAGGGCATCACCGACATGGTCCGCATTTCCGACGCTCGCATGTCCGGCACCGCCTACGGCACCGTGGTGTTGCACGTGGCGCCGGAAGCGGCCGCCGGCGGTCCGCTCGCCGTGGTGCGCGACGGCGACATGATCGAGCTCGACGTGGCGTCGCGGCGGCTGCATCTCGACATTTCAGAGGAGGAGCTGGCGAGCCGTCTCGCCGGCCTACCTCCTCCTCCGCCCCCGCCCGAGAGCGGCTATGCGAGGCTCTTTCACGAGCATGTCATGCAGGCCGACACCGGCGCCGATTTCGACTTCCTGCGCGGCTGCCGCGGCCACGCCGTGCCGCGCGAATCCCATTGAGCTTCTGATGTCCCGCGCAATCGCACTGGTCGGAATCGGCAAGATCGCGAGCGACCAGCACGTTCCCGCGATCGCGGGAAGCGACACGTTCGAGCTGGCGGCCACCGCAAGCCGGCACGGCAGCGTGGAAGGGGTCGAACGCTACCCGGACCTCGCCGCGCTTCTGCGCGCCCGCCCGGACATCTCCTGCGTGTCGCTGTGCACGCCGCCGCATGTGCGGTTCGCCGACGCACGCGCCGCCGTGCTCGCCGGGCGTCACGTGATGCTGGAGAAGCCGCCCGGTGCGACCGTGGCGGAGGTACACGAACTTGTCGACCTCGCGGCCTCGCGCGGTCTCACCCTGTTCACCACGTGGCATTCGCGCTGTGCCGCTGCCGTGCCGGCCGCGCGCAACTGGCTCGCCGGCAAGACGATCCGTCGCGTCGAGATCGTCTGGAAGGAAGACGTGCGCCGCTGGCATCCTGGCCAGGAATGGATCTGGGGGCCGGGCGGGCTCGGCGTCTTCGACCCGGGCATCAACGCGCTGTCGATCCTGACGGCGATCTTCCCGCGGCCGCTTCATCTGGCGCGCGCGGAGCTTTCGTTTCCGGCCAACCGCGACACGCCGATCGCCGCCGATCTGATATTTTCGGACGCCGGCAGGGCGGAGGTGACGGCGCAGTTCGACTGGCGCCAAGAGGGGCCACAGACCTGGGAGATTCGCATTGCCTGCGCCGAAGGCGAGGCGGTGCTCGCCGATGGGGGTGCGCGGCTGACGGTAGATGGCCGCGAAGTCGTCGCCGGCCCCGACCGCGAATATGCCGGCCTCTACGCGCGCTTCGCCGAATTGCTGGAGACCGGCGCCAGCGACGTCGACCTGCGGCCGCTCGTCCATGTCGCCGACGCCTTCATGCTCGGCCGCCGCCGCACCGTCGATCCGTTCGAATTCTGAGGCTGAGCCGGGGTCCGAGAACGCCTACTCGCCACCTCGGCGCCAGTCCTTGTCGTCGAAGCTCTGGATCTCGATCCGGTAGCCGTGCGGACTGATGAACAGCGAGCTGTAGACGTTGAAGCGCGGGCTATGCGACGGCTCCTTGACGTATTCGACGCCCTTGGCGGTGAGAAAACGGAACCACCCGTCGACGTCGCTGGAAACGATGGTAATCGTCACGCCGGCCTGGGCACTCGGCCTGTCGGGCAGGTTGCACAAGCCGAGATAGCTCTCGTCGGTCAGCCGGTAGATGTGGCACGGCCCCTGATCGACGACCAGTTCCAACTCCATCACCTCCCGGAAGAACCGCGACCCCGTTTCGAGATCGTCGGTGTAGGTGAATACGATGCTCTGGTCGATCCTGGGCCGGTTCATGTCCTGAGGCACCCTGCCAAGCTGGTTACGCGTAGGGTCTGGCCTTCGTTTGTCGCGCGGCGGCCCCGCCGCAGAGTGACCTTCAAATCAGCCGCTTTCAACCTGCGGCAATTCTGTAGCCTCGATTTCTGATCCGACGGCGTCCGCCGGTCGTAATCCAGAGGATTGCGCACCCACGGAGGACGACCGATGAAACAGGCCATCGCCTACATAGCCACCTTGCTGACCTTCGGCGTGCTCGACGCCGTCTGGCTGACCACGATGTCCAGCCGGCTCTACCGCCCGGCGCTCGGCGACCTGCTTTCGCCCGACCTGCGCATTGCGCCGGCGCTCGTCTTCTACTTCCTCTTTCCGGTCGGCGTCGTGGTCTTCGCGGTCCTGCCGGCGCTGAAGACCGGCTCCGCCATGGCCGCGCTCGGCTACGCGGCGCTGTTCGGCCTCATTGCCTACGGCACCTACGACCTGACCAACTTCGCCACGCTCAGGAACTGGACGGCCCAGATCACGATCATCGACCTCGCCTACGGCACCGTCGCGACCGCCGTGGCGGCGATCGTCGCCTTCTACGTCACCCGCGCCTTCGCGAGCTGAAAAGCCGGAAAGTCCGGCGGCAGTTAGCCGGCTAGTCGCCCCGCGCAGGCGCCATCAGATAATGGCTCACGCCCCAGCTCTTGCCGGAGGCGTGGCCGAACAGGCCGGACGTGGCGAGGAAGAACAGCCGCCAGCGGCGCATCCACAGCCGCGTCTCGCGTCCATAGACACCTGACAGGACGGACTCCACCTCCTCGCGCCGCGCGTCGAAGTTCGCCAGCCAGTCGTCGGCCGTGCGGCGGTAATGCTCGCCGCTCCATCGCCAGTCGCGCTCGACGGCGAAGGATTCGGGAAAACACGACATCAGATCGTGGCTCGGCATGATGCCGCCGGTGAAGAAATACCGGGCGATCCAGTCGGCGGGGTCGGTATGGTCGAAGCGATAGGGCGCGGTGGCGTGGCTGAACACGTGCACGAACAACCTGCCGTCCGGTTCCAGCCAGCCCCTTATGCGGGCAAGCAGTTCGCGCCAGTTGCTCATGTGCTCGAACATCTCGACCGACACCACGCGGTCGAACCGCTCCGCCGTGTCGAAATCGTTCATGTCCGACGTCACCACCGTCAGGTTGTTCAGGCCGAGCCGCGCGCATTCCGACATGATGTGCCGGCGCTGCGACTGCGAATTCGACACCGAGACGATCCGCGAATTCGGAAAATGCTCTGCCATCCACAGCGACAGCGATCCCCAGCCGCAGCCGAGTTCCAGCACCGTCTGGCCGTCCGCCAGCCCGGCGTTTTCGCAGGTGATCTGCAGCGCGCGCCGCTCCGCCATGTCGAGGGACGTGGTGGCGTCGTCGTAATGGCAGCAGGAATATTTGAGCCGCTCGCCGAGCACGATGCGGAAGAACTCGGCCGGCACCTCGTAGTGCTGGACGTTGGCGTCCTCGACATGCGTGGCCACGGGGAACGCGTCCATCCCAGCCGCGAAGGCGCTCGTCGAGCTTTCCGGCTCGCGCGAAAGCCGCCGGTCGGTGCGGCCCACGAGCAGCGAAATTGCCGCGCGCGTGAGCGGATCCGGCCAGGGCAGCCGTTCGCCGATCGCGGCCGTGGCGCTGGCGAGGCTCATGCCCGGCCCGCCGCGGGCGGTGCCGGGAAGAACGCATTGGTCCGCGCCTGGTATTCGCGGAAGGCGTCGCCGCGCGATTCCAGCATGTGCTCCTCCAGCGGCGGGATGCCCGAGATGTACACCAGCAGCCAGTACATGCAGGCCGGTGCGGCGAGCGCGACCCAGCCCCAGCCGTAGCCGCCGGCGAGGTCGATCGCGAGCAGCGGATAGGCGAGCCAGCCGAAAAACTGGAAGAAGTAGTTCGGATGCCGCGACCAGGCCCAAAGGCCGACGTCGCATACCTTGCCGCGATTGCCGGGGTCTGACGCGAACCGGCGAAGCTGCGCGTCGGCGGTCGCCTCGCCGCCGATGGCGACGACCAGCACGGCAATTGCGATCCAGTCCTGGAGGCGGATGAACGGCGCCGGGTTCCAGGCCGCAAGAACGATCGCCAGCGCCATCGGGATGCTGACGAGAGCCTGCTTCTGCAGCAGCACGAACATCTGCCGGTTCGCCGCCGCGCCCCATTCGCCGGCGAGCTTCGCGTAGCGGGGATCGTCGGTGATGCCGCGCGTGCGGCGGGCGATGTGCAGGCCGAGCCGCAATGCCCAGGCCGCGGCCATCGCGGCGACGAGCCAGTGGCGGCCGGTCCAGCCGGCACCCGCCGGCGACGGCACGAGCGCGCCGATGATGCCGACGCCACCCAGCGTGAAGGTCCACACCGTGTCGATCCAGCCGGAATTGCCGGAGCGCCGCCAGATCGTCCACGCCACCGTCATGCCGGCCGAAAGCCCGATCGAGACGCCGGCAAGCAGCAGGATGAAATCGATGATGCCCATGGCCGTGCCTCAGATCCGCAGCAGCGGCTGGATCAGGCGTCCGAGCCGGCTTTGCAGCTCGATCCCGCCCTGCAGCGCCACGATGCAGATGCATGGCTCGCCCGCCGCCACCACCGGCGTGTGCTCCATCGTCTCGTCGGCCTCGTCGAAATCGCCGGCGCCGAAGCGGCCCAGCTGGTGCTCGAAGGCGCCCTGGATGACGCAGGTCCACTCGATGCCGGAATGCCGGTGATGCGGCAGCCGGGTTCCGGGCGCGGCGCGCAGCATGAAGGCCTTCGTTCCGTCGGCGCCGCGCACCTTGATGGCGCGCCGGTAGACCCCGGGCCCGACCCACAGCCAGCGGCCGAGCTCGTAGCCCGCCAGCGACGGCATCTCGGCGCCACCGCCGGCCTCGTCGCGTTGCGGCGGCTGCTCGGCATCGAGCTGCGACAGCGCCCGGGACAGCGCGTCGTCCGCCATCTCCGCCGGGTCGGCCTCGTCGATCAGCAGCCCGCCGGCGAATTCCAGCGCCTCGACAGTCTTGCGGCAGCGCCGGCACAGCGACACGTGCGCGCCGACGACGATCCTGCGCGGTTCGTCCAGGGTTCCGGCCGCGAACGCGGCGAGCGTCTCGTCGCTCGGATGATGGGTGATGCGGTTCATGTCATTTCACCAAGTTGCTCACGCAGGCGTGCCACCGCCAGCCGGATGCGCGACTTGACCGTGCCCAGCGGCAGGCCCAGCCGTTCGGCGATTTCGGAGTGTGCCAGCCCGTCGAAGAACGACAGCCTGACGACCTTGAGCTGCTCGCCCGGCAGCCCTGCCATCACCTCGCGCACCAGACGCTCCCGTTCGGCTGCCATCAGAAGATCGTCCGGCCTCTCCGGCCCTTCCGGCGCCGGTTCCTCTTCCTGCTCCAGCCGCCGGTCGCGGACGCCGCGCCTCATTTCGTCGATGAACAGGTTGCGGGCGATCGAGTACACCCAGGCCGATGCCGTCGCGCGCGACGCATCGAACTGGTGCGCCTTCCGCCACAGCCTCAGCAGCGTCTCCTGCGCCAGCTCCTCGGCCCGCTCAGGTGCGACGCCCCGCGCCCTGACGAAGGTCTTCACGCGCGGCGCGTAATGGGCGAACAGCCTGCCGAAGGCCTCCCGGTCCTGGTGCTCGGCGATGCGCGCGATCAGCTTGTCTGGTTCGAATTCGTCCATTGCGGGCGAGCTTATGTCCAAGTGAGCCCGCCGGGGCAAGAAACGCACCGCCTGGCGGGTGCTGACGACATGTCCGGCTCCGGTCGCGCTGTTCATGACACCCAATACGCGGGCCGCGCGCATTCGGATCACCTCCGAAAGTGATCCAGTCGGCGCCGCGTTCCGTATTTCCCTGCAACAGCGCCCGAAAACTGCGGCGCCGCAACAGGGATGCGAACATGCCAGGCGACAACGCACGCAAGAAGATTGCCGTGGTGGGAACGGGGATTTCCGGACTTTCCGCCGCCTGGCTGCTGTCCGGCCGGCATGATGTCACCGTCTACGAGCGCGCCTCGCGGATCGGCGGCCACTCGAACACCGTCACCGTTACCGAGAACGGCCGGGAGATCCCGGTCGATACCGGCTTCATCGTCTACAACGAGCCCAACTATCCCAATCTCGGCGCGATGTTCCGCCATCTCGGCGTCGCCACCCACGCCTCAGACATGTCGTTCGCCGTCTCGCTCGCCGGCGGAAGGCTGGAATATGCCGGTAAGGACATGGCGAGCCTGTTCGCCCAGAAGCGCAACATTCTGAGCCCCCGCTTCTGGTCGATGCTGCGTGATCTCGTCCGCTTCTATCGCACCGCCGCCATCGACATCGACGCCCTCGATCCGGACCACACGCTGGGCGACTACCTCGCCGCCCGCGGCTACGGCACGCCGTTTCGCGACGACCACCTGCTGCCGATGGCCGGTGCGATCTGGTCGGCTCCCTGCTCGGCCATCCTCGGCTATCCGGCCGGCTCGTTCATCCGCTTCTTCGACAATCACGGCCTGCTGCGGCTGGCCGGGCGGCCGCAATGGCGAACCGTCACCAATGGCAGCCGTTCCTATGTCGACGCGCTGGCAGAACCGCTTACCGGACGCATTCGGTGCAATTCGCGCATAGAATCCATCCGGCGCATCGGCGGTGACGTCGTCGTTTCGGACGCGCGGCACGGAAGCGAGCGCTTCGACGCCATCGTGATCGCCTCCCATGCCGACCAGGCGTTGTCGCTGCTGGCCGACCCGTCGGCCGAGGAGCGCTCGCTGCTTGGCGCCTTCCGCTACAGCCGCAACAGTGCGTTCCTGCACACCGACCCCTCCGTCATGCCGCGCCGGCGCGCGGTGTGGGCGAGCTGGAACCATGTCGAGGGCCCGGCCGGCCCGCATGAAGAGGTTCCCACCGTGACCTACTGGATGAACCGGCTGCAGTCGCTTCGCTCCGAAAAGCCGCTCTTCGTCACGCTCAACCCGCACGCGCCGCTCGACCCTTCGCAAGTGCTGCACGAGGAGGAATACGAGCACCCGCTGTTCGACGGCGCGGCCGTCGCCGCGCAGCGGCGCCTCTGGTCTCTGCAGGGACAGCGAAACACCTGGTTCTGCGGCTCCTATTTCGGCTCCGGCTTCCACGAGGACGCCCTGCAGTCAGGCCTGGCGGCCGCCGAGGCGCTGGGTGGCGTGCGCCGTCCATGGAGCGTCGCCGACGAATCCGGCCGCATCTTCCTTTCCGGCGAAACCGTCGCGCCGGGGGCCATCGCAAACGTGCCCGCCACCCGCGCCGAAGAGATCGCCGCATGACCTCCTCCGCGCTCTATTTCGGCCGCGTCACGCACCAGCGGCTGGAGCCGCGCCGGCATCGTCTCGCCTATCGCGTGTTCTGGATGCTGCTCGACCTCGACGAGATCGACGAGATCGCTGACCGCATACCGATCCTTTCGCGCAACCGTTTCAATCTCGCCAGCTTCCACGATGCCGACCACGGCGACGCAAGCGCGACGCCGCTGCGGGCGCAGGTCGAGCGGCGGCTTAGCGAGGCCGGCATCTCCTTCGACGGCGGCCCGATCCGGCTGCTGTGCATGCCGCGCATCCTCGGCTACGGCTTCAATCCGCTCAGCGTCTATTTCTGCCATCGCCGCGACGGGACGCTCGCTGCCATTCTCTACGAAGTCCACAACACGTTCGGCGAGCGCCACACCTATGTGTTCGACACGCGCAACGCCGAGGAAGCCGCGCGGCATGGATGTGCAAAGCGCTTCCACGTCTCGCCTTTCATGGATATCAGAGGCGTGAACTACGAGTTTCGCGTCGCAGCCCCCGCCGAGCGGATCGCGATCACCATCAAGGCAACCGACCATGACGGACCCGTTCTCGTCGCAGCGCTCTCCGGCACCAGGCAGCCGTTCACCGGCCGCATGTTCGCCCGCGCCCTCGCGCTCTTCCCGCTCCTTACCTTCAAGGTCATCGCCGCGATCCACTGGCACGCGCTGCTCCTGTGGGCAAAGCGCATCCCGGTTCGCGGCAAGCCGGCTCCGCCCCGGGCCGACGCGACCATAGTCCCTCACGGCAGCTAGACCATGTCCTCTTCCTACCCCACCACCGAACGGACCGAACGCGGGCCCTGGCATTTTGCCGCCCTTGCCGGGCTTGCGGGGCGCATGTTGCCGGACTTGCGGGCCGGCGTGCTGCGGGTGCGGCTGCCCTCCGGCGAAGTGCTGGAGCGCGCCGGAAGCGAGTCCGGCCCGGAAGTCTTCGTCGACGTGCATCGCTGGCGCACCTTCGCGCGGCTCATCTGGAATGGCGACGTCGGCTTTGCCGGCTCCTATGGCGACGGTGACTGGTCGACGCCCGATATCGCGGCCCTGCTCAGGCTTCTCATCGACAACGAGGACGGCTTCAAGTCGACCACCCACCCGACCCGTTTCGCCAGGTTCGCCCGGCGCCTGCATCACCTCACCCGCAGGAACACGCGCGCCGGCAGCAAGCGCAACATCTCCGAGCACTACGACCTCGGCAACCGCTTCTACGCGGCCTGGCTCGACCGGGACATGAGCTATTCCTCGGCGATCTACCAGGATCCGCGGCAGTCGCTGGAAGAGGCCCAGCACGAAAAGCTCGTCCGCATCGCCGAACTGCTCGAGCTCGCCGGCGGCGAAAGGGTGCTGGAAATCGGCTGCGGCTGGGGTGCGCTGGCAAGCCACCTGATCGGCCGGCACGAGTGCGAGGTGCGCGGGCTGACCCTGTCGTCAGAACAGCTCGCCTATGCCCGTTCGAGGCTGCGCAACGACGGGCTCTCGGGAAGCGCCGACATGCGCCTGCTCGACTATCGCGACGCCACCGGCACCTATGACCGCATCGTCTCCATCGAGATGATCGAGGCGGTGGGCGAATCCTACTGGCCGGTCTATTTCCGCACCCTGCGCGAGCGGCTGCGCGAGGGCGGACTGGCCGTGCTGCAGGTCATCACCATCGCCGAAGAGCGCTTCGCCGCCTATCGCGACCGGCCGGACTTCATCCAGCGCTTCATCTTTCCCGGAGGCATGCTGCCGACCGACCGGCTGGTCCACGAACATGCCCGCCGCGCCGGTCTGACGCCGGTCGCGCAGGAATCGTTCGGCGACAGCTACGCCCGCACGCTCGAGGAATGGCGCCGCCGCTTCCTCGAAGCCTGGCCGCGACTGGCCGAGCAGGGCTTCGACGAACGCTTCCGCCGCCTGTGGGAATACTACCTCGCCTATTGCGAGACCGGTTTCCGCACCGGCCGCACCGACGTCACGCTCTACAAGTTCGCGCGGGCCTGAAGCGGCCCGCGGCCGCGGCCTCAGCACTCGGCGCCGACCGTGTTCCTCAGCGTGCCGATCTTCTCGATGGTGAGCTCGATCCTGTCGCCCGGCGAAAGCCGCTTGCCGATCTCCAGACCGCAGCCCGTGCCGACGGTGCCGGAGCCGATCACCTCTCCCGCGTGGATCGTCTCGGACTTCGAGATGTGCGCCAGGATGTCGGCGAAGGAATGGTGCATCTGGCTGCTGTTGCCGCCGCCCCAGCGCTCGCCGTTGACCTTGGCTTCCATGTCGAGCTTCGGCGGATAGGGGATCTCGTCGGCCGTCACGATCCATGGACCGAGAATGTTGCCGGTGTCGAAATCCTTGCCCTTGGCCGGGCCGAGCTGTCCCGCCATCTCGCGCATCTGGGCGTCGCGCGCCGAGACGTCGTTGAGGATCGTGTAGCCCCAGATGTAGGACGGCGCGTCCTCGACCGTGATGTTCTTGCCCGTCTTGCCCACGACGATCGCCATTTCCAGCTCGATGTCGAGGAAGTCGCAATAGGACGGCCACTCGATCTCCGCCTCGGGACCGATGAAGGAGAAGCGGTTGCCCTTGTAGTAGATCGGCTGCTCGTACCAGACCTGCGGGATCGAGCGCGCCGGCTGGCCGCTCGCCTTAGCCGACTGGTCGAGCGCGTTCTGAAGGTGCGCCTCGAACACCATGCAGTCGCGATACTGCTCGGGCAGGATCGGGCACTGCGGCGCCGCCTCGGCGAGCCTGATCGTGGCGGCCGGGCTCGCAAGCCTGTCGCGGACGGTGCGAAGCCCCGCCTCGCCGGCTTTCACGATCGCCGCGACATCGGCAAAATCCGCCGACAGGTCGACCGCCGTCTCGTCGTTCAGAAGCACCACCGGCTTCGACTTGCCCTGATGCGCGACCGTTCCGATTTTCATGCGTCCTCCCCTGCGGCCTGCGGACCGCTTCCTCCTTGTCCGGCGCGGCCGGTTTCGCGCCAAGGCTAGGTCAGTGCTCCTCATTGCAGAAATCAATTGTCGGTATAGCTGGAATTGATTGCGGTGATATGGTGGCGCCATGCGCTTCCGGAAACTCGACCTCAACCTGCTCGTCGTGCTCGACGCGATGCTGCGCTACCGCAGCACCAGCCGCGCCAGCGAACATCTCGCGCTGACCCAGCCGGCCGTCAGCAACGCGCTGCGCCGACTTGCGCGACCATTTCGGCGACGAGCTGTTCGTGCCGGTCGGGCGCCAGATGATGCCGACCTCATTGGCCAGATCGCTGGCCGAGCCGGTGCGCGACCTGCTGATCCAGCTCCAGGTCGTCGCCGACAAGCGCGCGGTCTTCGATCCGGGTACCGCCAACCGCACCTTTTCCATCGTCGCTTCCGACTACGTCGTGCAGGTATTCCTCGTGCCGCTCCTGAAGCATCTGGCCGAGGTGGCGCCCGGCGTCGCCCTGGACATCCGCGCCATCCCGCTTCTGGCCGACGACCTGTTGCGCGGCGGCGAGGTCGATTTCGTCATCTTCCCCGCCCACGCCATCGTCGAAGGGCATCCGCAGCGCGACCTGTTCCAGGACGATTTCGTCTGCATTGCCTGGGAGGGCAACGAGCTGATCGGCGACGAGCTTTCCCAGGACGAATTCGTGCGCCTGCGCCACGTCGTCACCAGCTATCCGCATCCCAGCCAGATCGAGCTCGCCTACACCGATCTCGGGCTCGATCTCGATTTCGCCTGCCGGGTGCCGAGCTTTTCGCAGGTCGCCCATTTCGTCGTCGACACGCCCTACATCGCCACCATCCACGCCAGGCTCATCCCGACGATCCCGGCCGACCTGCCGCTCCGCTTCTTCCGCCCGCCGGTGCACATCGAGCCGCTGCGCGAGGTCCTGCAATGGCATCACCACCGTGGCAGCGACCCGCAGACCCGATGGCTGGTCGAGCAGATGTTCGAGGTCGCCGCGACGCTGCCGCCGACCGAAGGTCTCGTCGAACGCGAACCCGAAACCGCACGCGTCATGGCCGGCTGACGCTGTTCCGCCAGACGCGCGGAACCGATGATTTCCCATTCAGAAGCTGAATAGGAGCTATCATGACAATTTCCTTGTTTGATAGCAGGCGGCTGAATAGCCTTCCTTCGACCGCCTGAGGGCGGAGGGAGGAAATCGTGCCGGCTTCGACCGCTTGCGGCCCATCGGGGGCCGGGCGAAGCGCGCGGTGTCCGTATCTTCCGGGGAGCCTCGAAGATGCTGGAACTGTATCATCACCCGATCTCGACCTGCAGCCAGAAGGTGCGCCTGACGCTCGCCGAAAAGCAGCTCGAATGGAAAAGCCGCCAGGTGGCGCTCGAGCGCGAGGAGCACCTGGAAGGCTGGTATCTCGACCTCAACCCGAACGGCGTCGTGCCGACGCTGGTCCATGACGGCCAGCCGATCGTCGACAGTTCGGTGATCAACGAATATCTCGACGAGGCCTTTCCCGAGCGTCCGCTGCGGCCGGCCGACCTCGTGGCGCGGGCCCGCATGCGTGCGTGGCGGCAATATATCGACGAGGTGCCGACCGTCGCCATCCGCTACCCCTCGTTCAACCGCTACTTCGTGCGCGGCTTCCGCAACCTCAGCGCCGACAAGTTCGAGCAGGGTGCGGGCAAGCGGCCGCTGCGCAAGCATTTCTACAAGCGCATGGGCCAGGGCGGCTTCAGCGAGGCCGACATCCAGAACTCGCTGGAACAGCTCCGCGCCACGCTCGGCCGCATGGAAAAGTCGCTGCAGTCCGGACCGTGGATGGTCGGCGACATGTTCACGCTGGCCGACATCAGCCTCGTGCCGACGATCGTGCGCATGGAGGATCTCGGCCTGTCGGATTTCTGGGCCGAGCTGCCCGGCGTCACCGACTGGTTCGCGCGCATCAAGGCTCGCTCCTCCTTCGACATCGCCTACATGCCGGGCTCGCGCGACCTCGACCCGTTCGGCGACGCCATCGTGCCGGCCGAGGAGGGCGACGCCACCGCGGCCTGAGGCCGCGCAACAAGATTCGCGGGTCGCAGAAAACCCGCGGGACGACCGAAACCTGGGAGGAAAACAGGATGAGACATTTGAAGACCGGCCTCGCGGCCGCCCTGCTGCTCGGCGCATCGGCGCTCGCCGCGAATGCCGACGAGACCATCAACGTCACCATCGTCGCCGGCCACCCGCCGGTGTTCCGCTGGGTGCGCCTCGCCCACGAGGTGTTCATCCCCGCCGTCAACAAGGAGCTGGAAGGCTCCGGCTACACCATCGACTGGGACGAGCAGTACGGCGGCTCGCTGGCCAAGGTCGGCGACGAGCTCGAGACGGTCCAGCAGGGCCTCGCCGAGATCGGTCTGGTCTCGAGCCTGTTCGACCCGGCCAAGCTGTCGCTGCAGAACGTCACCTACTACACGCCCTTCGTCTCGGCCGATCCCAACCTCGTCATCGAGACCATGGACAAGCTCAACGACGAGCTGCCGGCCATGCAGAGCACGTGGCTCGAGAACGGCATCCAGTATCTCGGCGGCCCGATCGCCATCGACGACTACATGCTGATGACCAAGTTTCCGGTGAAGTCGATCTCCGACATGGAGAGCCAAGAAGATCGGCGCGCCCGGCCCCGCCGGCACCTGGCTCAGCGGCACCGGCGCGGTCGCCGTCGCCGGCGACCTGACCACCTACTACAACGACATCAAGACCGGCGTGTACGACGGCGTCGTCTCCTTCGCCACCGCCGCCGTGCCCGGCAAGCTCTACGAGGTCGCGCCCTACATGTCGAAATTCGGCTTCGGCGCCCAGTTCGCCGGCGCGCTCGGCGCCAACAAGGATTGGTACGACAGCCAGCCGGAAGTCGTCCAGAAGGCGCTGAAGGACGCCGCCGACGCCTACAAGGACGCCTATCTGAAGGACCTCGACGAGGCCGTCACCAAGGGGCTGGAGACCGTCCAGGCGAACGGCGGCACCGTCACCGAGGTCGACGCTGCGCTGCGCAAGCAGTGGGCCGACGGCATGGACAACGTCGCCATGCAGTGGGCCAAGGCGCTCGACGACCAGGGCAAGCCCGGCACCGAGGTGCTGAAGGCCTACATGGAGGCCATGCGCGCCGCCGGCGCCACGCCGGTCCGCAACTGGGACCAGGAATAGCCGGAGCCGGCCGCCATGGCTGAACCCAACACGCCGGGGTCTTCGCAGGGCCCCGGCGCCTTCCGCACGCTGCGCCGCGTCGCCGACGGCATCTCGACCACGATGAACGTCGTCGGCACGCTCTTGATCGTCGCCCTCATGGTGCTCGTCAACACCGATGTCATCGGCCGCGAAGCCTTCCTCAAGCCGGTTGTAGGCGTCCCGGAGATCGTTTCCATCTCCATCGTCGGCATCGTCTTCCTGCAGGTCTCCGAGGCGTTCCGGCGAGGCCGCTTCACACGCACGGAATCGCTGCTTTTCGTGATCGAACGCCACGCGCCGCGGCTGCGCCTGTGGGTCGAGCTCGTCTACCTGCTGGCCGCCGCCGCGCTGATCACCGTGCTCGTCAAGGCCAGCTACCCGCTCTTCGCCGAGGCCTGGAGCGCGCAACACCTATGTCGGCACGCTCGGCACGTTCACCGCGCCCGACTGGCCGATCAACGCGGTCATCATCGTCGGCTGCGCCGCGCTGTTGCTGCAGATCGCAGTATCGATCGTCGCGGTGCTGATCGGGCTGTTCGGCGGCGCGTCCGATCCGGAGGCGTCGCGATGAGCTCGTTCGAGATCGGCATCGCCACGCTGTTTGCCATGGTGGCGCTGATCTATGCCGGCCTGTGGGTGCCGGTGGCGCTCATGCTGTGCTCCTATGTCGGCGTGTGGATGATCAAGGGCTCGCCGCTTCTCGCCGGCAAGCTGCTGGCGCTCGCCGCGTCCGAAACCATCTCGTCCTATTTCTTCGGCGTCGTGCCGCTGTTCGTGCTGATGGGCTTCCTCGTCTCCGTCACCGGCATGGGCAGCGACGCCTACGACGTCGCCAACCAGCTGTTCCGGCGCGTCAAGGGCGGGCTCGGCGTCTCCACGGTCGCCGCCAACGCCGTGTTCGCCGCCATCACCGGCATCTCGATCGCCTCGGCAGCCGTCTTCACGCGCATCGCCGTGCCCGAGATGGTGCGCCACGGCTACACCAAGCGCTTTTCCGTCGGCGTCGTCGCGGGATCGTCGGTTCTCGGCATGCTGATCCCGCCGAGCCTGCTGCTCATCCTCTACGGACTGCTGACGGAACAGTCGGTCGGCGACCTTTTCATGGCGGGCATCCTCCCGGGCATCCTGCTTGCCGCCGTGTTCACCGGCGGCGTCATCGCCATGGCGTATTTCTGGCCCTCCTTCATCGGCCACGACCTGTCGCCCGACGACGAGCACAAGTTGACGACGGGCCAGATGATGGCGCGTGGCCTGCCGATCGCGGCGCTGATCGCGCTGGTGCTGGGCGGCATCTATGGCGGCCTTTTCACCCCCATCGAGGCCGGCGCGGTCGGCTGCCTCGGCACGCTGGTGATCGGCGCCTTCCGCCGCAAGCTGACGCCGGCGAACCTCTGGTCGGTGCTCAACGACACCGGCCTCGTCACCGCCTCGATCTGCTTCCTCATCATCTCCGCGCAGATGTATTCGCGCATGCTGGCTCTGTCGGGCGTTCCCAACGAGTTCGGCGCCTTCGTCGCCCACGCCGACATCGGCATCTGGGGCGTGCTTGCCGCCTATGTCGTGCTGGTCGTCGCCATGGGCACGATCCTCGATTCCTCCTCGATCATGCTGATCATGGTGCCGCTGATGCTGCCGGTCATCCAGCCGATGGGGATCGACCTCGTCTGGTTCGGCGTCGTCACCGTCATCGCCGTCGAGATCGGCCTTCTGACGCCGCCCTTCGGCATTTCCGTCTTCGTCATCAAGTCGACCCTCGACGACGACACGATCAGCCTGGGCGACATCTTCCGCGGCGCCGGCCCGTTTGCCGTGATGATGGCTTTCGTGCTTTTGCTCGTGCTTCTGTTCCCCTCCAAAGCAACCCTTCCGCTAGGCCGCTGAGGAAACCAAAAATGCCAAGACGCATCGTCGATATCTCGGTCCCGCTCGAAGCCGGCATCGCTTCCGATCCGCCGACCGCGCTGCCGCATATCGACTATTTCGACCACACCATGACCGCCGACCAGATCACCGCCTTCTTCCCGGGCCTGAAGCGCGAGGACCTGCCGAACGGCGAAGGCTGGGGCATCGAGCGCCTGGCGATCTCCACCCACAACGGCACCCATCTCGACGCGCCGTGGCATTTCGCCTCCACGATGAACAATGGCGAGCGCGCCATCACCATCGACGAGGTGCCGCTGGAATGGTGCTTCAACCCCGGCGTCAAGCTGGACTTCCGGCATTTCGAGGACGGCTACGTGGCGACCGCCGCCGACGTCGAGGCGGAACTGAAGCGCATCGGCCACGAGCTCAAGCCCTTCGACATCGTCGTCGTCAACACCCGCGCCGGCGAGCGCTACGGCCAGCCCGACTACGTGTCGGCCGGCTGCGGCATGGGCCGCGAGGCGACACTCTATCTGCTGGAGCGCGGCGTCAGGATCACCGGCACCGACGGCTGGAGCTGGGATGCGCCCTTCGTCCACACCGCAAAGGCCTACGCGAAAACCCACGACGCGAAGCTGATCTGGGAAGGCCACCGCGCCGGCATGGAGATCGGCTACTGCCACATCGAGAAGCTCGCCAATCTCGATCAATTGCCGGCGACCGGCTACGAGATCGCCTGCTTCCCCTACAAGATCAAGGCGGCCTCGGCCGGCTTCACGCGCGCCGTCGCCATCTTCGAGGACTGATCGTCCGGTAGCCGCCCTACGCCGCGACCCTGACCTCGACCTCGCCGATGCCGGCGACCGAGAATGCGTAGGTCGCGGCCTCCGTCGGGAACTGCGTGGTAACCAGGCTGCCGGTCATCACCAGGTCGCCGGCCTTCAGCCCGCCGCCGCGGCTGGACAGATGGTTGGCGAGCCAGGTGAACGGCACCAGCGGCCCGCCGAGCGCATCGCGGCCATGGCCGCGGTCGAGTTCGACGCCGTCCCTGCTGATCACCGCCTCGCAGTTGACGAGATCGGCGCCTGCGGCAGCGGGATCGCCGAGAATGACGCCGGCATTCCATGAATTGTCGGCGACCAGCGACAGCACGTCGAGCGTGGCGTAGTCGCAGTTGCGGTCGTCGACCATCTCCACCGCCGCCGCCACCTTGCCGATCGCGGCGGCCGCCTCGCCCTGCGTGTAGGGGCGGCCGATCGGCGGCAGGTCCTTGCCGGCGATGACGCAGATCTCGAATTCCAGCCCCAGCCGCCCATGATCGGAAAGCTTGAGCTCAACGCCCGAGGAAACACCCGCCGGTCGAGCACCACGCCGGCGACCGGCCTGTCGATGCCGCACATTTCCTGCATGCGCTTCGACGTCAACCCGACCTTGTAGCCGGCCGGCCGCGCGCCCGAGGCATCGAGCGTCCGCGCCACATAGGCGTCCTGCACGGCATAGGCGGCGTCGAGGTTCGCGATGCCGAATTTCTCGGCGAACGGCTCGAATCGCTTGCCGCCGGCATGTTCCGCCATCAGGTGCTCCGCCACCCGGTCGTGGTCGCTCATCGCTCTCCTCCGCGCTCCGTATTCGCCGTCTCTAGGGCGGCCCCATGGAGCACGTTCCGAAGCGAAATTCTAGCCGCCCGCCAGCGGCCGTTGGGCGAGTTCGTCGGCCACCGCCGTGTCGAGCGGCGTGGCGAAGCTCTTCACGATGAAGCCGAGCGTCAGGTAGAAGCCGACGGTGGCGAGAACGTCGAACAGCCCGTCGGTGCCGACCAGTGCCTTCACCGCCTCGCGTGTCGTCTTCCGCCAGCGCGCCGCCGTCGAACAGCTCGTCCACGGCCCGCGCCAGCACCGCGTCTTCCTCCGCCATCGCCGCAAGCGGCCCGGCGATCGAGGCGATGCGCTGGTCCTCGATGCCGCAGGCGCGCGCCCGGCTGACGTGATGGGCCCATTCGTAGGCGGCGCCGGCGCGATGACCGGTACGCAGGATGACGATCTCGCTGCGCTGCGTCCCGAGCGCGTTGTCGACCACGATGTGCTGGCGCAGCGGCGCCCAGGCGCGCAGAAGGCGCGGGTCGTGCGCCATGGTGCGGTAGACGTTGAGCCTGCCGGCGAAGCCGTCGCGCATCCCGGCGATCTCGGCCGGCCAGTCCTCGTCGCCGATCGGCGCGAAATCGCTCATCGTACGGGGCTCCTCTCGCAGCTTCGTCCGCCGCCCAGCATAGCCGGAACGGACGCCCTGCCCAGAGAGATGTCCCGGCTCAGTGCTCGTGCGCCTGCCCGCAGGCCTGGCAATAGGCTTCGTGCACCGGGCCGCGGCCGAGATGGTGGCGGAAGCTCTTCATCTCGGCGAAATAAGGGATCGGCGCGCGCGCCGGGCCGCTCCGCGGCGGCGTTGAAATCGTCGAACAGCGTCTGCACCGTCACCACCACGCGCTCGGCGTCGTTCCAGTCGCGATATTCGCCGAGATCGATCTTGTAGGCCGCCTGCAGATAGTCCATGCCGGCCTCCCACAGCGGGCGCGCCTCGTCGGTCACGTGTTGCAGATAGTCGCGCATGGTGCGCACGTCGTCCTTGGTCGAGATCGGCCCGTGGCCGGCCACCACCGTCTCGACGTCCATGCCGAGCACCATGTCGCACACGTCGATCCAGCGCTTCACCGGCCCGTACCAGGCGATCGGCGTGCCCTCGGTGAACAGGATGTCGCCGGTGTAGACGACCTTGTCGTCAGGCACGTAGATCAGCGCGTCGCCCAGCGAATGCGCCGGCCCCACCTCGATGAGCTGCACCTTCTTGGAGCCGACCATGATGTCGAGCGTGCCCGAAAACGTCTCGGTCGGCGGCGTCAGCTCGATGCCGGAGAAGTCGAACGGCCGGAAGCATTCGCGCATGAACACGCCGGCGCTGCCGAACTGCTCGGCGTTGAGGCAGATGTTCTGCACCACGGCCGGGTCGAAGCGGGCGAAATCGTCCACCGTGCCCTGCGTGCCGATGATGCGGGCGTCCTTGACGAGCTGGTTGCCGAACGTGTGGTCGCCGTCGGCATGGGTGTTGACCAGCGTGCCGATCGACTTCGCCGCCGGCACCGCGTCGCGATAGGCGTCGAGCATCTCGCCCGTCAGCTTCAGGTCGAACAGCGTGTCGACCAGCATCGTCGCCTCGCCGTCGGTGACCAGGCCGGAGTTCGACCAGCCCCAGCTGCCGTCCGGCAGGAGATAGGCGTAGCAGCCGTTTCCGAGGTCGTGGATGCCTTTGGTAAATTGCCATTTCGCCATGGTTTTTCTCCGTTGTCAGACGAGGGCCGTGGCGAGCCACGGGAACAGGAAGACGGCGGTGAGCACGAGCAGCATCATCAGCGCGAAGGGTGCCGCGCCCATGAAGATTTCGCCCAGCGTCACGTCGCTGTCGGGGCCGAGCGTCGCCTTGATGACGTAGACGGCGATGCCGAATGGCGGCGTCAGCAGCCCGATCTCGACCGCGATCACCACCAGCACGCCGAGCCAGATCAGGTCGACATTGACGCCGGTCAGGATCGGCAGCGCGATCGGCAGGGTCAGGAGCATGATCGAGGCCGAATCGAGGATCGTGCCGAGCAGCACGATCACCAGCATCAGAAGCAGGATGATGCCGGTCGGGCCGAAGCCCGACGCCGCCACCCAGCCGCCGAGCGCGGAAGGCAGGCCCGACATGGTCAGCATGCGCGAATAGAGGCTGGCGCCGATGATCAGGAAGCAGATCGAGGCGGTCGTGTGCCCGGTCTGCACCAGCACCTGCCAGAAGCTCGCCCAGGTCAGCCGCCGCTTGGCGAGCGAGATGACCAGCGCGCCGAGAGCGCCGGCGGCCCCGGCCTCCGTCGGCGTGAACACGCCGCCGTAGATGCCGCCCAGCACCAGCCCGATCAAAAGCACGATCGGGAAGATCTTGATCGCCATCTCGCCGGCGCTCATGTCCCGCGGCTCCTCCACCGCGCGGTGCGCGCCGCCGACGAAGCCGCCGGCGAACCGCGCCATGACGAGGATGCCGATGCAGTAGACCACCGACAGCAGGACGCCGGGAATGACGCCGGCGATGAACAGCGAGCCGACCGACTGTTCCGTCAGCACGCCGTAGAGGATGAACAGCAGGCTCGGCGGGATCAGCATGCCGAGTACCGAGGAGCCGGCCACCACGCCGACCGAGAACCGGCCTGTATAGCCGTGACGGATCATCTCCGGCACCGCGACCTTGGTGAACACGGCCGCCGAGGCGATCGAGATGCCGGTGATCGCGGCGAACACGGCGTTGGCGGCGACGGTGGCGATGCCCAGCCCGCCGAGCACCCGGCGGAAGAGCTGCGCCGCCACCTCGAACGTGTCGCGCCCGATGCCGGCCACCGCCACCAGCAGCCCCATGAAGACGAACAGCGGCACGACGCCGAACAGATAGTCGGAGATGGCGTCCTTGAAGGCCAGCACCATCACGTTGGAGGCGATCTGGAAATTGTCGCGCAGCATCCACACGCCGACGAAGGACAGAAGCATCAGCGCCACCGCCACATGCATGCCGGCATAGATCAAGACCAGCATGACGCCGATCGAGGCGAGCGCGATTTCGACGCCGCTCATTTCCGCCCGCCTGCCGCGCGGCGCGCATGAGATGCGGCCTGCCGCAGGAATTCCAGCGCGGTCGCGACGATGCCGGCCAGCATCAGCGCGAACAGCGGCCATTGCGGCACGGTGAAGAAGCCGGGATTGCCCATGAAGTGGCGTTCCGGCGACTGCCATGCCTGCAAAAGGCTTGGCCAGAAGCGCCAGGCGATCACCGCCAGCAAGACGCCGCCGACAAGGTGGAACAGCGCAAGCAGACCGGATCGCACCGCCGGCGCGCGCCTTTCCAGCATGGTCAGCAGCACGTCTGAGCGCGTCATCGAGCCCGAGCGCAGCGTGTGGGCGAGTTGCAGGAAGACGATGCCGACGATCGAGAAGGCGACCAGTTCGGCCACGCCGGCGATCGGCGCGTTGAGCGCGGTGCGTCCGAAGATGTCGGCGTTGATCAACAGCATCAGGCCGATGATCCAGACCGTCCCCAGCGCGTTCATGCCGCCGATGATCAGGCCGAACACGCCGACGCGTTCCGCTTCGCCCTGCTCTTCGGGAAAGCCTGGTTCGCCTGCCATCGAGGCCTGATCCTCCGCCTTGCATGCGAAAAAGGAGGCCCGGCAGCCGCGAACGGCGTGCCGGGCCAGGGAGGATCACTCCGCGAGGTAGTCGCGCACGAAGGTGAAGCCGTCGGCCTTCAGGGCGTCGCGATAGGCTTCCAGCACCTTGCGGGCCGGCTCGCCGCGCGCCTCGGCCGCCGCCATCCACGCGGTGGTCGGGTTCGGCATGTTGTTGATCCAGGCCTTGCGTTCGGCGTCGTCGAACTCGACCATCTTGCCGCCGCCTTCCTGCAACGTCTTCTTGGCCGACTCGTAGCGGGCGTCCTGCTCGTCGAAATAGGCCTTGGTGTAGGCCGTCGCCGCGGTGCGGAAAGCCGCCTTCGTTTCGTCGGAGAACGTATCCCAGACCGGCTTGGCCACACCCAGCCCGCCGATATACATGGCCCCGAAATGCACGAGGTTGAAGTTGGGCGCCACCTCGTAGAGCTTCGCCGGCACGTTCGCCGTCATCCAGCCGATATTGCCGTCGTACACACCGGTCTTGATGTCGTTGTAGAAGCTGACATAGCTGCCCTGCACGCCGACCGCACCGGTTCCCGCCAGCCAGGCGAGGTTGGGGCCTGCGCCGCCGATCTTCACGCCGTCGAGGTCGGAAACCTTCGTAAGCTCCTTGGTCGAGGCAATGTTGTAGTCGTCGATGGCGATGCCGCCGCCGATATAGACGACGCCGGTCGCCTCTTCGAGCTGGTCGAGCGCGCCCTCCGTCTCCGTCAGCGCCTTTTCGACCGCTGTCGCCACCCCGCGGGCGTCGGCAGGGCCGAACGGCATCGCGTAGGTGAGGTTGAGCAGGCCCATCGTCGCCGGGTTGAACACGCCGCTCATCTGGCCGACGTCCATGATGCCGGTCTGGAAGGCCTCGACCTCCGAGCCGAGCTTGACGATCGTGCCGCCGTAGCCCTGCGTCCAGTTGATCTTGACGTCGCCGGTCTTGGCGAGCTCGGCGTCGACGGTGGGGATGAAGGTTTCCTTGAGGTGCTTCACCCAAAGGAACACTTCCGGGTGCCCGGACGCGATCGTCAGGTTGATCGTCTCCTGCGCGAGCGCCTGGGCGGAAGCCATGCGCGAGCGCGACGGCGGCGACGCCGCCAAGCAATGCGTTGCGATACATTCTTTCCTCCCGTGTCGGCGCCGGGCTCTCTCCCTGCCGGCGCTTCTCGGAGGACGCTAGGACAATTTGAACAGGTTGACAAGAACTTTGGCATGACGTTCAATCCCGCCATCGAACGGCGGCCGCCCGGCCGTCGGACCCGCCACGGAAGCCGATGGCCAGAACCCGAAAAACCGATCAGGACCAGAAGGTTGTCGCGATCGAGCCGACGCAGCGCAATTCGGCGTTGACGCGCACCCGTATCCTGGAGGCGGCCGAGCAAGGCTTCGCCGATCACGGCTTCGACGGCGTCTCGGTGCGCCAGATCGCCATGCGCGCCGACGTCCCTGTGGCGCTCATCAACTACCATTTCGGCGGAAAGGAAGGTCTCTACCGCGCGATCTTCGAGATGCGTGCGCCGATGATCGTCGACCAGCGCATCGCCGGCCTGCGGCTCGCCGAGATGGAGTCCGACGAGGACCGCAAGGTCGAGATGATCGTCAAGGCGGTGCTGGTGCCAAACCTGCACATGCGCAGCACCGAGAAGAATTCCAGCTACGCCCGCATCCTGGCGCGCGAGGTCTCCGACCCGAAGTCGCACCGGCGCGGCGTCATAGAGGAGTTCTTCGACCCGATCGCCTACAAGGTCATGGAGGCGCTGCAGAAGGCGCTGCCTGACCGCACGGTCGAGGAGATCAACTGGGGCTACCAGGCGATGCTCGGCGTCATGGTCTACACCATGGCCGATACCGGCCGCATCAGCCGGCTTTCCGGCGGTCGGTGCGACCCCGAGGACGAGATGGCCACCGCCACCCATCTGGTGGCGCTGATGAAGGCGGCGCTGCTCTACGGCCGGCCGCCGCGAACGGAAGAATGACCGGCCGCAGCGGGCGGCAGGCTCAACGGGAGGAGAACCGATGAAGCTCGTCACTTACGAAAAGGACGGATCGCAGCGCGCCGGCGCACTGGTCGACGGCGACACAAGGATCGTCGATCTCGCCGCCGCGCACGAGGCGGCCTTCGGCGAAGCCTATCCGGCGTTCGCCTCGGTGCAGGCGATGATCGAGGCCGGCGACGCCGCGCTCGACCGCGCCTACGAGGCAGTCAGGAAGGGCGATGGCGCCAGCATCGCCCGCGACGGCGTGCGGCTTCTCGCCCCCGTGCCGGTTCCCGTCCAGATCCGCGACTGCCTGTGCTTCGAGCTCCATCTCAAGCAGGCCTTCGCGGCGGTCAGGCGCATTCGCGCCAACGCCACGCCGGATCCGGAAGCCGCGATGAAGGAGTATCGAGGCAAAGGGCCTGTTCGGCGTGCCGCAGACCTTCTACGAGCAGCCGATCTACTACAAGGCCAACCGCTTCTCCGTCATCGGCACCGACGAGGACGTCTACTGGCCGCGCTATTCCAAGCTGATGGATTTCGAGCTCGAGTTCGGCTTCTACGTGCGCAAGAAGGGCGTCGACATCGCCCGCGACAAGGCGCGCGACTACATCTACGGCTACACGATCTTCAACGATTTTTCCGCCCGCGACGCCCAGACCCAGGAGATGGGCGGCCAGCTCGGCCCGGCCAAGGGCAAGGACTTCGACTACGGCAACGCCATGGGCCCGTGCCTGGTCACCGCCGACGAGCTGAAGGACCCCTACGACCTGACGATGATCTGCCGGGTCAACGGCGAGGAATGGGGCCGCGGCAGCTCCTCCACCATGTACTGGAAGTTCGAGGACCTGTTGGCCCACGTCTCGCAGTCCGAGACCGTCCATCCCGGCGAGTTCTTCGGCTCCGGCACCGTCGGCAACGGCTGCGGCGTCGAGCACATGAAGTTCCTCGAGCATGGCGACGTGGTCGAGCTCGAGGTCGAGGGCATCGGCATCCTTCGTAACCGCGTGCTTACGCGCCAGTAGAGGTCCCGCCCCTGCCGTCGGCGCGCCGTGGATGCCATCTTCGCGCCGATGCGGTAGTCTCGCCCCGTCCCCGGCCCGCTCCGGGGACCGCCATCTCGTTCCGGGTGCCGCTCATGAACGTCTATTCCCTTCTCACCGATGCCGTCAGGCGCCGCGGCGGCGAGACCGCCATCCGCTGGGGTGGGAAACGGATGTCCTACCGCGAGTTCGACGGCGCCTGCGCCGCGCTCGGCGACTGGCTGGCCGCCAAGGGCTGTGCGCGCGGCGACCGCGTGCTTCTCTTCCTGCGAAACGGCTTCGAGTTCCCGCCGCTGCTGATGGCGGTGATGCGCGCCGGGCTCGTCGTCGTGCCGACCAACGCCAAGCTGCACCCGCGCGAGGTGGCCTGGATCGCCGGCGACGCCGGGCCGAAGCTGATCTTCACCCATGCCGAATACGTCGACGAGCTCGCAGCCGCGCTGCCGGCAGGCGGCGATGTCGAGCTGGTCGCCATCGAGGAATTCGCCCTGCCCGCCCCGGCCGCGCAGCCAGGTCCGGCAGCGGAAGTCGCGCCCGACGACCCCGCCTGGATCTTCTACACCTCCGGCACCACCGGCAAGCCGAAGGGCGCCACGCTCAGCCACCGCAACCTGATCGCCTCGGCGGTCAACTGCCTGGCCGACGTGTTCGACTTCCGCGAGACCGACCGCGTGCTGCACGTCGCGCCGCTGTCGCACGGCAGCGGCATCTACCTGCTGCCCTCGCTGGCGCGCGGTGCCGAAAACATCGTCTACGACCGCGCCGGCTTCCGCCCCGACGAGGTCTTCGACACGGTCGCCGCCCTGTCGATCACGGCGATCGCCTTCGTCGCGCCGACCATGATCGTGCGCCTGCTCGACGCGGCCCCGCGCGATGACATCGGGTCCTTGCGCGGCGTCGTCTATGGCGGCGCCACAATTCACCTCGAACACATCCGCGCCGCCGTCGCCCGCTTCGGGCCGATCTTCCACCAGCTCTACGGCCAGGGCGAGGCGCCGATGACGATCTCCTACCTGCCCGGCCCCGACCATCTCGGCGCCGACGACGAGACGCTGGTCTCGGCCGGCTATGTGCGCAGCGGCGTCGAGATACGACTGGTCGATGCCGACGATCGCGACGTGCCGCCCGGCGAGGACGGCGAGATCTGCGTGCGCGGCGACGTCGTCATGACCGGCTACTGGCGCAACCCGGAGGCCACCGCCAGGGCGCTCAAGGGCGGCTGGCTGCACACCGGCGACATCGGCCGCTTCGATTCCGGCGGCCGCCTGCGCGTGCTCGACCGCCGCCACGACACCATCATTTCGGGCGGCACCAACATCTACCCGAAGGAGATCGAGGACGTCATCGCCGCCCACCCCGCGGTGCGCGAGGTCATCGCCTTCGGCGTGCCCGACCCCGAATGGGGCGAGAGCGTCGCCGTGGCGATCGTCGCCGACGATCCGGCGCTCGACGAGGCAGCCGTGCTCGCCTTCTGCAAGGCCAATCTCGCCAGCTTCAAGAAGCCGAAGCGCATCGTCTTCATGGAAGAATTGCCCAAGAACGCCTACGGCAAGGTGCTGCGCCGCGACCTGCGTGAACAGCACTCGGCCTGAACCGCCGCCTTCGACGCCATTCGTCTCCCATCCGATGCTGATGTCCGCAGCCGCCGCCACGCGCCTGCGCGGCGTTTACGTCGGGCGCCCGCGCCCTACCCTTCCTGTGCGGGGGGCGAAAAATCTCGTTCCCCCCGTGACCTCTCGCGCCTGAGACGCTAGACGAACCGCAACAACAATCCGCAACCACAGGGAGAAGAAGCCATGGCGATTGCCAAAACCTCGAAGACTGTCGGTGCCCGCGGCCTGAAGGCCGCCGCGCTGCTCGGCACGGCGCTGCTCGTGTCGGCGCCGCTGGCGCGGGCGCAGGACAACCCGATCAAGATCGGCCTGCTGCTGCCGTTCACCGGCCAGTACGCCTGGGTCGGCGCCAACGTGCAGCCGGTCGCCGAGATGATCGCCAAGGAGGTCAACGACGCCGGCGGCATCGGCGGGCGCCAGATCGACTTCGTGCAGGGCGACACCGAAGGCGTGGTCGACGCCGGCACCACCGCCGCGCAGAAGCTGATCAATGTCGACGACGTCGTGGCGCTGGTCGGCCCGACCTCGCTGTCGTTTTCCGGCTCCAAGCAGCTCATCATCGACAACCACGTCCCGATGGTGACGCCGACCGCCGGCACCACCGCGCTCGACAAGGCCTGCAAGGACGTCTGCTTCCGCACCGTTCCGTCGGATTCGCTCGGCGGCAAGGCGATCGCCCGCGCCGCCACCGACGCCAAGTATCTCGGCGACGGTGCCAAGGCCTGGTCGAAGCCGGTGCTGATGGTCGGCCAGTCGCCGGCCATGGTTTCCTTCGAGGAGCCGATCAAGAACGCCTTCGCCAGTTACGGCACCGACCTTGCCGACGTCATCGAGTTCGCGCCCGGCAAGCCGTCCTACCGCAGCGAGGTGCAGTCGGCGATGGCCGACAATCCCGATGGCATCGTGCTCGTCGGCGCGCCCGAGGATTCGGCCCGCATCATGACCAATGCCTTCCAGGCCGGTTACCAGGGCGGCTGGTTCATGACCCAGGACCAGACCACCGCCGACTACATCGACCTCGCCGGCCCGCAGCTCGTCGAGGGCGCCTACGGCCTCGAGGAAGTCGCCTCCGAGGAGAGCGCCGACCTCAACCGCGACTTCGAGAAGCGCTACAAGGACTATTCCGGCAACGAGGTGAAGATCTTCGGCACCAACACCTATGACGCCATGAACGTCATCGCGCTGGCTGCCGCGCGCGCCGTGCGCGACGGCGGCGACATTACCCGCCAGTCGATCGCCGACAACATCCACGCCGTCACCGACCCGGGCGACGACAAGACCGTGGTCACCAGCTACACCGAGGGCAAGAAGGCGCTCGATGATGGCAAGGAGATCGACTATCGCGGCCTCGTCGGCCCGATCGACTTCAACGAATACGGCAATATCGCCGCGCCGTTCGGCATCCGTCAGGTCAAGGACGGCAAGTGGACGACCGTGGCGACCATGCCGGCCAGCGCCCTGAACTGACCTCCCGCAACCGGGTGCCGGCCTCGAAACCCTCGCGGCCGGCACCCTTCCCTTCCCGCGACGCGCCGATCGGCCACCGCGACAGACGATGCAGACAACGATTTTCATTCAGACGCTGGTTTTCGGGCTGGCGATCGGCGGCGTCATCGGCCTCAGCGCCGTCGGCCTGACGCTGTCCTATGGCGTCACCCGCTTCATCAACTTCGCCTATGGCGAGTTCCTCACGCTCGGCGCGTTCTTCTGCGTGGCGCTCGTCCATGCCGGTCTCGGCCTGCCGCTCGCCGCTCTTGTCACCATCCCGCTGGTCGGGCTGGTCGGCATCGTGATCGCCCGCATCTTCTACGACCCGCTGATGTCGCGCGGCCTGCTGCCGCTGCTGGTCACCAGCGTCGGCGTCGCCTTCGTGCTCCACAACACGGTGCGCATCGTCGCCGGCTCCAACCCGCTGCGCTTTCCCGTTCCGCTGATGCGGCCATGGTCGCTCGGCGATCTCTTCATCCCGCGCGAGCAGGTGCTCACGCTCGTCGTCGCGCTCGTCGCCATGGCGCTGGTCCACGCACTGCTGCGCTACACCATGCTCGGCAAGAAGATGCGCGCCGTCGCCGACGACGCCCAGCTCGCCCGCGCCTCCGGCATCGCGGCGCGCCGCGTGCTGACGCTGACCTGGTTCATCTCAGCCGCGATCGGCGGGCTCGGCGGCATATTGCTCGCCGTCACCCAGGTCACGATAGCGCCGGAGCTCGGCTGGAGCTTCCTGCTCGTCGTCTTCGCCGCCGTGCTTCTGGGCGGCATCGGCAGCCCCTACGGCGCCATGATCGGCGGCATCATCATCGGCCTGGCGATCGAGCTCGGCGCCACCTACCTGGCGCCCGACTATTCCTACGCCTTCGCCTTCCTCGTCCTCATCCTGGTGCTGATCGCCAGGCCACGCGGCCTCATGGGCGGAAGGGGATAAGAGATGGACCTTCTCGCCTTCTTCATCGGGCTTCTGACCCTGGCGCTCATCTACGGGCTGCTGGCCGTCGGCCTCAACCTGCAGTTCGGCATGGCCGGGGTCATCAATTTCGGCTACGTCGCCTTCTTCGCCGTCGGCGCCTTCGCCAGCGCGCTCGTCACCCTGCCGCCGCCGGGCAGTGCCGCCTACGAGGCGGCGGCCGGCCAGTACACGATCGGGCTCGGCCTGCCCTTCATCGCCGGGCTCGTCTGCGCGGCGATCGCGGGGGCGCTGCTTGCCCTTTTCATCGGCGCCGTCAGTGCGCGGCTCGCCACCCACTATCTCGCCATCGCCACATTCGCCATGGCCGAGGTGGTGCGCTCGGTGCTGACAAACGAGACGTGGCTGACGCGCGGCGAGTTCGGCATCGCCAGCGTGCCCCGCCCCTTCGAGAGCTTCTTCACCGCCCACGACTACGCCGCCTTCTACCTCGTCCTGACGCTTGTCGTCGTCGGCATCATCTTCGCCATCGTCCGGCATCTCGGCGAGGTGCCGTTCGGCCGCCTGCTGCGCGCCATCCGCGACGACGAGACCTCGGCGCGCACGCTCGGCAAGGCGACCACCGCCGCCAAGCTCAAGGCGCTGGTCATCGGCGGCGCGCTTGCCGGCGTCGCCGGCAGCCTGTGGACCCACTCGCTCGGCGTCGTCCATGTCGGCCAGTTCGTGCCGATCGTCACCTTCCAGATCTGGCTCGCCATGCTGCTCGGCGGCAGCGGCAACCATTGGGGCGCGCTGGTCGGCGCCGTGCTTCTGATCGCCATCCGCGAAGGCACCCGCTTCATCGGCGACGTGCCGGGTCTCGACCAGATCGCAGCGGCCAACCCGAGTTTTCTTCCCTCGCTGCGCTTCGTGCTGATCGGCCTGCTGTTGATCGCCGTCGTGCGCTTCTTCCCTGGCGGCGTGCTGCCGGAACGGCTGCGCCGGGCGCCTGCGGCGCAGACCGGCACCAAGCCGCCGGCGCTGGCGATTCCCGCCGAAGGCCGTTCGCCTGCCTCGGCCTCGCCGATCCTCGAAGTCTCCGGCGTCTCCAAGCGCTTCGGCGGCTTGGCCGCCGTCGACGGCGCGACGTTCACCGTGCAGCGCGGAACGATCACCGGGCTGATCGGCCCCAACGGCGCGGGCAAGTCGACCATGATCGACCTGATCAGCGGGGTGCAGCGGCCGGACTCCGGGACCATTCGTCTCGACGGCGACAACATCGCCGGGCTGAAGCCGGAGGCGATCGCCGCCCACGGGCTCGGCCGCACCTTCCAGACGCCGCGCCTCTACCCGCGCATGACCGTGTGGGAGAACCTGATGCTTGCCGGCACCGACCAGCAGTCGGAGACGGTGCGCGCCGGGCTGCTGTCTGCCGGCGACCGCAAGCGACACGAGCGCGACACCGCCCTGCGCGTCGACGAGGTGATCGCCCATCTCGAACTCGGCCACATGCGCGACGCGCCGGCCTCCAGCCTGTCGGGCGGCCAGCGCAAGCTCGTCTCGCTCGGCCGGCTGATGATGCGCCGCTCGCGCCTGATGCTGCTCGACGAGCCGGCGGCCGGCGTCAACCGGCGGCTGGCCGGAGAACTGTTCGAGCATATCGCCGCGCTCAACCGCGCCGGCACCACCTTCCTGATCGTCGAGCACGAGATGGAGCTCGTCATGCGCTACTGCCACCGCATCGTCGTCATGCATCAGGGCGCGGTGCTCGCCGAGGGCACGCCGGAGGAGATCCGGGCCAACCCGCGGGTCGTCGAGGCCTATCTCGGCGGAGCCCCGGCATGAGTGAGCAGACACCCGTCCTCGAAGTCGCCGGGCTCGAAGCCGGCTACGGGCCGCTGCAGATCCTGTTCGGCGTCGACATGGTCGTCGGCCACAGCGAGCACGTGCTCGTCTTCGGTCCCAACGGCGCCGGCAAGTCGACCTTCATCAAGTCGCTGATCGGCCTGGTCACGCCGAGCGCCGGCACGGTGCGGCTGAACGGCGAGGAGACGACGGGCCGCGTGCCCGAGCGCATGGTGGCCTCCGGCCTCGGCTACGTGCCGCAGGTCGCCAACGTCTTCCCTTCGCTGGGCGTGGCCGAGAATCTCGAGGTCGGCGGCGCGCACCTGCCGGCGGCGAAGCGGCGCGAGCGCATGGACGCGATGTATTCGCTCTTCCCCCGGCTTTCGGAGCGCAGGCGGCAGGCGGCAGGCACGCTTGTCGGGCGGCGAGCGGCAGATGCTGGCGCTTGCCCGCGCCCTCATCCCCGAACCGTCGCTGCTCCTGCTCGACGAGCCGTCGGCCGGCGTCGCGCCGCGCATCGTCGAGGAGATTTTTTCGATGATCTCCGGCCTGCGAAAGACCTCGACCGCCGTGCTGATGATCGAACAGAACGCCAAGCAGGCGCTGCCGCACGTCGATCGCGGCTACGTGCTGGAGAGCGGCCGGGTGCGGCTGACCGGCAAGGCCGGCGAACTGCTCGACAACCCGGAAGTCGCAGCCCTCTATCTCGGCGGCGCGGCGACCGAACGGTAGCGCCGCCGCCTTACGTCGCCGGCCGCTTCGCCGCCCGGCCCCGGTATTTCGCCAGCAGTTCCGGCTCGATGTCGTTCTCGTCGTAGACGCCGAGCAGGATGCCCTTGCGCCGCGAGCCGCCCTTGCGCATGCGCAGGATCTGCGCGTCCGAGATCGTCGTGCGCTGCGAAGACCGCCGCGCCCACGCGAACAGATGCTCGTACATCTCGTCGATCACCTTCCCGTGCTCGTCGCTTTCGCCGAGATCGAAGAGCTCGTCCGGATCGTTCTCAAGGTCGAACAGCATCGGCCGGAAGCCGCCCTCGGCGTGGATCATCTTCCAGCGATCGGTGACCACCATGAACAGCCGCGCGTCGCGCGGCGCCAGCCCCAGCCGTGCCGCCATCGAGGTGGCCGAGTAGTCGTATTCGCTGATCGCGAAGCCGCGCCATTCCTCCGGCTCGCGCCCGTGCAGGAACGGCGTCAGAGAGCGTCCCTCGAGGATGTGGTTCGGCACGTCCGCGCCCAGCGCCTCCAGGAAGGTCGGCGCGAGGTCGATCGACTCCACCAGCTCCTCGCACACGCTGCCGCGCGCGCCGTCGGCTTCGGGCCGCGGGTCGTAGACGATCAGCGGGATGCGCACCGAGCAGTCGTGGAACAGCTCCTTCTCGCCCAGCCAGTGGTCGCCGAGATAATCGCCGTGGTCGGAGGTGATCACGATCATCGTGTCCTTCATCCGGCCGGTCGCCTCGAGGTGCGCGAACAGCCGCCCCATCTGGTCGTCGCACTGCTTGATCAGGCCCATATAGGCGGGGATCACCGCTTCGCGCACCTCCTCGCGCTGGAAGGCGCGGCCGACTCCGTTCGCCATGAATTCGCGGTAGACCGGGTGCGGATCGGCGCGCTCGGCCTCGTCGCGCACGACCGGTTTGGCCTGCTTCATGCCGTACATGTCGTGATAGGGCGCCGGCACGATGTAGGGCCAGTGCGGCTTGATGTAGGAGAGATGGCAAAGGAACGGCGCCTTCGCCGCCTCGCTGTCGAGGAAGTCGATCGCCTGCGACGTCAGCCACGGCGTCTCGCTGTCCTCCTCCGCCACGTTCGCCGGCATGCCGGCGTTCTTCATCAGCCAGCCGCTGGCGATGTCGCCGTCCGCGCCGATACCGGCATTGGCGTTGTTCGCCCACGGATTTTCGTCCGCGTAGCCTTTGGCGTTGAGGTAGGCGTTGTAGGGCGAGCGGCGCTGGTCGTAGAAACCGTCCGGCCCCTCCGCCCACAGCCCGTCGTCGCGGGTGTGGACGTCGAACCCGCACTCCTCGACCCGCGCCCCGATGACGGAATCGCGCGAAATGCCGAGCCTGTCCATGCCCTCGGCGTCGGCCACCATGTGGGTCTTGCCGACCAGCCAGCTCGAAACGCCGGCCTTGCGCAGATGGTCGCCGAGCGTCATCTCGCCGACCTTCAGCGGAAAGTTGTTCCACGCCGCGCCGTGGCTCGACACGTAGCGCCCGGTGTAGAAGCTCATGCGCGAGGCGCCGCAGATCGTCGACTGCACGTAGGCGCGCGAGAACCGCACGCCGCGCGCCGCCAGCGCGTCGATGTTCGGCGTCTTGAGATGCTCGTGTCCGGCGCAGCTCAGATAATCGAACCTCAGCTGGTCGAACATGATGAAGAGGATGTTGCGGATCGTTCCCGCCATGTGCCGTCACCGCTTTTGCCGCCGCCGCGCCGCGGCGCGGCCGACGCATTGTCGATACGATCGCCTGTGAAGCCTGCCGCGGCCGGTTCGTCAACATCGGCGGGCGGGAAAGGCGCCGCCCCGGCGGACGGAGCGGCGCCTCCGGTCCGCCGCTCAGCGCGAGCCTTCGGGGATCGTCACGCCGGCTTCCTCGTAGTAGCGCAGCGCGCCCGGATGCAGCTTCATGGCGCCGTCCTGCACGGCGTATTCCATGGTGATGTCCTTCATCCACGGATTGTCCTTGGCCGCCTCCTTGGCCTTTTCCCAGTAGGCCTTCGTCACCCGGTAGACGAGATCCTCGTCGAGGTCCTTGCGCGCCGCCACGCCGACGGTGGCGCCCAGCGTGTAGATGTCCTCGTTGTTGACGACGCCGTCGCCGTAGATGCCGGCGGGGATGATGCCTACCTCCTCGCCCTGGATGTTGGTGTAGTCCTTCGCCGCCTGGTTGGCCTCGAACTCGTCCTTGGTCAGGCCGAGAAGCCGCATCTTGGAGGTCAGCGCCAGCTGCTCGAGCTGCGGGAACGGCGCGATGCCGGTCGTCACGTAGACGTCGAACTGCCGGTCCTGGAAGCCCTGGAAGGCCGACGACCAGCTCGCCTTGACGTTCTCGTAGTCCTTGTCGGGCTCGTAGCCGGTGAGGATCTTCACCCAGTCGCGCGCCGCAGCCCAGGCTCCGCCGCCGGGCGGTCCGAGGAAGACGCGCTTCCCCTTGATGTCGGCCGGGGTCATGATGTCGTCGTCGGCATAGGTGACGATGTGGTACGAGCCGAGCGGGAACCACATCACCAGCCGCAGGTTCTCGGCCAGCTCCGGCGCGCTGTCGAGCTTCTGGTACATCTTGGTGCCGGTCTTCATGAACTTGTAGATGGTCGGCGAGGTCATGCACATGTCGAGCTTGCCTTGCGCCACCTCGATCATGTGCTTGGTCGCCGCGCCCGTGGCGTCGACCGAGATGTTCACGTCGTCCAGCGACTGGTTCACCAGCGTCGCCATCGTCGTCATCGTCAGGTAGGCCGACGACCCCGGCGCGATGGTCGCCATCTTCAGTTCCTTCTCGGCCGCGGTCGCGCCGCCTGCCAGGCCAAGCGCCAGCGCGCCGGCGGCAATGGTCTTGATGAGCGTCTTCATCGTTTCCTCCCGGTTGTGTCCCGTCAGTCGTTGAAGGCCTCGGCGGACCGGGACGTGTACCGCCGTTGAAACGAAAGCGCCGCGAGTGCCGCGAGGGCGGCCAGCGCCACCGCCGGCTCGACCGACAGCGCCATAACCCCTGCGGCCAGCCGCGCCGCGCGCTGCCACAGCGGCAGCGGCGTTCCCTCCCAGCCGCCGAGCCCGGTCACCAGGCCCCAGGTCGCCACCGCGAAGGCGGCACACGCCCAGACGGCGCCCGTCACCGTCGCGCCGTCTACGATCAGAAGCACGTCGGGGTGGAAGACGAACAGGAAGGGGATGATGAAGCCGGGTGCTGCCAGCCGCACCGCCGCCCAGCCGGTCTCCATCGGCCCGGCGCCGGCGATCGGCGCGGCCGCGAAGGCCGACAGCGCCACCGGCGGCGTCACCGAGGACAGCACCGCGAAATACAGCATGAACAGATGCGCGGCGACCTGCGGCACCCCGAGCTTGCTGATCGCCGGGCCGAGCACGATGGCGATGATCAGGTAGGCCGCGCCGGTCGGCACGCCCATGCCGAGCACCAGGCTCGCCATCATCACCATCACCAGCGCCAGCGCCAGGCTGCTGCCGGCGTAGGTGAGCACGCTCTCGGCGAACATCAGCCCGATGCCGGTCATGTTGACGACGCCGATGACGAAGCCGATCGCCGCCACCACGATCATCAGCACCGCCGAGGCGCGGCCGGCCTCGACCAGCGCCTCCCACCATTTGCGCGGATGGCGGAACTGCGGAAACAGCACCAGGCAGGCGAGGAAGGCGACGCCGGTCGCGTAGGCGCCGGCGTTCTGCGCCGTGCGGCCGGTCAGGAGCACGCCGACGATGATGCCGAGCGGGATCCAGAACGCCAGGCTCCGAACCAGGTCCTGCCGGGTCAGCGCCACCCGTTCGGAACGCGGCAGCGCCCCGATGCCCTTGCGGCGCGCCTCGACATGCACGAAGGCGAACAGCGAGCCGTAGTACATCAGAGCCGGGATGAAGGCCGCGACGATGATCTTCAGGTAGGAGATGCCGGTGACGTCGGCCATCAGGAAGGCGACCGCGCCCATCACCGGCGGCATGATCTGCCCGCCGGTCGAGGCCGCCGCCTCGATGCCGCCGGCGAAACGCGCGCTGAAGCCGACCTTCTTGATGATCGGGATCGTGAACACGCCGGTCGACACGACATTGGCGACGGCCGCGCCCGACATCGTGCCGAACAGCGCCGATCCGACGATCGCCGCGTGCGCCGGCCCGCCGGCCATCCGGCCGGTCGCCGCGAACGCGATCTTCAGGAGCACCTCGCCGGCGCCCGCCGACTGCAGCACGGCGCCGAGCACGACGTAGATCAGCACGATGCGGCCCACCACCTCGACCGGCCGGCCGAACACGCCGTCGGTGGAAAACCACAGGTTCTCCGCCACCCGCGTCCAGTCCTCGCCGCCGCCGCCCAGCCACGACGGAGCCAGCACGTAGATGCCCGCCACGGCGACGACCAGCAGCATCGGCAGGCCGAAGAAGCGCCAGGTGAGATAGGCGATCAGCGCCACCGCGAGCCAGGCCAGAACAGGTCCTGGCCAGCGGACTGATGGTGACGAAGAACGTCTCCTGCTCGAACATCAGGCTGGCCCAGTCGGCCAGCAACGCCACGATCGCCACCGCGATGACGCCGTGCAGCACCATGAACCACGAACCGGTGCGCGAGGCCTCCGCGCCGCGCCAGGCGAAGCAGCCGTAGAGCAGCGCCAGGAGCACGGTCAGCCCCGACACGATGACGTTGTCGAAGACCCCGAAGGCGGCCACGTAGATCGCGAATGCCGACATTGCAGCGGCCAGCGCCGCGGCGAGCATGTCGTAGCCCATGATCATGCGCGTGCGGATCATCGGCAGTTCCTCCCGTCGCCGAGTAGGACATCGCGGTCTTGCGCCGGCAACAGCAAAGCGCCTACCGTGCCGCTGAGCGGCACGGAGGGGACCCATGAAGCTCGAACACCAGTCGCTCGACCGCGGCATTACCGTGCTGGAGATGATCGCGCGCAACGGCTCCTGTTCGCTGGCCGAGCTGCACCGGCTGACCGGCATCTCGAAATCCTCGATCCGCCGCCTGCTGGCGACGCTGGTCGACCGGCGGCTGGTGCGCCGCTCGCTGGCCGACGGCCGCTACCGCACCAGCGTCATGATGCCGGCCGGGGCCGGCATGCCGGTGCCGCCCGACATGGCGTTCGTCGTCGACGTCGCGCTGCCCCACGTCATCGCGCTGACCGAGCGAGATCGGCTGGCCCTCCGACATCCACCTGCTGGAAGGTCACTGCATGCGCATCCTGGATTCGACGCGCCCGCTCAGCCCCTTCCACCTCTACCGGGCCTTTATCGACATGCAGGTCAACATCTTCGGCTCGGCCTCTGGCACCGCCTGCCTGGCCGAGATGCCGGATGCGTCGGTAGCCGAGATCGACCGGCGGACGGCCAGCGACCGCGAATTCGGTCTGGCCCGCTATGGCCTGACGCTCGACCAGTACCGCCCCCACATCGAGCGGGCGCGCGAGCGCGGCTACGGCTCGCGCGGTCCGCTCTTCATCGGCAACACGACGCTGGACGACGGGCTCGCCGCAATCGCCCTGCCCGTCCACAGCGCCGGCCGGATCTGTGGCGCGATCTCGCTTCTGTGGCCCAAGGTCTATATGAAGACCGAGGACTTCGCGCGCGACCATCTGGAACAACTCCGGCGCACCACCCGCGCCATCTCCGAAGATCTCGACCGGCTCGCGCCGTCGGGTCCCGGGCGGGTGCGAACTGGCCAGGGCGAAACCCGTCCGGCGGCCTTGCCGTGAAGCACGGCTCCAATAGGTAGCCAGCGGGAGAAGACGGACCAAAGGGAGAGCAAGAATGGCCGCAAGCCGAGCCGAAGAAATCGTCGACGAACTGACGCTGGCCGAAAAGGTCAGCCTGATGTCGGGTGGCGACGTCTGGTCGCTGCCGGCGATCGAGCGTCTCGGCCTCGGCAGGCTTCGCGAACCCGTGACGATTTCCGAGGAGGCTTGAGAATGCGCGCCATCTGCTACGAACGAAACGGCCCGGCCGCCGAGGTGCTGGAGCTGCGCGAGGTCGACAAACCGCGGCCGGGGTCCGGCGAGGTGCTGGTGCGCGTCGCCGTGTCCGCGCCGAACCCCTCCGACGTGAAGACCCGCGCCGGCGCGCGCGGCGGCATGGCGCACAAGCTGGTGATCCCGCACAGCGACGGTGCGGGGCGCATCGAGGCGGTCGGCGAAGGCGTCGACGCGTCGCGGATCGGCGAGCGCGTCTGGCTGTGGAACGCCGCCTGGCAGCGGCCCTTCGGCAGCTGCGCCGAATATGTTGCTTTGCCGGCGCAACAAGCAGTGTTCCTGCCCGATGCGGCGAGCTACGCCGACGGCGCCTGCCTCGGCATTCCCGCCCAGACCGCCTGCCACTGCCTGCTCGGCGACGGCCCCGTCGAAGGCCTCGACGTGCTCGTCACCGGCGGCGCCGGCATGGTCGGTGCCTACGCCGTGCAGATGGCGAGGCTCTCCGGCGCACGCGTTGTCGCCACCGTTTCGGGTCCGCAAAAGGCCGCGCACGCCAGGGAGATGGGCGCCGACGCCGTCGTCAACTACCGCGAGCCCGGGGCGGCCGAGGCGATCCTGGCGGCGACCGGCGGGCGCGGCGTCGACCGCATCGTCGAGGTCGAGTTCGGCGGCAATCTCGACATCACCCGCCAGGTGCTGAAGGAGCACGGCACGGTCGCCGCCTACGGCTCGATGGCCGCGCCGGAGCCGATGCTGCCCTTCTACCCGATGATGTTCGCCATGCAGACCCTGCGCATGGTGCTCGTCTACAAGCTCACCGCTTCCCAGCGTGCCGCCTGCGTCGACGCCGTCACCGGATGGCTGGAAAAGGGCGCGCTGAAGCATCCGGTCGCCGCCCGCTTTCCGCTCGAAAAGGCGGCCGAGGCCCACGAGACGGTCGAGCGGGCCGCGCGCATCGGCGCGGTGCTGATCGACGTCGCCGAGGACGTCTGGCGGGCATTCGGCCCCGCCGAATGGACAGGTTGACCGTGCGGTGCGCCGCGGCGGATAGTTCGCCCATGCTCGAAATCGGCCGGACATCGAACTCGTCATCTTCGATTGCGACGGCGTGCTGATCGACAGCGAGATCATCAGCGCGCGCATCCTGATCGAGCAGCTCGCCAGCGCCGGCGTCCATGTCGACTTCGCCTATGTCCAGAAGAATTTTCTCGGCCGCAGCTGGACCAAGGTGGCCGCCGAGATCCGCATCTCCTGGGGCCTCGATCTCACCTCCGACTTCGAGGAGGAATACCGCCGCCAGCTGCTGAAAGCCTTCGAAACCGAGCTGAAGACGGTTGCCGGCGTCGAGGACGTGCTCGACCGGCTCGGCGTGCCCTGTTGCGTCGCCACCAGCTCCAGCCCGAAGCGCGCCCGCCGGTCGCTGGAGCTGGCCGGGCTCGCCCCGCGCTTCGGCGAGCGCCTGTTCACCGCCTCGCAGGTGAGAAACGGCAAGCCGGCGCCCGACCTCTTCCTCCATGCCGCCCGCGAAATGGATGCTGAGCCGGCAAAGTGCCTCGTCGTCGAGGACAGCGTGCCGGGCCTTCTCGCCGCCCGCGCCGCCGGCATGCAGGTCTGGCGCTTCACCGGCGCGGCCCACCTGCGCGGGGTGGCGACTGAGCCGCTTCCGGGCCTTCCCGAGCTGCCGGTCTTTGACAATTGGGCGCGATTCTACGAAATGGCCCCGCAACTGGCGCGAAAACAGAGCGTGACGGCGGGCTGAGCGATGGCGGGCAGGGCGGAGAGCGACACGAACCGGCTGGACGAGGCCGCCCGCGCGGGATGGCTCTACTACGTCGCCGGCAACACCCAGGACGAGATCGCCCGCAAGCTCGGCGTGTCGCGCCAGTCCGCGCAGCGGCTGGTGTCGCTCGCCGTCAGCGAAAAGCTGGTCAAGGTGAGGCTCGACCACCCGATCGCCCGCTGCATGGAGCTGAGCGACAGCCTGCGCCGCGAATACGGGCTGATCGGCTGCGAGGTCGTGCCGAGCGACCCCGACGCGCCGTCCTCGATCGTCGGCGTCGCCCAGGCGGGGGCGGCCGAGATGGAGCGGCACCTGAAGTCGCGCCATCCCAAGATCGTCGCCATCGGCACCGGCCGGGCGCTGCGCGCCTGCGTGGAGGAACTGTCGCCGATGGACTGCCCGCAGCACCGCGTCGTCTCGCTGCTCGGCAACATGATGTCGGACGGCTCGGCCACCGCCTACAACGTCGTCATCCGCATGGCCGAGCGCGTCAACGCCCGCCACTACCCGATGCCGCTGCCGGTCTATGCCCGCTCGGTCGAGGAGCGCGACGTCCTGCACAGCCAGGAACCGGTCCACAACATCCTCGAGCTGATCCGGCGCGCCGACGTCACCTTCGTCGGCATCGGCAACATGGACATGAACGCGCCGCTGCTGATCGACGGCTTCCTGACCCGCGACGACATCCGCGCCTTCACCCGCGCCGGCGCCGTCGGCGAGATCACCAGCTGGGTCTACGACCGCGACGGCGTCGTCATCGAGGGTCTCGTCAACGACCGGGTCAACAGCGCGCCGCTGGTGCCGGGGCAGAAGAACCCGGTCTACGGCATCGCCGCCGGCGAGCAGAAGGTGGAGGCGATCCGCGGCGCGATGAAGGGCCGTCTGATCAACTGCCTCATCACCAACGAGCACACCGCGGAGCTTCTGCTCAAGCCGTGAGCAATCTCCCCACCCGCTAAGCCATTGCTTTTACGTGCGAATTTCCAGCCGGCGCCGCAGGCAGACGCGAAAATTTGTCGCGCTACGCCTTGACTCGTCCAGACGTTGGCATGAGTATTTGCCCGTTATTGTAGCAAATGCCCGACCTGCGGCTTTTGGGAGGAAACCATGAAAATTTTAGCTCGCGCCCTTCTGGGCGCGTCGGTGCTGTCGCTTGTCCCGGCGGCGGCCTATGCCGAGACCATCACCATCGCCACGGTCAACAATGGCGACATGATCCGGATGCAGAAGCTGACGGACGACTTCACCAAGGATCATCCCGACATCAAGCTCGAGTGGGTGACGCTGGAAGAAAACGTGCTGCGCCAGCGCGTCACCACCGACATCGCCACCAAGGGCGGCCAGTACGACGTCATGACCATCGGCACCTACGAGGTTCCGATCTGGGCCAAGCAGAACTGGCTGGTGCCGCTCAACGACCTCGGCGACGACTATGACGTCAACGACATCCTGCCGGCAATCCGCAACGGCCTGTCGGTCGACGGCACGCTCTACGCCGCGCCGTTCTACGGCGAATCGTCGATGGTCATGTACCGCACCGACCTGATGAAGAAGGCCGGTCTCGACATGCCCAAGGAGCCGACCTGGTCCTTCATCAAGAAGGCCGCGGCCGCGATGACCGACAAGGACAACGGGATCTACGGCATCTGCCTGCGCGGCAAGGCCGGCTGGGGCGAGAACATGGCCTTCCTCACCGCCATGTCGAATTCCTACGGCGCCCGCTGGTTCGACATGGACTGGCATCCGCAGTTCGATTCCGACGCGTGGAAGGCGACGCTCACCGACTATCTCGACCTGATGAACAATTACGGCCCGCCCGGCGCCTCCTCGAACGGCTTCAACGAGAACCTGGCGCTGTTCCAGTCGGGCAAGTGCGGCATGTGGATCGACGCCACGGTGGCGGCTTCCTTCGTCACCAACCCCGACGATTCCAAGGTCGCCGACAGCGTCGGCTTCGCCCTGGCGCCCAACAAGGAAGGCGTCGACAAGCACGCCAACTGGCTGTGGGCCTGGTCGCTGGCCATTCCCGCCGGCACCCAGAAGAAGGACGCCGCCGAGCAGTTCATCGCCTGGGCGACCTCCAAGCACTACACCGAGCTGGTGGCCGACAAGGAAGGCTGGGCCAACGTGCCGCCCGGCACCCGCAAGTCGCTCTACGACAACCCGAAATACCAGGAAGCCGCGCCGTTCGCCGAGATGACGCTCAACTCCATCAACGCGGCCGACCCGACCAACCCGACCGTCGACAAGGTGCCCTATACCGGCGTCCAGTTCGTGGCGATCCCCGAGTTCCAGGGCATCGGCACCGCGGTCGGCCAGCAGTTCTCGGCAGCTCTCGCCGGCAACATCTCCGCCGACCAGGCGCTGCAGAACGCCCAGCAGCTCACCGAGCGCGAAATGACCAAGGCAGGCTACATCAAGTAGCACGCCTCCTCCCGCCGGGGCCGGTCGAAGCGGCCGGCCCCGGACCCTGACCTGACATCAACGGCAAAAGGCGCGGCCAGCCTTCGGCATCTCGATTGCCGCATCTCGCCACGCGCAACAGGACGACGGGTCGCGACCGGCTCGCAAAAAGCCGCCCGATCCCGCCTCTCCGGGGGATATTCCGATGGCCACCGCCCATTCCCGTGCCGCCGCGCGGCTGATGATTTCCCCGGCGGTCATCCTGCTTCTGGGATGGATGATCATCCCGCTGTCGATGACCATCTATTTCTCGTTCCTGCACTACAATTTGCTGATGCCGGGAAACAACGACTTCATCGGCTTCACCAACTACCGCTACTTCCTCACCGATCCGGCCTTCTTCGCCGCCCTCACCAACACGCTGCTGCTGGTCGGCGGGGTGCTGCTGATCACCACCATCGGCGGCGTGCTCCTCGCGCTGCTGCTCGACCAGCCCTTCTGGGGCCAGGGCATCGTGCGCATCCTCGTCATCGCGCCGTTCTTCGTCATGCCGACCGTCTCCGCGCTGGTCTGGAAGAACATGTTCATGAATCCGGTCAACGGGCTGTTCGCCTACGTCGCCAAGGCGTTCGGGCTGCAGCCGTTCGACTTCCTGGCGCATGCGCCGCTGTTCTCGATCGTGCTGATGGTGTCGTGGCAGTGGCTGCCGTTTGCCACGCTGATCCTTCTGACCGCGCTGCAGTCGCTCGACCAGGAGCAGCAGGAGGCGGCCGAGATGGACGGCGCCGGTGCGCTCAGCCGCTTCTTCTGGATCATGCTGCCCCACCTGGCGCGCGCCATCACCGTGGTGGTGCTGATCCAGACGATCTTCCTCCTGTCGGTGTTCGCCGAGATCCTCGTTACCACCAATGGCGGCCCCGGCTACGCCTCCACCAACATCACCTATCTCGTCTATGCCCAGTCGCTGCTGCAGTTCGACGTGGGCGGCGGCTCCGCGGGCGGCATCGTCGCCGTCATCCTCGCCAACATCGTCGCGATCTTCCTGATGCGGATGATCGGCAAGAACCTCGACGCCTGAGGAGGCCGGCACCATGGCACGCGCAGTCTCCAACCGCCGCATGGGCATCACCACGGTCTTCGCCTGGCTGATCGGCATCGCCATCTTCTTCCCGATCCTGTGGACGGTGCTGACCAGCTTCAAGACCGAGGCCGAGGCGGTCGCCACCCCGCCGCACTTCCTGTTCTTCCACTGGACGCTCGACAACTACGCCGAGGTGCAGCAGCGATCGAACTATTTCCGGCACTTCTGGAACTCGGTGATCCTGTCGGTCGGCTCCACCGTCATCGGCCTGATCATCGCCATTCCGGCCGCCTGGGCCATGGCCTTCGTGCCCGGCAAGCGGACCAAGGACGTGCTGATGTGGATGCTGTCCACCAAGATGCTGCCGCCGGTCGGCGTGCTGATCCCGATCTATCTCCTGTTCCGCGACACCGGCCTGCTCGACACCCGCACCGGCCTGGTCATCGTGATGACGCTGATCAACCTGCCGATCATCGTGTGGATGCTCTACACCTACTTCAAGGAGATCCCCGGCGACATCCTTGAGGCAGCGCGCATGGACGGCGCCACGCTGTGGGCCGAGATCGTCCACGTGCTGACGCCGATGGCGGTGCCGGGCATCGCCTCGACGCTGCTCCTCAACATCATCCTGGCCTGGAACGAGGCGTTCTGGACGCTCAACCTGACGGCCGCGAACTCGGCGCCGCTGACCGCCTTCATCGCCAGCTATTCGAGCCCCGAGGGCCTTTTCTACGCCAAGCTCTCGGCGGCTTCCACGATGGCCATCGCCCCCATCCTGATCCTCGGCTGGTTCAGCCAGAAGCAGCTGGTGCGCGGCCTCACCTTCGGCGCGGTCAAGTAGGGAGGGGCCGGCAAAATGGGCAGCATCGAGCTGAAACAGGTGACGAAGCGCTTCGGCACGACCGAGGTGATTCCGCCGCTCGACCTTCAGATCAACGACGGCGAGTTCGTCGTCTTCGTCGGCCCGTCGGGCTGCGGCAAGTCCACGCTGCTGCGCCTGATCGCGGGGCTGGAGGACGTCACCAGCGGCGTCATCGAGATCGACGGCAAGGACGCCACGCTGACCCCGCCGGCAAGGCGCGGGCTGGCCATGGTGTTCCAGTCCTACGCGCTCTATCCCCACATGTCGGTCAGGCGAAACATCGCCTTTCCCCTCAAGATGGCAGGCATCGACAAGGCCGAGGCCGACCGCAAGGTCGACGCCGCCGCCAAGGTGCTCAACCTCACCGACTATCTCGACCGAAGGCCGGGCCAGCTCTCCGGCGGCCAGCGCCAGCGCGTCGCCATCGGCCGCGCCATCGTGCGCGAGCCGGAGGCGTTCCTGTTCGACGAGCCGCTGTCGAACCTCGACGCCGCTCTGCGCGTCAACATGCGCCTCGAAATCTCGGAGCTGCACAACAGCCTGCAGACGACGATGATCTACGTCACCCACGACCAGGTCGAGGCGATGACGATGGCCGACAAGATCGTCGTGCTGCGCGCCGGCAACATCGAGCAGGTCGGCTCGCCGCTGGAGCTCTACCACAAGCCGCGCAACCTCTTCGTCGCCGGCTTCATCGGCTCGCCGAGGATGAATTTCCTCGAAGGCGAGGAAGCCAGGAAGCACGACGCCCACACGATCGGCGTTCGTCCCGAGCACCTGTCCCTGTCTCGCGAGTCCGGCGACTGGAAGGGCACGGTCGGCGTGGCCGAGCATCTCGGCTCCGACACCTTCCTGCACGTCCAGACCGAATTCGGCCTGATGACGGTGCGCGCCGAGGGCGAAGTCGGCGTTCGCCACGGCGACACGATCTACCTGACGCCGAGGGTGGACTGCATTCATCGCTTCGGCCCGGAGGGGCTGGCGCTGTGAAACGGCTCGACGGCAAGTCGGCGCTCGTCACGGGCGCGGCCCGCGGCATCGGCAAGGCCTTCGCCGCCGCCTATGTCCGCGAGGGCGCGACGGTGGCGATCGCCGACATCGACCGCACGCGCGCCGAGGAAGCCGCCGCCGAGATCGGCGAGGGCGCCTGGGCCGTGCATCTCGACGTCACCGACCAGGCCTCGATCGAGGCCGCGGTCCGCGCCGTCGAGGCGAGGGTCGGGGGCATCGACATCCTCGTCAACAACGCCGCGCTGTTCGACCTCGCGCCGATCGTCGAGATCACCCGCCAAAGCTACGAAAGACTCTTCTCCGTCAACGTCGCCGGCACGCTGTTCACCCTGCAGGCGGCGGCGAAGTCGATGATCGCGCGCGGGCAGGGCGGCAAGATCATCAACATGGCCAGCCAGGCCGGCCGCCGCGGCGAGCCGCTGGTCGCCGTCTACTGCGCCACCAAGGCCGCAGTCATCAGCCTCACCCAGTCGGCAGGCCTCAACCTCATCGAGCACGGCATCAACGTCAACGCGATCGCGCCGGGCGTCGTCGACGGCGAGCACTGGGACGGCGTCGACGCGCTGTTTGCGAAATACGAGGGGCTCGCCCCGGGCGAGAAGAAGCGCCAGGTCGGCGCCGCCGTGCCCTACGGGCGCATGGGCCGCGCCGACGACCTCACCGGCATGGCGGTGTTCCTGGCCTCCTCGGAAGCCGACTACATCGTCGCCCAGACCTACAACGTCGACGGCGGCAACTGGATGAGTTGATGGCTTCTCTTCGCCCGACCGCCGCCCGATCCCCAGCAGCATGAGCCGCCCGAACAGAATGACCGCCGAACAGCCGATCAAGCTCAGCCTGAAGACCCTGCCCGACCTCGGCGCTGGCGTGGAGCGCCCGTCCTACAGGCGCGACCAGCTGTCGCCCGGCATCCTGCATGTCGGCGTCGGCAACTTCCATCGCGCCCACCAGGCGATGTACCTGCACCGCCTGTTCGAGACCGGCCGCGACCACGACTGGGCGATCGTCGGCGGCGGCATAAAGCCCTACGACGCGGCGATGCGCGAAAAGCTCGCCGCCCAGGACTGGCTGACCACCGTCGTCGAGCTCGATCCGCACGGCCTGTCGGCCCATGTCTGCGGATCGATGGTCGGTTTCGCGCCGGTCGAGGCCGAGGCGCTGGTCGCCGCCATGGCGCGCCCCGAGATCCGCATCGTCTCGCTGACGGTGACGGAGGGCGGCTACTATGTCGATGCCGACAGCGGCGGCTTCGACGCCTCGCATCCCGACATCCTCGCCGACCTGGGTGCCGCCGACCAGCCGCGAACCGTGTTCGGCATCATCATCGCGGCGCTGATGAAGCGCCGGCAGGCAGGCATCGCGCCGTTCACCGTGATGTCGTGCGACAACCTGCCGGGCAACGGCCACGTCGCGCGCCAGGCCGTGCTGGGGCTGGCGCGCACCATGCGGCCGGCCACCGCCGACTGGATTGCCGAACACGTCGCCTTCCCGAACGGCATGGTCGACTGCATCACGCCCGCCACCGGCCCGCGCGAGATCGAGCTGGTGCGCGAGAAATTCGGCATCGACGATGCCGCGCCCGTCGTCTGCGAACCGTTCCGGCAATGGGTGCTGGAGGACCATTTCTGCGACGGCCGTCCGGCGCTGGAGGAGGTCGGCGTCGAGTTCGTCGACAATGTCGCGCCCTACGAGCTGATGAAGCTGCGCGTGCTCAACGGCGGCCACGCCGCGATCGCCTACGTCTCCGGCCTGCTCGGCATCCACTACGTGCACGACGCGATGAAAAACAAGCTGGTCGCCGGCTTCCTGAAGAAGCTGGAGTTCGACGAGATCATCCCGACCGTGCCGGCGATCCCCGGCGTCGACCTTTCCGACTACTACCGCATCATGGCCGGCCGCTTCGCCAACGAGGCGGTGGGCGACACCATCCCGAGGCTCTGCCTCGACGGCTCCAACCGCCAGCCGAAGTTCATCCTGCCGACCATCCGCGACCGGCTCGACGCCGGCCTGCCGGTCGACGGGCTGGCTCTGGAGGTGGCACTTTGGTGCCGCTACTGCGCCGGCACCGACGAAGCCGGCAAGCCGATCGAGATCGACGACATCGCCGCCGAACGGCTGCGCGACCGCGCCCGCAAGGCGAAGGACGATCCCGCCGCCTGGCTGTCGATGGCGGACATTTTCGGCCGGCTCGGCGAAAACCCCGTCTTCCGCGCCGCCTTCGACAAGGCGCTCGAGGCGCTGTGGTCGGCAGGCGTCGAGGCGACCGTCGCCGCCTATGTCGGGGACCGGCAGGGCCTGAACGTCACCGGACGTCAGCGCGCCGGCATGTCGGCCGCGCAGCGGAACCCCATGTGCCCGGTGCTGGAATCCGGCGTGTTGAAGGAGCGCGCCGCCAGCCGGTAGCGGTTGCAGTACCGAGGCGTGGCACAGATACGAGCCGCCGCGGATCACCTTGGCGCCGTCGTTCACCGGCCCCTTCGGATCGATGCGCGTCTCCGGCCGGCCGGCGGCGTGCCAGTCGGCGCTCCAGCCGTCGGCGCACCATTCCCAGACATTGCCGGCGACGTTGTGGAGCCCGAACCCGTTGGGCGCGAAGGCGCGCACCGGCGCGGTCATCAGATAGCCGTCGGCGCCGGTATTGTCGGCCGGGAACCGTCCCTGCCAGACATTGCACATGTGTTTTCCGCCGGGCTCCAGCTCGTCGCCCCAGGGAAACCGCGTCTGCGCCAGTCCGCCGCGCGCCGCCTTCTCCCATTCGGCCTCGCTCGGCAGCCGCTTGCCGGCCCAGGCGGCGAAGGCGCGCGCATCGTTCCACGACACGTGCACGGCCGGGTGGTCGGGCGCTTCCCGCCAGTCCGAGCCCGGCCCGAACGGCATCGCCCACGACGCGCCCTCGACGGCCCGCCACCACGGCGTGCCTTCCACCGTGCCCTCGAGGATATGGCCGAACGCCTTGGGGTGGACGGCGGAGGCGAAGACGAACGACCAGCCGTCGCGTTCGGCGTCGGTGCGGTGGCCGGTCGCGGCGACGAAGCGCGAAAACTGCTCGGCGGTCACCGCGGCGGTGTCGATCAGGAAGGCGCCGACCTCGACGGTGCGCACCGGCCCCTCGCCGTCGCCTGCATTGCCGTCGGCATCCGCACCGCCCATCTCGAACGGCCCGGCGGGGATCGCCGCCATGCCGGAAATGTCTGCCGGTCCACCGGCCTGCTCGGTGCGTTCGGGGCCGCCAGCCGCCACCCCGCCGGCGCGCGACGGGCAGCATTTCGGCGGTTGCGCGGTTCCGTCGCCGGTCATGGCGACTGTTCTACCACTCCGACAGCCGCGGCGGCAGTGGATCGACGGTGAACGCCATGCGGTGCGTCAGCTTCGTCAGCAGTTCCGCCTTCAGCGCCAGGCTGCCGGGGTCGCGCCACAGATTGTTCATCTCCAGCGGATCGGCGACGAGATCGTAGAGCTCGCCGTCGTCGTTGGCGTGGTCGACGACGATCTTGTGCGTGTCGGTGCGCAGCATGGTGAGCTGCGCCGTCGGCTCGCGGTGATAGGGCATGGCGTTGTAATATTCGCAGTAGATCGAGGCGTCGGCCTCCGGCTCCCGCGCCGGCATCGGTCAGCCACGGCAGCACCGAGTGCCCCTGCATGCCCTGATAGGGTTCCAGCCCCGCCGCTTCCATCAGCGTCGGCGCCAGGTTCACCAGCTCGAACAGTCCGGACACCCGGCGCGCCGGCACCTTGCCGGGATAGCGAACGATCAGCGGCACGCGGATACCGGCGTCGTAGAAATACGGGCCCTTCAGGTAGATGTTGTGGTCGCCCATCATCTCGCCGTGGTCGGACATGAACACGACGATCGTGTTGTCGGCCTGGCCGCTGTCTTCCAGCGCCTTCAGCATGCGGCCGACCTGCTGGTCGACATGCTCGCACATAGCCCAGTATGCGGCCTTGACCATGCGGTGGTCGATGTCGCGCATCTCGTCGCGGCCGAAGCCGCCGAGCGGAAGCCCGACCCTGCCGTAGGCGCCCTCGGCGTCGATGCGCTGATAGGTCGATTTCGTGTCGAGATCGTCGTCCGTCGCCACCGGCAGCGGGATGTCGTCGAGCCGTTCCAGCTGTTTCGCCAGGAACGACGGCGGCGGGTCGAACGGATGATGCGGCGCATAGATGTTGGCGATGTAGAACCACGGCCCGTCCTGGCCGGCGCGCCGTTCGATGAACTCCTCGGCGCGCGTCGCGCACCAGGCGGCTTCCGTCGCATCCTCCGGCATGCCGTTGCGCACCCACGGCGACAGTTCGTGCGGCGTCGTCTCGTAGCGCAGGTGCCTTTCGGCCAGGAAGCGCGTGTAGTCGGAGTTCAGCCCCCAGTTGTCGGCCGGCGACTGCGCCCAGTTGAACTCGGAGAACCCGTCATTGATGCGCGGCTCGGTGGTCCTGGCGATCTCCGGCGCGCCCGGCGCGAAATGGAACTTGCCGACCAGCCCCGCCTGATAGCCCTCGTCGGCCAGAAGCCGCGAGATCGGCTTCTCGTCGGCCGGCATGATCTGGCCGTTCTGGCGCAGCCTGGTGGTGCGCGGATAGCGCCCGGTCATGAAGCTGCCGCGGCTCGGCGAGCAGATCGGGCTCTGCACGAAGGCGTTCTCGAACAGCGTCCCCTCGGCCGCCAGGCCGTCGATGTTAGGCGTCGAAACCTGCGAATTGCCGTAGCAGCCGAGCGTGTCGGAGCGCTGCTGGTCTGTACAGACGATGAGTATGTTCGGACGGTCGGCCAAGGTGCCCCCGTATGCACTGTGCCCGTTTGCCGTTGACAAGAGAATGCGCGCGCGCAAGACTGTCAATAGTGAAAGTAACAGCTTTCAAAAATGAAAGTGTAATTGGATTGACCAATCCACTTGCAACGGGACGCCGGGCCCTCGGGCTGGTCGAGGCGGTAAGCCGCAATCCGCATGAGGCGACCTTTTCCGAACTGGCGGAAAGGCTGAACCTTTCCGGCGCCAGCCTCACGCGGCTTCTCAAGATGCTGGTCGACGAGGACTGGCTGCGCCAGGAACGCCCGAACGGACGCTACGCCGTCGGCTATCGCACGCTCAAGCTCGCCCATTCGCTGCGCGGTTTCGGGCTTCACAGCCCGCTGGTCAACGGCGTCGTCACCACCCTCGCCCACATGACCGGCCATTCGGCCTGCATCGCCACGTTCCAGGGCGACTTCTTCGTGCTCGTCTCGAAGTTCGAGATCAGGCACTCCTACCACTACATCGACATCTTCGCCCCAAACACGGACTGGATCGAGAACGGCATGGGGCAATTCCTGCTGGCATTTCAGCCCCCGGAAATCGTCTCCCAGATCTACGCCCGCAATTTCGACCTGGAAGTGCCCGAGCGAACACTGGCAGCTTTTCGAACGGATCAGGCGCGACAAGACCCATGTCAGCCACGAAGGCGTCGTGACCCGTGCGATGGCGGCGGTCGAAATTCCCGGCGCGCCGATCACCAGCGTGTGCGCGGTCGCCGCGCTCGGGTCCGAACCGATCGACATCGACAAGGTCCTGCCGCAGGTCCGGCACTATGCCGGGGAGGCGGCGCGGCGACTGGAGGCGCTGCAGAAGACGAGAGAAGACTTCACCTCCGTCTAAGGCAAAGAAGGAACTGGGGAACATGAGGAACATGCGACTTACCGGACTGATCGCCGCCGCGCTGGTCGCGGTGGCCTCCGCCGCGTCGACCGCCAGGGCGGCCGACACCGTGCGCTACGCCACCGACGGCTACGGCATGGGTGCACTCGCCATCATCGCGGCCGACAAGGGCTTCCTGAAGGACGAGAACATCAATCCCGTCGTGCAGACCTATTCGTACGGCGTCGACACCGTCGATGCCGTGCTCGCCGGCAATGCCGATTTCGGCGTCATCATCGACTTTCCGCTTCTCACCCGTTTCACCGCCGGCAAGCTGATGTCGCCGGCCGTGATCGCAGAGCCGCTGCCCGGCTGGCACAAGCTCTACACCAAGGCCGACCTCGATGTGCCGGCCGGCCTCAAGGGCAAGAAGATCGGCGTCGCCACCGGTACCGCGCAGGAATTCGTCACCCGCACCTATCTCAGCGACAATGGCCTCGACCCTGAGAAGGACGCCGAGCTCGTCGGCTTTTCCAGCCTGTTCGAGATCGTCGGCGCCATGAAGGCCGGCCGCCTCGACGCGGCATGGATCTGGGGCGAGGGCGTCAAGACGATGGACGAGGACAGCGGCTGGAAGTTCATCGCTGACGACGGCGTCGTCAACCAGAGCACCAGCGCCCTGCTCGTCACCACCAAGGACTACTACGCCAAGAACGAGGACATCGTGGTCCGCACGCTCAAGGCGTTCCAGAAGGCGTCGGAATATCTCAACGCCAATCTCGACGAGGCTTCCGACCAGCTCGCCACCAGCGTCGGCGGCGACGCCGCGATGATCAAGAACGTCGTCAGCCAGCAGCGCTACGGCCTGACCTTCGGCTCCAGCGCCGTGTCCAGCCTGAAGGCGAAATACGACTTCCTCGTCAAGGCCGGCAAGATCGAGCCCTACGACTTCGCCGACCAGTTCGACACCGGCGCCCTCATCAAGGCGGTGCCGGACGTCGAGGTCGATCCGATGCTGAAGAAGTAGACATTCTTCATTGGCGGCGCGGTCCGGCCGCGCCGCCGTCCCTCCGCAATTTCCTCCGGGAGGCTGCCATTTCCATCGAGATGTCCGGCGTCTCGTTCGCCTATGACGGCGCGCGTGCCGGCCCCCCCGTCCTGCAGGATGTCGACCTCGTCGTGCCCGACGGCGAGTTCCTCGTCCTTCTCGGCCCGAGCGGCTGCGGCAAGTCGACCTTGCTGCGGCTGATCGCCGGCTTCGACGCGCCGCTTGCCGGCGACGTGCTCGTCGACGGCAAGCCGGTGAAAGGTCCCGGCCGCGACCGCGGCATGGTCTTCCAGGACCTCGACAGCGCGCTGTTCCAATGGCTGACGGTGCGCCAGAACGTCGAGTTCGGCCTGCGCGTCAATCGCGTGCCGGAGGCCGAACGCAACAAGCAGGCCGACGAGGCGCTGCGCATGGTCAACCTGTCGGGCCACGGCCAGAAGCTGCCGGACGAGCTTTCGGGCGGCATGAAGCAGCGCGTGCAGATCGCCCGCATGCTGGCGATGCGGCCCGAGATCATGCTGATGGACGAGCCCTTCGCCGCGCTCGACGCGCAGACCCGCCAGATGCTGCAGACCCAGCTCGTCGCCATCTGGTCGGAGGTCAAGCGCACCGCCGTCTACGTCACCCACGACATCCGCGAGGCGATCAATCTCGGCCAGCGCGTCGTGCTCATGTCGGCAGGTCCCGGCGCCCGCATCAAGCGGGAATACGAGGTGCCGATGCCCTATCCGCGAGACCAGACCGACCCGGCCTATGTCGAGCTGCTCTCCGTCCTGTCGAAGGACATCGAGGAGGAGGTGACCAAGGTATGGTCGTAGAGCCCTCCCGCAACCGCAAGACCCGCCCGGGCGGCCGCAGGCTTTCGGGCCTGTGGGTCTCCACGATTTCGATTATCGTCGGCCTCATCGTCTGGGAGATCGCGGCGCGCTTTTTCATCGACCCGTTCTTCCTGCCGCCGATCAGCGCCATCTTCATGGGCGCGGTCGAACTTCTGCAGCGCGGCCTGCTGCTCCAGCACATCGGCATCAGCCTGTTCCGCATCATCACCGGCTTCGTGCTCGGCTCCGTGGTGGCGATCCCCTTCGGCCTGGTCATCGGCTCCAACCTGACCGCCAGGCAGATCTTCGATCCCTACATCCATTTCCTGCGCTTCATTCCCGCGCTGGCGCTGACGACACTGTTCCTGGTCTGGTTCGGCGTCGGCGAGGTCTCGAAGATCCTGCTGGTCATGTATTCGACCGGCTTCATCGTCGTCATCAACACCGCCACCGGTGTCGTGACCACCCACAAGAACAAGGTCCTGGCCGCCCAGACGCTCGGCGCCTCGCGCTGGCAGATCTTCTGGCTGGTCATCGTGCCGGCCGCCGTGCCGTCGATCTATGTCGGCATGCGCCTGGCGCTCGCCGGTTCCTTCCTCGTCATCGTCGCCGTCGAGATGCTGGCCGCCGAATCCGGCCTCGGCTACCTGATCTGGACCTCGAAGCTCTATTTCCGCATCGACTGGATGTTCGTCGGCATCTTCCTGCTCGGCTTCTTCGGCCTGCTCACCGACTATCTGTGGAAGCTGATCGGCCGCCACGTGCTCGGCCGATACGTGCGGGAAGCGGCGGACTACTGACCATGCCGCGCAACATCCTCGTCTTCTTCACCGACGACCACGCCCAGTGGGCGCTCGGCGCATCGGGAAACGAGGAGATCGAAACGCCCAATCTCGACTATCTGGCCGAGACCGGCACGGTGATGGAGAACGCCTTCACGCCGACGCCGGTCTGCTCGCCGGCGCGGGCCTGCTTCCTCACCGGCCGCACCGCCTCCCAGCATGGCCTGCACGACTATCTCGGGGGTGAACCGGAATTCTTCGCCCGCGAGTGGCTGAAGGACGAGGTCACCCTGCCCGAGTTGCTGCAGTCGGCCGGCTACCAGACCGGACTGGTCGGCAAGTGGCATCTCGGCAACGACCCCGAGCCGCAGAAGGGGTTCGACCGCTGGGCCGCTCTCGCCGGCGACTACCCGATCGACGCCACCGGCCCGGCGCGCTATTCGCTCGACGGTGAGCTCGAGACAATCGCCGGCTCCAAGGCCGAGGTGATCACCGATCTCGCCGTCGAGTTTCTGGAAGACCGCGATCCCGAAAGGCCGTTCTTCCTGTTCGTCGGCCACACCCAGACCCACAGTCCCTGGGAAGGCCAGCCCGAAAGGCTGCTCGAACGCTACCGAAACGCCACTTTCTCCGCCGTCCCGGACGACGAGAGCTGGCCGTTCGGCGTCCAGAACCTGGAATCGCGCGACCTCATCGACCGCGATCGTCCCCGCGAGGCGCTGGCCCAGTACTACGCCGCCGTCACCGCCATCGACGAGGGTGTCGGCAGGCTTCTCGACACGCTCGACGCCCAGGGCCTGCGCGAGAACACGCTGATCGTCTACACCTCCGACCACGGCCTCAATTGCGGCCATCACGGCATCTGGGGCAAGTCCAACGGCACGATGCCGCTCAACATGGTCGAGGAGTCGATCCGCGTGCCGCTTCTGCTCAACGGACCGGAGGTAGCCGCCGGACAGCGCCGCGACGAATTCGTCGACCATCTCGACCTGTTCCGCACGCTGCTCGACGTCGCCGGCATTTCCGCCCCCGACGGAGAGAAATTACGCCGGCAAAACATATCTGCCGCTGCTGGCCGGTGACGATCCGCAATGGCGCGACGTGCAGTTCTGCGAATATGGCGATGTGCAGATGATCCGCACCGGCCGCTACAAGCTCGTGCTCGATCTCGGCGACCGCACCGAACGCCTGTTCGATCTGGAAGCCGATCCGCGCGAGACACGCGACGTCGCAGACGACCCGGAGCTCGCCGCGCTTCGCGAGGAGCTGAAGAAACGGCTCACTGAGCACTACCGCCGGTTCAGCGAAGCGGGAAAGGCCGGAGCGCGCCAGGGCGGTCCGGAATTCTCTAATCTGACTTCGCCGTGGGCGGTGCGAAGCGAGAACGGGCGCCCCAACGCGCAAAGTTGACAGATTCGGCGTGCGCGCTGGACCAGCCAGGCCGCAAGCCATTGATCCCGTATGGCAAATGCCGATTCTGAATCGGCCGGCGCCGGAACACTATCCTACCGGAGATAGGCTTCGGAGGCGTAGCGGCGCATCATTCGGTGGCTGTTGAAGTAGTAGGCGATGCTGCCGATCGACTGCGTCATCGTCCATCGCCATTTGGCCTGCTCGTCGTGAAACAGCGGCAGCACAATGTTCTCCAGCTTGTCGTAGAGCGAAGCCGCATGCTGGGCGTCACCGTCTGATTCTGCAGGGTTTTCCGGCCCGATTGCCCATCCGGTCACCCCTTCCACGCAGGCCTCCGCCCACCAGCCGTCGAGCACGCTGAAGTTTATCACGCCGTTGAAAGCGGCCTTCATGCCGCTGGTGCCGGAGGCCTCCATCGGCGGGCGCGGCGTGTTCAGCCAGATGTCGGCGCCCGACACCAGGCTCGCGGCGAGCTGCATGTCGTAGCCCGGCAGGAACACGCAGGGCACCTTGCCTTCCAGCCTGCGCGCCACGTCGTGGATCTCTCGGATGGCGTTCCTGCCCTGCTGGTCGTGCGGATGCGCCTTGCCGGCGAAGACCAGCTGGAACGGATGCTTTTCCGCGATCGCGACAAGCCTTTGTAAATCCTCGAAGATCAGGTCCGGCCGCTTGTAGCCGGTCATGCGCCGCGCGAAGCACAGCGTCGGCAGCTCCGGATCGAGCGTGGTTCCGGCGCGCTCCTTCACGTCGGCGACGAAGTCCTTCTTGGCAGCCACATGCGCGTTCCAGACCTCCTCGGTCGGCAGCCGCATCGCCGCGACCAGCACCTCCGGTTCGTGGCGCCAGCGAGGCATGTACTCGTCATAGAGCCGGGCGAACGCCTCGTGCGTCCAGGTCACCGGATGCACGCCGTTGGTGACCGCGTGGATGCGATAGCCCGGGAACATCCTCCGCGTCGTCTCGGCGTGCCGTCGCGCGACGCCGTTCGTGTAGCCGGCCAGCCCCAGCGCCAGCCGCGTCATGTTCAGCCGATCCGCGCCGGCCAGCGCCTTCAGCGTGTCGGGGTCGATCATGTCGGGCAACAGTCGCTCGACCAGATCGTAGGAAAACCGGTCGTGACCGGCCTCGACCGGCGTGTGCGTGGTGAACACGCAGCGCTGGCGCACGGCAGCGAGGTCGTATTCGATCTTCTCGGATTCGCCCGAGGCCCGCCAATGGTCGAGCAGTTCCAGCGTCAGGAGCGCCGCATGGCCCTCGTTCAGGTGGTAGACCTGCACGTCGAACCCGAGCGCACGCAGGATCCGCATGCCGCCAATGCCGAGCACCACTTCCTGTTTCAGCCGGTATTCCTCGTCGCCGCCATAGAGGTAGTGGGTGATCTCGCGATCGGCTGGATCGTTGAGATCGTGGTCCGTGTCGAGCAGCAGGATCGGCGTCTTGTGGCCATGCGCGGAAGCATGGACGTAGAGCCACGGCCTGATCCAGACGTCGCGTCCCTCGATCTGCACGGCGACCATGGCTTCCTGGGCAACGCACCAGTCGGCCGGGTTCCACCAGTCGGGCTGCTCGGTCTGGGCGCCGTTCGCGTCGAGACCCTGGCGGAAATAACCGGCGCGGCTGACCAGCGTGACGAACACGACCGGCAGTTCGAGATCGGAGCAGGAGCGTGCTGTGTCGCCCGCCAGCACACCGAGACCGCCCGAATAGGTGTGCATTTCCGGGCGGATGGCGATCTCCATGGAGAAATACGCGACCCGCGTGGCGTTGATGAAAGGGTGTACAGCCAGCGCCATGTCGTCAGCCCCGGTTCGGTCCTGCGACGACGTTCTCCGGCCGGCCTTCGACGAAAGCACGTATGTTTCCGACCGTGGTGTCGGCGATGCGGCCGATCGCCTCGCGGGTGTTGAAGGCGCTGTGCGGCGTTACCACCACGTTCGGCAGGTGCAGGAGCACGTGATCGGCGACGAGATCGCGCAGGTCGTGCTGCTCGGAAAAGGCCGATGTGATCAGCTCCGCCTCCTCCCGGATCAGCGGTTCGTCCGGCAGCACGTCCAGCCCGGCACCCGCAACCTTTCCCGAGCGCAGGGCCTGGATCAGGGCGCGCGAGTCGATCAGGCTGCCGCGCGCGGTGTTGATGAGGATCACGCCGTCCTTCATGCGGGCAAAGCTCGCCTCGTCGATGAGATGGCGCGTGTCGGCCGCGCCGGGAACGTGCAGCGAGATCACGTCCGACGCGGCCAGCAGTTCGTCGAACTCGACGTAGCGAAAGCCGAGATTGCCGGCGAGCGTGGAATCCGGGTAGAGGTCGTGGGCCAAGACCTCCATGCCGAATCCCTTGGCGATACGAACCACGTGCCGGCCGATGCTGCCGGTGCCGATCACGCCGAGCGTCTTGCCGGCGAGGTCGAACCCCTGCAGGCCTTCCGGCGAGAAGTGGCCGGAACGGGCCCGCTCCACCGCCTCCACGAGCCGATGGCTGATCGCCAGAAGCAGCGCGAAAACATGTTCGGCGACCGTGTTTTCGCCGTAGGTCGGCACGTTGCACACGTAGATGCCGTGCTCGGCGCAATAGGCGGTGTCGATATGGTCGAAGCCGGTCGAGCGCGTCGCCACCAGCTTCAGCGACGGCAGCTTCTCCAGCACGTCGCGGCCGAGTTGCGAATAGATGAAGGTCGACACCACCTCGGCATCCGCGAAATCGGCCGCGTTGGCCGCGACCAGCGGACCGGTGACGAGCGACACGTCGCTGGCCGGCTTGAGGCTGTCGAACGCGGACGCCTCGCGCGGCTCGGATTCAAACACGACCACCTTCATGCGCTTCTCCTGGCTCACGATGCGGCGCCGAGATGTCAGTGCCGTGACACTGCGGCTGGCTGGGGCAAGCCGTCTGCAACGGATCGCTTCGGCGGCGACTTTCCGGATCGAATGGACGCGAAACGCAGCCCGAGATCAAGCCGTTCGGTCTCCGGCAAGGATGGAGGGTCGAGCCCGTCGCCTTGCGTCCCGGCTCAGACCGTCGAAGCCGGCCGAGCCGCGACGACCGCCGCGGCGGCATCGAGCGCTCCGGAACCATGAGGAATTCCCAGCGCCTTCATGCCGGCTTCCATCGAGGCCAGCACGCCGAGCGTCATGTGGGCGTTGACGTGGCCCATATGCGCCACGCGCAGGAAATCGTGATAGGCCGGCTCGCTGGAAAGTGCCATTCCGAGCCCGATGCCCAGCGTCACGCCGGCTTCCCCCTCGAGCCAGCGCCTGAGCTGCGTCGCACCGCCGTTCGGTATCTTCGCGGCAGTGACCGATCGCGCCCGCGCGGAGCTGTCGGCGATGTTGAGTTCGATGCCGCCTTCGCTGCCCCACGCCTCGAACGCCGCCCACACCGCGCCGGCCAGCGTCTCGTGCCGGGCCCAGATTGCCTCGAGCCCCTCCTCCGCGATCATGTCCAGCGCCTCGCGCAGGCCGAACAGGTGATGCGTCGGGGCGGTCCCGCCGAAGAACTGGTAGAACTCCTCGCCCCTGGCGCGCGGCTTCCAGTCCCAGTAGGGCGTGACCAGCCCGGAACCCTGCGATTTCTCCAGCGCCTTGTCGGAGAACCACAATATGCCGAGGCCGGGCGGCACCATCAGCCCTTTCTGGCTGGCGCCGACCAGCACGTCGATGCCCCACGCGTCCATGCGCAGCTCGTCGCAGCCGAGCGACGCGATCGCGTCCACGCCGAACAAGGCCGGGTGGCCCGCATCGTCGATTGCCGCGCGGATCGCGGCCAGGTCGTTGCGCACCGACGAGGCGGTGTCGACATGGCTGACCAGCACCGCCTTGATGGCATGGTCCCTGTCGGCCGCGAGTGCCTCGGCGATACGCTGCGGATCGGCCGGGAGATCGCTTTCCGAAATCGATCAGCTCGACATCTACGCCCATGCGGCGCGCGACATCCGCCCAACCATGACCGAAGCGGCCGGTGGCGGCGACCAACGCCCGGTCGCCGCGGGAGAACATGTTGCAAATGGCCGCTTCCCACGCGCCGTGGCCGTTGGCCACGTACACCGCAACATGGCCGGAGCAGAGCGCCATGCGCTTGAGGTCGGGCATCAGCGCGCGAACCATGTCGACGAGTTCACCCTCGTAGATGTTGGGCGACGGGCGATGCATGGCGGCAAGCACGCGGTCGGGCATGACCGAGGGCCCGGGTATGGCGAGGTAGGGGCGGCCGGCGCTGAAGGGCATCTGCGAGGTTCCTGTGCGATGTGGAAGCCTTGGCGTTACCTTCGAGCGCCCTCATCTGTCCAGCGTCTGCAGCGGCGTCCGATTGGCACAGACAACGGATGCATCCGGCCGAAACCCGTGCTAGCTCACAAGACCATGGCACAGAAGAAGGCACACGAGGTCGACGCGTGGCTGAAGCGGCCGGACCCGCGCGCGCAAATCGTCCTGATCTACGGCCCCGACCGCGGCCTGGTCTCGGAACGGGCGCGCGCCTTTGCCGTGGCAACCGGACTCTGCCCTGGACGACCCCTTCACCGTGGTGCGGCTCGACGCCGGGTCGGACCAGCAAGCGGGCAGGCTGCTCGAGGAAGCGGGAACGGTGGCGATGTTCGCCTCCGAACGATTGATCTGGATGAGCGGCGTCGGCGCCCAGAAATCCGTCGCCGACGAGGTGAAGCAGCTATTGGCCGAGCCGCCGCCCCAGACACTTATCCTGCTCGAGGCGGGCGAGCTGAAGAAGGGCGCGCCAATTCGTTCCGCGGTCGAATCGAGCCCCGCCGGCATGGCTCTTCCCTGCTATTCGGACGATGCGCGCGGCATTGACGCCGTCATTGACGATGAGCTCGCCCGTGCAGGGCTCGGCATCAGTCTCGAGGCCCGACAGGCGCTGAAGTCCACGCTCGGCGGCGACCGGCTGGCGACCCGGTCCGAGCTCGCCAAACTCACCCTCTACTGCCTCGGGCGCCGACCGGGTGGAGCTCGACGACGTACGCGCTGCGACCGGCGACGCATCGGCAACCAATGTCGGCGACGCGGTGGATGCAGCACTCGTCGGCGACGTTGCGCGCTTCGACGAAGCGTTCACGCGGCTTTCGAACGCCGGCGGGCAGGTCTCGCAGCTGCTTTCGGCTGCCATGCGGCAGCTGCAACAGCTCCAGCAGATGCGCTATGGCATGGACTCATCCGGGCGCAACGCGGCGGCGGCTGTCGCCGCGGCACGGCCCCCGGTATTCTTCGCGCGCAAGAAGCTGGTGGAGGACGCCCTGCGGCGCTGGAGCCTGCCGGCACTCGCACGTGCGCTCGAAAGGGTGCAAGGCGCCGTTCTGCAAAGCCGCCGTGAACCTGATCTGGGTGGCGCAGTGGCACGCCAGGCGCTGCTGGCGCTGGCCGTCGAAGCGGCCCGCGCAGCGCGGGGGGCCTAGAACACGGTAGCCGGCTTACCAATAGCTCGACCGGCCGCCGCGCTATAATCTTGTGGCGCCTGGCGGCTCAGGCCTGCAGCCGTCGGCAGACCTCGTCAAGCTGATCCAGCGAGCGATAGGAAATCCTGATCTCGCCGCCCTTGTCCCGATGGGTGATCGACACGTTGAGGCCGGTCACGTCGGTCAGCAGCTTCTCGAGCGCCAGCGTGTCGGCATCCTTCTCTGCCGGAGCGGTAGCGCTGCTTCTTCGGCGTTGGAGCGTTCGGTTCCTGCGCCAGCGCCTCTGCCTGGCGGACCGAAAGTCCACCTTCGACGATGCGCCTCGCCAGTCCCGCTGGATCCTCGGCATTGACCAGTGTGCGAGCATGGCCCGCCGACAGCGAACCGTCGACCAGCAGGTCGCGGATAACATCGGGCAGTTTCAGCAGGCGCAGCGTGTTGGCGACGTGGCTCCGGCTCTTGCCTATAACCTGGGCGAGATCGGCCTGCGTGTATTTGTGTTCGTCGATAAGCCGTTGATAACCTTGCGCTTCCTCGACCGGGTTGAGGTCCGCTCTCTGCACGTTTTCGACGATGGCGAGCTCCATCGCCACCCGGTCGTCAACGTCGCGCACGATCACCGGCACGTCCGTCAGGCCCGCCCGCTGCGCGGCCCGCCAGCGCCGCTCGCCGGCAATCAGCTCGAAGTGGTTGGTGCCTGCAACCTGGCGCACGATCACCGGCTGAACCAGCCCGTGCGCTCGGATCGACTGGGCGAGATCCGCAAGCTCCGCCTCGGCGAAATTGCGCCTGGGATTTCTCGGATTTGGCGTGATGAACTCGATCGGCACCCGACGGTCGGCCTGTGCCAGCGGCGCCTGCTCCTGTTCGACCGGCTTGTCCATCTCGCCGATCAGTGCGGCAAGCCCGCGCCCCAGCCGCTTTCTCGAAAGGTCTTCGCTCATGTCGTTCTCTGTTATTTTCTTTGGCAACGCTGCCGAAGCGTCATGCCGCCTGCAGCCGTCGCTCGCGGCGGATCACTTCGCTGGCCAGCTGAAGATAGGCCTGGCTTCCGGCGCATTTGAGATCGTAAAGGATAGCCGGCTTACCATATGACGGCGCTTCGGAGACGCGAACGTTGCGAGGTATGATCGTCTGGTAGACCTTGTCGCCCATGAACGCGCGCACATCGTCGACCACCTGATTGGCGAGATTGTTGCGGCCGTCGTACATCGTCAGCACGATGCCCTGAATGGTCAGGCGCGGATTGATGGAGCTTCTCACCTGCTCCACCGTCTGCAGAAGCTGGCTGAGGCCCTCCAGCGCGAAGAACTCGCACTGCAGCGGCACCAGGACGGAATCGGCTGCTGCCATCGCATTGAGCGTCAGCAGGTTCAACGAGGGCGGGCAATCGACCAGCACGTAGGAGAAGCCATCTGCCTGCGCCTCCGGCGTTCGCAGCGCATCGCGCAGACGCATCACACGATCGGGCGCCGAGGCGATCTCCATTTCGATGCCAAGCAGATCGAGCGTCGACGGCACGATGAACAGCCCGGGGACCGCGGTTTCGATCCGCGCCGCCGGCACCGAGGCCTCGCCGGTCAGCACGTCGTAGGAGGACAGCGGCCGGTCGCGCCGATCGATGCCGAGACCGGTGCTGGCGTTGCCCTGGGGGTCGAGATCGACCACCAGGACGCGTTCGCCGATCGCCGCCAGCGCGGTTGCCAGGTTGATGGCCGTCGTCGTCTTGCCTACGCCGCCCTTCTGGTTGGCGATGGTGATGATGCGCGGTGTCCTGCTCATGATCCTCGTCGTCACGCCCGTCAATCAGCGCGATCCGCTTCCGCCGCATGGCCAGCCCGGCGCAACCCCTCGATCTGAAGAATCACGCTTTCCGGCTCGATCGCGCTTCGATGTTCTATCAGATCGAACGCCCACGCGTTACGGCTTTCTGCGATCTCGCGCCGGTAATCCCGGCCTTTGTGGAACAATCCGGTCGCTCCCGCCGCCAGCCATGGCGACGCGAGGTCGAGCAAACGCGGGAGAGGCGCGAGCGCCCTCGCGGTAACGATTCGCCGGCCGTTGCGCCGGGACGGGAGCCTCCTCGATGCGGCATCGGTGGACCTTTGCCGGCAGCTTGAGCCGTCCCACGACATTCGAGAGGAACGCCGCCTTTTTCGCGTTGCTCTCCACCAGGTCGACGAAGGAATGCGGCTTTTCGGCCGTGAGGATGGCGATGACGATCCCCGGGAAGCCGCCGCCGGAGCCGAGATCGAGCCAGACTCGTCGCATCCGGCGCGAGGCCGACGAGCTGAGCGCTGTCGAGGATGTGCCGTCGCCAGAGATCGCCCAGCGTGGAAGGTGCCGCAAGATTGATCGCCTTCGACCATTTCAGGAAATCCGCTCTCGAAGGAGCGCAATCGCGAATATGTTTCACGTGAAACGGGCGCTCGCGAGCCAGGGACCGCAACTCGGCAAGGTCGGCCTCGCTCACGCCGCGCCCTTCCGCACGGGCCTGTCCAGGCCGCGCACGTGGGAAATCACCAGCGCCAGCGCGGCAGGAGTCATGCCGTCGACGCGCTGCGCCTCGGCGATCGAGCGCGGCCGGCGCGCCGCCAGCTTCTGGCGGAGTTCGTTGGAAAGTCCTGCAACGGCGGAAAAGTCGGCGTTCTCCGGGATTACGCGTTCTTCCTCACGACGAAGCTGGTCCGCATCCCGCGCCTGGCGCTCGAGATAGACTGCATAGCGCGCCTCCGTCTCCAGCGCCTCCGCGCATGGTCCGGACACGGACCCCAGTTCCGGCCAGACCTGGCGTAGCCTTGCGATGTCGAGTTCGGGATAGGCAAGAAGATCGTAAGCCGAGCGCCTGACACCGTCCTGGTTCAGCGAAATCCCGGCGCGGGCCGCCTCGTTGGGCGTCAGCGTCAGTGACTTCGTCAGGGCGCGCGCTTCGTCAAGCGCCCGCTCCCGCTCTGCAAACCGCTGGACGCGGTCGGCAGACACGATTCCGAGCCTTTCACCGAGCGGCGTGAGCCGGGCGTCGGCATTGTCGGCGCGCAGCGACAGCCGGTATTCCGCGCGCGAGGTGAACATTCGGTACGGTTCCGTAATGCCCCGTGAAACGAGATCGTCAATCATGACGCCGATATAGGCGTCCGCGCGCCCAAGCCGGACCGGCTCGCCATCACCGGCTGCGGCAGCCGCGTTCAGGCCCGCCAGCAAGCCCCTGCGCCGCCGCTTCTTCGTAACCGGTCGTGCCGTTGATCTGGCCCGCGAGAAACAATCTCCCGATACGGCGTGTTTCCAGCGTCGTCTCCAGTTCCCGCGGATCGACGTGATCGTATTCGATCGCATACCCCGGCTGAAGCATCCTGGCGTGTTCCAGTCCCGGGATTACCGCCAGAAGAGCCGACTGCGCGTCTTCGGGTAGAGACGTCGAAATCCCGTTCGGGTAGACGGTGTCGTCATCCAGCCCCTCCGGCTCCAGGAAAATCTGGTGCCCGTCCCGATCGCCGAACTTGACGATCTTGTCTTCGATCGACGGGCAATAGCGCGGGCCGACGCCCTTCGATAGATCCCGAATACATCGCCGATCGCTCGAGGTTGTCGCGGATCACCCGATGCGCATCCGGCGTCGTCCGTCGTGATGCCGCAGGCGATCTGGGGCAGGGTGATCCGGTCGGTCATCAGCGAGAACGGCACCGGATCGCGGATCGGCCTCCTGCATCTCAAGACCGGCCCAGTCGATCGTGCGACCATCCAGCCGCGGCGGCGTTCCGGTCTTCAGGCGGCCCAGTGCAAAGCCGGCACGCTGGAGCGTTGCCGAAAGGCCCGTGGACGCGGCCTCGTTCCAGCGTCCGGCCGCAATCTTGCGCTCGCCAATATGGATAAGGCCGCGCAGGAACGTGCCCGTCGTAAGCACCACCGCACCGCAATCCAGCCGCCGCCCGTCGCCAAGCACTACCGCCACTGCGCGGCCGTCTTCCACAACGATGTCGAACGCTTCACCTTCGACGACTTCCAAGGCGCTCCTGCCGCGCTATCGCCTCCTGCATCGCCTGCTTGTAGAGCTTGCGGTCTGCCTGCGTGCGCGGACCGCGAACGGCCGGGCCCTTGCGGCGGTTCAGCAGCCGGAACTGGATGCCTGCCTTATCCGCAACCCGGCCCATGAGGCCGTCCAATGCGTCGATCTCGCGCACCAGATGGCCCTTACCAAGCCCGCCGATCGCGGGATTGCAGGACATCACCCCGATCGTGTCCCGACGAAGAGTGACCAATGCCGTGTTCGCACCATAGCGCGCCGCTGCGGATGCGGCCTCACACCCGGCGTGCCCGCCGCCGATGACCACGACATCGAATGAGCAATTCACGATTCAGGCTCCTGCCAAAGCGGCACACTTGTTCAGCGATGCGGCGAAGTCAAGCCGTCCGGGCCGCACGAGTCTGTTTCACGTGAAACGAACCGCGATGGGCTGGCGGCGCTGTTTCACGTGAATCATGGCGGCACTTGCCCGCTGATGTTTCACGTGAGTCATTTGCCGACGCAAAACTCCGAGAAGATCGCACCAAGCAGATCCTCAACGTCAACAACCCCGGCAATGCGCCCGATCTGCGTCCGCAGCCAGACGCAACTCCTCGGCGCGCAGTTCCAGTCCCAGCAGGTCGCCGCCAGCCGCATGCAGATGATCGGCCGCACGTTCGAGCAATTCGACATGGCGGCGCCGCGACGGAACTACGCTTGACGCGGCAGACGCCCGTTCCATCGCCGCTGCCTCGAGCGCGTCGAGCACCTCGGCAACACCCGCTCCGGTGACCGACGACACGGTGATACGCGGAGCGGGCGCAGGGTATTCGCCGCCCAGATCAGCCTTGGTGCCTACTCGGAGAACCGATACTGTTCCCAACGCGGGTACGCCTGGCGCTTCAGCTTCAGGAGAGACAAGCCAGACCACCAGGTCGGCGACCTCCGCGGCCCGGCGGGCCCGCTCGATGCCCATCTGTTCGATCTTTCCAGCATCCTCCCGCAGACCAGCCGTGTCCGTAACGATCACCTTGTAGCCGCCGAGGTCCAAACTGACCTCCACCAAATCGCGTGTCGTGCCAGCCTCGTCCGAGACGATCGCCACATCCCGGCGCGCCAGCGCGTTCAAAAGGCTCGACTTTCCGACGTTCGGCGCCCCGAGGATGACAACCCTGAAACCGTCGCGGACAATTTCGGCGGCGGCAAAACCTGGCCATATGCGATCGGATTTCAGCGTCGAGCCGCTTCGACCTCCCGCCAGATCGTGTCCGCCACCGAGCCAGGCACGTCCGGCTGGTCTGAAAAGTCCAGTTCGGCCTCGATCATCGCCCGCGCATGCAGCAGACGCTGGCGCCAAGCCGTCGTAAAGCTCCGCCTGCCGGCCGCTTGGCATTGAGTATCGCGAAGCGCCGTTGCGCCTCCGTCTCCGATGCAATCAGGTCGGAAAGTGCTTCCGCGCTCGCCAGATCGAACTTGCCGTTGACGAATGCGCGGCGCGTGAATTCACCGGCCTCCGCAGAGCGCAGGCCATCGATGCTGCCCAGTTCCCGAAGAACTGCATCGACTACGGCGCGCCCCCCATGGAGGTGCAACTCTCCAACATCCTCGCCGGTGAAGCTGTTAGGTCCTTCGAAAAGCAGGCAGAGAGCGCTGTCGAGTTCCTCGCGGTTTCGGCTGTACACCTTCACCAGACGCGCTTTGCGGTCGGGTGCACCAGTGATCCCCAGGCCCGCCAGTGCGTCCGCAACGCCCGGCCCCGACATCCTGACAACGGCCACTCCGCTCGGCAGGGCCCCGGAAGAAAGGGCAAAGATCGTGTCGTGTGAAGCCATCGCCGCGCCGCGCCGGACGAAGGCCCGGTTACTGTTCGTTAACTATAAGCCGCGCCTGCCGCACGAAGCAAATTGTTACGGACGACGAATCGGAAAGGCCAGTCCGCAATCGTACCGGTTCCGAATCGAGTCCAGGCCCGAATCAGGTGTTCATCGAATCGAAGAAATCGGCGTTCGTCTTTGTCTGCTTCAACTTGTCGATCAGGAACTCGATTGCATCGGTGGTGCCCATCGGAGCGAGGATGCGCCGCAGCACGAAGATCTTCTGCAGGTCGGCACGCGCGACAAGCAGGTCTTCCTTGCGCGTGCCGGACTTCAGAATGTCCATCGACGGGAAGATGCGCTTGTCGGCCACCTTGCGGTCGAGCACGATTTCCGAATTGCCGGTGCCCTTGAACTCTTCGAAGATCACCTCGTCCATGCGGCTGCCGGTATCGATGAGCGCCGTCGCGATGATCGTCAGCGATCCGCCTTCCTCGATGTTGCGCGCCGCACCGAAGAAGCGCTTCGGCCGCTGCAGGGCATTGGCGTCGACACCGCCCGTCAGCACCTTGCCGGAGGAGGGGACGACCGTGTTGTAGGCGCGGCCAAGCCTGGTGATCGAATCCAGGAGAATGACGACGTCGCGGCCGTGCTCGACCAGACGCTTCGCCTTCTCGATCACCATCTCGGCGACCTGAACGTGCCGGCTCGCCGGCTCGTCGAAGGTCGACGACACCACCTCGCCCTTCACAGAGCGCTGCATGTCCGTCACCTCTTCCGGTCGCTCGTCGATCAGAAGAACGATCAGATAGCACTCGGGGTGATTCGAGGTGATCGAGTGCGCGATGTTCTGCAGCAGCACGGTCTTGCCGGTGCGCGGCGGCGCCACGATGAGGCCGCGCTGGCCCTTGCCGAGCGGTGCCACGAGGTCGATGACGCGGGCAGACAGATCCTTCCCGGTCGGAACCTCCGTCTCCATCTTCAGCCGCGAATCCGGATAGAGCGGCGTCAGATTGTCGAAGTGGATCTTGTGCCGGATCTTCTCCGGATCCTCGAAATTGATCGTATTGACCTTGAGCAGCGCGAAAGTAGCGCTCGCCTTCCTTCGGGCTGCGGATCGGGCCCTCGACCGTGTCGCCGGTCTTCAGCGAGAAACGCCTGATCTGCGACGGCGAGATGTAGATGTCGTCCGGCCCCGGCAGGTAGTTGGCGTTGGCCGAGCGCAGGAAGCCGAAGCCGTCCTGCAGCACCTCCACCACGCCCTCGCCGATGATCTCGACGTCCTGCATCGCGAGCTTCTTGAGAATCGCGAACATCAGCTCCTGCTTGCGCATGACGCTGGCGTTCTCGACCTCGAGCGACTCGGCAAAGGCGATCAGGTCGGTGGGGCTCTTGCTCTTGAGCTCCTGGAGTTTCATTTCCTGCATTTTGGGCGGCTCTTGCCTGAACGAGAGATTGGAAAGACTGGGGGGAACGCGATCTGCGTCAAGACGCCGGCACGCTAGCCGAGACTGCTGCGACGCCTGACGGGGAGGGAGGCCGACTCTTATCGTCGCATCGGCCAAAGAGCAAGCGAGCATTTCATGCCCGTCTCTGTCGCCCGGCCTGACGGGAAAATCCTAGAACGGCTTGACGACCACCAGAACGACGATCGCGATCATCAGCAATGTAGGGACCTCGTTGAGGATTCGCCAGTGACGCACCGATCTATCGTTGCGATCCTCCGCGAATTTCCTCACCGCGACCGAGAAATAGCCATGCACACCCGACAACACGAGCACCAGGGCGATCTTGGCGTGCAGCCATCCCGCCATGAAGCCGAAACCGCGCCATGCGAGCCACAGCCCGAACACCCACGTGGCAATCATCGCCGGATTGATGATTGCGCGAAGAAGGCGTCGCTCCATCACCTTGAACGTCTCGGATTGCGCAGACCCGATCTCCGACTGCGCGTGATAGACGAACAGACGCGGCAGATAGAGCATTCCGGCCATCCATGCGATCACCGAGATGATGTGACCGGCCTTGACCCATTGGTAGTAGCTGTCCGGGACGACAGCGAACAGAAGCACCACCAGAACGGCGGTGACGACCAGCGCGACCACCGCCCGCATGCCGGGCCCCGCCTGGCGCTCCGGGTGAGTTCCCGTCGCTCATCGCCGCACCGCCTTCCTCACCAGGTCGACCATGTGCTGCACGTGCTCCACGGGTGTCGCAGGTGTCACGCCATGCCCGAGATTGAAGATCAGCGGCCCGTCTCCCAGCTCGCGCAGAACGGCAGAGACCCCGTCCTCCAGCGCCTTCCCGCCCGTCACCAGCCGTAGCGGGTCAAGATTGCCCTGCACCGCGCCTTGCGCCTGCAACTCACGCGCATCGCGCAGCGGCACCGTCCAGTCGAGCGCCAGCGCGGTAACGCCGGTCTGTTGGCGATAGTCGCGGTAGCGGCTGCCCGCGCCCTTGGGAAAGCCTATGACCGGCACGTCGGGATGCCGCTCGCGCAAGCGCGCGACCATCCGCGCCACCGGTGCAACCGCCCAACGGGCGAAATCCTCCTCATCGAGCACGCCTGCCCAGGAATCGAATATCTGAACGGCATCGGCGCCCGCTTCGACCTGCCGCGCCAGATAGTCCGCCGAAACATCCGCCAGCAGCTCGAGCAACGCCGTCATGGCTTCCGGTTCGCGCTGGCCGAGCAGCCTCGCCGGCGCCTGATCGGGCGTACCGTGCCCGGCGATCATGTAGGTTGCCACCGTCCAGGGGGCACCGCAGAAACCCAGCAGCGTGGTATTGACGGGTAGCTCCGCCCGCAGCCGTCGCACGGTCTCGTAGACCGGCGAAAGGTGGTCGTGGACGCCATCGCCACGCAGCGCAGGGATTTCGTCCGCCTGAATCGGTGTCATCACCGGACCCCTGCCTTCCTCGAAGCGCAGGTCGCGGCCGAGCGCATGCGGCACCACCAGGATATCGGAGAACAGGATCGAGGCGTCGAACCCGAAGCGACGGATCGGCTGCAGCGTCACCTCGACCGCCAGGTCAGGCGTGTAGCACAGGTCGAGGAAACTCCCGGCCTTCTTCCGCGTTTCCCGATACTCCGGCAGGTAGCGGCCCGCCTGGCGCATCATCCAGATCGGAGGGGGAAACACCGTCTCGCCGTTCAGAACCTTCAGAACCGGCCGCGTCTCGGCCATGCGCCGCTCCTCACAGGAGAGTCCAAATCAAAGAATCTCTTATTAAGGAATCTTCTGATTCTATGACTCGGTTTGTACCGGGAATTCCGGGTTTCCCACATGCCGCGCCGCCGGTACCGGCCCTGTCCAGTGACAGCAAGGGCGGCTGTGCGCAGGCACATGTTGATAGCGGGGACTACGCCTGAAACCCGCGTCATTGCAAGCCCTTGCCAGGCCCGACCGATCGCATCGGAATTGACCCACCCCTGGTGGAATTGGCGCAAACAGCCTCGGAGGATTCCGCACAGGCGAGATGCGCATTGCACAGACCGGCGAATTGTGGACATCTCGCCCTCTGTTAGACTGGCCCGCCGCCGGCGTCGTCGACCGCCGGCGGTTCTGCACAACAACCCACAGACGCCTGGGGATCGTGTGAACAAACCGCAGAGCTTCTTCCATCTCCACCTGATCTCGGACGCCACCGGCGAGACGCTGCTGGCAGCAGGCCGCGCGGCAGCCGCGCAATATACCGACGCGCGCGCCATCGAGCACATCTATCCGCTGATCCGGACCGAGCAGCAGCTCACCCGCGTCCTCGACGAAATCGACGCCGAGCCGGGCATCGTGCTCTATACGGTCGTCGACGAGGCATTGGCGACGACGATCGGCGAGCGCTGCGCGGCCATGGGCCTGCCCTGCGTTTCGGTGCTGGAGCCCGTGCTTGCCGTCTTCCAGTCCTATCTGGGTACGCCCGCGGGCCGGCGGGTCGGCGCGCAGCACGTGCTCGACGCCGACTATTTCCGGCGCATCGACGCGCTCAATTTCACCATGGAGCACGATGACGGGCAGCTCGCGCAGGATGCCGACGAGGCCGACATCATCCTGGTCGGCATTTCACGCACGTCGAAGACGCCGACCAGCATCTATCTCGCCAATCGCGGCATCAAGACCGCCAACATGCCGATCGTTCCGGGCATGCCGATCCCCGATTCCATCATAAACGCACGCCGACCGCTGGTCGTAGGGCTGATCGCCTCGGCCGAACGCATCTCGCAGGTTCGCCGGAACAGGCTGCTCGGGACCACGGCCGATTTCGACGCCGAGACCTACACGGATCGAACCACCATCGCGGAGGAACTGGCCTATGCCCGGAAGATCTGCGACCGCCATGGCTGGCCGGTGATCGACGTCACCCGGCGCTCGATCGAGGAAACGGCGGCGGCCATAGTTGCGCTGCGCGGCCGCTCGCGCTAGCTGCAGCGACAAAGGAGACAAGCCATGAGCATAGAGCTGGTTCTCGCCTCCGGCAGTCCGTTCCGCCGCAAGCTCCTGGAGAATGCCGGCCTCCGATTCCGATCCGAACGTCCAGACATTGACGAAAGGGCCGTGGAGCAGTCGGTTGCCGGTGGCGGCCTGACGCCGGCCGATCTGGCGCAGATCCTGGCCGAGGCGAAAGCCGGCGACGTCGGCGAGAAGAACGCGGCCTCTCTCGTGATCGGCTCCGACCAGACCATGTCGCTCGGCGACGAGCTCTTCCACAAGCCGGCCGACATGGAAGCCGCGCGCCGTCATCTTCTGGCGCTTTCCGGCAAGACGCATCAGCTGCATACCGCCGTCGCCGTCGTCTCGAACGGCGAGACGCTCTGGCGCTACGTCGAGACGGCGAACATGACGATGCGGCGCCTGGAGCCGGCGGAAATCGGCCGCTACCTGGCCGAAGTCGGCGATGCGGCGCTGTCGAGCGTCGGCGCCTACCAGGTCGAGGGGCCCGGTATCAGGCTGTTCGACAGGATCGAAGGCGACTATTTCGCCATCGTCGGCTTGCCGCTGCTGCCGCTTCTGGCCGAGCTGCGTCGTCTCGGCGCGATCGACGGCTGACGACCCGATGCGACGCGCCTTCGTCTGTGGCCATCCGGTGGCGCATTCCCGTTCGCCGCTCATCCACGGCTACTGGTTGCGCCACCATGGCATCGCCGGCAGCTACGAGCGCGTCGATGTCTCTCCTGATGAACTCGAAAACTTTCTGCTCGGCTTGCAGGAGAGCGGCTTTGTCGGCGGCAATGTCACCGTGCCGCACAAGGAGGCCGCCTGCCATCTCGTCCGGAACCGCGACCCGGCGGCCGAACTGATCGGCGCCGTGAACACGGTCTGGCTGGAGGATGATCAGCTCGCCGGGTCGAACACCGACGCGCACGGTTTCGCTGCCAATCTCGATGCCGCGGCGCCTGCGTGGCGCAACGCCGGCAGTGCCGTGGTACTGGGGGCGGGGGGCGCGGCGCGCGCCGTCGTCTTTGCGCTGCAGCAGGAGGGCCTTTCCGACATCCGCATCGTCAACCGCACCCGGGAGTCGGGCGGTAGCGCTGCGCGACCGGTTCGGCGGCCCGGCCTCGGCGCATGAATGGCCGGAGCTTTCCGAACTGCTCGGCGACTGCGGCTTGCTGGTCAACACGACGACGCTCGGCATGGCGGGGGCCTCGCCGCTCGCCATCGACCTCGACCCGCTGCCATCGCACGCGATCGTCACCGACATCGTATACGTTCCGCTCGAGACGGAACTGCTCGCCGCCGCGCGCGGGCGTGGACTGACGACCGTGGACGGGCTTGGCATGCTCCTGCACCAGGCCGTGCCGGGGTTCGCGAAATGGTTCGGCGTCACGCCTGAGGTGACGGACGAACTGCGGTCGCTGGTCGTGGCCGATCTGGAGGCGGGACATTGATCGTTCTGGGACTGACCGGCTCCATCGGCATGGGCAAGTCGACGACGGCGGCGATGTTCGCCGAAGAGGGAGTGCCGGTCCACGATTCCGACGGCGCGGTGCACCGGCTCTACGCCGGCGAGGCCGCGCCGCTGATCGAACAGGCTTTTCCGGGCACGGTGGTCGACGGCGTGGTGGACCGGCAGCTGCTCGCAGCGGCCGTTCTGGGCGATCCGGCCAAGCTGAAGCGCCTCGAGGCGATCGTCCATCCGCTCGTCCGTGCCGAAGCCGACCGCTTCCTCGAGGAAAACCGCAACCGCGGTGCGCCGCTGGCGGTTCTCGACATCCCGCTTCTGTTCGAGACCGGCGGTGAAAGCCGCGTAGACAGGATCGCGGTCGTCAGCGCGCCCGCCGACGTTCAGCGCGCCCGGGTAATGGCGCGGCCGGGAATGAGCGAAGCGAAGTTCGAGAAAATCCTGGCAAGCCAGATGCCGGATGCCGAAAAGCGCGAACGGGCCGACTACGTTATAGACACAGGCAGCGGAATGGAGGAGGCGCGCCGCCAGGTGCGCGCGCTCGTCGCGGAACTGACGGGGGATGGCGTCGCGGCCGGGGGTTGAAGCGGCTTTCGCGCAGCTTCACAGTGCGGCCGCGACAAAGGGGTGATTCGGTGCGCGAGATCGTCTTCGATACGGAAACCACGGGGCTGGACTGCAAGGTCGACCGCATCATCGAGATCGGCGGGATCGAGCTGGTGAACCGGTTCCCGACCGGCCGAAGCTTCCACGCCTACGTCAATCCGCAGGGCCGCTCGGTTCATCCGGAGGCGCAGGCCGTCCACGGCATCAGCGATGCCGATCTTGCCGACAAGCCGACCTTCGCCCAGATCGCACCGGATCTGCTGGCGTTTTTCGAAGGCGCCCATCTGGTCGCCCACAACGCCATGTTCGACCTTGGCTTCGTCAATGCCGAATTCGAGCGTCTGGGCATCGAACTCGTCGCCGTCGAGCGCATCGTCGACACGCTGGCGATCGCCAAGCGCAAGCATCCGATGGGTCCGAATTCGCTCGACGCGCTGTGCCGGCGCTACGCCGTCGACAACAGCCGCCGCACCAAGCACGGCGCACTGCTCGATTCCGAGCTGCTGGCGGAAGTCTATATCGAGCTGATCGGCGGCAAGCAGGCAGCGCTTGGCCTCGAGGTATCGGAGCAGATCGGCATGGGCATGTCGGTCGAGACCACGGTGGAAGTCACGGTGGCCTTGCGGCCGGCGCCCCTGCCGGCGCGCCTCTGCGATGCGGAGCGCGAGGCCCACCGCAAGCTGGTCGCGGAACTCGGCGGTGAATCGATCTGGGCGAAGATGGGGTTCGCCGCGGGCGGCGAAACCGGCGCGGCGGCCTGACCTAAAAGAGCAAACGGGCGCCGTGGCGGCGCCCGATCTCTGATATCGAAAGTGATTCAGGCTTGCGCCCGGCCTCAGCTTGCCTGGGTCTGCGCCTTGGCCTGTTCCTGCGCGAGCTTCTGCTGGAACATCTGCGCGAAATCGATCGGATCCAGCATCAGCGGCGGGAAACCGCCGTTGCGGGTGGCGTCCGCGATGATGTGGCGGGCGAACGGGAACAGCAGACGCGGGCACTCGATGAAGAGCAGCGGCAGGAGGTGTTCCTGCGGGAACCCGTCGACGCGGAAGACGCCGCCATAGACGAGTTCCACGTTGAACACGACATCCTGTTCGCTTCCCGCCCGCGCGTTCAGCGTCAGGTGGACATCGTATTCCTTGTCGGCCACCGCGTTGGCGTTGACGTTCACGTTGATGTTGATGCCCGGCGCCTGCTTCTGGTTGCGAAGGCTCGCCGGCGCGCCCGGGTTCTCGAAGGAAAGATCCTTCACGTACTGGGCGAGGATCTGCAGCGTCGGCTGCGCTCCGTTGCCGGTCTTGGCGGCTTCGCCTCCGTTCGGCGCATCGCCTGACTGGTTCTGTTTCGTCTCGTCGGCCATCTGGCTGGAATCCCCTTGCTCATGGCCGCCGAGCGGCCCAAACGCGCCGGTTCGCTATCATGGGCGAGGGGGGATGACAAGCGCGGCGAGCCAGAGGGTCAGGAGCGACCGCGCAGCCTCTCGCGGTCGGTCTCGCGCTCGTTCCGGCCGTATTCCTCGGCGTCGAGGTCGATCGTCTGCCCGTCTCCGTCCCAACCGCCGCCGCGCGGTCCGGCCGGGCGCGGCCCGAAACCCGAGACGACCACGATGCGCTTGCGCAGGAAGCGCCAGGCGGCATCCCTGACCGGCGGGATGAACAGCAGGAAACCAAGCGTGTCGGTCACGAAACCGGGCGTGAGCAGGAGGACGCCGGCGAGAAGGATCATCACTCCGTGCACCAGCTCGCGGTCCGGCAGCCGACCTTCTTCCATCACCTGGCGCATGCGATTGACCAGGCCGAATCCCTGTATGCGCAGAAGGATCGAGCCGGCGACCGCCGTCACCACCACCATCGCCAGCGTCGGAAAGACGCCGATCTGGCTGCCGATGGCGACGAATGCCGCGATTTCCATCAGCGGGATGCCGAGAAGGAGGAACGGAACCAGGGAAAATCGCACGTGTTGGTCGCCTGTTGGTCAAAAGGAGGGTGGCGCTCTGACCTTCACATAGTGATGCTGGGCTTTGATTTGAATGATTCCCCCGGGCATTCTATATGCGGGGGGTTGGCCGGCGGCGATATGCCGGTTGCAGCGAGCGCACCGAAACCGGCGGAAAGAGCCTACTGGCGGACCACATGGGATTCTTCGACTTCGGCACCATCTTCTTTCTCGTCGCGGCCGTGGTGATTTTCTTTCAGCTGCGCAACGTGCTCGGCCGTCGCACCGGCAACGAGCGCCAGCCGTTTGATCCATACACCGCCGGCCGGCAGCGCAACCGCGACGCGCAGGACAAGGACAAGCCCGAGGCCGACGCCAAGGCGCCGGAGAACGTGGTGGCCTTGCCGCGTCGCAAGCAGCCCGAAGGCGAGTCCAAATACGCCCTCATCGACAAGGCGGCAGCTCCCGGCACGGATCTGAACCGAGGCCTGCGTGCGATCCGCGACGTCGATCCGTCCTTCGATCCGAAAACCTTCGTCGACGGCGCCAAGATGGCCTACGAGATGATCGTGATGGCCTATGCCGACGGTGACCGCCGCACGCTCAAGAACCTGCTGTCGCGGGAAGTTTACGAGGGCTTCGTCTCGGCGATTTCCGAGCGCGAGCAGCGCAACGAGAAGATCCAGTCCTCCTTCGTCGGCATCGACAAGGCCGAGATCGTCGGCGCGGAGATGAAGGGCGGCGATGCCCACGTCACCCTGCGCGTGGTGAGCGAGCTCATCTCGGCCACCCTCGACGGCTCCGGCGCGGTGATCGACGGCGATCCCGAGACGGTCGCCGAGGTCAAGGACGTCTGGACCTTCGCGCGCGACACGCGTTCCAAGGATCCGAACTGGAAGCTGGTCGCCACCGAAGCCGAAGACTGACCAGCAGGGTCGGAGGCGAGCCGTGGACGAGGTCCTTCGATCCGGCGATCTGTCCCCCGCCTTCCGCCCGCTGCAGTTCGCGGAACTCCCCGGCTGGAACGATGACGACCAGCTGCCGGCCTGGCAGGCGTTCCGCCGCTCAGCGATTCACGTGAAACACAAGCCCTACCGGAGCGGTGGGCTCGGCGTGTCTGCCGACAGCTTCCGACAGGCATTCTCGGCCTCGCTCGAGGCGGAGATTGCCGACACCGCAGCCGCCCGGGCCTTCTTCGAGCGGTTCTTCGTTCCCTGCCTGGTCGATCCCTCGCCCGCGCAAGCGGGGCTCGTGACCGGGTTCTACGAGCCGGAAGCGGACGCTTCGGATAGACCGGACGAGCGCTTCCGCCATCCCGTCTATGCGCGGCCGCACGATCTCGTGGAGGTCGACGAGGTCGATCCTCCGCAGGGTCTCGAAGCCGGCTTCCGGTTCGGCAGGAAGACCGCAGACGGTGTGACCGAATATTTCGACCGCCCCTCAATCGAGCAGGGGGCGCTTGCCGGACGTGGTCTGGAAATCGCCTGGCTCGCCGATCCGGTCGACCTGTTCTTCATCCATGTGCAGGGCGCGGCACGGCTGAGAATGCGCGACGGCCAAATCATGCGCATCACCTATGCCGCGAAGTCCGGCCATCCTTTCACCGGCATCGGAGGCGTGCTGGTCGGCCTCGGCGAGCTGCCGCGCGACAAGGTGACGATGCAGACGATCCGCGCCTGGCTGGCCGCCCATCCCGACCGCGTGAACGACATACTCTGGCGCAACCGCTCCTTCATCTTCTTCAAGGAAGCGCCGGTGGAAGATCCGGAGCTCGGACCGATCGCCGCCGCCAAGGTGCAGCTGACGCCCGGCCGCTCCATGGCCGTCGACAGGCTGCTTCATACCTTTGCGACGCCGTTCTTCGTCGACGCGCCGGCACTCACGGCGTTCGAGGGCAAGCCGTTCCGCCGGCTGATGATCGCGCAGGACACCGGAACCGCAATCGTCGGCGCGGCCCGCGGAGATTTGTTCGCCGGATCTGGCGAGGCGGCAGGCGAGATTGCCGGAGTCGTCAACAACAGGGCCGACTTCTACGCGCTGGTGCCGCGTCAACTGGTCGGGGAGAGCCGACGATGACGCGGCGGCCGGCGCGCGAGCTGAGCGAGGAAGACCGCATCCTGTGGAACCGTGTCGCGGTGACCACGAAGCCGCTGAAGGGCCGAAGCTCGCCGGTGAAGGCGGCGCCGCCCTTCGAGGCCGAGGGCACTGCCCAACCTTCGCCGGAGCCGGGCCGCAAGCTGCCCGCGCCGCCTCCGCCGAAACCGAAGCCAGTGGTCGCCGGTCCCGCCACACCGCGCGAGCTCGATCAGCCGACGCGCACCAAGCTGGCGCGCCAGCGCCTGTCGATCGACGCGTCGGTCGACCTCCACGGCATGACGCAGAGCCAGGCCCACGGACTGCTGCTCAGTTTCCTCGGCCGGGCTCATGCACGCGGCCTGCGCCACGTGCTCGTCATCACCGGCAAGGGCGGCTCGCCCGGCAGCGAAGGCGTGCTGCGGCGGGCCGTGCCCGAATGGCTGGCGACCGCTCCCTTCCGACCGCTGGTCAGCGGCCACGGCGCCGCCGCCCGCCACCACGGGGGAGGCGGCGCACTCTACATCCGGCTGCGGCGCCAGAGATCATGACACCGTTCGGCCAACGCATCCGCGAGCTGCGGGCGCAGAAGGGCGCAACCCAGAAGGAGATGGCGGCCGAGCTTGGCGTCAGCCCCGCCTATCTTTCGGCGCTGGAACACGGCCGGCGCGCCGCGCCGAACTGGGCGATGGTCCAGAAGATCATCGGCTACTTCAACGTGATCTGGGACGATGCCGAGGAACTGCAGAAGCTGGCGCTCGGCTCGCAGCCGCGGGTGGTGGTCGACACCGGAGGCCTGTCGCCCGCGCGCAACCGAACTCGCCAATCGCCTGGCGCAACAGATCGGCAGCCTGTCCGAGGACGACCTGGCGCGCATGCTGGCGATTCTGGACGAGGCCGACGGCGCGTGAGCGCGGGACGGCGGAGGAGTCCGAGCCTAGCGGAACAGCTGCTGGAGTTCGGGCAGCTTCTCGTTGACCAGCCAGCCGTAGTAGTTTTCTTCCGGCAGCTTCGGCTTGAGCCCCTGGGCGCGGCGCTTTCTCGTTTTCGGCCCGCAGCTTCTCGGCCCGCGCCTCCGGGTCTGCCGACATTGTAGAGCGTCGCGGTGATGCCCGGATTGTCGGAAATGTCGAAGCCGGCGATGTCGCGATAGGCGTCGATCGCCTTGCGCAGCGTCGCCGCGACATATTCCAGCGTCAGGTCGGGATCCATGATCGTGCGGTAGACCTGCTGCGGATCGTTGTAGTCGAGCCGCGGCAGGCCGGACACCCGGTGCACCAGATCGCTCATCTGCAGCGCCGTCAGCGGGTTGAGCTGGCCGATCCCGAAGGTCTGGCCGGCGTAGAAGGGCTGGAAGAACGTGGCGCCGAACCTGTCGTTCGGATAGGCGCGCCCGTCCACGACCTTGCCGCGGAACGTGTCGTTCCAGACGCGCTCGCGGCAGGCCCAGAGATCGTAGCTGTCGGAGAGCTCTCGCAGTCGCTGAACTCGGGCGCGCGAGATCAGGTGATCCGAGCGACTCGCCGTGATAGTCGAACGACAGCGCCGATTTCAGGTAGGAGATCGCCTTGACGTAGTAGGTCTGCAGCCGGTCGTAGACATCGACGTTGTAGGTGTGCTCGCCGACGAGCGCGCCGACGATGTGCATGGGGTCGATCTGGTAGCGCGCCGCCGCCGCGCGGATCTTCCGGCGCAGCCCGTCGTCCGTCTTCAGAAGCTGGTAGACGCGCTCGTATTTCGCGTCGTACGTGGTCTTCATTGCGCGCGTGCGGCTGGCAGACCCACCGGGAATCGGCGGCTGCTCGGCGTTGCGGTTGCCGGGCGGATCCATGGTCACGGACGCCGCGCGGGCCGGTGCGCCGAAGGCGAGCGCTGCCAGAAGAACCAGAAAAGCGGCGCGCTGCATCATGCGCTGTCGGCCTCTTTGTGGGGTGGATGGCGGACGATAGGCAGCCCGCCCGTCGCTGTCGAGACGCAAAGCGCTCTGGCGCGCGAATGTGACCGGGGCGCGGCAATCATGCCACGCCCCGACGAAATGTCGCGGTGGATGGGGTGTCTAGAGAATGAAGCGGGACAGGTCGGTGTCCTTGGCGAGGTCGCCGACGTTCCTGTTCACGTATTCGGCGTCGATCGTCACCTCCGCGCCCGACTTGTCGGGCGCGTTGAACGAGATGTCGTCGAGCACGCGCTCCATCACCGTCTGCAGCCGCCGCGCGCCGATGTTCTCGACCGAGGCGTTGAGGTCGACGGCGATGCCCGCCAGCGTGTCGATGGCATCGTCGGTGAAGTCGAGCGTCACGCCCTCGGTCTGCATCAGCGCCACGTACTGCTTGATCAGGCTCGCCTCGGTCTCGGTGAGGATGCGGCGGAAATCGTCCTTCTCCAGCGCCCGCAGCTCGACGCGGATCGGCAGGCGGCCCTGCAGCTCGGGCAGCAGGTCCGACGGCTTGGACACGTGGAAGGCGCCAGACGCGATGAACAATATGTGATCGGTCTTCACCGGTCCGTATTTGGTCGCAACCGTGGTGCCCTCGACCAGCGGCAGCAGGTCGCGCTGCACGCCCTCGCGCGACACGCCGGCGCCCAGGCCGCCCTCGCGCGTCGCGATCTTGTCGATCTCGTCGAGGAACACGATGCCGTCGTTCGCCGTCGACGACAGCGCCTTCTGGATCACCTCGTCCTCGTCGAGCAGCTTGTCCGACTCGTCGTTGATGAGCTGCGCGTAGGAGTTCTTGACCGTGGTGCGGATGGTCTTGGTCTTCTGGCCGCCCATCGCCTTCGACAGCATGTCGTTGATGTTGAGCACGCCGATATTGGCGCCGGGCATGCCGGGAATCTCGAAGCCGGGCATGCCGCCGGAACTGTCGGTGACCTCGAGCTCGATCTCCTTGTCGTCGAGATCGCCGTCCCGCAGCTTCTTGCGGAAGCTGTCGCGGGTGGCCGGGCTGGCGTTCTTGCCGACCAGTGCCTCCAGAACGCGCTCCTCGGCGTTGAGGTGGGCGCGCGCCTTGACGTTCTCGCGCATCTTCTCGCGCACCAGGCCGATCGCCACCTCGACGAGATCGCGGATGATCTGCTCCACGTCGCGGCCGACATAGCCGACCTCGGTGAACTTCGTCGCCTCGACCTTGATGAAGGGCGCACCCGCCAGCCGCGCCAGGCGCCGCGAGATCTCGGTCTTGCCGACGCCGGTCGGGCCGATCATCAGGATGTTCTTCGGCATCACCTCTTCGCGCATGTGGCCTTCGAGCTGCTGGCGGCGCCAGCGGTTGCGCAAGGCGATGGCGACGGCGCGCTTGGCGTCGTTCTGGCCGATGATGTAGCGGTCGAGTTCCGAAACGATCTCGCGGGGGGAAAATGTGGTCATGAAGTCCTCGTCAACCTGCTCCGCCGTGGCCCCGTAGGCACCGGAACGCGGAACCGTTCAAGAATATGCGGGTCGCCGGCCTGTGCTGCGGCCGGTCAATCCTGTGAAAGCGTCTCCACCACGACGTTCTGGTTGGTGTAGACGCAGATGTCCGCGGCGATCTGCATGGCCCGCCGGGCGATCTCCTCGGCGTCGATGTCGGTGTCGAGCAGCGCGCGCGCGGCGGCCAGCGCATAGTTGCCGCCCGAACCGATCGCCATCACGCCGTGCTCGGGCTCCAGCACGTCGCCGGTGCCGGTGAGCGCCAGCGTCACGTCCTTGTCGGCGACCAGCATCATCGCTTCGAGCCGCCTCAGATAGCGGTCGGTGCGCCAGTCCTTGGCCAGTTCCACGCTGGCGCGCATGAGCTGGTCGGGATACTGCTCGAGCTTGGCTTCCAGCCGCTCCAGCAGCGTGAAGGCATCGGCGGTGGCGCCGGCGAAGCCGGTGATCACCTTGCCGCCCTTGCCGATGCGGCGCACCTTGCGCGCGTTGCCCTTCATGATCGTCTGGCCCATGCTGACCTGGCCGTCGCCGGCGATCACCACCTTGCCGCCCTTGCGGACGGTGACGATGGTCGTTGCGTGCATGGATTGGGGTTCACTCATTCGGGAAACTCCGGTCGCGGCGATCGGGCCGGAACGGCCGTGCCGCAGATGTGATTGTTCGCGGGTTTATGTATGCGTTGATGCTGCGATTGCAAACCGCGGCGGATCGCGCGTCCGGGCCGGTCCTCCGCGCCGTGGGTCGACTGGCTTTCGCGGCGCCGGGCTGTTATGAGGCAACGCTTTCAGCCAGTTGGGCAGCAAGGACGAGCCATGGCCTCCGAGAAAGATGCGCGGCGCGCCGAGACGCGTCGTGAGACGAAGGAAACCGCGATCCGCGCCGCCGTCGATCTCGACGGCACCGGCGCGGCCGAGATTTCGACCGGCATCGGCTTCTTCGACCACATGCTGGAGCAGCTGGCCCGCCATTCCCTGATCGACATGACGGTCGAGGCAAAGGGCGACCTGCACATCGACGACCACCACACGGTCGAGGACACCGGCATCGCCCTCGGCCAGGCGGTCGCGGCCGCGCTCGGCGAGCGGCGCGGCATCGGCCGCTACGGCTCGATCGATCTCGCCATGGACGAGACGCTGACGCGTGCCGCGATCGACGTCTCCGGCCGGCCGTTCCTCGTCTGGCACGTGGATTTCTCGGCACCGAAGATCGGCACGTTCGACACCGAACTGGTGCGCGAGTTCTTCCAGGCCTTCGCCCAGAACGCGCGCGTGACGCTGCACGTCGCCAACCACTACGGCGCCAACAACCACCACGTCGCCGAGACCTGCTTCAAGGCGGTGGCGCGCGCCCTGCGCCAGGCGGTCGAGCCGGATCCGCGCCAGGCAGGCGCGGTCCCCTCGACCAAGGGCACGCTGGCGGGCTAGGCATGGCGAGCTATGTCATCCTCGAACCGCCCCGGACGGAGGCGCGCGGCGAGCGCTTTCTCGTCGTGCGCGACGGCTTCCGATTCCTGGCGTTCCTCGTGCCGTTCTTCTGGCTGCTGTGGTTCCGCATGTGGATCGAGGCCGCGCTGGTGCTGGCGGCAGTGCTTCTGCTCGGCGCGCTCGGCGAACTGACGGGGCTGGACAGGCTCGTCACCGTGGTGTCGCTGCTTCTCGGCCTGTTCTTCGGTCTCGAAGGGGCGAACCTGCGCATCGCCATGCTGCGGCGGCGCGGCTGGCGCGAATGGGGCGTCGTCGAGGCGCCGAACCGTGACGAGGCGGAGATCCGGTATCTGACGGAAGCCGACGGCGATGACGTGGCGGCGAGAAGCGTACCGCCCGCCGCCGCGCCGGCAAGGCCGAAGCCCGGCGGACCGGCACTCGGCCTGTTCGGCTATCCCAACTGAGGCGAATGACAATGCGTGTCGCCATCATCGACTACGGCTCCGGCAATCTTCGCTCCGCCACCAAGGCGTTCGAGCGCGCCGCGCGCGAAGCCGGCGTGAACGCCCGGATCGTGCTCACCGACGATGCCGAGACCGTGCGCGGCGCCGACCGCATCGTGCTGCCGGGCGTCGGCGCCTATGCCGACTGCCGCGCCGGACTGGACGCCGTCCCGGGCATGGTCGAGGCCGTCCACGAAGTGGCGATCGGCAGGGCGCGGCCGTTCCTCGGCATCTGCGTCGGCATGCAGCTGATGTCGAGCCGCGGCCTGGAAAAGACGATCACGCAGGGCTTCGGCTGGATTCCCGGCGACGTCGTCGAGATGACGCCGTCCGACCCGAGCCTGAAGATCCCGCAGATCGGCTGGAACACGATCGAGGTGACGCGCGATCATCCGCTTTTCGCCGGCATCCCGACGGGACCGGACGGGCTGCACGCCTATTTCGTGCATTCCTATCACCTCGCCGCCGAAAGGGCGGAGGATGTGCTGGCCATCACCGACTATGGCGGGCCGGTGACGGCGGCCGTCGCCCGAGACAATCTCGCCGGCACGCAATTCCACCCCGAAAAGAGCCAGAAGCTCGGCCTGGCGCTGATTGCCAACTTCCTCAAATGGGCTCCGTGAGGCTTCGATGATCCTCTTCCCGGCCATCGACCTGAAGGACGGCGCCTGCGTGCGCCTCAAGCTCGGCGAGATGGACAGCGCCACCGTCTACAATGCCGATCCGGCAGCGCAGGCCAGGGCCTTCGAGGGCGCCGGCTTCGAATGGCTGCACGTCGTCGACCTCAACGGCGCGTTTGCCGGCAGGAGCGTCAACGGTGCGGCGGTGGAGGCGATCCTTTCGGCGACGAAGAACCCGGTGCAGCTTGGTGGCGGCATCCGCACGCTCGACGACATCGAGAACTGGCTGGCCAAGGGCCTGGCGCGCGTCATCCTCGGCACCGTGGCGGTGCGCGATCCCGATCTGGTGATCGAGGCCTGCCGGCAGTTCCCCGGCAGGATCGCCGTCGGCATCGACGCGCGCGGCGGCAAGGTCGCCGTCGAGGGCTGGGCGGAGGCCTCGACGCTCGAGGCGGTCGAGCTCGCACGAAAATTCGAGGGGGCCGGCGTGGCGGCGATCGTCTACACCGACATCGACCGCGACGGCGTGTTGAAGGGCATCAACTGGGAGGCCACCATCGCGCTGGCCGATGCCGTATCGATTCCGGTGATCGCCTCGGGCGGCCTCGCCTCGATGGACGATATCCGTCGCATGACCATGCCGGACGCCCGCATACTCGAAGGCGCGATCTCGGGCAGGGCGCTCTATGACGGGCGCATCGATCCGGCCGAAGCGCTGGCGGTGCTGAAGGGGGCGAAACCGGCGTCCTGAGGCGGGGCGACGCGAAAGGTTCGGGGGCGGCAATCGGTGGACGTGACGATCATTTCCGCCTGCTATGACAGCGGCCATTATCGCCGCGGCATGGGGCGCGGGCCGGAAGCGATCCTGGCGTCCGGCCTTCTCGACATGCTGAGGGAGGCTGGTCACGACGTCGAAACCCGCGACATCGGTCTCGTCGGCGATCCGCAGGGCCGCGAGATAGCCACCGGCTTCGCCGTCTGCGGTGCAGTCGCCGAAGCCGTCGCCAAGGCGCGGGCGCAGGGGCGTTTTCCCGTCACCCTGGCCGGCAACTGCCTGACCACTGCCGGTGCCGTCGCCGGCGAGAAGGCCGACGCGATCGTCTGGTTCGACCAGCATGGCGACCTCAACACGCCCGAGACCTCCGCATACGGATTTCTCGACGGCATGGCGCTCGCCGTCACGCTCGGCCTGTGCTGGCGGCCGATGGCGCAGGCCATTCCGGGCTTCTCGCCGATCGATCCGGCGCGATGCGTGCTGGTCGACGCCCGCGACCTCGACGCCGACGAGGCGAAGCTGCTCGAGGACTTGCCGGTCATCCACGTGGGATGCGAGGCGGCGGGCGAGGCCGCAGCAGAACTCGCCGGGGCGGGAGCCGCCGCCGTCCACGTCCATCTCGACCTCGACATTCACGATCCGGCCGAGCTGCGGGTCAATCGCTACGCCACGCCCGGCGGCCCGAGCCGCGACGACGTGCAGGACGCGCTCCATGCCGTCGCAAGCCGTTTGCCGGTTTGCGGGTTGACGGTCTCGGCCTATGATCCGGCCTACGACGCCGATCACCGCGTCCCGGCCACGGTCACCCGGCTGTTGCTGGATTTGCTAGCCACGAGAGAGAGTGCTCCGTGACCTTGAAAGCCCGTGTCATTTCCTGCCTCGACGTGGCGAACGGCCCGCGCTGCCCGCAGCCGCAGAGCGGCGAGGACACGCAATCGGAAAAAGAGGCCGTTCGGTGACCCTGAAAGCCCGCGTCATTCCCTGCCTCGACGTGGCGAACGGCCGCGTCGTCAAGGGCGTCAACTTCGTCGATCTGGTCGATGCCGGCGATCCCGTCGAGGCCGCGAAGGCCTACGACGCTGCCGGCGCCGACGAACTCTGCTTCCTCGACATCACCGCCAGCCACGAGAACCGCGAAACCATCTTCGACGTCGTGGCGCGCACCGCCGAGCAGTGCTTCATGCCGCTCACCGTCGGTGGCGGCGTGCGGGCCGTCGCCGACATCCGCAAGCTGCTGCTGGCCGGAGCCGACAAGGTGTCGATCAACACCGCCGCCGTGAAGAACCCGGATTTCGTCGCCGAGGCGGCCGACAAGTTCGGCAACCAGTGCATCGTCGTCGCCATCGACGCCAAGTCGGTCAACGAGGGCGGCGAGGAACCGCGCTGGGAGATCTTCACCCATGGCGGCCGCGTGCCGACCGGCATCGACGCCGTCGAGTTCGCGCGCAAGGTCGTGGACCTGGGCGCCGGCGAGATCCTCCTGACCTCGATGGACCGCGACGGCACCAAGATGGGCTACAACATTCCGTTGACCCGCGCGGTTTCCGATGCGGTGCGCGTCCCGGTGATCGCGTCGGGCGGCGTCGGCACGCTCGACCATATGGTCGAAGGCGTCCGCGACGGGCACGCCGGCGCGGTGCTGGCGGCCTCGATCTTCCATTTCGGCACCTACACGATTGCCGAAGCCAAGAACTATATGGCAAAAGCCGGCCTGCCGATGCGGCTGGACGCCGCCTGACGCCATGGAGACGCCGGTGCCGGATTTCAGCCTCGCCGACCTGGAAGCGATCGTCGCGGAGCGCGGACGTTCCGGTGCGGCCGATTCCTGGACCGCGAAGCTGTTCGCCTCGGGCACCGAGCGCGCCGCCAAGAAGCTCGGCGAGGAAGCCGTCGAGACGGTGATCGCCGCGGTCGGCGACGACCGCAAGGCGCTGATTTCCGAAAGCGCCGACCTTATCTATCATTGGCTGGTCGTGCTGGCGCTGGCGGACGTCTCGGTCGCCGAAATCATGGCCGAACTCGAAAGCCGCACCGGCCGCTCGGGTCTGGCCGAGAAGGCGGCCCGGGGCACCGAATGACAGCGCACCTGGCCGGACTGGAAGACAACATGGATCAGCTGGTCGCCGGCGAACGCTACTCTCCCTACCGGGTGTTTTCGGCGGAGCGCTGGGCGCAGTTCCGCGCCGATACGCCGCTGACCCTGTCGGAGGACGAGGTCCAGAGGCTGAGGTCGCTCAACGACCCGGTCGACCTCGAGGAGGTGCGGCGCATCTACCTGTCGATGTCGCGGCTTCTGTATGCCCACGTCGAGGCGATGCAGCTGCTGTTCCGCCAGCGGCAGATCTTCTTCGACGCCAGCGATGCCGTGAAGACGCCCTTCATCATCGGCATCGCCGGCTCGGTCGCGGTCGGCAAGTCGACCACGGCGCGCGTGCTCCAGGAGCTTCTGGCGCGCTGGCCGTCGAGCCCCAAGGTCGATCTCGTCACCACCGACGGCTTCCTGTGGCCCAACGACGTGCTGCGGCGCGAAAACCTGATGGAGCGCAAGGGCTTTCCCGAAAGCTACGATTTCGGCGCCCTGCTGCGCTTCCTGTCGGGCATCAAGTCCGGCCAGCGCAACGTGCGCGCGCCGCTCTACTCGCACCTCACCTATGACGTCATGCCCGGCGAATACGCCGTCATCGACTGCCCCGACATCCTCATCTTCGAGGGCATCAACGTGCTGCAGACGCGCGACCTGCCGCGCGACGGCACGGCGGTTCCCTTCGTCTCCGACTTCTTCGACTTCTCGATCTACATCGACGCGCCCGAAGAGCTCATCCACGAATGGTATGTCGACCGCTTCATGCGCCTGCGCGAGACGGCATTCCGCAATCCGGAGTCCTTCTTCCACCGCTACTCGCAGTTCTCGCGCGACGCCGCGCTGTCGATCGCCGAGGGGCTGTGGGCCAACATCAACCTGAAGAACCTCAGGGAAAACATCCTTCCCACGCGCCCGCGCGCCGACCTCATCCTGCGCAAGGGCCCCGACCACCTGATCGAGGAAGTGGCGCTCAGGAAGCTGTAGGGCCTTCGGCATTCCCCGATGGCCGCCGCGCGGGCGCCCTCCACGATTCAACGGGCATTAACAAACTCGTGCGATGAAGGCGCGGGGAGCGCGGGTTCCAGGCCCGCGCCGAGGCGGCTGGCATGAAACCCACAGAGCTTTCCCGCGCGCGGCGGATCTTTCTAGCGACATTCGGCCTGATCGTGCTGATGGTCGCGGCCATCGCGCCCTGGTCCAAGGTGACCGTGGACTTTGCGTCCTTCGCCAACCTCTTCTATCTGGCCGGCCTGCTGATCGCGCTCGCCGCCTATGCGCATTTTCGCGGCATGTGGCTGCCGCGCGCCGCGTCCGAGATCATCGGCGTCGGCTTTCTGCTGACCGTCGCGGTGCTGCTGCTGACCTATTTCGTCATCGCGGCCGACCATCCGCTGGCCGATGCGCAACTGGACGCGATGGACCGGGCGCTGGGCTTCCACTGGCTGCCTTTCATTCGCTTCGTCGACGCCCGGCCTTGGCTCGCGACGATGCTCGCCTACGCCTACACGACGATCTCCTACCAGCTGATCCTCCTGCCGCTCGTGCTCGTCGCGCTGAAGAAGCCGCAGCGCGCCTACGCGATGATGACCGGCTACGGCATCCTGTGCGTGATGTCCTCGGCGATCGCGATGTATTTTCCCGCGCTCGGGACCTACGCCTATTACGGGCTGGACTACGGCAGCGTCTCCAACATCAACCCGTATTTCGCGCTGTCTCCGGTGCCCGCGTTCAACGCCGTGCGCGACCAGGCCAGCTACACGCTGGCGCTCGGCAGCGCCTCGGGCCTGCTCTGCTTCCCTTCCGTGCATGCCGGCGTGGCATGTCTTGCCACCTGGGCCGCGTGGGACGTGAAGCCGCTGCGCTATCCGGTGCTGGCACTCAACGTCGCGATGAGCGTCGCCGCCGTCTCGCACGCCAACCACTATTTCGTCGACATCATCGCGGGTTTCGGCGTCGCCGCGTTCACCACCGCGCTGGTCACCGCACTGTTCTACGAGCATCCGCTGGTCGGCCGGCTGCCGGGCGTCCGGCGACTGCAACGCGCGCCTCAACCGGCAGAGTGACGCGCGGGGTTCTGGCCCCGGCACAGCACCTTTCCTCGCTCCCTTCAGGGGGAGAGGTGTCGAGGGCGAAGCCCGAGACGGAGAGGGGGGAAATGCATTCGCGCTTCAAATCCCCTCTCTGGTCTTTTCCAGAGCATTTGCTCGGGGACAAGCCCGCTCGCAAACGCAGGAAAAGACTTTCTCTCCCGCAAGGGGGAGAGATACAGGCGCGCGCCATCGCCCTCCGCGCATAAATCGTCATCGCCACGCCCGGTTGTTTCCTTTCGCTCACGCGCCGTTTCGCGCCTGACGGCGCTGGCGCTCCGCGAGAGCCTCGCATCGGCTCGGGCGCCCGGTCGGGCTTGCGGCCTGCGGCCGGGCTTAGCACATACTTCTTCATCGCCACGCCCGCTCGCAGCGTCTGGCCATTGTCAAAGAACCCGCGCCTGCCGCGAGGATCGCTGCGCGATCCCGCTGGGCGCTGTCGCGAGGCTCGCGATGCGAGCCCGCGGGGGAAGACGGGCGGCCGTTCGGACGCTCATCTATTTTAATTCGTGCGACCTCGCGGCCGCCCGTCCGGCATCCTGCCCCGCGTCCGGGAGCGGAGGTGCTCAGCCCCGCAAGCCGTCGGCAGGGCCCGGACCTAACGCTCTGCGAAGCCGCGCCACCGCGCGCGGCCGGTCCGGTACCGTCCCGCCGCCCGGATGTTCGGTGTGCACACCCGTTTCCCGCGCGGCGGTATGGGCAAAGGATAAGCGATGGGCTGGAAGCGGGGGACAAATGAGGGAAGTGGGGAATGGGGAGTAGTCAGCAGGAACAACGGGTTGGGCGATGCCAGGCCGCGCGGCTGTCCACGTTTGCGGGCTGGCCACCCCCAGCCGCGCCCTCGCGATCAGCCCGGCGCGGGGCTGACGCGGCGCATCGTGATGTTTATGCGGCCGCCGTTCTTCAAAAGCGCCGAGGTCGCCGGATAGATGCGGTCGACGCCGTGGAAGGCGAGCCGCCCCTGGCCGCCGAGCACCACGACATCGCCGCTCATCAGCTTGAACGACACGGTGCGGTCCTCCCGCCTCTTGCCGCCGACGCGGAACAGGCACATGTCGCCCAGCGACACCGACAGCACCGGTGCCTGCAGGTCCTTTTCGTCACGGTCCTGGTGCAGGCCCATCTTCGCGGTGTCCGAATAGAAGTTGATCAGGCAGGCTTCCGGCGCCAGCGGATAGGAGGCGATCTCGTCCCACAGCGCCAGCAGGCTGGCCGGGATCGGCGGCCACGGCTCGCCGGTCACCGGGTGCGTGGCCTGGTAGCGGTAGCCGCGCTCCTTGTCGGTGACCCAGCCGAGCGAGCCGCAATTGGTCATCCGCACGCTCATCTCCTTGCCGGTGCGCGGCATGGCCGGCGTGTAGAGCGGTGCGGCGCGCACCACCTCGCGGATATCGTCGACCAGCGCCCGCTGCTCGGCGACCGAAAGCCGGCCGGGAATGTGGCGGATGCCGGGAGGAAGGATCTGCACGGGCATCAGGCTGCGACAGCGAGGAACGGGTGAGGACGGGCGGAACAGATCATGCACAAGACATAGGGCGATTCCGCGCCGCGTCTCAAGAGACGCGTGCGAAGCCGATCAGTCGAGCACCTTGCCGCGCATCTTCTTGATCTGCGAGCGCCCTGCCTTGGCCTTCAGCCGCCGCTCGACCGCGCCCTTGGACGGCCTGGTCTTCTTGCGCGGCGGCGGCGGAGGCTCGGCGGCGCGGGCGATCAGCTCCGCCAGCCGTTCGCGGGCGTCCTGCCGGTTGCGCTCCTGCGTGCGGTGGCGGCTCGCCTCGATGACGATCTCGCCTTCCTTGGTGGCGCGCTGGCCGGCCAGCCGGATCAGCCGCTCGCGCACGCGGTCCGGCAGCGACGGCGAGTTGCGCGCGTCGAAGCGCAGCTGCACCGCGGTGGCCACCTTGTTGACGTTCTGTCCGCCGGGACCGGAGGCGCGCACGAAATTCTCGTCGAGTTCGTCCTCGCCGATCTCGATGTTCCTGCCGACCTGGATGCCCTCGCCGGAGGCCATTTCATGCTCCTGTCTCGTCCTCGCGAATGCACGTGGACCGGGCGCGACGCAAGCGCCTGCAGAAGAAAACGGAAACGGCCGCAAAAGAAAAGGCCCGGACGAATCCGGGCCAGTCGAGCGGAACTGCCCTCCGCTTTATTCGGCCGCGACCTGCATGCGCGGGGCGGCACCGCGCACCGCCTGGTCCACGTGGTCCTCGAATTTCGCGAAATTGTCGATGAACATGCCGACCAGGCGCGCCGCCTGGCGATCGTAGGCACCCTTGTCGGCCCAGGTCGAACGCGGATCGAGGATCGTCGTGTCGACGCCGGCGACGGCCACCGGCACGTCGAAGCCGAAATTCGGGTCGGTGCGGAATTCGGCATGTGCGAGCGAACCGTCGAGTGCGGCCGAAAGCAGCGTCCGCGTCGCCTTGATCGGCATTCTCTTGCCGGTGCCGTAGGCGCCGCCCGTCCAGCCGGTGTTGACCAGCCAGCAGTCGGCGCCGTGCTCGGCGATGAGCCGCTTCAGCAGATTGCCGTATTCGGACGGATGGCGCGGCATGAACGGCGCGCCGAAGCAGGTCGAGAACGTCGCCTCCGGCTCGGTCACGCCCTTTTCGGTGCCGGCGACCTTGGCCGTGTAGCCCGAAAGGAAGTGATACATCGCCTGGGCCGGAGTCAGCCGGGCGATCGGCGGCATGACGCCGAACGCGTCGGCCGTCAGCATGATGACGTTCTTCGGATGGTCGGCCTGGCCGGAATCGCTGGCGTTGGGAATGAAATGCAGCGGATAGGCGCAGCGCGTGTTCTCGGTCAGCCTTCCGTCGTGGAAATCCGGTATGCCGGCGTCGTCGAGCACGACGTTTTCCAGAACGGTACCGAATCGACGCGTGGTGGCAAAGATCTCGGGCTCCGCCTCCGCCGACAGGCGGATCGTCTTGGCGTAGCAGCCGCCCTCGAAGTTGAAGATGCCGTTTTCGCCCCAGCCGTGCTCGTCGTCGCCGACCAGCGTGCGTGCGGGGTCGGCCGAAAGCGTCGTCTTGCCGGTGCCCGACAGGCCGAAGAAGATCGCGGTGTCGCCGTCCGGCCCGACATTGGCCGAGCAGTGCATCGGCATGACGTCCTTTTCGGGCAGCAGGTAGTTCAGCGCCGTGAACACCGACTTCTTCATTTCGCCGGCGTAGGACGTGCCGCCGATCAGCACCAGCATGTTGGTGAGGTCGATGGCGATGACCGTCTCGGTGCGGCAGCCATGCCGTTTCGGATCGGCCTTGAACGACGGCAGGTCGATGATCGTCATCTTCGGCACGAAATGCGCGAGTTGTGCGCGATCCGGCCGGATCAGCAGGTTGCGGATGAACAGCGAATGCCAGGCGTATTCGGTGATCACGCGGGTCGGCAGGTCGTGCTCGGGGTCGGCGCCGCCGATCAGGTCCTGCACGAACAGGTCGCGGCCCTTGGCGTGTGCGAGGAAATCTTCGCGCAGCCGCTCGAACGCCTCGCGCGGCAGGGCGCCGTTATTGTCCCACCACACGACGTTCTCGGTGTCGGCGTCGCGGACGATGAACTTGTCCTTGGCCGACCGGCCGGTGTGCTGGCCGGTCTCGGCGACCAGCGCCCCGTGCGCCGACAATCTCGCCTCGCCCCGCTTCAGCGCTTCCTCGTAGAGCGCCGATTCGGTTTGGTTGTAATGGACCCGCCCGGTGCCGGTCATGCCGGTCGTTTCGATTCCGCACTCAGGATTTCTCGGGCCGGTCTCGCTCATCGTCTCCCGCAATCGCTCTGTGAAATGGGCCGTCTCCACCCGCCGCGCGGGAAATGCATCGCGGCGAAGCCTCAATTCTGGAGGAAGCAGGAAAGTTCAAAGATTTCAAATCATTAATCGATTTAAAAAATTTGAAACGGGACTAAATCGTTTAGATGCCCTTATAACACAGGGCGTTGCCGCTATATTGGGCAGACCAGCGGACAGGGGCGGCTTCGCGAGCAGGGGAAGGGCCGGGCCACAGGCGGCCTCTTGTGCCCTGCCACATTTTGTACCCAATTTGTCCGCCAGAAAGCGCCTTTCCAGCAGGAAGGGACGCCCGCTCATGAGGGAGCCACTTGATATGGCAACGATCGCGCTTGTCGATGACGATCGCAACATCCTGACCTCGGTCTCGATCGCACTGGAGTCGGAGGGGTATCGCGTAGAAACCTACACGGACGGAGCTTCCGCGCTGGAAGGGCTGTCGGCCCGACCGCCGAACCTCGCAATCCTCGACATCAAGATGCCGCGCATGGACGGCATGGAACTGCTGCGCCGGCTGCGCCAGAAGACCGACCTGCCGGTGATCTTCCTGACCTCGAAGGACGACGAGATCGACGAACTCTTCGGCCTCAAGATGGGCGCCGACGACTTCATCAGGAAGCCGTTCTCGCAGCGCCTGCTGGTCGAACGCGTGCGTGCGGTGCTGCGCCGCGGCAGCACCAAGGAGCAGACGGCCAAGGCGCCGAGCGGCCAGTCGCGCTCGCTGGAGCGCGGTCAGCTCGTCATGGACCAGGAGCGCCACACCTGCACCTGGAAGGGCGAGCCGGTGACGCTGACGGTCACCGAGTTCCTGATCCTGCATTCGCTCGCGCAGCGGCCCGGCGTGGTCAAGAGCCGCGACGCGCTGATGGACTCGGCCTATGACGAGCAGGTCTATGTCGACGACCGCACCATCGACAGCCACATCAAGCGGCTTCGCAAGAAGTTCAAGGCGGTCGACAACGACTTCGACATGATCGAGACGCTCTACGGGGTCGGCTATCGATTCCGCGAGGTTTAGCCGCGAGACCTTCTCGTATACACTCGCCGACATGAACTTGGTCGGGGCAACAGGCCCCAAAAAAGGCCCGATAGCGCGGCATTCTGACGGGCATGGTGTCTGAGACCGGCAAATCGGCGCGGGGCGTCGGCGGCACACGCGTTTCTCCCTCTGCCTTGCTGGGCAGGGTGACGGCGCCGTTCCGCTGGTCGTTCGGCTGGTTCTTCTCCAGCCTGACGCGGCGCATATTGTCGCTGAACCTGGTGGGGCTGGTGGCGCTGGTGCTCGGCGTCCTCTACCTCAACCAGTTCCGCGACGGGCTGATCGACGCACGCGTCGAAAGCCTGATGACGCAGGGCGAGATCATCGCCGGGGCGATCGCCGCCTCGGCGACGGTCGAGACGGATTCGATCACCATCGACCCGGAAAAGCTGCTGGAGCTGCAGGCCGGCGAGAGCCTGCCGCCCAGCACCGACCAGCTCGACAGCCTCGAATTCCCGATCAACCCGGAGCGCGTCGCGCCGGTGTTGCGGCGCCTGATCTCGCCGACGCGCACCCGCGCCCGCATCTACGACCGCGACGCCAACCTGCTGCTCGATTCCCGGCATCTCTATTCGCGCGGCCAGATCCTGCGCTACGACCTCGCCCCCGTCGAGGAAACCGAGCCCGGCGTTCTCGCCCGCGTCGAGAAGTGGATCTCCAACCTGTTCCGGCGCACCGACCTGCCCGTCTACTACGAGCAGCCGGGCGGCAGCGGTGCGGCCTATCCGGAGGTCATGCAGGCGCTGGCCGGCAATCCGGCGACGGTGCGCCGCATCTCCGAACAGGGCGAACTGATCGTCTCGGTCGCCGTTCCGGTGCAGCGCTATCGCGCCGTGCTCGGCGTGCTGCTTCTGTCGACGCAGGGCGGCGACATCGACAAGATCGTCGCGGCCGAGCGCCGCGCCATCCTGCGCGTCTTCGCCGTCGCCGCCAGCGTCACCGCGATCCTGTCGCTGCTTCTGGCCTCCACCATCGCCAACCCGCTGCGCCGGCTTTCGGCGGCGGCAGTCCGGGTGCGCCGAGGCGTCAAGAGCCGCGAGGAGATCCCGGACTTCTCCGATCGCCAGGACGAGATCGGCAATTTGTCGGTGGCGCTGCGCGACATGACCAACGCGCTCTACGCGCGCATCGAGGCGATCGAGAGCTTCGCCGCAGACGTCGCCCACGAGCTGAAGAACCCGCTGACGTCGCTCAGAAGCGCGGTGGAGACCCTGCCGCTGGCACGAAACGAGAATTCGCGCGCCCGCCTGCTGGAGGTGATCCAGCACGACGTGCGCCGGCTCGACCGGCTGATCACCGACATCTCCGACGCCTCGCGCCTCGACGCCGAACTCGCGCGCGTCGATGCCGGACGCCTCGACATGAAGAAGTTCCTGACCGACCTCGTCGGCGCGGCGAAGGAGGCCGGCCACCGCAAGAAGCCGGTCGAGATCGTGCTCAACGTCGCCAAACTGCCGTCGGGCGCCAAGGATTTCGCCGTCCTCGGCCACGATCTCAGGATCGGGCAGGTGATCACCAACCTGATCGAAAATGCCCGTTCCTTCGTGCCCGACCAGGGCGGCCGCATCACCATCTCGCTGTCGCGCACCGGCCGCCGCGTCGTCGTCAGCGTCGAGGACAACGGACCCGGCATCCGCGCCGAAAACATCGAGCGCATCTTCGAGCGCTTCTACACCGACCGCCCCTCCGGCGAGGCCTTCGGCCAGAACTCCGGCCTCGGCCTGTCGATCAGCCGCCAGATCGTCGAGGCGCATGGCGGCACGCTGACGGCGGAAAACATCGCCGGCACCAAGCCCGGCGACATCAAGGGCGCGCGCTTCGTCGTCGCCCTTCCCGCCGCGGGCTGACGGGGCGTGAACCGCCACAACATGCATGCGAGCGCGATCGTTGCCGGCGAGCGCGGCGTCCTGGTCGCCGGGCCGTCGGGCAGCGGCAAGACCGCGCTGGCGCTGGCGCTCATCGCGCATTGCCGCCAGTGGGGCGTGTTCGGCGCACTTCTCGCCGACGACCAGGTGCTGGTCGAGCCGGCGAACGGGCGGATCGTCATGCGCGCGCCGTCGCCGATCGCCGGCCTGGTGGAAGTTCGCGGCTTCGGACCTGCCGGCATCTTCCATCAGCGGCTTGCCGTCGCCGATCTCGTGGTCAGGCTGGTCGATCCTGCTGCGGCTCCAAGGATGGCCGAAGAGGGCCGCGAGACGATCCTCGGCGTCGGCCTGCCGCGTCTCGACCTGCCGGCCGGGCAGATCGCCGCCGGAGTGCTCGCCGTTGCCGCGCACCTCTCGCTGCCGCCGTTCGGGCCGCCGCATGGCGGCGCGCGGGCGCGTTTCGGCAGGCCCTGATGCCGCAATGCGGAAAATTGCGCGTGCAGGCGCGAGATTGGGGCTTGTCAACACGAAACGCGCTGACAAGATAGCGCCCTTGCCTTCCGGCCCGCCGGAAGCATGAGGAAAAAGAGCCCCTGAAAAGCAGGGGCCCCGACGGGAGCCAGCCACGCATGATCGGACTCGTGCTCGTGACGCACGGCCAGCTCGCAAACGAGTTCCGCCACGCCGTGGAGCATGTTGTCGGGCCGCAGGAGAGCTTCGAGACCGTTTCCATCGGCGCCGAGGACGACATGGAGCAGCGCCGTCGCGAGATCGTCGAGGCCGTTGCCCGCGTCGACGGCGGCTCCGGCGTCATCATTCTCACCGACATGTTCGGCGGCACGCCGTCGAACCTCGCCATCTCGGTGATGAATCCCGGCCGCGTCGAGGTGATCGCCGGCATGAACCTGCCGATGCTGATCAAGCTCTCCAGCGTGCGCCAGAACGACCAGATGGGGCCCGCCCTGGAGGCCGCCCAGAATGCCGGGCGCAAATACATCAACGTCGCGAGCCAGGTGCTCAGCGGAAAATGACCGCATCCGACGCAGCGCCGGGAACTTCGGACCAGGCGCTGACGCGTGACTTCGAGATCGTCAACCGGCGCGGCCTGCATGCCCGCGCCTCGGCCAAGTTCGTGCAGCTTGTCGGCGAGCACGACTGCGCCGTCACCGTCGCCAAGGACGGAATCGAGGTCGGCGGAACCTCGATCATGGGGCTGATGATGCTGGCCGCCAGCCCGGGCTGCTGCATCACCGTGACGGCGAAAGGCCCCGACGCCGAAAGGCTGATGGCGGCGCTGGAGGAACTCGTCTCCTCCCGCTTCGGCGAGGAGGCGTGAGCCGGCGCGACGGGACATGAAGAAATAACGATTTCTTTATGTCCCATTGTGAAGTGGCCGTCTTTCTGCTAGTCAGCCGCCAAATTCGCGGTGCTCGCCAATGCGATTGCCGCCTTCCCTAGCCGAAAAAGAACCGGAGCATGCCATGTTGGGCAAGAATGACTACGTCGTCGCCGATATCGGGCTGGCCGATTGGGGCCGCAAGGAAATCGACATCGCCGAAACCGAGATGCCGGGCCTGATGGCCGCCCGCGAGGAATTCGGCGAGGCGCAGGTGCTCAAGGGCGCCCGCATTTCCGGCTCGCTGCACATGACCATCCAGACGGCGGTGCTGATCGAGACGCTGAAGGCGCTCGGCGCCGACGTGCGCTGGGCCTCCTGCAACATCTTCTCGACCCAGGACCACGCCGCCTCGGCGATCGCCGCCACCGGCACCCCGGTCTTCGCGGTCAAGGGCGAGAGCCTCGAGGAATACTGGACCTACACCGACGCCATCTTCCAGTGGCCGGACGGCGAGCCGTCCAACATGATCCTCGACGACGGCGGCGACGCCACCATGTACATCCTGCTCGGCGCCCGCGCCGAGGCGGGCGAGGACGTGCTCTCCAAGCCGGGTTCGGAGGAAGAGGAAGTCCTGTTCGCGCAGATCAAGAAGCGCATGGACGCGACGCCCGGCTTCTTCACCAAGCAGAGGGAAGCGATCCGCGGCGTCACCGAGGAGACGACCACCGGCGTCAACCGTCTCTACCAGCTGCAGAAGAAGGGCCTGCTGCCCTTCCCCGCGATCAACGTCAACGACTCCGTCACCAAGTCGAAGTTCGACAACAAGTACGGCTGCAAGGAATCGCTGGTCGACGGCATCCGCCGCGCCACCGACGTCATGATGGCCGGCAAGGTCGCGGTCGTCTGCGGCTACGGCGACGTCGGCAAGGGTTCGGCACAGTCGCTCAAGGGTGCGGGCGCCCGCGTCAAGGTCACCGAGATCGACCCGATCTGCGCACTGCAGGCGGCGATGGACGGCTTCGAGGTCGTGCAGCTCGAGGACGTGGTTTCGTCCGCCGACATCTTCGTCACCACGACCGGCAACAAGGACGTCATCCGCATCGAGCACATGCGCGAGATGAAGGACATGGCGATCGTCGGCAATATCGGCCACTTCGACAACGAGATTCAGGTCGCCGCCCTGAAGAACCACAAGTGGACCAACATCAAGCCGCAGGTCGACATGATCGAGATGCCCAAGGGCAACCGCATGATCCTCCTGTCGGAAGGCCGCCTGCTCAACCTCGGCAACGCCACCGGCCATCCGAGCTTCGTCATGTCGGCCTCCTTCACCAACCAGGTGCTGGCCCAGATCGAGCTGTTCACCAAGGGCGAGAAGTACAAGAACGAGGTCTACGTGCTGCCCAAGCACCTCGACGAGAAGGTCGCCCGGCTGCATCTCGAAAAGCTCGGCGCCCGCCTGTCGGAACTCTCCGAGGAGCAGGCCTCCTATATCGGCGTGACGCCGAAGGGACCGTTCAAGCCGGAACACTACAGGTACTAGCTTCAAGCGAGTACAACACAACATATTGGGGCCGGGCGCTTGACATTTCGCCCGGCCTTTATTTTGCGCCACAGCCTCCCTTCACGCCGATTCGCCTTGCCTGTAGATTAGTGATTCGCGACGCTCGCGGTTTTCGCTCGACACTGCTGCGCGCGCAGGCGGTCTTGCCATTCAGGCGGCGGAGAGGAACAAGACATGCCAGGGGAAACCCCGCCACGCGCGGGAAGCGCCGGCCACGGCGGCCGGAGGGATTCGGCAGACGAACGCGAGAGTTCGGCCAGACGTCTGCGCGCGCGTTTGCGTAGCGGCGTCACGGCCCTGCCGGCACTGCTGGCGCCGGCCGTGTTGCCGGTGGCCGCGATGGCCCAGGAAGGGCCGCTCACCAGCCATACTCTCAGTGCCTCGGAAGTGATCCAGCTCGCCGTGCTGATCGGCATCACCGGTTCTGCCATCGTCTCGGCGATCTGGCTGATCCGGGAACGCACCCGCACGGCGGCCGAGAACGTCGAGCTGCGCGGCCGCGTCGCCGATCTCGGCGCCTCGCTTCAGCGCAGCGAAGCCCTCAACAACACCCGCGACCAGCGCTTCGTCGTGTGGACCCGCGACGCCGCGCGTCCCGACATCGTCGGCGAGCTGCCGCCCAATCTCGGCGTGCCGCAGGATCGCGCCGCCTTCCTTGCGCTCGGGCGCTGGCTGGCGCCGCGCTCGGCCGCCGCGCTGGAGCATGCGCTGGCCGGCCTGCGCGACCGCGGCGACGCCTTCGACCTCGTCGTCGAGACGGCGACGGGCGCGCTGCTCGAGGCGCACGGGCGCCGCGCGGCGGGCGACGCGGTGCTGCGTTTCGCCTCGCTGTCGGAAACCGAGCGCGAGCACGCCCGGCTGCGCTTCGAGCACGACAGGCTGTCGGGCGAGCACGACAGCATGCTCAACCTGCTCAACGCGCTGGACATGCCGTTCTGGCTGCGCACCGGCGACGGCCGGCTGCAATGGGTGAACCGCGCCTATGCCGCCGCGGTCGAAGCCGAAACGCCGTTCGCGGCCGTGCAGGAGGCGCGCGAGTTCCTCGGCACGCCGGCGCGCGAGACGGTTGCCCGCACCCACCAGCAGGACCCGGTCTTCGCGCAGGAACTGGCGACGGTGGTCGGCGGCGACCGCCGCCTCTATGCAGTCACCGACGTCGCCGGCCAGCAGGGATCGGCCGGCATCGCCCGCGACATCAGCGACATTCAGGCGCTTCGCGAGGAATACGAGCACGCCGTGCGCGGCCACTCCGACACGCTCAACCAGCTGTCGACGGCAGTCGCCATATTCGACGACGGCCACAAGCTGCGCTTCTTCAACCAGGCCTTCCGCGACCTTTGGGAGTTCGACGAGGCGTTCCTGGCGAGCGGCCCCGACCACACGCTGGTGCTCGACCGGCTGCGCAGCGAAGGCAAGCTCGCCGAGCAGCCGGAATGGCGGCGCTGGAAGGAGAACGTGCTGTCGGCCTACCGCGCCGTCGATCCGCAGGAGGACTGGTGGCATCTGCCGGACGGCCGCACGCTGCGCGTCGTCGCCAATCCGCAGCCCAAGGGCGGCGTCACCTGGCTGTTCGAGAACCTGACCGAGAAGATCGACCTGGAAAGCCGCTACAACACGGCGGTGCGCGTGCAGGGCGAGACGCTCGACAATCTGGCCGAAGGCGTCGCCGTGTTCGGCCCCGACGGCCGCATGCGGCTTTCGAACCCTGCCTTCGCCACGCTGTGGGGGCTTCCGGAGCGGCTTGCCGAGGCCGGCACCCACATCACCGCGGTGCGCGACCATTGCGCCAGCCAGGCCGTCGACAACCCGTGGGGCGGGTTCGTTGCGGCGGCCACCGGCTTCGACGAGGAGCGCCGCGACCGCCACGGCCAGGCCGAACTCCTCAACGGCACCTTCCTGCGCTACGCCGTCATCCACCTGCCGAACGGTCAGGTGATGCTGACCTTCGTCGACGTCACCGACAGCGTCAATGTCGAGCGCGCTCTGAAGGACAAGAACGAGGCGCTGCAGAAGGCCGACCGGCTGAAGGACGATTTCGTCCAGCACGTCTCCTACGAGTTGCGCTCGCCGCTCACCAACATCATCGGCTTCGCCGAGCTGCTGGCCATGCCCGAAACCGGCCCGCTGACGGACCGGCAGCGCGACTATCTCGACCATATCGGCTCGTCGTCCTCGGTGCTGCTCACCATCGTCAACGACATTCTCGACCTTGCGACCGTCGACGCCGGCATCATGGAGCTGGAGATCGGCGAGGTGCACGTGGCGCAGGCCGTCGAGGCGGCGGCCGAACTGGTCGCCGAGCGGCTGCGCGAGCACAGGATCGAGCTGAAGGTCGACATTTCGGCGGCCCCCGTCAGCTTCGACGCCGACGAGAACAGGGTGCGCCAGGTGCTCGCCAACCTGCTCGCCAACGCCGCCAATTTCGCGCCGGAAGACAGCACGATCACGCTGACCGCGCAAAAGGTCGGTGACGGCCTGGTCTTCCGCGTCCACGACGACGGGCCGGGCATCTCGCCCAACGTGCTGGAAAGCGTGTTCAAGCGCTTCGAGCCGCGCATCAACGGCGGCCGCCGGCGTGGCGCCGGGCTGGGCCTTTCGATCGTCAAGAGCTTCGTCGAGCTGCACGGCGGGAAGGTCGAGATCGACACCGGCACCGGCGAGGGCACGACGGTGATCTGCCGCTTCCCCCTGGCCCCGACGGGCGTCCGCGTCGCCGCGGAATAGCAGGGCCGATGAGCGGCACGCTGGAGCGTTACCTTCCCGACGAGGCATCCACGACGCGCCTGGGCGAAGACCTTGCGTTCGCCCTGCGCGCCGGCGATATCGTGCTGCTCAAGGGCGATCTGGGTGCGGGCAAGACGACGCTTGCCCGCGGGCTGATCCGTGCGCTGGCCGGCGAGCCGGGGCTGGAGGTGCCGAGCCCCACCTTCACGCTGGTGCAGGCCTACGACACGCCCCTGCCGCTCGCCCATTTCGATCTCTACCGGCTGGCCTCCGCCGACGAACTCGACGAGCTCGGCTTCGACGAGGCGCTCGCTTCGGGCGCAGCCCTGGTCGAATGGCCGGAGCGCGCCGACGGCCGGTTTCCGGCCGACGCGCTGACGGTCCAACTCCGCGAGGACGGCGACGGGCGCCGCGCCAGCCTGTCCGGAGACGGCGCGCTGTTCGACCGGGTCGCACGTTCGCTCGCCATTCGCGATTTTCTCGAAAACGCCGGCTGGGGCGAAGCCGTCCGCCACCCGCTGGCCGGCGATGCCTCGGCGCGCGCCTACGAGACGGCGCACCTCGCCGGCGAGACGCGCATCCTGATGAACGCGCCGGCACAGCCGCAAGGGCCGCCGGTGCGCGGCGGCAGGTCCTACCCGGAGATCGCTCATATCGCGACGTCCGTCGGCCCGTTCGTCGCAATCGACGAGGTTCTGCGCGAGCGCGGCTTCGCGGCGCCGGAAATCTTCGCGGCCGACCTCGACCGGGGCCTGCTGCTGCTCGAGGATCTGGGCCGAGAGCCGGTCCACGACGCCGAGCGGCGGCCGATCCCCGAGCGCTATCTGGCGGCAGCCCGCCTGCTGGCAGACCTGCATCGCGAGGATTGGCCCGCCCGCGTGGAAATCGCCGCCGGTGTCGTGCACGAGATTCCGCCGTTCGACAGGCCGGCACTCGCCATCGAGACGGAACTCCTGCTCGACTGGTATTTCGAGGCCGAGACCGGCCATCCGCCGTCCGACGGTCTGCGGCAGGCGTTCTCCGCCGTCTGGAACGATGTCTTCGATCGGCTCGAACACGCGGAAAAGTCGCTGGTCCTGCGCGACTATCACTCCCCCAACCTGATCTGGCGGGACGACAGGACGGGCAACGATCGCCTCGGCCTGATCGACTTTCAGGACGCGATGATCGGCCCGGCAGCCTACGACCTCGCCTCGCTGGCGCAGGATACCCGGCTGACGATCTCCCCGGACCTGGAGCACGACCTCGTGGAAGCTTACTGTGCGGCGCGCGCCGCCGCCGGCCCGTTCGACCGCCAAGGCTTCCTCGCCGCCTATGCGATGGCAGCCGCGCAGCGCAACACCAAGCTCCTCGGCATCTTCGTGCGGCTCGACCGGCGCGACGGCAAGCCGCAATATCTGAAGCACCTGCCGCGCATCCGCGACTATCTCGGCCGGGCGCTGGCGCATCCCGCGCTGGCGAAGGTGCGAGAATTCTATGCCGAAGCCGGCATCCTGACGGAGGTGGGCGCATGACGCCGCCGACGACGGCGATGGTGCTGGCGGCCGGCCTCGGCCTGCGCATGCGCCCGATCACCGAGACGCTGCCCAAGCCGCTGGTGACGATCGCCGGCAGCACGATGCTCGACCGCAACCTCGATGCGCTGGCCGGCGCCGGCGTCGAAACGGCGGTCGTCAACGTGCACCATCTCGCCGACCAGATCGTCGCCCACGTCGCAACGAGGACGAACCCGCGCGTCGTCGTCTCCGACGAGACCGCAGCGCTGCTCGATTCGGCCGGCGGCATCGTCAAGGCGCTGCCGCATCTGGGCATGCTGCCGTTCTACGTCCTCAACGCCGATTCCTTCGCCGTCGACGCCACCGGCGCGGAGCTGATGCGGCTCGCCCTTGCATGGGACGAGTCGAGGATGGATATTCTGCTCATGCTTGCAGAAACCTCCTCCGCAACCGGCCATTCCGGCGGCACCGACTTCCTGATGTCGGATGACGGCAGTCTGCGGCGCGCACGCGGCGCGCCCGAGGGGCTGATCTACGCGGGTGCCGCGATCGTCCATCCCCGCATCTTTGCCGCCGCGCCGGACGAACCGCATTCGCTCAACCGCTATTTCGACGCCGCCATCGAGGCCGGCCGGCTGTTCGGCGTCAGGATGGGCGGCCACTGGGTGACGGTCGGCACGCCCGACGCGATCGCCGCCGCCGAAGAGGCCGTCGCGCGCTTCGGCACGCCGGGGCGATGACGGGGCGCGACAGCCGCCGGCTCTTCACCATTCCGCCCGGCGTCGCCTTCCTGCCGGCGCTCGCCGAGGCGCTGTGGGAGGGGCGGCTGGTGCCGGGCTTCCGCCACGACGGCGACCCCCTGGCGCTGGCCGACGTCACCATCTACGTGCCGACGCGCCGCGCCGCGCGGGCGCTGCGCACCACCTTCGTCGACATGCTCGGCGGTCGCATCCGCCATCCTGCCGGTCATCCGCCCGCTCGGCGAGTTCGAGGAAGACGTGGCGCTGTTTTCCGGCGGCCCATCGGCGCTCGACCAGGCCCCGCCGGTCGGCGAGTTCGACCGGCTGCTGCTGCTGGCGCCGCTGGTCCAGGCCTGGAAGCGCCGCCTGCCCGCCCACGTGGCGGCGAAATTCGCCGAGGAGGTGGTCGTGCCTGCCTCGGCGGCCGACGCGCTGTGGCTGGCGCGCGATTTGGCCGCGCTCATGGACGAGGTCGAGACGGAAGGCGCCGACTGGGCGCGGCTGGCCGACCTCGTGGAGGGCGAGCTTGCCGGCTGGTGGCAGGTCACGCTTGAATTCCTCGACATCGTCACGCGCCAGTGGCCGGACGTGCTGTCGGCCATGGACCGCTCCAACCCCGCCGCCCACCGCAGCGCCATGATCGAGGCGGAGGCGGAACGGCTGAGACTGTCGCCGCCGTCCGGCCCGGTGATCGCCGCCGGATCGACCGGCTCCATTCCGGCCACCGCGAAGCTTCTTGGAGCGATCGCCGCGCTGCCGGATGGCGCGGTGGTGCTTCCGGGCCTCGATCTCGGGCTCGACGAGGCCTCGTGGGCAGCCCTCGGCGTTCCCGAGCCTGCGCCGTCGGTGTGCGGCCATCCGCAGTTCGGGCTTGCCAAGCTGCTGCGGCGCATCGGCGTCGACCGCCGCGAGGTCGAGCCGCTGACCAGCCCCGATGCCGCGTTCGCCGCGCGGGCCCGCCTGGTCGGCGAAGCGTTGCGGCCCGCCGAGACGACGGCCGAATGGGCCGGCGAACGCCAGCTAGCCGAAAAGCTCTCCAACGCGGGCGCGCTCGAAAGGGTGAGCCTGGTCGAGGCACGCGACGAGCACGACGAGGCGCTCGCTGTCGCCGTCGCATTGCGCCGCGCCGTGGCGGACGGCAAGAGCCGCGCCGCGCTGGTCACCACCGACCGCGAGCTGGCGCGCCGCGTGGCGGCGGAACTCGGGCGCTTCGGCATCCGCGCCGACGATTCCGGCGGCTCGCCGCTGGCCCGCACGCCGCCGGCCGTGCTGATGACCATGCTTGGAGAAGCGGTGTTCCGGCCGGGCGACCCGGTGGCGCTTCTCACCCTGCTGAAGCACCCGCTGCTGAGGCTCGGCCGCCAGCGCGGCAAGGTACGTGCCGCAGCCGAAACGATCGAGCTGGTGGCGCTGCGCGGCGGCACCGGGCGACCGGACATCGCGCGGCTCGCCGAGGATTTCGAGCGGCGCCTCGCCGAACATGCCGCGGATCGCGAACCGTTCTGGCTGCCGCGCCTCGCCGTGGCGGATATCGACGCCGCGCGTGACCTGCTTGCCGCGCTCGCGGCGGCCATCGCGCCGCTGGCGGCGTTCCGTGGACGCGAGACGGTCGAGCTCGGCGAGATGGCGCGTGCGGCGGTTCGCGCCGCCGAGGAGCTGGCGCGCGACGAGGCGGGCAGCGTCAAGGAACTCTATGCCGGCGACAACGGCGAAAGCTTTGCCGGCTTCCTGCGCTCGCTCGTCGATGCCGAAACCCGGCTTGAACTGGCCGCCGCCGACTGGCCGGACGTGTTCGCGGCGCTGATCGCCGGCGCGACCGTCAAGCCGTCGGTCGACAGCGACAGCCGGGTCGCCATCTGGGGCGCGCTGGAAGCCCGCCTGCAGCATGTCGACACCATCGTGCTCGGCGGCCTGAACGAGGGCAGCTGGCCGCGCCGCGCCGAGCCCGACCGCTTCATGTCGCGCTTCATGAAGGGCGGGCTCGACCTCGAGCCGCCGGAGCGACGCATCGGACAGGCCGCGCACGACTTCACCATGGCGCTCGGCGCCCCCACATGTCGTGCTGACGCGCGCGGCGCGCTCCGGCGATGCTCCGGCCGTCCCGTCGCGCTGGCTGCAGCGATTGCTGACCTTCGTCGGCGAGGACGCGGCGAAGGGGTTGCGGGCTCGCGGGTCCGTGTTGCTCGACTGGGGCCGCGCGCTCGACGCCGCACCCGACATTCCGTCGGAAAAGCGCCCGCAGCCCGCGCCGCCGCTCGAAGCGCGGCCGAAGCGCTTTTCCGTCACCGAGATCGAGACGCTGCGCCGCGACCCCTATGCTATCTACGCGAGGAAGGTGCTGGCGCTGCAGCCGCTCGACCCGCTGATCCGCGACCCCGGCGCGGCCGAACGCGGCATCCTGTTCCACGAGATCCTGCATCGCTTCACCGAATCGGGAGTGGACCCGTTCGCGGAGGGTGCGGCCGAGGAACTGCTGGCGATCGCGCGGCGCGAATTCGCGGCAGCCGAGCTGCCGGCCGATGTCGAGGCGGTGTGGTGGCCGCGCTTTGCGGCGATGGCGCCGAACATTCTCGACTGGGAGCAGGGCCGTGCCGAAACCATCGCCGAACGCTGCGCCGAGGCGATCGCCACGCGGCTCGAAATAGGCGCGACGGGCGCCACGCTGTCGGGCCGCGCCGACCGGATCGACGTGCTCAAGGGCGGCATGGCCGACATTCTCGACTACAAGACCGGCTCCACGCCCTCCAAGGTGCAGGCGCATACGCTGGTTTCGCCGCAGCTCGCGCTGGAGGGCGCGCTGCTGATGCGCGGCGCGTTCGCCGAGCTAGGCAAGCGCACGCCGTCCAACCTCGCCTATGTGCGTCTCAAGGCCAATGGCGAGGTCTTCCACGAGCCGATCCTGGAGTTGAAGGGCGCCAATGCCAGCATCCGCAGCGCCGAGGACCTGGCGGCCGACGCCTGGCGCCGGCTCGACGAGCTGATCGCGCACTACAACGACCCGACCGTCGGCTACCTGTCGCGGGCCCTGCCGTTTCGCGAGGGCGAGGTGTCGGGCGACTATGACCATCTCGCCCGCGTGCTCGAATGGTCGGCGGGCGGCGACGACGGCGGCGCCGGGGGAGCGGGCGAATGAGCCGCGAACTCGTCATTCCGGCCGACACGAAGGAGGCGCAGGCGCGCGCCTCCGACCCCCGCAATTCGGCCTGGGTGTCGGCAAATGCCGGCTCGGGCAAGACGCATGTCCTGTCGCAGCGCGTGGTGCGCCTGCTTCTGGAAGGCACCGAGCCCTCCAAGATCCTGTGCCTCACCTATACGCGCGCGGCCGCCGCCAACATGTCGAACCGCGTCTTTCGCGATCTCGGGCGCTGGACGCTGCTTCCCGATGCCGATCTGTCGAAGGAGATCGAGAAGATCGAGGGGCACCGCCCCGATGCCGCGCGCCTGCGCGCCGCGCGCCGGCTGTTCGCCGACGCGCTGGAAACGCCGGGCGGGCTGAAGATTCAGACCATCCACGCCTTCTGCGAGGCGATCCTCCAGCAGTTTCCGCTGGAAGCCAACATCGCCGGCCATTTCGAGATGCTGGACAGCCAGATGGAGGCGGCGCTGATCGCGGAGGCCCGCCGCGACATGATCACCGGCGCCGCCGACGGCGGAGCCGAGGAACTGTCGCGCGCCTTCGCCGACGTGCTGGCGCGCGGCGGCGAAGCCGGGCTCGACGCGCTGCTTTCCGAGGTCGTCAGCCGCCGTGACGAGCTGCGCGGCTTCATCGACCAGGTCGGTCCGGCTCCCTACGATCCGATCTTCGAGGAGTTCGGTTTCGAGGCGGACGAGACCGCGGAACGGCTCGCCGCGTCGGTCTGGCCGCTGCCCGGCTTTCCGCCGGACTACTATCGCGGCTTCGTCGCGGCCGCCGAGGCGACCGATGCCGCGACCGTGCTCAACAATATCGTTCCGGATGCGAATCGGGCATTCGCGGAGAACGATCCGGTTCGGCGTCTGGATCTGCTGGTCAGGGCGTTCCTGACGCAGAAATGCGAACGTTACGGAGCCAAAACATTCAAGAAGGCACTGGTTGCGCAGTTGCCCGACCTCCCCGAGCGCTACGAACAGGCGGCTGCTGCCCTGATTGCGGCACGCGACCGGCAGGCGCTGTTCGGAATGCTGTCGGTGACGTGTTCGGCGCTCACCATCGCCGACTGGCTGATCGGCCGCTACGAAAGGCTGAAGAGCGCGCGCGGCTTCCTCGACTTCAACGATCTCATCACCCGCACCAACCGGCTGCTGGCGCGCGCCGACGCCGGCGCCTGGGTGCACTACAAGCTCGACCGCGGCATCGACCACATCCTCATCGACGAGGCGCAGGACACGAGCCCGCGCCAATGGGAGGTGATCAAGAGCCTGGCGCAGGAATTCTTTGCCGGCTTCGGAGCGCGCGACAACGTTCATCGGACGGTTTTTGCCGTCGGCGACGAGAAGCAATCGATCTATTCCTTCCAGGGCGCCGAGCCGGCGGCCTTCGCCGAAAGCGGATACGAGTTCGCGACCCGCGTTGCGGCGGCGCAGCGGCCGTTCGAGAAGGTGCGCCTCGACTATTCCTTCCGCTCCACCGAGGAGGTGCTTTCGGCGGTCGACCTGGTGTTTTCGCGCGACGATGTCCGCGCCGGCCTGACGCGCGATCCGCAGGCGATCGAACACCGCGCCATCCGCGCGGCCGAGCACGGCTATGTCGAGTTGTGGACGTCGCTCAGCCCGCAGCAGGTCGACGAGCCGGACGACTGGCGCCAGTCGATCGACCACGCCTCGGCGCCGGCCGTCATCCTGGCCGAGACCGTCGCCGAACAGATCAGCCGCTGGATCGCCGACCGCGAGATGATCGAGGGACGCGGACGGCGGCTCGCGGCGGGCGACGTCATGGTGCTGGTGCGCAAGCGCGACCGCTTCATTCATGCCCTGTCGCGCGCCCTGAAGCAGCGTGGCGTGCCGGTGGCCGGCGCCGATCGCCTTCGGCTCAGCGATCACATCGCGGTGCAGGACCTGATGGCGCTCGGGCGCTTCGTGCTGCAGCCGCACGACGATCTGTCGCTGGCGGCGCTGCTGCGCAGCCCGGTCTTCGGACTGACCGATGCTCAGCTGTTCGATATCGCGTGGGGCCGCGGCAAGCCGACCTCGCTCTATTCGGCGCTGCGCGCCGCCGCGGCCGAGGATGAGCGCCTCGCCGGCATCATCGCCAGCCTCGAGGACTGGCGCGACCAGGCCGGGTTCAAACCGGCCTTCGAGTTCTTCGCCGGCATTCTTTCCGGCACGCCGAAGCGTCCCGGCGTTCGCGGCAGGCTGACGGCGCGGCTCGGCCGCGACGCCGGCGAGATCCTCGACGAGTTCCTGGCTTTCTGCCTTGCCGCCGAACGCGCCGGCTCGGGCGAACTGGAAGCGGTGCTGGCGACGCTGGAGAGCGCGGCGCCCGAGATCAAGCGCGAGATGGACCAGTCGCGCGACGAGGTGCGCATTCTCACCGTCCACGCCGCCAAGGGGCTGGAGGCGCCGGTGGTCTTCCTGGTCGACCCCGGCAGTGCCGCCTTCATCGCCCAGCACATGCCGCGGCTGGTGCGCTTCCGCTCCGACAACGAGCGGTGGGCGGGCGACGGTTTCCTGTGGCGGGCCGGCAAGGAATTCGACAATTCGTTCTCGCGCGGCCTCGCCGAGCGGCTGAAGGCTGACGGGGAGGCCGAATATCGCCGCCTGCTCTATGTCGGCATGACGCGCGCCGAGGACCGGCTGATCGTTTGCGGCTACCACGGCAAGACCGGCCCGCGCGAGGCGACCTGGCACGGACTGGTCAAGCAGGCCCTCGACGGCCATGCCGACTGCCGGGAAGTCGACACGCCCGCCGCCTGCGCGCCGGTGCTGCGCTACAAGCTGGGCGAATCGCGTGTGGAAGCACCCGCCGCCGCACCGGAGCCCGTCTCCGCGACCGAGCCGCTGCCGGCCGAACTGCTGGAGCCGCTGCCGGCGGCAACCAGCCTGCCGCGGCCGCTTGCGCCGTCGGGGGCATCGGTGCTGATCGAACCCGAGGCCGAGGCGACCGTTTCGACGCTCTCGCCTGTCCTGGACGAAATGGCCGCGACGTCCCACGCGGCCGAGCGCGGCACCGCCATGCACCGCCTGCTGCAGATGCTGCCGGATCTGCCCGAGGATCGACGGGACGAGGCGGCGCGGCGATACCTGGGGCATTTCGCCTCCGCGTGGTCTGAAGCGGAACGGGAGGCGGCCCGCGATGCGGTCTTCGCGGTTCTGGACGACGAACGCTTCCGGCCGCTTTTCGCCTCCGGCTCGCGTGCCGAGGTGTCGCTGATGGGCACGATCGAGGTTCGCGGCAAGCCGCGCGCGGTGTCCGGCAAGATCGACCGGCTCGCCGTGACGCCGGGCGAGGTGCTGATCGTCGACTACAAGACCAACCGCCCTCCGGTGCGCGACCTCGCCGACGTGCCGCCCGGCTATGTCGCCCAGATGGCGCTCTATCGCGCGCTGCTGGCGCCGCTCTACCCCGGGCACCGGGTCGGCGCCGCGCTGCTTTTCACCGAGGGGCCGCACCTGGTTCCGCTGCCCGGCGAGGTGATGGACGCCGCGCTTGCCCAACTCACCGGAGCGTGACAAAACACCCGCTTGAAGCGCCGCACGCGCCACCCCACATGCGCGAAGACCAGAACAATTCCGGTACTGACCGGCTCAAGGAGACCGACATGACCACCGTGAAGATCGACAAGGACAATTTCCAGACCGACGTGCTGCAGTCGAGCGAGCCGGTTGTCGTGGATTTCTGGGCCGAATGGTGCGGCCCGTGCAAGATGATCGCCCCGGCGCTGGAAGAGATCGCCATCGAGCTGAACGGCAAGGTGAAGATCGCCAAGCTCAACATCGACGAGAATCCGGAGCTCGCCGCGCAGTTCGGCGTGCGCTCGATTCCCACGCTCATGCTGTTCAAGGACGGCGAGCTGGCCGACATGAAGGTCGGCGCGGCGCCCAAGACGGCGCTCTCGGCCTGGATCGGCGGCGCCGTCGCCTGATCGCGGTTTTCGCAGCCTGAATTCGAAAAAAGCCCGGCTTCGTGCCGGGCTTTTTGCTGTTCCGGAGTGCCTTCCTGCTCAGGTCGGCGGCGTGCCGTTGGCCGTCAGCACCTCGCCGGCCAGGTAGAGCGAGCCGCCGATCAGGATGCGCGGCGGCGCCTCGTTGGCGTCCCACGTCTCGCGCAGGAGCATCAGCGCGTTTTCGACCGAGCTGACCGGCTCCGCCGACAGCCCCGCCTCCATGGCGCGGGCGGCGAGCTCGACGTTCGGCACGCCCGCGTCGCTGTTGTTGACCGGTACCGTGTAGACGTGCCGCGCCATGCTCTCGAAGGCGTGGAAATAGCCGGTCTGGTCCTTGGTGTTGATCATGCCGCAGATCATGAACAGCGGCCGCGGCGTCTTTTCCTCCTGCTCGACCAGCGCCTCGGCGACGGCCATGCCGGCGCTCGGGTTGTGCCCGCCGTCGAGCCAGATTTCCGAGCCTTCCGGCGCCATCTCGACCAGCCTGCCGGTGGTCAGCCGCTGCATGCGGCCGGGCCACTCGACGCTCTGCATCGCCCTGTCGACGGCGCGGTGGCCGATCTCGAAACCGGCGGCGCGGATCGCCGCGATCGCGGCGGCGGCATTGGCGTATTGATGCCGGCCCGGCAGGCGCGGCGGCGTCAGGTCCATCAGCCCGGTCTCGTCCTGGTAGACCATGCGGCCGTTTTCCTCGAACGCCAGAAAGTCCTCGCCGTAGACCTGCACCGGGCAGCCGAGCCGGTCTGCCGTCTCGACCAGCACGTCGCGGGCGGCGTCCACTTCCTGCGCGCCGACCACGACAGGGCAGCCGGGCTTGATGATGCCGGCCTTCTCGACCGCGATCAGCTCGGCGCGGTCGCCGAGATAGGCCTGGTGGTCGAGCGCCACCGGCATGATCAGCGACACCGCCGGGTGGGCGATGACGTTGGTCGCGTCGAAGCGGCCGCCGAGCCCGACCTCGACGATCGCGGCATCGGCCGGGTGCTCGGAAAACAGCACGAACATCACCGCCGTGAGGATCTCGAAGACGGTGATCGTCTCGCCGCGATTGGCCTCGGCCACGCGCGCCACCGCCTCGGCGAGCACGTGATCCTCGACCAGCCGTCCGCCACCCGGGCGCGGCCATCCGGTAGCGCTCGTGCCAGTGGACGAGATGCGGCGAGATGTGGACGTGGCAGGTGCTTCCGCGCGCCTCCAGCAGCGCCCGCGAGAACGCCGCGGCCGAGCCCTTGCCGTTGGTGCCGGCGATGTGGATGACCGGCGGCATGTGCCGCTCGGGATTGCCCAGCCGCGCCAGCAACCGCCGGATGCGGTCGAGCGACAGGTCGAATCCCTTCGGGTGGAGCGCCAGCAGGCGCTCGATTTCCTGTTCGGCGGTGAGCGTGGTCATGACGGCAGTCCGGTGGGTGCGAGCGCGAGGAAGGGGGCGGCTATTCGGCGGCGTCCGCCCGCTGCGTCTCGGGCTGCGCCTCGCCGTCGATCTCAGCCGGGATCGTCTCTTCCGGTTCTTCCTCGGTCGCCGGCGTTTCGGAAACCTTCATCAGGATCTTCAGCAGCCGCGCCACGGTGCTCCTGAGTTCGAGCCGCGGCACGACCATGTCGACCATGCCGTGCTCCATCAGATATTCGGCCCGCTGGAAACCCTCCGGCAGCTTCTCGCGGATCGTCTGCTCGATGACGCGCGGGACCGGCGAAGCCGATCAGCGCGCCCGGCTCGGCGATGTGGATGTCGCCCAGCATCGCGTAGGAGGCGGTGACGCCGCCGGTCGTCGGGTTGGTGAGCACGACGATGTAGGGAAGCCCCGCTTCCTTCAGCCGGTCGACGGCAACAGTGGTTCGCGGCAGCTGCATCAGCGACAGCGTGCCTTCCTGCATGCGCGCCCCGCCGGAGGCCGCGAACAGCACCATCGGTCGCTTCTGCTCGATCGCCGTCTCGAAGGCCTTGATGATCGCCTCGCCGGCGGCCATGCCGAGCGAGCCGCCGATGAAGGCGAAATCCTGAACCGTGGCGACGATCGGCAGCCCCTCGACGGTGCCGAGGCCCGACAGGATCGTGTCTTCGAGCCCCGTCTTGGTCCTGGCGTCGCGCAGCCGGTCGCCGTAGCGCTTCTCGTCGCGGAACTTCAGCGGATCGACAGGGACCTTCGGGCTGTCCAGCACCTCGTACTTGCCGTCGTCCAGGAAGTAGCGGAGCCGGTCGCGCGCCGAAATGCGCATGTGGTGGCCGGAAGAGGGGATGACCCACTGGTTCTCTTCCAGGTCCTTGTGGAAGACCATCTCGCCGGTCTCGGGATCCTTGATCCAGAGGTTCTCGGGCATGTCGCGCCGACCGAGCATCGAGTTGATCTTCGGCCGGACGTAGTTGGTGATCCAGTTCATGCGACCTCGCGTGGTTTCGCCGGTGCGTCGTCGGCGGCACCGGCATAGCAGATCATATGGCGTGCGTGGCGATCAATTCCACTGGTCCCGCACCCTCGCCGTCGAAGCCTGCCGCCCGAAAGCGGCGCCGCGATGGCATGCGCGCACCTTCAGGCGTCGGCCATCCGCGCCCGGCGCACGCCCTGGGCGAGCCCCGACACCAGCGTGGCCACGGCCTCCGCCGGATCGCCGGTGCGCTTGCCGTCGGGACCGAGCACGTTGGCGATGGCGTTGACGATCGCCGTTCCCACCACCACGCCGTCGGCCGCCGCCCCGATGGCGCGGGCCTGCTCGGCCGTCTTGACGCCGAAGCCCACGCAGACCGGCAGGTCTGTGTGGCTCTTGATGCGCTTGACCGCGACACCGACCCTGGAGGTATCGGGCAGTGCGGAGCCGGTGATTCCGGTCATCGACACGTAGTAGACGAAGCCCGACGTGTTCTCGAGCACCTTGGGCAGGCGCTTGTCGTCGGTGGTCGGCGTGGCCAGCCGAATGAAGTTGATGCCCGCCTTGATCGCCGGGATGCACAGTTCCTCGTCCATCTCCGGAGGCAGATCGACGACGATGAGCCCGTCGACGCCCGATTCCTTCGCGTCCCTGAGGAAGGCATCGACGCCGTAGCTGTAGATCGGGTTGTAGTAGCCCATCATGACGATCGGCGTGTCGTCGTCGCCCTCGCGGAAGTCCCGAGCCATCTGCAGCGTCTTCTTCAGCGTCTGACCGCCCTTCAGCGCGCGCAGGCCGGCCGCCTGGATCGCCGGCCCGTCGGCCATCGGGTCGGAAAACGGCATGCCGAGCTCGATGACGTCGGCGCCGGCCGCCGGCAGCGCCTTCATGATCGACAGCGCGGTGTCGTAGTCCGGGTCGCCGCCCATCAGGTAGGTGACGAGCGCCGGCCGGCCTTCGTTCTTCAGCTTCGCCATGCGGCGGTCGATGCGGGTGTCGGTCATTTGCCTCTCAGGGCTGGCGTGTCTCTGCCAGGAGCCATTCGCCATAGGCCTTTTCGACCAGCGGCAGCTCGGTTGCGACGATACTCGGCACCTCGTAGGGGTGCAGTGTGACGACCCGCGCCGAAACGTCCGCGAACAAAGCGGCACGCGTCTTCAGGACGAGCGGGACCTCGTCCTCGTGTTCCACCGCGCCCTTCCAGCGATAGACGCTGGCGATCGGCGCGAGGATGTTGGCGCAGGCGACGAGCTTTTCGGCCACCAGCGCGTCGGCGATGCTGCCCGCCGTCTCGCGGTCGGGGCAGTTCACCCAGACGTCGATGAACTCGGCGGACATCGGAAAGCCTCAGATCTCCATGCCCATCATCGCCGCGACGGTGTGCACGTCCTTGTCGCCGCGGCCCGACAGCGACACCACGATGATCTCGTCCTTGCCCATGGTCGGCGCCACCTTCATCGCCTGGGCGATGGCATGGGCCGATTCGAGCGCCGGGATGATGCCCTCGGCCTTCGTGGTGACCTGGAACGCCTCCAGCGCCTCGTCGTCGAGGATCGGCACGTAGGAGACGCGGCCGGAATCTCTCAGCCACGAATGCTCGGGGCCGACGCCGGGATAGTCGAGCCCGGCCGAGATCGAGTGCCCGTCGAGGATCTGTCCGTCCTCGTTCTGCAGGAGATAGGTGCGGTTGCCGTGCAGCACGCCGGGCCGGCCGGCGTTCATCGAGGCGCAGTGCTCGATGCCCTCAAGCCCGTGCCCGCCGGCTTCCACGCCGACGATCTTCACGTCCGGATCGTCGAGGAAGGGATGGAAGATGCCGATCGCGTTGGAGCCGCCGCCGACGCAGGCGATCACCATGTCGGGCAGGCGGCCTTCCTGCTCGAGAATCTGCTGGCGCGCTTCCGTGCCGATCACCGACTGGAAGTCGCGCACCAGCTCCGGATAGGGATGCGGGCCGGCGGCCGTGCCGATCAGGTAATAGGTGTCCTCGACATTGGTCACCCAGTCGCGCAGCGCCTCGTTCATCGCGTCCTTGAGCGTGCCGTGGCCGGAATGCACGGGCCGCACCTCGGCGCCGAGAAGCTTCATGCGGAAGACGTTGGGCTTCTGCCGCTCGACGTCGGTGGCGCCCATGTAGACGACGCAGGGAAGGTCGAAGCGCGCCGCAACCGTCGCGGAGGCGACGCCGTGCTGGCCGGCGCCCGTCTCGGCGATGATCCGCGTCTTGCCCATGCGGCGGGCGAGCAGGATCTGGCCGAGGCAGTTGTTGATCTTGTGCGAGCCCGTGTGGTTGAGGTCCTCGCGCTTGAAATAGATCTTCGCGCCGCCGAGCTTCTTCGTCAGCCCCTCGGCGAAATAGAGCTTCGACGGCCGCCCTGCATAGTGCGTCGACAGGTTCGACAGCTCCGCCCGGAACTCCGGATCGTCCTTGGCGGCGTTCCAATGGTCCTGCAGGTCGAGGATCAACGGCATCAGCGTCTCGGCGACGAAGCGCCCGCCGAAAATGCCGAACATCCCCTGCTCGTCGGGGCCGGTGCGGAATGAGTTGGGTGTCAGCGGCTGGTTCATGGCGCGCATCCTGATTTTACAGCTTTCGCTTATCGCGTTCCGGGGCGTGAAGTAAACCGGTCTGTGCGCCGCCACCGCAATGCCGGCACCGGCGCTGTTGTCGCTTTCCGCTCCGGCCAGCCGCCCCGGCCCGGTTCGCACAGTGGAACGTTCGGCATGGCCGCTTGGCAGCGCGGCGGCATTGGCCTTAGCTGCCGGCCTGAACCGGACAAGGGGGCAAGCGCATGCAGCCAGATACCGACCGCCGCCTTCTCGCGATGCTCGATCGCGAGGAGCTCTTCGACCTGGTGCGCCGGGAGCGCTTCGCCCGCGACCAGCGCCGCTTCGACGTGATGCGCGCCTGCTTCCACGACGACGCCTATGTGCGCACGAGCTGGTATGACGGCCACGGCGGCGGCGCCTACGTGGAATCGACGCGAAAGTGGATGAGCCGGGCCGGCAATTCCAAGCACTGGGTGTTTCCCGCCTATGCCCGTGTCGTCGGTGACCGGGCGACGGTCGAAAGCCCGGCGACGATCTTCAACCGGCCGATGCTGGACGGCGTCGAGGTCGACTTCTTCGTCTTCTGCCGCTTCTTCTCCCGCGCCGTGCGCGAGGAGGGGACCTGGAAGATAGCCTCGTTCCACGTCCTGTTCGAGCGCGACGTGATGAAGACGGTCAATCCGAACGACAAACTGCCGGTCGACTGGCAGAAGCTGAAGACGCTGCGGCCGTCCTACCAGTTCCTCGCCTACATGCAGATCAGCCGCGGCGTGAAGGTCAACAACGACCTCTACGGGGACGATCGTCCCGAAGAGCTGGCGGCGTTCCACGCCGGCGAGGAGAAATGGCTGGCCGAGGGCTGACGCAGCCAACCGGCGTGACGCTGCGGGAGCGGCGTTTTGCCGGCTGGAACGGCCGTCGCCGCGGCTGGTAGCAGCGCCGGATCAGATTTCGACAGACGAAATCCAATTCGACGGCAATCCGGTGAAAGTTGGATGGTCCTACAGTTTGGGAGCCGATGACGTGACCGGACAGCAGGATTGCCGGTTGCCGCGCTCCCGGATGCAGCGTCGCTGCCAGGACACGGAACCACGGAATTCGGCCGGGCGGGCGCCGACGACAAGATAGCGCCTTCCAGTCAGGATCAGACGCGACGAACAAGCGTCGCGAGGAGGAGAACCAATGAAAAGATTAGCTGCTCTGGCAGTCGGCGTCGCGTGCCTTGCTTCAGGCTGGGCCGTGGCCGCCGACGACGTCACCCTGCCCAAGACGCTCGTGTGGACGAGCTTCGACACGGGAAGCCTCGGCTACAACCAGTCGATCGCGGTCGGCAAGGCGCTCGAGGACGCCTACGGCGTCTCGCTGCGCGTGCTGCCGACCAGCACGGACCAGTCGCGCATCGCGCCGGCCCGCGACGGCCGCGTGCCGTTCGCGCTCACCGGCAGCGACGCGTTCTACGCCTTCGAGGGCGTGCTCGGCTACGCCTCGCCGGACTGGGGCCCGCAGCCTCTCACCGCGGTCGATGTGGTCGGCGCCAACAACGGCGTCGCCATGGGCGTGGCCGCCAACGAGGGCATCGAGAAGATGCAGGACCTCAAGGGCAAGCGCGTCGGCTGGGTGGTCAGCTCGCCGGCGCTGCAGTCGAACGTGCGTGCGTTCCTCGCTTTCGGCGGCCTCACCACCGACGACGTCGAACTCGTCGAGGAGCCGAGCTATGGCGGCGCCTGGCAGGCCTTCACCAGCGGCCAGATCGACGCCATGACCGCCGTCACCAGCGGCAGCGGCCTGATCGAGCAGGCGGCGGCCTCTCCGCAGGGCCTGCAGTGGGTGCCTTTGCCGTTCTCCGACAAGGAGGGCTGGGAGCGGCTGCAGAAGGTCAACCCGCACTTCTCGCAGCGCAAGGCGACCGTCGGCGTCCACATCGACGAGCAGCACCCGATCGAGATCGCCGGCGTGCCCTACCCGGTTCTGATCACCTACAAGGCCGATCCGGACCTCGTCTACAACGTCATCAAGGCGATCGACCTGCAGGAGCCGGTCTACTCCAAGATGCAGTCCGGCACGGAAGGCTTCGCCGCGGCGAACCAGGTGTTCGACTGGGTGGTCCCCTACAACGAGGCGACCGTCAAATACTTCAAGGAAGTCGGCGTCTGGGACGACACCAAGCAGCAGCGCAACGACAATCTCGTCGAGCGCGGCAAGGTGCTGCAGGACGCCTGGAAGAAGATGGACGGCGTCGACGCGACCGGCGACGATTTCGCCAAGCAGTGGCTGAAGGTGCGTGCCGACGCGCTCGAAGCCGCCGGAATGCCGGCCTACTTCAAGTAAACCGCCATGGCCCAGGTCGAGAACACGTTTTACGACGGTGAGGCCGCGCCCGCGCGCGAAGTGCGCGGCACCGCGACCATCGTGGTCCGCGTCTTCACGGTGGCGTTGCTGCTGCTGGGGATCAACCAGACCTTCAATTTCGGGTCGCGGTTCCACTTCACCGTCCTGCAGAACCAGTATCTCTACGGAGTGCTGGCGCTCTCGATCCCGCTCGTGTTCCTGCTTTTCCCCGGCTGGAAGGTCCGGCCGGGGAAAGGTCCGGGCATTCTCGACTGGGCCCTGGCCATCGTCGCCTTCGTGACGCTCTGCTACTTCATCGTCCACGCCTACGACATCGTGCTCAACGGCTGGGAGATGGTGCCGCCGATGACGGCGGTGGTGATGAGCGCCATCCTGTGGGGCATCATGCTCGAGGCAGGCCGCCGTGCCGGCGGCCTGATCCTCGGCACGATCGTCCTGTTCTTTTCCTGCTATCCGCTTTTCGCCGACAAGCTGCCCGGCCCGATCTCGGCCTTCGCCTCGCCGTTCGAATACGTCGCGGCGTACCACGCGATGTCGCTGGAAAGCATACTCGGCATCCCGGTCAAGGCGTTCGCCGAGCTGGTGTTCGGCTTCGTCGTGTTCGGCGCCGCGCTCGAACACACCGGCGCCGGGCGCTTCTTCATCAACCTGGCGTTTTCGCTGCTCGGCCACGTCCGTGGCGGCCCGGCCAAGGTGGCGATCGTTTCCAGCGGCCTCATGGGGTCGCTGAGCGGTTCCGTCGTCACCAACGTGCTGACGACGGGCGTCATGACCATCCCCGCCATGCGCAAGGTCGGCATGAAGGGCACGGTCGCCGCCGGCATCGAGACCTGCGCCTCGACGGGCGGCGTGCTGATGCCCCCGGTGATGGGCGCGGCCGCCTTCGTCATGGCGGACTTCCTCCAGGTTCCCTACGCCACCATCGCGATCTCGGCGGCCATTCCCGCCTTCCTCTATTTCTTCGGGCTGTTCGTGCAGATCGACGCCCGCGCCGCCAAGGAAGAACTGCGCGGCCTCACCAAGGACGAGCTGCCCAATCTCAAGCAGACGCTGAAGGAAGGCTGGCACCACGTCTTCGCCTTCCTGCTGCTCACCGTCATGCTGCTGGTCATGCAGCAGGAGCAGTACGCGCCCTTCTACGCCACCGCCGCGCTGCTGGTGGTCAACCAGATCGTGTCGAAGACCGACCGCTGGGGCAGGAAGGAAGTGCTGGGCTTCATCGACAGCCTGGCGCGGCTGTTCGCCACGCTGGCCGCCACGCTCGGCGCGGTCGGCATGATCGTCGGCGGCCTGCAGCAGACCGGGCTCGCCGGCACGCTGGTCAACGACCTGCTCAACATCGCCGGCGGCTCGCCCTACCTGCTGCTGATCATGGGCGCCATCACCAGCCTCATCCTCGGCACCGGAATGACGGCCACCGCCTGCTACATCTTCCTGGCCGTCATGCTGGCGCCGGCGCTGATCCAGGTCGGTCTCGATCCGCTCGCCGTGCATCTCTACATCTTCTACTGGGGCATGCTGTCCTTCATCACCCCGCCCGTGGCGCTCGGCGCCTTCGCCGCCGCCTCGGTCGCCAAGACACCGCCGATGCGCACCGGCTTCGAGGCCATGAAGCTCGGCAGCGTCATCTACTTCATCCCGTTCTTCTTCGTCTTCGACCCGGCGCTGATCATGCACGGAACGTGGCAGAACATCCTGGTCTCGACGACGCTCGCCATCTTCGGCGTGTGGATCTTCGCCAGCGGCATGCAGGGCTACATGGCCGGCATCGGCCCGCTGTTCCGGACCAGCCCCTATGCCTGGATATTGCGGCTGCCGCTGCTGGTCGGCGCGCTGCTGATCGCGCTTCCGGGCGAGGCCGTTCCCGGCTTCGACGATCTCGACCTCCTGGGCATCGGGCTGCTGGTGATGGCGCCGGTCGTCATCGCATCCTTCATCCTCAACCGCCGCCAGGTCGGCGCAGTGAGAGCGGCCTGACGCACGCACTGGACCTCACACCGAAAAAGGCGCTTCAATGAACGTTCATGTCTTGGACAACGCCGGTTCGGCGCGCTGGGAGGGCGCGGCAGTGAGTGAGGACGAAGGCAAGGCCGGCCACATAAGGGCGGCCGAGCGGACCCTGCAGATACTCGCCTGCATGAACAGGCGTCCCGTTTCGACGATCGAGTATCTCCACCAGGAAACCGGTCTGCCGAAGCCGACCCTGGTGCGTTTCCTCAAGACGATGGCCCACGCCGGCTACGTCACCAACGATCCGCGGCAGGCAGGCTACCAGCTCACCTCGCTCGTCAGTTCGCTGTCGAGCGGATATCACGGCGACCCGCTGATCATCGAGGCCGGCAGGCCCTGGGCGGTGAAGCTGACGCGACAGCTGCACTGGCCGGTCTCGATCGCGGTGCTCGACATCGATTCGGTCGTCGTCAGGTGCTCGACGGTGGCCGACAGCCCGTCCTCGCCGTTCCACTCCACCATCAACATGCATCTCAGCCTGTTCACCAAGGCGCTCGGGCGCGCCTATCTCGCCTTCAGCGAGGACAGCCAGATCGAGGCGTTCGCGCGCAACGCCGAGCGCGGCACCGGCACGGAGGCGGAGATCGCGTCCGACCGTGAGGGGCTGCGCTCGCTCGTCTCCACGATCAGGAAGATGGGCTATGCGCTGCGCGACATCAGGGTCGAGCCGAAGAACTCCAATACGCTCGCCGTGCCGATCTTCCTCGACGGCAAGGTGCGTGCGACGCTGGGCATGACGTTCTTCCGCTCGGCGGTGAAGTCGCACAAGCTGGTGCGCGAATATGCCGGCTACCTGCGCGAGGCGAGCGCCGAGATCACCGCCGACACCGAGCGGCTGAAATCGAGCTACGAGCCCGAGAGGATGCCGGCGCTGGTGTAGAGCAATTCCAGGAAAAGTGGAAACCGGTTTTCTGCCCGGAATTGCGCGAAAACAAGAACTCTAGCGACGTCGAGGCGCGGCCTCACCGTCCGTCAGGCGAACCCGTAGAGCCGCGCCGGATTGTCGACGAGAACCTTGTGCCGCGTCGCGGCATCGGGAACGAATTCCTCGAGCAGGTCGACCAGTTGGCCGTCGTCCGGCATCGGCCCGGACAGCACCGGGTGCGGCCAGTCGGTGCCCCACAGCGTCCGGTCCGGCGCGGCCTCGACGAACGAGCGCGCGATCGCCGTCATGTCGGTGAAGGGCGGGCCGGCGAGCGAGCCGCGCTCGGCGCCGGAGATCTTCATCCAGGCGTTGTCGCTCGCCATCAGCTCGACGAGGTCGCGGTGGTGCGGTCCGTCGGTGTCGGCGGCCGACAGCCTGCCCATGTGGTCGATGACGAAGGGGATTTCGAGACGCCGCATCCACGGCGCCAGCTCCGGGACCAGATGCGGGTCGAAGTGGAGCACGGCGTGCCAGCCGAACGGCCTGATGCGTTCCAGCAGCTTGTCGATCTCGTCAGTCTTCGGCATCGGCGAAATGCGCGTCATGAAGTTGAAGCGCGCGCCACGCACGCCGCCGGCGTCAAGCCGCGCAATCTCGTCGTCCGGGCAATCGAGCCTCAATTGCGCGATGCCGCGACTCCGCTCGGGATCGGCTTCGATCGCATCGAGCATCGCGGAATTGTCGAAGCCGTGGCAGCTCGCCTGCACGAAGACGGTGCGCGAGATTCCGAGGAAATCGTGCAGCGCGGCGAGGCGCTCCCTGGGCGCGTCGTCGGGCGTGTAGGCGCGGTCGTCGGCGAACGGAAAGCGCTCGGCGGGGCCGAAGACGTGACAATGCGTGTCGCACGCGCCTTCCGGCAATTTCAGATGGGGACGGCTCGGATTGGCGAGCGGGGGAGGGCAGGCACGCATGTTCGGTTCCGGTTGATCGGTCGCGGAAGCTAAACGGCCGGATATCAGATTTGCCGCGTGCACCGCACGGTTTCGCGTGCCGAAACACGGCGCCGACCCCTTTGCATCTTCCCGGGGGGTGGCGAACATTGCCGAAAAATCACGACCTGCGGGGAGACAATGGCAGACAAGAACTGGCGCGAGGAAGCCAAGGCCCTCATGGCGGGCGCCGACGAGGCGCTCGTGGCGGACCTGATGAAGGGCGCTATCGATCTCCACGTGCATTCGGGCCCGTCGACCATGCCGCGCAAGCTCGACCACCTCGAAGAGGTGGATGAGGCGGCCGCGGCCGGCATGCGCGGCGTGCTGTTCAAGGACCACTATTATTCGGTCGGGCCGATGCTGCCGATGATGCGGCGCCTCAACAAGCATCCCGAGGTCGAGATGTACGGCTCGCTGGTGCTCAACACGACGGTCGGCGGCCTCAATCCCTATGCGGTCGACTTCAACCTGAAGTCCGGCGCCAAGCTGATCTACATGCCGACGGCGCACGCCGCCAACCACATCCGCAGCAACCATCGCAAGACGCGGCTGGCGACCAATGTCCAGCTGATGAAGCCCTACGCCATCACCGTCGTCGACGAGAACGGCCAGCTGCTCGACGTCGTGAAGGAGATCATCGACCTGATCGCCGCCCACGACGCCATCCTGTCGTCCGGCCATCTGCACGTGTCGGAGGCCTGGGCGCTGTTCACCGAGGCCAAGAAGCGCGGCGTGAAGCGGCTGATGATGAACCACCCGACCTATGGCCTGCACAGCGAGCTGGACGACATCCGCGAGCTCGGCCAGATGGGCGTCGTGCTCGAACAGTCGGCCTGCCTGTTCGTCGATTCGCGCTTCAACGTGTTCCCGCCGGAGCATCTCAAGGAGCAGATCGACGCGGCCGGCCCGGAAAATTCCTCGATCGGCTCCGACCTCGGCCAGGTCGACAATCCGAGCCCCGTCGAGGGCATGCGCCAGGCCATCCGCCTGCTGCTCGGGCTCGGCTACTCGAAGGACGAAATCCGCACGATGGTCCGGGACAATCCCGCCCGTCTCGTCGGGCTGGACATCGAGCGCGACCAGGCCGCGGTCGCGGCAGAATAGACCTTTCCGGAAAGCAGGTTTCCAGATGAAGTTTGCCACCATTCGCCGCGATGGCGAACCCGTGCTGGTTGCGCGCATTTCCGACGCCGAGGGTGTCTCGCTCGCCGACGCCTATGAGGCCGCCGGTCTCGGCGCCGCACCCGCCGGCATGCGCGCGCTGATCGCCGCCGGCCCGGACGAACTGGCCCGGGCGAAACAGGCTGTTGCGACGGCCGAGAGCAAGGGGGTTTCCCGCATCGCGCTCGGCGATGCCGACTGGTCGCCGCCGATCACCGACCCCAGCAAGGTCATCGGCGTGGCGATGAACAACAAGGGCATCCGCAAGGAGGCGCACAAGGAGCCGTCTGTTCCGAGCTACTTCCTGAAGCCGCCGTCCTGCCTGCTCGGCCACGGCAAGAACGTCGTGGTGCTGGAAAACTACGGCGAGACGATCCCCGAGCTAGAGCTCGCCGCCGTGATCGGCAGGCGCGGCAAGAACATCCCGGTCGAAGACGCGCTCGACTACGTATTCGGCTACACGATCGTCGACGACGTCACCTCGCACGGCATCAAGTTCGGCATGGATTCGCTGGCCACCACGCGCGCCCCGCACCTGACCCGGCCGCATCATTTCTCCTGGCGCAACCGCCACGGACCGGACGACAACGACATCTATTTCGTCTACCACACACGTTCCAAGGGCTCGGACACGTTCGGCCCGATGGGACCGTGGATCACCACGACGGACGAGATCGCCGATCCCAATGCGCTGGAAGTGTCCGGGACGCTCGACGGCGAGCCCTTCGCGGTCGATTCCACCTCCAATTTCCGCTTCTCTGTGCAGGAGGTGATCGCCGACGCCAGCCAGTGGTTCACGCTGGAGCCCGGCGACGTCATCTGCTTCGGCACCACCGCCAAGGGTGTCGGCAAGTATCCGGACGGCCACCGCGGCATCAACATGCACCAGATGAGCGGCGAGATCGCCATCACCATCGAGGGGCTCGGCACGCTCAGGCACGGCATTGCCCATAGCTGGGACGAGGCGTAATCGGGCCGTCATGAGGGCGATCGCGATCAGCCGTCCCGGCGGCCCCGAGGTTCTGGAAATCGTCGAGCGGGACAAGCCGGTTCCGGGCGCGGGCGAGATCCTCGTCCGCGTCGAGGCGATCGGCGTCAACCGTCCCGACGTGCAGCAGCGGCGCGGGCTCTATCCGCCGCCGCCGAATGCCAGCGACCTGCCCGGCCTCGACATCGCCGGCACGATCGAATCTGTCGGCGAAGGCGTCGACGCCTCGCGCGTCGGCGAGCGCGTCTGTGCGCTGGCCAATGGCGGCGGCTATGCCGAATACTGCACCGTGCCGGCCCTGCAGGCGATGCCGATCCCCAAAGGGCTCGGCGTCGTCGAAGGGGCGTCGCTGCCCGAGGTGTTCTTCACGGCCTGGAACAATGTCGTTTGGCTGGGGCGGCTCGCCAAAGGCGAGCGGCTGATGGTGCAGGGCGGCACCAGCGGCGTCGGCATCGCCGCGCTTCAGATCGCGCGCCAGCTCTTCGACGCCGAAACCTATGCCACCGCCGGCAGCGAGGAAAAGCGCGCCGTCTGCCGCGAACTCGGCGCGACGGCCGCGGTCGACTATCACGACGACGACTGGCCGGACCAGCTTCGCGAGGCCGCCGGAGGCCGCGGCATGGACGTCATCCTCGACGGCCAGGCCGGCCCGTACACCCAGAAGCAGCTCGACCTGCTCGAATTCGACGGAAGGCTGGTGCTGATCGCCAGCCATCTCGGCGAGTTTTCCGAGGTCAACACGCGCCAGCTCGTGCGCCGCAGGCTGACGTTGACGGGCTCGACGCTGAGGCCCAGGCCGGCGGAATACAAGGGCCGGATCGCGGCGGAACTGGTGGAGAAGGTCTGGCCGCTGATCGAGGACGGTCGCGTCGTCACCCGCATCCACGAGGTGTTCCCGTTCGACCGGATGCGCGACGCGCACGCGCTGCTCGACCGCAACGAACAGATCGGCAAGGTGGTGGTGACCGTCTGAGGTCCCGCCGGGGAGACGCAAATGCTGACGGTCGAACATGCTACGGACCTGAAGGCGCACGAGGGCAGCGAACTCGGCGTCTCCGAGTGGGTGACGATCACCCAGGCCGACATCGACGATTTCGCGCGGCTGACCGGCGACGATCACTGGATCCACGTCGACGTGGCGCGCGCCGCCACCGACATGCCCGGCGGCAAGACCATCGCGCACGGGCTTTTCGTGCTGTCCTTCGTGCCGGTGCTGCAGCGCCAGATCTACAAGGTGTCGAAGCGCGGACGCGGCTTCAACTACGGCTACGACCGGGTGCGCTTCGTGTCGCCGGTACCGGTCGAAAGCCGGGTGCGGCTGCGGCAGAAGCTGGTTTCGGCCGCCCGCCACGACAAGGGCACGCGGCTGGAGATCGACGCCACGATCGAGGTCGAGGGCGCGGAGCGCCCCGCCATCGTCGCCCGCAACATCCTTCTGATCGAAGACGAATGACGGCCGCGGCGACCGATACGCACGGCGACGAGGGGCGTCTGCTCCAGACCCTGCTGCGCCACGGCGTCGAGCGGCCGGACGCCGACGCGCTGCTCTGTGGCGACGAAAAGCTCTCATGGGGCGAGTTGCGGGCGCGCGTGCTCGGGCTCGCCGGGGCGATTCGCCGGGAGATCGGCGGCGGAGGCGAACGCGTCGCGCTGATCGGGGATGTCAGCGCCGATCTCGTCGTCGCCTATCTGGCGGCGATCGCGGCCGGGCACTGCGCGGTGCCGCTGCAGACCTCGCTGCGCGCGGAAGCGCTGGCGGGCATGATCCGCAATTGCGAGCCGGCTCTGGTCTTCGCGGGACCGGCCTGGCGCGACCTGGCCGAAGACGCCGTCGGCGCGACGGGTCGCGTCGTGTCGCCGGGCGACGGGACGCGCGAATTCATCGCCGACGCCGAGCCGCTGGCCGAGGCGGTCGCCGCTGATCCCGACGCGCCGTTCAACATCATCTACAGTTCGGGCACGACCGGCAGTCCGAAGGGCATCGTGCACAGCCACGCCATGCGCTACCGGCAGGCGGCGCGCGGCGTCTTCGCGATCACGCCGGCAAGCACCATGCTGCTGGCCACCCCGCTCTATTCCAACACCACGCTGATGCCGTTGCTGATGGGGCTGACCCATGGCGGACGCGTCGCGTTGATGCCGAAATTCGACGCCGAGGCCTATCTCGACCTCGCCGAGCGGCTCGGCGCAACGCATACGATGCTGGTGCCGGTGCAGTACAAGCGCATCCTCGACGCCGAAAGCTTCTCCCGACGTGACCTGTCGCGCTTCGAGGTCAAGCAGTCGACCGGCGCCCCGCTTTCGGCCGAGGTGAAGCGCCGCATCGCGTCGGATTGGCCGGGCCGGATGGTCGAAATCTACGGCCTGACCGAGGGCGGCTGCACGTGCATGCTCGACGTGACGCGCCACCCCGACAAGCTCAACACCGTCGGCAAGCCCGCGGCCGGCAACGACGTGCGGGTGATCGACGACGAGGGCCGCGACGTCGCCACCGGCGAGCGCGGCGAGATCGTCGGCCACTCGCCGACGATGATGACCGGCTATTTCCGCAATCCGGAGGCGACTGAGGCCTTCCACTGGCGCGACGCGGACGGCACGGTCTATCATCGCACCGGCGATATCGGCGTGTTCGACGCGGACGGGTTCCTGACGCTGGTCGACCGCAAGAAGGACGTCATCATCTCCGGCGGCTTCAACATCTACGCCTCCGACCTCGAAGAGGTGCTGCGGGCGCATCCCGACGTGGCCGACGCGGCCGTCATCGGCGTGCCGAGCGAAAAATGGGGCGAGACGCCGCTGGGCTTCGTCGTCGCCGCGCCCGGAACGGCGGTCGAGCCGGCCGCGCTGCTGGACTGGGCGAACGGCCGGGTCGGCAAGATGCAGCGCCTGTCGGCGATCGAGCTGCGGTCCGAACTGCCGCGCTCGGCCGTCGGCAAGGTGCTGAAGCAGGAACTGAGGCGTCCCTACGTGGAGACTGGCAAATGAGCGCCGACACCGACCTGCCGCGCCCGGACGTGGCGCTGATCACCGGTGCCAGCAGCGGCATCGGCCGCGCAACGGCAATCCGGCTCGCCGCGCTCGGCAGCAAGGTGGTCGTCGGCTACAACAGCAGCCGCGAGGCTGCGGAGGCGGTGGTCGCCGAACTCGCCGGAGAGGGGCACGTCGCGCTGCGCATCGGGCTCGAGGATGCCGAAAGCATTTCGGCCGCCGCCGATGTCGTTCAGGAGCGCTTCGGCAAGCTCGACGCGCTCGTCAACAATGCCGGCAGCACCGTCCCGGTGCCGATCGGCGATCTCGACGCCATGACCGACGAGATTTTCGAGCGCACCGTGCGCATCAATCTGCGCGGCCCGTTCTCGGTGATCCGCGCCATGCGGCCGCTGCTCGACAAGGGGCGCGACGCGGCGATCGTCAACGTCTCGTCGCTCTCCGCCCAGACCGGCCTCGGCTCCAGCATCGCCTATTGCGCGGCAAAGGGAGGGATCGACACGCTGACGATCGCGCTGGCCAGGCAACTGGCGCCGAAGATCCGCGTGTTCTCGGTTTCGCCGGCGGGCGTCGACACCGATTTCGTGCCCGGCCGCTCGCGCGCGCAGCTGGAGGCGATGGCCGAAAAGATGCCGCTCGCCAAGGTGACGAGCGCCGACGACGTGGCGCGCGCCATCGTCGCCAGCATCACCCACCTCACCAGCTCGACCGGCATGATCGTGACCGTCGACGAGGGCCGGCACCTCTAGAGCGGTCCATCTCTTCACGGTATCGACGAACCGCTCCAAGGTTTTACTTTCTGCGCACTTCCGAACGGAAATCCGGTTTCCACTTTTCCTGGAATTGCTCGAGAGCCGTTCAGGCCTTCGGGCGACAGGGCACCTGGCCGAGCGTGAGCAGCGTCATCACGGCGTCGCCGTCCTGGTTCGACACCGTGACGCGGGTGCTGATCCTGCCGAAATCCGGGCGGGTCTTCGACCGCTCGACGCCGACGACTTCCCGCGTCACCGTCAGCACGTCGCCCGGCCGCACCGGCTTGCGCCAGCGCAGCTCGTCGATGCCGAGCCCGACCATCGGCGTGTCTCCGTAGCCGCCGCTCTCCAGGAACAGCCGCATCGACAGCGCCGCGATCTGCCAGCCGCTGGCGATCACGGTCCCGAAGCGCCCCTTTGCAGCCTGTTCCGGATCGATGTGCATCGGCTGCGGATCGTACTGGCGAGCGTAGGTGACGATGTTGTCCTCCGTCATCTCGAACGGGCGGCTCGTCCAGGTCTCGCCGATCTCGAAATCTTCCAGGTAGCGGGGCATGGTTCTCTTTTCGGTGTCTAGCAATTCCAGGAAAAGTGGAAACCGGTTTTCCGTCCGGAATTGCGCAAAAACAAAAGCTTGGAGCGGTTCACCAATTCCGTGAAGCGATGAACCGCTCTAGGTCTTGCCGGCGGCGGCGAGGCGCGCAGCCTCCAGCTCGCGGAGGATTTCGGGCAGGCGGCTGGCGGCGTTTTCCTGCAGCGTCCGGTACATCGAGTTGCCATGCGCATCGATCGCCACCGTCACCGGACCGAAGCCGTCGAGCCGGAAGCGCGACAGGCGGAACTGCTCGATCAGATCGTCCCAGCCCGTCTCCAGGCGCTCGACCACGCCCTGGCTGAGCAGCGGCGAGGCGCCGCCCGGCATGGCGAAATAGACGCAGCCGACTTCCCGCATCGCCTCGATGCAGCCTTCTCCCATGCCGCCCTTGCCGCCGACAGACGTAAGCTGCAACTTACGAATGATATCCGGCATGAAGGCGTCGAACCGCGTCGAGGTCGTCGGGTTGACGTAGTTCGGCAGCACGCGGCCGTCCTCTTCGCGGCACGAACTGCCGAGATGGAACACCGCGCTGCCTTCGAGCGGGAACGGCAGCGGCCGCTTGCCCTCTATCGCCTCGATCAGGCGCTGGTGCGTGGAAAAGCCGGCCGTCGCGGTGATCTCGCCGTCGAGCATCACGAGGTCGCCGAGCTTCAGGCGCCGGGCGCCCTCCGGGGTGAGCGGTAGCGTGACCCGCTGCAGTTCGGTGTCGGTGCCGTCACTATTCAAGGCGTGTCACCGTCCCGTCGGCGGAAATGCGCAGGCTCGTGCGCCGGTTGATCCAGCAATTGAAGCAGACCGCCACCGGCACGAATCCGTGGCCGTGGGCATAGTCGACATGGACGGCGAGGGCTGTCGTGTCGCCGCCGGTTCCCATCGGCCCGAACCCGGTCTTGTTGACGGCGGCGAGCAGGCGCGCCTCCATGTCGCGCACCATCGGGTCGTCATGGACGCTGCCGATCTTTCGCAGCGTCGCGCGCTTCGCCATCTTGGCGGCATGGTCGAACGAGCCGCCGATGCCCATGCCGATGACGACCGGCGGGCAGTGCTGCGAGCCGGCCTCCAGCACGCACTGCATGAAATATTCCTCGATCTCGGCGACCGTCGGATAGCTGAACACCTTGAGCGCGGCCCACCGGCCGGAGCCCAGCGCCTTGGGCGAACAGGTGATCTCCATGTAGTCGGCGCCGTCGAGCACGTCGAAGGACAGGATCGGCATGTCGCGGCCGGCATAGCCGCGCTCCAGCGTCAGCGGATGGGTGATGAATTTCAGGATCGGCGGCTGGATCGTCTCGACCAGATCGGCGAACCCGTCCTCGAAGGCGCGGCGGATGTCGCCGTCGAGCGCCAGCTTGGTGCCGATCTTGACGAAATAGGTGGGAAATCCGGCGTCCGAACAGGCGTGGCGATCCTCGCGCTCCGCCGCCAGGGCGGCGGCCTGCATGAAGTCGAGCGTCTTCTGCGAGGCCGGGCTCGTCTCGCGCGTCCGCGCCTCGGCGAGCGCGGCGAGGGTGTCGTCGGGCACCTTCTTGAGCGACCATCCGTAGAGGTCGCGCGCCGCCTTGCGGACGACATCGTAGGTTATCGCCAAGCTCCTCTCCCATCCCGGCGGCAGTCGCGCGACTATGCGCGACGGGGGCGGCTGCGCAAAGGGCGGAGCCGGCCATTCCGACAGCCGAAATCCGGCGGAATCTGCCGGCGCGGCCCCGGGCGCTTGCGTCTATTACCCCGGGAGCGTCATGACTGGCGCCGGGAGGCGAATTTGGACGAGGCAGCACAAGCGGTCCGTGTCGAAGCCGGCGAGGCCGAGCGCTTCGCCCGGCAGCTGTTCGAGCGCGCCGGCGTCGAGCCGGAAACCGCGCGGGTCGTCGCAGGCGCTCTGATCGAGGCCGATCTCGAAGGGCACGCCTCGCACGGCCTCTTGCAGGCCCCCAACTATGTCCGCCGCATCCGTGCCGGAACGATTTCCCGCAGCGGCAAGGTCGCCGAGGTGCATCGCAGCGGCGCGATATCGGTTTTCGATGTCGGCCTGATTCTCGGACATGCGGCGGCCGGGCAGCTTGTCGCGGTTGCCCGCGAGGATGCGCACCGGCACGGCATGGCCGCCGTCGCCGCCCGCAGCGCAACCCATTTCGGCGTCGCCGGCCGCTATGCGCGGATGCTGGCGGCGGACGGGCTGGTCGGCATCGTCATGTGCAACACGCGGCCGATGATGCCGGCGCCGGGTGGCAGTGTGGCCGTCGTCGGCAACAACCCGCTGGCGATCGCGGTGCCGTGCGCGGGTGCGGAACCGATCGTCTTCGACATGGCGATGAGTGCCGCGGCCATGGGCCGGATCAGGCAGGCCGCGCAGCAGGGCAAGCCGATTCCCTCAGGCTGGGCGGTGGACAAGGATGGGCGCGACACGACCGACGCCGCGGCGGCGCTCGAAGGCATGCTGCTGCCGGCCGGCGGCGCCAAGGGGTTCGGGCTGGCGCTGATGGTCGACCTGCTGTGCGCGCTCTCCGGCGGCGCGGCCGGCGCGGAGATCGGCCCGATGTACGGGTCGCCGGAGACGAAGGCGGACTGTTCGTGGCTGTTCCTGGCGCTCGACCCCGACCGTTTCGGCCTCGACCGCTCCTATGCCGAACGGGTGGCCGGGCTCGCTGCCACCGTGCGGGAGGCCGCGCCGGATTCCGGCCGGGCGCTGCCGGGAGACCGCGGTCATGCCGCAACGGCCGCGAGCGGCGGCACGATCGCCCTGCCGCCCTCGCTGGCGGCCAGCCTCGACGCGCTGTCGCGGGAACTCGGCGGCGAGCCCTTTCCCGGCATGGCGAACTGAAGGAAACGAAAAGATGCGCGATACGACGAAATTCTACATCGGCGGAGAATGGGTGGCGCCGCAGGGCGGCGAGCAGCTCGGCATCTTCAACCCGGCGAGCGAAGAGGAGATCGCCCGCATCTCGCTCGGCACCGCAGCCGACGTCGACCGCGCCGCGCGGGCAGCCCGCAGCGCCTTCGCCTCGTGGTGCGAGACGAGCCGCGAGGAACGGCTTTCGTACCTGCGCCGCATCGTCGAGGGTTTCCGCAACAGGCTGCCGGATCTCGCCCGCACCATGACCGAGGAGATGGGCGCGCCGATCACGTTTTCGACCCAGCGCCAGGCGACGGTCGCGCTGTTCCACTTCGAGGAGGCGATCCGGGTTCTCGAAAAATTCGACTTCGAGTGGGCCGAAGGCGTCGGCCGCATCCGCCGCGAGCCGATCGGCGTGTGCGGGCTGATCACGCCGTGGAACTGGCCGCTCAACCAGATGGCGTCGAAAGTCGCGCCGGCGCTGGCCACCGGCTGCACGATCGTCTTCAAGCCGAGCGAGATCGCGCCGCTGTCGTGCATGATGATCGCCGAGATCATCGACGAGGCCGGCGTGCCGCCGGGCGTCTTCAACCTGGTCAACGGCACCGGTGTCCCGGTCGGCGAGGCCATCGCCTCGCATCCGGAGATCGACATGGTCTCCTTCACCGGCTCGACGCGGGCCGGCATCCGGGTCGCCCAGCTCGCCGCCGAGACGGTGAAGCGCGTCGCCCAGGAGCTGGGCGGCAAGTCCGCCAACATCATTCTCGACGACGTCGACATGGCTGCCGCCGCCGCGCAGGGCGTGACGGCCTGCTACACCAATGGCGGCCAGAACTGCCAGTCGCCGACGCGCATGCTGGTGCCCGTCTCGATGCGCGATGCGGCGATCGCCGCGGCCAGGCAGGCGGCCGAAGCGGTGAAGGTCGGCGATCCGATGGATCCGGCCACCGAACTCGGGCCGCTGGTCAGCCGGCTGCAGTTCGACAAGGTGCAGGACCTGATCCAGTCGGGCATCGACGAGGGCGCGACGCTGGTCGCCGGCGGCACGGGGCGGCCGGCCGAGTTCAACCGCGGCTTCTTCGTGCGGCCGACCGTGTTCGCCGATGTCGAGCCCGGCATGCGCATCGCGCGCGAGGAGATATTCGGCCCGGTCCTGTCGATCATGACCTATCGCGACGAGGACGAGGCGGTGGAGATCGCCAACGACACCACGTTCGGGCTTGCCGGCTTCGTGCAGTCGTCCGACCCGCAACGGGCGCGGCGCATCGCCAACCGCATCCGCGCCGGCCGCGTCTACTACAATGGCGCGCCGTTCGATCGCGCCCTGCCGTTCGGCGGCTACAAGCAGTCCGGCAACGGCCGCGAGTTCGGCCGCTTCGGCTTCGAGGACTATCTGGAGGTCAAGGCGCTGCTCGGCTTTCCGAACTGACGCGGCGAACGGCGCGTCGGGTTCTCGCTGCCGATCCTCCCCGTTGATCATTCCCTGACAGCCGGCATGCGGACTAACGGCTGAATCCTGCGATCCCGATGAAAGCGGTGGATCGGCGAAACAGGTTTCGCGGCAGGCTGTGTTTCGCGACAAGCTGGCCTTAAGGTCCCGGAACCAGCGGACGCGACGGAGGATCCATGACCATAGTCATCACCGGCGCCGATCTGACGATCGGCCAGATTGCGGCAGTGGCGCGCGGCGAGAAGGTGGCCGTCACCGACGATCCGGCGGTGCTCGGCCGCGTCGCCCGCTCGCGTGACGTGATCCGGCGCGCCGTCGAAAACGGCGAACAGATCTACGGCGTCACCACGCTGTTCGGCGGAATGGCCGACAAATATGTCGGGCCCGAGCTGCTGGCCGACGTGCAGCGCGTGGCGCTGTGGCAGCACAAGTCCACCACCGGCCCGCGCCTGCCGGCGAGCGACGTTCGCGCGGCCATGCTGCTGCGCGCCAATTCGCTTCTGAAGGGCGCCTCGGGCATCCGGCTGGAAATCATCGAGCGCTACGTGGCCTTCCTCAACGCCGGCGCCCATCCCCACGTCTATCAGCGCGGCTCGATCGGCGCTTCGGGCGACCTCGTGCCGCTCAGTTACATCGGCTCGGCGGTGGTCGGCCTCGACCCGGCTTTCCTGGTCGACATGGACGGCGAGACGCTCGACAGCCACGCCGCGCTGGCCCGGCTGGGGCTCGCCCCGCTGCCGCTCGAGCCGAAGGAGGGGCTGGCGCTCAACAACGGTACCGGCGCCTCGACGGGCGTCGCCGCCAATGTCGTGGCGCGTGCGGGCGACCTGGTGGCGCTGGCGATCGGCGTCCATGCGCTCTTCGCCCAGTCGATGCTGGCCACCGACCAGAGCTTCATGCCCTTCATCCAGCAGATGAAGCCGCATCCCGGCCAGATCTGGACGGCGGCGCGCATGCTCGAACTGCTCGAGGGGTCGCGCGTGGTGCGCACCGAGAGCGGCGGCAACCGCGCGCACCGGGCGGGCAAGCTGATCCAGGACCGCTACGGACTGCGCTGCCTGCCGCAGTTCATCGGCCCGATCGTCGACGGATTGGCCGCCGCGGCGCGGCAGATCGAGGTCGAGGCGAACTGCGCCAACGACAACCCGCTCATCGACCCGGACACCGGCGAGGTCTTCCACACCGGCAATTTCCTCGCCCAATACACCGCCACCTCCATGGATTCGCTGCGCTATTTCATGGGGCTGCTGGCCAAGCACATCGACAGCCAGATGGCGTTGATGATCACGCCGGAGTTCTCCAACGGGCTGAACCCCTCGCTGGTCGGCAACATGGAGGGCGGCGTCAATGTCGGCTTCAAGTCGCTGCATGTCGGCACCAACCAGATGATGACCCACATCTGCTTCCTCGGGCAGTCGGTGGCCGACCGCTTTCCCACCCACGCCGAGATGTACAACCAGAACATCAACAGCCAGGCGATGAACGCCGCCAACCTCGCGCGCGACCAGCTCGACGTGCTCGAACATTTCCTCGCCGCCGCCGCGATCACCGGCGTCCAGGCGGTCGAGCTGCGCTCGAAGATGGCGGCGCAGACCTACGATGCCCGCGCCGTGCTCTCGCCGGCGACGGTGCCCCTCTACGAGGCCGTGCGCAGGGCCGCCAAGGGCGAGCCGGACGCCGAACGGCCGCTGCTGTGGGACGATTTCGACGGCTTCATCCAGGACATGGTCGAAGGCACGCTGGAGCAGGTCTCGGGCCGCGGCGCGGTGACCGAAGCGGTGGCCGATCTGTCGGCAGCGCTTCAGGACTTCACGCGATAGGCCGCTTCTTCCGCTACAGCGAAGATGCCGCAGCCGGAGGCGACGGTTCGGTGGAATGGAGGATTTGTCAGCGG
>CAWFKS010000012.1:0-349276 GCA_963816435.1 uncultured Alphaproteobacteria bacterium
AAATCGACCTTGCCAAGCGCTCGCGCGCCCTCGTGACATGAGGTTGCGAAATTGAACAAGCCTACCGATGTGGTGCGATCGTCTTCGCTCTGTTCCATTCCCCAACACTATCGGCTGGCTATTAACGAAGAAACCCCGCCGCCACTACTGACGACGGACCGCGCTGCGCCCAACCTGTGGTGCGATCGGCGCGCGCTATGCTGGGACGAGCGCCTCGCCGAGGATGGTCCTATGCGGAATCGGGTCCATTGGCCGAAACAAGAACAGTCCATAGATTTCCTGGCCGCCCGCCCGCTGCCTGGCTGACACAACGGCTGGCCAGCCGCCCTCGCGGTGATCGACGCGCTGGCCGATTTCGAATTGCCATCCCGGTTTGTTCATTGCATCCCTCCATCAATCCTCCGCCCCACGCTGAGGTTGATGAAGATGCTAAGCGATTCAGCTGTAATAATCAAATCTCTTGTCGTAATTTCTTCGACGTTGTTTTTGTAATATAGGCGCCTTCGCCTATTTGCATTTCTGTAATCTTTGCACTAGGCGCGCGCTTATTGTTGAGCAAGGCGTTTGCCGTAATCGCGCGTGCGTGGCAACGTTGCGGATCGTTTAGCGGCAGCTTGGGCATGGAAACCGATGGCAAAAGACTGGCTGCCGGCGCTGCGCGAGCAGGCCGCATCGCATAGCGGACAGCGAAACAAGTAACCGGAGCGCTGGGGCATCCGAACCTGACGCATGCACAGGCGTCCCATATGTATGGAGCGGGTGAAGAGGTCGCAAACGTTCGGCGGCTTGTCAGATCAGATGGGGAGTAATCCCTATTTCAGCCGGCCGACGGCGATTGGGAGCGGCAGTGGACTGGACGTGGGTCCAGCAACATTCCCAGGATCGTCCTACGTATTAATCTCCTCTAATAACTACGCAGACCAGCCGTCTACTACTTCAAATTGACAAGACTAAGACCTCTGCTAATTTTCCTTGCGTGACTTTGGCATTGAGGGTGCAAGAGCCTTCGAGCGGATGGCCGCTCGCTCGCGCGTTGCATCTGTCACATCCTCATCTTCGGCAATGCAACTCAATCGGGATAGACAAATGGCAAACATAAACGGGACTTCTGGCAACGACAGTCTGTTAGGCACCTCTAATTCCGACAACATTTTTGGTGGCCAAGGAGACGATTTCATTTTTTCTGGTGAAAACATATTGGGAGCATTTGACTACATCGATGCTGGCGAGGGAAACGACACGATAATAGTGTCCGGAGAAGCTTATGTCTTCGGAGGCAGCGGCAACGACCGAGTCATGGTTGTCGACAACAACGACAATTGGGTCACGTTCACTACAACTCCGCTGTCTCCGGCATAGTCGCTAATTTCTCCGCAAGCACATTTATGGGGCTCGCGGGTGGAGATTCGAGCAGCGGCTTTCTGGTTCTCGATGGCCAAGGTGGCACTGACCGTCTCTCTAGAATTGCTGCGATCGAAGATGGAGATTTCAACGATCACTTCAGGGTTGATTCCACCTACGCGATGCAATTCGGAAACCATCTTGAGGTTCGGTTGGGAGCAGGCGACGATACCGTGGAGTTTGATGGAGTAGATTGGGCAATAATCAGCTACGTCCATGCTGACGGCCCCGTCTTGCTCGATCTTCAGGCGGGGATGGCGACCGATCGAAATCCCTCCGACAACTTCATTGGCAATGACACATTTTCCGGCGCTAACCGCGTTCGCGGATCTTTCTATGCCGATCAGATATACGGGACCGATGGCGACGATGTTTTGCTTAGGGGATCTGTCGGGAACGACACGATCCACGGGCGCGACGGCAACGATCACATTGAGGGCGATGACAATGTCAATGCCGATTGGACGGGCGACGACCTGCTCTACGGAGATGCAGGAAACGATGTAATTTACGGCAACGCAGGCAATGATCGCCTTGATGGCGGGACTGGCGCCGACACGATGTATGGGGGAGCCGGCCACGACACCTACTATGTCGACAATGTCAATGACATTGTCGACGAAAGCGTTGCTGGCGGTGGATACGATGCAGTCCGCTCCAACCTGACGATCAACCTCGCGTACGCTGCGCATTTCAAGGGCGCGATCAGCAGGCCATTCTGGGCGGCAGCCTCAACGCGAACGTGGTCGGCAATTCCGGCAACAACTCCCTGTTCGGCAATTCGGGCGACAACTTGATTGCGGGCCTTGCGGGCAATGACGTGCTCAACGGGTTGGGCGGCCACGACACGTTTCTGTTCAACACTGCGCTAAACGCCGGAACAAACGTTGACGTCATCAACGATTTTTCGGTACCAGATGATACGATACAGCTCGAAAACGCGATTTTCACTGCTCTCGCGTCTACCGGGACGTTACCTACAGCAGAATTCACCGTTGGCGCGGCCGCAACGACTACCACCCAGCACATTATCTATAATGACAATACTGGCGGACTTTTTTATGACGCCGATGGAAGTGGTGCTGGCACGGCCATTCAATTCGCATCTCTTTCTGCCCATCTCGCGCTAACTCACGCCGATTTCTTCGTAGTCTAGCGGCACACTATGACGCAGTGGCACAGTAGGGCGCCACCAACTGATGTGGCTTTTTGGTCGATAGGCCAGCGGCTCGTTTGACCGCTGGCTTATGTGTCAACGGCACCAAGGCCCAAGTTCAGCGGCGACGCGCTTGATGACTACCACGCCGTGGTCGGACAAGCGCCATTTCTTGCGGGCAAAAGACGAGTCAAAGCCATCATCAGGAGACACCCCCTCTCGCGTTTCGAGCACTGTCGGTGCGCGAAACCCGACAGCGGGGACTGAGAGGGCGTTGAAGCACCCCCGCGACATCCCAAAGAGGTCCTCAGGGTGAACCAGCACCTCTTCATCCCAAAGGCGCTTTAGCTCGCCCGCGGTGATTGTCGCAATCTTGCTCAGTCCGTATGCTCCTATGAATTTCTTGATGTCGTCGAAGTCTTCCTGCACTTAGAAACAGTTCCTTGCAGAGGCGTGCTTCAATCTTAGATCTGTCTGGTAACATGTTGACCTGCTCCCCTGAAATGTCCTCGCTTTGAGGTTAGCCTGTCATCCGGATGAGGAGACAGGCAATGAAGCGCAGCAGGTTTTCCGACGAACAGATCATCGGCATTTTGAAGGAGCACCAGGCGGGGCTATCGGCGACGGAGCTCTGCCGCAAATACGGTGTGAGCGACGCGACGTTTTACAAGTGGCGCTCGAAGTATGGCGGCATGGAGCTGTCGGAGGCGAAGCGGCTGAAGAGCCTCGAGGAGGAGAACGGAAAGCTGAAGCGCCTATTGGCCGACGCCATGCTCGACGTCTCGACCTTGCGCGAGATGCTCGGAAAAAACTTCTGACGCCTGGGTCGAGGAGAACCGCCGTGACCTGGGCGATCGAGAACAAGGGTTATACGCAACGTCGTGCTTGCCGGCTCGTCGGCATGGAGCCGCGGGTCTACCGCTATCGTTCGAGCCGACCGGACGACGCTGACCTGCGAAAGCGGCTACGGGAACTGGCAGCCGAGCGCCGACGCTTCGGCTATCGCCGGCTGCACCTGCTCCTGAGACGCGAAGGCGTGGCGTTGAACTGGAAGAAGCTCTACAGGCTTTATCGGGAAGAGCGCCTGACAGTGCGCAAACGTGGCGGCCGCAAGCGGGCGCTTGGCACGAGGGCACCGATGGCTATCCCGCAGGATGCCAACCAGCGCCGGAGCCTCGACTTCGTCTCGGACACGCTGACCGACGGCCGCCGCTTCCGGATCCTGTGCGTCATCGACGACTTCAGCCGGGAATGCCTGGCCACGGTCGTCGACAACTCGATCTCGGGCGAACGTGTCGCCCGCGAACTCGACATCATCGCCGAGCATCGCGGCTACCCCTGCATGATCGTGTCGGACAACGGCACCGAGCTGACCTCGAATGCGATCCTGGCGTGGCAGGAGGATCGGCAGGTCGAATGGCACTACATCGCACCGGGCAAGCCGATGCAGAACGGCTTCGTGGAAAGCTTCAATGGTCGGCTGCGCGACGAGTGCCTCAACGAACGGCTCTTCACCAGCTATCAGCACGCTCGCAACAGCATCGAAGAATGGAGGATCGACTACAATGTGAATCGACCGCACACGAGCCTCGACGGGCTCACCCCGAACGAATTTGCAACCCGGTCCAGATCGGACCACAACGTGAACAGGGCTAACTTATAGGCGCGGACAAAACGGGGAGCAGGTCACTCATTGCTTTGTGTTGCAGAGGTATAGGCGTTTTCGCCTTTCGGCTTTAGGCGAAGAAACCTCTTTTAATTGCGGGAACTCCAAATCGTTCTCATCCTTCGCGGTATCGTAAGTTGCCACGGCAGTTCGGATATGCGTTTCCGAATACCCGAACCGGTCTGCCAGGCGACGGAGCGCATCTTCGTAGCGGACACCGTCGTCCCGCATCCAGTGAAACTGCTCACCGATCTCGTGCCAGTGCCGCGGAAGCGACTTCTTGCGACCGCGTTTCTGCTTTGAGGGCCTCAGCAAATCCGCGGCGATCCGTTGGAAAACTGCGTCTGCATTTCCGGCGCGAAGGATATCGACCAGCAACGTTACGGCATCGGCGGTGCGGCCTTCACTCAACGCCGCCCTAACGGGAATAGCCTGCAGACTAAAGCTGCTTGGTAACTTCGCCATCACGCGCGCCCCATAGCGATGGCTATTTGGGCCGCTATTGTGTCGTCTGCGTGCCCAAGCAGCTTGCCGATCACCGGCAAACCAAGACCCGACCACGCCCCTACGCTGGCGAAGGAGTGCCGCAGATCGTGTATTCGTAGCCCATCCAGACCGGCGTGCTTTGTGATGGCGGCCCAAGGTCGTTTCAAGTCCGCGCGCGGCCTTTCGTCGGCCGTGCCTGCACTGTCGCCTGCCACCACATAGATGCCGACGCGCGGCATCTCGTTCAGCACCGCCAAGGCCGCCGCCGACAACACGACTGTCTTCCGTCCGGTCTTCGAATCCGGCAGGAATAGTAGCCCTCGCTCAAGATCCACCTCCGACCAACGGAGATGCAAAATCTCGCGCAGACGAGAGCCGGTTAGCATGATCAGGCGGATCGCCCCGGTGGCGGAAGGGTGCACCTTGATTCGCTGACCTTTCGGCGCGTGCTTCGCGTCGCCAGCGTTGACGGGGAAACCAACAGTCTCGGCCTCAATCATCGCCTCGGCAAGGCGCTTCATTTCGGCTGCTGTCAGGAAGCGCTCGCGGCCTTGCTCGCGATTTAGACCAATGCCGGAAGCAGGATTGAAGCCCTCGGGCACATAGCCATGCTTTGCACCCCAATTGAAGGCTGCAGAAAGTAGCTTTATCGCCCCGTTCGCGGAAACCTTCGCCGTTTTGGACATGGCTGCGTGGGCGCGCTGCACGTCAACGCGGGTCAGGGTAACCACTTTGATCGTGCCAATTTGCGGCTCGATATGCTTGCGGAGCATGATGCGGTAGAAGTCCGCCGACGAGGCCTTCTTCTTCGGCGCGACGAACTCCTCAATGTACGTGGAAACCAGCGTCTTGACGGTTGCGCTAGCCCGCTCGTCGGCTCGGTCCTTCGCCAAGTCCTTTCCAGAGTCCGGCATAGGCAATTGCTCTGCGGGCAGCCTCGCGGGCTTCGCTAGCTTTCAGGGCGCCGACGCGACCGAGCTTGAGTCGTTTCTTGCTGCCGCCGGCTACAGGTCGGAATTCGGCGAAGAACGTGCCGACGTTACCGGGGGTTCGGTAAAAGCCGAAGCCGGAAAGTTCATCGTCGAAATAGAACGTGTTTCGGTTCGGCCTGGCGGACGCCATGATCTCCGAAACTGCCGCTGCTGTGATCTTGATTTTGGCCACCACCCGCTCCCTATAGCCACCCTGTAGCCAGCATTTAGGCAAACCGTCGCCGACGGTCAAGCGGGACTCAATCACACAGCGTTGCAGAATCGCAGGAAAATCAAGCAACTAGCTGTTGATTCACCCTGCGCGTGCAACGTCATCCATCGTCAGAAAATTCAGAAATTAAGACTGGGGGTCAAGGGGTCGTGGGTTCGAATCCCGCCGCTCCGACCATTTCTTCCCGATTGCCGCGTGCTTGAATGTGCCGCCACCTCGTCGCGGCTTTTCCATCGCGTGCTGCCGCGATGCCAGATCGCACGACGTGTCGCAATCGCCGTTGAGGGGAACGTCGCTTCTCGCAGGCCGTTCTGGCGGAAAGCAGGAGGCAGCCATGCCGGACCCGACGAATCCGAAGCCGATCTCGCCGTTTCCCGATCCCTCCCCGGGGCCGGGTCCCGAACCGACGCCGATGCCGCAGCCCGCTCCCGAACCTTCACCCGTGCCGCCGCCACGGCCGGGACCGCGCGGAATTTGAGCCCCGGCGCCCCGTCCGCGAGACTCAGGACCGGTCGGGAAGCAGGATTGCTCGGGAATTGGAGCCGGCGTCGGGAACGGAGGCCGGTCGGGAGCCGAGCCGGGCGCGGCGTTTGGCGGCCCTGCGGGCCGCTCGGCCGCTCACCTCAGCTTCGCGGCACGGCCGGTCCGGATCGAACACCGGAACCAGCCCAAGGAACATCGCCGCTTCCGAAACGACCTGCGCCAGGCGTCTGTCGGACAGGCGATTGGGGATTGACCGCCGGACCTTAATGATGACGTCGTTCACGGAAATGACGCTAGTGCGCTCCACATCCTTGAGTTCTTCCAGGATCGCGCGCTGCAGGTCGGAATCCGCAGCAATTGAAGTCGAAACGCTGCTTCCCATTGTCCTTTTCTCCGCAAGGCGCCGCTCCTTCACTTCCCCGGGCGCCGAACCTTGCCAAGAGGCGCAGGTCAACGGTGCCCCGCGCCGCGAGTTCCGCGCGGTACGAGGCCGATCGATTTCATGGTTAGCGAAGGGTTAAGCGGCGAATGCCCGCGGCGTCCGCAGGCCGGACGTCAGAACAGGCTGCCCTGACCGCCCGGACCGGATTTGCCGGCAGGCGACGGTTGCCGCGGTTTCGCCGGCGCCGAGCCGCCTGCCGTCACAGCCTTGACGGTGCCGTCGGCGAACTGGATGGCGATCGCGTCGCCAATGCCCAGCTCCGCCGCCCGCTTGACCAGCCTGTCGTCGGCGTCGCGCACCAGCGCAAAGCCGCGATTGAGGATCGACCGGTGCGACAGCGATTCCGCCAGCCGTGCCGCCTGCGAAAGCCGCGTCCGTTCGCGGGCGAGTGTGCCCTGGATGGCGACGTCGCCTCGCCGCAGGCATCCCGACAGCCGGTCGCGGCCGATCCGGGCGTGCGCGGCGACAGGCTCGATCCTGAGTCGCGCCGCCGTCTCGCGCAGCGTCGACCGGCGGGCGCGCAGATAGGCGCTCGCGCATTTCGGCAGCTGGTCGCCCTCGCGCTTCAGCCGGCGTCGCGCCTCCTCGGCGCGCCGCGACAGGCTTGCCGGCGAAAGCCGCGCGCGATCGAAACGTGCGCGCTTGCGCTCCACCGCCACCGCGAGCCCGCGCTCCAGGCGGCTGGCCGCCTCGTCGAAGCGTCGGCGCGGCAGCGCCAGCAACTGGTCGGCCGAGGGCAGGGCGCGCGACGCCGCCCTCACGGCCTGGACCTTGCGTTCCAGGTGGCGGCTGGCGCAGCCCCGCAGCCGGGCCCCCAGCGAGGCGAGTTGCGCTTCCAGCTCCGCCTTCACCGGCACCGCGATCTCGGCCGCGCCGGTCGGCGTCGGCGCGCGCTTGTCGGCCACGAAGTCGATCAGCGTCCAGTCGGTCTCGTGGCCGACCGCCGAGATCACCGGGATGTGCGAGGCCGCGACAGCGCGCGCCACCGCCTCGTCGTTGAAGCCCCAGAGATCCTCGAGGCTGCCGCCGCCGCGCGCCACGATCAGCACGTCCGGCCGCGGGATCGGCCCGCCGTCGGGCAGCGCGTTGAAGCCGGCGACCGCGGTCGACACTTCCTGCCCGGTGGTCTCGCCCTGCACGCGAACCGGCCACACCACGATGTGCAGCGGGAAACGGTCGGAGATGCGGTGGATGATGTCGCGGATCACCGCGCCGGTCGGCGAGGTGACGACGCCGACGACGCGCGGCATGAACGGCAGCAGCTGCTTGCGCGCCTCGTCGAACAGGCCCTCGCCTGCGAGCCTCTTCTTGCGTTCCTCCAGCAGCGCCATCAGCGCCCCGGCGCCCGCCGGCTCGATATTTTCGATGACGATCTGGTATTTCGACGAGCCGGGATAGGTGGTGAGCCGCCCCGTCGCGATCACCTCCATGCCTTCCTCGGGCTTGAAGCGCAGCTTTCCGAACGTGCCGCGCCAGATCACCGCCTCGAGCCGGGCGCGGTCGTCCTTCAGCGCGAAATAGGCGTGGCCGGAAGAATGCGGTCCGCGATAGCCGGAGACCTCGCCGCGCACGCGGACGTTTCCGAACGCGTCCTCGACGGTGCGCTTCAGCGCCACCGAGATTTCGGAGACGGTGAATTCGGCCGCGTTGGTCGGCGAATCGGATGTCAGAAGATCGCTCATCGGCTCATTGGGCAGGCCGGCGGGCGAGGGGTCAAGCCCGCCGCCCGTCGCGGTCCCGCTACCAGCCGGGCATCAGCTGCTTCTGCCGCTGCCGCCTTGCGCGGGCGAAGGCGAGGGCGTCGAAGTCGAAGCTGCCGGCGTCGTCGGCTGCCGGCACCGAGATGTTGTCGAGGCTTTCGGCGATGTGGCGGGCCAGCGCGTCGACGATTTCCGGCTGCGCGGTGTTGCCGCGCAGAATGCCGATGGCGACGTCCGGCAGTGTTCCGAACCCGTCGGCCTCGCCGAGCACCCGCATTCCGGGCCTCAGCGCGCATTCCGGCAGAACCGACACCGCCAGGCCCGAAAGCACGGCGGCGATGATGACCTGCGCCGACCAGCTCGTGAACAGCACGCGGTATTTGCGGTCCTGCGCCGCCAGCATTTCGCTGGCCGCGCGCCGCCATGCGCAGGTCGGTCGCCCGAAGGCGATCGGCAGCACTTCCTCCTCGTGCACGGCGTGGCTTGCCGAGGTCACCCACAGCAGCGGCTCGTTGCGCACGATCTCGGTGGGGCGCGCCTCCTCGCAACGCGTCACCAGCGCCAGGTCGAGCTGGCCGCGGCGGATCAGCTCGGCGAGGTTGCCCGTCGGCTCGCACACGATCGACAGCTCGACGCGCGGGTTGGAGCGCACGAAGCGGCCCATGATCTCGGGCAGGAAGCGCTCGGCATAGTCGTCCGGCGTGCCGATCCGGATCTGCCCTTCGAGGCTGGAATCGTCGAACGCCGCCAGCGTCTCGCGGTTCAGCCGGATCATCCGGCGAGCATAGCCGAGCAGCCGCTCGCCGTCCTCGGTCAGCCGGTTGGTGCGGCCGTCCTTGGCGAAGAGCTGCTTGCCGACCCGTTCCTCCAGCCGCCGCATCTGCATCGACACGGCCGACTGCGTGCGGTGCACCTCGTCGGCGGCGCGGGTGAAGCTGCCGGTGTCGGCGATGGTGACGAAGGTCTGGAGCTGGTCGAGGTCGAGCGGGGCGGCCATGGCGGAACACGCATAATCATTGTTGATGATAAACATTAAAAACATTCGTTGGACTAATCAATATCGGAATGGCACTTCGACCACCGTTCAGGAACAGCGTCTGGCGGCCTTTCGCGGCAGCATCCTCCCGGTGCCGCAAGGGACGCGGGCGCGCCAGCGATTGAAGGAGAAAGACCATGGCCGTCGTCGAGCACGGCGCACCGTTCACCGCATCCGCCGCTTCGCGCCCGGCATTCGTGATGCGCCTCGCCAGCGCCGCGAACCGGATGCTGCGCGTGTGGAAGAACCGGCGTGCAGCCCGTCGCCTCGCCGATCTGTCCGACTGGGAACTCGCCGACATCGGCCTGGAGCGCAGCGACGTCCACGAGGCGTTCGCGTTCGAGCGCGGCGACCCGACGCTGAGGCTGAGCCGCATCGTGCGCTCGCGTCACTTCGTCGAGACTGCCGCCCGCCGGGTGAACTGAGCCGGTCGCAGCAGCAATCGGAATGGCCGAGCCCCGCAGCAGGCGCGGCCATCGTCCCGAGGAATTGCAGGCATTCCCGTCACTTCCCTGCCGGTTCCCCTCCGGCCTGCCTGCAGATTGCCCGGCCTCCCTCGTGGGGCCGGGCTTTTTCGTTTCGGGCACCCTGCGAGCGACGTGGAGCCGTTGGGCTAGCCGTGAACGGCGCTAGCTCTGGGCGACGATGCCCTTCCAGAACCGGTCGAAGATGGCGCTCATCTCGCGGCCATATTCGTCCTGATGGCGGGCGCCGGCCTCGAACATGCTGCCGAACAGATCGTCGTAGGGGGTGCGTGGCCTGCCGCTCGGGTTCTGCGGCTCAGGCTCCGGCCGGCTGGTGCCGGTCATCTGCTCGAACATGCGTATGAACGGGTTCTGGGCCATCGCCTGCCAGACCTCGCCGGCATCCTGCGCCTTGCCGTCCTTCTTCTTGCCGGCGGCTGCGGCGTAGTCCTGCATCATCCTGGTGAACGGGTTGTCGAACACGCTGCCGGCCTGGCCGCTCCTTGCCGCCGGCATTCCCATCGCCGCCGCCATCTCGGCGCCCTGGCGCATCATCTGCTCGACCATCGCGCCGTAGGGGTTGCCGCCGGGAAACCCGCCGCCCGCAAGCTGGCCGCTCGACTGCTTGTAGAGCCCGCCCATGATGATCGCCGCCAGCCCCGGCAGCATCTGTTCCAGCACCTGGCGGGCGAGCCCGGTCGCGGCGGCCGCCTGCTCGGCCACGGCGCGGCTCACTTCGGGATAGGCGAACAGGTGCTTGAGTATGCCTTCGCCCTCGGAAATCCCGGCCGGCGTGAAGGCGCGCTGCACGTCCTCGAAATATTTCTGGTGCTGCCCGGTCGAAAGTGCGGCCAGGAAGGAGCCGAGGCCGTAGGGATCGGCGGCATTGCGCCGAAGACCCTCGCTGAAGGCCGGCATCAGCGCCTCGACGGCCGCCTGCGCCTGCTTCTGGCTGAGCTCGAACTGGCGCGCGATCGCCTTGAACGCCTCGCCGTTCTGCGCCTTCTCCAGCATGTCGAAAAGCGGAAGCATGGCCTCTCCCCCGAATCTGGCCGCAAGGTTAGCCGATCCGGACGAATCCGGCAAAACCCGGCATCTGTTGCAGAAAACCCGGATGAGCGCCGTCAGTAGGCGTATTCGAGGAAGCACGGCTCGATCGAGCCGCCCCAGCGCGTGTGGAAGGCCTTGACCATCTCCTCCGCGCTGGTCGTGCCGCGCGCCACCACTTCCTCGAGCGGGCCGAGATAATGGGTCTCGTCGTAGCCGTCGGCGTTGAGCCTGTGGCGGTTGGCCAGCCCCGTGCGCGAGATGGCGAGAACGTCGCGGGCGAGGTCGCGCAGCGGCTTGCCGCGGAACAGCGACTTCAGCCCCTCGCGCGGCGCCTCGTCGCGCAGGTCGGACACCTCGCCGAACGTCCAGTCCGCCGTGAGCTGCTCGACCGCGTCGAGCGCCGCCTCGTCGTAGAGCAGGCCGACCCAGAAGGCCGGCAGCGCGCAGATGCGCCGCCACGGACCGCCGTCGGCGCCGCGCATCTCCAGGAAGCGCTTCAGCCGCACGTCGGGAAACAGCGTCGACAGATGGTTGGCCCAGTCGCCGATGGTCGGCTCGGCGTCCGGCACGGAATTGCGCAGCGCGCCGTCCATGAACTGGCGGAAGGTGACGTGCGTGGCGTCGTAGTAGCGGCCCTGCCGCATCACGAAATACATCGGCACGTCGAGCGCCCATTCGACATAGTCGGCGTAGCCGAAATCGGAGGCGAAGCAGAATTCCAGAAGCCCGGCGCGCTGGTTGTCGGTGTCGCGCCAGATGTCGCCGCGCCAGGACTGCAGTCCGTTCGGCCGGCCTTCCGTGAACGGCGAGTTGGCGAACAGCGCGGTGGCGAGCGGCTGCAGCTTCATGCCGACCTGCATCTTGCGGCGCATGTCGGTCTCGGACGAGAAGTCGAGATTCACCTGGATCGTGCAGGTGCGGTACATCATGTCGAGGCCCTTGCTGCCGACCTTCGGCATGTAGGCGGTCATGATGTCGTAGCGCGACTTCGGCATCTTCGGCGTTTCGCCGAGGGTCCATTTCGGGCTGCCGCCCAGGCCGAGAAACCGGATGCCCAGCGGCTCGGCGATCTCGCGCAGCTGCGCCAGGTGCGCGTTGCCCTCGCGACAGGTCTGGTGAATCGTCTCCACCGGCGCGCCCGACAGCTCGAACTGGCCGCCCGGCTCCAGCGAGATGGCGCCGCCGCCGGTCGGCTCGGTCAGGCCGATGATACGGCCGTCGTCGAGGATGGGATCCCAGCCGAGCGTGCGCTGCATGCCTTCCAGCACCGCGCGAATTCCCTTGTCGCCGCCGTAGGGCACGGGCCGGTTGCCGTCGACGTAGAAGGGAAACTTCTCGTGCTCGGTGCCGATGCGCCAGTCTTCGCGCGGCTTGCAGCCGTCAGCGATCCACGCAACGAGGTCGTCGTGTCCCTGGATCGGCCGGGCGTCGGTCGTGTCGCGCGCCATTAAAACCTCTCCGGCCGGCCTGCACGAAAATTCAGGCGCGAGTGATGCACAATTTGACGCCGGCCCGGCAAGTGAAAAATCCTGACCGCTCTGTCACGGAAAGATGATGATCCGCAGCGGCTGCCAGTCGCTGTCGCCGCGTCAGCGCCAGTCGCCGATGGTGGCCTGGATGACGGCGAGCGCTGCCACCGCCGCCGTGTCTGCCCGCAGGATACGCGGCCCGAGCGGTATCGCGGTGACGAAGTCGAGCGCGTGGAGCTGCCGCCGCTCGTCCTCGGAGAACCCGCCCTCCGGCCCGATCAGCAGCCCGAGCTTCGCCTCCGCGATCGCCTCCAGGAGCGGCACGGGACTGTCGGTCTCCGCGCCCTCGTCGCAGAAGATCAGCCGGCGCCCCGGCTCCCATTCGGCAAGGAAGGCGTCGAATTTTCGAACCTCCTCGACGCGCGGTATCGACAATATGCCGCACTGCTCGGCCGCCTCGACGGCGTTCGCCTGCAGCCGCTCCACACCGACCTTCGACAGTTGCGTATGCTGGGTTATCACCGGCTGGATGATGCCGGCGCCCATCTCCGTCGCCTTCTGGACCATGTAGTCCAGTCGGCCCGCCTTGAGCGGCGCGAAGGCGTAGACGAAGTCGGACGGCGCCGGCTGCGGCCGGGTGAGCTCCACCGCCTCGAGGCGCACCGACTTCTTCGAGGACGCCGCGACGCGCGCCAGCCATTCGCCGTCGCGCCCGTTGAAGACGAGAAGCTCGGCGCCCACGGCCATTCTCAGCACATTGGCCAGGTAGTGGCTCTGCTTCGCATCGAGCGCGATCTCCGCGCCGGCCGAAAGATCGCCGGACACCACGAGCCGCTGCATTCGGTAGTTCGCACGCATGGCCGCAGTGATGGGCAATGCGCCCGGCCGGGTCAAGCCGCCCGGGATCTGGCTAACGAGGTTCGTTCTGCAGGCTGAGATAGGTGCCGTCGAACCCTGACATCGAGCGCAAATGGTCCCAGTCGCGGATCGTCACCGTGCGGCCTTCCCAGGTGATCGCGCCGGTACGGCGCAGCGCCTGCAGCGCCCGGTTCACGTGCACGGTCGACTTGCCCATGATGTCGGCGAGCTCGGCCTGGCTGAACGGCAGAAAGAAGCTGTCGCCGTCGACTTGCTCGACAGTCTTCAGCCGCAGATACATCTCGCAGATGAAATGCGCGATCTGGTGCGCGGCCGAACGGCGACCCATCGCCACGATCCAGGCGCGGTGGATGGCCGCGTCGACGACCGTTGCCAGCCACAGCAGCCGCGTCAGGTGCGGCTGCGTCTCGGTGATGCGGTGCAGCCTTTCGTGCGGCACGACCGCGACGGTGCACTTGCCGAGCGCGACGACGCCGTGATCGAGTGATTTCAACAGGAAGGAGTGTAGGTCGACGAAGTCGCCGGGCACGTGGACAGCCGTCACCTGCCGCGCGCCGGATTCCAGGATCTGGAACCGTGCGGCGAACCCATCGATGACCACCATGCTTTCTCCCGGACGGCCGCCCTGCGGCACCATCTCCGTCTCGTCGGGATAGCTGCGGGTCTGCACCACCAGCGATTCCAGCGCCTGTTGCTCTTCGGCCGTCAACCGGTCGCGCCGTCCTAGTGCCAGAGCCAGCGGATTGCCCATTTGCCCCTTCCCTTCATGTGCCGCGCAATTTCCGCGCAAGCGGCGAGGCCGAACGCGGCTTCAAGCCTCTCCTGCTCCTGCCGTCAGGGCAGCTCCCGGCGCGGGACCATAGGCATGATCCCGAGGTCACCACAATGACCTATGAGAAAGTAGGTGTCTGGCAGCGGCGCAATCGACCGCGGTCTCGCCGGCCTAGTCGCTTGGCGCCGGCTCAATCATGGCCTCGGCCTCGACCTTGCCCGCCTCGCCGAAGTCGAGGGTGAGCGGCACCGTCTGGCCTTTCACCAGCGGCGCCTTCAAGCCGGTCAGGCAGATGTGCTGGCGCCATGGGGCGAAGGCTAGCACGAGCTTTGGCGCAAGCGCGGCAGTATCCGTCCAGGTGGCGCCGTCCTCGGCCTCCACGCAGAAGCCGGCGCGCTCGGCCGCCGGCGAGGACACGCCCTGCAGCGTCACCGCCTCGTCTCCGGTGTTCAGGATGGCGCCGTAGACGCCGGCGATCCCGTCGAGATCGTCGGTCGGCTTCACCCAGAGATGGCCGATCTCGACGGCGCCGAGGTGGTAGCTGTGCGCGCTCGCGGGTGCCGCCAAACAGGAGGCCACCGCCAGGGCGGCCACGGTGCCGAGGACGCGGCTTACGGTCGTGCTGTCAGGTCTCAACGCGGTGTCTCCGGAGTGAGAAAATTCAATCGCGCGGGGAATCGTTGTCGAACACCGCAGTGTCCGATGTCTCCAGCCGCGCCTCTGTCTCCTGCGAGCCCTTGGCGAGGTCGCGTGCCGCCGCGACTTCCTCAGGCGTCAGGTTGTCCTGCTTGAAGAACGTGTAGGACAGCGTGATCGTGTCGTTGTCGCGCGCCGACTTGTCCTTCAGCATCTGGCTGTCGACATAGAGCACCAGCGGCATGCGCGCGCTCTCGCCCGGTCCCAGCTTCTCCTTGGTGAAGCAGAAGCACTGGATCTTGAAGAAGTAGGGCGCGGCCGGGTAGGGCGTGATGTTGAAGGTCGCCTGCGCCACTATCGTGTGGTCGGTATTGTTCTTGGCGTAGTAGTAGACTTGGGTCGGCTCGTCGAAGCGGGTGGTGATCTCGCGCTTTTCAGGGCGGAACTCCCAGTCGAGCCCGGGTGCGACGTTCGCGTCGAAGCGCACCTTCACTTCCGGCTGCGAGACGCTTGCCGTCAGCTCCTTCTCGACGCCGCGCTTGATGGTGCCGCCGTAGCCGGTGAAGGCGCAATACATCCTGTAGAGCGTCGGCGAATAGACGACGGCGACCGTCATCATCGACAGCAGCGCGACGCTCAGCGCGACAAATTTCCCGTTGCCTTTCATGCGAACCGAAATGCTCCCAGAGGCTGGCCGTCCAATCGAACAGGCTGCCAGTCAGCATACGACCGAGGCGCCAGTTCGGCGCGCCGGAACGTCGACTTTCGTGCGCCCTTCCGCAAGGCTCGAAATTGTCGCAGGACGCGGCCCTCGCCTTGCCGTTCGGCCGGCGCGCCATATGACTTGTCTTGGGCGAACTGTCGACCCGCGACCTGACGAGAGAACTGGACATGAGCGAACACCAGAAAGCCGTGCGCGCCCGCATCACCGGCCGCGTGCAGGGCGTTTCCTTCCGCGACTGGACGGCACGCCAGGCGAAGCTTCTCGGGATTGCCGGCTGGGTGCGCAACGATCCGGACGGTGCGGTGACGGCGCTCCTCGCCGGCGACGTCGAGGCGGTCGAAGCCATGCTCGAACGCCTGAACGATGGCCCCCCGGCGGCGCTGGTCGAGGATGTCGAGGTCAGCGACGCCGCACCCGAGGAGGCCGGTTCGGGCTTTCGCGTCACCGGCTAGGCTTCCCGTCGTGCGCCGACGCCGCACTGCCACAAGCTTATGGCGCGGCTGGACCACGCCCGCTCCCTGTCTTCCGCTATAGCCGGATGACGGGCTCGGCCGCCGGCAGCCGCCGGCCTGCCTTTCGACAATCGAACTGCCGCGGCGCCGCCTGATGACGAGCACGGTGAGCCCTTCCCCCGCGCCTTCGCCCGCCCCGGCGGATGCCGGCGGCGTGTCCGAGGGTCTCAGCGAGCGTTCGGGCTTCCTGCTCGTCTTCCTGTCGGCGCTGGTCTGGAGCTTCGGCGGCGCCATCGCCCGCTTCATCGAGGCGCCCGATCCGTGGACCGTGGTGTTCTGGCGCTCCTTCTGGGCGGCCGCCTTCCTCGCCGGCTTCATGCTGTGGCGCGACGGGCCGCGCGGCACGCTCGCGCTGTTCCGCAACATGGGGCTGCCGGGCGTCGCCGTCGGCGTCTGCTTCGCCACCGCCTCGACCTCCTTCGTCGTGGCACTCGGCTACACCACCGTCGCCAACATCCTGCTGATGCAGGCCGGCGTGCCGCTGATCGCAGCACTGTTCGGCTGGATCGTCTTTCGCGAGCGTGTCGCGCCCGCCACCTGGGTGGCGATCGCGGCGGTGATCACCGGCGTCGCGATCATGGTCTCGGATTCGCTGCGTGCCGACGTCTCGCCGGTCGGCGACGGGCTGGCGCTGCTGATTGCGCTGGTGTTCTCGGCCGCCACGCTGATCACGCGCCGCTTCCGCGCGGTGCGCATGACGCCGGCAACCTTTCTCGGAACAGTCATCGCCGCTTCCTTCGCCTTCACTCAGGCCTCGGCTCTCGGCGTGTCGGGCATCGACATGGGCTTCCTGTTCGCCTTCGGCGCGCTGAATCTCGGCCTGGGGCTGGCCTTCTTCGCCACCGGCGCGCGGCTGATCCCGGCCGCTTACGCCGCGCTTCTGGGCACGTTCGAGACGCTGTTCGGCCCCGTCTGGGTGTGGCTCGTCCACGGCGAACTGCCGTCCGAGCGCACGGTGATCGGCGGCGCCGTGGTGTTCGCCGCGCTGATTGTCCATATCGGCCTGCAGTTCCGCCGGCCGCGGCGCCCGGCCCGGCCCGGCACCACCGGCGTGCCGACGCCCAACTGAGGCGCGCCCGGCCGGCCATTGACTTTTGATCGCCGGCAAAGCTGACTGTTTGGCAGCGAAACAGTCCGACAGGCTCATCTTGCGAAACGTGAGTGCCGGCGCGCTGGCAGCCGGAAACATGCCGCCCGAAACCCCGGATGCGATGGACGACGTTCCGTCCGGAGCCTTCATCTCTGCCGATCACGAGGCCGAATACCGCGCCTTCGTCGAAAAGCACCCCGACCTCGAGGCCGTCGAGTTCCTGCTGGTCGACCCGAACGGCGTGATGCGCGGCAAATGGGCCCCGGGCGACTCGCTGAAGAAGGCCTTCCAGGAAGGCGTCAATTTCCCGATGTCGCTGCACGGGCTGGACGTCTGGGGCCGCGAGGTCGTCGAAACCGGGCTGCACATCGAATCCGGCGACAAGGACGGCTATTGCCGCGCCACCCGCGGCTCGCTGTCGATCGTGCCGTGGGCCAAGCGCAAGACCGCGCAGGTGCTGTTGCAGACCTTCACGCCGGAGGGCGAGCCGTTCCTGGCCGACCCGCGCCAGGTGCTGAAACGCAAGGTGGCCGAGGTCAACGCGAAGGGCTATTTCCCCGTCGTCGCCTTCGAACTGGAGTTCTACCTGCTCGATCCGGAGGTCGACTGGGACGACGGCATGCCGGCGCCCGTCGGCGCCACCGCTGGGCCGGACCGTCTGCGCATGTACGGCCTCGACGATCTGGCAGAGCACGCCGCGCTGTTCGACATGATCCGCGACGCCGCCGACGAGCAGAGCCTGCCTATCGACACCATCATCAAGGAGGCCGCGCCCGGCCAGTTCGAGGTCAACCTCAAGCACCGCGGCGATCCCTTGAGAGCGGCAGACGATGTCATCATGCTTCGGCGCATCGTCATCGGCTGCGCCCGCGCCCACGGGCTGACCGCCACCTTCATGGCCAAGCCGTTCCTCGAATATGCCGGCAACGGCATGCACGTGCACGCCTCCATGCTCGATGCCGATGGCCGCAACGTGTTCGCCGGTGCCGGTGGCCGCAAGGTGCTGGAATCGGCCGTCGCCGGACTGCTGAAGACGATGCCCGAGGCGCTGATCCTGTTCATAAACACCTGGAACGGCTTTCGCCGCATCACGCCCGGCTCCTATGCGCCGACGCGCGCCGTCTGGGCGGAGAACAACCGCTCCGTGGCGCTTCGCATCCCCGTGTCGTCGGAGGAAAACCGCCGGCTGGAGCACCGCATCGCCGGCGCCGACGCCAACCCCTATCTGGTCATGGCGGCGCTCATCCAGGGCATGATCGAGGGCATCGAGGCCGGAGACGTGCCGCCGCCGCCGGTCGAGGGCAACGCCTATGACGGGGAGGGCGGGCCGGCGCTGCCGGACGACATGGACGACGCGCTGCAGCTTGCCAGCCGTTCCCGTTTCGTCGAGCGCGCGCTCGGGCCGCTGCTCGCCAAGGTCTATCGCGATCTGAAGCGCTCGGAGATCATCGCCTTCTGGGGCGAGATCACGCCGCTGGAGCGCACCACCTACCTTTAGGCGCGTTTGCTGCGTTGCGGCACTTGCCGCTTGTCGCCCCGGAATTTCGTCAATAGGCTGGCAGGATAAGGACGGGCGGCGTCACTGCCGAAAAGCCCGCCAGGGGACAGACAGAGGAGAACTTCATGCGCAAAGCACTCGCCGCCGCGCCGCTGGCGCTCGCAGCCCTGATCAGCGCCGCCCATGCGCAGGACCGTGTCGTCAACGTCTACAACTGGTCCGACTACATCGACGAGTCGATCCTCGAGCGACTTCACCAAGGAGACGGGCATCAAGGTCGTCTACGACGTCTTCGATTCCAACGAGATCCTCGAGACCAAGCTCCTGGCCGGCGGCACCGGCTACGACGTGGTGGTGCCGAGCGGCACGTTCCTGGCCCGGCAGATCCAGGCCGGCGTGTTCCAGAAGCTCGACAAGTCGAAGCTGCCCAACCTGAAGAACATGTGGGACATGGTCGAGCAGCGCACGGCGAAATACGATCCCGGCAACGACTACGCCATCAACTACATGTGGGGCTCGACCGGCATCGGCTACAACGTCAAGGACGTGAAGGACGCGCTCGGCGTCGACAAGATCGACAGCTGGGACTTCGTGTTCGACCCGGACAAGATTTCCAAGCTCGCCGATTGCGGCGTCTACATGCTCGACGCGCCGGCCGAGATGATACCCGCCGCGCTCAACTATCTCGGCCTCGATCCCGACAGCCGCAAGCCGGAGGATTTCGACAAGGCCGAGGAGCTGCTGCTGAAGATCCGGCCCTACATCCGCAAGTTCCACTCCTCCGAATACATCAACGCGCTTGCCAACGGCGACATCTGCATGGCGATCGGCTGGTCGGGCGACGTCTTCCTGGCGCGAGACCGCGCCGCCGAGGCCGACCAGGGCGTCGAGATTTCCTACTCGATCCCGAAGGAAGGCGCGCAGATGTGGTTCGACATGATGGCCATCCCCGCCGACGCGCCGCATGTCGAGGAGGCGCACGAGTTCCTCAACTACATCATGCGTCCCGAGGTCATCGCCAAGGCGTCGAACTACGTCTACTACGCCAACGGCAACAAGGCCTCGCAGGCCCTGCTCGAGCCCGACGTCATCAACGATCCGGCGATCTACCCGGACGAGGCGACCATGGCCAAGCTCTACACCACGACGCCCTACGACGCGCGCTCTCAGCGCCTCGTCACGCGGCTGTGGACCAAGGTGGTGACCGGCCAGTAGGCCGGCGGCGTCGGCCCCGGCGCACGTCCGGGGCCGCGCTCGCAATTCCGGGGAAGGCGGGACGGCCTTCCGCCTGGAGTTGCGCGACAGTGGAAGGTCGTAGCGTCAGGGGACCGTCAGCCGGGGTGGGGCCATGAAATCGCTGGGCAGCATACGCAAGAGCTTCGCCCCCTGGGCGGATCCGAACGCCAAACCCTACATTTCCTTCCAGAACGTCACCAAGAAATTCGGCGATTTCGTCGCCGTCGACGACCTGTCGCTCGACGTCTACGAGCGCGAGTTCTTCGCCCTGCTGGGTGCATCGGGCTGCGGCAAGTCCACGCTGCTGAGAATGCTCGCCGGCTTCGAGGAGCCGAGCGCGGGACGCATCCTCCTCGAGGGCGAGGACCTGCGCGGCATCCCGCCCTACCGGCGCCCGGTCAACATGATGTTCCAGTCCTACGCGCTGTTCCCGCACATGACGGTGTGGGCCAACATCGCCTTCGGCCTCAAGCAGGACGGCATGCCGAAGGACCAGATCCAGGCGCGCGTCGCCGAAATGCTGAAGCTGGTCAAGCTGGAGCAGTTCGCGCAGCGCAAGCCGCACCAGCTTTCCGGCGGCCAGCGCCAGCGCGTGGCGCTCGCCCGCTCCGTCGCCAAGCGGCCGAAGGTGCTTCTCCTCGACGAGCCGCTCGGTGCGCTCGACAAGAAGCTGCGCGAGGAGACGCAGTTCGAGCTGATGGACCTGCAGCAGGAACTCGGCCTCACCTTCATCGTCGTCACCCACGACCAGGAGGAGGCGATGACCATGGCCGACCGCATCGCCATCATGGACCAGGGCAAGGTGCTGCAGGTCGCCACCCCGGCCGAGGTCTACGAGGCGCCGGTGTCGCGCTTCGTGGCCGATTTCGTCGGCTCGGTGAACCTGTTCGAGGGCAAGGTGGAGGCCCGCAACGGCGCGGCGGTCGAGATCGCCGCCGACGAGGGCTTCGCCATCCGTGCCGAGGAAGGCGCCACCGTCGCCGCCGGCGACCGCGCCTGGTTCGCGATCCGGCCGGAAAAGATCAGGGTGTCGCTGCACGCCCCGGCCGATGCCGCCGCCAACGCCGCGCAGGGCGAGATCTGGGACATCGGCTATATCGGCGACATGACGATCTTTCACATCCGCCTGCCGAGCGGCCGTGTCGTCAAGGCCAGCACCGTCAACGCCTCCCGCGCCAGCGAGGAGGCGATGACCTGGAACGACCCGGTCTGGGTGTCGTTCGCCGCCGACGCCGGCGTCGTCTTGGCGCACTGAAGGGGAGGCGGCCGCGATGAAGAGACTCGCCTCCGCCGTCTTCAGCCGCCTGGTCATCGCCATTCCCTATGCCTGGCTGCTGGTCTTCTTCCTCGTCCCGTTCCTGATCGTCTTCAAGATCTCGTTCTCGCAGACGGCGCTGGCGATGCCGCCCTATCTGCCGACCTTCGAGCTGCGCGACGGCATTTCCGGCCTCGTCCAGGCGTTCTCGCAGTTCACCGTCGACAACTACCTGTGGCTGGTCGACGACACGCTCTACATCAACGCCTATGTCTCCAGCCTCGTCATCGCCGCCGTCTCGACGGCGCTGACCCTGCTCGTCGGCTATCCCGTGGCCTACGGCATGGCCCGGGCGCCGGCCACCATCCGGCCGACCCTGCTGATGATGGTGATCCTGCCGTTCTGGACCTCGTTCCTGATCCGCGTCTACGCCTGGATCGGCATTCTCAAGCCGGAGGGCCTGCTCAACCAGTTCCTGATGTGGCTGCACGTCATCAACGAGCCGCTGATCATCCTCAACACCCACACCGCCATCTATATCGGCATCGTCTACTCCTACCTGCCGTTCATGGTGCTGCCGCTCTATTCGACGCTGGAGAAGATGGACGAGTCGCTGATCGAGGCCGCCCAGGACCTCGGCTGCACGCCGATCGGCGCGTTCTGGAAGGTCACCTTCCCGCTGTCGCTGCCGGGTGTGGTCGCCGGCTGCATGCTGGTCTTCATTCCCGCCGTCGGCGAGTTCGTCATCCCCGACCTGCTCGGCGGTTCGCGCACGCTGATGATCGGCAAGACACTGTGGAACGAGTTCTTCTCCAACCGCGACTGGCCGGTCTCCTCGGCGGTGGCGATCGTGCTTCTCGCCATCCTCATGGTGCCGATCATGTATTTCCAGCGCGCCCAGGTGCGGGCGCAGGAGCGTGACCGATGAACTCGTCCTGGAGCCGCTTCAACATCGTCTCGATCGCGCTCGGCTTTGCCTTCCTCTACCTGCCGATCGTGCTGCTGATCATCTATTCCTTCAACGCCTCGCGCCTCGTCACCGTGTGGGCCGGCTTCTCAACCCAGTGGTACGTGTCGCTGTTCCACAACCAGGGCCTGCTCGACGCCGCATGGGTGACGGCCCGCGTCGCCTTCATCTCCGCCTGCGTGGCCACCGTGCTCGGCACGCTGGCGGCGATCGCGCTGACGCGCTGGACCCGCTTCCTCGGCCGCACCCTGTTCACCGGCATGGTGTTCGCGCCGCTGGTCATGCCCGACGTCATCATCGGCCTGTCGCTGCTGCTGCTGTTCGTGTCGCTCGGCCTCGACCGCGGCTTCCTCACGATCACCATTGCCCACATCACCTTCTCGATGTGCTTCGTGGCGGTGGTGGTGCAGTCGCGGCTCCTGTCGTTCGACCGTTCGCTGGAGGAGGCCGCGCAGGATCTCGGCGCGCCGCCGCTCTCCACCTTCTTCCAGATCACCCTGCCGGTCATCGCGCCGGCGGTGATCTCGGGCTGGATGCTGGCCTTCACCCTGTCGCTCGACGATCTGGTGATCGCCTCCTTCACCTCCGGTCCGGGCGCCACCACGCTGCCGATGAAGATCTACAGCCAGGTCAGGCTCGGCGTGACGCCGGAGATCAACGCGGTGTGCACGATCCTGATCGGCATCGTGACCACCGGCGTCGTCATCGCCTCGATCGTCAACAAGCGCCGCGAGGCGCAGCGCCAGCGCGACGAGCAGGCGGCCCGGCGCGGTGACGGCGGCTTGATGGCCGGCGTCTGAGAAAAGACTAGCGGTCGGAGAAGTTCGGCAGGATCGGCGACACGAACGGCGTCTCCCACGAGCCGCCGACGAAGAACGCCGCCACCGGCTTGCCGGCGTCGGCCCCGCCGACCGGCCTCACCGTGCCCGAAAGCGCAAGGCCGCGGCCGAGCGACGGCACGATGCCGCCCAGCGAGACGATCTGGTCGGCCGTCACGATGTCGGCTTTCTCGATATGGGCGACGCCGTTTTCGATCCGCGCCTTCAGGTCGAGCGACTTGAACGGCAGCGCACCGTCGGCAACATCGGAGAGCGCGAAGAAATCGCCCTGTCCGGCGCGCTTGATGAAGGCGGGCAGGCTGATGCCCGGCAGCGAGCCGGGGCCGAAACTTGCCGTGATCGAACCGTCCGCCGTGTCCATCACGTCGCGCCAGTCGTCGCCGACGCCCTTGAGGATCACCGAGACGTCGCCGCGCGCCGCCGGCGCCAGCCGCTTCAGGTCCATGGCGGTGGCGAAGGCGGCCGAATCTGATGTTCTCGCCCAGCACCCGCACCTCGACGCTGTTGTTGCCGTGCCCGCGGTCCATGCGCAGCCCGATCTGCACGGTGCCGCCGAACACCTTGGCCTCCGAGATGTCGAAGGCGGCGAGCCCCTGCTTGACCTGCGCCGTCGCCGCCACGCTGGAAAGCGCCACCGAGCCGGCCGTGGCGTTCTGTGCGGAAAGCCGCAGGTCGAGATTGACCTGGTCGGGCACGCCGGGGTCGATGCCGGCGCCCTTCGGCCCGGTGTGGATGCCGAGGCTGGCGAACGCCGCGAGGAAGGAACGCAGGTCGATCTTGTCGAAGGCCAGCGTGCCGGCCACGCTTGGCGTCGCGCCACCCCCGGGCAGTGCGACCTCCACCGTGCCGTTGCCGGGATTGCCGTCGAGCGTCAGCTTGGCGTTCTCGAACTTCATGCGCTGCGCGGTACCGTTGACGTGGCTGTCGACCGACAGCGCACCGATCGCCGCGCCCGTGCTGATCTCGGCCTGCGACCATTCCAGCATCCGCTTCAGCGACGGGGTCGAGAACGAGGCCGTGCCGTCGATGAAGGATTCGGGCGACAGGTTCAGCGTGCCGTTGAAGGAGAGATTGGCAGGTGCCGATTTCAGCGACAGGTCGACGGGCGCCTGGCCGCCGGCCAGCAGCATCAGCGGCTGCTCGGAGGAAGCTTCAACAGCGACGCTTTCGCCGTGCCAGATGCCGGTGGCCGAAAGACTGGCCGCCCGGTCGAGCGAGGCCCAGCTCAGCTTGCCGGTGATCGCCGACATGAACTCGCGTTCGCCCTTGCCGGTCTCGATGACCACGCGCGCGTCGCGAAACGAGACGGTGCCCATCGCCGTGTCCGGCAGCTTGCTGCGGTCCGGCTTCGCGGGGTCGGCCGCCACGACGTTGCGCGCCAGGCTCACGGCACCGGCGATCCGGCCGGCCTGCGGGCTCTGCTGAAGCTGCAAATGACCGTCGGCGCGGCTCAGCCGCACGGTCGGGCGAACGAAGCGCACATTGGTGAACACGATGTCGCCGCGCAGCGCGGCGAGCGCCGACAGGTCGGCCTCCACGATCTCGGCGTCGACGACCGGATTGCTGGCGTCGCCCGACCAGGACGACATGCGCACGTTGCTCAGCGTCGTGCGGAACACCGGCCACAGGTCGATCTCCGGCGCCGAGCCGAGCGTCACCCGATAGCCGGTCCAGGCGCTGAGTTCGAGTGCGATGCGGTCGCGCAGGATTTGGGTCGAGGCGATGTAGGGGATCGAAGCTGCGATGGCGACAAGCGCGAACACGGCCGCCGCCAGCGCCCATATCGACCTTCTGACCATCGCCGATGCCATTTCACCTCGCCCCCGGACGCATGGCCCGGCCCCGACAAGGGGTTTAACGGAGCCATGAGCCATTTCAAGCTTTTGTGGCCTGCCGATGGCGATGTCCCCTGCCGCGTCGCCGCCCCGCCTTCGACCGTCTTGCCATGATCGAGGGCAGGCGGCATAAGCGGGCGCCTGACGGGAGGAAACGCATGTCCCACGATAAGCCGCTCTGGAGCCCCTCGAGAGAGCAGGTGGAAAAGGCCGAACTCACCGCCTTCGCGCGAGCGGCCGAGCAGGTTTCAGGACGCGCGTTTGCAGACTACGATGCCCTCCACGCCTGGTCGGTCGAGGAGCGGGCCGCCTTCTGGAATCTCGTGTGGGACCGCTGCGGCGTCATCGGCGACAAGGGCGAGCGCGTTCTCGTCGACGGCGACCGGATGCCGGGCGCGAGCTTCTTTCCCGACGCGCGGCTCAACTTCGCCGAAAACCTCCTGCGCCTGACCGGGGCCGGCGAGGCGATCGTCTTCCGCGGCGAGGACAAGGTCGAGCGGCGGCTCAGCTGGGACGATCTCCACGCGCTGGTGTCGCGGCTGCAGCAATATTTCGTTTCCGTCGGGGTGAAGCCGGGCGACCGTGTCGCCGGCATGATGCCGAACATGCCCGAGACCATCGCGGCGATGCTGGCCACGGCCTCCCTCGGCGCGGTGTGGTCGTCGTGCTCGCCCGATTTCGGCGTGCAGGGCGTGCTCGACAGGTTCGGCCAGATCGAGCCCACCGTCTTCGTCGCGGTCGACGGCTACTGGTACAACGGCAAGCAGATCGAGGTCGGCGACAAGGTCCGCGAGGTGGTCGGGCGCCTGCCTTCGCTCAAGGCGACGCTGATCGTCGACTATCTCGGCATGGCCGACGCGTCGGCATCCCGGGTCGAGCGCGCGGCCGCGCTGAACGACGCGCTGGCCGGGTTCGAGGCGCGGCCGGTGGACTTCGCCCGCCAGCCCTTTGCCCATCCGCTCTACATCCTGTTTTCCTCGGGCACGACCGGCATCCCCAAATGCATCGTGCATTCCGCCGGCGGCACGCTGCTCCAGCACCTGAAGGAGCAGCGCCTGCATGTCGGGCTTAAGGAAGGCGACCGCTTCTTCTACTTCACCACCTGCGGCTGGATGATGTGGAACTGGCTGGTCACCGGACTGGCCTCCGGCGCGACGCTTCTTCTTTATGACGGCTCGCCCTTCCATCCCGACGGCAATGCCATCTTCGACTTCGCCCAGGCCGAGCGGATGAACGTGCTCGGCACCTCGGCCAAGTTCATCGACGCGGTGCGCAAGGCGGGGCTCGAACCCGCCAGGACGCACGATCTGTCGGCGCTCCGCACCATCCTGTCGACCGGCTCGCCGCTGTCGCCGGAAGGCTTCGACTTCGTCTACGACAGCATCAAGCCCGACGTTCACCTTGCCTCGATCTCCGGCGGCACCGACATCGTCTCGTGCTTCGTTCTCGGCATCCCCACCAAGCCGGTCTGGTCCGGCGAGATCCAGGGTCCGGCGCTCGCCATGGCCGTCGACGTCTGGGACGAGGAGGGGCATCCGGTGCGCGGAGAGAAGGGCGAACTGGTCTGCACCAGGCCGTTCCCGTCGATGCCGGTCGGCTTCTGGAACGATCCCGACGGCGCCAAGTATCGCGCCGCCTATTTCGAGCGCTTCCCCGGTGTGTGGTGCCATGGCGACTTCGCCGAATGGACCGAACATGGCGGCATCGTCATCCACGGTCGCTCCGACGCGACGCTCAACCCGGGCGGCGTGCGCATCGGCACAGCCGAGATCTATAACCAGGTCGAGCAACTGTCGGAGATCGTCGAGGCGATCTGCATCGGCCAGGATTGGGACGGCGACACGCGCGTCGTTCTGTTCGTGCGGCTGGCCGAGGGCGCCACGCTCGACGAGGATCTGGAAAAGCGCATCCGCCACAAGATCAGGACCGGCGCCAGCCCGCGCCATGTTCCGGCGCGCATCGCCGCGGTCGCCGACATTCCGCGCACCAAGTCCGGCAAGATCACCGAGCTGGCGGTTCGCGACGTCGTCCACGGGCGCGAGGTCAAGAACAAGGAGGCGCTGGCAAATCCGGAAGCGCTCGACCTGTTCAGGGATCGCCCGGAGCTGAAGCAGTAGGATTCCGGCGACGCGCCGCCGTGGTTAACGCATCGTTGCGCCGAAATTTACCTTCTCTTCATGGATGCTGGCGTTTGGTAAATTTCTTGGTAGTCCGGTAAGGAGTTGTTAGCACTTTCCCCCCGATAGTCACGGGCACGCTGCGGTTGAAACATTCGGTTTCGAATCGCGGCCCGGAATTCAACTCCGTCCTGTGTGCGACAGCAATTCCAACTTTCAGGCGCCCCCATCGGGGCGCCTTTTTTCTTGCCGTCCGTATCGCCCCGCCGGGCAAGATCGTCCCATCAGTCGGCCAGCACCCTGGTCGAGGGGAAGGTGATCTCCACCATCGTGCCTTCGCCCGGCGTCGAGCTGATCGCGAACCGCGCCCGGTTGGCTTCGACCAGCGCCTTGGTCAGCGGCAGCCCGAGACCGGTGCCGTCGCCGCGCGGCCGCTTCAGCGCGTTGATCTGCTTGAACGGCTTCAGCGCCTGCTCGATCTCGGCCGTCGCCATGCCGACGCCGGTGTCGCGCACCCTGATCACCACGTCGCCGCTCGCCTCGTAGGCCGTCGACACGATCACCTGGCCGCCGGCCGGCGTGTAGCGGATGGCGTTCGACAAGAGGTTGAGCGCGATCTGGCGGATCGAGCGCAGATCGGCCACCACTTCCGGCAGGCGCGAGGCCATGGACGAACGGATGATGACGCGTTCGCGGTTTGCCTGCGGCTGCATCATCGCCACCGCTTCCCCCAGCGCCTCGTTGAGCGACACCGCCTCGTAGGCCATTTCCTGCTGGCCGGCCTCGATCTTGGAGATGTCGAGCAGGTCGTTGACGAGGTCGAGCACGTGGTTGCCCGAGCGGTTGATGTCGCGCAGGTAGTCGCGGTAGCGCTCGTTGGAGATCGGCCCGAACTTCTCGTCGATCATCAGCTCCGAAAAGCCGATGATGGCATTGAGCGGCGTGCGGATCTCGTGGCTGACGCGCGCCAGGAACTCGGTCTTCTGCGACGACGCGCGCTCGGCATGGGCGCGCGCCTGCGTCAGTTCCTCCTCGGCGCGCTTCCATTGGGTGATGTCGCGCAGCACCGCGCAGAACCCGCCCTCGCCGGGCAGGCGCCCGATCGTCATGAACAGCGGGATGAAACGTCCCTGCGCCTCGCGGCCGATCACCTCGCGCCCGTCGTTGAGCACGCTGGCGACGCCGTTTTCCGACAAGCCGGCCAGGTAGTCGTGGACGGCGCGCTGGCTCTCGATGGCGAAAAGCTCGGCGAACGGCTTGCCCGCCGCATCGGCGCTGTCGAAGCCGAACAGCGCCTCCGCCGGCCGGCTGATCGAGCGGATCGTGCCGTCGCGGCCGATGATGACGACGCCGTCGGTGGCGGTGTCGATGATCGTCAGGAGCTCGGCGATGCGCCGCTGCGCCTCCTCGTCGGCGGGCGCCGGTGGCGGTTCGACAGGGGCTGCGGCGGGCTTTTCCGGCGGTCGCGTCAGCGCCAGCAGCAGCGCTCTTCCGCCGTTCCAGTCGATCGCCTGCAGGAAGCCGTCGACTGGCAGTTCGGTGCCATCGCGGCGGCGCAGCCTCAGCTTGCGGTCCGACGTGGCCTCGGCTGCGAGCGGATCGGCGAAGATCGCGTCGAGCCCGCCTGCCTGCTCGAGCTGGTAGAGCGAGGCATAGCCGGTCAGGTCGAGAAAGGCGCGGTTGGCGTGATAGAGCACGTCGCCCGAATGGACGATCAGCGGCACCGGAAGCCGCCACAGAACCGAGGCGTGGACGCCGCGGCGCTCCTGCTCCAGCCTGCCCGCGAAGGCCGAGGGGACGAAGCTGCGCCGCCGCGTCGCCGGGGCGCGCGCAGCGCGTTCCTCCGCTTCCGGGCGCTGCCCGGCTTCCTCGGGTTGCTCCTGGCGGACCGGGAACAACGGCTGCACGGTCGCTGCCGATTCCTCCGGCAGATCCTTCGGCTCGGGGTCTTGCTCTGTTTCGACTTCCGCTTCGGTTTCGCGTGTTGGCCCGGCTTCTTCTTCGGCGGCGGCTTCGCCCTCCGTCTCGGCAGCGATCTCTGCCGCGGCTTCTGGCTCCGAGGCAGGCGCGCTCTCCGCCTCGGCTTCACCTTCTGAAGCGGCAACCGCCTCTTCCTCCGCCGTGTCTTCGACTGCTTCCTCCGAAACGGCTTCCTCTGACCCCGGCAGCGCCAAGGCAGTAGTCGGTGCTTCCGCTTCCGGTTCGTCTTCGCTCTCGGTTTCGGATGCGGTCTCGGGCGTTTCGCCCGCTGCCGCGAATTCTTCCGCGGCGGTCACCTCTTCCGGCGGCGCTTCGCTTTCCGGCTGCCGGCCCTCGGCACGATCTTCACCCGGCTCGCGTTCCGCGTCGGCCTCTCCGGTCATCCGTTCCGGCGCGCCGCTCGGCGCTTCCGCCGCTGTGGCCGGCGCCTCGTCTGCTGTCCGGGAGTCCGCCAGTTCGTCTGCAGGCTTTTCGTCCCACGCCGCGCGCTCGTCGGCGTCAGCCCCGGATGCCTCGGGCTCCCGCTCGGCTTCCGCCTCCGGCTCAGGCGTTTCGCCAGCTTCTTCTTCCGGCGACGGGGAGAATGCTTCGGCCGACGGTGTCTCGACCGGCGCTTCGTCAGTCGAGGATGCGGTTTCGGCTATCGGTGCGGACGGGGCCTGTTCGTCGCCCGCCGCCGGTCCGGCCAAGGAATCTTCCGGTGCCGTCTCGCCCTCGGAGACTTCCGGCTCCGCCTGAAAAGCAACGATTTCGTCCTCCGCCGGCGCAACGGGTTCCCCGGCCGGCTCCTCTCGCGTCGAAGTCTCGTCGCCAGCCGGATCCGCCGCGGCGGTCGCCTCGACTAGTCGGGAGTCTTCTTCTGCCGCCTCTGTCTCTGCCAGCCTCTGCGGACCTTCGGCTTCAGACTCGCCAACGGACGGCGGCGTCGCGACGCTCTCTTCGCCAGAGATCCCGCCGGCGCGGGATTCCGACTCCGACGTGACGTCTGTGGCGCCCCGTTCGTCGGGCGCCTCGCGCCCTTCCGCCTCGGTGTCGTCCTCCGTCTCGGTATTGCGGCGCAGCTGCCTGCCGATCTCGTCGAAGGTCAGCCGATCCGACGCCGACAGGCTGCGCTGCTGCTGGTGGTTCGGCTGGCGGTGCTCGGCAAGGTGGATGACCTTGTCGGAATAGCGCCGCTCGGGCTGAGGCACGATGGTCAGCGCCGGAACCTCGCCCCGGAACGGGTCGTCCTGGTGCGCGACCTCCTCCTGGCGATCCTCCGGCTCCTGCGTGAAGGCCTCGTCGAATACCTCGTCCGGCAGCATCGCGTCGCGTCCGCGTGACACCGGCGGCTCGGCCTGCTCTTCGGGCTCGCGGACCTCCTCGACGACCGGAACCGCGTCGCCGGTGCGCGCCACGCCGAAGCCGCGGAACCCCTCGAAGGTGCGCTGCCGGTCGTAGACGGGCAGGGCGGCGAGATCGACGGGAACGCGCAGCCCGGTGCCGGCCACCGGCCATTGCACGGCCCGGCCCGACCATGTGTCGCGGCGCGCCAGCAGCCCGGCTATCTCGCCCTCGGGGTCGAGCCCCAGCTCCCCGGCCACTTCGCCGAACGGCCGGCCGACGAGCTCGGCCGTGCTCGTGCCCACCGCCGCTGCAAACTCTTCGGAGATCGCCGAAAACCGGCCCTCTGCATCGGTGCGCCAGACGAAGCGGATCGGCCCTGCCGGCAATACGGCCGCGGGTGCGGCCGGCCGTTCGGGGCGGCATCGGCCGGGGCGCGGCGTCGCCGCCGTCCGCGCCGTTGAAATACCAGCTGTCGTCGCTGCGCGCGTCCTGACTGCCGCCATCCCCACCGCGCGATGCTTCCGCTGCTGCCGGTTCGCCCGGCTCCGCAGCCTCCGCGGTTGCCGCTTCGGGCTCGGCCGTCGGCTGTTCGGCAAGATCTTCGCCCATCGCGGCAGGCGTGGCCGGTTCCTCCACGGCGACCGGGAGGTGGCGCGGCGTTTTCGATGGACACCGGTGCGGGTGAAATGGGGGAGGGCGCCTCTTCGCTGCCGGCGCTCTCTTCCGCCTCAGTCGGCTCGCCCTCTGCGTCGTTCAGCTCGGCGGGAACGGCCTCGGCCCATTCGGCTCCGCCTTCCGGCGCGACGGCGCCCGCCGCTCCGGTCTCGGTCATGCCAGTCGCCCCGGCGCCGGCCTGCCACGGTATGCCGGGCTGCTCCTGCGGCCGTGTCTGGCCGGCCGCCTCCGCGTCCTGGTGCTCGTCCACCACCACGAGGAAATGCAGCGCCGGATCGTCCGTCAGCCGCGCGATGCCTGCCGGAATGCGCCGGTCTTGGCCGGCAACGATCAGCCGCTTGACGAGGCGGTCGGCTTCCGTCGCCACCTCCGCCACCAGCGCGTTCAGCGTGTCGGCCGCGATGCCGACGCCCTCGAAGCCGGTCGAGGCAGCGCGCACGGCGCCGTTCGCATCGACCAGCGCGGCGAAATGGCCCTCGGCGGCAAAGCCGGCGATGGCGCGTTCGGCCAATTCGCGGGCGCTGCGGCTGTCGTGGCGCATGTCGGGCTGCGCCAACAGGATCGCGGCCTCGCCGTCCGGCAGTGTCACCGCGCTCGCCAGCATCGCCACCGCCTGGCTCGACATGCCGCGGGTGAGCCTCAGCACCAGCGGCCGGTCGCGGCCGATCGCCGGGAAGCCGGGCGTGGCGGCGATCTGTCTCCGCGCGGCGATGCCGAGCCCGGCGGAGGCTCCGATCACCGCCTCGATCTCGGCGAAGCCAAAAAGATCGGCGCCGGCGCCGTTGGCCCAGATCACCTCGTCCAGGTTCGCGGACAGGATGACCAGCGCATCGCCCGCCGCAAGCCGTTCGCGCACCGGGTCGAGGACTGCGATGTCGATGAAGGAATATTCGCCTGGGGACATGGAAGCTCGCGGTCTCCGGGTGCTCGCGTTTACCTGTTGTTAATAAAACCAAGCGCCGCGAGCGTCCAGAAAGCGCGGTCCCGCCGGCCGGCTTTCTCGGTGCGTGGTTAACCGGGATTGGTGCAGCGCAACAAAAACATATTGCAACGCACAAGCAGATGCATTATGTAGGTCCCGAAGGCCGAGAGCCAACCACACGTGCCCTGCCGGCACAACCCAAGGACCGTTTCCGATGAGCAAGCCTGCCATGAAGACCGCCGAAACCATCGAGTTCCCCAGCTTCGACCCGAGCGAGGCCACCGACCAGTTCCGTGCCTTCGCCGAGAAGGGCGTCGAGCAGTCGAAGGAAGCCTACGCCAAGATGAAGGCCAATGCAGAGGCCGCCCAGAAGACCCTCGAGGACACGTTCGAGACGATGCGCGGCGTCGGCAACGAGCTTTCGCTGAAGACGATCGGCGCCATGCGCGCCAATGCCGAGGCCAACTTCGCGCATTTCGAGGCGCTGCTCGGCGTCAAGTCGCTTTCCGAGTTCGTCGAGCTGCAGACCTCGTTCGTGCGCAAGCAGGTCGAGATGGCCGTCGACCAGACCAGGGAATTCCAGACCGCTTCGGCCAAGGCCGCCGAGGATGTCGTGAAGCCGGTCAAGGGCGCCTTCGACAAGGCCGCCAAGGAACTCAAGGCAGCCTGATCCGTTCGGGCGACGGACGCAGCCGCGTCCAGCGAAATTCCGGCGAGACGGTATCCTCCTCCCACCGTTCTCGCAGGTAGCCAGCCGGGCAATCCGGCCGGAAAAAAGGAAAAGGCCGGGACCTCCTCCCCCCGGCCTTTTTCTTTGCCCGGAACACAGGCGCCACCGGCGCTGCGGCCTTGAAAAGTTCCGCGTTTCTCCGTATGGACGCTGCCACGACGGCGTGCGGTTGTAGCTCAGTTGGTTAGAGCGCCGGATTGTGGATCCGGAGGTCGGTGGTTCGAGCCCACCCAACCGTACCATCACCGCTTCCCCTCCTCATCGTATCGCATGCGCTTCCCGGGCTCCGGCGGGCTGCGCCGCTCACCCTTTTTTACTCTCGGTCAAGGCGCGATTAATGCTGCCCGCCGAGGATCGGCCACAAGTTCCTGACGGGACAACACAGCAGCGGCTCCTCCAACCGGAGGCGCGCCACCGCACCGCCAACCCCCCGCTCCTTCGTCTGGCGCGTGCGGCAACTGGGCGGGCCTTGTCGGCCCGCCCAATTCTTTCTGCGGCTCCGGCTGCGCGCCGCTCTCCGTCAGTGTCTGGAAATTCGATAGCCGTAGCCGCGCACGGTCTGCAGGCATCGCGCCGCGGCCTCGTCAAGCGTGCCCATCTTCTTGCGTAGGCGGCTGACATAGACGTCCAGCGTCTTGTCGGCCGGGTCGTGTTCGCGGAAGAAGGCGTTCTTGTAGAGCTGCGACTTGCTGCAGGTGTGATTCTCGTTCGCTTTAAGCAGTTCGAGGAGGCGTACTTCCGCATCCGTCAGCGGCACCTCCCGGCCGTCTCGCTCCAGCACCCGCCGCTGTAGGTCGCAGGACATGTCGTTGAGGGCGAAGGTCGGCCGCGCATCCTTCTCCGCCTTCTGGCGCCGCACCTCCACCAGCCGGCTGATTTTCGCCTGCAGTTCTCGCACCGAGAACGGAATGACGAGGAAGTCGTCGGCGCCTCGGTCGATCGCGTCCGCCCTCATCTCGGCGGTGCTCGAACTGGAAATCAGCACGATCGGCAGGTCGAGATTGGCGCGGATCGTCTGCAGGATCGTCATCCCGTCTCCGTCGCGCAGGCTGGAAGTCGACGACCGCGGCATCGAAGAAGCCGAGTTCCGTCCCGTGAATGAGCTTGAGCGACTGCCTGTAGCTCGACACGAAGTGCAGACGATCGGCCGGAACCGGCCAGGTGTCGCGGATCGTGTCGCAAACTTGCCGATCGTCCTCGATGATGAGCAGGTCCGTGCCGTCGGTCTGGCTGCGGTATCCGGCAATGATGTGTGATCGGCGGCGCCGCTTTTGGATGTGAGCATCTGGCTGATCGTCTTCGTGCGGATCGCTGCACGCTCCGGTAGCGAGTCGGCCGTGGCCGGGCACGCCGTAGCGGGCGCTGCGGTCGTGGGCTGTTTCGGTCGGATCGTGGCATGCAAGATGGTTTCATGGGCTTACCTATCCAGTGAGCATTTAGGAAGCAAAACGTGACAAGGAAGGGCGTCCCGTTCGGTTTTGACTGTCCAGAGTGTGCGTGGCTGCCGTAACTGCCCGCGGAACGCACTTGGGTACGGCTGAAAGCTCCAGCCCCATCGCGGTGCGTGCGCTATTCCGGCCGATCCGGCGCAACGGGGTGCCGAGAACTTTGTTCCTCACTTTACAGGAAGAATCCAGAAAACCGCGCCGAAGCTGCATTCCGGCGCATCCGGCAGACCGGGATTAACCGGTCCTGCGCGCGGCAGGCGAGGCTCCGGCGGATGCCGTGCCTTCGGCCACTCTGCTAGGGCTTCGCCGGAGCGCCGGCGACGGCACTCAATCCATGTTGCAGCGGGTCGTCAAAAGTGTCCGGCTCCGGGGCCCGCCCAGTGCCCGATTTTGCCTCTAGGCGCGGAACCATTCGCGATTGGAGAAAACACGACATGACCTATTGGAAGCCGCGGCGCGTCGCCGTGACCGCCATTTCCGCTGCGCTGCTTGCGTTCGCGGCCACTGCAGCCCAGGCCCAATGCGGCAGTGCCTCCTGGTACGCACTGCACTCGCGCACCGCCTCCGGCGAGCGCATGAATCCCGCGGCCATGACCGCCGCACACCGCACGCTCCCCTTCGGCACCAAGGTGCGCGTCACCAACAGGAACAACGGCCGCTCGGTCGTGGTGCGCATCAACGACCGCGGTCCGTTCGTGAAGGGCCGAATTCTCGACCTTTCCAAGGGCGCCGCACAGAAGCTCGGCTTCATCAACGCCGGCCACACCAGCGTCTGCTACGAGCGCGGCTGAGCCTTCCCGGTCCTGAACGGCTCTCTAGAGCAGCGCCTTCGGTTCGAAGCGGCCGCGAAAGCGCGCCCAACCAGGAAGAGCTGGCCGGCCTGCGGATCGGCCGCCCGCGCCTGTTCGTCCATGTTCTGCCACGCCGACGTGACCACCACCCGCTCCGCCTGCGGTCCGGCGAAGGCGGGGCAGGAGGTCTGCGTGGCGGGCAGGTCGTAGGACGTCACATGGCTGCCGTCCGGGCGGTAGCCGTCGAGCCTGCCCGCGCCCCAGAGCGCGTTCCACAACAGTCCCTCGGCGTCGCATACCGCGCCGTCGATCCGCCCTGCTGACCGCGATGGTCGAGCAGGAGAGCCGGCTCGCCGACCGGCAGGCCAGTCTGTGGGTCGCAGGCGACACGGTAGAGGAGATTGCGGGCGGTTTCGGCGAAATAGGCAGTGGCGCCGTCCGGCGAAAAGCAGATCGCATTGGGAATGGTGATGTCCGGATAGAGCTGCCGCAGCTCGCCGCGGAAATACCAGTAGATGGATCCGGCCTTTTTCTCTGCCTTGCGGCCCATCGTGCTGACCCAGAAGGCGCCGCACGGATGCACGCGCGCGTCGTTGGAGCGGGTTTCGGGCTGTCGGCCTCGATCTCGCGAACCATCGTCAGTGCGCCGGAGGCGACGTCGCGCAACTGCAGCCCGGTCTCGGTGGCGAGAAGCTGGCGCCCTTCGTCGACAATCGCCAGCGCGCTCGCCATCACCGGCAGCTCGTGCACCGTCACCGGCCCGTCGGGAAACGGCATCTCGAACAGCTTGCGCCCGACGATGTCGAACCAGAACAGCGTGTCCGTGGCGGGGTCGTAGGTCGGCCCTTCGCCGAGTTCGCAGGCAATGTCGCAAAGCGTGGGCGCGTCGCTCCCGGCCATGTCGTCCTCCCAAACGTCCCTCATGTCCGGCGGAAGGTTACATGAAGCCGGCGTCGACGATCAGCGTCTGGGCAGTGACCATGCGCGCGGCGTCGGAGGCGAGGAACAGGCACGGGCCGACAATGTCCTGCGCCGCGATTCTGCTTCAGGCATTGCCGCTCAAGAATGCCGCCGAATCTCTCGGGCGAAACCCACAGCCGCCGCTGGCGCTCGGTCAGCACCGCGCCGGGCGCGATGGCGTTGACGCGGATGCCCCACGGCCCGAGTTCGCCGGCAAGCGAGCTGGTCAGCCCGACCACGCCGGCCTTGGCCGCCGCATAGGCGGGATAGCCGGTGCCGTGGATCATGTAGGCAATCGAGCTGAAATTGACGATCGCGCCGCGCCCGCCGCCTTCATGCCGGGCAGCACGGCCTGGATGGCGAAGAACTGCGGCCTGAGGTTGATCGCATGGTTGGCGTCCCAATATTCCGGGGTCACTTCCTCGACGACGTGGCGGTCGTCGCGGGCCGCATTGTTGACGAGCACCGTGACCGGTCCGTGGCGCCGCTGCGGCCTGCGCCGCGCTCGCGAAGTGCGGCGATGTCGCGCAGGTCGGCTTCGAGAAAGAGCGGGCGCGTGCCGGCCGCGCGTGCAGCCGCGCCGCCAGCTCGGCGCCGGCCGGCTTCGATGTCGATGAAGGCCACAAGCGCGCCCTGCTCGCAAAACCTTCGACAAGTGCCGCGCCGATGCCGGTTGCGCCGCCGGTGACCAGCACCGAGGCGCCCTCGAGGTCGGCGTGCTTGACCGATGGCATCATTTCCGGCCCCTTCTCCGGCCGCATCATCCGAGCGCACCATCTCGAAAGGCCGCGCCATGTCGAGCGCCCGAGCCGGCGCCTGTCGTCAACGCCGTGTCAGGGGCAGGCCGGCCGCGCTGCAGGGCCGGGAAGGTCTCGCGCAGATAGCCGAGCGTGGTCTCGGCGTCGCAGGGCCTGCCGAACAGGAAGCCCTGGCCGCCGCCACAGCCGAACTGGACCAGCCGGTCGGCCTGCGCCTCGTCCTCGATGCCCTCGGCGACCACGTCCATGCCGAGCCCCTCGCACATGGCCAGGATGGCGCGGATGATGTGCTCCGACGGCTTGTCGCGATTGATCGAGGACACGAAGGCGCGGTCGATCTTGATCTTGTCGAAATGGAATTCCCTCAGCCGCCCGAGCGAGGATTGCCCGGTGCCGAAATCGTCGAGCGACACGCGGATGCCGACGCGGCGCAGATCCTCGACGATCTTCTCGGCCGAGGCGGGATCGGTCATCAGCCCGGTCTCGGTGATCTCGATCTCGAGCCGGGAGGGCTCGAAGCCGGTGCGCTGCAGCATCGCCAGTATTTGCAGGCCGGTGTTGTGGTCGACGAGCTGGGAGGGCGACAGGTTGAAGGAGAGGAACAGATCCTCGGGCCAGTGGAGCGCAGCCTCGGTGGCCTTCTTCAACACCAGTTGCGAAAGCGGGCCGATGATGCCGCGCTCCTCCGCGATGGGGATGAAGGTGGAAGGCGAGACATGGCCGAGATCGGGGTCGCGCCAGCGCGCCAGCGTCTCGAAGCCGACCACGCGCCGGTCGATAAGGTTGACGATCGGCTGGAAGTAGGGCTCCACCTCGCCTGCCGACACGGCGCGGCGCAGCGCCTGTTCGATGCGGGTGACGCGCTTGGCCGCCTCCTCCATCTCGCGCGTATAGACGACCACGCCGCCGCGTCCCGAGCGCTTGGCGTGGTAGAGCGCCGTCTCCGCCTTGGAGATCAGCAAATCGGCCGTGTCGTCGCTGGAATGGAAAAGCGAGCAGCCGACGGATGCCGAGAGGCGCGCGGTCCGCTCGCCGACGTCGTAGGGCGCGGACAGGATCTCGATCAGCATGTGGGCGCGCTCGGCGATCGCCTCCTCGCTGAAAATCATCGGGCAGAGGAAGGCGAACTCGTCGGCGCCGACGCGCGTCACCGTGGAATGCGGGTCCATCGAGGCGCGCAGGCGCATGGCGGCCTGCTGCAGGATGTCGTCGCCGGCGTGCCGGCCGAACAGATCGTTGATCGGCTTGAACCCGTCGAGATCGAAATCATGACGGCAAACGGCGCCGGGTCGTCCGCGCGCTGGCGGAGCAGGCGTTCGATCTTGTCGAAGAAGCGGCGCTGGTTGCCGAGCCCGGTCAGCGGGTCGGTAAAGGCCAGTTCCGCCGTGTCCCTGAGCTGCTGAGCAGACCAGACAGCATCGGTCGCGGTTCTCCTGTCTTCACCGCCGGGACGGAACTATTGCCGCGGCTTAAGAAAGGTGTGCGAGTGGCTATTTACCGGCCGCTGCGGCGACCCGGTAGATTGTAGCGGGTCGGACGGCGCCGACCGGGGTCAGCCAGGCCGGCACCCGGCCGGCGTCGAGGGCTGCGGCGAACCCGTTCGGCGCCCATCCGGCCAGTGCGGCCGTCTCGGAATTGCCCGGGCAGTTGGCCACCAGCGTCACGTGCTCGGCGCGCACCATCTTCTCGGCCTCGCCGGGCGAGCCCATGAAGGCGTTGAGCCCGGCGAGATCGCCCGCGACATTGCGGTGATAGGGGCCAGACAACACCCGGTGCGGGGTGTTGGCCAGGATCGCCGGGCCGAGGTTGGACACCGCCAGCACCGTGCCCGCGGCTGGCCGGCGAGCGCGGCGTAATCGGCATTGCCGTAGCAGGCGTCGGGGCAGCCGGCTCCGGGTCGGCGGCGTCGAAAGCTGGTCGCGGCCTCCGCGGCGCATGCCCAGATGATCGACAGCGAGGCCAGCCATGCCCCGGCCATCGTCAGGTTGCGCCGCCGGTCGATGCCTGCGCGTGGCGAGCCTCAGCCGCCCGACCCAGGCTGCCAGCGGGATGGTGGCCAGCGGCAGCGAGAACATGGCGCCGCGCACTTGCCAGAGGCTGACCAGCAGCCCCACCGCCAGGAAGCCGGCGACGATCAGCTCGCCGCGCCCCAACCTCAGCCGCAAAAAGCCGGCGACCATCAGCCCGGCCCCAGGAGCGGCGTCGCATAGTAGCCCGCGAGCATGGCTGGTTCGGACCGCCAGGCTGGGGAAAGACTGCGCCTCGATCACCGAGCCGAGCCAGAAGTCCTTGAGCCGCGGGTCGAGCCCGGCATAGGGGTCGCCCAGGCAATGCGGGAAGACGAGGGCGGCGAATGCCCGAGCGCTGCTCCCAGCACGACCAGCACGGCGGCGCGGCGGGGCGTGTCCCGGCAGCGGCTGCCGTGGCGACCGCCAGCCCCAACCCGGCCAGCAGCGCCGCGCCCGCCTGGCCGCCCGAGAACGCGTCGCAGGGTGACAGAGAACCAGGCGCGCGGCGCCACCGTCGCCACCAGTGCGGCGAGCGCGACGGCGGCGAAGGAAAGGCCGAAATGCCTGGCCGTGTTTCGCTCTTCGCTGCCGCTCCACCACCAGGCGACCGCCACGCACAGGCCGGCGGCCGCCACATAGGGCACCGTCTCCATGCCGATCACCGGCATCAGCGCCGCTGCCGCGCCGGCAGCCGCGCCGCGCGCGCGCGCGGCGCCTCGACGAGCGCAGGATGGTGGCCAGCATCAGCACGATCTGGGTGCTGTGGTGGTCGATGGAGCCGGGCATGAACTGGCCGGTATAGTGCAGCGCGGCCGTGCCGATCACCGCGGCCGGCAGCAATGCGGCTTCGCCGGCCAGACGCCGCACGATGCGCATCAGCAGGAACATCGCAGCACCCGCCAGCAGCAGCGGCCATGCGGTGAGCGCGAAGGCTTCGCCGCCCGCCCGGCTGCCCGACACCGCCTGGCCGAGCATGAGCCCGGCGATCGGCGCATCGACCAGCCGCGACCAGTGCATCACGAAGCCGCCGGGCGGCCCCATGCGGTACTGGGTGAGGTCGAACCAGCCCTGGCCGGCCAGAAGGTCGCGCACCTCGACCAGCCGCATCAGGCTGTCATTGTCGCCGGCCGTGTCGGAGAGCTTTGGAAAGCCGTCGCGGCGGCGAGCGCGCAGCAGGGCGAGGGCGGCGAGAGCGATCGCCAGATCGGCCTGCCAGGGACGGACCGGATGCGGCATGAAGCGCGTCGTATCGGCGATGGATGGCACGGTGTGTTCCGGTCGAATTGGCGGGAAATGCAGTCGTACGCTACAGCGGGCCGTTCAACAAACCGTAAAGCGGCTCTCCCCGCGGCGCGTCAGCCCGTGCGATGGCGATCGGCGAAGACCCAAAGCGTGGAGGCCACATAGCTGATGCCGCTGGCAACCACGACCGTTGCCGCCGACATCACCACCGGCGGGGCGTGGAAGGTGGTGACCGCGACGTGCGCGGTGAGGCCGGAGGCGACGGCGCAGCCCGCCTGCAGCGCGAAATAGCGCGGCAGAGCCCGGCCATGCGCGTGACCGCCGCCGAAGGTCCAGTTGCGCTGCGCGGTGTAGGCGACCGCGAAGGCGACGGCATAGGCGAGCGTGCTGGCCAGGAACGGCGCCATGCCACGGCTCGTCAGAGACCACGACAGGGCGAACAGCAGTGCTGCCGCGCCGACGCCGACCACGACGAAACGGACCGCGCGCGCCTGGTCGAAAAGCTGCTGCGCCAGCGTGTTCATCCGCGCTCGGTCCGCTTCGCCTCGGGCGCGGACGCGGTGATGCTGCGCCGTTCGATCAGCATTTGCAGACGCCCAGAAGAAACGCCAAAAAGAACAGCTGCAGCGCGATGACGATGAGGCTGAGGCCCAGCACGACGATGCGCGGGATCTCCAGATCGTCGAGCAGCCCGAAGCCGAGATGCGCCCAGCGTGCCACCGCATAGCCGAGCGAGGGGGCGCCACCAGAAGAACACGATCGCCGCGTCGAGCGCCAGCCGGTCGGTGCTGAGATGGCGGGTGAGCCAGTTCGAGCCGGGGGTGGCCGGAAGGATGCCCGTGATGTGGGCGTAGTAGCGCGACAGCCCGCCGACGGTGACGAGCTGCACGCCCGCCACCACCATGAAGCAGGCGGCCATGAAGGTGTTGAGGTCGAGCGACAGGTTGTTGACCACGCGCAGCGGTCCGAAAAGCAGCATCAGCGCCAGCGCGACGCCGAGCGCGAGCAGGGCCATGCCCGGGAAGAGGAACAGCCAGCGCGGATTGAAGAGCAGCAGGAAGCGCAGGTGCCGCCAGCCGTCGCGCCAGGTGCGCAGATGCGGCGGCCGCGAGCGGCCGTCCGGCTACAGCGTCGTCGGCACTTCCTCGATACGCAGGCCCGCGAGCGCGCTTCACCACCATCTCGCTGGCGAACTCCATGCCGCTGGTGCGCAGGTCGAGCGCGGATGGCCGCCGCGCGTCGAAACCGCGCAGCCCGCAGTGGAAGTCGCCGACGTCGGTCTCGAACAGCAGCCGGCCGATGAAGCTCAGCACCGGGTTGCCGAGATAGCGGTGCAGCCGGGGCATGGCGCCGGGCGCGATGCCGCCCTTGAAGCGGTTGCCCATCACCAGGTCGGCGCCTGCCCTGCAGCCTTTCCACGAAGGCGTCCGAGGGCGGAGAAATCGTAGCTGTCGTCGGCATCGCCCATGATGATGAATCGGCCGCGCGCGGCCGCGATGCCGCCGCGCAGTGCCGCGCCGTAGCCCTTGTCGGCGACGGGCACGACGCGCGCCCCAGCGCCGTGGCGATTTCCTGCGAGCCGTCGGTGCTGCCGTTGTCGGCGATCAGGACCTCGCCCGAGACGCCGCTCGACGAGGAAACAGCGCGCCTTCGTCACGCAAATCCCGATCGTCTCGGCCTCATTGAGGCAGGGCATCAGGATGGTGAGTTCGAGCTCGTCCTGCGATGTCGTGGAGATGGGCGTGATCGCGTTCATGCCGGCTGTCCGTCTGACGTTCGGGCGAAGGCGGCGCGAATGGCCGCGTGCTGCGGCGACCATGGAGCGAAACTCTTAAGATTCCGATGATCCGCGCCTCCGGCGCGCGCGCGTGCCGATTTCGGCCGTTGCGGGACATCGGCGCTTGGCGCGGGGCCGTGGAAGCGGCTAGAGATTTGCGCCTGCAACTCACGGGAGCCGTGCCATGTCGCTCAAGATCGCCGTCCAGATGGACCATGTCTCCACCTTCAAGATCGAGGGCGACACCACCTTCGCGCTGTCGCTGGAGGCGCAGCGCCGCGGCCACGCGCTCTACCACTACACGCCCGACCGGCTGACCATGGAAGACGGCCGCATCTTCGCCCGCGTCGAGGAGATGCTCGTGCGCGACGAGAAGGGCAGTCATTTCGAGCTCGGCCAGCCGGCGCGCACCGACTTGTCGGAGATGGACGTGGTGCTGCTGCGCCAGGACCCGCCCTTCGACATGAACTACATCACCACCACCCACCTGCTGGAGCGCATCCACCCGAAGACGCTGGTCGTCAACGACCCTGCCTGGGTGCGCAACAGCGCCGGAGAAGATCTTCGTCACCGAGTTCCCGGACCTGATGCCGGAGACGATGATCACCAAGGACGCCGAGGAGGTGCGGGAGTTCCGCCGCAAGCACGGCGACATCATCGTCAAGCCGCTCTACGGCAATGGCGGCGCCGGCATCTTCCACCTGCATGAGGCCGACCGGAACCTGGCGTCGCTGCTGGAAATGTTCGCGCAGATGTTCCGCGAGCCCTTCATCGTGCAGCGCTACCTCAAGGAGGTGCGCAAGGGCGACAAGCGCATCATCCTGATCGACGGCGAACCGGTCGGCGCCATCAACCGCGTGCCGGCCGAGCACGATTCGCGCTCCAACATGCATGTCGGCGGCCGCGCCGAGCATGCCGAGCTGACGCCTCGCGAGCAGGAGATCTGCGCGCGCATCGGCCCGGAGCTGAGGCGCGCGGCTTCATGCTGGTCGGCATCGACGTGATCGGCGACTACATGACCGAGATCAACGTCACCTCGCCGACCGGCGTGCGCGAGGTCAAGCGCTTCGGCGGCGCCGACATCGCCGCGCTGTTCTGGGACAAGCTCGAGGAGCAGGTCGCAGCCGGCCGTGCCTGACCTCGGCGGGGACGAGATCGACCGTCTGCGCCGCCGCATCGCGGAGCGGGCGCCCGGCGAGTTCCACTTTCCCGAAATCTACGGGCCCGGCTGGGGCAGGCTGTGGATCGGCGAAAAGGTCAGGACCGGCCGCGCCTTCCTGGAAGCCGTGCGCCACGGGAGAATTCCCGGCGTCGAGGACATCGGCAGGAAGAAGCGCGGGGGCCGCCTCTACCGGTGGCGGGGCGAGCGCGGCTAGCTCGAAGCGTCCGCGTTTTCGACCGGCGCGAAGACGACCATGCTGAGGTCGGAGCGGCCGTCGACGGCGAAGACCGATGTCTCGAAGACCACGTCTCCCAGGCGCGGATGCCGGATGCGCTTCAGCCCGTTCTCCGGCGTACGCACGTCGCCTTCGTGCCACATGGCGGCGAATTCCGGGCTCGACCTGCACAGATCGGCCACCAGCGGCTCGGCATCCGCCGTTGCGCCGGCGCGCGCGGCATCCATCTTGAAGGCGCCGATCACGAAGCGGCGATGCTCGCCCAGTCGCCGTAGGCGGCGCGCACGTCCGGATCGAGGAACAGGAACGCAGCGCATTGCGCTGTTCGGGCGGCATGGCGCCGAAGTCGGTCATCAGCACCGTGGCCGCCTCGTTCCAGGCGACGATGTCCCATGTGGCGGTGCGCAGAAAGGCCGGCCACGGATCGAGCCTGTCGATCAGACGCTGCAGGCGCGGCGTCACCTCGCCGTTGCCGCGGTAACGGGCCTTCGGGGGCCGCCCGACACCAAGCAGGAACAAGTGTCGCGCTCGAGATCGGTGAGCAGCATCGCCTTTGCGAGACGGTCGAGCACGTCGTCGGACGGCGCGCCGCCGCGCCCCTGCTCGAGCCACGTGTACCAGGCGGTACTGATATTCGCGCGCTGCGCTATTTCCTCGCGCCGCAGGCCGGGGGTGCGACGGCGCCTGGAAGGCAGGCCGAACGCGGTGGGGTCGAGCCGCGCGCGGCGCTCCCGCAGGAAGGCGCCCAACTCGTTTCCATCGGCGATCTCCTGGCTGACCGTGGTGACATCTTTCATACGATAACGTCGACACTTTAACACCATAACGCGACATGCGACCTACCGCCAGCAAGAAGCTCGGCATTCCGCGGATGCGGGCGCCGGGCCGGATGTCAGTCGAACCGATGGAGACGAGCATGGCCAAAATGACGATGTCGCTGGAAGGCAGGCGGGTGGTGGTGATAGGCGGCGCGACCGGCATCGGTTTCGCCGTGGCCGAGCTGGCGCTCGCGCGGGGGGCCGAGGTGGTCGTCGCCTCCAGCCGCCGCGCGAACGTCGATGCGGCGGTGGCGCGGCTGGGCACCGCAACAGGTGGCACCATAGATCTTCGCGACGAGTGACGTCGCGCGCTTCTACAAATCCCTCGGCGCGTTCGACCAGTACGATCACCGCCGGTGACTCGACGGGCACCATGTTCGGGGGCGTTCCGACCTCGATCTCGTCGCGGCGCGCGCCAGCCTGGACGTCCGCTTCTGGGGTTCGCTGACGGCCACCAAGCACGGAGCGCCACGATCGCAACTGGCCGGTCCATCACGCTCACCAGCGGCATGTTTGCGCATCGTCCCCGCGCGGGCACGGTGATGGCGACCCCGGCGGCGGCGCGATGGAGTTCCTGGCGCGCGCACTGGCCGCCGATCTCGGCGCCGCTGCGCGTCGACGCCGTGTCCCCGGGCTCGTGCTCACCGAGCATGTCAGGCAGACCATGCCGGCCGAAACGGTCGAGGCGTATGTCGGAAACCTGCCGCTGCCGCGTGGCGCAACGCCGGCCGAAGCCGCGACCGCCTACGTCTACCTGATGATGGCGACTACGTGACCGGCCAGGTGCTTCCCGTCGACGGCGGCGCTTGCTCTGTCTGACGGGTGCTCTCGTGCGACCCGCTGCCGCGCCCCCACATCCTCCGCGCGAAAATGTTCTTGAAATGTTCTTGCCGCACCGGAAATCATGTTTCAATGGCCGTGAAGCCGGCAGGGCGCAGGCGGCGCCCGCGCCGGCAAAAACGGGAGGGACGGGAATGGTCGCACACGTCCGCACGGTAGCCTTTCAGGGCATCGAGGCCGTTCCCGTCGACGTGCAGGTCATGGTCGCGCCGGGCAAGATCGGCATGCACATCGTCGGCCTGCCCGACAAGGCGGTGGCCGAGAGCCGCGAGCGTGTGCAGGCCGCACTCCATGCTTCGGGCCTGTCCATGCCGCCCAAGAAGGTGACGGTCAATCTGGCGCCGGCCGACCTGCCCAAGGAGGGCAGCCATTACGATCTGCCGATCGCGCTCGGCCTGATGGCCGCGCTCGGCGCCGTGCCGGCCGATGCGCTCGCCGGCTTCGCGGTGCTCGGCGAACTGGCGCTCGACGGCACCATCGCGCCCGTCGCCGGCGCCTTGCCGGCCGCGATCGGCGCCAACGCCATGGGGCTGGGCCTGATCTGCCCGCACGGGTCCGGCGCCGAGGCCGCGTGGGCCGGGCGATGTCGAGATCCTCGCGCCGCGCAGCCTGATCGCGATCGCCAACCATTTTCGCGGCACCCAGGTGCTGTCGCGGCCCGAGCCGGCGGTCCGGGCGCCGGCGCGCGACCTGCCGGACATGGCCGACATCAAGGGCCAGGAGAGCGCCAAGCGGGCGCTGGAGGTGGCGGCCGCCGGCGGCCACAATCTGCTGATGGTCGGCCCGCCGGGCGCCGGCAAGTCGATGCTCGCCCAGCGCCTGCCGTCCATCCTGCCGCCGCTGGCGCCGCGCGAACTGCTGGAAGTGTCGATGATCGCCTCCATCGCCGGCGAGCTGGCCGGCGGCAAGCTGTCGGACCGGCGGCCGTTTCGTGCGCCGCACCATTCGGCCTCGATGGCGGCGATGGTCGGCGGCGGCCTGCGGGTCAGACCGGGCGAGGTTTCGCTGGCGCATAATGGCGTGCTGTTCCTCGACGAACTTCCCGAATTCCCGCCCCTGTGCTCGATTCGCTGCGCCAGCCGATCGAGAACGGCGAATGCGCGATCGCGCGCGCCAACCACCGCGTCACCTATCCCGCCCGCATCCAGCTGGTGGCGGCGATGAATCCGTGCCGCTGCGGCATGGCCGGCGAGCCCGGCTATCGCTGCGCCCGGGGCCAGCGCTGCCAGGCCGACTATCAGGCCCGCATTTCCGGGCCGCTGCTCGACCGCATCGATCTCAGGATCGAGGTCGGCGCGGTGTCGGCCAGCGACCTGATCCGCCCGGCCGCGGCCGAGACCAGCGCGGCGGTGGCCGAGCGGGTCGCCCGCGCCCGCGCCGTGCAGGAGGCGCGCTATGCCGCGCTCGGCCTGCCTGCGGGAACCACCAACGCGCATTGCTCGACCAGACTGGTCGAGGAGGTGGCCGCGCCCGATGCCGCGGGGCTGGCGCTGCTGCACGACGCCAGCGACAAGATGGGCTTTTCGGCGCGCGCCTACCACCGCGTGCTCAAGGTGGCGCGCACGCTGGCAGACCTCGACGGGGCCGACCGGGTCGGCCGCATCCACCTCGCCGAGGCGATCTCCTATCGCATCGCCGGCGAAAGGCTGGCCCGCGCCGCAGGATGAGCGCGGAGCCGCCCGGTCACAGGCAGCATGATCCGCCGTCATTCGGACTTATCGTGAAGCTGGCTAATCGTGACTTTGAGCCCGCGTTGGCAAGGGCGCTCGCGAGGCGGCTTGAGAATGGACTACTTGTTGACGGAGCCGACCAGCACGTTGCGTTCGTCGATCAGGTCACCCAGCGGCCGGTGTGCTCGCTGGCCTGCCGCTTCAGGAAGCGGTAGGGCGTCTCGTCCCAGGGCTTCACGCTGTCGGTGAGATTGTCGAGGATGAAGTCGCCGCGGTCGGTGCGCAAGGTCAGCACCGCGTGGCCCTCGCCGTCCGGCTTGCGCACCACGGTGATCAGGAGGTCGGACAACGGGATGCCGGCTGCGACAGCTTGCGGCGCTTCAGCAGCACGTAGTCCTCGCAGTCGCCCCCGCCCTGGTCGGGATAGGCCCAGACCTCGTCCTTGCCGTAGATGTCGAAGTCGTTCATCGGCTTGATGGCCTTGTTGACCGCGACGTTGACCTGCACGATTTTGTTCCACATCGGGTTGTCAGCCGCTCGGGGCGGGTATCCGTCGTCCGGATCGAGCATTCGGCCGGATGCGCCTTGCAGAATTCGTAGTGGCCGATCGGCTGGGACGTCAGGCGCCCCGCCAGCTCCGCCGGCGCGGCACCGCCGATGCCAACGCCCGCGCCGATGCGCAGAACAGTGCCCCCAGAATGACTCGCGCGCCGACGCGCGTCGTGCTGACGCCCATTTCGCCAAATCCCCCAATCGCCGCTTTTTTCTTTTGTTAAGGAAAAGTTAAGAGAGGAGGCCGCGACAAGTCAATGCGCGTCGCGCGTCAGTTCTGGCGGATGGTTACCGTCTGAGGCAACTGTGACCGACAACACACAGTTTCGTGTCACGCTGCGACAATCAGTTCGCCTCGAGCGCACCAGCCGCGGCTTCGCGCGGCTCTGGCGCCGCCCGAATGGGTGCGGATGAAGTCGATGATTCGCGGGACGATCTCGGCGCGGAAGCGCGATCCGTTGAAGACGCCGTAATGGCCGACCGGCGGCTGCACGTAATGCGCGCGCATGTCGTCGGGGATGTTGACGCACAGAGCCTGCGCGGCCTTGGTCTGGCCGACGCCGGAAATGTCGTCGTTCTCGCCCTCGACGGTCAGCAGCGCGACGTTGCGGATCGCCGCGGGATCGACCTTCCGCCGCGATGCATCATCTCGCCCTTCGGCAGCGCATGGCGCATGAAGACGGTCTCGACCGTCTGCAGGTAGAATTCGGCGGTCAGGTCCATCACCGCCAGATATTCGTCGTAGAATTCGCGGTGCTTCTCGGCCGAATCGCCGTCGTCCTTCACCAGGTGCATGAAGAAGTCCTTGTGCGCGATGATGTGCCGGTCGAGATTCATGCTCATGAAGCCGGACAGCTGCAGGAAGCCCGGATAGACGTCGCGCATGAAGCCGGGATCCGGCCACGGCACCTTCATGATGACATTGTCGCGGAACCAGTCGATGCCCTGCTCCTCGGCAAGCTGGTTGACGGCGGTCGGGTTGCTGCGCGTGTCGATCGGCCCGCCCATCAGCACCATGGTGGCGGGCGCGCAGCGTCGCCGTGCGCCTCCATCAGCGCGACGGCGGCCAGCACCGGCACCGAGGGCTGGCAGACCGCCATGACGTGCGTGTCCGGGCCGAGCGCGTGCAGCATGTCGATGACGTAGTCGATATAGTCGTCGAGATCGAATGGCCTTCGCCAGCGGCACCGTGCGCGCGTCGACCCAGTCGGTGATGTAGACGTCCATGCGCGGCAGCAACGCCTCCACCGTGCCGCGCAGCAGCGTCGCGTAGTGGCCCGACATCGGCGCGACGATCAGCAGCTTGGGTGGCGGCGGCCGGCGGGCAGGTCGCGCTTGAAATGGATCAGATTGCAGAACGGCCTCGACCAGACGATCTTCTCCGTCACCTTGACCGTCTGCAGTCGATCGAGGTCTCGTCGAGGCCGAAGGACGGCTTGGCGTAGCGGCGGGTCGTGCGCTCGAAGAGTTCCGCCGCGCCGCGGCCGAGCGGCCGACGGTGTCTGCGAGAGCGGGTTGAGCGGATTGGAGTAGAAGAGCCGCGTGGCATCGGCAAAGGCGCGGAAGGGCTGCAGCGCCGCATGGTTCAATTCGTAGAGCTGATAAAACATCGCTATGACCCCGCTGCCTCGGCCGGCCTGGTCGGGCCGCGCCGGTCGGGGCTGTTATTCATGCAGCAAAAGTACTTGTCGCTTTGCTGCAATGCAATACGCGTTCGGAGCCGTGCGGGTTCCTGAAGATCAAACCCCTTCCACGATCACCATCTCGGCGTCGGCGACGGTCACGCGGATCGCCTTGGCCGCCTGGTATTCGGGCGAATTGTAGCAGTCCTGGCCGCCTGCAAGGACGGGAACTCGATGACGACGTTGCGGGCGCGCCCCTTTCCCTCCATCGCCTCGTAGGCGCCGCCGCGCGCCAGGAAATTCGCGCCGAACTCCTCGAATGCCGGCTTGGCGGTCGCGACATAATCCTTGTAGCGCTCGGGATCGCGCACATCGACACGGGCGATCCAGTATCCCTTGGCCATGTTCTTCTCCTCCCGGTTTCGTTGTCTCAGGCTGTCTTCATTTCGGCCAGAATGCGCGGGCGGCGGCCTGCGCGTCATCCGCCTGCACGATCGGTCGGCCACCACGAGATGGCTGGCGCCGGCGCGGATGGCGTCGGCCGGCGTCATGACGCGCTTCTGGTCGCCGGCCGCCGCCGGCGGCCGGATGCCGGGCGTCACCACGGCCATGTCGGGCCCGACGATCCGCCGCACCGCCGCGCCTCGGCGGCCGAGCAGACGATGCCGCCCATGCCGGCTGCCACGCCTGCTCGGCCGCGCGCCACCAGCGTGTGCGGGTCGTATTCGTAGCCGGCGTCGATGATGTCGCCGTCGTCCATCGAGGTCAGCACCGTGACGCCGAGCAGGCAGGCCCGAGCCCCGCGCGGCCTCGACCGCCGCGCGCATCGCCTTGGGATAGGCATGCAGGGTCAGCATCGACACGCCCATCCTGACGATGTTCTCGACGCCCTTGGCGACGGTGTTGTCGATGTCGAGCAGCTTCATGTCGAGGAAGACTCTGCTTGCCGTCGCCGACCAGCTCGCGGGCGAAATCCAGCCCGCCGGCAAAGGCGAGCTGATAGCCGATCTTGTAGAAGGAGACGTCGTCGCCGAGTTCGACCACCGCCTCGGCCTGCGTCACGGTGGCACGTCGAGGCCGACGATCAGGCGGTCGCGCATGTCGGTCCGCTCCAGTATCGTCGTCATGCACCTCAGACCTCCAGCCTCGTCGACAGCTGCGTCGCCCGCTCGATCAGCGTGCGGCAACCGTCTCCATCTGATGCGCCAGCGTTCGTCCTGGAACGCGCCGTCCTCGTCGAAAGCCTCCTGCGCATGCGGCACCGAGCATTGCGGCGTGATGATCTCGGCCCGGCAGTTCATCAGCACGGCGCGCAGATGATAGAGACCGCGAATGCCGCCGAAATGGCCGTCGGAGGACGAGCACAGCGCCGCAACCTTGCCGGGAAACGCATGCGCCGGCTGGCCGTCCCGCTGACGCGGCTCACCCAGTCGATCGTGTTCTTCAGCAGCGGCGGGATCGAGGCGTTGTATTCGGGCCTGGCGATCAACAGGCCGTCATGGGCAGCGATCAGCCGTGCGAGCTTCACGGCGTTTCGGGCATGCCCTTCTCCGCTCCAGATCCTCGTCCATGATCGGCAGCGGATAGTCGGCAAGCGAGATGCGGGTCACTTCGGCGCCTTGCAGCGCCAGTTCCTTCTGGCCGCGTCGGCGACTTCGCCGACAGGCGCCGGTGCGGATCGAACCGGCGAAGACAAGGATTCTCGGGGTGCTGATCGACCGCTCCATCGCTCAAGCGCTATAGGCGATATGCCGCTGAAAGCAAATCGCGCCTCGGCCAGCTGACGTCAGGAGCCTTGCTCGGGCGACCTCGACGATAGATCCAGACTGTGTCGGCGGAATGTTGCGGATGACGAAATCGAAGGGCTCGACCGTGTAGTGCCGCGCCCGGGCGGCACCGGCGAATCGGCCCGTAGGTGAACTGCACGACCGGCCGGCCGGCGGGAGGCGCTCGAGCAGGCCCTCGAGAAGGCGACCCGGGCGCCACCGGAAAGTTGAGCAGCGGCACGCCCGAAACCACGGCGTCGAAGTCAGCCGCGCGGATCGCCGAGCGTGGCGTCGAGGTCGAAGGCGTCGCCCTGGATCACGTTCACGCCGGGAAAGCGCCGCGCAGGTGGCGCACGAAATCGGGCGAGTATTCCACCGCGTAGAGATGCTCCGGCGGCACGCCGCGCTCAAGGATGGCCCGGGTGATGACGCCGGTGCCGGGGCCGAGCTCCAGCACGGGCAGGCCGGAGGCGGATCGATGACGGAGGCCATGCGCCGGGCCGTGACCGAGCTGGTCGGCACGATCGAGCCGACCGCCCTCGGCTTGTCGATCCAGCCCGAAAGAAGCGCAGTTCATCGTCGAAGCCGCGGCGACGGCCTTCAGGCCGGCGCCATGGGGCATCCAATTCTCCTGTGCATGTGCCGGTGGGTTCCGGAACGCGTTGTCCGGCCAACCGGCTGGCGGGAAGGCGGGTCTCGGCCGGCTTCGCTATTCACCGAAGGATTCGAAGAAATCCTTCATGCGCGAGAAGAAGCCGCTCGATTGCGGGCTGTTCTCCTTCGACGACAGTGCTCGAATTCCTCAAGCAGTTCGCGCTGCCGCTTGGTCAGGTTTTGCGGCGTTTCCACCGCGATCTGGATGTAGAGATCGCCGATCTTCGGCTGGCGCAGCACCGGCATGCCCTTGCCCTTCAGCCGGAACTGGCGGCCGTTCTGGGTGCCTTCGGGCACCTTCACCCGGGTCTGCGTGCCGTCGAGCGTGGCGACCTCGAAGGCGCCGCCGAGCGCGGCCGTGGTCATCGAGATCGGCACCTTGCAGTAGAGGTCGGCGCCGTCGCGCTGGAAGAACTCGTGCGGCTTGACCGAGAGGAAGATGTAGAGGTCGCCGGACGGGCCGCCGCGCAAGCCCGCCTCGCCTTCGCCGGCGAGCCGGATGCGGGTGCCGTCCTCGATGCCGGCCGGGATGTTGACCGAAAGCGAGCGCTCCTCGGTGACGCGGCCCTGGCCGGAGCATTTCGGGCACGGATCGGTGATGGTCTGGCCGCGGCCGTGGCAGTGCGGGCAGGTGCGCTCGATGGAGAAGAAGCCTTGCGCGGCGCGCACGCGGCCCGAGCCCGAGCACATCGTGCAGGTCGCCGGCTGGGTGCCGGGCTTGGCGCCCGAGCCGGAACAGTCCGGCAGGTGATGGACGTCGGGACCCGGATCTGCGCCGTCTTGCCGGCGTAGGCCTCCTCGAGCGTGATCTCCATGTTGTAGCGCAGGTCGGCGCCGCGCTCGCGGCCGCCGGTCGAGCGGCGGCGCGCCGCCGCCCATCATCTCGCCGAAGATGTCCTCGAAGATGTCGGCGAAGCCGCCGGCGGGACGGAAGCCGCGAGCGCCCGCGCCCATGCCGCCATTTCTCGAAGGCGGCATGGCCGAAGCGGTCATAGGCGGCGCGCTTCTGCGGGTCCTTCAGGCACTCATAGGCCTCGTTGATTTCCTTGAACTTGTGCTCCGCACCGCGTGTCGGGGTTGCGGTCCGGGTGATACTGCATGGCGAGCTTGCGAAAGGCGCTCTTGAGTGCCTTGTCGTCGGCTGTGCGCTCGACTCCCAGCGTCTCGTAGAAATCAGCCTTCATTCCCGTCCCTGGCTGTGCGATTCGCCCCGGCCCGACGCCCCTCGGCGCTCTGCATGTTTCCCGATTTAGTGATGGACGGCGCAATGCCATAGGAATTAAGGCCGCCAGGGCAATTTTCCTGCGGTTTCTGCCGTTGCCCGCGGCGAAAGAAAAGGGCCGGCGGTGAGTAACCGCCGGCCCGATCGCGGCCCTCGCGTCAGGCCGACTTCTTCTTGTCGTCGTCGTCGTCGATCTCCTCGAAGTCGGCGTCGACGACATCCTCGTTGGCCTGGGCGTCCTCGGCCTCGCCGGCTTCGCCCTGCTGCTTCGGCCTGGCTGGCCTCGTACATCGCCTGGCCGAGCTTCATCGACACCTCGGCCAGCTCCTGGTCTTGGCCTTGATATCCTCGGCGTCGTCGCCTTCCACCGCGCTCTTCAGCGCGGCGAGCGCATCCTCGATCGCCTTGCGGTCGTCGTCCGAGACCTTGTCGCCATATTCCTTCAGCGACTTCTCGGTCGAGTGGATCAGCGATTCGGCCTGGTTCCTGGCCTCGACGCCTCGCGGCGCTTCTTGTCGGCCTCGGCGTTGGCCTCGGCGTCCTTGACCATCTTCTCGATCTCGTCGTCCGACAGGCCGCCCGAGGCCTGGATGCGGATCTGGTGCTCCTTGCCGGTGCCCTTGTCCTTGGCCGAGACGTTGACGATGCCGTTGGCGTCGATGTCGAAGGTGACCTCGATCTGCGGCACGCCGCGCGGTGCGGGCGGGATGCCGACCAGGTCGAACTGGCCGAGCAGCTTGTTGTCGGCCGCCATCTCGCGCTCACCCTGGAAGACCCGGATCGTCACCGCGGACTGGTTGTCCTCGGCGGTCGAGAAGGTCTGGCTCTTCTTGGTCGGGATCGTGGTGTTGCGCTCGATCAGGCGGGTGAACACGCCGCCCAGCGTCTCGATGCCCAGCGACAGCGGGGTCACGTCGAGCAGCAGCACGTCCTTGACGTCGCCCTGCAGCACGCCGGCCTGGATCGCCGCGCCCAGCGCGACGACCTCGTCCGGGTTGACGCCCTTGTGCGGCTCCTTGCCGAAGAAGTTCTTCACCGTCTCCTGGACCTTGGGCATGCGGGTCATGCCGCCGACCAGCACGACCTCGTCGATCTCGCCGGCCTTGATGCCGGCATCCTTGAGCGCGGCCTTGCACGGCGCGATCGTGCGCTGCACCAGATCGTCGACGAGCTCTCGAACTTGGCGCGCGTCAGCTTCATGGTCAGGTGCTTGGGGCCGGACTGGTCGGCGGTGATGAAGGGCAGGTTGATCTCGGTCTGGGCGGCCGACGACAGCTCGATCTTGGCCTTCTCGGCGGCTTCCTTCAGCCGCTGCAGGGCGAGCTTGTCGTTCCTCAGGTCGATGCCCTGTTCCTTCTTGAACTCGTCGGCCAGGTAATCGACCAGCCGCATGTCGAAGTCCTCGCCGCCGAGGAAGGTGTCGCCGTTGGTCGACTTCACCTCGAACACGCCGTCGCCGATCTCGAGGATCGAGATGTCGAACGTGCCGCCGCCAAGGTCGAAGACGGCGATTCTTGCCGTCCTTCTTGTCGAGCCCGTAGGCGAGCGCGGCCGCGGTCGGCTCGTTGATGATGCGCAGCACTTCAAGGCCGGCGATCTTGCCGGCGTCCTTGGTGGCCTGGCGCTGGGCGTCGTTGAAGTAGGCCGGAACGGTGATGACGGCCTTCTCGACCTTCTCGCCGAGATAGCTCTCCGCGGTCTCCTTCATCTTCTGCAGGATGAAGGCCGAAATCTGCGACGGCGAATACTTCTTGCCCTGGGCCTCGACCCAGGCGTCGCCATTGTCGGCCTTGACGATCTTGTAGGGCACCAGCTTCTTGTCCTTCTCGGTCACCGGATCGTCGTAGCGGCGGCCGATCAGGCGCTTGACCGCGAAAAGGGTGTTTTCGGGATTGGTGACCGCCTGGCGCTTGGCCGGCTGGCCGACGAGACGCTCGTCGTCGTCGGTGAAGGCGACGATCGAAGGCGTCGTGCGCGCGCCTTCGGCATTTTCGATGACCTTGGCGTCCTTGCCATCCATGACGGCGACGCAGGAATTGGTCGTTCCAAGGTCGATGCCGATAACTTTGGCCATTTTCTTCTCTCCTCTAAGCAGGCTGTCAGGACCCGTAAGGCGTTCCGCGACGGCCCCTGTTCATATCAAGAATCGCCGCCTCGCCCGTGGAAGCAGGTCGGCGGCGTTGCGGCGTATATAAGAACAGCTATTTGCCGTGCAAGTCGCCGCAGGGCGGCTTTGTTGGCTTGTGCGCTGAAATTTCCGGAGAATTTTGCCTTGCTCGGCGCAGGCGGCCCGTGCCTACTCGCGAAGGCCTGCCAGCCGCTCCAGCATCGGCCGCTGCAGCGCCGGCAGATGCGCCAGCGTCTTCAGTGCGACGTTGCGTAGCGGTGGGGAATGCGCGTCAGGCGCGAACGCGCCCTGGCGCTTGCCGCCATAGTGGAAGGCCACACCCTTCATCCTGGTGCCGCACCGGAAAAACTGTTCCGTCACGCCCGAAGGCTCCAGCAGGTCGAGGCTGTGGGGGCTGATGCCGACCGCCTTCGACAGTTCCGTCAGGCCGGGATCGCGGTCGATGATGCGCGGCCACACGCCGCGACGTGCCAGTTCCAGCGCCGCCGCCAGCCCGGTGGGCCCGGCGCCGGCGACGAGAATGCCCGGCCCTTCGTTCACGCTGCCGCGTGCTCGATGCCGTTGACGCTCGCCAGCGTGCCGCCGAGGGCCGCCGCCGGCGCCGCCGGCGCCGATGACGCTGATCGAGCCGTCTGTCTCCAGAATCGCGACGGCGGCGACCTCGGTCGGGTCGTGCTTGCCCGAAGACCGCATCGCGGCCATGACCTCGTCGCGCGTCAGCCTTTCCTTGCGCATCTGCCCGTCCAGGAACGCTCCGTCGAAGAACAGCAGCGACGGCTCGGACTTGATCAGCCGCCGGAACCCCTTCGAATGCAGCGAGGCGAAGGTCACCGCATATTGCAGCCCGCACAGCAGCACGAAGGCCAGCAGGCCTTCCGACAGGGTGACGTCGCTGCTGAGCAGCGCCGAAGCCAGCGTCGAGCCGAGCGCCACCGTCACCACGAGGTCGAATGCGTTGAGCTTGCTCAGCGTGCGCTTGCCGGTGATGCGCAAAAGCACGACGAGGCCGAAATAGGCGCCCCCGCCGACGACGAGGATGTGCAGCAGGTCGTGCCAGCCGTCGAAGAACATCGCCGGCGCCTAGTCCGTGTCTTCCGGCATGTCGCCGTCGGCGGCCTGGCCGAGCGGGTTGCAGCGCACCCACCATTTCTGCGGCAGGGCCGCATCGCGCAGCGCGTTGAGCACGCCATTGCCGGCGCCGGCGAAGTCGATGACGCAGAGTTCGCCGTTGTCCGTGTCGATCTTGGTGACGGTCAGCGCGCTGCAATCGTCGGGCTGCAGCTTGCCGTTGCTCTCGATCACCTGTTCCAGCGAGCTCTGCGACTGGCAGGCGGGAAGGCTCTCGGCGGATGCGGTGGACATCCATGCCAGCGATGCGGCGCCGGCCGCGGCGGCGATGACGAGTGCGTTGCGCATGTATCGGTCTCCTCGGGATGTTGGGGCGCCCCGCCGCACTCTCGCGCGGAAGGGCTTGCGGAGCTAACCGCTCAGCGAGGAACCGGTTCCACGAACTGCAACCTTGGAGAGCCCGCAATGCCTTGACTGACAGGGGCTCGCGGCCTGTCGCGGCGTCGCCGCCCCGGATGCCGTGACCTTAACATTTGCGAAAAAAGTGGGTCGCGGAAAGTCGAAGCCATTCAAGGCACTTAGCGTCAGAAGCGCCGCCTGCGCCCGCCGCCGCGCCTTGCATCAGCTTCCTCTTGTCGTATCCTGCGCGCGTTTTCGGGCTGCGGGTTCATCCATTTTCGAGGCGTCCGCCAGGACGCTGCCTGCCGCGGCCCATCCGGCTCGCGCGGAAACCTTTTCCGCATGTTCGGGCATCGCGCCCGCTGAGCCGTCACTGCCGCGCTGTGTCTTTGGCACGTCCTGTGCGCGCGGCGATCAATGCGGATTCGGGCGTCACGGTCGCGGCATGCGGTCGTGCGCGTGCGCGGCCGTCATGGCCGGGCTGCCCGTCCGCCAGAGAGGGAGAACGTAAGCGATCATGACGCAATCAGCGCTTCGACAGACGAACACCGAACTCGATCTGAGGAACAGGCCTACGGGGACGATCCGCTCGGGACCGCGATACCGACCTCTATCGCGGCGAATACATCATGTCGTTCGTCGAGAAGTGGGACGAGCTGATCGACTGGACGGCGCGCGCCGACAGCGAGGGGCAGTTCTTCATCGACATCCTGCGCGCCCGCGGCAAGGAGACCGTGCTCGACGTCGCCTCCGGCACCGGCTTCCACTCGGTGCGGCTGACGCGAGGCCGGCTTCAACGTCACCTCGCGCCGACGGTTCGGCCGCGATGCTCGCCAAGGCCTTCGAGAACGGCCAGTCGCGCGGCCTGATCCTGAAGACGGTGCAGGCCGACTGGCGCTGGCTCAACCGCGACATCCAGGGCAAGTACGACGCCATCATCTGCCTCGGCAATTCCTTCACCCACCTGCACGAGGAGCAGGACCGCCGCCGCGCGCTGGCCGAGTTCTACGCCGCGCTGAAGCATGACGGCATCCTGATCCTCGACCAGCGCAACTACGACGCCATCCTCGACCACGGCTTCAAGTCGAAGCACAAGTACTACTATTGCGGCGACAAGGTCACGGCCGAGCCGGAACACATCGACGACGGGCTGGCCCGCTTCAAGTACACCTTCCCGGACGGCGCGGAATACACCCTCAACCTGTGCCCGATCCGCAAGAACTACATGCGCCGGCTGCTGCAGGAGGCCGGCTTCGAGCGGGTGCGCACCTATGGCGACTTCCAGGAGACCTACGCCGAGGACGAGCCGGACTTCTTCATCCACGTCGCCGAGAAGTCGGCGCTGCACCTCGTGCGCTGGGGCGGCGGCACCCGCGAGCAGGCGAGACCGACGTGCGCGACGTGCCGAGGACTATTACGACAGCGAGGACGCCGACACCTTCTACGCGCCGTCTGGGGCGGCGAGGACCTGCATGTCGGCTGCTACGACGACACGCGCGACATCCGCGAGGCCATCCGACGTGACCGTCGACCGGATGGTCGAGATGCTGCCGAAGCTCGGCCCGACAGCGCATCCTCGACATCGGCGCCGGCTATGGCGGCGCGATGCGCCGGCGTCGCCGAAGACATACGGCGGCACGCGTCACCTGCCTCAACATCTCCGAGGTCGCAGAACGACACCAACCGGCTCCGCAACCGCCGCACGGCTTCACCGACCGGATCAGCGTGGTGCACGGCGTGTTCGAGGACATCCCCGAGCCGGACGCCAGCTACGACGTGGTCTGGAGCCAGGACGCGATCCTGCATTCCGACCAGCGCGACAAGGTGCTGGCCGAGGTGTGGCGGGTGCTGAAGCCGGGCGGCGATTTCGTCTTCACCGACCCGATGCAGGCCGACGACGTGCCCGACGGCGTGCTTCAGCCGGTCTACGACCGCCTCAGCTGACCAGCCTGGGCTCGATGCGCTTCTACCGCGAGGCGGCTCAGGCGCTCGGCTTCGAGGTCGTCGACCAGCGCGAGATGACGGAGCAGCTGCGCACCCACTACGCCCGCGTGCGCGAGGAGCTGGTCGCCAACTACGACAAGCTGCGCGAGAGCGGCGCTTCGGCCGAGTATCTCGACAAGATGATCGTCGGCCTCGAGAACTGGGTGAAGGCCGCCGATGCCGGCCATCTCGCCTGGGGCATCCAGCTCTTCCGCAAGCCGGAATAGGCAAGTCCGGCGGGCTGCCACGCCCGCCACCGCGATCGGGAGCCGGGCCGCTTTCGTGCGGCCCGGCTCCTTTCATTTGGGGTGTGGGCTCAGACGCGGACCCAGCCGTCGGCCTCGCCGGCCCGGTAGATCGCGTCGATGAATTGCTGGTTCTTCACCGACTCCTCCAGCGTGAAGACCTTCTCGTCTTCGCCCTGCGCGGCGCGCGCGAACGCCTCGACCTCCAGCCGGTATTGCCTCGTGCCCGGAAACCGGAAGACCTGAGCCTCGGTGTGGTCGCGATTGTGCAGCTCGACACGGTGGTGCTCGTAGTCGCCGGCGTTGAACGGCGCATGCACCTCGATGAAGCCTCGGTGCCGTGGAACACCATGAACTCGCGCAGCGCCATCTGCGTCGAGCAGTAGAAGCCCAGCTCGAAGGAGCCGAAATCGGCCTTCACGCTGGCATAGATGTCGGTGCCGAATTTCTCGTCGCGCTCGACCACCGCCTGAACGCGCACCGGTTCCTGCCCGGTCACGAAGCGCGTCGTCATGCTGGGGTAGACGCCGATGTCCGGCAGCGCGCCGCCGCCGAGCTCCGGCCGGTTGCGCATGTCGGCCGCATCGACATTGTAATAGGAGAACGCGCCCTGCACGTGGCGCAGCCGCCCGATGGCGCCGGACGACACCAGCTCGCGCACCTTCCGCCATTGCGGGTGGTAGGACACCATGAAGGCTTCCGAGACCAGCACGGAATTGCGGTCGCGCGCCGCGATCACCTGCTCGATGTCGGCGGCCTTCAGCGCCAGCGGCTTTTCCACCAGCACGTGCTTGCCTGCATCCGCCGCCTTCACCGCCCACTCGACATGCTGCGAGGTCGGCAGCGGAATGTAGACGCCGTCAATCGTGTCGGATTCCAGCAATTCGTCGTAGGAGCCGAAGGCGCGCGGCGCGCCGAACCGTGCCGCCAGCTCCTTGGCCCTCGTCAGGTCGCGGCTGGCGATCGCCGCCACTATGCCGTTCTCGGCCTCGGCGATCGCCGGCAGCACGTAGTTGCGCGCGATCTTGGCGGTCGAAAGCACTCCCCATCGAAACATCTCTTGCCGATCCTCCCGATCCGTCTGCACGCCGCGCGAGCCTAGAGCAATTCCAGGAAAAGTGGAAACCGGTTTTCCGTCCGGAATTGCGTGAAAACAAGAACTTAGAGCGGTTCATCAATTCCGTGAAACGATGAACCGCTCTATTGGGGGAGGGTACAAATGAAAAGTCAGGGAGGGGAGCGCTACCGCACCAGGAACCCGCCGCCGAGCGGATCGTCGTCCTCGACGACGAACTCGGCGCGGCCCGAATAGTGCGCCCGGCCGGAAACGCGCACCACGACCGCAGGCATGTCGCCTTCGCTTGCCTCGCGCACGATCTCGCCGGTGAAGCGCGATCCGACGACGCTTTCGAAGTCGCGCGTCTCCCCGAGCCCGACCTCGCCCTTCGCGAACATCGCGGCCATGCGCGCCGTCACGCCGGAGCCGGTCGGCGAGCGGTCGACCTGGCTGTCGGCGAACACGCAGATGTTGCGGCTCGCCCTGCCGCCCGATCCGTCGTGCCCGTCGGTGAGGATAGAGCCGTAGAGGAAGCCCAGATCGGCATGCGCCGGGTGCCGCAACTCGTGCGCGGCCTTCACCGCCTGCGTCAGCGCGCTGGCCGCGTCGACGAAGTCGCGCGCCCGGCCTTTTTCGAACTCCAGCCCGAACTGGCCGGCGTCGGCGAGCGCGTAGAAGGCGCCGCCATAGGCGATGTCGAAGCCGATCCTTCCGTGACCGGGAAGCTCGGCCTCCAGATCGCGGGCGAACAGGAAGGCCGGCACGCTGTCGAAGGCGACCGCGCCCGCCTTGCCGTCTTTCACCTCGACATGGGCGACGACCATGCCGCACGGGCATTCGATGTTGACTGTCGTCACCGGCTCGGTCGCCGCGACCAGCCCCTCGTCCACCGCGTAGCGGCCGAGCGCGATGACGGCATGGCCGCACATCGTCGAATAGCCCTCGTTGTGCATGAACAGCACGGCGAGGTCGGCGCCCGGCAGGTCCGGATCGACCAGCAGCGCCCCGTACATGTCGAAATGGCCGCGCGGCTCGAACATCAGGATCTTGCGCAGATGGTCGAGATTATCGCGCACGTAGGCGCGCTTTTGCAGGATCGTGCCCTTCGGCAGATCGGGATAACCGCCGGTGACGATCCTCAGCGGCTCGCCGCCCGTGTGCATGTCGACGACGGTCAGCGGGCCGGCGGGAAGTCGCATGGGGCTCAGGCGACCCGCTCGGCGCGGGCGGCTGCGACGGCCTCGAAGAATTCGCGGATGCGCGCGACATCCTTGACGCCCGGCGCGCTTTCCACGCCCGACGAGACGTCGAGCCCCGAGGGACTGGCGCGCGACAGCGCCTCGCCGACATTGTCGGCGTTCAGCCCGCCCGACAGCATATAGCCGAGCCCGGCCGGCAGGTCTTCGAGCAGTGCCCAGTCGAAGGAGACACCGTTGCCGCCGGGCAGCACCGCGCCCTTCGGCGGCTTGGCGTCGAACAGCAGCCGGTCGGCGGCGCCGGCATAGGCGGTGGCGCGCGCCAGATCGTCGGCCGTGCTCACCGAAAACGCCTTCATCACCGGCAATCCGTAGCGCGCCTTGACCTCAGCCACGCGCTGCGGCGTCTCGTGCCGTGAAGCTGCAGCATGTCGGGCGTCATCGCCGCAACGATCGCGTCGAGCGTCGCGTCGTCGGCGTTGACGCTGACCGCCACCGCCTGCGCCCGGCCTTCGGCCTGCTTGCGCAACTCGCCGGCGGTTTCGGGCGCGACGTTGCGCGGGCTCTTTTCAAAGAAGATGAAGCCGACATGGCTCGCCCCGCCGGCAAGTGCCGCATCGAGCGCATCCGGCGTCTTCAGGCCGCAGATCTTGATGTCGAGGCTCATGGCGCGGAAGTGCCACGAAAAATCGGCCGAGTCGAGGCAGGCCGCCGGTCCTCTCCCTCGCACGGAGGTTGGACAATCGCGCAGCGATTGGACGGGCGGGGTCGGGGCGGCCGGGTTCGACGTGGCCTTGCCGCTACCCGAAATCTATCGCCTGCAGCGCGCCGCCGTTGCGCTTCAGCCAGGCTTTCGCCTCGTCGGTGCGCGGGCAAAGCTCGCGGCACAGCTTCCAGAAGCGCGGGCCATGGTTCATCTCCTTCAGATGCGCGACCTCGTGGGCGACCAGATAGTCGATGACCGTCGGCGGCGCCATCATGATGCGCCAGGAAAACGACAGCGTACCGTCCGAGGTGCACGAGCCCCAGCGGCTCGTCGTGTCGCGAAACCGCACCGCCTTGGCGCGGCGCCCGACCGTCGCCGTGTGCTTTTCGACCAGCGTCTCGATCTCGCGCTTCGCCTCGCGCTTGAGGTGATCGGAAAGCCGCCGCGGCAGGTGCCGGCGCTCGCCGTGCACGGTCAGCGTCGGCGCTCCGTTCTCCGCCCCCACCACGACCGTGCCGCGCTTGCCCGGCTCGTGCACGATCAGATGCGGCACGCCGCGCACCGGCAGCTTGACGCCGGGGCGCACCTGCGGCCGGTCGGGCAGCTTTTCCAGCTTCTTTTCCAGCCAGCCGCTGTGGCGGGTGAGGAAGCGGTCGACCTCGCGCTCCGGCACGCCGGGCGGAATGGTGATGCGCAAGCCGCGCCCGCCGGCGTCGATCCTCAGCGTCAGCCGCGTGGCGCGCGCGTTCTCCACGATCCGCAAGGGCAGCGCCCGCCCGGCCACGACATGCTCGCGCGTCGTCGGCGCGGCCGGCGGCGCTTTCCTGCGCGAAAAGGGGAAGGCGAGGCTCATCGGCGTCAGGATAGATGATTCGGAACGAAAGCGGATCGTCGAAAGAGGAAGTGCCCTCGGTCGCTGGCCTCTGCGGAGCGACAGTTCTTCTTTTCCCGCGCGTGGTCTCGTCCGAAAGCCGGTTCCCGCTTTTCGGGACCATGCGCGCATGAAAAACGGCGCCTCAAGGGGCGCCGTGTTTCGTGGTGCGTCTCGGTCTCCGGCTTATGCCGGGTCGAGGATGTCCGGCTCGCTCCGGCCGCCATTGCCGCCGTTGCCGTTGGTCTCGCCGCGAGCCTTGCGCTCGTCGCGGGCACGCATGAAGCGGTCGAACTCTTCCTGGTCCTTGGCGCGGCGCAGTTCGCGGTAGTAGTCCTCGAACTCCGAACGCATCTCTTCGAGCTTGCGGCGCTCCTCGTTGAGCCTCTGCAGCTCGTTGTCGCGCCACTCGTCGAAGGCCACGTTGCCGGTGCGGGAGAACCCGCCTGCCTTGTAGGAAGCCTTGTGGCATCCCTTGAAGAACCCGTCCGTGGCGCGGTTCACGTCACGCTTGAACCCGTCGAGCCTGTCGCCCCACAGGATGTAGGCGAGCATGGCGAAGCCGAGCGGCCAAAACACCATGAAGCCGATCACCATCAACGCGATGGTCGCCGGCGTCCACGCGGGACGTATCAGTGCTGAATTGGTCATTTCACCCGTTCCTTGTCGATCGTAGCGGCCAACGCGACCGCATGAAAATCGAAATGGGAACATCTTTGCGGCGATTCAATACGATTTCGGCCGAAATCGGACAAACGACTATGGACAAACGGGTTTTTCGGACGTTGCGCAAGGTAAAGCCGGGTCAGCCGGCCTGTTCGACCAGCCGGTCCAGCGCGTCGGTCATCATCTTTATGTCCTGCGGGCGCGACAGCCGGTGGTCGCCGTCGCGGATCAGCGACAGCGTCACGTCGTCGGCCGGCAGGTGCTCCACCAGCTTCAGCGCGTGGGCGAAAGGCACGTCGGCGTCCTCCATCCCCTGCAGGATCGCCACCGGGCAGTGCGTGTCGATGACGCCTTCCAGCACCCGGTTCTTCCGCCCGTCCTCGATCAGTGCCGCGGTGTAGATGTCGGGCTCGGGCGAATAGTCCGACGGCACCTCGAACAGGCCGCGTGTTTCCAGTTCCTTCTTCTGCGCCTTCGTCAGGTGCGGCTCGACCAGCTCCACCGTGAAGTCCGGCGCCGGCGCCAGAAGCAGGATGCCGGCCAGCCGCTCGCGCTCGCCGGCGCGGTCGAGTTCCTGCGCCATCCTGAGCGCCACCCACGCGCCCATCGACGAGCCGGCGAGGATCTGCGGGCCTTCGGTGAAGCGCCGGAACACGGCGAGGCTCTGCGCCAGCCATGTCGAGATCGTGCCGTCCTCGAACCTTCCGCCGGATTCGCCGTGGCCCGAATAGTCGTGGCGCGTGCAGGCGCGGCCGTGCTTTGCCGCCCAGGCGTCGAGCGCCTGCGCCTTGGTGCCCTTCATGTCCGAACGGTAGCCGCCGAGCCAGACCACGCCTGGTGCCGCACCCGCGCGATGCCGCACCGCTATTCTGACGCCGTCGACCTCGATGAACTCCGGTTGCCGTTCGCCCGTGCTTTCGTCCGCCATTCCTGTCCTCCTGTCTTGTCCGCCGCCCGATGCTCGCCGAGCCGGCATACAGCCCGGAACTTCCCGCCGCTCCCGCCGGTTTCGGCAGGAACATTCGGTCGCGAGGGTGATTAATTCCGCGATCCGTGCTATTGACACCGATGCGGCGGCTACCACATTGCGCCGGCTGATGCCCGGTGTGCCGCCGGTATCCGTATTTCGTCAACAGTTGAGGAGACAACGACCATTCGCAGACCGTTCAAAGCCGCGCCTCCCACCAAGGAAGGCCCGCGCGCCAACCGGGAGATCCGGGTTCCGAGAATCCAGCTCATCGACGACGAGGGCACCAATCGCGGCGTCGTCACCACCGACGAGGCGCTCTCCATTGCCGAGGAGATGGGACTCGACCTTGTCGAGATCTCGCCGAATTCAGATCCGCCCGTCTGCAAGATCACCGATCTGGGCAAGCTCAAATACCAGAGCCAGAAAAAGGCCTCCGAGGCCCGCAAGAAGCAGAAGACCATCGAGATCAAGGAGATCAAGATGCGTCCGAACATCGACACCCACGATTACGAGGTGAAGATGAAGGCGGTGCGCCGCTTCTTCGAGGAAGGCGACAAGGTCAAGCTGACGCTGCGCTTCCGCGGCCGCGAGATGGCCCACATGGAACTCGGCATGCAGTTGCTGAACCGCGTGCGCGAGGAAGTGGGCGAGATCGCCAAGGTCGAGGCCGAGCCCAAGCTCGAAGGCCGTCAGATGATGATGGTGCTGGCGCCGCGCTGACGGCGCCGCGCCGCCCGCATCGAGCCTGTTGCGCTTTGGCGGCGGCATCGCTATAAGGCCGCGTTTCGAGCCGTCCGGCAGGGCATGCCGTGGCGGCTCATAATGCTGAAAAGCTCACTTTGACCATCGAGCGAAGCGAGAAGCGGCCGACCGGCCGCCGCCGGTCGTCCGGCGCCCTTGCGGAGCCGTTTGCGAAGCAAACTGGCGTGAGCGCATAAAAACGGAGAAAGCAAAATGCCCAAGATGAAGACGAAGTCCTCTGCCAAGAAGCGCTTCAAGATCACCGCGACCGGCAAGGTCAAGGTCGGCATGCCATGGGCAAGCGCCATGGCATGATCAAGCGCTCCAACAAGTTCATCCGCGACGCGCGCGGCATGTCCGTTCTTGCGGCGCCCGATGCCAAGAAGGTGTCCGCAATCTCATGCCCAACGGAGGCGGCGTCTAGACGCCCGCCCGGAAGAACTTTCAGGAGTAGCTCACGATGGCACGCGTCAAGAGGGGCGTTACCGCCCACGCCAAGCACAAGAAGGTCCTGAAGTCCGCCAAGGGCTTCTACGGCCGCCGCAAGAACACCATCCGCACCGCGAAGTCGGCCGTCGAGAAATCGATGCAGTATGCCTATCGCGACCGGAAGAACCGCAAGCGCAATTTCCGCGCCCTGTGGATCCAGCGCATCAACGCCGCCGCGCGCGAGCACGGCCTGACCTATGCCCGCCTCATCGACGGGCTGAACAAGGCCGGCATCGAGATCGACCGCAAGGTGCTGTCCGACATGGCCATCCACGAGCCGCAGGCGTTCGCCGCCGTGGCCGCCAAGGCCAAGGAGGCGCTCGCCTACCTCAAGGACACCACCCCGAATGCTTTTGAGGCCGCTGTCGCCTAAGGCTCCAGCGCTTCCCAAGCATTTCGAAATCTGACATTGGGAAACCCGCGCTGGCAGGGCCGGCGCGGGTTTTTCTTTGAGCGACCGTCAGGAAGAAGACCGTGAACGAACAGACGAGCGACCTGAAGACACTCGAAGCCACGCTTGCTGGCCGAGATCGAGGCGGCGGCCGACGAGGCCGCGCTCGAGGCGATCCGCGTGGCGGCCCTCGGCAAGAAGGGCTCGGTCTCCGAGCGGCTGAAGTCGCTGGGCGCGATGAGCCCGGAGGAGCGCCAGGTCATGGGCCCGGCGATCAACGGGCTGAAGGCGACGGTCGGCGACGCGATTTCGGCGCGCCGCGCCACGCTGCGCGATGCCGCGATCGAGGCCAGGCTCGCCGCCGAGACCGTCGACGTGACGCTGCCGGTGCGCGCGGCACCCGCCGAGCGCGGCCGCGTCCACCCGATCAGCCAGGTCATCGACGAGATCGCCGCGATCTTCGGCGACCTCGGCTTCAAGATCGCCGAGGGGCCGGACATCGAGACCGACTACTACAATTTCACCGCGCTGAATTTCCCCGAAGGCCATCCGGCGCGCGAGATGCACGACACGTTCTTCTTCGAGCCGAACGAGGACGGCGAGCGCAAGCTTCTGCGCACCCACACCTCGCCGGTGCAGATCCGCACCATGGAGGCGCAGAAGCCGCCGATCCGCATCGTCATCCCCGGCAAGACCTACCGGCAGGATTCGGACGCCACCCACACGCCGATGTTCCACCAGCTCGAGGGGCTGGTGATCGACAGGACCGCCAACGTCGCCAACATGCGCTGGGTGCTGGAGGAGTTCTGCAAGGCCTTCTTCGAGGTGCCGTCGCTCAACATGCGCTTCCGCCCGAGCTTCTTCCCGTTCACCGAGCCGAGCCTCGAGGTGGACATCCAGTGCGACCGCTCGCGTCCCGGCGAGGTTCGCTTCGGCGAGGGCACGGACTGGATGGAGATCCTCGGCTGCGGCATGGTCCACCCGAACGTGCTCAGGTTCGGCGGCCTCGATCCCGGACGAATACCAGGGTTTTGCCTGGGGCATGGGCATCGACCGCATCGCCATGCTGAAATACGGCATGCCGGACCTGCGCGCCTTCTTCGACGCCGACGTGCGCTGGCTGGCGCATTACGGCTTCCGCCCGCTCGACATGCCGACGCTGTTCGGAGGCCTGAGCACTTGATTTTATCGTGGCCACAATTAAATATGGTGGCAGCGGATGGAACTGGAGTGGGACGAGGCGAAGCGGCTCGATGCACTTGTGCGAGCATGGAGTCGATTTCGCGGATGTAGCCCTGCTTCGACACTGGAGACGGCACGCACCGTTACCGACAGATGCGGTATGACTATGGCGAGGCGCGTTGGGTAACATACGGCATATCGACGAGCGACTGCACGTGGTCTGCTGGACGAATCGCAAAGGGCGCAGTGCGCATCATTTCGTTGAGAAAGGCGAACGACCGTGAACAGAAGAGCCTATTCCGCGTCTGCCTGAACACCTGCCGCCGCTGACCGACGAGGACGGCGAGGTTCGGGAACTGACGGCCGAGGACATGAAGCACTTTCGTCCGATGAAGGAGGTGTTTCCCGAGATCGTCGAGGCATTCGAGCGCATGCGCGGTCAGCGCGGGCCCCAAAAATCGCCGACCAAGGAGCGCGTCGGGCTGCGGCTCGACCACGAGGTGGTTGAGCATTTCCGTGCCGGCGGCCCTGGTTGGCAGAGCCGCATCAACGAGGTGCTGGTGAAGCACGTGAAGGGGGAGCGTGCGTGACGCAGCCCTTATTCGCGTGCGACGAGCGGCTCGCGAGCGTCTGAGCATTCTGACCGATGCCGACGCTGCTGAATCTGGCACGGCTACAAGTTCAGGTTCTATGCTCTGGATGCCGACGAACCGCCGCACGTCCATGTTTTCAAGGACGACAAGACATTGAAGGTGTGGCTGCAAAGTTTGGAAGTCGCTCGAAACGGCGGCTACACTGAGCGGGAAATCGCACGGCTGCTGGCAATCGTCGCAGAGCGGCGGAACGAATGGATTGGTGTCTGGAATGACTTCTTTGGCCTTTGAGACCGACGAGATGCGTCCGGTGAAGGCGTGGTGCTCGGAGCACGACGTTCACGTCACGCTCGCCGACGGACGTTCCATCGCCACCCCCCTGTGGTGGTATCCGTTCCTCGCCGGGCTGGATCAGGCGGCGCTGAACGACATCGAGTTGATGTACGAGGGCGTCTGGTGGCCGGCCGTGGACGAGGGCATCTCGATCAGGAGCATGTTTCTCGGCAGGAAGGCACCCGGCGCCGTCCCGCCCTCCGTCGCGGCAGAATAGGGCTCGCCGCCATGGCGGCAGAACAAGGAAAGACATGGCTGACACCGAAAATGAAGAGACACGCCACACCGGCGGCTGCCGCTGCGGCGCCGTGCGCTTCAGCGCGTCGGCCGAGCCGATCCAGATCTCCTACTGCCACTGCAAGGACTGCCGGAAATCGACCGCCGCGCCGGTCTCGGCCTTCGTCGGCTTTCATGTGAAGGACGTCACGTTCGAAAGCGACGACACGCTGCAGATCTACCGGGTCGATACCGTGACGCGTTCCTTCTGCGGCACCTGCGGCACGCCGATTGCCTATGTCGACACCAGGCTTCCCGGCGACATCTGGTTCATGCTCGGCGCCATGGACGAGCCGGCCGCCTACAAGCCACAGCTTCACGCCTGGGTGCGCCAGCAGCTGCCATTCGTGCACATGCCCGACAACCTGCCGCGCCACCCCGGCTTCAGCATCGAGCGATCAGAGAGCAACGAAGAATGAAATTCACCCTGTCCTGGCTGAAGGACCATCTCGACACCGAAGCCTCGCTTTCCGAGATCGTCGAACGGCTCACCATGATCGGGCTCGAGGTCGAGTCCGTCGACGACAAGGCGGGGCTGAAGCCCTTCGTCATCGCCCGCGTCGTCAGCGCCGAAAAGCACCCCGATGCCGACAAGCTGCAGGTGCTGAAGGTCGACACCGGCTCCGGCGATCCCGTCCAGGTGGTCTGCGGCGCGCCCAACGCCCGCGCCGGCCTCGTCGGCGCCTTCGCCGCGCCCGGCACCTACGTGCCCGGCATCGACGTGACGCTCGCCGTCGGCAATATCCGTGGCGTCGAAAGCCGTGGCATGATGTGCTCGGAACGCGAGCTGCAGCTGTCCGACGAGCATTCCGGCATCATCGACCTTCCCGACGACGCGCCGGTCGGGCAGAGCTTCGCCGCCTACGCGCATCTCGACGATCCGGTCATCGAGATCAACCTGACGCCGAACCGGCCGGACGCCACCGGCGTCTATGGCATCGCCCGCGACCTCGCCGCCGCCGGCCTCGGCACGCTGAAGGACCGCGCCATCGAACCCGCGACCGGCAGCGGCGCATGTCCGGTGAAGGTGACGATCGACGCGCCCGACCTGTGCCCCGGCTTCGCGCTCAGGCTGGTCCGGGGCGTCAAGAACGGCGCCTCGCCGAAATGGATGCAGCAGCGCCTCATCGCCATCGGCCTGCGCCCCATCAACGCGCTGGTCGACATCACCAACTACGTCACCTTCGACCGCGGCCGCCCGCTGCACGTCTTCGACGCCGCCAGGGTCGCCGGCAATCTCGTCGTGCGCCGCGCCAACGACGGCGAAAAACTGCTGGCGCTGGACGAGCGCGAATACACGCTGACCTCCGAAATGTGCGTGATCGCCGACGACAACGGCGTGGAGTCGCTGGCCGGCGTGATGGGCGGAGAGCATTCCGGCTGCGACGAGAATACGACCGACGTGCTGATCGAATCCGCGCTGTGGGACCCGCTGACCACCGCCCGTACCGGCCGCGATCTCGGCATCATCACCGACGCGCGCTACCGGTTCGAGCGCGGCGTCGATCCCGAGTTCATGGTGCCTGGGCTGGAGCTCGCCACGCATCTGGTCACCGAGTTCTGCGGCGGCGAGCCGACCGAGGCCGAGATCGTCGGCTATGACGGCTATACGCCGAAACTGATCGAGTTCCCGGTGTCGGAGGTCAAGCGGCTGACCGGTGTCGCCGTGCGCGAGGAAGAATCGCGCGACATCCTGGCGCGTCTCGGCTTCGGCGTCGCCGAGGCGCACGAGACCGAGGTTTTCGGCTCCGGTCCGCCCACCGGCACGATCGGCTACGTGACGAAGGAAAAGTCGCGCGAGCTGCCGAAGCAAGGCTATCTCGCCGTCTCCGTGCCGTCGTGGCGGCCGGACGTCGAGGGCAAGGCCGACCTCGTGGAAGAAGTCATGCGGATCCATGGCGTCGACCGCATCGCGCCGCAACCCATGCATTCGCACGACGCCGTCAGCGGCAGGATCCTGACGACGCTGCAGGTGCGCACCCGCTCCGCGCGCCGGGCGCTCGCCGTGCGCGGCATGATGGAGGCCGTCACCTGGTCCTTCGTCGCCGAAGAGCACGCGCGGCTCTTCGCCGATGGCCATGCCGTCCCGATCCTGGCAAATCCGATCGCCGCCGACATGTCCGCCATGCGGCCCTCGCTGCTGCCGGGCCTGATCGCGGCCGCGCAGCGCAATGCCGACCGCGGCTTCGCCGACGTGGCGATCTTCGAGCTCGGCGCCGCCTACCAGGGCGACAGGCCGGGCGACCAGCGCCAGGCCGCCGCCGGCATCCGCCGCGGCACCGCGCGCTTCACCGGGCAGGGTCGCCACTGGGCCGGCAATGCCGAGCCGGTCGGCGTGTTCGACGCCAAGGCAGACGCGCTGGCAGCGCTCGAGGCCGCCGGCGCGCCGGTCGACAAGCTGCAGGTCGAGGCCGGCGGCCCGTCCTGGTATCACCCCGGCCGCTCCGGCACGCTGAAGCTCGGCCCCAAGATGGTGCTCGGCACGTTCGGCGAGTTCCACCCGAAGGCGCTGGAGACGCTCGACGTGTCCGGCCCGCTGTGCGGTTTCGAAGTCTGGCTCGACGCCATCCCCGAGCCGAAGGCCAAGCCGACGCGCACCAGGCCGCGGCTCGACCTGTCGCCGTTCCAGGCGGTCCGGCGCGACTTCGCCTTCGTCGTCGACCGCGGCGTCGAGGCGGCACAGCTCACCCGCGCGGCGGCCGCGGCCGACAAGAAGCTGATCACCGGCGTGCGCGTCTTCGACGTGTTCGAGGGCGCTTCGCTGGGCGAGGGCAAGAAGTCGCTGGCCATCGAGGTGGCGATCCAGCCGACCGACAAGACGCTGACCGACGAGGATTTCGAGGCGCTGGCCACGCGCATCGTCGACAACGTCGCCAAACAGACCGGCGGCGTGCTGCGCGGCTAGCGCAATTCCAGGAAAAGTGGAGACCGGTTTTCCGTCCGGAATTGCGTGAAATTGGAACTTGGAGCGGTCCGTCGGTTCTTCGAAACGGCGAACCGCTCCAGGCCGACACCCTTACCTCTCGCGCCGGCTCTCGACGCGGCGGCGCGGAAGGGGCAGCTCGCTGCCGTCGCCTCGCGGTCGCCGCACGCATCTTCCATGCCGCGCCGCGTTCGGCGCGGGGCAGGGCGTTCCCGCAGACGGCGCATTTGTGGAACGCCGGTCCTTCATTCCGGCCGAAAAAGGTTTAGGATTCCTCCTGCCAAGCAGGAGGACAGACCATGCCGGACAAGAAACCGGGCCGCGGCCGCATCTACGATTCCATCACCGACACGATCGGCGACACGCCGCTGGTGCGGCTCGACAAGTTCGCCAGGGAAAAGGGCATCGGCGCGAAGCTCGTCGCCAAGCTCGAGTTCTTCAACCCGATCGCCTCGGTGAAGGACAGGATCGGCGTCGCCATGATCGACGCGCTCGAGGCGGCCGGCAAGATCACGCCCGGCAAGACGACGCTGGTCGAGCCGACCTCCGGCAACACCGGCATCGCGCTCGCCTTCGCGGCCGCTGCCAAGGGCTACAAGCTGATCCTCACCATGCCCGAGACCATGTCGGTCGAGCGCCGCAAGATGCTGGCCCTGCTCGGCGCCGAGCTGGTGCTGACCGAGGGCCCCAAGGGCATGAAGGGCGCCATCGCCAAGGCCGAGGAGCTGGTCGGCCAGAACCCTGACGCGGTGATGCCGCAGCAGTTCGAGAACCCGGCCAATCCGGAAATCCACCGCAAGACCACCGCCGAGGAGATCTGGAACGACACCGACGGCGGTGTGGACATCTTCATCGCCGGCATCGGCACCGGCGGCACCATCACCGGCGTCGGCCAGGTGCTGAAGAAGCGCAAGCCGGACGTGCAGGTTATCGCCGTCGAGCCGTCGGCTTCGCCGGTGCTGTCGGGCGGCGATCCCGGCCCGCACAAGATCCAGGGCATCGGCGCCGGCTTCGCGCCGAAGATTCTCGACACCGAAATCTACGACGAGGTCGTGCAGGTCTCCAACGAGGACGCCTTCGACAATGCCCGCCTCGTGGCGCGGCTGGAAGGCGTGCCGGTCGGCATCTCGTCTGGCGCGGCGCTCCAGGCTGCCGTCGTCGTCGGGTCGCGACCGGAAAACGCCGGCAAGACGATTGTCGTCATCATCCCGTCGTTTGCCGAGCGCTATCTGTCGACCGCCCTGTTCGAGGGCCTTGGCCTCTAAGCAATTCCAGGAAAAGTGGAAACCGGTTTTCCGTCCGGAATTGCGCGAAAACGAGGGATCGGAGCGGCGCTGTCGCAAGCGTCGCACGGGAGGGCCTTTTCGCAGGCAGCGTGTGGGGCGGCGCGAAGCCTGAACATGCGCGCGGCGCAAGCTCGCGGCCCCGCTGGGCCGCTCAGCCCATCCGCCTGATGTGATTGTCCCAGAACGGGCGGCCGTCGCCCGGCGCGATCAGCGTCGTCTCCTCCTTCGGGCCGATGCCTGCCAGCCGTCCGCGCCCGCTGCCGGCCATCACCCGGCCTGCCGCAAGCGGCGCGATCGCCGAGCAGTCGTCGATCGCCTGCATGCCGAGCGCCCGCCCGGAGGAAGCGTCCCAGAACGCCACCACCCCGCCCATCGGAGAGGATGCCGCGACGATGCCGCCGCCGGCGTCGGTCGCAATCGCGCCGACATAGCCGCGCATGGCGCGCAGCGTTTCGGCCGGCGCGCCGATCAGTTCCGGCTCGCGCCCGCGCCGGTGCCGCCCGACCAGGGCGGGCTGCTCGTCGCCGGCTCCCTCCCACTGGCAGCCGAACCACACCGTTCCCGCCGAATCCGCCGCGACATGGCGGATCGAAAGCTGCGACAGCGATTTCTCCAGCGCCACGCTCTCCACCACCTCGCCGGTCTCGACGTCGACATAGGCGAGGTTCGGCTTCATCGAGCCGAGATTGAGCTTCATGCGCGGATAGTCGGGATGGGTGAGGATGCCGCCGTTCGCCACGACCAGCGTGCGCCCGTCCGGCAGCAGCGCGATCTCGTGCGGCCCGATGCCGCCGCTGTCGAACTCGCCGATGCGGCGAAAGCCGGCGCCCGTGTCGTAGACGCCCGTTACCCCGCGCCCGGCCGCGAAGTCGCATTCGCTGGCGAGCATCAGCCTGCCGTCCGGCGTGAAGGCGCCGTGGCCGAAGAAGTGACGGTCGTGCGGCGCCATCACCGCCACCGGCTCTTCTCCGCCGTCGATGTCGAAGGCGATGGCGTGCCGGCCGGGCGCCCGGCCGAATGCGACGGCGCGCCGCCTTGGCGCGTCGATGGCGAAGGAATGCCGCCGGCTTTCCACCGGCAGCACCAGCCGGTCGTGGCCCGTCGCATCGAACACCGCGACCTCGGCGCGGTCGCCGGCGATGCGCGCGCCGACGAACAGCTCCTCGCCGGCTGCCTCCGCTGCTCCCGCCGGCACGACCGCGGCTGAACCCAGCAGTGCCAGGAAGGTGCGCCGGTCAATCGCCGTCGAGAGCATTGAACCCCGCGCTCAGTCCGAGCGCCGCCGTGAGCTGCTGCGTGATGATGTCGTGCATGTCCTGCAGAAGTGCCGCCAGCGTCGCCACCTGCTCGCGGTCGTCCGCGTCGGCGAAGGCCTGCTCGGCGGGCTTTTCGATGGCGCCGAGGGTCTCCTCGCCGATCTCGACGTCGGACGCGAGAGACTCCTCTATCCAGGCATCGTCCTTCGACAGCTGGTCTGCGAAGCCCGCCGCCAGATAGAGGTCGCGCGCGCCGTGCATCTGTGCGGCGACCAGCGGAAAGGTCAGGTCGCTGCGCCAGAACGGCGCGCGGCGACCGTTGGCCTTGGCCGGTTCCTCGCCGAGCGCGGGGGTCAGCTCGCCGCCGACGGCGAACTCCAGCACCGTGCCGAGCGCCTTGATCGCCTCCGTCGCCACTTCCTCGGGCGAGCGGTAGGGGTCCTTGTCGGCCGCCGGCGCGGTGAAGGAGCCGGTGAAGCTTGTGCCGTCGGCCCAGCCGGCGCGCGCCGCGTCGGCGACCGTCGCGACGTTTGCCGCGATCGCCGCGGCGTAGTCGCAGCGATAGGGGTCGGCGCCGGTGGCGAGCGTTTCCGAACCGCTTCCGTAGAGCAGGTATTCCAGCGCCGGCAGGCCCTGCAGGGCCACGCTCTTTCCGCCGAGCTTTTGCGGATCGGTGGCCGTCGCGTCCTTGTCCGCCAGCGTCGCCTGCACCTGTTTCAGGATGAAGCCGCGGGGATCGGGCCAGAAGAAGATGCGCTCGAAGCGGTGTTCTGCCGCGAGCGGTCCGAAGCGCAGCACCGAGGCGCGGCCCCAACCCTTAACGGCACCGGCGAACGCCTGCTTCGCCGCGTCGAGCCCGTCCGCGCCCGGCGTCTCGCAAAGCGCCGAGACGCTGTCGGCGAGCGCGTGCGCGTCGGCGGCGAAATCGGCCAGCGCGGGCCGCGCGAATTTTTCCGCGATGCGCTGCCCCATGTCGGGCGCGAACGCGGCGGCCGGCGAGGCGAGGGCGGTCAGGGTCAGCGTCGCGACGGTCATGCTTCGCAGGGTGCCCGTCCCCCGCTTCGCAGGGGAAGAAGGGGAGGTCGGCGCGCAGCGCCGGGTGCGGTGAAGGCGAGACAGCCTCAGCGACCACATCGGCGTCCTCTCCGCCATCAAAGCGACTCCACGAATTTCACCAGCGCGTCGCGATCGGCCTTGCTCATGCCGGCGAAGGCGTCGCGCGCCGCCTGCGCCTCGCCGCCGTGCCACAGGATCGCCTCCTCGATCGTGCGCGCCCGCCCGTCGTGCAGGAAGCCGGCCTCTGCGCTGACCGTCGTCGAAAGCCCGATACCCCACAGCGGCGAGGTGCGCCATTCGCTGCCGCTGGCCTGCCCCTCCGGCCGGTGGTCGGCAAGGCCCTCGCCCATGTCGTGCAGCAGCATGTCGGTATACGGCCAGATCAGCTGGAAGCGCTGCGCCTCCTGCGGCGCGTCGCGGCTGGTGACGTATTTCGGCGTGTGGCAGGAAGCGCACCCGGCGGCATGGAACAGCTCCTTGCCGTGCAGCACCTGCGGGTCGTCGACGTCGCGGCGCGCCGGCACCGCGAGGTTGCGCGAATAGAACACGACGAGGTCGAGCAGGTCCTGCGGCACCTCGTCGGCGCCCAGCCGCTTCTGCACGCCGTTCGGCGCGGCGCGGCAGTCCGCCTCGGCTTCCGTGCAGTCGCCCCACGTGTCGCGCAGCACCGGGGTGGAAAGCCCCATGTCGCCGGCAAACGCATGCGCGGCCTGCTGTTCGACGGTCGGCTGGATCGCCTTCCAGCCGAAGCGGCCGAGCGCCGGCTTGCCGTCCGGGCCGGGCACCCAGTTCGGCCGCCCGGAAATGCCGTCGCCATTGGCGTCGTCCGGGTCGGCCTGCGCCAGGATGTCGGATTCGTGGATCGCCTCCAGAAGCCCGACGCCGATCATCGGCGGCGAGATGCGCGCCGACATCATCATGTCGTCGCGGAAAGCGCCGTAGCCGGGGTTCTCGATCGAAAGCCGCGGCTTTCTGAGCGTCACGGTTTCGCCGCCGGCAAGCTGCACCGGCACGTCGTCATAGTCGATCGCCACCTTGCCTTCGGCGGGAATGCCGGCTGCCGAAAAATCCTGCAGCTGCAGCCCGTAGGTCGGGTCGGCGGCGGCAATCAGCCTGCCGTCGGCGATCTCCGCGGCCTGTTCGGCATTCGGCGGCACCGACAGCCTGACCAGCATCGAGGAGGCGTCGCCGCCGCGCACGGCCGGCGCGTGGCCGCGGCCGTCCTTGATGTGGCAGGTCTGGCAGGCGCGGGCGTTGAACAGCGGGCCGAGCCCGTCGGAGGCCTGCGTGGACGACGGCGAACTCACCCACTCCTTGGTGAAGATGCCGTTGCCCAGCGCGAACTGCTCCTGTCCCTTGAAGTCCAGATTGGCGGAGGGCTGCGAGAACACGTTGGCGTCGCGTGCCTTCTTCGTCGTGGTGGCGCCGCCGGCCATCATCTCGAAATTCTCCGGCCTGGAGAAATCGGTCGGCGGCGCGGTCACCTTCTCGACCCGTGCCCGGTCTTCCGGCGTCAGGTCGTCGCGCAGGAAGGATGACGCAGCGGCCGTCGACGCCGCGGCGATGAACAGAAGCGAGTAACCCAGCCAGACTTTCATTTCATGCCCTTTGCCGGACCGGACGGCTCCCGTCGGATTGCCGCCCGCCCGGCCCTGTTCGTGTTCGGGCACGCAGCCCCGGTGGTCGGAGCGTGCCCGGGCCGGACCCTGGAGGGCCGGGCCGCGCCGGGATTTGCCCTGGCGCAAACGCTCCTACTCGAACACCTTCCCGGCATCGCCGAGGCTGTCGTCGCTCTCGATCGTCACGTTGGACAGGTCGAGGGCCGCGATCACGCGCTCCAGCGTGTGTGTCTGCGCCACCAGGTCGTCGATGACGGCCTGCACCGCGGCGTTGCCTTCCGCGTTGCCCTCGGCGATCATCTGGTCGTAGGCCTCGACCGTGTCGCCGCGCTGCTTCAGCGCTTCGGCCGCCTTCATCGTGGCCGCCAGCCGGGCCTCCATCTCGTCGGCCAGCTTCGGGTCGGTGTCGCGCACCAGGTCGGCCAGGCTCTCGCCCTTGACCGTCTCGCCTTGGGTCCCCTCGTAAGCGCCGAAATAGACGTTGTTGATGCCCTTCACGTCGTAGAAATGCGAGTTGTGGGTGTTGTCGGAAAAGCAGTCGTGCTCTTCCTCCGGATCGTGCAGCAGGAGCCCGAGCTTCATGCGCTGGCCGGCCAGCTCGCCATAGGAGAGCGACCCCAGCCCGGTGAGGATCTTCGACAGGCCTTCTTCCGGCGGCCCCTCCATCAGCGCCTCGCGCGCCGCGCCGTCCTTGTCCCAGTCGCCCGCCATCTCCTCGAGGTCGGAGACAAGAAGCTGGGACGCCGAGGCCAGGTAGTCGCCGCGCCGGTCGCAATTGCCGTGCGTGCAGTCTCCACCCGTGGCGTAGTCCGTCCACGGCCGCTCGCCGGCGCCCGGACCGGTGCCGTGCAGGTCCTGCCCCCACAGCAGGAACTCGATCGCGTGGTAGCCGGTGGCGACGTTCGCCTCGATGCCGCCGGCCTCGTTGAGCGAGCGGATCAGCTCCGGCGTGATCTTCGAGGCGTCGACCTCCTCGCCGCCGATCGTCACCTTCGAATTGGCGATGATGTTGAGCGTGTAGAGCGCGTTGGCGTCGCTCTCGGTGCCGTAGCTGGCGTCGACATAGTCGATCAGCCCCTCGTCGAGCGGCCAGGCATTCACCTTGCCCTCCCACTCGTCGACGATGGCGTTGCCGAAGCGGAACGCCTCGGTCTGCATGTAGGCCGGGCGCGCGTCGAGCCAGGCGTCCTTCGCCGCCTGCAGCGAGGCGGCCGACGGCGCGGCGATCAGCGCCCCGACCTTGTCCTGCAGCACCTTCGCCTTGGCGAGGCTGTCGGAATAGCCGGCCTCGGCGATGTCGGCGTAATTGGTCAGGATCGCCTCGCGGTCGGCGGCGAACGCCGCCGTCGGGGCCGCCGGCGCTGCGAGCGCGACCGCGGCGGCGGTGAGCAACATCTCGGCCTTCATCGTCTTCGTCTGCCTTCCTGTCTGGCGAACGGCCAAACCCCTCCCGTGCCCGCCGCGCATCGCGCCGCGGGCGTCGGGCACCGCTCGTCTGTCCAAAACCCGGCGAACCGTAGCGGCCGCGCTTCTGTGTGGCAATAGTGGACAACACCAGTCAAGTTTATTTTTTGCCGCACCCGCGCCGCACTGCAGCAATCGGCCTTTCCGTTTCGGCCGCGAATGCTCTATATGCGCGCGCCATGGACACACCCCTTTCCCGCATCCGCAATTTCGCGATCATCGCCCATATCGACCACGGCAAGTCGACGCTCGCCGACCGGCTCATCCAGATGACCGGCTCGCTGGAGGAGCGCGAGATGAAGGAGCAGGTGCTCGACGCCATGGACATCGAGCGCGAGCGCGGCATCACCATCAAGGCCAACACCGTGCGCCTCGAATACAATGCGCGCGACGGCAATCACTACGTCTTGAACCTCATCGACACGCCGGGCCATGTCGACTTCGCCTACGAGGTGTCGCGGTCGCTGGCCGCCTGCGAGGGCTCGCTGCTGGTCGTCGACGCCAGCCAGGGCGTCGAGGCGCAGACGCTCGCCAACGTCTACCAGGCGATCGACAACGACCACGAGATCGTCGTGGTGCTGAACAAGGTCGACCTGCCGGCCGCCGAGCCCGAGCGCATCCGCGAACAGATCGAGGAGGTGATCGGCCTCGACGCCTCCGACGCCGTGATGATCTCGGCCAAGACCGGCCAGGGCGTCGACGAGGTGCTGGAGGCGATCGTCAACCGCCTGCCGGCCCCGAAGGAGGGCGACGGTTCGGCGCCGCTGAAGGCGCTGCTGGTCGATTCCTGGTACGATTCCTATCTCGGCGTCATCGTCCTGGTGCGCGTCATCGACGGCCACCTGAAGAAGGGCCAGACGATCCGCATGATGGGCACCAACGCGCGCTACCAGGTCGACCGCGTCGGCGTCATCACGCCCAAGATGGTCATCACCGACGATCTCGGCCCCGGCGAGCTCGGCTTCATCACGGCTAGCATCAAGGAGGTGGCCGACACCCGCGTCGGCGACACCATCACCGAGGACAAGCGCCCGACGCCGAAGATGCTGCCGGGCTTCAAGCCGGCCCAGCCGGTCGTCTTCTGCGGCCTGTTTCCCGTCGACGCCGCCGATTTCGAGGATCTGCGCGCCGCGGTCGGCAAATTGCGCCTCAACGACGCCTCGTTCTCCTATGAAATGGAGACCTCGGCCGCCCTCGGCTTCGGCTTCCGCTGCGGCTTTTTGGGCCTGCTGCACCTGGAGATCGTGCAGGAGCGATTGAGCCGCGAGTTCGACCTCGACCTGATCGCCACCGCCCCCTCCGTCGTCTACAAGCTGCATTTGACCGACGGCGAGCTCAAGGAGCTCCACAACCCCGCCGACATGCCCGATCCCGTGCGCATCGACCACATCGAGGAGCCGTGGATCAAGGCGACGATCCTCACCCCCGACGACTATCTCGGCGCCATCCTGAAGCTCTGCCAGGACCGCCGCGGCGTCCAGCTCGACCTGTCCTATGTCGGCAATCGCGCCATGCTGGTCTACGAGCTGCCGCTCAACGAGGTCGTGTTCGACTTCTACGACCGGCTGAAGTCGATCTCCCGCGGCTACGCCAGCTTCGACTACCAGCTCACCGAGTATCGCGAGGGCGACCTCGTCAAGATGTCGGTGCTGGTCAACGGCGAGCCGGTCGACGCGCTGTCGATGCTGGTCCACCGCTCGGCGGCCGAAAAGCGCGGCCGCGCGCTGGTCGAGAAGCTGAAGGAGCTGATCCCCAAGCACATGTTCAAGATCCCGCTGCAGGCGGCGATCGGCGGCCATGTGATCGCCCGCGAGACCATCTCGGCGCTCAGGAAGGACGTCACCGCGAAATGCTACGGCGGCGACGTGACGCGCAAGCGCAAGCTTCTGGAAAAGCAGAAGGAGGGCAAGAAGCGCATGCGCCAGTTCGGCAAGGTCGAGATCCCGCAGGAAGCTTTCATTCAGGCTCTCAAGATGAGCGACTGACGCCAAAGCTGCTGATCTCCCCCCTTGTGGGGGAGATGTCCGGCAGGACAGAGGGGGGTGCTGTCGCGCTCCATCCCCGAACGTGGCGGTCGTGTGCTCCGGGTGGCCTGCTATGAAAGTCCGGCCGAACTGCGTATAGTCACCGTGTTCTTCGATCGAGACGCGAAACGGCCAGAATGAACCCTGTTCTGAAATACCGGCCCGAGGACAACGCGGCCTATATCAGGCTTTCCGCCTCGAAGGTGCTCGAAAGCTCCGAGGTCGCACCGAACGTCGTGTTCGACTTCGATGCCGAGGGCCGCATTGTCGGCATCGAGCTCCTCGACGCCCGGTCGCAGCTTCCTGCGGACGCTCTCACCGAGGCTGCCTGACCCCCGCCGCCGCCGCCCCTATCTCCCCCCTTGCGGGGGGTGAGAAGCCGGTTGCCGCGCAGCGGCAAGCCGATGATCCTGTGAATCATCGGCAGGCTTGGAACGGGCGGGAGCTGCCGGAGGCAGCGGGTCCCGCCCCGGGTGCAGACCCGACGCCGTAGCAACAGGAGACCCCATGCGAGCCCTGATCCAGCGCGTTTCACAAGCCTTCGTCACCGTCGACGGAAAAATCGCCGGCGAGATCGGCCCCGGCCTGCTGGTGCTGGTCTGCGCCATGAAGGGCGACACGGAAAAACAGTCCGAATGGCTGGCGGGAAAGATCGCCAGGCTGCGCATCTTCAGGGACGACGAAGGCCGCATGAACCGCTCGCTGCTCGACACCGGCGGCGCCGCGCTCGTCGTCAGCCAGTTCACGCTGGCCGCCGAAACGAAGGGCAACCGGCCGGGCTTTTCCACCGCCGCCCCGCCCGACGAGGGCAGGCGGCTCTACGAGCATTTTTCGGATCGTCTGCGCGCCGAGGGCATCGCCGTCGCCAACGGCATCTTTGGCGCAGACATGAAGGTCGCGCTCGTCAATGACGGCCCGGTGACGGGCGCCGGCGCCCTGATCTCCCCCCTCGAGGGGGTGAGAAGCCGGTTGCCGCGCAGCGGCAAGCCGATGATCCTGTGAATGATCGGCAGGCTTGGAACGGGCGGGAACTGCCGCAGGCAGCGGGCCCCGCCCCGGGGTCGCCTGTGTCGCGCGGCCGCCCCCCGATCTGGCCGGACCTGCGGGTTCACGGTAGGGTTGCGGCGAATTCATCGCCGGGACGACATGCGCAAACCGATCGTCTATTCCCGCCATGCGCAGGATGCACGCATCGAGCGGGAGATCGATCCGGCCTGGGTGGAGCGCACGGTCCGCGATCCGCAATGGAGCCTTGCCGATCCGTTTCGCCCCGGCGTGGAGCGGCGCTTCCGCTCCATCCCCGAACGTGGCGGTCGTGTGCTCCGGGTGGCCTGCTATGAAAGTCCGGCCGAACTTCGTATAGTCACCGTGTTCTTCGATCGAGACGCGAAACGGCCAGAATGAACCCTGTTCTGAAATACCGGCCCGAGGACAACGCGGCCTATATCAGGCTTTCCGCCTCGAAGGTGCTCGAAAGCTCCGAGGTCGCGCCGAACGTCGTGTTCGACTTCGATGCCGAGGGCCGCATTGTCGGCATCGAGCTCCTCGATGCCCGGTCGCAGCTTCCTGCGGACGCCCTCACTGAGGCCGCCTGACCCGCCGCCGCCGGCGCCCTATCTCCCCCCTTGCGGGGGGTGAGAAGCCGGTTGCCGCGCAGCGGCAAGCCGATGATCCTGTGAATCATCGGCAGGCTTGGAACGGGCGGGAGCTGCCGGAGGCAGCGGGTCCCGCCCCGGGTGCAGACCCGACGCCGTAGCAACAGGAGACCCCATGCGAGCCCTGGTCCAGCGCGTTTCAGAAGCTTCCGTCACCGTCGACGGAAAAACCGCCGGCGAGATCGGCCCCGGCCTGCTGGTGCTGGTGTGCGCCATGAAGGGCGACACGGAAAAACAGTCCGAATGGCTGGCGGGAAAGATCGCCCGGCTGCGCATCTTCAGGGACGACGAAGGCCGCATGAACCGCTCGCTGCTCGACACCGGCGGCGCCGCACTCGTCGTCAGCCAGTTCACGCTGGCGGCGGAAACGAAGGGCAACCGCCCCGGCTTTTCCACCGCCGCCCCGCCCGACGAGGGCAGGCGGCTCTACGAGCATTTTTCGGACCGGCTGCGCGCCGAGGGCATCGCCGTCGCCAACGGCATCTTCGGCGCCGACATGAAGGTCGCGCTCGTCAATGACGGCCCGGTGACGATCTGGCTGGAAAGTGAAGGGTGAGGGGGCATCCACACTCAAGTGGGTGGTCGCGCAGTTTGCCGCGCGCCGCCTACCTAAAAGCCAGAGGCAAATTTCGCCTAGACGACCACGCGATTAACTCCTCCCTCAGGATTTCGAATCGCCCCACGTGGCTTCCAACGTCGTTGGTATTGCGATTAAGTGCGTCGAAGCGCGAAAAAATGGACGAGTAGGGACCAGTCTTACCCTGCGTGTGCATATCACGATGGTCTTTTCGATTGGCCTCAAAGTTCACCAAGAATTCACGGAGGAAGGATAGGCTTAAGTCGCTAACAGAGCGAGTAAGCCAATAATAAACAGGAACAATCCCAGCCGACGACAAGAGATTATCGCGAGGCAGAAAAACCTCAGACATTCGGTCCAGATTATCGACGCACCTTCGGCCTGATAGTTCCAGGTGGCCTTCATCAACGTCTTTGTCAACGGCAAATCGATCCAGATCAGACTTCTTTGTGCTTACAGGACGGCCTCTGTATTCAAACAACAAGATCTTAGCCGCTGCGTTATATTCGGCTGCTCTCTGGACGCTGAATTTCGCGTTCTCGACGAAGAAATCATGCTTGGCAACGGTCCTTGTTACGTCGGGAACGGGGCCAGTCATCGCGTTACGAATTTCCGCTCCGGTGAGAGGTTTGCTTCTGTTCAACCTGACAAAGAGCTCATTAATTTCTTCTTCATCAGAGGTGATGACGCTCATAATATCCAGGGACTCAGTCTCGAACGCCTCCGCGATCCTAGGATATGATGACTTGAGATCCCTAAGCGAAAGCCCTCCGAGATTCAGGTCTTCGTTCTGGCGCCAACGAAAATCACTATTCAGTACAAGCTTATCGTCAAAGAAGTCGAAAACCGCCTCGAACCGCTGCTTGCCATCTATGATTGCATAAGGAAGCCTTCTTTGATTAAGGGGGCTTTCACCCATTTGAAAATCGGCTAAATATAGTTTTGGAACATCATATCCATTGATAATCGAATCTATCAGGTAAGCTTTGTCTGATTGGGACCAAAGCCGCCCCTTGCGCTGATACGGGGGGTCCATGTCGATTTGATCGCGAATTCTGTTCCACCAAACCAAGGGCTTTGATGGGTGCAAAGAAATTCGAATTGTACGTCGGGACATCGTCTAAAATCCAAACACCCGTTTTAGTTCCTTTGCGAGGCCTTCAAGATCAGGGAAGACAACAGATTCCGTAAAACCCTTGCGAAACAAAGATGTTCGTATATCGATAATTTTATCCCGCGGAATGGTTATTTTACGAAGACAACCCTTCTCGTAGTTGCCATTCATGTATACGTCTTCCATCGCGTTGAGGCCTTGGCCGAAAAGCGCGAATCCCCCGCGCTGAGCGACTATGCGTGCGCTGTTGTAGGTGCCATATATCATTATCGGCTGCTTCGGCATCTGGTATATGTCTGTGCCGAGTGCGTACGTTCGCAGTTGCTCGCTGCTTTCATCGAGCACCCCGCCTGAATAGGAAATGTGCTGCAGGGCTGAACGATTCCACAAAATGGGGTCGCACATCCAGAATGCCGCATCTTTTTTCAAGTTTTCATAATTGCAAAGAGCGAAGTATGCGGCAACAAAGGGATTTTCACTCCAGTCTAGAAGCCGCGTCGGAACGCCATAGTGCTGCATGAGGAATAGTTTATCCCAGTCATTTGTGAGTGTGCGGCTCAAAAATGGCTGCGAACGCTGGACAAAGCGCGTTGTAAGCTGACGCTCCAGGGTTGAGAGTTCTTCAATCCGCGCTTTGGAACTATGTCGAAATAGAGAAGGAACAAGTTTATAGCGCGCGTTACCCGTTCCACGGTACCACGAAGCGTCGTGCTCACCTTGAAATTTCTCAATTTCGTCGAGTAGCTCTTTGAAGTCACCAACAGTTGCTTTTTCAAGTGTGTTGGCCATGCATAGTCTCGAATCGAAATTGGGGGCCGTCTGAAAATCTAGATATCAATCTCCCTGTTTAGAGGAGCTGTGAATTCCGGGCAATGGCGGCACACGCTGTTGCCCCTGCGATTACGTCGAGTGTGTTGCTGAGACACGCCACTTGAATATTGCGGACCTGTCAAAGCGGATCGAGTCACACTGACCCTACAGCTGATGTTAGCGCTGCCGTTTGTTGAGGCGCGGCGGAGCCAGTCTGTGGCGATGCTGGAGCTGGTTTCCGGAATGGCGACGCGACGGGAGAAACCGGCTGCCACTCGCAACCGTGGACAGCCGCGCGGCCTGGTATCGCCCAACCCCTTGTTCCCACTCACTACTCCCCATTCCCCACTCCCTCATTTATCCCCACCTCCCAAACCTCCCTTACCATCGCCCTCAGTCCCTTCCGCGGGAACACCGGTCGCGACGGTGATTGCGTGGGGAGGGACCGGCGCCTCCGCCGATCGGGCTAACGTGGCCTGATCGTCCGGGGCGGCACTGTCCAAGGGTTCCCCTGGGGGTACTACCGGCCCCTGTGCGCTGGACGAGCGCTTAAGGGCACCCGGCGAGGCGGCGGTGAAGAGCCGCCGCCGCTGGAGGACGAGGCGGGAAGCGACGCGAATGTCGCTTGTCGCGGAAAACCTCCTGAAACCGGGTGCTTGAAGCGGAACGGGCGGTGACCGCAAAAATCGCCGGACGGGCGGCCGCAAGGTCGCAACGTTACTACCCTAGATGAGCGTCCGAACGGCCGCCCGTCTTCCCAGCCGGATCGCCGGAAGGCGCTTCCGGCGACAGCGCCCGGCGGGATCGCGCAGCGATCCTCGCGGCAGGCGCAACCTCCCCTGAATGACCAGACGCGAAAGGCGGGCGTGGTAATGACGAAGCATGTACGAAATTCGGCCAAAGGCCGCGGCGACGACCGTCGCCCGCCCGATTTTTCGGGCGCCCCCGCACAGCTTCGGCCGCGCAGCGGCGATGCGAACCGTGAGCGAGACAAAACCGCACAAACGGCGAGACCGGTCGCGGAGACCGACCCGCCGGCCGGAATGCCGGAGCGCCAGAACCCCGGCCCCGACGCGCCGTTCGGCACCGAAATCGCCATAAGCGTGAACGGGCGCGTCCACCACCGGCAGTTCGACGCCGAGGGCCGGCTGCTTTCACTGCAGGGCAATCCCTACCCGCCCGGCCTGACGCCGCAATTCGTGCTGGAGCTGCTGCGGCCGGGCCAGAACTGGAAACGCATGTGGCCGCACCCGCTGGGCGAGCCGGACAGGCCGTACGACCATTCCGGCACGGTGGTCGCCGACTATGTCCACAAGAAGCCCGATCCGCGCTTCCCGCCCTTCAAGCTGCGGCTTTCGCCGCGCCGCCCGGGCGAGACCGACGACCAATACGACTGTCACCGCCGGACCATGGAGAGCCATACGCTCGCCCACAGCGCCTATCTCTGGTTCATGCAGGAACTCTGCACCCATGTCGGCAACCACCGGCGCTGCGCCCACGGCCTGTGCCGGCGCGCCGGGCGCTGCGTCACCCGGCGCGACGAGGATTACCACTGGCTGCCGCTGGCGGTGTTCCCGCCCTGCATCCCGATGGATCCCGACATCATCGAGACCTACCGCGTCGAGGTGCGCGAGGAGATGGACCGCATCCGAAGCCGAGCGCGAGGAAGAGGCGCGCCGGGAACGGCAAGAGCAAGGCCGGAAGGCGAAAGGCGGCAAGGCGAAACGCGGGTGAGACGCGCCGCCGCCCGCTTCCCGCCTCACGACGGGGAGAGGGCGGGCCGGGAGGAAGGGAGGACCAAAAAGATCAGTCGCCGGGAATGTGCAGCACCATGCCCGGCTGCACCTTCTGGTCCTTGCCGATCATGTCGGCGTTGGCCGCGACGATCTCGGGATAGCGGTTGCCGTCGCACAGCGTCTCCTCGGCGATCTTCCACAGCGAGTCGCCGGCCTTGACCGTGTAGTCGGCGTTCATCATGCCGCCGCCGGCACTGTCCGCCGCCATCGCGTCGTCGTGGCCCATGGAGTCGGAAGCCATCGAATCGCCAGCCATCGAGTCGGACTTCATGGAATCGTCCTTCATCATGGCGTCGCCCGAAGCCATGTCGTCAGATTTCATGGAATCGTCCTTGGCCATGGAATCGGAGGCCATGGAATCCCCGGACATCGCCTTGTCGGAGGCCATCGAGTCGCCGGCCATGGAATCGGACTTCATGGAGTCGTCTTTCATCATCGCGTCGCCCGACTTCATCGAGTCGTCGGAGGCCATGCTGTCGGACTTCATGGAATCGTCCTTCATCATGGCGTCACCCGATTTCATGGAATCGTCCTTGGCCATGGAATCGCCGGCCATCGCCGTGTCCTTCGCCATGCCGTCGGACGCCATCGCGTCCTTGGCCATGGCCTTGTCGGCGCAGCTGCCGCCGGCATATGCCGGCGCGGCCAAGGCGAGCGCCAGCGCCATCATCGATGCGCCCAGAAGTCCGGTCCTGGTGGTGGTGTTCATGGTCTCCATCCCCGTTCGAGGTTGCGGTGTCCGGACAGCCTCGCGCCGCCCGCGATGGAAATATCCATGGCACGGAGCGCGTCCGGGCGCCCGTCACGCCTGTTCACTCCTTGGCGCGACGCGCGTGAGAATCGCGGCCTTGCCCGCTGCGCGGGGAGCCCGCAAGACCGCGCGGGCCGGGCGTTTTTCCCGTCACGCCGCCGTGAGCGGGCGCCAAGAATCCCGCTTCCAGCCGGCCGGGCCGCGTGCCAATATGGCCCCGGGCAGCCGCATTCGCCTGCCCCTTTTTGGGGGAATTTCGACATGAACGCATCCGTGATCGCGCGGTCGCTCGCCGCGGCCATCGCGCTCGCCTCGCTGGCCGGTGTTTCCGCGCCGGCCTCGGCCGACGAGGTCACCTTCGTGATGAAGAACGAGCACACCTACGCCGTCGAGGTCGAGCTCTACAGCCAGGACCGCGACCATGTCTGGCCGGGCAACAACGAGGTCTACTACCTCGACGACGGCGAGGCCAAGCAGATGCCGGTCTCCTGCCAGGCCGGCGAGACGATCTGCTACGGCGCCTGGGTCTCGGGCGATCCCGGCACCTACTGGGGCACCGGTCCCAACAACACCGACTATTGCGAGGATTGCTGCTACACCTGCGAGGGCGGCGAGACCGAGGAGATCGACCTCGTCGAATAGCGGTCGCGGGCGTCTTCGCGCTTCCGCTTTCGCCCGGCCGGCGCTAAGGGAGGGGAGGATATCCCCGCCCCTGGCCCGCGTGGCATGATGGACCGCGTAAACGCTTCCCGCCCCACATCTTCTCCGCTCTTTCTAGGCATCGACACCGGCGGCACCTTCACCGACGCCGTGCTGTGGTCGCCCGGGCCGGAGCCGCGCGGCGCGCTTCTGGCCAAGGCCAAGTCGCTGACCACCCGCCACGACCTGTCCGTCGGCATCGCCGGCGCCGCCGACGCCGTCCTCGGGACGGCCGAGGTCGAGCCGGCCGCCGTCAAGCTGGTGTCGATGTCCACCACGCTTGCCACCAACGCGCTGGTCGAGGGGCAGGGCGGCCGCGTGGCGCTGGTGATGATCGGCTTCGCCGAGGCCGACCTCGACCGCGACGGGCTGAAGGCGGCGCTCGGCAGCGACCCGGTCGTGTTCTGCCCCGGCGGCCACGACGTCCACGGCAACGCCGCGCCGCTCGACCTGGCCGCGCTCCAGGCGGCCCTGCCGGAACTCGGCCGCACCGTCTCGGCCTTCGCCGTCTGCGCCTATTTCGCCGTCCGCAACCCGGCTCACGAGATCGCCGCCCGCGACCTGATCCGCGAGGCGACCGGCCTGCCGGTGACGGCCAGCCACGAATTGTCGGCCAGGCTCGGCGGGCCGCGCCGCGCATTGACGACGCTGCTCAACGCCCGCCTCGTCGGCATGATCGACCGGCTGATCGCCGCCACCGAAGGATTCCTGGAAAGGCGCGGCATCGCCGCCCCGCTGATGGTGGTGCGCGGCGACGGCGCACTTGTCTCGGCGGCATTCGCCCGCTCCCGGCCGATCGAGACGATCCTGTCGGGGCCGGCGGCGAGCCTCGTCGGCGCCCGTCACCTCACCGGCCTCGACGCGGCGCGTCGTCTCCGACATCGGCGGCACCACCACCGACGTCGCCGTGCTCGACGCCGGCCGGCCGCGCCTCGACCCGCAGGGCGCCACCGTCGGCGGCTTCCGCACCATGGTCGAGGCGGTGGCGATGCGCACCTTCGGGCTGGGCGGCGATTCCGAGGTGGGGCTGGAAGCCGACGGGCTCGAGCCGCGCCTGACGCTCGGGCCAAGGCGGCTCGTGCCGCTTTCGCTGGCGGCCCACCTTCACGGTGCCGCAGTCACGGCGGAGCTCGACCGCCAGATGCGCCGCAGCGATCCGGGGCGCGTCGACGGCCGCTTCGCCTTCCTGACCGGCGTGCCGGAGCGTTTCGCCGCCGGCCTTTCGGGCGCTGAGGCGAAGCTGTTCGAGAAGGTGACGCCGACGCCGCAGCCGCTCGACGCACTGCTTGCCAGCGCCATGCAGGCCGCGACCCTGTCGCGGCTGGTGGCGCGCGGGCTGGTGCACGTCGCCGGCTTCACGCCGTCGGACGCCGCACACGTGCTCGGCAGGCAGTCCGGCTGGGATGCCGGGGCCGCGCGCGCCGGCGCCGAACTGTTCGCGCGCCGCAGGGATACACGCGGCCGGCCGCTGGCCGAGAATGCCGACGCCCTCGCCGCCCGCGTTCTCGAAACGCTGACGCGTCGCTCCGCCGAATGCATTTTCGAGACAGCCTTCGCCGAGGACGGGCTGGATGGACCGGCATCGATCGCCCACGAACTGGCCGTGCGGGCGCTGGAGCGTCGCAGCGGAATTGCCCGGCTGACGCTGGCGCTCGACCGGCCGGTGGTCGGGCTCGGCGCCTCGGCCGGGCTGCACTATGCCGGGCTTTCCGGCCTCGTCGGCAACGACACCGTGGTGCCGGCCGACGCCGACGTCGCCAACGCGCTCGGCGCGGTCGTCGGTCAGGTTCGCGTCACCGCCGAGGCGTTCGTCAGCCAGCCGGTGGAAGGCATATTCCGGCTCACCGCCGGCGAGCGCCTCAGCGATTTCGCCGACGAGGAGGCAGCGCTGGCGGCCGCCGATGCGGAGACGCGCCGGCTGGCGGCCGAGCGCGCCCGTTCCGCCGGCGCCGCCGAAGCCGAGATCGACGTCGTCGCCGATGTCAGGACCGCGACCGTCGAGGGGCGCCGCAGCTTCATCGAGGCGATCGTCACCGCCACCGCCAGCGGTCGCCCGCGCATTGCCGCCTGAACGGAGAAACAGTTTGGCCGATCGGCGAATTGACCGCACAGGTCCGACATGGTGAAAGCATCGGCGGCCAGGTGGGCCGGCTGCCGACGGGAGAGAGGATGCCGATGACCGAGCGCGTGGAACACAACGGGTTGCAGGTGGCCCGCCAGCTCAGCGACTTCATCGAGAACGAGGCGCTTCCCGGCACCGGCGTGACGGCTGACCGCTTCTGGAGCGGCTTTGCGGCGATCGTGCGCGATCTCGCGCCGAAGAACCGCGAATTGCTGGCCAAGCGCGACAGTTTCCAGGAAAAGCTCGACGCCTGGTATCGCGACAACGGTGCGCCGTCCGATCTGGAAGCCTACGAAAAGTTCCTGCGCGACATTGGCTACCTGCTGCCGGAAGGCCCCGACTTTTCGGTGACAACCCAGAACGTCGACCCCGAGATCGCCCACGTCGCGGGTCCGCAGCTCGTCGTGCCGGTATCGAACGCGCGCTACGCGCTTAACGCCGCCAACGCCCGCTGGGGCTCGCTCTACGACGCGCTCTACGGCACCGACGCCATCCCCGAGACCGAGGGCGCCGAGAAGGGCCAGGGTTACAATCCGGTGCGCGGCGACAAGGTGATCGCCTGGGCACGGAACTTCCTCGACGAGGCCGCGCCGCTTGACCGGGCGAGCTGGAGCGAGGCGCTGGCCCTGACGATTGCCGACGGCGTGCTGGAGGTCAGGATCGGCGAGGGCGTGGCACGTCTCAGGGACGCCGGCCAACTCGCCGGCTGGCGCGGCGAGACCAAATCGCCGACCTCGGTGCTGCTGGTCCACAACGGGCTGCACGCCGAGATCGTGATCGACCGCGACAGCCCGATCGGCAAGACCGACGACGCCGGTATCGCCGACGTGATCCTGGAATCGGCCGTTACCACCATCCAGGACTGCGAGGATTCGGTCGCGGCCGTCGACGCCGAGGACAAGGTGCTCGTCTACCGCAACTGGCTCGGCCTGATGAACGGCGACCTAGCCGAGGAGGTCGCCAAGGGCGGAAAGACCTTCACGCGCCGCCTCAATCCCGACCGCGAATATACCGCGCCCGACGGCTCGAAACTGGTGCTTCCCGGCCGCTCGCTGATGCTGGTGCGCAACGTCGGGCACCTGATGACCAACCCGGCGATCCTCGATGCCGACGGCAACGAGGTGCCCGAAGGCATCATGGACGCCGCGATCACGACGCTGATCGCCATGCACGACATCGGCCCCCAGGGCCGCCACATGAACTCGCGCGCCGGCTCGGTCTACATCGTCAAGCCGAAGATGCACGGGCCCGAGGAGGTCGCCTTTGCAGTCGAGCTGTTCTCCCGCGTCGAGGAGATGCTGGGGCTGGCGCCCAACACGGTGAAGATGGGCATCATGGACGAGGAGCGCCGCACCACGGTCAACCTCAAGGAGTGCATCCGCGCCGCCAAGGAGCGCGTGGTGTTCATCAACACCGGCTTCCTCGACCGCACCGGCGACGAGATCCACACCTCGATGGAAGCCGGCCCGATGATCCGCAAGGGCGACATGAAGGGCGCGCCGTGGATCCAGGCCTACGAGGACTGGAACGTCGACACCGGGCTGGAATGCGGCCTGTCGGGCCACGCCCAGATCGGCAAGGGCATGTGGGCCATGCCCGACAAGATGGCGGCGATGCTCGAAGCCAAGATCGGCCACCCGAAGGCCGGCGCCAACACTGCCTGGGTGCCTTCGCCGACGGCCGCCACCCTGCACGCCACGCACTATCACAAGGTCGACGTGGCGAAGGTGCAGGAGAAGCTGAAGGGCAGGGACAAGGCGAAGCTGTCCGACATATTGTCGGTGCCGGTGGCGACGCGCCCGAACTGGTCGGCCGCCGACATCCAGCACGAGCTCGACAACAATGCCCAGGGTATCCTCGGCTACGTCGTGCGCTGGATCGACGAGGGCGTCGGCTGCTCCAAGGTGCCAGACATCAACGATGTCGGCCTGATGGAGGATCGCGCGACGCTGCGCATCTCCTCCCAGCACATCGCCAACTGGCTCTATCACGGCGTTTGCACCGAGGATCAGGTCATGGAGACGATGAAGCGCATGGCGGCGATCGTCGACCGGCAGAACGAGGGCGATCCCGCCTACCGGCCGATGGCTGCCGACTTCGACGGCTCGATCGCCTTCCAGGCCGCGTGCGACCTCGTCTTCAAGGGTCGCCGGCAGCCCAACGGCTACACCGAGCCGATCCTGCACGCCCGCCGCATCGAGCGGAAGGCGCAGGGATGACGGACGTCGACCTCTCCCTCCCCCTTGCGGGGAGGGTGGCCGGCCGCGGACCGGCCGGGTGGGGTCGGTGCCGCAGTTCTCCAGCGCGGTTCTTTTCAGGTCGCGCGCCTGTATGATCACATGAAGCTCCTTGCCGTCGACACCGCCGCCAATCTCTGCGCCGCCTGCGTGTGGGACACCGACGCGGACGAGGAGCGCGGGCGCTGCGTCCGCGACATCGGCAAGGGCCACGCGGAAGTGCTGATGGGCGTGATCGAAGAGGCGCTTCAGACCGCCGGATGCGGCTACGGCGATCTCGGCGCGGTGGCCGTCGCCGTCGGCCCCGGTTCGTTCACCGGTATCCGCGTCGGCGTAGCGGCCGCGCGCGGGCTGGCGCTGGCGCTGAACATCCCGTCGGCCGGCGTCACCACGCTCGACGCATTGATGGAGGAGGCGGCCGCGCTGCATCCCGATGAAGCGGTGATGGCCGCGATCGACGCGCGCCGCGACCGCGTCTACGTCGCCGCACGCGATGCCGGAGGCGAGATGACGCTCGCCCCGCAGATCGTCGACGTCGCCGCCGCGGCGAAACTGGCCACCGACGCCGACATCGCCCCGACCGGCCCGGTGCTGACCGGATCGGGCGCGGCCGCCGTCCATACCGCCGCCTCGCGCACGCTGGAAATCGCCGGCGAGGCGGCAACGGCCGACATCGCCACCTATGCGCGTCTCGCCGTCCGGCACGGCTTCGATCACGGCAAGCCGCGGCCGCTCTACCTGCGCGAGGCCGACGCCAGGCCGCAGGTCGGGTTCGCGCTGCCGAGGCGGGGCGGCTGATGCGCGTGCCGTTCTCCCGCCAGAAAAGCTACGTCGTGCAGCCGCTCACCGAGCGCGATGCCGCGGCGATGGCCCGCCTTCACGACGAGGATTTCGTCAGGCCGTGGTCGGACGTCGAGTTCGAATCCCTGCTCGGCCAGGACACGGTGTTCGGCTACGCCGCGCTGGAAGAGGGCAGGGCGGGCGCCGGTCCGCTCGGCTTCGTGCTGGCGCGCATAGCCGCCGACGAGGGCGAGATCCTGACGATCACGGTGGCGCGCGCCCACCGCCGGCGCGGGCTCGGCCGGCTGCTGATGGATGCGGCCCTGCGCCACCTGCACGGCGAACGCGCCGCGGCGCTTTTCCTCGAGGTCGACGAGACCAACGCCCCGGCGATCGCGCTCTACCGCCGCTTCGGCTTCCGCCAGGTCGGCAACCGGCCCGACTACTACGCCACCGCCGAGGGGCTGGGGCGCAGGGGCGCGCTTGTCATGCGCCGCGATCTTCGTTAGCGGACGCTCCGGGGGAGAATTCGGCAGGCCATGATCGGAACCGTGCGGATGGTGCTCGCGCTGCTCGTCGTCGGCGTGGCGACGGGACCGCTGGCTCTGGGGCAGGCGATCTGCATCCTGTGCGGCTTCAGCGAAAAGCCGCTGCCGCGCGCCTGGCACGGCCTGATCGTGTGGGTTCTCGGCTTTCGCGTCCATGTCCACGGCGAGGTTTCGGATGCCCGCCCGCTGCTGATCGCGTCCAACCACATCTCGTGGACCGACATCATGGTGCTCGGCTCGCTGGCCGACGTCCATTTCATCGCCAAGTCGGAAGTCCGCGGCTGGCCGGTCATCGGCGTGCTGTCGCGGCTGCAGCGCACCGTGTTCGTCGAGCGCGAGCGGCGCGGCATGTCGGCCAGGCAGGCACAGGAGATCGCCGCGCGCATGGGCCGCGGCGACCCGATGGTGCTGTTCGCCGAGGGCGTCACTTCGGACGGCAATTTCCTCGAAAAATTCAAGTCGACACTGTTCGGCGCCGCCCATCTGGTGATTTCCGACGGCGGACGCGAGACGGCCTACATCCAGCCGGTGGCGATCGTCTACACGCGCCTGCACGGCATGCCGATGGGCCGTCTGCACCGCCAGCACGCGGCCTGGATCGGCGACCGCGTGCTCGCGCCGCACATCGCGGAGTTGCTGCGCGAGGGCGGCATCGACGTAGAGGTTCGATTTCGGCGAGCCGGTGGAGTATCGCGCCGATTCCAACCGCAAGCTCGTCACCCGCGAGGTCGAGGCGCGCGTGCAGGCGATGTTCACCGCCGCCCTGCGCGGCGAGCCACATGCAATGTGATCGCCGAAACATCTGTTTTCCGGCGCCGAAAGACGTTAGAGAGCGGCCATGGAAACCGGAATTCTGAACGATATCGAGAGCGGCGGGGCCGGGGCAAGCACCAGGAAGGTGTTCGTCAAGACCTATGGCTGCCAGATGAACGTCTACGACAGCCAGCGCATGTCGGACGCGCTGGCCGCCGACGGCTATGTCGAGACGGCGGTGCTGGAAGACGCCGACCTGGTGCTCCTCAACACCTGCCACATCCGCGAAAAGGCCGCCGAGAAGGTCTATTCCGAGCTCGGCCGCATCCGCCAGCTCAAGGAAGAGCGTGCGAAGCATGGCCGCGAGACGCTGGTCGGCGTCGCCGGCTGTGTGGCCCAGGCCGAGGGCGAGGAGATCATCCGCCGCGCCCCGGCCGTCGACCTGGTGATCGGCCCGCAGACCTATCACCGCCTGCCCGAGGTGGTGCGTCGCGCCCGCGCCGGTGCGCGGGTCGTTGAGACCGACTACGCGCTGGAGGACAAGTTCGACCACCTGCCGGCGCCGCGCAAAGCGGCGGTGGCGGGCCGCGGCGTTACCGCTTTCCTGACCGTGCAGGAAGGCTGCGACAAGTTCTGCACCTTCTGCGTCGTGCCCTATACGCGCGGCTCCGAGGTTTCGCGCCCGGTCGATCGCATCGTCGCGGAAGCAGAGCGGCTCGCCGAAAGCGGCGTGCGCGAGGTCACGCTTCTCGGCCAGAACGTCAACGCCTGGCATGGCGAGGGGCCCGCCAGGGGAAATGGTTCGCGCGAGTGGGGCTTCGGCGAACTGCTCTACCGGCTTGCCGAGATCCCCGGCCTCGACCGGCTGCGCTACACGACCAGCCACCCGCGCGACATGGACGATGCGCTGATCGCCGCCCACCGCGATCTTGAAAAGCTGATGCCCTACCTCCACCTGCCGGTGCAGGCTGGCTCGGACAGGATCCTGAAGGCGATGAACCGGCGCCACACGGCCGCCGATTATCTGCGCCTGATCGAGCGCATTCGCGCCGCCCGGCCGGACATCGCCATGTCGGGAGACTTCATCGTCGGCTTCCCCGGCGAGACCGAAGAGGATTTCGCCGAGACGATGCGGATCGTGCGTGAGGTGGGATACGCCCAGGCGTTCTCCTTCAAATACTCGCCGAGGCCGGGAACACCGGCGGCCGAAAGCGGTTCTCAGGTGCCGGAGGCGGAGAAGAACGATCGCCTGCAGCGACTGCAGGCGCTGCTTTCGGAGCAGCAGGCCGGTTTTGCCGCCAGCCTCGTCGGCAGGGAGATCGATCTGCTGGTCGAGAAGCCGGGGCGGCAGCCGGGACAGAAGGTCGGACGCTCTCCATGGCTCCAGCCGGTGATTGTTGATGAAAAGGCCGGTCGAATCGGCGACATTGTAAGGGTTCGAATCACGCATGCCGGAGCAAACAGCCTGTTTGCCGAGGCCGCCTAGCAACGGGACCGAAGCCGCAGCGATGAGGAGAGACGTTTGAGCGCCACGACCGAACTGCAGCATCGCCCCACCGGGGCTTCTGACATGGCGCACATCGTTCTGACCTTCGACAACAACAAGCACGCCAGCGCGCTTTACGGCCAGTTCGACGAGAACCTCGCCCGCATCGAGCAGAAGCTCGGCGTCGACATCCGTTCGCGCGGCAACCAGCTCTCGATCAAGGGCGACCCGGTGGCCGCCGAACAGGCGCGCCGCGCGCTGGACCAGCTCTACGAGCGGCTGCAGGGCGGCGCCGACGTCGCGCCGTCCGACGTGGATGGCGCCGTGCGCATGGCGATCGCTGCCGACGACCAGCTGCCGCTGCCGACGCTGGAGACCAAGGGCCGCATGGCGGCCGCGCAGATCTCGACGCGCAAGCGCACGATCTATGCGCGCTCCGCCAACCAGGACGCCTACATGCGCGCGCTGGACCGCTCCGAACTCGTCTTCGGCATCGGCCCGGCCGGCACCGGCAAGACCTATCTCGCAGTAGCCCACGCCGCCATGCTTCTCGAGCGTGGGGTCGTCGAGCGCATCGTGCTGTCGCGCCCGGCCGTTGAGGCCGGCGAGCGTCTCGGCTTCCTGCCGGGCGACCTCAAGGAGAAGGTCGATCCGTATCTGAGGCCGCTCTACGACGCGCTCTACGACATGATCCCGCCCGAGAAGGTCGAACGGGCCCTGGCGGCCGACGTCATCGAGATCGCGCCGCTGGCCTTCATGCGCGGGCGCACGCTGAAGAACGCCGTGGTCATTCTCGACGAGGCGCAGAACACCACGCCGATGCAGATGAAGATGTTCCTGACCCGCCTCGGCGAGCACGGGCGCATGATCGTCACCGGCGACCCCAGCCAGATCGACCTGCCGCCGAACACGACGTCGGGCCTCATCCAGGCGCTGCGCGTGCTCGACGGGGTGCCCGGCATCGTCACCGTTCGCTTCGACGAGACGGACGTCGTGCGCCATCCGCTGGTGGCCGAGATCGTCGCCGCCTACGATCGGCAGGAACGCGGGCCGCGCGGCTCCGGCCGGGAGTGACCGGGCGCCTGCGCATGGGTCCGTGGTCGCCATGATCGACATCGATATGACGGTCGAGGCCGGGGGATGGCCGCCGGAGGAAGAGCTTCGGCAAGTCGCCGGGCGCGCCGTCGAGGCCGCCTTCGCCGAACTCGGCGTCGGCGAGGATGCCGAGACCGAGCTTAGCCTGCTGTTCACCGACGACGACGCACATCAGTCGCCTCAACGCCGAATGGCGCGGCAAGGATAAGCCGACCAACGTGCTCTCCTTCCCGGCCTTCGCGGTTCGGCCGGGCGACGCGCTGCCGCCGATGCTGGGCGATATCGTGCTGGCGCGCGAGACGCTGGCGCGCGAGGCGGAGGCGGAGAAGAAACCCTTCGACCACCATCTGGCGCATCTGGTGGTGCATGGCCTTCTGCATCTGCTAGGATACGACCATGAGACGGCCGCCGAAGCCGATGAGATGGAAGGCGCCGAGAGGCGCGCCCTCGCCAGGCTTGAGATTCCCGATCCGTATTCCTAAGTGACATGTTGCAATCGATTGCAGGACCGATGAACGACCGCACTATCCCCGTCGCCGACGCTCCCGCCGGCGACGATGCCGGAAAGCCGGCCGAAAATTCCGAACCGGACAGTCAATCTACCTCCGCCCGGCCACCGCTTCTGTCGCGGGTTGCCGGGCTGTTCAGGCATCGCAACGGCTCCTCGCTGCGCGACGATCTGACCGACGCGCTCGCCGAGACCACCGACCTACGGCGAAGAGGATTTCTCGCCCGCCGAGCGCGCGATGCTCAAGAACATCCTCAGGCTGCGCGAGGTGCGCGTCGAGGACGTCATGATTCCGCGTGCCGACGTCGAAGCGGTCGACATCACCACCACGCTCGGCGACCTGCTGGTCACCTTCGAGCAGTCCGGCCACTCGCGCATGCCGGTCTATTCCGAGACGCTCGACGACCCGCGCGGCATGGTCCACATCCGCGACGTCGTCGCCCAGATCACGCGCATTGCCAGGCAGAAGAAGCGCAGGCCCTCGAAGAAACAGGCCGATGCCGCCGCCGCGCAGCAGGCGCCTCAGACCGCCGCCGGCGGCGAGCTCGACCTCGGCAAGGTCGAACTCGGCAAGACGATCGGCGAATTGAACCTCGTGCGCCCGCTGCTCTTCGTGCCGCCCTCCATGCTCGCCTCCGACCTGATGGCCCGCATGCAGGCCGCCCGCATCCAGATGGCGCTGGTCATCGACGAATATGGCGGCACCGACGGCCTCGCCTCGCTCGAGGACATTGTCGAGATGGTGGTCGGCGACATCGAGGACGAACACGACGAGGAAGAGGCGCTGATGGCCAAGGCCGGCGACGGCGTCTTCCTGGTCGACGGCAAGGCCGAGATCGTGGATGTGGCCGAAATGATCGGCTCCGCCTTCAAGCCCGGCGAGCACCTCGAGGATGTCGACACGATCGGCGGCATGATCTTCAACACGCTGGGCCGGGTGCCGGCGCGCGGCGAAGTCGTGCAGGCCATTCCCGGCTTCGAGTTCCACGTGCTCGACGCCGACCCGCGCCGCATCAAGCGCGTGCGCATCGTGCAGGGCCGCACGGCGGAACGCCGGCGCAGGACGGCGGCGAAGGCCCAGCCGCAATAGCCGAATGCCCCGGGAAGGTCATTGGCGGCGGCCCGCCTTCGGTGCCGCGCTGTCATTAGCCCGACGATGATCTGCCTGTTCGCCACGGTCGTAGTGCTGCTCGCGAGGTGGCGAACGGCGCTGCGGCATTGCCGCGATTGGTTCGGCGCGCGCAGCCTGCTATTACGTTGCTGATTCCACAGGACGGCCCGATGCCCAGCCTGTCTGCCCAAGCACCGAGACTGTCCCCGGACGAAGCACCAGCGCCCGCCGTGCGCGGCGGCCCGTTGCTTGAAGGCGTGGCGGGACACTTCATCCTGCTGTGGGGCTGGAAGCGCTACCTCGTGGCGCTGCTGGCCGGCGCCATCGCCGCGTTTGCGCAGGCGCCATACGACTTCTTCGCCGTCTGCCTGGTGTCCTTCCCGGTGCTGGTGTGGCTGCTCGACGGCGCCACCGCCGACCCGGGCAAGCGTTTCCTCGGGCGCCTGATGCCGGCGTTCTGGACCGGCTTCTGGTTCGGCTTCGGCTATTTCCTGTGCGGGCTGTGGTGGATCGCCGACGCCATGTTCGTCGATCTCTCGCAATATGGCTGGGCGCTGCCCGCCCCGCTGATCTTGCTTCCGGCGCTGATGGCGCTGTTCTATGGCTTTGCCACCGCGCTGGCGCGGCTCGCCTGGAGCGAGGGCATCGGCCGCATCGCCGCATTGGCGGCTGCCTTCGCCGTGGCCGAATGGCTCCGCAGCTTCGTCCTTTCCGGCTTTCCGTGGAACGCCATCGGCTACGCGATCATGCCGACGCCGCTCTTGATGCAGACGGACTGGCTGATCGGCATGACCGGCATGAACGCGCTCGCCGTGTTCCTGTTCGCCGCGCCGGCGCTGCTCGGGTCGGACCGGCACGTCAAGGTCGGGCTGGCGCTGGCGGTGGTGCTGGCCGCGGCCAATGTCGGCTTCGGCTATTTCAGGCTCGCCGGCGCCGATCTCTCCGCCGCCCCGACGCTGGACGTGCGGCTCGTGCAGCCTTCCGTCGACCAGGGCGAGAAATGGTCGCGCGACAGGCGCGACGCCATCTTCCAGACCTATCTCGAAATGTCGGGACGCCCCTTCCATCCGCCGGGCGACAAGCAGGAAACCGCCGATGCCAGGCCGCAACTCATCGTCTGGCCGGAAACCTCGGTGCCGTTCCTGTTCAACCAGCGGCCGGACGGGCTCGCCGCACTGGGCAAGCTGCTCGGCAAGGATCAGGTGCTGCTCGCCGGCGCGGTGCGCATGGAGGGCGACGACCCGAACGATCCCGCCACCCGGTTCTACAATTCGGTAGTGGCCGTCAACGACGCAGGCGTGATCTACGACGCCGGCGACAAGACCCATCTCGTGCCGCTCGGCGAATACGTTCCCTTCGCGAGCTTGCTTTCGCGCATCGGCATCACCAAGCTCGTCACGCTGCCGGGCGAGTTCTCCGCCGGCACCGACCGCCATCCGATCCAGGTGGCGCCGGGCGTCACCGCGCTTCCCTTCATTTGCTACGAGATCATCTTTCCGGGCCTCGTGCTGCCGCACGCCGGCGACGCCGACCTGATCGTCAACGTCACCAACGACGCCTGGTATGGCGACACGCCCGGACCTTTCCAGCATTTCCGGCAGGCGCAGGTGCGTGCCGTGGAGGCGGGACGGCCGCTTGCTGCGCGCCGCCAACAACGGCATCTCGGCGGTGGTCGATCCTTATGGCCGCGTCGTCGATGCGCTGACGCTCGACGGGGTCGGCGTGCTCGACGCGCGCGTGCCGCTGGCCCGCGCCCCGGCGCGCTCCTACGCCGCCGTCAGCCTCACCGGCTGGATGCTGGTTTTGGTGCTTGTAGTCGCCGCGATAATGCCCGCGTTTGCGCAACTGCGAAGGCGGAATTGACAGGTGTATATTAGCAAATCATATTGCGCCGACTTCCGGGGTGCGAGGGCGGTCGAGTCCCAGGTCTGCCCGAATTAATCCGTAAAATCGGGCGTTCGGCGGGCCGGTCGTAGGCAGGAAAAATGGAAAACAAGAAGAAGCCCAATCCGATCGACGTCCATGTCGGTAGCAGGATAAGGTTGCGCCGCAACATGCTCGGGGTGAGCCAGGAGAAGCTCGGCGAGCAGCTCGGCATCACTTTTCAACAGATCCAGAAATATGAAAAGGGCACCAATCGCGTCGGTGCCAGCCGCCTCCAGGCGATCTCTTCCATTCTCAATGTTCCCGTGTCCTTCTTCTTCGAGGACGCGCCGGGGCAGGGCGGCGCAGGCGAAGGGCTCTCCGAGGAGGGAGGCGCCAGCTACGTCGTCGATTTCCTCAGCAGCAGCGAGGGTTTGCAGCTGAACCGCGCCTTCGTGAAAATCTCCGATCCCAAGGTGCGCAGGAAGATCATCGAACTGGTCAAGACGCTTTCCTCGCCCGAGGAGTGAGCGGCTTCGGCGAGGCGCGCCGTCGATGCGCCGGAACGCGTCGGCGGCGGGTGCAGCGCAGTGCATCTCCCGATTTGGCGCTTGACGCGAAGGAGGCCGCTTCGCTAACAGATTGACGCCTGGGCGGCCCGAGGCCGCCCTTTTTTTGCTTTCAAGGGGGTGCATACCCGTGTCACGACAGAACTATCTCTTCACCAGCGAATCCGTTTCGGAAGGACACCCGGACAAGGTGTGCGACCGCATTTCCGACGAGATCGTCGATCTCGTCTACCGCGAGACCCGCAAGGTTACGCCCGAAGACGCCAAGCGCTACGCCGACGTCGCCGTCTCCGATCCGTGGAAGGTCCGCGTAGCCTGCGAGACGCTGGCCACGACCAACAGGGTGGTGATCGCCGGCGAGGTGCGCGTGCCGCACACGCTGCTCAAGAAGGACAAGGAAGGCAACGTGCTGCTCGACGCGCACGGCAAGCCGCTCGTCAACCCTTCCAAGTTCCGTTCCGCCGCGCGCAGGGCGATCCGTGACATCGGCTACGAACAGGACGGCTTCCACTGGAAGACCGCCAAGATCGACGTGCTCCTGCACGGCCAGTCGCCTGACATCGGCCAGGGCGTCGACAACGCCTCCGACCGTCAGGGCGAGGAAGGGGCAGGCGACCAGGGCATCATGTTCGGCTATGCCTGCCGCGAGACCGCCGACCTGATGCCGGCGCCGATCTACTACTCGCACCGCATCCTGCAGGGGCTGGCCGACGCACGCCGCAAGAACGAGGGCGAGGCCTCCAGGCTCGGCCCGGATGCCAAGAGCCAGGTGACGGTGCGCTACGAGGACGGCATGCCGGCCGAGGTCACGCAGATCGTCCTGTCGACCCAGCACGTCGATCCGAGCTGGAGCAACAAGAAGGTCCGCGAGGTCGTCGAGCCCTATATCCGCGAGGCGCTGTCCGACATCCGCATCGCGCCCGACTGCACCTGGTACATCAACCCGACCGGCAAGTTCGTCATCGGCGGTCCCGACGGCGACGCCGGCCTGACCGGCCGCAAGATCATCGTCGACACCTATGGCGGCGCGGCTCCGCATGGCGGCGGCGCGTTCTCGGGCAAGGACACGACCAAGGTCGACCGCTCGGCCGCCTACGCCGCGCGCTACCTCGCAAAGAACGTCGTGGCCGCCAAGCTCGCCGACCGCTGCACGATCCAGCTGTCCTACGCCATCGGCGTGGCGCAGCCGCTGTCGATCTATGTCGACCTCCACGGCACCGGCAAGAACGGCGTCACCGAGGAGCAGATCGAAAAGGCCATCCGCAAGGTCATGGACCTGTCGCCGAGCGGCATTCGCCGCGCCCTCGACCTCAACCGTCCGATCTACGCCAAGACCGCGGCCTACGGTCATTTCGGTCGCAAGGGCGGGCGCGACGGCTCCTTTTCGTGGGAGCGCACCGACCTTGCCAAGGCGCTGAAGGAAGCCGTGGCCGGCGAGAAGTCCGAAGCCAAGGCGGCCTGATCCAGGCTTCCGCGATGTGATGTCCCAGGAACGTCCAAGCCGCGCCAGCGAAGCCTTTTTCGGCCGCCGGCGCGGCAAGAGCCTGAGACCGAACCAGGCCGCAGCGCTGGAAAAGGCGCTGCCGCTTTATCTGCTCGATCTGGAACAGCCCGCACCCGCCGACCTGCGCACGCTCTTCGATGCGCCCGTCGACGAGGTGCGCCTCGAGATCGGCTTCGGCGGCGGCGAGCATCTCCTGCACGAGGCCGCGCGCCTGCCAGACACCGGCTTCATCGGCGTCGAGCCCTTCGTCAACGGCATGGCCAAGCTGGTCGCCGCACTCGATGCCGCGCCCCGCGACAACCTGCGCCTTTACGACGACGACGCCACGCGGCTGCTCGACTGGCTGCCAGCGGCTTCGCTCTCGGGCATCGATCTTCTCTACCCGGACCCCTGGCCGAAGAAGAAGCACTGGAAGCGCCGCTTCGTCGGAGCCTCCAATCTCGACCGGTTCGCCCGCGTTCTGAAGCCTGGCGGCAAGATTCCGCTTTGCCTCCGACATCGACACCTATGTCGACTGGACGCTGTTGCACTGCCGCGCCCATTCCGACTTCGAATGGCAGGCGTTCTCGGCCGATGACTGGCGAAAACCGTATGAGGATTGGCCCGGCACGCGCTACGAGGCCAAGGCCATGCGCGAGGGTCGCACCCCCGCCTACCTTACCTTCGTCCGCCGCTGAGGGGGTCGCCACGCGCTAAAACTACACCAATTTACTTCGGATGTAATTTTGCCTATAGTCCGGTACCCTGACGGATCGGAGAAGCGAGATGGCACGGGTCGTCGCAAGTTACGAGGAAGCTGCCGCCAACATCCAGACGTACCAGGCGGCTTTGGATGGGCACGCGCAGCTGGCCGCGCGCATCAAGCAGCATCCTGCGTGGTACGCCATCAAGGCGGAATCCGGGGAATGGCTGTTCGGCCCGTCCAAGTTCATCGGCTACGCGGATGCCGATGCGCGCTCCTACCTTGCTGCCTACAGCCGCAGCGACGGCAGGGAGACGGAACCGGCTCTTCGCAAGTGGTTCGAGCCGGTCTCGCCGGACACCGCCCTTGGCCGTGAACTGTCCGAGGCCTTCGCCCGCTTCGCTGCCGCACATGGAAAGACCCCGAACTCACGTTGGCGGGTTTCGGTCCCGGTCGCCTACCTTTCGGAGCGGCGCGGAACGATGCCGCGCGACATCGTGTCGTCGAGGATCGCATTCGATCCCGCGATCTGCGGAGGGCGGCCGCATATTCGCGGCACGCGCATCCGGGTCAGCGATATCGTTGCCGCCATGGCCGAAGGCGAAACCGTCGGGGAACTGGTGGCCGACTTTCCTTACCTGACGGAGGCGGACGTCACTGCGGCATTGCGCTATGCGGCCGGCGTCGTCGACCACCGGGTCCTCGTCGCGGCCTGACATGCGGCTGCTGCTCGACGCGCAACTGCCGCCCGGCCTCGCCGCCAGGCTGTCGGAGGGCGGCCACGAGGCGTTTCACCTGTTCGACGTTCTGCCCGCCGATGCCGGCGATCTCGAGGTCGCTATCAAGGCGGACGAACTCGCCGCGATCCTCGTCAGCAAGGATGAGGATTTCGTCGATCTGTCCGCGCGCGGGATATTGAAGACACAGTTCCTGTGGATCCGGTCAGGCAACATGACGACGCGCCGCTTGTGGGCCGTGCTTGCCCCTCTGCTCGTTGAAATCGAGCAGTCGTTCGCCGCGGGTGAGCGGATCGTCGAAATTCGATAGGCTGCGCACCGGTGGAGCGGCGCTCCACCGGCAACAGGTTGTCGGAAGCTGGAATTGTTGCCGCGCCGGGCGAACTACGCCCGCGACCGGCTGTCGGCCGTCAGCGTGCGAACCAGTTGCGCCAGCCGGTGCGCTGGCGCCGACGCGCCATGTGGGCCTCGGCCGGACGCGGCGACATCGTCGCGGCGGCCATATAGGCGTCGCCGATCACCGAGAAAACTTCGCCGAAAACACCACGCTTCGCTTCGCGGGCCATGGTAATGCTCCAAAAAACAGTAATGATTGCCCGCCAGATAGGTGATTGCCGCAAAAAGCGGCAGCTCTATGCTTGCATCGCTGCCATGCGTGGCGCGCATGGGCCGCGCGCCGCGGCCATCGCCCGGCGCTTTTGCCGGCGTCGATATTGCAATGGTGCCGGGCAATGGCTATATGCGGGGAAATTCTTGGTCGGTATGACGAAGAGTGGGTCCCCCCGGTCCCGCTCTTTTTTGTTAACTGGGCCATGCCTCGAAGCACGAAAGCACCACGCAAAGGGAGCCGCGCTTGGCCGGAGAAGAAGGCGAGGACGACCGCATCATTCGCGAAACGGGTATCGACGCGCGCATCGCCGCGATCGTCGCGCCGGTGCTGGACGGCATCGGCTACCGGCTGGTCCGCGTGCGGCTGTCCGGCCAGAACGGGCTGACGCTGCAGATCATGGCCGAGCGCCCGGACGGCTCGATGACCGTCGAGGACTGCGAGGAGGTGAGCCGCGCGCTGTCGCCGGTGCTCGATGTCGAGGACCCGATCGACAAGGCCTACAATCTCGAGGTCTCCTCGCCCGGCATCGACCGGCCGCTGGTGCGCCGCTCCGATTTCGAGGCCGCGCGCGGACATCTCGCCAAGATCGAGACCTCGATCATGGTCGAAGGGCGCAAGCGCTTCCGCGGCCGTATCGCCGAAGTCGACGCCGACGGCGTGACGATCGACCGCGATGCTGCCAGCTATGGCGACGAGCCGCGCGTCGAGATTGCCATTCGAGGCGCTGGACGAGGCGCGGCTGGTTCTGACCGACGATCTGGTGCGCGATGCGCTGGCGAAGGACAAGAAGCTGCGTCAGGAAGCCAGGCGCGGGCTTCGTGCAGACAATGATGACGACGCCGGTGACGGCGTGGACGACGACGCCGGCGACGGCGATGAACAGGAAGATACATGATTGCGTGAGCCGGCCGGCCCGCATTCATCCCAAGGGAGATAGACATGGCAGTCAGTGCTAACAGGCTGGAGCTCCTGCAGATCGCGGATGCGGTCGCGCGCGAGAAGTCGATCGACAAGACGATCGTCATCGACGCGATGGCCGACGCCATCCAGAAGGCGGCGCGCTCGCGCTACGGCCAGGAGACCAACATCCGCGCCGACATCAACCCGCAGACCGGCGAGATGAAGCTGCAGCGCCTGCTCGAGGTGGTCGAGAACGTCGAGGAAAGCGCGCGCGAGATCTCGATCGAGGACGCGCGCCAGCGCAATCCCGACGCCCAGCCCGGCGACTTCATCGCCGAGCAGCTTCCGCCGATGGACTTCGGCCGCATCGCCGCCCAGTCGGCCAAGCAGGTGATCGTGCAGAAGGTGCGCGAGGCCGAGCGCGACCGCCAGTACGACGAATACAAGGACCGCATCGGCGAGATCGTCAACGGCACGGTCAAGCGCGTCGAATACGGCAACGTCATCGTCGATCTCGGCCGCGGCGAGGCGATCATCCGCCGCGACGAACTGATTCCGCGCGAGACCTACAAATATGGCGACCGCGTTCGCGCCTATGTCTACGACGTGCGCCGCGAGCAGCGCGGCCCGCAGATTTTCCTGTCGCGCACCCATCCGCAGTTCATGGCGAAGCTCTTCACCATGGAAGTGCCGGAGATCTACGACGGCATCATCGAGATACGTTCGGTCGCCCGCGATCCGGGCAGCCGCGCCAAGATCGCGGTGATCTCGCGCGATTCCTCGATCGACCCCGTCGGCGCCTGCGTCGGCATGCGCGGCTCCCGCGTCCAGGCGGTCGTCGGCGAACTGCAGGGCGAGAAGATCGACATCATCCCCTGGAACGAGAACGCGGCTTCCTTCATCGTCAACGCGCTGCAGCCGGCCGAAGTGCCAAGGTCGTGCTCGACGAGGATGCCGAGCGCATCGAGGTGGTGGTGCCTGACGATCAGCTGTCGCTGGCCATCGGCCGCCGCGGCCAGAACGTCCGCCTGGCTTCCCAGCTCACCGGCTGGGACATCGACATCCTCACCGAGGAGGAAGAGTCGCAGCGCCGCCAGAAGGAGTTCGTCGAGCGCTCCAACCTGTTCATGGAAGCCCTCAACGTCGACGAGATGGTCGGCCAGGTGCTGGCCTCCGAAGGCTTCACCAGCGTCGAGGAAGTGGCCTATGTCGACGAGGACGAGATCTCGTCCATCGACGGCTTCGACGAGGACACCGCAGGCGAGATCCAGGCCCGCGCCCGCGAATATCTGGAGCGCATCGAGGCCGAGCACGACGCCCGCCGCAAGGAACTCGGCGTCGAGGACGAGCTGCGCCAGATTCCCGGCATCACCACCGCCATGATGGTCAAGCTGGGCGAGGACGGCGTGAAGACCGTCGAGGACTTCGCCGGCTACGCCATCGACGACCTCGTCGGCTGGAAGGAACGCAAGGACGGCGAGACCAAGTTCTTCCCCGGCGTGCTCGACGACTTCGGCATCAGCCGCGCCGAGGCCGAGCAGATGGTGATGGCGGCACGCCTCAACGTCGGCTGGATTACCGAGGAAGACCTCGCCGGCGACGAGGAAGCCGAGGAAGGCGAGGCCGTGGAAACGGCCGAGGCCTGATCGTGTCACCCGCGCCCGAAAGCAGGATCGCTCTTGAACGACGAGATGAACGACCGCACATGTATAGTGACGCGCCAGCGCGGCGAGCCGGAAGGCCTGCTGCGCTTCGTCGCGGGGCCTGACGGCTCGGTCGTTCCCGACATCAAGCGCAACCTGCCCGGCCGCGGCTGCTGGGTCACCGCCGATCGCACCCATGTCGACCGCGCGGTGAAGAAGAAGCTCTTCGCCCGCGCCCTCAAGGCGGAGGTGACCGTCTCGCCCGAACTCGGGCAGATGGTGGACCGGCTTCTGGTCACCGCCGCCCTCGGCGCGCTGGGGCTGGCGCGCAAGGCGGGCGCGGCCGTGCTCGGTGCCGCCAAGGTCGAAAGCGCGGTGCGCTCCGGCAAGGCGACGGCCGTGCTGCATGCCTACGAGGCGGCGCCCGACGGCATCCGCAAGCTTGCCCAGGCACGCCGGGCCGTGGTCTTTGCCGACGGCCCGGACATCCCCGCCTACAAACTCTTTTCGCAGGCCGAATTGGGTTTGGCATTGGGGGCCACAAATGTGATACATGCTGCCCTGATCCAAGGAGACGCGGCCAGGGGAGCGCTGAGGCGCATGGACGCGCTCGACCGCTACCGGGGCGGTTCCCCGGATGACCGGAACACGGTTGCGGCCGTTCCCGAACGCGAGGCCGCAGAGGATACGGAATGAGTGATACGAAGACAGGTGACGACAAGACGCTGAGCGTCAGCACGAAGAAGACCCTGACGCTGAAGCGGCCCGGCATGGAGCAGGGCACGGTGCGCCAGAACTTTTCGCACGGGCGCACCAAGTCTGTCGTCGTCGAGACCAAGAAGCGCAAGTTCCAGCGCCCCGACGAGCGTCAGGACCAGGCCGCGCAGCTGTTCAAGCCGAAGCAGCAGCCCGCCGCGCCGGCAGCCCCCGCCGCTGCTGCGACGCCGGCCCCCGCGCCTCGGCCGCAGCCCGAGCAGCGCTCGTCGGCTTCCGGCATGGTGCTCAACGATCTCTCCAACGAGGAGATGGAGGCCCGCCGCCGCGCGCTCGAAGGTTCCAAGGTGCGGGAGGTCGAGGAGCGCAAGCGTGCCGCCGAGGACGCCAAGCGCCGCGCCGAGGAAGACGAGCGCCGCCGTCTCGAGCGCGAGGAATCCGCCCGCCGTCAGGCCGAGGAGGAAGCCCGCCTCGCCGCCGAGGCCGAGGCGCGCCGCCGCTCCGAGGAGGAAGCCCGCCGCCGCTCGCCGGCCGCCGAGGCGCCCGGCCGTCGACGAAGACGAGGAAGGGCGTGCCAGGCCGAGCGCCAAGCGCGGTGCCCCGCGTCCGGAGGTTGTTGCGCCGAAGCCGGTCAAGCCGAAGGGCGAGGAAGATCGCCGCCGCGGCAAGCTGACGCTGAACAAGGCGCTGTCGGGCGACGAGTCGCGCGGCCGCTCGCTATCGTCGATGCGTCGCCGCCAGGAGAAGTTCAAGCGCTCGATGCATCAGGAGCCGCGCGAGAAGATTTCGCGCGAGGTCGTGCTGCCCGAGACGATCACCGTCCAGGAACTCGCCAACCGCATGGCCGAGCGTGCCGTCGACGTGGTCAAGTATTTCATGAAGGAAGGCCAGATCCTCAAGCCGGGCGACGTCATCGATGCCGACACGGCCGAGCTGGTCGCTTCCGAGTTCGGTCACACGGTGCGCCGCGTTTCCGAATCCGACGTCGAGGAAGGACTGTTCGACATCGAGGACAAGGCAGAGGACCAGAAGCCGCGCGCGCCGGTGGTCACCATCATGGGCCACGTCGATCACGGCAAGACGTCGCTGCTCGACGCCATCCGCGAGGCCAACGTCGTCTCCGGCGAGGCCGGCGGCATCACCCAGCACATCGGCGCCTATCAGGTCGAGAAGAACGGTCAGAAGATCACCTTCATCGACACGCCGGGCCACGCCGCCTTCACGGCGATGCGCGCCCGCGGCGCCGAGGCGACCGATATCGCCATTCTGGTGGTGGCGGCCGACGACAGCGTCATGCCGCAGACGATCGAGTCCATCAATCACGCCAAGGCGGCCGGCGTGCCGATCATCGTGGCGATCAACAAGATCGACAAGCCCGACGCCAACCCCCAGAAGGTCCGCACCGAACTCCTCCAGCACGAGGTGTTCGTGGAATCGATGGGCGGCGAGGTTCTGGACGTCGAGGTCTCGGCGACCAAGCACACCAATCTCGACAAGCTGCTCGAGGCGATCCTGCTGCAGGCCGAACTGCTCGACCTCAAGGCCAACCCCGACCGCACCGCCGAAGGCGTGGTCATCGAGGCGCGGCTCGACAAGGGGCGTGGCCCCGTTGCCACCGTCCTCGTGCAGGCCGGCACGCTCAGGCCGGGCGACATCCTCGTCGCCGGCAACGAGTGGGGCCGCGTGCGCGCGCTGGTCAACGAGCGTGGCGAACAGGTCAAGGAAGCCGAGCCGGCGACGCCGGTGGAGATACTCGGCCTTCAGGGCACGCCGCAGGCCGGTGACCGCTTCGCCGTGGTCGAGAACGAGGCCCGGGCCCGCGAGGTCACCGAGTATCGCCAGCGCCTGGCGCGCGAGAAGGCGGTTGCCAAGCACGCCGGCCAGCGTGGCTCGCTCGAGCAGATGATGAGCCAGCTCCAGTCCTCGGGCGTGAAGGAATTTCCGCTCGTCATCAAGGGCGACGTGCAGGGCTCGATCGAGGCGATCATCGCCGCGCTCGACAAGCTCGGCACCGACGAGGTGCGCGCCCGCATCGTCCATTCGGGCGCCGGCGGTATCACCGAGACCGACGTGTCGCTGGCGGAGACCTCGAACGCCGCGATCATCGGCTTCAACGTGCGCGCCAACAAGCAGGCACGCACCGCGGCCGAACAGGCAGGCATCGAGATCCGCTACTACAACATCATCTACAACCTGGTGGATGACGTGAAGGCGGCGATGTCGGGCCTGCTGTCGCCGGAGCGTCGCGAGACGTTCCTCGGCAACGCCGAGATCCTGGAGGTGTTCAACATCACCAAGGTCGGCAAGGTCGCGGGCTGCCGCGTCACGGAGGGCAAGGTCGAGCGTGGTGCCGGCGTGCGCCTGATCCGCGACGACGTGGTCATCCACGAGGGCAAGCTGAAGACGCTGAAGCGCTTCAAGGACGAGGTATCGGAAGTGCCGTCCGGCCAGGAATGCGGCATGGCCTTCGAGAACTACGAGGACATCCGCGCCGGCGACATCATCGAGGCCTTCCGCGTCGAGGAAGTCGCGCGCACGCTGTAGGAAAGCGCCGGCGATCGCCTGCCCGACCCGGGCAGGCGAAGCAGGCAAACCTGCGAATTGCCGGACCGGCGAGGCCCCCGAGGCCATATAGCTCCGGCGACGCGGATTGCCGGTGCGCGGTGCGGCTGCACAATGCGTGAGACATGCCCGGCGGTTCGATTCCGCTGAGCACGATTTCGAAAGTTTGAACCATGTCCAGGAATACAGGCCCTTCCCAGCGCCAGCTTCGCGTCGGCGAGCAGGTCCGCCACGCGCTGTCGGAACTGTTCCAGCGCGGCGAGGTGCGCGACGATCTGGTCGAGGCCGCCGTGCTCTCGGTGTCGGAGGTGCGCATGTCGCCCGACCTCAAGGTGGCGACGGCTTACGTCTCGCCGCTCGCCAATGTCGACGGCGGCGCCGTGGTCGAGGCGCTCAACCATCACGCCAGGTTCATTCGCGGCCGCGTGTCGCCGGCGATCAGGCAGATGAAATACATGCCGGAGTTCCGCTTCCGGCTCGATACCAGCTTCGACAACATGGCTCGCGTCGACGAACTGCTGCGCTCGCCCGAAGTGGCGCGCGATCTCGACGAAGGGGAGGACGACGAGGGCGCATGAGGCAGGGGCGGGCGGAGCTGCCCGGCTTCGGGACGCGCCGGCTGGAGCCGCTGGAGACCTGCTGGCTCTGTGCCCGCGAACTGGGGCGCCGTGTGGAATGGCACCATCCCGTGCCGAAGAGCCGCGGCGGGCGCGACACCGTGCCGGTCCACCCGATCTGCCACGCCACGCTGCACCGCAACTTCTCCAACGCCGAGCTCGCCGGCTTCGGAACCGATGTCGAGGCGTTGAGGCGGCACGACAGGGTCGTGCATTTCCTGCGCTGGATTGCAGGAAAGCCGCCGGAATTTCATGCGCCGACCCGCAGGCGTCGTGTCTAGAAACCCCACCCGCCGCACCAATGCGCGGCGGACACGAAGGACGGAAACGAGGAATGAGCCGAAGGAAGAAAAAGGGCCGGCCGGTCTCCGGCTGGGTGGTGTTCGACAAGCCCGTCGGCATGGGCTCCACCGAGGCCGTCTCCAAGATCAAGTGGCTGTTCCAGGCCGACAAGGCGGGCCACGCCGGCACGCTCGATCCGCTCGCCTCCGGCATGCTGCCGATCGCGCTCGGCGAGGCGACAAAGACCGTGCCCTACGTCATGGACGGCGCCAAGATCTATCGCTTCACGGTCGCCTGGGGCGAGGAGCGGCTGACGGACGATCTCGAGGGCAAGGCGACGAAGACCTCCGACAAGCGGCCGACGCGCGAGGAAATCGAGGCGCTGCTGCCGAACTACACCGGCCTGATCATGCAGGTGCCGCCGCTGTTTTCGGCCATCAAGATCGAGGGCGAGCGCGCCTACGACCTCGCCCGCGAGGGCGAGAAGGTCGAGATCCCGCCGCGCGAGGTCGAAATCGGCCGCATCGACATTGTCGACGTGCCCGACGCCGGCCACGCCGTTTTCGAGGTCGAGTGCGGCAAGGGCACCTATGTGCGTTCGCTGGCCCGCGATTTCGGCCGCGATCTCGGCTGCTACGGCCACGTCAGCGACCTGCGCCGCACCGAGGTCTATCCGTTCACGCCGGACGACCTCGTGACGCTGGAAAAGCTCGAGGCCGCAGCACCGCCGCGCGAGGCGCCGGAAGCAGCCGGAGGGCATCGGCGCGCCGTCGATGAAGGAACGCTACGCTCCGCTCGACGCGCTTCTGGTCGACACCGGCAGCGCGCTCGCCGACCTGCCGCGCCTGGAGGTCGGCGACGACGCCGCTCGCAAGCTGCGGCTCGGCAACGCGGTCATTGCGCGCGGCCGCGACGCTCCCGTCGAGACCGACGAGGCCTGCGCCATGCTGCGCGGACGGCTGGTGGCGATCGGCGCTGTCGAAGGCGGCATGTTCAAGCCGAGGCGCGTCTTCGGCGGCTAGAACGGACAGCCCGTCGGCCGTTTGCACTTGCCGGACGGGCATTTTGCCTCCAAGCTTCGGCAATGACCTCACAGCCGAAGCCGAAATCGAAATTCGTCATGCACAGGCGCGCGCCGGTCGGCGCGCCGCCCGGCACGCTGGTTCGCGACGACAGGGCTTCGCCGACAACCATCCGGCTGACCATGATCGGCGACGACACCGTCGAGGAAGTTGCCGGGGCGGGGCTTGGAGGAGGTCGAAAGGCGCTTGCCGATGGGCGGCGGCTCTGGCTCGACGTGGTCGGGCTGGCCGACCTCGACACGATCTCGGCAATCGGCCGGCTGCTGGGGCTGAACCCGCTGGCGCTGGAAGACATCACCAACACCAACCAGCGGCCGAAGGTCGACATCTACGACGAGCATCCGCTGATCGTGGTGCACATGTTCGACGGCGTCTCGGTGTCCTCGAAGGAACAGGTGTCGCTGGTCTTCAACGACACCCACGTCGTCACCTTCCAGGAACGGCCCGGCGACTGCCTGGAGCCGGTGCGCAAGCGCCTCGCCATGCCGGGCGGCCGTATCCGCACGCGTGGCGCCGCCTATCTGGTCTACGCGATCCTCGACACCATCCTCGACGCCTACTACCCGTTGCTGGAGCGGATCGGCGAGCAGCTCGAGGATCTCGAGGACAAGATCACCACCGATCCCGACCCGAAGGACGTGCCGCAGCTTCACCGGTTGAAGCGCGACCTGCTGGTGGTCAAGCGGGCGTTGTGGCCATCGCGCGAGATGCTGGCGGCGATGACCCGCGAGGAGCTCGGCATCATCCCGCGCGACGTCGAGCAGTTCCTGCGCGACACCTACGACCACGCCATGCAGCTCATCGACATCGTCGAGACCTATCGCGAGCTGGCGATGGGCCTGCTCGACCTTTACCTGTCGAGCCTGTCCAACCGCACCAACGAGGTGATGCGGGTGCTCACCATCATCTCGACCATCTTCATCCCGCTGAGCTTCCTGGTCGGCGTGTGGGGCATGAACTTCGACCAGGATTCGCCGTGGAACATGCCGGAGCTGCATCTGCCCTACGGCTATCCGATGGCGCTCGGCGTCATGGCGCTGGTCGTCGTCGTTCTGCTCTATATTTTCCGGCGCAAGAAATGGCTGTAGCCGCCCGGCTGCGGTTACGCCGGCAAGAGCCCGGCAGGATATTCCGCTGGCATTTTGCTGCGTGATGCACTATATGCGCCGCAGCATCGCGCTAGGCGCCATGCATCTTTGGCCCCCGCTGGACGACATCCCGGCCGTGGGCGTCCCAATTTCCTCAAAATTCGAAAGGAAAAGCACGATGTCGATTACCGCAGAGCGCAAGCAGGAACTGATGGGCGAATTCGCCACCGCCACGGGCGACACCGGTTCGCCGGAAGTCCAGGTGGCGATCCTCACGGAGCGCATCAAGAACCTGACCGAGCATTTCAAGGACCACAAGAAGGACAACCATTCCCGGCGTGGTCTGCTGAAGCTGGTGTCGCAGCGCCGCCGTCTGCTCGACTATCTGAAGGGCAAGGACGAAGGCCGCTATCAGACGCTGATCGGCAAGCTCGGCATTCGCCGCTGACGAGTTTGGACGGCGGGTCCGCAAGACCCGCCGTTCGCGCATCGGGACCGTCCGAAGGGACGCATCCCGCGGCTCCGGGATTTGAAAGGTTCAGTGCCCGGAGCTCCCATGGACCGGTCATGGGGCAGGATTGCAGGATGCTTGCAGGCGCGCCGGCCGCGCCCATTTCGCCAAGCCTCCCGTCGTCTTGCCCGTGGCCTCGTCCGCAACACGAAGCCGGGGAAGTCAGGGCGCGCCGCGTGGATGCGGCGCGCAGCTTCCCGCATACGAAGGACAAGACATGTTCAATCACCACAAAGTGGAAATCGAGTGGGGCGGCCGTCCGCTCACTCTGGAAACCGGCAAGATCGCCCGCCAGGCCGACGGCGCGGTGCTCGCGACCTACGGCGAGACCGTCGTGCTCGCCACCGTCGTCTCGGCCAAGGAGCCGAAGCCGGGCTTCGACTTCTTCCCGCTGACCGTCAACTATCAGGAAAAGACCTTCGCGGCCGGCAAGATCCCCGGCGGCTTCTTCAAGCGCGAAGGCCGTCCGACCGAGAAGGAGACGCTGACCTCGCGCCTCATCGACCGGCCGATCCGTCCGCTCTTCGCCGACGGCTACAAGAACGACACGCAGGTCATCGCCACCGTTCTGCAGCACGACCTGGAGAATGATCCCGACATCGTCGCGATGGTCGCCGTTTCCGCCGCGCTGACGCTTTCGGGCGTGCCCTTCATGGGCCCGATCGGCGGCGCTCGCGTCGGCTACATCGGTGGCGAATACGTGCTCAACCCGCAGGTCGACGCGATGCCCGAGTCCAAGCTCGACCTCGTCGTCGCCGGCACGTCGGACGCCGTGATGATGGTCGAATCCGAGGCCCAGGAGTTGACCGAGGAAGTCATGCTGGGCGCGGTCATGTTCGGCCACAAGGGCTTCCAGCCGGTGATCGACGCGATCATCAAGCTGGCCGAGGTCGCCGCCAAGGACCCGCGCGAGCACAACCCGTCCGACCTCTCGGCGCTCGAGACCGAGATGCTCGGCCTGACCGAGAACGAGCTGCGCGCCGCCTACAAGATCACCGACAAGCAGGAGCGCTACGCCGCCGTCGACGCGGTCAAGGCCAAGGTCAAGGAGCACTTCGCGCCGCAGGGCGAGGAAGAGCCGAAATGGTCCTCCGAGCAGGTCGGCACCGTGTTCAAGGAGCTCCAGGCCAAGATCGTGCGCTGGAACATCCTCGACACCGGCTCGCGCATCGACGGACGTGACCTCAAGACGGTCCGTCCGATCGTGGCCGAGGTCGGCGTGCTGCCGCGCACCCACGGCTCGGCCGTGTTCACGCGCGGCGAGACGCAGGCGCTGGTCGTCGCCACGCTGGGCACCGGCGAGGACGAGCAGTTCGTCGACGCCCTGACCGGCACCTACAAGGAAACCTTCATGCTGCACTACAATTTCCCGCCCTATTCGGTCGGGGAAACGGGTCGCATGGGGTCGCCCGGCCGTCGCGAGATCGGCCACGGCAAGCTCGCCTGGCGCGCCGTCCACCCGATGCTGCCCGGGCCGGACCAGTTCCCCTACACGCTGCGCGTGGTCTCCGAGATCACCGAGTCCAACGGTTCGTCCTCGATGGCCACCGTCTGCGGCACCTCGCTGGCGCTGATGGATGCCGGCGTGCCGCTGAACAAGCCGGTCGCGGGCATCGCCATGGGCCTGATCAAGGAAGGCGAGCGCTTCGCCGTGCTGTCCGACATCCTCGGTGACGAGGATCATCTCGGCGACATGGACTTCAAGGTCGCGGGCACCGACGCCGGCGTCACCTCGCTGCAGATGGACATCAAGATCGCCGGCATCACCGAGGAGATCATGAAGGTCGCCCTCGACCAGGCCAAGGGCGGTCGCGACCACATCCTCGGCGAGATGTCGAAGGCGCTCGCGGAAAGCCGCGGCGAGCTCGGCGAGTTCGCGCCGCGCATCGAGGTCATGAACATCCCGACCGACAAGATCCGCGACGTCATCGGCACCGGCGGCAAGGTGATCCGCGAGATCGTCGAGAAGACCGGCGCCAAGATCAACATCGAGGACGACGGCACGGTCAAGATCGCCTCCTCCAACGCCAAGGAGATCGAGGCCGCCAAGAAGTGGATCCACTCGCTGACGGCCGAGCCGGAAGTGGGCGAGATCTACGAGGGCACGGTCGTCAAGACCGCCGACTTCGGCGCCTTCGTCAACTTCTTCGGTCCCAAGGACGGTCTGGTTCACATCTCCCAGCTGGCGCCCGAGCGCGTCGCCAAGACCACCGACGTGGTCAAGGAAGGCGACAAGGTCTACGTCAAGCTCATGGGCTTCGACGAGCGCGGCAAGGTCCGCCTGTCGATGAAGGTCGTCGATCAGGAGACCGGCAAGGAAATCGCCCGGGAGAAGAAGTCGGAGAACGCCGAAGAGGCCGACGCCTGATCTTTTTCGATCCGCATTTTTCGGAGCGGGCGCGGCAGCAATGCCGCGCCCGTTTTCGTTGGCGGGCGGTGTCCCGCTTGGTGCGGCACGGGCGGGATATTCCCCGCCGGACCGAACTGCGCTAAGCGCTCCCCACCATGCCCGACGACGCGACGCGAACCCTCTTCCACCCGTTCGAGGCCGGCATTCTCGAGATGCCGTCTCCCGGCGCCCGCGCGCTGGTGCTCGGCGCCAGGCAGGGGTTTCGCCCGCCGCGCGACTTTGCCGGCGAGCTTCATGTCGTTCAGGGGTTTCGGCCGGATTTCCTGGCGCTCGAGCGAAACGGCCTGAACGTCACCGCCGCGCCGAACGGCGAGGGCTACGATCTGGCGCTCGTGCTGCTCGGCAGGCACCGCGGCGAGAACGAGGCCATGCTCGCCGAGGCGCTGGCAAGAACCAGGCCGGGAGCGCACGTGCTCGTCGCCGGCACGAAGACCGAGGGCGCCGACAGTCTGCGCAAGCGGGTCGCCGGCTTTCTGCCGGTCGCCGGCTCGGCCGCCAAATACCATGCGCTCGTGTTCTGGCTGGAAAGGCCCGAAGATGCCGGACCGGCCATTGCGCGGCTGGCGGGAAAGCCGCCGGCAGGACTGCTCGAAGGCCGCTACGCCACTGCGCCCGGCATGTTCTCGCACGATCACGTCGATGCCGGCTCGAAGACTGCTCGCCGACCACCTGCCGGCCGATCTTTCCGGCCGCGTCGCGGATTTCTGCGCCGGCTGGGGCTATCTGGCCGCGCGCGTCGCCGACAACGACAAGATCACCGCGCTCGACCTCTACGAGGCGGACTTCGCATCGCTCGAGGCGGCGCGGCTAAACCTCGCTCACACGAGGCCGGCGCTGGAGAAGGGCTTCTTCTGGACGGATCTGACGAGCGAAAAGGTCGAGCGCCGCTACGACGCGATCGTCATGAACCCGCCGTTCCATCGCGGGCGCGCCGCCGACCCGCAAATCGGACGCGCCATGATACGGGCGGCCGCCAACGCGCTGGAGCGCCGCGGGCAGCTGATCATGGTCGCCAATGCCGGATTGCCCTACGAGGTGACGCTCGCGGCGGGTTTCGCCGCGCACGGCACGCTGGCCCGCGAGAACGGCTTCAAGGTCCTGTGGGGCGAGCGCTGAGGCGGCGGGCCGCCAGCCTCAGTGCAGGTTGGCGACCTTCTTCTCGCTCTCGCGCAGCGAGTCGGGCTTGATGACGAGCGGCGCCGGGCGGCCGTAGAAATAGCCCTGGACCACCTCGCAGCCGGCTGCGCGCAGCAGCGTCGCCTGGTTCTCCGTCTCGACGCCTTCGGCGATCGTGTGGACGCCGAGCGCCCGCGACAGGCCGACGATGGTGGAGACCACCGCCCCGCTGTTCTCGTCGCGCTCCAGCCGGTCGACGAAGGACTTGTCGATCTTCAGCTTCTGGAACGGGAAGTCGATCAGGTAGCTGAGGTTGGAATAGCCCGTTCCGAAATCGTCGACGGCCACCGACACGCCGAGCGCGGCCAGCTCGCGTAGGATGCGCGCGGCGCGGTCGCGGTCCTGCATCATTGCCGTCTCGGTCACCTCGAGCTCCAGCCGATGCGGCGCCAGCCCGGTCTCGGCCATCGATTCCTGCACGAGCTGCACGAAGCCCTTGGCCATGAACTGGACGGGCGAGATGTTGACCGCGACGAAGCAGTCTTCGTCGATATGTCCGGCGTCCTCGCAGGCCTTGCGCAGCACCCACTTGCCGATCGGCACGATCATGCCGGTTTCCTCGGCGATCGGGATGAACTCCATCGGCGCGATCATGCCGCGCTCGGGATGGCGCCAGCGGATCAGCGCCTCGTAGCCGACCACCTTGCCCTTCATCAGGTCCATCTGCGGCTGGTAGTGCAGGTCGAAGTCGCCGCGCTCGAAGGCGTTGTTCAGCTCCGATTCGACCCACTGCCGATAGTCGGCGACCTTGCCCATGTCGACGTGGAAGGCCGACCAGTTGTTGGCGCCGCCGATGCGCGCGTTCTGCAGCGCGAGGTTGGCGCGGCGCAGCAGCTGCACCGGGTCGTGCCCGTCCTTCGGCATCGCGGCGATGCCGATCGACATCGACACGGACTGCATGTGCGTGGGCAGCCTGTAGGGGCGGGTCATGTCCTCGATCAGCTCCTCGACCATCCGGTCGAGCGGCAGATCCGTGCCGTCGTCGGGAATCAGCGCGGCGAATTCGCCGGCGCCGATGCGGCCGAGCGCGGTTCCCTGGGGGAGTTTCCTTTCGAGCCGCCTGGCGAAGGAGCGGATCAGCGCGTCGCCCTGCTGGTAGCCGATCGCCTCGTTGAGCTGCTTGATGCGGTCGATATCGATGTCGACGAGGAAGACCGGCTTGCCCGTGCGCAGCGTGGCGGACGCGGCTTCGGCGATCTTGCCGATCATGGCGATCGCGGGCGTGCAGGTTCGTCAGCTTGTCGATCTGGGTCTCGCGGAAGACGTAGTCGGCCGATTCGTCCACGCCCGCGAAGAAGGACAGCGAGGCGCCGGCCGCCGCAAGCGCACACAGCCCGGCGATGATCGCGCTGGCAAGGCCGGCCGGCATGCCCGCTATCTGGTCGCCGAAGCCGTAGTGAAGGCCCCACATCCCGAGCACGAAACTGCCGAGACCGGCGGTCGCGATCGTGATCAGCCTGAATACTGGACCTCTGTTCGGATTGCTTGTCCGGGCCATGCGGAATCCTTCATCTGACGCAAGGATAGCCGAAAGCCCCTTAGAAACGGTTTCCGACATGCGGACCGTTTTAACTAGTGCTAACATGCCCCAAACTGACGTCCGAGGCTCGATCCGGACGCGAGGAACGCCCTATTCGGGATCGATGCGCTTGAGTTCGTCGAGCCGCGGCATCGAGACGATGTGGTAGCCGGAATCCACGTAGTGGATCTCGCCCGTGACGCCCGAGGAGAGGTCGGAAAGCAGATAGAGCGCGGACTTGCCGACCTCGTCGATGTCCACGGTGCGCCTCAGCGGTGCATTGCGCTGCTGGAAGGCGAACATGTAGCGTGCGTCCGAGATGCCGGCGCCGGCGAGCGTGCGCACTGGACCGGCCGAGATCGCGTTGACCCGGATTCCCTGCGGGCCGTAATCGTTGGCGAGATAGCGCACGCTGGCCTCCAGCGCCGCCTTGGCCACGCCCATGACGTTGTAGTTCGGCATCACGCGCACCGAGCCGGCATAGGTCATGGTGACCATGGTGCCGCCGTCCTTCATCAGCTTCGCCGCGCGGCGGGCAAGGTCGGTGAAGGAGTAGCAGGAGATCACCATGGTGCGGACGAAATTCTCCCGCGTGGTGTCGGCGTAGAGCCCCTTCAGCTGGTTTCGGTCGGAAAAGCCGATGGCGTGGACGATGAAGTCGAGCCCGCCCCACTCCTTCTCCATCGTCTCGAACACGGCGTCCACCGAGGCGTCGTCCTCGACGTCGCAGGGCAGCACCAGCTTCGCGCCGACCTTTTCGGCCAACGGCTTCACGCGGCGGCCGAACGCGTCACCCTGGTAGGTGAAGGCGAGCTCGGCGCCGTGCTCGGCCAGCCGCTGGGCGATGCCCCAGGCGATCGAATGGTCGTTGGCCACGCCCATGACGAGGCCGCGCTTGCCCTTCATCAGACCTTCCATGACGAAGCCCTCACCCGTAGCGCTGGAAGGCGAGCGTGGCGTTGGTGCCGCCAAACCCGAACGAGTTGGAAAGCACCGTGTCGATCTTGGCGTTGTCGATGCGCTTGCGCACGATCGGCATGCCCTCGAACTCGGGATCGAGATTCTCGATATGGGCGCTCTCGGCGATGAAGCCACCCTGCATCATCAGGATGGAATAGATCGATTCCTGAACGCCGGCCGCGCCGAGCGAATGCCCGGTCAGCGACTTGGTCGAGGAAATGTGCGGGATCTTGTCGCCGAACACCTCGCGGATCGCCGCCATCTCGCGCTGGTCGCCGACCGGCGTCGAGGTGCCGTGGGAGTTGATGTAGTCGATCGGGCCGTCGACGGTGGCGAGCGCCTGCTTCATGCAGCGCACCGCACCCTCGCCGGAGGGCGCGACCATGTCGTAGCCGTCCGATGTCGCGCCGTAGCCGACGAACTCGGCGTAGATCTTGGCGCCGCGGGCCTTGGCGTGCTCCAGCTCTTCCAGGACCAGAACGCCCGCGCCGCCGGCGATGACGAAGCCGTCGCGATCGACGTCGTAGGCGCGCGAGGCGACCGCCGGCCGGTCGTTGAACTTCGACGACATCGCGCCCATCGCGTCGAACAGGTCCGACATCGTCCAGTCGAGGTCCTCGTGTCCGCCGGCGAACACCATGTCCTGCTTGCCCCACTGGATGAGCTCGGCGGCGTTGCCGATGCAATGCGCCGAGGTCGAGCAGGCCGACGAGATCGAATAGTTGACGCCGTGGATCTTGAACCAGGTCGCCAGCGTCGCCGAGGCCGTCGAGCACATCGCCTTCGGCACCGCGAACGGGCCGATCCGCTTCGGGCTGCCCTTCTCGCGGGTGATGTCGGCGGCTTCCACGATTGCCTTGGTGGACGGGCCGCCCGAGCCCATGACGATGCCGGTGCGCTCGTTGGTGACGTCGTCCTGCTCCAGCCCGGCGTCGGCGATCGCCTGCTCCATGGCGATGTGGTTCCAGGCGCCGCCGGTGTGGAGGAAGCGCATGGCGCGCCGGTCAACCAGCTCGGTCGGGTCGAGGTCCGGATTGCCCCAGACCTGGCAGCGGAAGCCGTGCTCCGCGAACTGGTCGGAGTGCGAGATGCCCGACTTGGCGTCGTGCAGCGATGCCTGGACCTCGTTCATGCTGTTGCCGATCGAGGACACGATTCCGATGCCGGTGACGACAACCCGTCTCATGGCGCACTCCCTTGCGTGCTGGCGTTCTGCTTTGTTTGTTCGTTGCCGGGCAGCGCCCGTTCAGGGCTTCTCGCCCTGCTTGGCGAGCCCGACCTTGAGGTCGGTCGCCTTGTAGATCTGCTCGCCGTCGGCCTTGACCCAGCCGTCGGCGATGCCGAGCACCAGCCGGCCGCGCATGACGCGCTTGAAGTCGACGCCGTATTCGACCGTTTTCACGTCCGGCGTCACCATTCCCTTGAACTTCACTTCGCCCGTCGACAGCGCCATGCCCTTGCCGGGCTCGCCGAGCCAGCCGAGGAAGAAGCCGGTCATCTGCCACAGTGCGTCGAGGCCCAGGCAGCCGGGCATCACCGGATTGCCGATGAAATGGCAGGCGAAGAACCACAGGTCCGGCTTGATCGCGAAATCCGCGCGCACGCAGCCCTTGCCGAATTCGCCGCCCGTCTCGTTGATCTCGGTGATCCGGTCGAACATCAGCATCGGTGGTGCGGGAAGCTGGGCGTTGCCGGGCCCGAAAAGCTCGCCGCGGGCGCACGCCAACAGGTCCTCGTAGTCGTAGCTGGATTTCGCCTGCGCCATTTGGGTCCTTTCGCGTCAGCGGTGGCGGTTGCCTGATTTTTCGCCCCGGCTTCCTATCACAGTCTGTTTGGCCGTGGAAACACCGCCGAAGGCCTTATGCGGCCGGGTCGCGGCTGCCGGCGGGCGAATCCGGCTCTATTGATCGGGCAGGCACGTACGAATATATCTCGCAAAAGCAATACTCTCCGCTTCGCGCCTTTCCTGGCGGGCTGCCGGAGGTTCAACGGCCTGAACCGGGATGCCATGACGTCGAGCCGACAGGAAGCCACGATCGAGGAACGCGTCCGTGCCGCGGGCCTTCGACCGACCCGTCAGCGCGTGGCGCTCGCAGAGCTGCTGTTTGCCCAGGGCGACAGGCACCTGTCGGCGGAGGACCTGCACGAGGAGGCCGTCGCCTCCGGCGTCGCCGTGTCGCTGGCCACGGTCTACAACGCGCTGCACCAGTTCACCGGGGCAGGTCTGCTGCGTATCCTCGCGCTAGAGGGCAACCGCACCTATTTCGACACCAACACCTCCGACCACCACCATTTCTTCGTCGAGGGCGAGAACCGGGTGATGGACATCGAGGGTGGACCGGTCTCGGTCGCCAACCTGCCGGCACCGCCGGAAGGCATGGAGATCGCCAATGTCGACGTCGTCGTCAGGCTGAGGCCGAAGCGCCTCCGCTGAGGCGGCGCGCGCCGATCTTTTGATCCGGATTGTGGAGCGGAAGAAGACCTATTCCGCGACCGTCTCGCCGGGATAGGCGCCCCAGACGAGCTGCTGGTCGACCCAGCCGGTGTGGCCCTTGAAGGTCATGCGGCACCAGTTGCCGTTGCACATGTCGATCTTGCCGATCACCCCTGGCTCCAGGATGGCGACGGCGGACGCGTCTTCCTCCGGCTCGGCGCGCAGCTCGATCTTGGCGTCCTTGCCCTTCTGCCACGGCGCCACGATGCCGGTGCGCTTGCCCGAAAGCAGCGACTGGTTGATCCAGCCCTCCGCACCGTCGGCATCGCGCACGCGCCGCCAGTTGTCGAACTCCTGCGTGATCTCGACCGGCAGGCCCGACTTCAGGTACATCCACTCCACCGAGTAGCTCAGGCCCGGGCCCACCCGCAGGTTCACGCGGTCGGCCTTGAGGCTGACGAAGCGCGGCAGCGGCAGGCCGCTCGGCCCGACATTGGGGTTCTGGGCATTGGGGGCGGCGGGCGCCGCGATCATCGTGGTGCCGAGGGCGAGGGCCGTCAGCGCCGTGCGGAGCAAAACGAGACGATGCATGTGTATTCCCATGAGCGAAGCTGCCGGGGCGGAACCGTCCGGGGCCGGTCCTTTTTCTTTGTCATCGCCGACCCGGGTTGCTAGACATTGGGTCGGATCGGCACCGTTTCGAAGTGTCGCCTTTCTTGGTTAAAGAGGTCTCAACAGGACCCGGATTCGAGGAAAACATGGCGGGGAGGAAGAAGCCTGTCGTCGTCATCACGCGCAAGCTGCCCGACCAGGTCGAGACGCGCATGCGTGAGCTGTTCGATGCGAGGCTGAACGTCGACGACCACGCGATGACGCAGCCCGAGCTGGTTGCGGCAGTGCGCGAGGCCGCCGTGCTCGTGCCGACCGTCACCGACCAGATCGACGCCGCGCTGATCGCGCAGGCCGGCGACAATCTCAAGCTGATCGCCAATTACGGCAACGGCGTCGACAATATCGATGTCGCGGCTGCGGCCGAGAAGGGCATCACCGTCACCAACACGCCCAACGTCCTCACCGAGGACACCGCCGACATGACGATGGCGCTGATGCTGGCGGTGCCGCGCCGGCTGACGGAGGGCGCGGCCATCCTCAAGGCCGACGGCAAATGGTCCGGCTGGTCGCCGACCTGGATGCTCGGCCACCGCATCTGGGGCAAGCGCCTGGGCATCGTCGGCATGGGCCGCATCGGCACCGCCGTCGCGCGCCGCGCCAAGGCCTTCGGCCTGTCGATCCACTACCATAACCGCCACCGCGTCGCGCCGGTGACCGAGGACGCGCTCGAGGCCACCTACTGGGACAGTCTCGACCAGATGCTGGCGCGCATGGACATCATCTCGGTGAACTGCCCGTCGACGCCGGCGACCTTCCACCTGCTGTCGGCCAGGCGGCTGGCGCTGCTGCAGCCCGGCGCCTACATCGTCAACACCGCGCGCGGCGACATCATCGACGAGGACGCGCTGATCCGCCTTCTGCAGGAGGGGAAGATCGGCGGCGCCGGGCTCGACGTGTTCGAGCACGAGCCTGCGGTGAACCCGAAGCTCGTCAAGCTCGCGGGCAAGGGCAGGGTGGTCATCCTGCCGCACATGGGCTCGGCCACGGTCGAGGGCCGCATCGACATGGGCGAGAAGGTGATCATCAACATCCGCACCTTCTGCGACGGCCACCGGCCGCCCGACCGCGTGCTGCCGATGCGCGCCGCCGCACTCGCCGTGAAGATGTAGGCCTCAGACCGCTGCGGCCGGGACGAGCTGCTTGCGCATGGTGATCGAGGTCGGCCGGTCGAAGCCTTCGTGCGCGGACCGCCCGGTCTCCACGAAGCCCATTCGTGCGAATGCCGCGTGATTGCTTGTCAATTCGACCCGTGTCTGCAGTTCCAGCGCCGTCTTGTCCGCCGACCGCGCCAGCGCCTCGACCGCCTCGACCAACCGTCGTCCCAGGCCGGCCCGCTGCAATCGCGGCGCGATCGCCAGCTTGCCGATGTAGAAACAGTCGGGACGTTCGGCGGCGAAGACGCAGCCGGCGATTTGCCCGCCGGCGGTGGCGATGAGCAGCACCTCGTCCGCTGCCTTTTCCCGCAGGCTCTCCGGCGTCAGCCGGTGCGCGGAGGAGGGCGGATCGATGCGCCCGTCCATGTAGGCGAAGCTGCCCTGGATCAGCGCCAGCAGTTCGTCCCAGCGGTCGAAGCCTGGAGGCGGCGGCCCGATGACGATCTCCGCGCCTTCCGCCGCGCTCATTCGCCAGCCCGGTAGCGCACCGTGTCGAAGCGCGCGGCGAGCGAATCGTAGAGCAGCAGCCGCCCCACCAGCGGCTCGCCGATGCCCGCCGCGACCTTGATCGCCTCCATCGCCATCAGCGTGCCGATGACGCCGGTCAGCGCGCCGAGAACGCCGGCGACCGCGCAGGACGGTACCAGGTCGGGCGGCGGCGGCTCGGGAAACAGATCGCGATAGGTCGGGTTCTGCCGCCCCTCGGCGTCTTTTTCGAACGGCTTGAGCACCGTCACCGAGCCGTCGAAGCGGCCGACCGCGCCTGTCACCAGCGGCCGCTTCTGCGCCGCGCAGGCGTCGGCCACGGCATAGCGCGTCGAAAAATTGTCGGAGCCGTCGACGACGAGGTCGTAGCCGTCGAGCAGCCCGCCGACGTTATGTTCGTCGAGCCTTACATTATGGCTCGCGACCCGCACATGCGGGTTGATGCGTCGGATGGATTGCGTCGCGCTCTCGGTCTTCGCCGTGCCGACCGCGCCGGTTTCGTGGATCACCTGCCGCTGCAGGTTGGACAGCGACACCAAATCGTCGTCGACGATGCCGAGCGTGCCGACGCCGGCGGCGGCCAGATATTGCAGCACCGGCGCGCCGAGCCCGCCCGCGCCGACCACCAGCACGCGCGCGCGCTTCAGCTTCTGCTGGCCCGGTCCGCCGATTTCCGGCAGCACGATGTGGCGCGCATAGCGCTCCAGTTCCTCGTCCGACAGCGGCGGTGTTGCGATCTCGTCCATGGCCGAAAGCTAGTCCGGATTTTGCGCCCTGTCATGCCCATCGGAAACGAGGGGCGGCCCTTCAGCCCAGGGACACGCGTCCGTCGTCCACCGTGAAGAACTGCGCCCGGTCCTTGAGGCTGGAAAACAGCACGGCCTCGGTGCCCGTCATGAAATACTGGCAGTTGAGACCGTCGAGGATCGAAAACAGCGCGGCGCGGCGGCCCTCGTCCAGATGCGCGGCGATCTCGTCGAGCAGCATGATCGGCGCGAACCCCGCGAGTTCCCCCACCAGCCGGGCGTGGCTGAGCACGATGCCGATCAGCAGCGCCTTCTGTTCGCCCGTCGAGCACAATTCCGCCGCCTGGTCCTTCGGCTCGTGCCGCACCCTGAGATCGGCGCGATGCGGCCCCTCCAGCGTGCGGCCGGCCGCGCGGTCGCGCTCCCGGCCGGCGGCAAGCGCGTCCTTGAAGCTCGTTTCCACCTCGACGGCGGCGCGCCAGCCGACATCGGCTTCCAGCGTCCCGTCGAGCGAGATGCCGGCGCGCGGAAAAGGCCCGTCGGCCGGCATCCGCTCCACCATGGCGGCCAGCAGGCGCACCAGCTCCGTGCGCGCCGCCGCGATGGCCACGCCGGTCTCCGCCATCTGCGTCTCGATCGCGTCGAGCCAGCCGGCGTCGCGCCTGTCCTCGGCAAGCAGCCGGTTGCGCGCCCGCATCGCCTTTTCGTAGTCGAGCGCCCGCCGCCCCTGCGCGGGATCGACGGCCAGCACCAGCCGGTCGAGGAAGCGCCGGCGGTCGCCGGCCGGCCCGGTGAACAGCGCGTCCATCGCCGGCGTCAGCCAGACCACGCGCAGCCACTCGAGGAGCTCGTCGGCCGAGCGCGCGGTGGCGCCGTTGACGCGCACCTTGCGCGCGGTGTCGTCGGGGCCGCCGGCGGCCGTGCCGGTGCCGATCTCGCAAGTATCGAACGGGCCTTCGAGCGTCGCGTGGACGGCGAAGCCGTTGCCCGCGCCGGCGCGCGTCACCTCGCCATAGGGCGCGCGCCGCAAGCCGCGGCCGGGCGACAGGAAGGAGATGGCTTCCAGCAGGTTGGTCTTGCCGGCGCCGTTCTGGCCGGTGAACACGACAGGCCCCGGCGACAGGTCGAGGGCGAGGGCTGCGTAGTTTCGGAAGTCCGTCAGCTTCAGCCGTGCGATGTGGACCTGCGGCGGCGCGGCGGCCGCTGCGTCGGGGTCAGCCATCGCGCGGTAGCTACACCCGCATCGGCATGAGAACGTAGAGCGCGTTCTCGTCGGCCGTGTCGTAGATCAGCGTCGGCGAGCCGGCGTCTGCCAGCATGAACCGCGCCTCGCTGCCCGAAAGCTGGCCTGCCACGTCGAGCAGGTAGCGGGCGTTGAAGCCGATCTCCAGCGGGTCGGAATCGTAGTCGGCGGCGACTTCTTCCGTCGCGCTGCCCGAGTCCGGATTGTTGACGGTAAGCGTCACCTGACCATCGGCGATCGACAGCTTCACCGCGCGGCCGCGCTCGGACGAGATCGTCGACACGCGGTCGACGGCCTGGGCGAAGCTCTGCCGGTCGATGACCAGCTTCTTGTCGTTTCCGGTCGGGATGACGCGCTGATAGTCGGGGAACGTGCCGTCGATCAGCTTCGAGGTCAGCACGACCGAGCCGATGGTGAAGCGGATCTTGGTGTCGGACAGCTCCACCGCCACCTTGACGTCCGGAACGTCGACAAGCTTCTGCAGTTCACCCACCGTCTTGCGCGGAATGATGATGCCCGGCATGCCCTCGGAGCCCGCCGGTGCTTCCACCTCGGCGCGTGCCAGCCGGTGTCCGTCGGTCGCCACCGAGCGCAGCTTCAGCGAGCCGTCGGCTTCCATCGTGTGCAGGAAGATGCCGTTGAGGTAGTAGCGCGTCTCTTCCGTCGAGATCGCGAACTGCGTGCGCTCGATCAGTTCCCTGAGTGCGGTCGAATCCAGCCGGAAGATGTGCGAGAACGAGCCCGCCGACAGTTCCGGGAAGTCCGACTGCGGCAGGCACTGCAGCTTGAAGCTGGAGCGGCCGGACACCACCGACATGGAGCCGCCGGACTCGTCGGTCTTCAGCATCACTTCCGAGCCGTCGGGCAGCTTGCGCACGATGTCGTAGAGCAGGTGCGCGGGCACGGTCGTGGCGCCGGCCTGCTCGATTTCGGCCGCGGTCGCCTCCGTCACCTCGAGATCGAGGTCGGTCGCCTTCATCTCCAGGCTGGCGCCGTCTGCCTTCAGAAGCACGTTCGACAGGATCGGAATGGTGTTGCGCCGCTCCACCACGCGGTGAACGTGATTGAGCGACTTCAGGAGATTGGAGCGTTCAAGGGTAACACGCATGCGAAAGGCCGGTCTTTTTTGGAGCCAAACTGAGCGCCGGACGAGCCATCGTCAGGCGGGCCGCGAACGGGCCAGAAGTCGCAGCAAAGTGACAGGAAAAGAGGCCCAAAGGCAAGACCGCGGAGCCGTGTTCAACCGGTTCCGCGGTCTTTCTGGGGATAACGCCGCAATGCGCGGTGCCGGTCCGCCGGATCCCCTTGTTCTTGCGCCCCCTCAGGCCTGGTCGTTGATGAGCCGCTTCAGCAGTTCCAGTTCCTGCGCCAGCGTGTTGTCGCTGCCCGTCAGCCCTTCGATCTTGCGCACCGCGTGCAGCACGGTCGTGTGGTCGCGTCCGCCGAAACGGCGGCCGATCTCCGGCAGCGAGCGGGGGGTGAGCACCTTCGACAGGTACATCGCGACCTGACGCGGCTTGACGATGGTGCGCGTGCGCCGGTTCGACAGCAACTCGTTCTTCGACACGTTGTAGTGGCGCGCCACGATGCGCTGGATGTCCTCGATGCGCACCCGCTTCGGCTCGCCGGAGCGGTAGATGTGGCCGAGGATCTCGTCGATGCGTTCGATCGAGATCTGCGGCTCGAAGGAGTGGCGGAACAGCAGCTGGTTGAACGCGCCTTCCAGTTCCCGGCCGCTGCCGGTGATCGTCTGCGCGACATGCGCCAGCACCTCGTCCGGGATCGTCAGCGACTGGTCCTCGACGCGGGCGGCTTCCAGCCGCTGACGCAGGATCGACAGGCGCATCTCGTAGTCGGGCGCCGACATTTCCAGCGCCACGCCGCCGTTCAGCCTCGAGCGCACGCGCGGCTCCAGCGACTCCAGCTCCGATGGCGGCCGGTCGGCGGCAACGACCACCTGCCGTGCGCTGTCGAGCAGCATGTTGATGAGGTGGCAGAACTCGTGCTGGATCGACTTGCCCTGCAGGAACTGCATGTCGTCGATGATCAGCAGGTCGATGTCGCGCAGTTGCTCCTTCAGCGTCAGCGCGTTGTTGTCGCGGATCGCGGTGGCGAAGCGCCACATGAAGTATTCCGCCGTCAGGTAGACGACACGGGTCTGCGGATCGCGCCTCAAGGCTGCGGTGGCGATCGCCTGCAGCAGGTGGGTTTTGCCCAGGCCGACGGAGGCGTGCAGGAAGAGCGGGTTGAAGCGAACCGAGTTGGACCCGGATTCGGCGACCGCGCGGGCGGCGGCGAAGGCGACCCGGTTGGACGGGCCTTCCACGAAGGACTCGAAAGTGTAGCGGCCGTCGAGCGGCGAACCCAGCACGTTGCCCTTGAAGTCGACGTCGCTGCTGCGTGCGGGCTGCGCGCGCTCCGCCTTGGCCGCCCCGCTGGCGAGCGTGCCGGTCGAAAGCGCCGTCTGGCGCTGCCGGGCATTCTTGGCCGATGCGACGTCGACCTCGGCCTCGACGGGACGCACGGTGCGCGCGGCGGTGCGCACGATGATCTCCACCTTCAGCAGGTCGGGATCGTACTGTCGCCACAGCTCGGCGATCAGGTCGATATAGTGTCCGTTGATCCAGGACCGCAGGAACGCCGTGGGAACCGAAATCCGGACGAGCCCCTTGGAGGACTCCGCCAGCTTCATTCGCGTGAACCAGCTCGTGAAGACCTCGGCTCCCAGCCGCGCCTTGAGCTGCGTCTTGACGCGCTCGAAAATCTCGCCCGCGTCGACGGCATCCCGCATGACTTTTTCCCCCCTGTTTCCCTCGTGATGGAAGAACGCGCCTTCGTCCTTCCGTGCAACGCCGCTTTGCATCCGTCTTTCCTCGTTTGCCCTGCCTCTTTGTGCCGCGCTCTCATTCTTGCCTTTGGCGCGGCTGCTCGTCTGAAGCTGTCGTCCGGTTCGGTGTGCCGGCTGCACCTCCTTCCCTTGTTCCGTTCCCTCTCCCCGGGTCCCGTCCCGCACGGCGGAACCCGGGCAATACGGGAGCGCTGCCCCGGCCGCCGGCCGGTGCCTGTCATGCAGCACGCAACGCTCCACAAGTCTGTTGAGAGGGCACAAGAAAGGCTTGCGCGGACTCGTCCACGCCGTAAAATTCGCCTTGTCTGAGCTAGCCGGTTAGGCTGTGCGCCCGTCCCTCTCGATGGCTGGGACTTTACCGAAAGCGGCGCGGCTTGGGCAAGGGCGAATAAACTGAATCTTTAGGATTCGATCTGCGCCGAAACGCCCCGATGGCAGCCGTCGAAAGCGTAAGTCGTTTTGAATCAAAACCTTCTTCAGAGACTGCCGTCGAGGCAGCCCGAATCATAACAAAATTAAAAAATTCTTCTTGACACAAAAACCCAATGACTCGCCTCTCCGACCACTGGACAAGCTGTGGATAAGAATCGGGAAATAGCTGTTTTTGTGGGGTTTTTCGCGTTGGATGCTGCTCGTGAGGGCGGTGTCACGAACGCCGGCTGCCAGGGCCGCTCGGCGACTTGCGCCGGCAAAACGAAAAGCGCCGCGCAGGACGTTGTCCGGCACGGTTTGGGGCAAGCCATTGCGGGCAAAAGAAAAACCCGGCGACAGGCCGCCGGGTCGGGTTTCGGCTAACGAAATTGGTGCCGGATCAGGCGCCCAGCGCCTTCACGCGGTGGCTGAGCCGGGAAACTTTCCGGGCGACCGTGTTGCGGTGCATCACGCCCTTTCCGGCGGCGCGCATCAGCTCGGGCTGGGCCGCCTTCAGCGCCGCTTCTGCGGCTGCCTTGTCGCCGGCGGCGAGAGCCTCCTCGACTTGGCGCACATAGGTGCGCACGCGCGAGCGGCGGTTCTTGTTGATCGCGGTGCGGCGGGCGATCTTGCGCGTGGCCTTTTTGGCCGAAGGCGTATTGGCCATGATGTCTCTCTCTGTCTTGACGATGCGGCCAGGGATCCTGACGGTTCCACCGGCGCAAAAAGCAAACGGGCAGCCGTCGGGCCGCCTTCGTGGCGCGGCTTATAGTGCAGCCCGCGCCGGGCGTCAACGCGCTTCGTTGCCTTTGCCGGCGGTTGCGACGCGCCGTCTCAGCGGTTGCGGAAATTGGCCGAGCGCTTCTCCACGAAGGCCGACATGCCTTCCTTCTGGTCCTCCAGCGCGAACATCGAGTGGAACACCCGTCGCTCGAAGCGCAGGCCCTCGGCGAGCGTCGTCTCGTAGGCGCGGTTGACCGCTTCCTTGACCATCATCGTGGCCGGCAGCGAGAAGTCGGCGATCTTGGCTGCCGTGCGCAGCGCGTCCTCCAAGAGCTCGCCGGTCGGCACGATGCGCGACACCAGTCCGCAGCGCTCGGCCTCGGCGGCGTCCATCATGCGGCCCGTCAGGCACATCTCCATCGCCTTCGACTTGCCGACGAAGCGCGTCAGCCGCTGCGAGCCGCCCATGCCCGGCATGATGCCGAGCGTGATCTCGGGCTGCCCGAACTTGGCGTTCTCGGCGGCGATGATGAAGTCGCACATCATGGCGAGCTCGCAGCCGCCGCCGAGCGCGTAGCCGGCGACCGCCGCGATCGTCGGCTTGCGGGCCTGCGACAGCCCGCTCCAGCCCTCGAAGAAGTCTTCCATGAAGGCGTCGACATAGGTTTTCGGCTGCATTTCCTTGATGTCGGCGCCGGCCGCGAAGGCCTTTTCGGAGCCGGTCACGACGATGCATCCGATCTTCGGGTCGCCCTCGAACTCGCGGACCGCGTCCACGACCTCGCGCAGCACCTCCGAATTCAGCGCGTTGAGCGCGCGCGGCCTGTTGAGCGTCAGCAGGCCGACCCTGCCGCGGGTTCTCCACGATGATCGTTTCGTACGCCATGTCCGCGTCTCCCTGGCTGACGTGTGGTGGTCCGATTAGCTCACCGCTGGCAGGTGGGGCAATAGAAAGTCGAGCGCCCGCTCTGCACGATGCGTCGGATCGTGCCGCCGCAGCCGGGCCGCGGACACGGCATGCCCTCGCGCCCGTAGACCGAAAACGCGTGCTGGAAATAGCCGAGCGAGCCGTCGGCGTGGATGTAGTCGCGCAGCGACGAGCCGCCGGCCTCGACCGCGTCGGCGATCACCGCGCGGATGGCGCGCGCCAGCCGCTCGGCGCGCGCGCTCGCCGGTTTGCCGGGCGCGGCGGCGATCGAGCCTGCCTTGCGGCGCGGCGACAGCCCGGCCCGCCACAGCGCCTCGCACACATAGATATTGCCCAGCCCCGCGACGACGTGCTGGTCGAGCAGTGCCGCCTTCAACGGTGCCGACCGGCCGCGCAGCGGGTCCGTCAGCGCCGCCCCGTCGAGCGCGTTGCCGGTCGGCTCGATGCCCAGCCCCGCCAGCATCGGGTGCTCGTCCAGCTCCGCGCCTTGCGCGAACAGCATGAAGCCGAAGCGCCGTGGATCGTTGAAGATCACGCGGGCGCGCCCGCCGTCCTTTTCGAGGTGGAAGACGACGTGGTCGTGCGCGGCGGCCTTGGAGCGCTCGTGGTGGAACACGCCCGGCATCGTCTCGCCGTCGTCGGCCTCGATGCGGAACGAGCCCGACATGCCGAGATGGCAGATCAGCACCGGGTCGCGGTCGAGATGCACGATGAGGAACTTGGCGCGCCGACCCACCGAGACGATCCGCCGGCCGGTGAGCCTCTCGGCGAAACGCTCGGGGAAGGGGAAGCGCAGGTCCGGACGCCGCTGCTCGACGCGCGCGATCGTCGCGCCCTCCATGGCGGGCTGCAGGCCGCGCCGGACGGTTTCGACCTCGGGAAGCTCAGGCATTCTCGTCGAGCATGCTCCGGAAGGAGCTGCCGTGCGGCCCCGGCGCCAGGCCCAGGTGCTCGGCCACCGTCGCGCCGATGTCGGCGAACGTCTCGCGCACGCCGACCGAGCCGGCCGCAAGACCCGGGCCGCGGCCGATGATCGGCACGCGCTCGCGCGTGTGGTCGGTGCCGCGCCAGGTCGGGTCGTTGCCGTGATCGGCCGTCAGGAGCAGCATGTCGCCCGGCTTGAGCATGGCCAATGCCTCCGGCACGCGGGCGTCGAACGCCTCGAGCGCCGCGGCGTAGCCCGGCACGTCGCGGCGGTGGCCGTAAAGGGAGTCGAAATCGACGAAGTTCGCGAACACCAGGTCGCCGTCGGTCGCATCCGCCATGGCGCCGAGCGCGGCGTCGAACATCGCCATGTTGTCGGGCGCCTTGCGCACCTCGGTGATGCCGCGATGGGCGAAGATGTCGCCGATCTTGCCGATGCCGAAGACGGTGCCGCCGGCCTCCTCGACGCGGTCGGCCAGCGTCGGCTCCGGCGGCGGCACGGAGTAGTCGCGGCGGTTGGCGGTGCGCTTGAAGTCGGCCTTGCCTTCGCCGACGAAGGGCCGGGCGATGACGCGCCCGATATTGAGCGGGTCGGCCAGCTTGCGCGTGATTTCGCACAGTTCGTAGAGCCGCTCGAGGCCGAAATGCGTCTCGTGCGCGGCGATCTGGATGACGGAATCGGCGGAGGTGTAGACGATCGGCTTGCCGGTGCGGACATGCTCCTCGCCCAGCCGTTCGATGATTTCGGTTCCCGATGCGTGGCAGTCGCCGAGGATGCCGGGCAGCCCGCCCTCCTTCACCATCGCCTGCGTCAATGACGCCGGGAAGGTGGGCACCGTGTCGGGAAAATAGCCCCAGTCGAACATCACCGGAACGCCGGCGATCTCCCAGTGGCCTGACGGCGTGTCCTTGCCGGACGAGACTTCCTGGGCTGCGCCGAAGAACCCGTCCGCCGCGCTCGCCGGCATTTCAGAGCCCGTCGCCAGCGCCGCGGCATGATCGAGCCCGAGCGAGCGCATGTTGGGCAGCTCCAGCGGCCCTTTGCGCAGCGCGTCGCGGTCGCCGCCGCCACGTGCGCACTCGTCACGTATATGGCCGTAGGTGTCGGCGCCGGCGTCGCCGAATTTCTGCGCATCGGCGGCGCCGCCGATGCCGAATGAATCGAGGACGAAGAGGAATGCGCGAGCCATCAGCCGTTCCGGTGGTGCCGCCTCAATGCGGGTCGACCAGAGATAGGGGCAGCGGTGCCGCTTGGCAATTCACCCGGCCGCGGCAAGCCGCCCGCCCGGTCGGTGCGTCCCCGGCTCAGCAGTCGGTGCAGGAAACCTCCTGGCTCATGCGCGGCCTGAGATAGTAGGTCTCCGACATCGAGATGCCGTCGAAGGCGGCGGTCAGGCCGAGCGCCGGCTTGTCTTCCGCCGCCCAGGTGATCACCGGCTTGTAGGCGAGGCTCGACTGAACCCTGATCAGGTAGGTGCCCTTGATCTTCAATTGAGAGGGAACGGTCGTCGTGCTGCCCTTCGCGGCGGCCTGCGAGAAGCCGCTCGAGCTGTATTTGCGCGACCAGTCGACGGTGACTTTCGGCGTGGTGTCGTCGCTGATGCGGATCGCCGTCACGGTGATCGTCGGCGACGACCGGTTGTAAGGCTGCAGGATCGAGCCGCCGATCTGCATGATGGCGTCGACACCGGACTTGGTGATGCTCTGCTGCTGCGCGACCAGGTCGCCGGTCATGGAAGCGATGCGGCCGACCTTCTTGTTGGTCTCGATCGCCTGCGACACTTCCATCGTCACGAAATAGAGCGACAGCAGCACCGGCGCGATGAAGGCGAATTCCACCGCCGCGACGCCTCGCCTGTCGGTCAGGAAGCTGCCGACGCCGCGCGCTGCCAGACCCACGACCCCGAGGGCCTTCGAAATCCTCGTCGGCATGCTCATCGACGCTGCCCCCGCTGTCGCGCTGCCCTGCTCAGTCATCGAACGGCTCGTTCTGCCAGGTGGTGGTGGCGAACAGCAGCGTCTTGCCGTCTTTCAGATTGGACATCGACTTGCGCATGAAATCCGTCATCACCGGCCAGCGATAGAACACGCGCAGCATGTTCTTCGACATCGACGGACCCGGCGACACGGCGAACCCGGTGGTGTCGATATCGCCGCCGCTGGTGATCTTGAGCTTGACCTTCGCGGCGTCCTCGAACGTGTCGAACTGGCGCAGGTCGACCTCGAGGCCGGGACAGCCGTCTGCAACCATGATCGAGAGCTGGTCGCAGATCATCTTGCGCAGCTTCGTCTCGTTCAGGTCCGCCGCCTTGATCTGCCCGGTCCTCAGCTGCCGCGCGATGTCGTCTGTGATGTTGTTGAGAAGCTGCTGTCCGGCGAAAGAGATGCAGCTTTCCAGGATGGCGAATACCAGCAGCGAGAAAGGGATTGCCAGCAGTGCGAACTCGATCGCTATGCTGCCCTTGCGGTTGCGCGCGAAACGCCGGAGCAGGCCGCCCGGCGCCGGGCGACGCCTGGCGGCGCCGTTCGCCGATGTCCTGTCGTGGTTCATATCCATCCCAAGCGATCCTTCGACCCCTCGGGCAGCATAGAGAAGAGACGTTGAGGCCCGGTTTTGACGATCCGTCGAATTGGACGGCCGGCGTTTACCGGTTTGCAACGAATGGGTAGCGCTGTGCGACACCTACTGCGTCGTGTTCATCTCCGCCTCGGACATCCGCTCGGCGTCGCTCTTGTACGCCGCCTCGCAGGTCGGCGTGCATGACAGCGTCTGCACGCTCGAGCGGCGATAGACACGCACCGAGCTTGGGCTGTAGCGGGAGACCGTGATCTGCTCGTCGACGATCGGCTCGCCGCTGGTATCGAGGACGACCAGGTTGGTCACCCCGAAACCGTGGCCGGTCAGCACGAGCGTCGTTGCATCCTGCACCGAAGCATCGGCGATCGCCGGGTTGCCGATCACCACCGTGTCGGCCGGCCGCGCCAGCTTTACGATCTTGGCCTGGTTGATGACGACGTCGATGCCGGCCTCGGCCCTGGCCTGCAGCGTGCCCGCCGAGATCGCCGCCGTCAGCGCGGCCGCGGCGAGCGAACGCCGGAATGTGGAGTGGACATGCGCCATGCGGGTCTCCGCTGCTGCGAGAAGTTTGAACGGAGAGTGAAGGATATTGGTGAAACAAGCGTTAAGCGCGCGTCCGGGCGAGCGGTTTGGCCGCGATGTCCGATTGCCGCGCCCTGCCGCAAGTGCAAGACTGGCGCCATTCGGCCGATGCGTGCCGAAAAGGGGGTGACATGGGCGGTTTGAAGACGTTGCTGTTGGCCGGGCTCGTGCTCGCCGGCGTCCATCAGGCGGCGGCCCAGACGCTGCCGGACATCGAGAACGCCGAGCAGGCGGTGGTCGATGCCTGGGTCCAGACGCCCATCACCTTCCGGCGTGCGCTGTTCGTCGCGGGTCATCCCGAGGGTTTCGGCATCTTCGAGCAGAGGGCGGATGCGGTTTTCGCGCCGGGCGAACCTATCGTCGTCTACGCCGAGCCGGCTGGCTATCTCTGGCAGGACAACGGCGACGGCACCTACAATTTCGGCTTCGACATAGACCTGCTGGTCAAATCGTCCGATGGCGAGATCATCGGCGGCAAGGAGAAGTTCCAGCAAACGGTGCTGACGAGCCACAGCCGCAATCGCGAGTTCATGCTCATTCTAACGCTGACGCTGACCGGTGCGCCGCCCGGAGACTACGTCGTGGAATACGTCACGCACGACATCAGCTCGGACAAGGTCGGCAAGATCTCGCTGCCCTTCACCATTTCGGGTTAGGCACGTCTTTCCTCCCTGTCCGGCTCTTGCGGCCGCGTGAGCCCCGACCCGGCGGCAGATTTCGTTCCGACTCGTCTTCATTTGCGCCGCCAGTGCAGCGGCAAGTCTCGGAACGCGCCGGACCGCGTTCAATTTGCGCTTTCAGATGAACGCTTTGGTAAGGCTGTTTGTTAAGCGCATCGCAACAGCTCACGTGTAGTGTCCAACGCATCCGATCGACCCAGCCAACAAGAAGTTGACGGACCTGCTGTAACACGTGGAGTAAGGAGTTCACCCATGTCTAAGCTTATGACCCGCTTCGTGAAGGACGAGTCCGGTGCAACTGCCATCGAGTATGGCCTGATCGCGGCTCTCATCGCCCTGGCCATCATGGTCGGCGCCGGCCAGCTCGGCAACTCGATCAACAACCAGTTCAGCCGCGTCGCCGGCAAGCTGGATAACACGGCGAACTAATCGCCTTCGTCCAGGAAGTGCAGATCGGGCCGCCTTCGGGCGGCCCGTTTGTTTTCGGGTCCTGTCGGCTGTTGCCGGCAGGGCCTTTTCGTTTCGGCCGGGCTGCACCGCCACATCCTTACCGGCCGTTCCGAGATGGACTTTTTTTATGGCGTTCCGCTTCGCTCCACTTGGCCGAGGATGACGAAGTGGTTTGAGGGCGGCGTGACAGCCAATCGCCTACGTATGCGGTTGGGGAAGCCACAAGCACTCGCGCGTTAATCCGGGAGGCGCCCGGCGCGAAGCGCCGGGTGTCTGTCCGGGACCCATTCCGGAAGAGACCGGCCGCGCGAGGCACGGGAGGAAGGCCGTTGGCCACGTGGCCGCCGTTGCGGTGGCTTCTGTCGACATTACGGAATGGGTCCCGGACAGCCGGTCCTCGCTGCCGCTCGAACCGGCTTCCGGGATGACGAAGCGGAGATGTCGCGCGCCCCTACCTCCCCTCGACGGGGAGGTCGCGGAGGGTTGCCGAGCAAGAGCGAGGCGATCCGACGCGGGTGGGGTGGGAACGAAGGGCACCAGTCAGCCCACCCGGCTCGCTTCGCTCGCCGACCTCCCCGTCGAGGGGAGGTAGGGCGCCAATGCTGCGGCCACCCCAAAACGTGGACAGCCGAGCCGCCCCGCATCAGCCCAACCCGTTGTTCCTACTGGCTACTCCCCATTCCCCACTCCCTCATCTGTCCCCGTCTTCTCCGCCTCGCTTATCCTTCACCCATACCGCCGCGCGGGAAACGGGTGTGCACACCGAACATCCGGGCGGCGGGACGGTACCGGATCGGCCGCGCGCGGTGGCGCGGCTTCGCAGAGCGTTAGGTCCGGGCCCTGCCGACGGCTTGCGGGGGCTGACCCCTCCGCTCCTGGACGCGGGGCAGGATGCCGGACGGGCGGCCGCAAGGTCGCACGAATTAGAATAGATGAGCGTCCGAACGGCCGCCCGTCTTCCCCCGCCGGATCGCCGAAGGCGATCCTGGCGACAAGCGCCCAGCGGGATCGCGCAGCGATCCTCGCGGCAGGCGCGACCACGACCCTCATGATGAGCTTGTCGAACCACGGGGGGGTTCTTTGACAATGGCCAGACGGCAGAGATGCCGGGCGTGGCGATGAATAGGTCTGTGCGAAGGTCGATGGCGTGCGCAAATCCCTCCCCGCCTCCCACCAAAAAAGGAACCCCGGCGCGGCCGGGGTTCTCTGCGGCCGGATCATGCCCGGCGATGAAAGGTGAGCGCCTCTAGCTGACGATCCGCAGGTTCGACAATTCGTCGGCGATCTCCTTGAATTTTTCCGCGAGGTTGCCGCCCGTGGCGTTCCAGAACAGCTTGGCGGGCTTGCTCGGATCGCTGGCGTCCTTGCGGAAGCGGGAGTTCGAGGAACACTTCTTCAGCGCTGCGATCTGCTCCTTCTCCGTCGCGTCGCTGGTCGACAGGTCGAGCGAGACGGTCATCACGATGATGCCCTTTTTCTTCGCGTTCTCGCAGACATTGGACATCTGCTCCGTCATCGCCGTGGTGTAGTTGTCGTTGGAGAAGCTGGATTTGTTGACGTCGCTCGACGTGCCCATGAACATGCGTGTGGTTGTTTCGCCGGGCTGGTTCACCTTCGTGTAGCCGTAGGCCGAGTAGGTGGAGCCGTTGCCGGCGAGGTCGTTGTAACCGAGCGAAGAGGGCGTGTAGTAGGTGTTTGCGCCGTCGGTGAGCACGATCAGCACCTTGTCGTTGCCCTTTTCGGAATCCGGGCGCCCTTCGGTGAAAGGCTCGCCGTGCGAAACCACGCGCCAGCCCCAGCCGATGCCCTGCGGCACGTTCGTCGCCCCGTTCGGGGCCATGTCGTCGATCGCGTCCTTGATCGCGTCGAGACCGGCCTTCTCGGTCACGTCCTTGAGCGGCGTGATCGGTTGCGTCGTGCAGCTCGCGTTGGGCCCTTGGCCGAGCCCGGCCGATCCGGTGCCGTAGGGCGCCGGCTCGAAATATTTGGGCATGTAGCCCTGCCGCTTGGAATCGTTGCCGTTGCCGTTGAGGAGATCGGGCCAGTAATTGCTCTCGGCTCCGCGGTTGTAGTAGTCGCGATTGTCGGTCTCATCCGGCGCGAACATCGGCACGAACAGCGTCGAGGGATTGCTCGCAGTCGGTGCGGTGTCCTTGGTGAAATAGGGGTAGGGCCGCATTTCCACGCAGCCGGCCCAGCTCGTATAGGCGCCGTAGGTGTAGTTGTAGTCGCCCTTGTCCTCCCAGTGGCAGGAATAGCCGCCGTAATAGCTGTAGCCGCAGACTTTCTGCCAGTTGCTCTGCCAGTTCTTGCCGGTGACGCGCTTCATCGCGTCGAACAGGGTGAAACGGGTGACGATGTCGCCTTCCTCGTCGCCCCAGTCGGAGCCCTTCTTGCGGTAGACGCCGCCGTCGAGCTGGATCTTCTTGTTCGTAGCCGTGAAGGCGCCCCAGTCGAAATTCTCGTGGTGGATGGGCGAGCGGCCCTCGGTGTCCATCCAGGTCGCCGAAGCATATTGCGGCCCGACATTGACCGAAGCCGCGAACGGGCACGAGCGCGAACTGCACGGGCTTCGACACCTGCTTCATCTGGCCGGCTTGTGCGGCCAGCGTGTCGATGAGTTGCTTGGATGCCTGCTTCAAGAGGTCGATGCGCTTCTTGCCGGAGCCCGAACCGTAATAGTCCATCGAGCCGGAATTATCGAGAACGAGCGCTACCTCGAGCGTGTTCTTCAGCCTCACCTCGGAGGTCGCCGCGAAGTCGATCTTGTCTGTGTGAGCGGCGCCGATCAGATCGCGAAACGCCGACAGGAAATAGGGCTTGTAAGTCAGTTCGGCGTCGAGCTTGAGCGTTCCGCCGCCGGTGTTGTTCTGCGGCAGCGTCACGTGCAAGCGTCGCGTTCCTCGGGTCGACGACCTGCTTCAGATTGGCGTCGAAGAAGTCGTTGGCATAGGCGACCAGTTCCGTGTCGCTGGCACCTTCCACGACGCGACGCGCCGTGGCGATGCCTGCTGCGTCCAGCGCCTGGAGCGTTGCCTGGCGCTGCCGCGACATTTCACTGTAGTCCACTGCCAATGCCAACGCGCCCAGCATCGGCACGATCATCGCCGCCGTGATCAGCATGTAGTTCCCGCGCTCGTCGGAAAGGAACTTCCGAAGCATCGCATGCACCCCCTGAATCGCTCTCATTTTCAACAACAATGACAGAATGGCTTTAAGGTCGCGTGTTCCCACCCGTTCGAATCCGGAACACCCCGTTCACCGTCGCTTAACCTTGGTCTCGAAGCCCTTGGCGGGCAGCGGGGAGGGGAAAGCGGATGACACGTCAGCCGCGTTCGGCTAAGGCCGGTGCCACGAAGCCGGCGCCGCCGGCCGTCGTCAAAACCCCAGCGAAACCATCGACCCGGAACCCGCAATGTCCCCGCAACCGCCCAGGATGATCGGATCGCTCGACGAGATCGCGGGGTCTTACGGCGTCATCCTGTGCGACGTCTGGGGCGTGGTTCACAACGGCGTGCGTTCGTTCTCCGAGGCGGCTGCGGCGCTGTCGCGTGCACGCGAGCGCGGCATCGCCGTCGTGCTGATCACCAACGCCCCGCGCCCGCGCGATTCCGTGGCTGCGCAGCTGGCCGCGCTCGGCGTGCCGAGACGACGCCTGGGACCGGCTCGTCACCTCGGGCGACGTCACGCGCAACCTGATCGCGGAAGGGCCGCGCGACGTCTACTTCATCGGCGCCGACCGCGACCTGGTGATCTTCGACGGGCTGGACGTGAGCCTGGTCGAGGACAACGAGGCCCGCGTCGTGGTCTGCACCGGGCTCGTCGACGACGAAACCGAGACGCCGGAAGACTACGCCGACCTCCTCAGGCGGCTGCGGTCGCGCGATCTGCCCTTCGTGTGCGCCAACCCCGACATCGTGGTCGAGCGCGGCGACGCGCTCGTCTGGTGCGCCGGAGCGCTGGCCCGCGACTACGCCCAGCTCGGCGGCCGCACGCAGATCGCCGGCAAGCCGCATCGGCCGATCTACGACGCGGCGCTGAAGGCGGCGGGCGAAGTGCTCGGGCGCGAGGTCGGACCGGCCGACGCGCTGGCCATCGGCGACGGCGTGCTGACCGACGTCAAGGGTGCTTCACAGAGCGGCATCGACATGCTCTTCGTGACGGCCGGCATCCACGCGCGCGAATATGGCGAGACCCACGAGCCGGACTTGGAGCGGCTGGCCGAGTTTCTCGAACGCTACGGCCACCGGCCCGTCGCCGTGATTCCACGGCTGCGGTAGAGATCGCAGGGCAATGACGAGCGAGGGTTTCAGGCGCATCGACAGGCTGGAGGATCTGCCCGCCGGGTTGCGCGGCGGCGTGGTCGCCATCGGCAATTTCGACGGCGTCCACCGCGGCCATCAGGCGGTGCTCGAGCGGGCGTTGGCCGAGGCGCGCGGCTATGGCGCGCCGGCGCTGCTCCTGACGTTCGAGCCGCATCCGCGCGCCTATTTCCAGCCGGACACACCGCTTTTCCGGCTGACGCCGGCGCCGCTGAAGGCGCGGATCGCCGAGCAGATGGGCCTGGCCTGCATCGTCGAACTGGCGTTCGATCGTGACCTTGCCGAGATGCCTCCGGAGCAATTCGTGACGCGCATCCTGGAGGCCGGCCTGTCCGTCGAACACGTCGTCACCGGCTTCGATTTCCACTTCGGCAAGGATCGCCGCGGCGGCCCGGCATTTCTGATGGAAGCGGGAGAACGCCACGGCTTCGACGTCACCCTCGTCGATGCCTTCCGCGACGAGAACGCCGACGTGATCTCCTCCAGCGGCATTCGCGAGCTGCTGGCGACGGGTGACGTGGTCGAGGCGGCTGCCAAGCTCGGCTACCGCTACACGGTCGAGGCCGAGGTGTCGGGCGGGCGCCGCCTCGGCCGGACACTGGGTTTCCCGACGGCCAACATGGAGCTGCCGCGCGTCGAACCGGCCTTCGCCACGGCGTCTACGCGGTGAAGTTCCGGCGCGCCGACGGCAGCGTCCACGACGGCGTCGCGAGTTTCGGCCGCCGCCCGACAGTCGAAGACGAAGGCATCCCGTTGCTCGAAACCTACCTGTTCGACACCGAGGCCGATCTCTACGGCGAAACCTGCCGCGTTTCGTTCTTCGGCTTCCTGCGCGGCGAGGAGAAATTCGACGGCCTGCAGGCGTTGACCGCGCAGATGCACCGCGATGCGGAAGAAGCGCGCGCCCTGCTTTCGGGCGTCAAGCCGCTGTCTGACCTCGATGCGAAGCTGGTGTTCTGAGGCGGTCAGAATGTCCGCAGGCCGAGATGGTCGACGAAGGGCTGGAAGTCGCGATCCTGGTGCAGCAGCAAATGACCGTTCTCGATGCAGAACGTCGCGATGATCGTGTCGATCGTCTTGCGCACGGTTATGCCGCGCTGGCGCAGGTAAGCGGTAGTTGGCGGCAGCGCGGGTGGGAATTTCCGGGTCGCGGAAAGCTGCAGCGGGACTCGTTCGAATTCGCGGAGGTTACGATGCGAGCAAGCACTGCGTGGGCTGTCGTCACGTGCGCTCTCTGGAGAAGTTCGAGCAATGATGAGATCGCCGACGAGGATCGTTGCCAGCGGGATATCGCCGATCTCAGTCGTGGCGGATGCCTGCGGAGCTGGCCTGTTGCGGAAGTGCCCCGATCCAGACGGAACTGTCGACGAGGATCAGTTCCAGGCTCCGAAATGCGCAGCCTCTCCCGCATGGCGTCAAGGTCGCCTTCCCAGCCTGTGCCTTCGATTTCTGCCAGTGCGCTGCATCTGGCCGATTCGGTCCTGAGGATGAGCTGTCGCAAAGCCTCCTCGACGATCTCGCCGTCTTGGTGGGCATGCCCGGTGAGCTGCATGGCTTCGGCGAGCAATTTGTCGTCGATGTCGATATTCGTGCGCATGGCGAACTCGTGTGTATGAATTGGCAAAAATATACACATCGCCTTCGGAAGTCACAAGAAGCGCGGCAATTCCGCTCTTTATTCCGGCGGCGGGCTCCGCTAAAAGCGCGGCCATGACGACGATCAGCGCCACAGCGATCTCGATACGAATTATCGGCCCGGCCTTTCGCCCCTGAGCGCGAAGGGTCCGGGAGCCTTGCCGAGCGCGCGCCGACGCGCGAATCCCATTTCAACCGATCGCTTGACGATTTCCGGCGCCATGGCGCCGCGCGACTGACACGGCCGAAAACGATGAACGACACCGCTGAGAAGATCGACTATTCGGAAACGCTCTACCTGCCGAAGACAGAGTTTCCGATGCGCGCGGGCCTGCCGCAGAAGGAACCGCAACTCGTCGCCCGCTGGCAGGACATGAACCTTTACAAGCGCCTGCGCGAGGACGCCGCCGGCCGCCCAAAATACGTGCTGCACGACGGGCCGCCCTACGCCAACGGCAACATCCATATCGGTCATGCGCTCAACAAGATCCTGAAGGACGTCATCACGCGCTCCTTCCAGATGCGCGGCTACGACTCGAACTACGTGCCGGGCTGGGACTGTCACGGCCTGCCGATCGAATGGAAGATCGAGGAGCAGTATCGCGCCAAGGGGCTCGACAAGGACCAGGTGCCGGTCAACGAGTTCCGCAAGGAGTGCCGCGAATTCGCCCAGCACTGGATCGACGTGCAGACCGAGGAGTTCAAGCGCCTCGGCGTCGAGGGCGACTTCGCCAATCCTTACACGACCATGGCCTTCCACGCCGAGGCGCGCATCGCCGGCGAATTGTTGAAGTTCGCGACCTCCGGTCAGCTCTATCGCGGGTCGAAGCCGGTCATGTGGTCGGTGGTCGAGCGCACCGCGCTGGCCGAGGCCGAGGTCGAATATCAGGACTACGAGTCCGACACGGTCTGGGTGAAGTTTCCGATTCTCCGCACGCTGGAACCTGGTGCGCCGCTCGAGCAGGGCGAAGCCTTCCGTGACGCTGCCCTTGCTCAAAACGCAGAGGGAGGTTCACTCGGCGATCTGCAGGGGGCAACGGTCGTTATCTGGACCACCACGCCGTGGACCATCCCGGGCAATCGCGCCATCGCCTACTCTCCGCGGATTCATTACGCACTTTATGAGGTGACGGCGGCGGAGAATGATTTCGGGCCACGTCCCGGCGAAAAGATGATCTTTGCCGAGAATCTGGCGGAGGAATCCTTCAACAAGGCGAAGCTGCAGTATCGCAAGCTTCGTGACGTCGATGCGAACGAACTGGCCTCGCTCATCTGCCTGCATCCGCTGCGCCAGTTCGGTGGAGGCTATGAATTCCCGGTTCCGCTTCTCCCCGGCGACCACGTTACCGACGATGCCGGCACCGGCTTCGTGCATACCGCGCCCGGCCATGGCAGCGAGGACTTCGAGGCGTGGATGGACGCCGCCCCCGAACTGCGCGCCCGCGGGATCGACACTCACATCCCGTTCACCGTCGATGATGCCGGCTATTTCACCAAGGACGCGCCGGGCTTCGGACCGGACCGCGAGGGCGGACCGGCGCGCGTCATCGACGACAACGGCAAGAAGGGCGACGCCAACAAGGCGGTCATCGAGGCGCTGATCGCAGGCAACATGCTGTTCGCGCGCGGCCGTCTCAAGCACTCCTATCCGCATTCCTGGCGGTCCAAGAAGCCGGTCATCTTCCGCAACACGCCGCAATGGTTCGTCCACATGGACAAGGAACTGGACGGCTACGGCCTTTCGGCCGAAGGCCGAGCGTCCGACCGGACGCCGGGCGACGGTTCGCCCGCCTCAGCGGAGGCGTCCGCGCAGCGGACTGCCGTGAGCGAAAAAAGCGACACGCTGCGCACGCGTGCCCTGAAGGCGATCGACGACACCCGCTTCGTGCCCAAGGCCGGCCAGACGCGCCTGCGCTCGATGATCGAGGAACGGCCCGACTGGGTGCTTTCGCGCCAGCGCGCCTGGGGCGTGCCGATCTGCGTCTTTGCCGACGATGACGGCGAGGTGCTGAAGGACGAGGCGGTCAACGCGCGCATCGTCGAGGCCTTCGAGGCCGAGGGCGCGGACGCCTGGTTCGCCGACGGCGCCAAGGAACGCTTCCTCGGCAACGACCACGATCCGGCGAAGTGGCACCAGGTCATGGACATTCTCGACGTCTGGTTCGATTCCGGCTCCACCCACACCTTCACGCTGGAAGACCGGCCCGACCTGAAATGGCCGGCCGACGTCTATCTCGAGGGTTCCGACCAGCATCGCGGCTGGTTCCATTCCTCGCTTCTGGAAAGCTGCGGCACCCGTGGCCGCGCGCCCTACGACGCCGTCATCACCCATGGCTTCACCATGGCCGAGGATGGCCGCAAGATGTCCAAGTCGTTGGGAAACCAGGTGTTTCCGCAGGACGTGATGAAGCAGTCCGGCGCCGACATATTGCGCCTGTGGGTGATGAACACCGACTACTGGGAGGACCAGCGGCTCGGCAAGACCATCATCCAGACCAATATCGACGCCTACCGCAAGCTCAGGAACACCATCCGCTGGATGCTCGGCACGCTCGCCCACGACGAAGGCGAGGAGGTGGCCTTCGCCGATATGCCGGAGCTCGAAAAATTCGTTCTCCATCGCCTGTCCGAGCTCGATCAGCTCGTGCGCAAGGGCTACGACGACTTCGACTTCAAGCGCATCTCGCGCAGCCTGCTCGACTTCATGGTGATCGAGCTGTCGGCGTTCTACTTCGACGTGCGCAAGGATGCGCTCTACTGCGACGCGCCGTCGAGCACTCGTCGCAAGGCTGCGCTCGTCGTGGTGCGGCGCCTGTTCGACTGCCTCGTCACCTGGCTGGCGCCGATGCTGCCCTTCACCATGGAGGAGGCCTGGCTGGAGCGCTATCCGGACGCCGAGTCCGTGCATCTGGAGCAGTTCCGCGACGTCCCGACCGAGTGGCGCGACGCCGCGCTGGCCGCCAAGTGGCGCAAGGTGAGGCAGGTGCGCCGCGTCGTCACCGGCGCGCTCGAGATCGAGCGCAAGGAAAAGACCATCGGCTCGTCGCTGGAGGCCTCGCCGGTCGTCTACATCGCCGATCCGGAACTGCGCGCTGCCGTTGCGGATGTCGACATGGCCGAGATCTGCATCACCAGCGGCCTGAAACTGGAGGAAGGCGAGGGGCCTGCCGACGCCTATCGCTTCGACGAGGTGAAGGGCGTGGCGGTCGTCTTCGAGCGCGCCTCGGGCACCAAATGCGCGCGCTCGTGGCGTTACACGGACGACGTGGGTTCCGATCCGGAGTTCCCCGACGTTTCGGCGCGCGATGCCGCGGCGTTGCACGAACTGAAGGCGCTCGGACGGCTGTGACCGTCGACGCCGGCGGGGATTCATTGCCGGGAAAGGCCCGGTGAGGTAAAAGCGCCCAGCCTTTCCGTCATCTTGTCGCCGGATTCCTGCGCGACCTGACGGCGGACAGGCGCGGGCGCAAAGCCGCGCGAATGTCGAGAGAGGCGGGTACTACGTGAAAGAACTGACGATTTCCCGGAGCGGCCGTATCGGTCTCCTGGTCGCGGCATTTGCCGTTTCAGGCGCCGCGCTGAGCGCATGCTCACCGACCTATGGAACGGGAACGCCCGCGGGCGAGCAACTGTTCGAGGATGTTTCCTCGATGGCCTCGTTTGGTCCCAAGCAGCAGCAGCATATCGACTACAAGCCGCGTCCGGACCTGGTGAAGCCCGAAAACACCGAGGTGCTGCCGCCGCCTCAGGAGAATGTGGCGTCGTCCGACAATCCCGAGTGGCCCGAATCGCCCGAGCAGCGCCTCGCGCGCATTCGCGCCGATGCGACCGCCAATCGAGACAAGCCCGGCTTCAAGCCAGACGTCGTCTATGATCTCGATCCCGCGGCTGGCGCGGATGTACAGGCAAAAGAAGAGGCCAGTTGCCTCAGGTGCGTGGCGGACGTGAGTGCATCGTCTGCGGGCGCCGCGGCGAGGCGCGCCGAGATCAACAAGCGTCTTGCCGAACGCAAGCAGGGCAGTGCGACGCAACGGAGATACCTGAGCGAGCCACCGGTCGACTACCGCGTTCCGGCCGCCAGTGCTCCCTCGGGCGACGTCGGCGAAGACGAGTGGAAGAAGGAGCGGGAGGCCCGCCGTGCCGCGCGTGAGAAGAGCGGCAAGCACAGCTGGCGCGATCTCGTTCCCTGGCTCTGATCCGTAGCGCCCAGAGGTGATGGCGCGGCCCTATTCGCCGCGCCTTTCCCGGAAGAAGTCCCTGAGCAGCAACGCCGATTCGGTTTCGGCGATGCCGGGATAGATTTCGGGCGCGTGGTGGCAGGTCGGCAGCGCGAAGAAGCGGGCGCCGCTCACCACCGCTCCCCCCTTTTCATCCACGGCACCGAAATAGAGCCGACGAATCCGGGCGAACGAGATCGCCGCCGCACACATCGTGCAGGGCTCCAGCGTCACATACAGATCCGCGCCGCTGAGGCGCTCCGTGCCGAGTGTCGCGCAGGCCTCGCGGATGACCAGCAACTCGGCGTGCGCCGTCGGGTCGCCGAGTTCGCGGGTCCGGTTGCCGGCTCTGGAGATGATCTTTCCGGCAGACACGACAACGGCGCCGACAGGAACCTCGCCGCGCTCGGCCGCCGCGCGGGCCTCCGCCAGCGCCACCGACATGAATTCCGGGCGTTTGCCTTCAGGCATGGGCGCGACAAATTCCTCGCAAGCGATCTGCGGCTTTGGTAGTTACCCGCCGCAGCACATAAAGGCCACCATGAACGATCGACCAGACAAGACGCGTCCCGGCAGACCGAAAAAGCCACGGCCGCCCCGCCGGCAACGAGGGCGGAGGGGATGCGCGAAGCCGAAAACTCCGTCCGACCAGTCCGCGGCGCAGACTGCGCTGGCCGGCGCGCCCGAGCGCATAGCCAAGCGGCTGGCGCGTTCCGGCGTCGCCTCGCGCCGCGACGCCGAGGCGATGATTGCCGAGGGCCGGGTCAAGGTGAACGGCAAGGTGCTCGACAGCCCCGCCTTCAACGTCCAGCCCACCGATCGCATCGAGGTCGACGACGCGGAGATCGCGGCGCCGGAGCGCACGCGCCTGTTCCTGTTCCACAAGCCCGCCGGCGTGGTGACAACCAACCGCGACCCCGAGGGCCGCCGCACCGTCTTCGACGTGCTGCCGAAGGACCTGCCGCGGCTGATGACCGTCGGCCGGCTCGACATCGGCACCGAGGGCCTGCTGCTCCTGACCAACGACGGCGGCCTGGCGCGCGTGCTCGAGCTGCCGGCGACCGGGTGGCTGAGGCGCTACCGCGTGCGCGTTCACGGCAAGGTGGACCCCAAGGCGCTGGAAGACCTGCGCGAGGGTATCGCCGTCGACGGCGTCTTCTACGGTGCCGTCGAGGCGACGCTGGATCGCGAGATGGGCACCAACGCCTGGCTCACCGTCGGCCTGCGAGAGGGCAAGAACCGCGAGGTGAAGAACATCCTGTCGGCGCTGGGACTGGATGTGACCAGGCTCATCCGCGTCTCCTACGGGCCGTTTCAGCTTGCCGACCTGCCCGAGGGCACGGTTCGCGAGATCAGGGGCCGCACGCTGCGCGACCAGCTCGGCGAGCGGCTGATCGCCGAGGCCGGCGCCAATTTCGATGCACCGGTAGCGGTTCCGTTTTCCTCGAAATCCGAGACGAAAAAGGCAGGTGACGAGAGTTCCGCGCGCGAAGCTCGCGGGCCGCGTCAGAATGCCAAGCGCCGGCGCGAGGAGGGCCGCGAATCCGCCCTCGGCCGCCTGCAGACGAAGCCGCCGCGTCCCGGCAAGCGTGAGCGCGAAACCGCCGGGCGGAATGCACCCAAGTCTGGGAGGGCCGGCGGCGACCGCGACGCCGCGGAGGCGGAAAAGACGGAGCAACGCGGCCGCCGCACCTCGAACGTGTGGATGGCGCCCGGCGCGCGCCCGCTGAGCGACAAGCAGAAGGCCGAGAAGGCGGAGCGCACCGAAGGCCGCCGCTATGCCGGCAAGCCCAAGCCGCAGGGGGCGCCCGGCCGTGTCGGCGCGCCGGACGAGGGCGAACGGCGTCCCCGGCGGAGCGAAGGCGACAGGCCGGCCGCGCGTTCGGGCGGAAAGCCCTCCGGCGGGAGCGGCCAGCGAAGAGACGACAAGCCGGGAGCTTCCGCTGGTCGGTCGTGGACCGACCGAAAGGGGGAGGGGCCGCGCGGCAAGTCGGGTGGCCAGGGCGCCAAGCCCGGCGGGCAAGGCGGCAAGCCGCGCCCGAACCGGACCGGCCCCTCGGACCGTTCCGGCAATGCGGGCAAGCGCCCGTCTTCATCCGGCGGTCCCGCGCGCGGCAAGCGCGGGGACGGCGGTCGTCCGGCAGGGCCGCGCAAGCCGCGGGATCGCAACTAGATGCGGATAGTCGGCGGCGAGTTCAGGGGGCGGCCGCTGGCGACGCCGAAGAGCAGCGCCATTCGCCCCACCACCGACCGCACCCGCGAGGCCGTCTTCAACGTGCTCGCACATCGCTTCCCCGAACGGCTCGAGGGCGCGCGCGTGCTCGACCTGTTCGCCGGCACCGGCGCGCTCGGGCTGGAGGCCTTGTCGCGCGGTGCGGCGATGTGTCTCTTCATCGAGGAATCGGCCGAGGGTCGCGGCCTGATCCGCGAGAATGTGGAAGCCTTCGGGCTGCAGGGCCGCACCAAGATATTCCGCCGCGATGCCACCACGCTGGGCGAGGTCGGCACCATGCAGCCCTTTGGGCTGCTGCTCGCGGACCCGCCCTACGGCAAGGGGTTGGGCGACAGGGCGCTGCGCTCGGCGCGCGACGGTGGCTGGCTGGTGCCCGGCGCGCTTTGCGTGATCGAGGAAGCGGCCGGCGCGCCCTTCGACGCCGGCGCCGGCTTTGCGCTTGCCGACGAGCGCCTATATGGCGACACGATCGTGCGATTCCTCGAGGCCGCCTGACTTTGGCCACTCTTGCCCGACACTTCGGGCACAACCTCCAACCGGAAAAGGCAAATGGCTGCTCAAATGCGCAAACCGGGGCTGGCGGCCTCCGTTCTCGCCGCCGTCCTGTTCGGCTTCGTCACGCTGGCAGCGGCGGCAGGCCCCGACGTCTCCACCTTCACGCTCGACAATGGCATGGAGGTCGTCGTCATTCCCGATCATCGTGCGCCTGTCGTCACCCACATGGTCTGGTACAAGGTCGGCAGCGCCGACGAGCAGCGCGGCAAGTCCGGCATCGCGCATTTCTTCGAGCACCTGATGTTCAAGGGCACGAAGAACCATCCGGCCGGAGACCTCGACCACGCCGTCTCCGAGATCGGCGGCAACAACAACGCCTTCACCACGCAAGACTACACCGCCTTCTACGAGGAGGTGGCGCCCTCGGCGCTCGAGACGATGATGTCGCTGGAAGCCGACCGCATGCACAACCTCGTGCTGACCGACGACGTGATCAACACCGAGCGCGACGTCATCGTCGAGGAGCGGCTGATGCGCGTCGAAAGCAATCCCGGCGCGCTGCTGTCGGAAGAGACCGACGCCACCCTCTACCAGAACGAACCCTATGGCGTTCCGGTGATCGGCTGGATGCACGAGATCAAGCAGCTCAACCGCAAGGACGCGACCGACTTCTACAAGCGCTTCTATGCGCCCAACAACGCCATCCTGATCGTCGCCGGCGACACTGACGCCCGAGACGGTCCGCCGCATGGCCGAGGAAACCTACGGCAAGGTGCCGCGCGGGCCGGACCTGCCGCCGCGCATCCGGCCCACCGAGCCGGAGCAGAACACCAGCCGCACGGTGACGCTGAGGGACAAGCGCGTCAGCGTGCCGAGCTTCCAGAAGGCCTGGGTCGTACCCTCCTACGGCAGTGCCAAGCCGGGCCAGGCCGAGGCGCTCGACCTGCTGGCCGAGATCCTCGGCGGCGGCATCCGCAGCCGGCTCTACCAGCAGCTTGTCGTCAAGGACGGCATCGCCGCTTCGGCCGGCGCCTACTACCGCGGCACCGCGCTGGACGACACCAGCTTCGGCGTCTACGGCACGCCGCGCGGCGGCGCCGACCTCGACGCGGTCCAGAACGCCGTCGACGCCGAGATCGCGCGCATCGCCGACGAAGGCGTCACCGATGACGAGCTCGACGCCGCCAAGACCCGTTTCGTGCGCAGCATGATCTTCGCGCGCGACAGCCAGCAGGGCATGGCGCAGATCTACGGAACCACGCTGACCACCGGCGGCACGGTCGACGACGTCAAGGAGTGGCCGGACCGCATCCGCGCCGTCACCGCCGAGCAGATCCAGCAGGCGGCGGCGAAATATCTCGATCAGTCGCGCTCGGTCACCAGCTACCTCCTGCCCGCCACGGAGAAGACCCAATGACAAGCATTCCGCCCGAGGCGCGCATCACCCCGCCGGAGCGCATGATGCGAGCCGCGTTCACCGCATTCCTTGCGATCGTATTCCTCACCTTCCCGGCGATCGCCGCGCACGCGGAGATGAACATCAGGAAGGTGGTTTCCGACAGCGGCGTCACGGCGTGGCTGGTCGAGGATTACACCTTGCCGATCGTGACCATGAACTTCGCCTTCAGGGGCGCCGGGAGCACCCAGGATCCGGACGACAAGGACGGCCTGATGAACCTGATGACCGGGCTCTTCGACGAGGGTGCCGGGGACATGGATTCGGAGACCTTCCAGAAGCGTCTGGACGAGGTCGGCGCGCAGATGAGCTTCAACGCGAGCCAGGATGCCCTCTATGGTTCGATGGAAGTGCTGCAGGAAAACCGCAGCGACGCCTTCGACCTTTTGCGGATGGCTGTCGACCAGCCGCGCTTCGATCAGGGGCCGGTCGACCGCATCCGCGGCCAGATCGTGGCCGGCATCAAGGCCGACATGCGCGATCCCGGCAAGCTGGCGCAGATCGCCTTCTCCAAGGCGCTGTACGGCGACCATCCTTATGCGCGCCGGCCCGAAGGCACGCTGAAGAGCCTGCCGGACATCACGCCCGCCGATCTGCACGCCGCCCACGACCGTCTGCTGGCGCGCGACAATCTCGTTGTCGGCGTGGTCGGCGCGATCGACGCTGAAACGTTGAAGACCGAGCTCGACCGCATCTTCGGCAGCCTGCCGGAGAAGCCGGACCTGCGGCCGGTGCCCGATGCCGACCTTCATCTCGACCAGACGGTGCGGCTGCCGCTCGACGTGCCCCAGGCCTCGCTGCAGATCGTCTATCCCGGCGTGGCGCGCGACGATCCACGCTTCTTCGCCGCCTATCTCATGAACCATATCCTCGGCGGTGGAACGTTCTCCTCGCGGCTTTTCGAGGAGGTTCGCGACAAGCGCGGCCTCGCCTACGGGGTCAATTCGGGTCTTTCGAACCGCGACCATTCCAAGGCGCTCGTCATCGGCACGTCGACGGCGGCGGGACAGGCCGACGAGACGCTGAAGGTCATCCAGGACGTCGTCGACAAGATGCGCGACAACGGACCCGACCGAGCAGGAACTGGTCGACGCCAAGAAATACGTGCTTGGAGCGTATGCGGTGAACAATCTCAATTCATCGAGCGCGATCGCCGGCACCTTGGTCGAGTTGCAGCTCGACGATCTCGGCATAGACTACATCGACCGCCGTGACGCGCTGATCAACGCCGTCACGCTCGACCAGGTCGCGGCCGCGGCGAAGGACCTCTTGTCCGCCGCCCCGGCGGTGATGGTTATGGGGCCGCCTCAGGACGGGGGATGAAACAGGGGACGTGACGGACGCCGCGAGCGAACCGGCCGAGGTTGAGCCGCCCCGCGGGGCGCGTGAGCCCTCCCCAGACATGCCAAGCTTCGCCATCGCCTTCGGCGGCGGCGGTGCTCGCGGGCTCGCCCACATCCAGGTCATCGAGGCGCTCGACGAACTCGGCATCCGCCCGGTGGCGATCGCCGGCTCCTCGATCGGCGCGATCATCGGCGCGACGATGGCCGCCGGCATGAGCGGCCGCGACGTGCACGAATACGCGCGCACCGTTCTCGGCAAGCGCGCCGAAGTGGTCGGCCGCATGTGGAAGGCCAAGCCCGGCTCGTTCGACGAGATGGTCGGCATCGGCATCCGCATGACGCAGTTCAACGTCGAGCGCATCGTCAAGGCCTTCCTGCCCGAAGCCGTTCCCGACCGTTTCGAGGATCTGCAGATCCCGCTGAAGGTGACGGCGACGGACTATTTCGGCCACACGCTGGAAGGTCTTCGAGAAGGGTGAGCTGATGTCGGCGCTCGCTGCGTCGGCCGCCATCCCCGCGCTGTTCCGGCCGGTGAGGCGCGACGGCCGCATCTATGTCGACGGCGGCATCTACAATCCCGTGCCCTTCGACATCCTCGAAGGGACGGCAGACGTCATCATCGCCATCGACGTCGTCGGCGCGCCGACCGACAGCCGCCGCAAGACGCCGACGTCGCTGGAGCTGATGTTCGGTTCCAGCCAGTTGATGATGCAGGCGATCACCGCCTTCAAGCTGAAGACCAAGCGGCCCGAGATCTATCTGCGCCCGCCGGTTTCGCGCTTCCGCGTGCTCGACTTCATGAAGGTCGACGCCGTGATGGCCGAGACGGTCTCGATCAAGGACGAACTCAAGCGCGCGATCGAGGCTACCGTGAAGGAGCGGCAGCAAACACGCCGCCGGCGCTCGCCGCAAATAGCGCGCCTTCGTCCGAGCTCAGTGGGCGAAGACCTGGTCCAGCGAGGCGAAGCCCTTGAACTCGAGAGCGTTGCCGGAGGGGTCGCGGATGAACAGCGTCGCCTGCTCGCCCGGCTCGCCGGCGAAGCGGGTCATCGGGCGTTCCAGCCAGTCGATGTCGTCGCGCGCTTCCAGCCGATCGGCCAGCTTGCGCCAGTCGTCGATCCTCAGCACCACGCCGAAATGCGGGATCGGCACCGACACGCCGTCGACCGTGCCGGCGCTGTGATCGGCCGCATCCGGCCGCAGATGCGCCGACATCTGATGGCCGAACAGGTCGAAATCCACCCATGTCTCGGACGAACGTCCGATCGCGCAGCCGAGCACGTCGCGATAGAAGCGCCGCGTCTCGTCGAGGTCGCGAACGGGGAAGGCGAGGTGGAACGGTGTCATTAAGGGGCGTCCTGAGCTGGTGCTGGGAGCCGTGGCGTGCCGCCTCAGCCCTGCAGCGGCTCGATAGCCGATTTGTCGCGCCGGCGCGACCCCTTCAGCGGCCGGAACAGCGGCTCCGGCGAGACCGCGGCCGGATCGGCGCCGCCCGCCACCTGGATCGCCAGCCGCTCCTCGTCACGCTTGCGCACCTCGTCGGCCACGGCCAGCGCATGCTCATGCGTGGCGCCGAGCGCTCCAGCGTCTCGCGGCCGAAGCCGAGCGCGGATTCGAACGTCTCGCGGATCTCGAACTCGACGCCGCGGGCGCGCAGCGAGATCGCATGCGCCCTGTCGTAGGAGCGCACGAACAGCCGCACATGCGGGTAGTCGGACAGGATGAGGTCGACGATCCGGTCGGTGGTCTCGCGCTCGTTGGTGCAGATCGCCACGATGCGGGCCTGGCGGATGCCGGCGGCATCGAGCACGTCCTTGCGGCGGCCGTCGCCGTAATAGATGCGGAAGCCGAACTCCTGCACCGAGTGCACGCGCCGCGCCGAGTGGTCGATGATGGTGACGTCGGTGCCCTCGGTCAGCAGGATTTGCGAGGCGATCTGGCCGAAGCGGGAGAAGCCGATCAGCAGCACGTCCGAGCCCGCCCCGTCGAAATCCTCGTCCATCTCCTCTTCTTCCGGCGGCGGCGCCAGCCATTCGGCCAGCCGCATCGACAGCGGCGTCAGCGCCATGGTCACCGTGACCAGCGCGATCAGGAACGTGGCGACTTCTTGCGGCATGATGGCGAGCGACACGGCGGCGGTGAACAGCACGAAGCCGAACTCACCGCCCTGCGGCAAGCACGAGCGCCACGCGCGTCGCGTCGGCATGGTTGCTGCCGAACAGACGGCACAAGAGATAGATCAGCCCGGCCTTCACCACCATCAGCGCTCGGCACGGCCCACAGCAGCGTCAGCCATTCCGAGGCGATCACCGACAGGTCGAGGGACAGGCCGACGGCGATGAAGAACAGGCCGAGCAGGATGCCGCGGAACGGCTCGATATCGGCTTCGAGCTGGTGGCGGAACGAGGAATCGGCCAGAAGCACGCCCGCGATGAAGGCGCCGAGCGCCATCGACAGGCCGGCGATCTCCATCAGCGTGGCCGCGCCCAGCACCACGAACAGCGCCGCCGCGATCATCGCCTCGCGCGCACCGGTGTTGGCGATGATGCGAAACAGCGGGTTGAGCAGGAAACGGCCGGCAAGGAGCAGGATGGCGATGCATGTCGACGACGATCGCGAAGCGGCCGACGCCGATCGCCTCCACGCCTTCGCCGCCGGGCGAAAGCAGCGGCGCCAGCGCAAGCAGCGGCGCCACCGCCACGTCCTGGAACAGGAGGATGAAGAAGGCCGACTGGCCGTGCTTCGTGTTCAGCGTGCCCGCGTCCTCGAGGCTCTGCATGGCGAACGCCGTCGACGACAGCGCGAGGCCGAACCCGACGACGACGGCTGCCTGCCAGTTGAGGCCGGCGGCAAGATAGGCCAGCGCCGACAACACGAAGCCGGTCAGCACCACCTGCGCCGCACCAAGCCCGAATATGTCGCGCCGCATCGCCCATAGCCGCGCCGGCTTCAGCTCCAGCCCGATGATGAAGAGCAGCAGCACGACGCCGAGTTCGGCAACCGGCAGCAGGTCCTCGCCGTGCGAGATGAACCGCGCCACCGGCCCGAGCGCCACGCCGACGGCCAGGTAGCCGAGCACCGTGCCGAGCCCGATCCGCTTGAACAGCGGTGCTGCCACCATGGCGCCGCCAAGCAGCAGCAGCACTTCCGAAAACAGCGGGCCTTCGCCTTCCAAGCCTTGCCTCCGCCTCGCGGGCCGTCGCTGCGCGCCCGCTTTCCCATTGCAGGAACCCGCTTGCGACCATAGATGGTTCGGCAGACGGTGTCTCCACCCGTGCCGGCCAGTCGGCCGCCCATGCTTTCCAGGACGTTTTCATGACCGAAACCATCGACGCTGCATCCCTCGAAGATCGCGTGGCCGAACTGGTCGACGCGGCGCGCAAGGCCGGCGCGGACGCCGCCGACGCGGCCGCCATGCTGTCGCGCTCGGCCGGCGTCTCCGTGCGTCTGGGCAAGGTCGAATCGACGGAAGCCGCCGAGAGCGAGGACATTTCGCTGCGCGTCTTCGTCGGCCGTCGCGTCGCCAGCGTCTCGGCCAATGCAGGCGCCGACACGGCGCGGCTGGCGGAGCGCGCCGTGGCGATGGCCAAGGCCTCGCCCGAGGATCCGTTTGCCGGCCTGGCCGACGAGGCGCGGCTCGCAAGGACCTTGCGCGATCTCGACCTCTACGACGCGACCGAGGTTTCCGCCGACGCAGCTGAAGGAGGCGGCGCTCGCCGCCGAGGAGGCCGCGCTGGCGGTTTCCGGCGTCACCAATTCCGGCGGCAGCGGCGCCGGTGCGCGGCCACGGCGGTCTGGTGCTCGCCACCTCCGGCGGCTTTCTCGGCAAGTATGTCGCCACGCGCTTCTCGCGCTCCGTCAGCGCCATCGCCGGCGAAGGCACGGGCATGGAGCGCGACTACGACTTCTCGTCCCGGCTGCACTATTCCGATCTCGATGCGCCCGAGACGATCGGCCGCAAGGCCGGCGAGCGCGCCGTTCGCCGGCTCGGAGCACGCAAGGCCAAGACCGGCCGCTACACCGTCGATCTACGATCCGCGCGTGGCGCGCGGCATCGCCGGCCATCTCGCCGGCGCCATCAACGGTGCCTCGGTGGCGCGCAAGACGAGCTTCCTGCGCGACATGATGGGCAAGCAGGTCGCGGCGAACGGCATCACGGTCACCGACGATCCGCTGAAGCCGCGCGGCCAGGCTTCGCGCCCGTTCGACGGCGAGGGCATCGAGGGCAAGCCGCTGACCATGGTGGATGCGCGGCGTGCTGTCGCACTGGTTCCTGTCGACCTCGACGGCGCGCGAACTCGGCCTGCAAGACCAACGGCCGCGGCGTGCGCGCGGCATCCTCGGTCAATCCGGGCTCGACCAATCTCGCCATCGAAGCCCGGCGATGCCTCGCCCGAGGAGCTGATCGCCGGCGTCGGCACCGGCTTCTACGTGACCGAGGTGTTCGGGCAGGGCGTCAACATGGTGACCGGCGAATACAGCCGCGGCGCCTCCGGCGTGTGGATCGAGAACGGCGAACTGACCTATCCGGTGTCGGAGGTGACGATCGCCTCGAATCTGAAGCAGATGTTCATGAACATGACGCCGGCCAGCGACCTCGACCGCAATTTCGGCACCGCGGCGCCGACCCTGCTCATCGAGGGAATGACGCTTGCCGGAAGCTGACGCACTTGCCCTGACCGACGATCTGGCGCTGATCCGCGACGCCGCGGCGGAGGCCGGCGCCATCGCCATGCGCTATTTCGGAAGCGATCCGCAGGTCTGGATGAAGGAGGGCGATTCGCCCGTCAGCGAGGCCGACTACGCCGTCGACCTGTTCCTGCGCGAGACGCTGACGGCGGCGCGGCCGGACTATGGCTGGCTGTCGGAGGAGACGGTCGACACCGGCGCCCGCACCCGCGGTCACCGTCTCTTCGTCGTCGATCCGATCGACGGCACGCGCGCCTTTCTCGGCGGCCGCGACCTGTGGTGCGTCAGCATCGCCGTGGTCGAGGCCGGCCGGCCGGTTTCGGCCGTGCTCGATTGTCCCGCACGGAACGAGCGCTTCGAGGCGATCGCCGGCCGGCCGGCGCTCAGGGACGGCGAGCCGATTGCGGTGGCCTCGCGCCCGCGTCCGGTCGTGGCGGGCCCGAAGAACATCATCTCGCGGGCTCCGGCGGCGCTGCGCGACCGCATCGACAGCCACCCCTATATCCCTTCGCTGGCCTACCGGCTGGCGATGGTCGCCGACGGGCGCCTCGACGCCACCTTCGTCAAGTCGAACTCGTGCGACTGGGATCTGGCCGCTGCCGACCTCATCCTGGCGGCCGCCGGCGGCTCGATCAGGACCGCGACGGGCGCCGTGCCGACCTACGGCGACGACGCCGATCCCCGGCACGGGTCGCTCGCTGCCGGCAGCGGCGCGCTGCTCGACGAGATGGTCTCGGTGCTTGCCGGGATCGAGGCATAATCGGCGTTTGCAATCCGCGACATATGTTTTACAGCATCGCCACGCCCCCCGCGCCTCGCGCGGCAATGCACACACCTCAATGGACAGACAGCAATGACTGACCAGCCCGCGAAGAAGCAGTTGCTCCACCTTGTGTTCGGCGGCGAGTTGAGCTCGCTCGACAGCGTGAACTTCCGCGATCTGAACGATCTCGACATCGTCGGCGTCTATCCCGACTACAAGTCGGCCGAGGCGGCCTGGCGCTCCAAGGCGCAGGCGACCGTCGACAACGCCCACATGCGCTACTTCATCGTCCATCTGCACCGGCTTCTTGATCCCGACGCGAACACGCCAGGTGCTGCCTGACCCGATGAGCCGGGACACCGATATCGGCGCGGCGCCCGCCGCCCAGCGAACCCGCAGCCGCACCTCGCGCCTGCTGAAGTCGCTCGGCCGCAAGACGCGCAGGCCGCTCGAATCCGAGTTCGGCCGCAACGCCGCCGTCGGCCTGCTCACCTCCTACCTGCGGATGGTGAAGCGCACGAGCCCGCTGGTCGCCGGCTCGCACGACCCCGAGGTGGGCTTCGCCGAGCATCCGAACGCGATCTTCGCCATGTGGCACGGCCAGCACATCATGTGCCCCGCCTACAAGCCGGAATGGCAGGAGATCTGCGCGATGTTCTCGCGCAGCGCCGATGCCGAGCTCAACGCGCTGGTCGGCGAGCGGCTCGGCCTGACCCTGGTGCGCGGCTCCGGGCGGGCGCGAGCGAACCAGGTCGGTCGAGAAGGGCGGAGCGCGGGCGCTCATTGCCCTAAAAAAGGCACTCGACCGGGGTTCTTCGGTCGGCATGATCGCGGACATCCCCCACGGCACTCCTCGCGAGGCGGGCCTCGGCATCGTCACCCTGGCGCGCATCTCCGGCCGTCCGGTGGTGCCGTTCGTGGTCGTCACCAGCCGCCGCAAGGTGCTGGAAAAGAGCTGGGACAAGACGACGCTGAACCTGCCGTTCGGGCGTGCCGCGGTGATCTTCGGCGACGAAATCGTGGTGCCGAACGATGCCGCCGACACCATGATGGAAGAAAAGAGGCACGAGGTGACGCGTGCGCTGAACGCGGCGACCGAAACCGCCTATCGCCTCGTCGACGGTGCGCGATGAGCGAGCGCTGGGCGCGCGTCATGCTGACGCACCTACCGGCTTGCGGGCGCGGCCGCCTATCCGCTGGTCGGCGGCTACATCGCCTGGCGCGCCACCAAGGGCAAGGAGGATCGCGCCCGCCGCCGCGAGCGCTACGGCCACCCGAGCCGTCCGCGTCCGCCGGGACCGCTGATCTGGGTGCATGCCGTGTCCGTCGGCGAGACTGCCGCGGTCGTGGCGCTGATCGAGCACATCCTGGGCTACGGCATCAACGTCGTCCTGACCACGGGCACCGTCACCTCGGCCAATGTCGCGCAGGAGCGGCTGGGCGACAGCGTGATCCACCAATACGTGCCGCTCGACCTGAAGCCGGCCGTGGGGCGCTTCCTCGACCACTGGATGCCCGACCTCGCCATCATCGCCGAATCCGAAATCTGGCCCGTGACGATCCTCGAGCTGGGCGCCCGGCGCGTGCCGCAACTGCTCATCAACGGCCGGCTGTCGGACCGCTCCTTCGCCTCCTGGCAGAAGCGTGCCCGACCTGGCCGAGGCGTTGTTCGAGAACCTCGCCCACGTGGTGGCGCAGTCGGAGACCGACGGCGAGCGCTTCCGCGCGTTGGGCGCCCGGCCGGTCACGGTGTCGGGCAACCTCAAGGTCGACATCAACCCGCCGCCGGTCGACAAGGCCGAACTCGCGGCGGTCGAGGCGCAGATCGGCAACAGGAAACGCTGGGCGGCGATTTCCACCCATGCGGGCGAGGAGAATGCTGCCGGCGAGGCGCACAAGATCCTGAAAGCCCGCTATCCGGGAATCCTGACGATCATCGTGCCGCGCCATCCGGAGCGTGGCGAGGCGATCGAGAACGAGCTTCGCGGCCTGGGCCTCAAGGTCGCCCGCCGCAGCCGCCGGGACAAGCTCGAGCCCGACACGGACGTGCTGCTCGGCGACACGATCGGCGAGATGGGGCTCTATCTGCGGCTCACCGAGATCGCCTTCGTCGGCCGCTCGCTGACCTCGACCGGCGGACAAAACCCGCTGGAGCCGGCGATGCTCGGCACCGCCGTGCTGGCCGGCCGCAACGTCCAGAATTTCCGCGACACCTACAAGCGCCTGGTCGAGAACGGAGGCGCCCGCCTCGTCGGCGACCGCGACACGCTGGTGACGGCGGTCAACTCGCTGCTCGCCAACGACGTCGCCCGCCGCAACATGGCCAAGGCCGCTGGCGAGACGGTGGAGGCGATGCGCGGCCCGCTCGGCAGGACGCTGCAGGCGCTCGAGCCTTTCATCCAGCCATTGATGGTCAAGGCCCGTCTCGATAGCGGGGAGCATGGGAACCGCCGGCCTTGACGAGCGAGGCGCCGCCCTTCTGGTGGAATGCGCGCGCCGATCTGCGCGCCTGGCTGCTTTATCCGTTTTCCGCAGCCTACGCTTCGGTCGCGGCGCGCCGCCTGCGCACCGCGCCGCGCCGCCGCGTCCAGGCGCCGGTGCTGTGCGTCGGCAACTTCACCGTCGGCGGCAGCGGGAAGACGCCGGTGGCGATCGCCCTCGCCGAGTCGGCGCGCGTCAGGGGCCGTGTTCCGGGTTTCCTCTCGCGCGGCTACGGTGGCGGCCACGGCGGCACGCATCTGGTCGACGTCCAAAACGATAGCGCTCGTCATGTCGGTGACGAGCCGCTGCTCCTGGCCGCGTATGCTCACACCGCGGTATCGGCGGACCGAGCCGCCGCCGCCGAACTTCTGATCGGCCAGGGCTGCGACTTCCTGATCATGGACGACGGGTTCCAGAGCGCCCGCGTACACATCGACTACGCCCTGATCGTGGTCGATGCCGCGCGCGGCGTCGGCAACGGACACGTCATCCCGGCGGGGCCGCTGCGCGCCCGCCTCGTCGATCAGCTCGGCTACATGGACGGCATGGTGTGCATGGGTGACGGCGAGGGTGCCGATAGCGTGGTTCGCATGGCCGCGCGCGCCGGTCAGCCGATCTACCACGCTCGCGCGGTGCCGCGCGGGCCACGCCTGGAGGGACGTTCGTTCCTGGCATTTGCGGGGATCGGCAGCCCGCAGCGCTTTTTCGACTCCATTGCCCAGGCGGGAGGCACCGTTGCGGTCTCGCGGACCTTCGGCGATCATCATCCCTACACGGTGGACGAGGTGCGGGAACTGACGATCCAGGCCGAAGCCGAGGGTCTCGAACTGATCACCACCGCCAAGGACGCCGCGCGGCTGCGCCACGGGACGTCGGCCATGCACGACCTTCTGGAGAAGATCGCCGTGCTCGAGATCCAGACGGAATTCGATCCGCCGGGCGTCCCGGGGCAGATCGTCGCCCGCACGCTGGAGGCGTGGGAGCGGCGGCGCATCGGCCGCTGAGCGAGCCGACGCGCCGGGTCAGGCCCGGCGCGAGCGCAGCTCCGGGTGGAATTCGAGTTCGCGCTGCAGCGATATTTCCGCCGTGGCATAGGGCTCCTGGCGCGCGACGCTCCAGTATTTGAGCTCATCGAGCGGGATCGACTCGCCCGTCACCGCGCAGCGCACGAATGCGCCGGGCGACACGACCTGAAAGTCGCCGTCGAGATAGCGGACGCGTGCTTCCCGCGCCCCGGGGCCTTCAAAGCGGTTCATTCTAATTCCTTTAGAGCGGCTCATCGTTTCACGGAATCGATGAGCCGCTCCAGGTTCTTGTTTTCGCGCAATTCCGGACGGAAAAACCGGTTTCCACTTTTCCTGGAATTACTCTGGAAAGCGGTTCCGCCACAAATGCTGCGCCGCGTCAAGCAGGCGGCGGCAATGACCCTGAGGTCGCTCAGCGGCGGCCGAACAGCTTCTCTATGTCGGCGAGCTTCAGCTCGATATAGGTCGGCCGGCCGTGATTGCACGTGGCCGACCCGGGGGTTGCTTCCATCTGGCGCAGCAGGGCGTTCATTTCCTCCGCCTTGAGCCGGCGTCCCGACCGCACCGAGCCGTGACAGGCCATCGTCGCCGCGATGCGGTCGAGCCTGGCGCGAAGGCTGTCGGCGGTGTCGTTGTCGGCGATCTCGTCGGCAAGATCGCGCACGAGCTGGGCCGCATCGGTCTCGCCGAACATCGCCGGCGTCTCGCGCACCGCGATGGCGCCCGGACCGAAGCGCTCCACGCCGAGCCCGAGCCGGGCCAGCAGGTCGGCATGCGCGGCCACTCGTTCCACGTCTTCCTCCGGCAGGTCCACGATCTCGGGCATCAACAGCATCTGCGCGGGCACCGGACGGGCGTCGAGCCCGGCCTTCAGCGCCTCGTAGACGAGCCGCTCATGGGCTGCGTGCTGGTCGACGATGACCAGCGAATCGGCGGTCTGCGCGACGATATAGTTCTCGTGGACCTGCGCCCGCGCCGCGCCGAGCGGCGAGGCCATGACTTCGGGCGCGGCTTCGGCGATTGCCGCGGAGGCGTCCGCACTCGCGAGAGGTCCTGCGTCGAAGGCGGCCTGCGCTGGCCTCGCCGAAACCGTCGAGCGGGCGCTGGAACGAGGTCGAGGACTGCCAGGCGTTGGCCCGCAAACCATGATTGCTTGCGCCATTGCCGTTCGCGTAGGCGGGTGCGCCGCCCGGCCGGAAGGCGCCGGCCAAGCGCTTCGCCCGCACTCGTCGAGGGGCGGATGCCGGCGCCTGCGAGCGCCTGCCGGATCGCGCCGACGATGAGGCCGCGCACGAGGCCGGGATCGCGGAAGCGCACGTCGGCCTTGGCCGGATGCACATTGACGTCGACCAGAGCCGGGTCGAGCTTCCAGGAACAGCGCGGTCACCGCATGCCGGTCCCGAGGCAGAGCGTCGGCATAGGCGCCGCGGATGGCGCCGGCGATCAGCTTGTCGCGGACGGGGCGGCCGTTGACATAGGCGTATTGCGCCATCGCGTTGGCGCGGCTGAAGGAGGGAATGGAGGCAAAGCCGGATAGCCGAACGGCCTCACGTCCGGCCTCGATTGCCAAGGCGTTGTCGGCGAAATCCGTCCCGATCACCTGCGCGATGCGGGCGGAGGCGGCATCGGTCCCGGACTGCGCCGGCAGGTCGAGCGTCGAGCGGTCGCTGCCGCTCAGCGTGAAGCGCACTTCGGGAAAGGCGATGGCGATGCGCTTGACCACGTCGGTCACCGCATTCGTCTCGGCCCGCTCGCTCTTCATGAATTTCAGCCGCGCCGGCGTGGCGAAGAACAGGTCGCGCACCTCCACGACCGTGCCGTGATTGGCGGCCGCCGGCCTCACCTGCCCGGCCTTGCCGCCTTCGACGCGGATTTCGGCGCCGCTGTCGGCATCACGCCGCCGGGTGCGGATCGAAAGCCGCGCCACCGAGCCGATCGACGGCAGCGCCTCGCCACGGAAGCCGAGCGTGCGGATGTCGGTCACGTCGTCGGCGAGCTTCGAGGTGCAGTGGCGCGCCACCGACAGCGCCAGGTCGGTCTCGTCCATGCCCTCGCCGTCGTCGGTAATGCGGATGAACGACAGCCCGCCGCCGGCCGTCGCGACCTCGATGCGCGTGGCGCCTGCGTCGAGCGCGTTCTCGACCAGTTCCTTGACGACGCTCGCGGGCCGCTCGATCACCTCGCCGGCGGCGATCTGGTTGATCATCCTGTCTGAGAGCTGGCGAATGGGCATTCAGGCTGTATAGCGGGATTCGCGGAGGCGGGCGAAGGCGCTCGGCCGGCCGTTCACCGCTTATCGCCCACCAGCTCGTCGAAGGTGATGGGCCGCAGTCCGCGTGCGTCGACCCCGACGTCGAACTGGCGCGGCAGCGGTTTCAGCCTGCCGTGCGAGTGGCCGTGCAGGTCGACCGACTTGCGGTGCATCTGGTTCCAGGTGCGGAACGGGTAATGGCAAAGCACGACCTTGCGGCCGTCGATCGTCAATTCGGCATAGTGCTGGGTGCTTTCCCAGGCCGCTGCCCCGATGGTTTCCGCATCGTCGTTGTTGCCGATGATCAGGTGCTTGCGGCCGTTGAGCCGGGCAAGTAACCGCTCCGCCCGACCTTTGCCGCGCCGGCAGAAATCGCCGAGATGCCAGATATCGTCGTCCGGTCCGACCACGGCGTTCCAGTTTTCGATGAGCCCGTCGTCGTGTTCCGCCAGGCTTGCGAACGGACGCCGGTCAATCCCGAGCACGCGCGGATCGGAGAAGTGTGTGTCGCTGGTGAAGAAAAGCACTGGATTGCCCTAGTGACGGTTGCCGTCACGAAAATGAGGGCGGTCTTCCGATGGTCAAGCGCTGCCGGTGCTCAGGCAGCGCTTTCGCAGGAAGCCGCCAGGGTCGGCTGCCTGCGCGTGTGGGCGACAAGCCACTCGCGCGCCTCGGCAACTGGCATCGGTCCGGCGATGGAGAAGCCCTGCACCTGCTCGCAGCCGATCGCCAGCAGCGACGACAGTTCGGCTTCGGTCTCGGCGCCTTCGGCGATGATGGAAATGCCCAGTCCGCCCGCAAGCTCGGTGATCGCCCGCACGATCTTGCTGTTGTCGGAGTTGAGATCGATGTTCTGGACGAAGCGGCGGTCGATCTTGAGCCGGTCGATCTCGTTCGGATTGACGTGGCTGAGCGAGGCATAGCCGGTGCCGAAATCGTCGAGCTCGAGCTGCACGCCGGTGGCCCGGATCGCCCTGAGCTTGGCGGCTACGCCGGTCTTCTCGTCGTCGAGGATGACCGATTCCACGATCTCCAGCGACAGCTTGCGCGGTGGCAGCCCGGTCTCTTCAAGCGTCGCGAACAGGAACTCGTAGAAATTGCCGTCGCGCAGCTCGGTTCCCGACACGTTGAGGGCAAGGCGTCCGAACTCGATGCCTGCCTTGTGCCATTCGGCTGCTGCGGCGATCGCCTTGCGCATTACGATGCGCCCGATCTCCACCATGAGGCCGGATTTCTCCGCTACCGGAATGAATTCGCAGGGCGAGACCGTACCTCGTCCGGGTCGCGGCCAGCGCACCAGCGCCTCCACGCCGGTGACGCGATTGGAGCGCAGCGAAACCTGCGGCTGGAAATGGACGACGAACTCTTCGCCGGCAACGGCGTGCTTGAGGGCCCCCTCGAGCTTCTTGCGGTGGTCGAGCTCGGCACGCAATTCGTCGGAAAAGAAGGAGAAAGCGCCCCCGCCCTGCTTCTTGGCCGCGTAGAGCGCCAGATCGGCATGCACCAGAAGGTCGGTGCGGTTGGCGGCGTCGACCGGGTAGACGGCGATACCGGCGCTGGAGCCTGGATATATGGTCACCCCTTCGTAGTCGATCGGCTCGTTGATCCTGTCGAGCACGCGCCTTGCAACAACGCTGATGTCTTCCGAAGAGCCGGCGGAGTTGAGCACGATGACGAATTCGTCGCCGCCGAGCCTGACGCACAGGTCCGAGGCGCGGCAGGACGACAGGATCCGCTCAGCCGTACGGATCAGCACGAGGTCGCCGGCGGCATGGCCGAGCGTGTCGTTGATCTGCTTGAAGCGGTCGAGGTCGAGCTGCACCACCGCCAAGCGCTCGCGGCGTCGCTTGGCACTGTTGATCAGCGGGTCGAAATGGTCGCGCAGGAAAGTGCGGTTGTAGAGCCCGGTTAGCGCATCGTGCACAGCCAGGTGCGCCATCGAGTTGTGGGCATCCACCAGTTCGCGGGTGCGCCGGCGCACCATGTCGGAAAGCGGCCTGAAGATCAGGAGGGCGATGAGCACGATGACGCCGATCGTGGCGAAGAAAAGGTCGCGGTGGGTGTGAAGCAGCCGTTTCAGCCGTGCGTCCGCCGCCGCAGAGATGCGCTGTTCGAGCGCCGCGTATCCGGCGAGCGTGGCGCGCGCCATCGTTTCGTCGAGCTGGGCCCGGTCGCGGCCTGCGAGATAAACGCCGTCGGTGGTCGGGATTTCGCTTTCCAACGCCGCGATCAGGCGCCAACCGTTGGCCGCGAGGCCGGTGGAGAAATAATCGAGGTGGAAGGGGCTTCCAAACAGGACGTTCTCCACCGTCTGCGGATCGGCCACGTCCTTGGAGAACGGCCCGCCGTCGATCTGGGCGAGAAGTTCGTCGTAGTTGCGCTCGAATTCGGCGTTCGCCTGCCTGAGGGTGGCCACCAGCCGCGGCTTTTTGTCGTCTGAGGCTCCGTCGGCGGCGTTGGCGAGAAAGACGATGCGCTGCGACAGCGCCTTTTGGTTGCTTGCCAGCGAAAGCATCGCCTCGTCGAGCTGGTGGGCCGCCAGCATCTGCTGAAGAAGCACGAACGACGACATCGCCATTGCCGCGATCAGCAGGAGCGCCGCCCAGTAGGCGCCCTTGATGTAGAGCACCAGACGCGGCGAGCCGCTACCGCGCGGCATCGCGATCTGCGGTGGCATGCGCTCCAATGACTTTCCCCCGGCCCTGCTGCTTCTACGTCGCCCAGAATGACTGGGAGACCTTAACGCGCCGAAAACCTGTGGTTGCATCTTGGTCTTCGCGCGCCAGTCTCGGTGCAGGAGGTTAGGCTTGTCTTTCTCGATTGTTCGGGATTTTCATGATCGGTCGATTTGCATGCCCGCGCGGAATCGGCTTTGACGCTTCATCAGACGCGTGAAAGGCTCTAAGGTAGCTGCAAAAAAGAAAGAGAGGCGGATGAACATCGAAACCCGGCCCACGAAGGCCCATCAGCTCGCCAGCTTCGTGTGGGAAGATCCGTTCCTGCTGGAAGACCAGCTTTCCGAAGACGAGCGGATGATCCGCGATGCCGCGGCGGCCTTCGCATCGGAAAAGCTTCTGCCGCGCGTCGAACAGGCCTATCTCGAAGAGAAGACCGACCCGGCGATCTTCGCCGAGATGGGGCAGGCCGGTTTGCTCGGCGTCACTATCCCCGAGGAGTATGGCGGCCTCGGCGCCGGCTACGTCACCTACGGCCTGGTTGCCCGCGAAGTCGAAAGGGTCGATTCCGGCTACCGCTCGATGATGAGCGTCCAATCGTCGCTGGTGATGTATCCGATCCACGCCTACGGCTCGGAGGAGCAGCGCAAGAAATATCTGCCCAAGCTCGCCTCCGGCGAATGGATCGGCTGTTTCGGCCTGACCGAGCCGGACGCGGGTTCCGATCCCGGCGGCATGAAGACGCGCGCCGAGAAGATCGACGGCGGCTACCGCCTGTCGGGCGGCAAGATGTGGATCTCGAACGCGCCGATCGCCGACGTCTTCGTCGTCTGGGCGAAGTCGGCAGCACACGACAACCAGATCCGCGGTTTCGTGCTCGAGAAGGGCATGAAGGGTCTTTCCGCGCCGAAGATCGAGGGCAAGCTGTCGCTTCGCGCTTCCATCACCGGCGAGGTGGTCATGGACGGAGTCGAGGTCGGTGAGGACGCGCTCCTGCCGAACGTCTCGGGGCTGAAGGGGCCGTTCGGCTGCCTCAACCGCGCCCGCTACGGCATTTCCTGGGGCGCCATGGGCGCGGCGGAGGATTGCTGGTTCCGTGCCCGGCAATATGGTCTCGACCGCAAGCAGTTCGGCAAGCCGCTGGCCGCCACCCAACTCTTCCAGAAGAAGCTGGCCGACATGCAGACCGAGATTTCGCTCGGCCTGCAGGGCTCGCTGCGCGTCGGCCGCCTGATGGACGAGGGCAAGATGGCGCCGGAGATGATTTCCATCGTCAAACGCAACAATTGCGGCAAGGCGCTCGACATCGCGCGACAGGCCCGCGACATGCATGGCGGCAATGGCATCCAGATCGGCTACCACGTCATGCGCCATGCGCAGAACCTGGAGACGGTCAACACCTACGAGGGAGCACACGACGTGCACGCGCTCATCCTCGGGCGCGCGCAGACCGGCATCCAGGCATTCTTCTGATACAACGAACAACCTTTGGGAACACCGACCAGAAGAGGAGACTATCCATGATGAAGACGAAACTCACCCTGCTCGCGGCTGCTTTCGCGATCGCCGCGGCGGTTCCGGCAATGGCCGGCGAGACGCTCGACCGGGTGATGAGCACAAAGACCCTGACGATGTCGTCGGACCCCGAGTACCCGCCGCAGTCCTTCCTGAACGACCAGAACGAGATGGACGGTTTCGACGTCGACGTCGGCAAGGAGATCGCCAAGCGCATGGGCGTCGAGCTGAAGATCGTCACGCCGGCCTGGGAAGTGATCACCTCAGGCGGCTGGTCGGGGCGCTGGGACATGTCGGTCGGTTCCATGACGCCGACGAAGAAGCGCGCCGAGGTTCTGGATTTTCCGGCCGTCTATTACTACACGCCGGCCTCGTTCGCCGTTCACGACGATTCCGACGTCACGCAGATCTCCGATCTCAACGGCAAGACGATCGGCACCTGTGGCGGCTGCACCTATGACGCCTATCTCAACCACGATTTGACGATCGACGCGGAAGGCGTTCCGCCATTCGACTACCAGGTCAATCCGGGTGAGATCAAAACCTACGAGACCGACACCAACGCCTTCGACGATCTGCGTCTCGGCGACGGCGTGCGCCTCGACGCCGTGTTCTCGGCCCTGCCGACGATCCAGGAAGCGATCAAGAACGGCTATCCGATGAAGGTGGTCGGCGCGCCGGCCTTCTACGAGCCGCTGGCGGTGGCTACCGACAAGGGTGACCCCGAGTTCGACGCCAAGATCAAGGAAATCGTCGACGCCATGCGCGAGGACGGCACGCTCACCAAGCTGTCGAACAAGTGGTACGGCGTCGACCTCACCTCGGTCGACCAATAGCGTGTCCAGCGCTGCCCAACCGCTGGGCGCGGGCGGGCCGGAAGGGCCCGCCCGTTCATGGCTGCACCACGCCAGGCCAGCCCGCGGCGAAGCGATAATCTTCGGCTGCCTCGCCGTCGTCTTCATCTGGATGGGGTTGGGCGATTCTCGCGTCGGCGGCCTGCTGGCGCCGCTGCTCGGCGGTGCGGTAGGGCCGAAGGCTGAGCCCAACTTCGCGCTCGATATCGTCGTCGGCGTCCTGCTTGCGGGCGCGCTGTGGGCCAACGTCATCGTTCTTAGGCTGCTGCCGCTGAGGTTCCAGATCGCCGTGGTCTGGATCGAACTGCTGCTGCTGTTCATCGCCTTCGTGAACAGCTTCAACCGCGACCTCGGCGTGTGGTTCGAGACGAGCACCGCCGGCCAGACCAACCTGGCGTTCCTCATCACCACGGGCGCGGTGACGACGCTCTACGTTTCGCTCATCTCGATCGCCTTTGCCTGCGTGCTGGCGATGCTCGCCGCACTCGCGCGGCTGTCCAAGTCCGGCCCGGCCTATGCGATCTCGACCTTCTACACGTCGTTCTTCCGCGGCACGCCGCTGCTGCTCCAGGTCTACCTGATCTATATCGGCCTGCCGCAACTCGGCGCGCAATTCGCACTCGACGCGGTGCCGTCCGGCATCCTTGCGCTGTCGCTGTGCTACGGAGCCTATCTGGCGGAAATCTTCCGTGCAGGCATTCTCGGCGTGCCGTACGGTCAGCGCGACGCGGCAATGGCGCTGGGCCTGCCGCCGCGGTTGACGTTCCGCAAGATCATATTCCCGCAGGCGATGCGCCTCATCGTACCGCCGACGGGCAACCAGTTCATCGCCATGCTGAAGGATTCCTCGCTGGTTTCGGTGATGGGTGTGTGGGAACTGACCCGTACCGCCCAGATCATCGGCAAGCGCGACTTCCGCGTGTTCGAGATGCTGATCGCCGCGGCAATCATCTACTGGATCATGTCGATCTGCTTCGAACTCATCCAGTCGCGCATCGAAGCTCACTACGGCAAGGGATATGTCCGGTAATACGGAAGCGGGCTGCGGCCGTTCGGCCCTCCGGGCCTAGCCGTTTTCCGCCTCGCCCTCGGGCGTTGAAAGGATGAATTCCTCGAGCCGCCCAAGGCCATCGTGGAACTCGGCGAAGCGGTCAGCGCTCATTGCGCGCTCCAGGCGGCGCTCGAATGCCCGCGCCGCCGGCACGAGGTCTCGGTAGACGCGCATGCCGTCGGCCGTCAGCGTCAGCCTCTCGACGCGGCGATCATCGACGTCGGTCGTCCGGACAAGCCATTTGCGGTGTTCGAGCGCCGCTACCGCCCGGCTCACCTTGGTCTTGTGCATGGAGGAATGCCTGCCGACTTCCGTTGCCGTCATCGTGTCGTACTGGCCGAGCGTGGCGAGCAGCCGCCATTCCGGCCTCGTCAGGCCGTAGCGGTCCCGATAGATGCGCGAGAATTCACGGCTGACCACTTCGGCGAGCCGGTTCAGCCGGTAGGGAAGGAAGCCCTCCAGGGCAAGAACGTCCTCCGGTCCCTTGGCGGTGGCGCCCATCGATTTGCGTCCCCGAGCTTGATAGTTACAAACACGATGGTTACAAACGCAACCAATCACGTCAACAGGGAGGAAGCGATGACCTTCCGCTACATGCCTGGCTTCGGCAACGATTTCGAGACCGAAACGCTGCCGGGTTCACTGCCGCAGGGCATGAACTCGCCGCAGCGGCCGGCCTATGGTCTCTACGCGGAGCAGTTGTCCGGCTCGCCCTTCACGGCGCCCCGCGGCACCAACGAGCGCTCGTGGCTCTACCGCATCCGGCCGAGCGTGAAGCACCACCGCCGCTTCCAGTCGGCCTCGTTCCCGCTGTGGAAGACGGCGCCCAATGCCGGCGACCACGAATTGCCGCTCGGCCAGTTGCGCTGGAACCCGCCGGCGATCCCGAACGCGGAAACGGATTTCCTTCACGGCATCCGCACCATGACCACGGCCGGCGACGCGCTCGGCCAGTCGGGCATGGCCGCCCACATCTACGTCGCCAATGTCGACATGGTGGACGACCACTTCTTCAACGCCGACGGCGAACTTCTGGTCGTGCCGCAGCAGGGCGGCGTGCGCTTCGTCACCGAGATGGGCGTGATGGAAGTCGCGCCCGGCGAGATATGCGTCCTGCCGCGCGGTCTCGTCTTCAAGGTGGAACTGATGGACGGGCCGGCGCGCGGCTACATCTGCGAGAACTACGGTGCGAAGTTCACCATGCCCGATCGCGGTCCGATCGGCGCCAACTGCCTGGCCAACCCACGCGACTTCAAGACGCCGGTGGCCTGGTACGAGGACAAGGAGAAGCCCTGCCGCATCTTCGTGAAGTGGTGTGGCGGCTTCCACGTCACCGAGATCGACCATTCGCCGCTAGACGTGGTTGCCTGGCACGGCAACTATGCGCCCTACAAATACGACCTGGCGACCTTCTCGCCGGTCGGCGCGATCCTGTTCGACCATCCCGATCCGTCGATCTTTACCGTGCTGACTGCCCCGAGCGGCGAGGCTGGCACGGCGAACGTCGATTTCGTCATCTTCCCGCCGCGCTGGCTGGTCGCCGAGAACACGTTCCGGCCGCCATGGTACCATCGCAATATCATGAGCGAGTTCATGGGGCTGATCAAAGGCCAGTACGACGCCAAGGAGGAGGGCTTCGTGCCCGGCGGCATGAGCCTGCACAACATGATGCTGGCGCACGGGCCGGATGCGTCGGGCTTCGAGAAGGCCTCGCGAGCCGATCTGAAGCCGCAGAAGCTCGACGAGACGATGGCCTTCATGTTCGAGACTCGCTTTCCCCAGCTTCTGACACGTCATGCCACCGAACTGGACACGCTGCAGGACGACTACATCGATTGCTGGTCGGACCTGAAGAAACGCTTCAACGGGACGCCGCAGGGCGACTGGAGCTAGGACCTGCTTCTTCTTTCCGTCGAGGGAAGGTGCCGCACGGCTTTCCAGCCGGTCGTTGCGGGCCTCACTGACCTCGGACTAGAGTGCAGCCGTGTGCGGCATCGGGTGAACTCACCCGCCCCGCTGCGCCCGGCACCCGCTCCCGAAGGGGCGGGAGACCAGTGGAGGAACCTTGAAACTCGCTACATTGAAGAATGGCACCCGCGACGGGAAGCTCGTCGTCGTATCAACCGATCTTACGCGCTGCACCGATGCCTCTTTCCTGGCGCCGACCATGCAGGCCGCACTCGACGACTGGCTGCGGATTTCGCCGCATCTGGCGGCGCTGGCAGAAAGCCTCGAGCATGGCGCGGTGCCGGACGAGCGCTTCCACGAGCACGACGCCATGTCGCCGCTCCCGCGTGCCTACCAGTGGGCGGACGGCTCGGCCTACGTCAATCACGTTGAACTCGTGCGCCGGGCCCGCGGCGCCGAGATGCCGCAGAGCTTCTGGTCCGATCCGCTGATGTATCAGGGCGGCTCCGATTCCTTTCTCGATCCGCGCGAGCCGATCCGCATGGAGGACGAGGCCTGGGGCATCGACATGGAAGGCGAGGTCGCCGTTATTGTCGACGACGTGCCCATGGGCGCCACGACCGACCAGGCGCGCGACGCCATCCGGCTGGTCATGCTGGTCAACGACGTGTCCCTGCGCGGCCTCATCCCCGGCGAACTCGCCAAGGGCTTCGGCTTCTTCCAGGGCAAGCCCTCGAGCGCCTTTTCGCCGGTCGCGGTGACGCCGGACGAACTGGGGGAAGCCTGGGACGGCGGCAAGGTGAACCTGCCGCTGATGGTCGATCTCAATGGAAAGCCGTTCGGCCGCGCCGAAGCGGGCGTCGACATGACGTTCGATTTCCCGACGCTGATCGCGCACGCCGCCAGGACGAGGCCGCTCTGGCGCCGGCTCGATCATCGGCTCGGGCACGGTTTCCAACAAGCTGGACGGCGGTCCGGGCAAGCCGGTCGACGACGGTGGCGTCGGCTATTCCTGCATCGCCGAAATACGCACCATCGAGACGATCGATACGGGCGGCCCGAAGACGCCGTTCCTGCGATTCGGCGACACCGTGCGCATCGAGATGCGCGACCAGCATGGCCACTCGATCTTCGGCGCGATCGAGCAGGCCGTGGAACGATACGCAAGGAGCAAGTGACTTATGGCCAAGCAATTCGCCTCGGCCGGCGACCTCGCCGAGAAGAAGATCTCCTTTACCGAGATCGGCAAGGATCTGTGGGCCTTCACCGCCGAGGGTGATCCGAACACAGGCGTCATCATCGGCGACGACGCGGTGATGATCGTCGACGCGCAGGCGACGCCGCGGCTGGCCAACAAGGTGATCGAGAAGGTGAGAACCGTCACCGACAAGCCGATCAAGTACGTGGCGCTGACCCACTATCATGCCGTGCGCGTGCTCGGCGCCTCGGCCTACGGCGCCTCGGAAATCATCATGTCCGATGTCGGGCGCGCCCAGGTCGCCGAGCGTGGACAGGAGGACTGGGATTCGGAGTTCGGCCGCTTCCCGCGGCTGTTCCAGGGCCACGAGTTAATTCCCGGCCTGACCTGGCCGAGCGTCACCTTTTCCGACACCATGACCGTCTACATGGGCAAGCGACGTGTCGACCTGGCGTTTCTCGGCAGGGCGCACACCGCTGGCGACATTGTGGCCTACGTGCCCGACGCCAATGTCATGTTCACCGGCGACATCGTCGAATATCACTCCGCCTGCTACTGCGGCGACGGGCACTTTTCCGACTGGCCGACGACGCTCGAGGAAATCCGCGCTTTCGAACTCGACGCCATCGCGCCGGGCCGCGGCGATGCGCTGGTCGGCCAGGCAAAGGTCAACGAAGCGCTCGACAACACGGCGGACTTCCTGCGCTCGACCTACAGGCCCGTTGCCAGGGTGGCGCAGGGCGGCGGCTCGCTGAAGGAGGCATGGGATGCCTGCCGGGCCGAGTGCGACCCGAAGTTCTCCTCCTACGCGATCTACGAGCACTGCCTGCCCTTCAACGTCGCACGCGCCTACGACGAGGCCCTCGGCATCGACACGCCCCGCATCTGGACGGCCGAACGCGATCGGCAGATGTGGGACGAACTGCAGGGCTAGGGGCGCTCCGTGGCCTATCCGACAGGTTTCTACGTTCTCGCCGCACTGTGGGCGGTGGCCATGGTCTCGATCCTGATCGCGGCGATCCGGCTCTGCTATGCGATCGAGCGCCGCTCGGAGACCCGACCAGGCAGGCTGCGGCTTCCGAGCTATGCCAATCTGCTGCCGGTCGCCTTCAATGTCGGTGTCGCGCGCGACGCGAAGACGCAGGCGGTGCGCCGGAAGATGAATGGGCTGCTGCTGGCCCTCCTGGCCGGGCTACTCGCATTCGCGGCCGGGACGCGCTGGTTGTTGCCGGTCGCGGTCGAATAGGCCAGACGATGTAAGGCTCTCCGCTGATGTCTCGCTACGCCTACAAGCCGTTTCCCTACCGCAAGGCACCGGAGCTTTCGGGCGCGAAGTCACGGCGCTACCCGGTCGTCATCGTCGGTGCAGGGCCCGTCGGGCTTGCCGCGGCGATCGATTTCGCACAGCGCGGCATCGCTTCGGTCGTGCTCGACGACAACGACGTCGTTTCGGTCGGCAGCCGGGCGATCTGCTGGTCGAAGCGCACGCTGGAGATATTCGACCGGCTGGGCGTCGGCGAGCGCATGGTCGAGAAGGGCGTGACCTGGAAGGTCGGGCGGCTCTTCCACCGCGACAAGGAGGTGTGGAGCTTCGATCTGCTGCCGGAGCCGGGCCACAAGATGCCGGCCTTCATCAACCTCCAGCAATATTACGTCGAGGAATACCTGGTCGAACGCTGCGCCGACTTCCCCGACCTGATCGACCTGCGCTGGAAGAACCGGGCGGTCGCCGTCTCCCCTCGCGCGGATGGCGTGACTGTCGGGGTCGAGACGCCCGAGGGCACCTACGAACTCGAGGCCGAGTGGCTTGATCGCGTGCGACGGCGCCAGGTCGCCGGTGCGCTCGATGATGGGGCTGGAGTTCGGCGGCCGCGCCTTCGAGGAACGTTTCCTGATCTCCGACGTCGAGATGAAGGCCGATTTCCCTTCGGAGCGCTGGTTCTGGTTCGAGCCGCCGTTTCATTCCGGCCAGTCGGCGCTGCTGCACAAGCAGCCCGACGATATCTGGCGCATTGACCTGCAACTGGGACCCGATGCCGATCCGGAAGAGGAGAAGAAGCCTGAAAACGTGCTGCCGCGCATCGAGAAGATGCTCGGTCACCGCGATTTCGAACTCGACTGGGTGTCGGTCTATTCCTTCCAGTGCAGGCGGCTCGACAGGTTCGTGCACGGCCGTGTCGTCTTTGCCGGCGATTCCGCGCACGTGGTGTCGCCCTTCGGAGCGCGCGGCGGCAATGGCGGCATCCAGGACATCGACAACCTCGTCTGGAAGCTCGCCGCGGTCATTCGCGACGAGGCTGACGAAAGCCTGATCGAGACCTACGACGAGGAGCGCACCCACGGCGCCGACGAGAACATCCTGAACTCCGCCCGCGCCACCTCCTTCATGACTCCGAAGTCCGAGATGGAGCGCATCTTCCGCGACCAGGTGCTCGACCTAGCCGAAACCCATGATTTTGCCCGCAGGCTGGTCAATTCAGGGCGGTTGTCGAAACCGTGCTCGCTGGAAAACATGTCGTTGCAGACGCCGTGCGACGAAACTGGCGGCGTGGCGCCCGGCATGGTCATGCCGGACGCTCCCGTGCGGGGGGAGCGGGGGGCCTGGCTGCTGAACCATTTCGGCGACGGATTTGCGGTGATGGCGGTCGGCTGCAATGTGCCGGATGGCTTGCCTGACAGCCTCGGCGTGTTCCTGGCAGGTGCCGACGCTGCCAGGGAGGGCGGGGGGAAGCACCTGGAAGACCACGAGGGGATCGTCGCCCAGCGCTATCGCGCAGGCAGCATCTACCTCGATCAGGCCGGACCAGCACGTTGCCGCCCGTTTTGCGGCCGATGTTTCGGCGCGGGAAATCGAGGCCGCGCTCAGGCGCGCGAGCATGAGCGGGACAGGAGCAGCTTCATGATACCGAACAACGGCGATGTCGGTGCAGACCGTCTCGGCACGTCGGGAGACGATTTCTACGCGTTGCTGATGCAGGCACACGAAGGGTTGAGCTTCGAGCAGAGCGCCAGGCTCAATGCGCGGCTCGTACTGCTACTTGCCAATCGCGTCGGAGACCTCAAGACGCTGAAGCCAATCCTCGAGGCAGCGGAAGGCACGAGCGCATGAGCGACATCATTCTCTACGACTATTGGCGCTCCTCGGCGAGCTACCGGGTCCGCATCGCGCTGAACATGCTTGGCGAGCGCTACGAGACCGTGGCGATCGATCTCCTGGCGAAGGCCAATCGGTCGCCCGAGCACCTGGCGCGCAATCCGCAAGGGCTGGTGCCGGCGCTTGCCATCGACGGGCTGATGCTGACCCAGTCGCTGGCGATGATCGAATATCTCGACGAAACCCGCGAGCCCGGCATGTTCCTCCCCGCCGATCCGCAGGGGCGCGCACGCGTCCGTGCGCTTGCCTACGCTGTCGCCATGGAAATCCACCCGATATGCAATTCCAGCGTGGGCGCTCACGTCATGGAGATTACCGGCGGTGGCGACGCCGCGCGCAAGGCGTGGATGCAGCATTTCATCCGCAAGGGCCTCGTCGCGCTGGAGGCCATGCTCGCGCACGAAGCGACTGGACGCTTCTGCCACGGCGACAGCCCGGGCATGGCCGATATCTGCCTGGTGCCGCAGGTCTACAACGCCGACCGATGGGAGGTCGATATCTCGGACTTGCGCCGCATCCACTCCGTTGCGGAGGCGTGCAGCGAAATTCCGGCCTTTGCCGACGCCCATCCGGATCGGGTTCGACCGGAAGCTGGGTAGGTCGGCATGCCGGCAAGTGCGCTGCAGCCTGCCGCGAACCCCATGAGACGGAAACGGCCGGGCTGGCGAGGTCATTGCCCGCCAAATCCCGGCCGCTGTCGTCGCGCCTCCCGGCGCGGCGCTTCCTCCCTCTGGAAGATCTATTCCGCGGCGATCACTCCGCGCCTGATCTGGTCCTCCTCGATGGACTCGAACAATGCGCGGAAATTGCCCTCGCCGAAGCCCTCGTCGCCCTTCCTCTGGATGAACTCGAAGAAGATCGGGCCGATCACGGTCTTGGAGAAGATCTGCAGCAGGATCTTGGTCATGCCGCCGTCGACCACGCCTTCGCCGTCGATCAGGATGCCGTGCTTCTTCATGCGCTCGAGCGGCTCGTCGTGGCCGTTCACGCGGTCGTACGACATCTCGTAGTAGGTCTCGGGCGGGCCGGGCATGAATTTCAGCCCGTTGTCGGCGAGCCTGTCGGTCGACTCGTAGATCGCATCGGTGCCGACGGCGATGTGCTGGATGCCTTCGCCCCGGTATTTCTTCAGATATTCGGCGATCTGGCTGGTCTCGTCCTTGGACTCGTTCAGCGGGATGCGGATCTTGCCGCACGGACTGGTGATGGCGCGCGACACCAGGCCGGTGATGCGGCCGTCGATGTCGAAGAAGTGGATCTGCTTGAACCCGAACAGGTCGCGGTAGAAGTCCCACCACTTGTCCATGTTGCCGCGATAGACGTTGTGGGTGAGGTGGTCGAGATAATAGAAGCCGACGCCCTCGGGCTTCGGATCGCGCTCGCCCAGCCATTCGAACTCGTCGTCGTAGGCCGAGCCCTTGTCTCCGTATTTTTCGACGAAGTAGAGCAGCGATCCGCCGATGCCGACGATAGCCGGAACGTCGAGCGTCTTGTCGTCGCCTTCATAGGGCGTCGCGCCCTTCGAAACGGCGTGATCGAAGGCGTGTTTGGCATCCACCACCCGCCACGCCATCGACGGCGCGCAGGGGCCGTGCTCGTCCACGAACTTCATCGCATGGCTGCCGGATTCGGCGTTGACTACGTAGTTGATGTCGCCCTGGCGCCAGACGGTGATGTCCTTGGTCTTGTGCTTCGCGACCGCGGTGTAGCCCATCTTCTCGAACAGTTCGGCGAGCTTCTGGGGCTCAGGATGCGAGAACTCGACGAACTCGAACCCGTCGGTGCCTGCGGGGTTGTCCTTGGTGATCTCGGCGGGCGGGGCGTCATGCGGAAAAGGACCCATTGCATCCTCCTGTCGTAACGGGGCGGTCGCGGCAGGGGCGAACCTGCCATCAATGAAACGCATGATAGGCCGGATCGGCTGCATCGTGCTTGCAAAGCGTGGCGCCCAACCCCCATACTGCGCACGCATCGTGCATAAAGCAGGAGAAAAATGTGACAGCCGAGCAGCTTGATGACTTCGACCGCAAGATACTCGCCCTGGTGCAGGAGGATGCGCGGCTCACCAACAACGATCTTGCCGCGCGCGTCCACCTGTCGGCATCGCAGTGCTCGCGGCGCCGGCAGCGCCTGGAGGAAGCTGGCCTGATCCGCGCCTACCGGGCGGTGCTCGACCGCGAGCGTCTCGGTTTCTCGCTGGTCAACGTCATCACGGTGACGCTCGCCACCCACAACCGCGACAACGCGCGCCGCTTCGCCGAACTCGTCTCGCGGCTGCCGGAGGTGCAGGAGGCGCACGCGCTGACCGGCGAAATGGACTATCTCCTCAAGGTTGTCACCGCCGACCTCAAGTCCCTCGCGGACTTCGTCAACGACGTGCTGTTGCCGCACGAGTCCGTGCAGCACGTGAAGACGGCCATCGTCTTGCAGACGCTGAAGGAGACCGGGGCGCTGCCGCTTTAGGCGAAATGTTACAAAACCCGGCGCGGATGCGCCTTGCTTGTTACACGTAGCTGCTTAGAATTGCGGCTCGGACCCTTGCCGCGACGTCGAATGCCGAGCGGTGGTCCCAGTTTTGGGAGGAGAAGACATGAAAACCCTTTTGAAGACCGCCCTTCTGGCGGGCGCTTTCGCCGTAGCCGCGATGACGACGGCCGGCGGCGCGCTTGCGCAGGAAGTCACGCTGAAGATGCACCAGTTCCTGCCGCCGCAGGCCAACGTGCCGGCCCACATTCTCTATCCGTGGGCGGACAAGGTCGAGAAGGAGTCAGGCGGGCGCATCAAGATCGAGCGCTATGACGCGATGGCGCTCGGCGGCACGCCGCCGCAGCTCATCGACCAGGCGCAGGACGGCGTCGTCGACATCGTGTGGACAGTCGTCGGTTACACGCCCGGCCGCTATCCCAGCCCCGAGGTGTTCGAACTGCCGTTCATGATGACCAACGCCGAGGCGACGTCGCGCGCCTATTGGGAACTCTTCGAGAAGGAGATGAAGGACACCGAGTTCAAGGACCTTCATATCCTCGCCACCTGGGTCCATGGCCCGGGCGTGATCCACTCCAATACCCCGGTCGAGAAGATCGATGATCTGAAGGGGCTGAAGCTTCGCGCGCCCACCCGCGTCATCACGGGCATGCTCGAGCAGTTCGGCGCCACCGCCATCGGCATGCCGGTCCCGGCAATCCCCGAGGCACTTTCCAAGGGCGTCATCGACGGCTGCGTGATTCCCTGGGAAGTGACGCCGTCGCTGAAGGTGCCGGAACTCGTCCACAACCACACCGAGTTCGGCGGCGACCACGCGCTCTACACCACCGCCTTCGTCCTCGCCATGAACAAGGACAAGTACGAGAGCCTTCCGGACGACCTGAAGAAGGTGATCGACGACAATTCGGGCATGGAACTGTCCGCCTTCGCCGGCAAGACGCAGGCCGCCTACGATGCGCCCGGCCGCGAGGCCGCGGTCAAGGCCGGCAACAACATCATCGTGCTGGACGCCGAGCAGACCGCCAAGTGGAAGGAAGCCGCGCAGCCGGTGATCGACAAGTGGGTCGCCGACATGAACGACCGTGGCATGGACGGGCAGAAGCTGCTCGACGAAGCCCGCTCGCTCATCGACAAATACACCAACCAGTAGGGACTTTGCCGGCGGGGCGGGGCTTATCCTGCCCCGCCGGCGATCCTCACTCCGATGTCGCGCGGCCACTCGTCACGGCTCGGTGTGAGCCACGATGTCGCGTCGGCTTGCGCGTGATCGCCATTCCCCGCTAGAACGTTATGTAGTATAACAATCGATGCCGAGGGCGCCGGTTGCCCTCGGCAGGGGCAACCTATAGCGTTGCCCGCGTCCACGACGCTTGCGGGAGGAGGGACATGGGGCTCGCCAAGGCGGTGGTCTGGTTGGCGCGTACGCTGGCCATCATCGGCGGAATCGTTCTGATCGTCCTGACAGTGCTCACCGTGGCCAGCATCACCGGCCGCGCGGTGCTGACGATCGCCTATTCGGACACCCCCTCGTGGCTCGCCTTCGCAGACCCCGTCATGCGCGGTCTTCACTCGCTCGCCGCGTGGCTGATCGGGCTGCGACTTACGATCGGCGACTGGACCTTCAAGATCGGGCCGGTCCCTGGTGACTTCGAACTGGTCGAAGCCGGCGCGGGGTTCGCCATCTTCTGCTTTCTGCCCTGGTGCCAGCTCGTGCGTGGTCACGCGACGGTCGATCTCTTCACCAGCTTCCTCGGACCTGCACCCAACCGCGTCATCGACCTCGTCTCCGAGTTCCTGATGACGGTGGTCATCGTGCTGATCGCCTGGCGCCTCTGGTACGGCATGTGGGACAAGTTCCGCTATCAGGAGACCACCTTCATCCTGCAGTTCCCCGTCTGGTGGCCCTATGCGGCTTGCATGTTTGCGGCGGTGATCGCCGTCGTCGTTTCCGTCTTTCTGCTTTGGATCAGAGTGCGCGAGGTGGTCACCGGCGAGCCGGTCGAATTGCCGCATTCCGGAGGTGGCGTGTGACCAATCTCGAACTCGGCATCATTTCGTTCCCGATCCTGATATTCCTGATCTTCACGCGCCTGCCTATCGGGCTGTCGATGCTGCTGGTCGGTCTTGCCGGCACGTGGCTGGTGACGGGCAGTCCGGTGCCGATCCTGGCCAAGCTGAAGAACGAGACCTACTCCACCTTCTCCAGCTATTCGCTGTCGATCATTCCGCTGTTCATGCTGATGGGCCAGTTCGCCACGCTGGGCGGCATGTCGCAGGCGCTGTTCAAGGCCGCCGAGACGTGGATGGGACATCGGCGCGGCGGCGTCGCCATGGCGGCGGTCGGCGCGTGCGCCGGCTTCGGCGCCATCTGCGGATCCTCGCTGGCGACCGCGGCCACGATGAGCCAGGTCGCGCTGCCGGAGCTGAAGCGCTACGGCTACTCGGGTGGGCTCGCCACCGGCACGCTCGCCGCAGGCGGCACGCTGGGCATCCTCATCCCGCCGTCGGTGATCCTGGTCATCTATGCCATCCTGGCCGAGCAGAACATCGCCAAGCTGTTCATCGCCGCCTTCGTGCCGGGCGTCCTCGCCGCAATCGGCTACATGATCGCCATTTCGATCTATGTGCGGCTTCATCCCGAATCGGCAGGCACCCGCGAGCGTGCGCCCTATTCCGAACGATTCAGGGCACTGGTCGACGTCTGGCCGGTGCTGCTCGTGTTCCTGCTCGTCGTCGGCGGCATCTATTTCGGCTGGTTCACACCGACCGAGGGCGCGGCGGTGGGGGCCGCCGGCACGGGCATCGCGGCGCTGTTCAACGGCGGCCTGACGCGGCGCACCTTCGTCGCGTCGATCCTGGCGACGGCGAGCTCCACCGCGATGATCTTCTTCATCGTGTTCGGCGCCTCCATGTACAATTCGTTCCTGGCGCTGTCGCAACTGCCCCAGCAGGCGGCCTTGTTCGTTACCGAGCAGGGCTTCAACCCGTGGGTCGTGCTGACGCTGATCCTGGTGCTCTACCTGCTGTTCGGCTGCGTCATGGATTCGCTGTCCATGATCCTGCTGACGATCCCGATCTTCTTCCCGATCGTCACGGCGCTGGATTTCGGGCTCCCGCCGGAGGAATTCGCCATCTGGTTCGGCATACTGGTTCTGATCGTCGTGGAGGTGGGGCTGATAACGCCGCCGGTGGGCATGAACCTGTTCGTCATCAATTCGATGGCGAAGGAAACGCCGATCCACCAAACCTATCGCGGGGTGCTGCCCTTCGTGATGAGCGACATCATCCGCGTGGCGCTGCTCACCGCGTTCCCGGCGATTACGCTGTTCTTGATGCGGATTCTCTATTGAGCGGAATGACGTTCGGCTGATGGCGACCAGCCTCCGCCGAGCCTTCGCGACCGCCTCGTGCTGCGACAGGAAAAGTTCGCCGGAGAGCTTGTCGAGGAAGTTCGTGCGCTTCAGTCGGTCCATGACCGGCCCCTTCACCTCCGACAGGTGGAACTTCACCCCGCTGGCTGCCAGCCGCTCGTTGATCGCTTCAAGCGATTCCAGTGCGCTGTAGTCGATGGCGTTCACGGCAGGACACATCAGCACGACGTGCTTCAGCCCCGGTCGTTGCGCCACCATGTCGTAGATGCGGTCTTCCAGGTAGCGCGAATTCGCGAAGTAGAGGCTTTCGTCGACGCGCACCGACAGGATCTCGGGATCGACCACGACGTCGTGTCGCAGCGACGTTGCGGAAGTGTTCGGTGCCCGGAACCTGCCCGACCACCGCCATGTGCGGCCGCGAGCTTCGATAGAGATGGATGAGGATCGACAGGCCGACGCCGGCCGACACGCCCATCTCGACGCCGAGCGTGAGGGTCACGAGGATCGTCGCGGCGACGGCCGTGAAATCCGCCTTCGAGTAGTCCCAGGTGTGCTTGAGGATAGAGAAATCGACCAGCGAAAGCACCGCCACGATGATCGTTGCGGCAAGCGTCGCCTGCGGCAGGTAGAAGAGCAGGGGCGTCAGAAGCAGCGTCGCCAGCCCGATGCCGATTGCCGTGAACATTCCGGCAGCCGGGGTCGCCGCACCAGCGTCGAAATTCACCACCGACCGCGCGAAGCCGCCGGTCACCGGATAGCCGCCCGAGAAGCCGGCCGCCAGGTTGGCCGCGCCGAGGCCGATCAGTTCCTGGTCGGGATCGACGCGCTGGCGCCTGCGTGCGGCGAGCGTCTGGGCGACGGACGAGGATTCGACGAAGCCGATGATCGAGATCAGGACAGCCGCCGGCGCAAGCGTCGCCCACAGATCGGGCGAGAACGAAGGGACGCTGAACGGCGGCAGCCCGGTCGGAACGGCTCCGACGAGTTTGACGCCCTTGGTGCCGAGGTCGAGCGCCCAGGCGGCGGTGGTCGTCACCGCCACTGCCACGATTGGCGCGGCCTTGGCGACCAGATCGGCGGTGCGCGCGCTGATGCCTCTGGCCACGAGCAGCGGCTTCAACGAGCGACGCACCCAGAAAAGGAACGCGATCGCAGAGGCGCCGATGGTCAGCGTCACGGGGTTTGTGTTGCCGACGTTTCGTGCAAGCGAGCCGACGAGCTTCACCAGGGTCTCGCCGTGCGCCGAAACGCCGAGGATGTGCTTGAGCTGGCTGGCCGCGATCACCAGGCCGGAGGCGGTGATGAATCCGGAGATTACCGGATGCGACAGAAAATTCGCCAGGAATCCGAGCCTGAAGATGCCGAGCGCCGCGAGAAACAGGCCAGAGAGCACGGCCAGCGTGACCGCCGCCGTGAAGGCGTCGGCCTGACCGGCAGCGACAACCGGAGCGATTGCGGCGGCCGTCATCAGCGAGGCCACTGCGACCGGTCCGACGGCGAGCGCACGGCTGGTGCCGAAAATGCCATAGGCGACGAGCGGCAGGATCGAGGCGTAAAGGCCCATCTGCGGCGGCAGTCCGGCAAGCAGCGCGTAGGCCAGCGACTGCGGAATGAGCATGATCGTGACGATCACGGCGGCGACGAGATCGTTGGTCGCATCTTCGCGATTGTAGCGCCCGCCCCACTCGAGGATGGGGAAGATAGCGGAGTGCTAAGTCCTTCCGGTTGCTCTTTTTCATCTTCGTGCCTCGGAACATGTTTCACCGTCCGCCGGTCGCGTGCGACCGGCGGGGGTGTATTGCTGCTGTTTGCTTGGTGCCGGCGCAGATCCGCCGGCGGCGGATCAGGCCCGCTGCTTCATCTGCTGTGCGACGCTGTAGAGCGTCGTCGAGCGCGCGCCCGATCGGCAATAGCCCAGCATCGGGCCCTGCATGCTGTCGAGTGCCGACTGCATGTCACGCACGTTCTGCTCCGTCACGCCGCCCGCGACGGGCACATATTTGAAGCCGAGGCCGGCAGCGCGAGCGGCCGCCTCGACGTCCCGGTGCGGCACCGCACCCATTTCGTTGTCGGGCCGGTTGCAGATCACCGTCTTGAATCCGGCTGCCGCTATGGCGGGAATGTCGTCCAGCCTGATTTGGCCGGTCACCGCAAAGTCGGGCGAAACCCTGCGAAAATCCATCTTTCGTTCCTTTCCGTTGTGACTTGCCGCCCCGAACAGGGCAGCCTTCAGGTTCTCAAAGGCCATTGACGGGTACCTTCAGAAAAGTCTTGCCGCTTTCGTCGTTGGCGGGCAAGCGTCCGCCGCGCATGTTGACCTGCAGCGACGGGATGATGAGCTTCGGCATCGACAGCGTCTTGTCGCGTGCCTCGCGGGTGGCGACGAAATCGTCTTCGCTGACACCGTCGCGGACGTGGATGTTGTGTTCGCGTTCGTCGCGAACGGTGGTCTCCCACTGGATGTTGCGCCCGTTCGGACCGTAATCATGGCACATGAACAGCCGCGTGTCGCCGGGCAACTCCAGCACCCGCTTGATCGAGCGGTAGAGCGTGCGCGCGTCGCCGCCCGGGAAATCGGCCCGCGCCGAGCCGCCGTCGGGCATGAACAGCGTGTCGCCGACGAAGGCGGCATCGCCGACGACGTGGGTCATGCAGGCGGGCGTGTGGCCGGGCGTGTGCATGACGTGCGCCGTCATCGTGCCGATCGTGTAGCTGTCGCCGTCCTTGAACAGCCGGTCGAACTGCGAGCCGTCGCGCTGGAACTCGGTGCCTTCGTTGAAGATCTTCCCGAACGTGTCCTGCACGATGACGATGTTCTCGCCGATCCCCATCTTGCCGCCGAGCTTTTCCTGGATGTAGGGCGCGGCCGAAAGGTGATCGGCATGCACGTGCGTCTCGATGATCCATTCGAGCTCAAGGCCGTTGTCCTTGATGAACCTGATGATCCTGTCGGCGCCGTCGAAGGTGATGCGTCCGGCGGCATAGTCGATGTCCATGACCGAATCGACGACCGCGCAGGCCTTCGAGTTCGGATCCTTCACAACATAGGAGATGGTGTTGGTCGGCTCGTCGAAGAACGCGGTGACCTCGGGCTTGACCGACGGGTCGGGCTTGAAGGGAAGGGTCATTTCTGTGCTCCTCTGCGCTCGGCGTCCCGCTTGCGGCGGCGCCGTTCGAGAGCTATATATGACGACATGAACATATATTCAATAAAAAAGATGTGTCGGTGATGGAAGGCGTTCTGGACGTCAAGCGCATGGAGGAATCGGCCGGCGACGCAGCCGAACTCCTCGACGCGATGGCCAATTCGAACCGGCTGATGATCCTGTGCAATCTGGCCAATGGCGAGATGCCGGTGAACGAGCTCGCGGAGCGCGTCGGCATGAACCAGTCCGCCCTGTCGCACCAGCTTTCCAGGCTGCGGGCGCTGGGCCTCGTCAAGACCCGCCGCGAAGGCCGAACGATCTTCTACCGGATCGCCTCGACACGGGTCGAGCAACTGCTGGAGGCGCTCTACGGCATGTTCTGTGGCGTGCGGGCTCCCGAGGCGGGAGCCCGCGAGGCCTGAGCCGCGGCCAGGCTAGGCGGCGAACAGTCCGCCTGCGGCGGCGAGCGCCTCGAGGTGATGGTCGCTGTCGCCGAAGGTGATATCGATCATCGTCATGCGCTTGAAATAGTGCCCCACGGCATATTCCATCGTCATGCCGACGCCGCCGTGCAACTGGATGGCGGTCTCGCCGACCAGCCGACCGCCGCGCCCGATCTCGGCCTTGGCCGCGTGCATGGCCCGGGCGCGCTCCTCGGCATCCTCGCTATCGGCCATCATCGTGGCGTAGGTGGTTATCGAGCGAGCCTGCTCGATCGCCACATACATGTCGACGGCCTTGTGCTGCAGCACCTGGAAGGCGCCGATCGGCACGCCGAACTGCTTGCGCTGCTTGAGATAGTCGACGGTCAGTGCGTGCATTGCCGACATCACGCCGATCGACTCGGCCGACAGCGCGGCGATGCCTGCATCGACCACGCGTCTCACCAGAGGCAACCCGTCTTCCGGGTCGCCGATCACCGCCTCGGGACCGACGCGGACATTTTCCAGCCGGATCTCGGCCGCGCGGTGTCCGTCCTGTGTCGGATAGCCGCGCCGCGAAACGCCTTCCGCGTTTCCATCGACCATGAAGACCCCGATGCCGCTTTCGTCCTCCGCACCGCCGCTTGTGCGCGCGGTGACGAAGAGCTTGTCGGCGCTGTCGCCGTGCAGCACCACCATCTTGGTCCCGTCGAGCACGTAGCCGCTGCCGTCCCTCCTGGCCGCTGTCTCGACATGGTTGAGCCCGTAGCGCGAGTTGCGCTCGGTATGGGCGAAGGCGAGCTTCAGCGAGCCGTCGGCCACTTGCGGCACCAGTTCGGCCTTCTGCTCGGCCGACCCGCCGAAGCGAAGGAAGCCGCCGCCAAGCACGACCGTCGGGAAATAGGGCTCGAGCGCCAACGCCTTGCCCAGAGCTTCCATGACGATCATCGTGTCGACGGGGCTGCCGCCCAGGCCGCCGTCGTCTTCGGAAAACGGCAGCGCCATCAGCCCCATCTCGGCATAGGCGCCCCACATCTCGGTGCTCCAGCCTTCCGGCGCTGCCATGTGCTTCTTGCGCTGCTCGAAGGAGTATTTGTCGCCCAGCAGCCGGTCGAGCGAATCCTTGAGGATCGATTGTTCTTCGGAAAGATCGAAATCCATGTTCCTGTCTGCCCCCTAGAGCCCTAGCACGGCCTTGGCGATGATGTTCTTCTGGATCTCGTTGGACCCGCCGTAGATCGACACCTTGCGAAAGTTGAAATAGCCGGGCGCCGCGCTCGCCGCGTCCTCGGGCGTGATCGGCGGCTCGTTGGCGCCTTCGATCGCGTCCGCGTGGTAGGGCATGGCGTGCGGCCCCATCACCTCCATCAGCAGGTGCGTGGTCGCCTGCTGGATTTCGGATCCCTTGATCTTGAGAATGGACGAGGCCGGGTCGGGCTTGCCGGTATTGCCGCGCTTGGCATCCGCCGCCACGACGCGCAGCTGGGTCATCTCCAGCGCTTTCAGGTCGATCTCCACCGAGGCGAGCTTTTCGCGGAACTTCCGGTCCTCGATGAGCGGCCGTCCGCGCGACATTTCCCGCGCGGCCAGTTCGCGGATACGCGCGATCCGCTGCTTGGACATGCCGACGCGCGCGATGTTGGTGCGCTCGTTGCCGAGCAGGAACTTCGCGTAATCCCAGCCCTTGTTCTCCTGGCCGACGAGATTTTCGGCCGGCACCTTCACGTCGGTAAGGAACACCTCGTTGATCTCGCGCCCGCCGTCGATCGTCACGATCGGCCGCACCTCGATGCCCGGCGTCTTCATGTCGATCAGCAGGAAGGAGATACCCTCCTGCTTCTTCGCATCCGGGTCGGTGCGCACCAGACAGAAAATCCAGTCGGCATATTGCGCCAGCGTCGTCCACGTCTTCTGGCCGTTGACGATGTAATGGTCGCCATCCTTCACCGCGCGCGTCTTGAGCGAGGCGAGATCGGAGCCTGCGCCCGGCTCGGAGAAGCCCTGGCACCACCAGTCGTCGAGATTGGCGATGCGCGGCAGGAAGCGCTTCTTCTGCTCCTCGCTGCCGAACGTGTAGATCACCGGTCCGACCATGTTGACGCCGAAGGGCAGCGGCGAGGGCGCGGGGTATTTCTGCACCTCCTCCAGGAAGATGTACTGCTTCATCGGGTCCCAGCCGGTGCCGCCATATTCGACCGGCCAGTGCGGCACCGCCCAACCCTTCTCGTTGAGGATGCGCGTCCAGTTGACGAGGTCTTCCTTGTCGATGTGCTCGCCGTCGATCAGCTTGCGCCGCGTGTCCTCCGGGAGATTGTCCTTGAGGAATGCCCGCACCTCGTCGCGAAAGGCGAGTTCCTCGTCCGTATAGCGAAGGTCCATTTCAGTCTCCCAGGGCGATCTCAGTTGATCTCGAACAGGCCGGCGGCTCCCATGCCGCCGCCCACGCACATCGTCACCACTGCGTATTTCACGCCGCGCCGCTTGCCCTCGATGAGCGCGTGGCCCGAAAGCCGCGATCCGCTCATGCCGTAGGGATGGCCAAGCGCGATGGCGCCGCCGTTGACGTTGAGCTTGTCGGGATCGATGCCGAGCCGGTCGCGGCAGTAGATGACCTGCACGGCGAAGGCCTCGTTCAATTCCCAAAGCCCGATATCGTCGACCTTCAGCCCGTGACGTTCCAGCAGGCGCGGCACGGCGAAGACAGGGCCGATGCCCATTTCGTCGGGCGCGCAGCCGGCGACCGCGAAGCCGCGCATGATGCCGAGCGGCTCCAGTCCGCGCCGTTCCGCCTCCTTGGCCTCCATCATCACGTTCGCGGACGCCCCGTCTGAAAGCTGGCTGGCATTGCCTGCGGTGATCGTGCCGCCCTCCCGAACCGGCTTCAGCCCGGCCAGCCCTTCGGCGGTCGTTTCGGGACGCGGCCCCTCGTCGTGGGCGAGTGTCACTTGTTTGTGCGAGACCTCCTTGGTCTCCTTGTCGATGACGGCCATGGAGACGTCGATAGGCGCGATCTCGGCGTCGAAGCGGCCGGCCTCGCGCGCCGCGGCGACGCGCTTCTGCGATTCCAGGCCGTATTCGTCCTGCCGGTCGCGGCCGATGCCATAGCGCTTGGCGACCACTTCGGCAGTGTCGATCATCGGCATGTAGACGTCCGCCGCCGGGCCGGTGAGCGTCTCGTCCACCAGCCTGAACGTGTTGCGACGATCGTTCTGCACAAGGCTGATCGATTCCAGCCCGCCTGCGATGCCGGCGTTCACGCCGTCGTTGCGGATCGCGTTTGCCAGCAGCGCCATCGACTGCATGCCCGACGAGCACTGCCGGTCGATCGTGGTGCCGGCCGTGGTCACCGGCAGGCCTGCGACCAGCAGCGAGCGCCGCGCCACGTTGAGGCCGGTCGTGCCCTCCTGCATGGCGCAGCCCATCACCACGTCCTCGATCTCGCCGCCTTCCAGCCCCGAACGCTGCAGCGCCGCCGCGATGGCATGGCCGCCCATCGTGGCGCCGGCCGTGTCGTTGAGCGCGCCGCGGTAGGCCTTGCCGACCGGCGTCCTTGCCGTGGATACGATGACGGCTTCTCTCATGTGGATGCTCCTTGCGCTTCTTGCTCGGCCGCGCGAGCGGCTTCGTCGTGTTTCAGTTCCAGTTTGGAAAGCTTGCCGACTGGCGTGCGCGGCAGCGCCTCGCGGATTTCAAGCGCGGCCGGCTGTTCGTGCGGACCGATGCGCGGCTTGAGGAATTCGCGCAAGGCGTCCAGCGTCATCGGTGCCGCACCCTGCCTCAGCTTCACGAAGGCCTTCGGCGCCTCGCCGCGATAGGCGTCGGCGATGCCGATGACCAGCACCTCCTCGACGTCGGGATGCTCGTAGATCGCCTGCTCGATCATCTGCGGATAGACGTTGAAGCCGCCGCAGATGATCATGTCCTTCTTGCGGTCGACGATGGTGAAGAAGCCTTCCTCGTCCATGAAGCCGATGTCGCCGGTCAGGAACCCGCCATCGCTGAACGAGGCTTCGGTCTCTTCCGGGCGGTTGAGGTAGCCCCTGGTCACATTTGGCCCGTAGATGCGCAACTCGCCCACTTCGCCTTGCGGCAACACCCGGCTGGGATCGTCAAGCGCCACCACGTCCATCCAGATGCCCGGCAGCGGCACGCCGATGGTCGCGACCTTGTCGCCGCGCCCGGGCGGGATGTTGGTGCCGGCCGGCGATGTCTCGGTCATGCCCCAGCCGCCGAGCACGTCGTGGCCGGTGGCGTTCTTGATCTTGCGGGCAACCTCGACCGGCATCGGCGCGCCGCCCGATGCGCAATAGCGCAGCGACGACAGGTTGCGCTTCTCGAAGCCCGGGCGTCGCGGCCATGGCGATCCACATTGTCGGCACGCCGGGAAAGCTGGTGGCGCCGTTCTCGATTTCGGCAAGCGCCGTCTCGGCGTCGAAGCGCGTGTGCAGGATCAGTTCCAGCCCGTTGTTGAGGGCGCGCAGCATCACCGCCGTCAGCGCGTAGATGTGGAACAGCGGCAGGAACAGCAGCACCCGGTCGGAACCCGTCGACATCAGTCCATGCGCGTCAAACCAGCAGTCGTAGCTGGCGACCGCACTGGTGAGATTGCCGTGAGTGAGGAGCGTTCCCTTCGGCAGCCCGGTGGTGCCGCCGGTATACTGCAGCAGGGCGAGGTCGTCGGCCGAGACCGCCGGGAATGCGGCGGATCCTGCGTCGGCCTCCCTGACGAATTCGGCGAAGGTGGTCGCCCCGCTACCCTCAGGCATCGGCCCAGCAAGGGCGGACTCGCCCCAGAGGGCGTCCTCGCCGACGATGACGCGATCGGCCAGCCCGGCATCGGCAAGCTTCTGCGCGCCCAGCGCCATTTCGCCGATGTTGGTCGTGACGATGGTTCGGGCGCCGCTGTCGGTGAGCTTGTGGGCGAGGACGCGGCCGCCGTCGAGCGGAGAAAGATGGACGACGGTGGCGCCGGCCTTGAGCGCGCCGAAGAATGCGATCGGGTGGTAGAGCGTGTTGGGCAGGAACAGCGCGATCCGTCGAAGCCGGACCCAGACCGGCTCCCAGGAACGCGGCCGCACAGCGATCGACCTCGGCCTTCAGCGCCGCGAATGAAAGCGCCCGCCCGCGAAATGTGAACGCGGTCTTGTCGCCCCACTCGGCGGCGCCCCGGTCGACGATCTCGTGCACCGGCCAGGCGTCGATCCGCGTATCCGGCGAGAGGCCCAGCCGGATAGGCGCCTTTCCATGGTGCGTTGGCGAGATCGCGCATGGCGTTCCTTCAGGCTCCCGCCGGCCGGGCCGAGAAACTGGCGTTGGTCTCTGCCAGTTGCCTGAGAAGAGGCGACGGCTTGAACACCTCTTTGCCGGTTCGCTCGTGCCAGTATTCCAGCCGCTCGACGATCTTCTTCAGCCCTTCGAGGTCGGCCCAGAACATCGGGCCGCCCTTGCCGATCGGGAAGCCGTATCCGTTGACCCAGACAAGATCGATGTCGGACGGGCGCGCGGCGATCTTCTCCTCGAGGATCTTGGCGCCCTCGTTGATCATCGGGTAGAGCGTGCGCTCGGTGATCTCTTCGGCCGAGATTTCGCGGCGCTCGATGCCACGTTCGGCGGCCTTTTCCTCGATCAGCCGCGCCACGTCCGGATCCGGCTTCGGCGTGCGCGAGCCTTCCTCGTAGATGTAGACGCCGCGTCCCGTCTTCTGCCCGAAGCGGCCCTGCTCGCACAGCGCATCGGCGATCGCGGCCGTCTTTCCCTGCGCCTTGCGGTTGCGCCAGCCGATGTCCAGTCCCGCCAGATCCCACATGGCGAACGGCCCCATCGGCCATCCGAAATCGGTGAACACCTCGTCGACCTGCTGGGGCGAGGCGCCTTCCAGAAGCAGGTTCTCGCTCTCGTCGTTGCGGGCGCCGAGCATCCGGTTTCCGACGAAGCCGTGGCAGACCCCGACGACCACCGGCACCTTGCCGATCTTCTTTCCTGCGCCGAGCACCGTGGCGAGGACATCAGGCGCGGTCTTGTCGCCGCGGACGATCTCCAGAAGCCGCATGACATTGGCCGGCGAGAAGAAATGCGTGCCGACCACGTCCTGCGGTCGGCTGGTGGAGGCTGCGATCTCGTCGACGTCGAGATAGGACGTGTTCGTGGCCAGGATGGCGCCGGGCTTGGCGATCTTGTCGAGCTTGCCGAATACCTCCTTCTTGATGTCCATTTCCTCGAATACCGCCTCGATGATCAGGTCGCAGTCGGCGAGGTCGGCATAGTCGGTTGTGCGCGAGAAGCGCGCCATGCGCTCTGCCTTCTTCTCCTCGCTCAGCGAGCCGCGCTTGACCGAGATCGCGTAGTTCTTGTCGATCGTCGCGAAGCCGCGGTCGAGCGCTTCCTCGCTCATCTCGAGGATGGTAACCTGATAGCCGCCGTTCACGAAAGACATGGCGATGCCGCCGCCCATCGTGCCGGCGCCGATCACGCCCACCTTCTTCAACTCGCGCGGTGAAACCTCCTTGCCGATGCCCGGCACCTTTGGCTGCTTCGCGCTCGGCGAAGAACAGGTGCCGCTGGGCGCGCGACTGCGTGCCCTGGACGAGGTGGATGAAGTATTCGCGCTCGGTCTTCAGCGCCTCGTCGAACGGCATCTCGATGGCGTTGCGGACGGACTTGGCGCAGTAGAGCGGCGCCTCCAGCCCGCGCGCCTTCTTCGTGGCGTCCTTGGCCATGGCGTCGAACGCATCCATGTTGCCCCGGAAGCCTTCGATCCGGTCGGACCGCTCGCGCACCGGCACGTAGGGGCCGCCCTCCTTGACCTTGCGGCGGGCGAACGCGACCGCAGCCTCGACCAGATCGTCTCCGGCGATCTCGTCGACCAGTCCGACGGCCTCGGCTTCCGCGGCCCCGATCGGGTTGCCCGAGACGATCATCTTCAGCGCCATCTCGGGACCGACGATGCGGGGCAGGCGCACCGTGCCGCCCGAGCCCGGCAGCAGGCCCAGCTTCACCTCGGGAAGCCCGAGCTTGGAGGCCTTGTCGGCGACGCGGAAATGGCAGGCTAGCGCCAGTTCGAGGCCGCCGCCGAAGGCTGTGCCGTGGATCGCCGCCACGGCCGGCTTGGGCAGCGATTCGAGCAGCCTGCACAGATCCGGCAGGTTGGGCCGCGCAAGCGCCTTTTCCGTGCCGAACTCGGTGATGTCGGCGCCGGAGATGAAGGTCCGGCCGGCGCAGGCTATGACGATCGCGGAGACCGCCTTGTCGTCGCGCAGCTCTTCCAAGGCCGCGTATAACGGCTCGCGCAGTCGGAACGACAACGCGTTGACGGGCGGGTTGTCGAGCGTGACGATTGCGATGTCGTCTTGGCGCGTGACGGTGACAAGCTGGCTCATCCGTTCTCCTTGGCCGGTTGCGGCGGGGCGGCCTCAGGCCGGCGTGGTCTGGTTGACGAAGTCGCGGATCAGGCCCGCGGTGGCACCCGGCTGCTCGATGCAGGGAAGGTGCCCGGCGTCAGCGACGATCTCGAAGCGGGCGCCATCGATCAGGTCGGCGGTCGAACGAACGAGGTCTGGCGGCGTCGATCCGTCCTCGTCGCCCACCATACACAGCACGGGAAGCTTCAGCGCTCGGGTGGATTCGGTGAGATCGGCGTCGCGCAATGCGGCGCAGGTGCCGACATAGCCTTCCGGCTCGCTGCGGGACAACATTGCCTTGTAGCCGACGAAGTCCGGGTTCTCGGGGGTGCGGTAGCCGGCGGTGAACCATACCTTCATGATATTGTCCGCGATCGACCCGATGCCGTCGTTCTTCACCGTCGCGATGCGGGTGTTCCAGGAATCTTGCGTTCCGATCTTGTGGGAGGTGTCGCACAGGATGAGGCGGCCGACGAGGTCGGGTCGCCGCGCGGCGAGACCCTGGACGATCATGCCGCCCACCGACAGGCCGACGGCAGTCGCTTTCCCAAGGTCCAGATGATCGATGAGCGCGGCCAGATCGTCGACATGATCCGTCATAGCGTAGGGGGCCGGCGTGGCTTCCGAGAGGCCGTGGCCGCGCTTGTCGTATACGAGAATGCGGTACTCGTCGGCAAGCAAGGCGGTGACCGCGTCCCAGATGCGGAAATCAGTGCCGAGCGAGTTCGAGAAGACGATCGGCCGACCGTCGCGCCGGCCGCGCAATCCGTAGTGGAGCACCACTCCGTTGACGCGCGCGAAATCCATCCGCTCCTCCCTTGGCCGGACATACTACCGAGTATGTTGGAAACGGGCGGTGGGGTCAATCGCCGCCTCTGCGGTTCCGTCAAGCGGTATGCGGCGAATTCGCGAGCGGTTCAAGGTCGCGCTGAATGCTGAGTGGAGCCACGTCATGTTGACATAAAGATATGCTTATGTGATTTTGCGATCTTTCCAACGTTGCGAAAGTTTTGCCTGTGGCTGAAACCAGATCCCCTTCCGTCGATGCGCTGTTCGGTGCCGAGCTTCCCAAGCCCGACGGGTCCGAGGTGCGGGCGGCGCTGACGGCTGCCGCGCGCGAGCGCATCCTGGTCCTGGACGGCGCGATGGGTACCGAGATCCAGACACTAGGCCTTGGCGAGGAAGACTTTCGCGGCGAACGGTTCGGCAGCTGTGACTGCCACCAGCAGGGCAACAACGATCTCCTGATCCTGTCGCAGCCGGGCGCGATCGAGGACATCCACTACCGCTACGCGCTCGCCGGCGCCGACATCCTGGAAACCAACACGTTTTCCTCCACCCGCATCGCGCAGGCCGACTACGGCATGCAGGAGGAGGTCTACGACCTCAATCGCGACGGCGCGCGGCTCGCCCGCCGCGCCGCGCTGCGAGCCCAGGACAAGGACGGCAGGCGCCGTTTTGTCGCAGGCGCGCTCGGCCCGACCAATCGCACGGCCTCCATTTCGCCCGACGTCAACAATCCCGGCTTTCGCGCCGTCACCTTCGACGATCTGCGGATCGCCTATGGCGAGCAGCTGCGCGGCCTGATCGACGGCGGCTCCGACCTGGTGCTGATCGAGACGATCTTCGACACGCTCAACGCCAAGGCGGCGATCTTCGCCTGCTTCGAGATCTTCGCTGAGAAGGGCGTCGATCTGCCGATCATGATCTCGGGCACCATCACCGACCTTTCCGGCCGCACACTGTCGGGCCAGACCCCGACGGCCTTCTGGCATTCGCTGCGCCACGCCAGGCCATTCTCCATCGGCCTCAACTGCGCGCTGGGCGCGGCAGCCATGCGTCCGCACATTTCCGAAATCTCGGACGTCGCCGACACCTTCACCTGCGCCTATCCGAATGCCGGACTGCCCAACGAGATGGGCGAATACGACGAGAGCCCCGAGGCGATGGCCGCCCAGATCGAGGAGTTCGCGCGCGAGGGGCTGGTCAACATCGTCGGCGGCTGCTGCGGCTCCACGCCGGCCCACATCACCGCGATTGCAGAGGTCGCCGCGAAGCACCCGCCACGGCAGGTGCCGGAGATCAGGCCGCTGATGCGGCTTTCCGGGCTTGAGCCCTTCACGCTCACCGAGGACATTCCCTTCGTCAATGTCGGCGAGCGCACCAACGTCACCGGCTCGGCCAAATTCCGCAAGCTGATCACCGCCGGCGATTTCGAGGCGGCGCTGGATGTTGCCCGCAGCCAGGTCGAGAACGGCGCCCAGATCATCGACGTCAACATGGACGAGGGCCTGATCGATTCCGAAAAGGCGATGGTCGACTTCCTCAACCTCGTGGCTGCCGAACCCGACATCGCCCGCGTGCCGATCATGATCGACTCGTCCAAGTGGGAGATCATCGAGGCCGGCTTGAAATGCGTGCAGGGCAAGCCGGTCGTCAACTCGATCTCGATGAAGGAAGGCGAGGAAGCGTTTCTCGAGAAGGCCCGGTTGTGCCGCTTCTACGGTGCCGCGGTCGTCGTCATGGCCTTCGACGAAAAGGGGCAGGCCGACACCAGGGAACGCAAGGTCGCGATCTCGAAGCGCGCCTACGAACTGCTGACCAAGAAGGCCGGCATGGCGCCCGAGGACATCATATTCGACCCCAACATCTTCGCCGTGGCCACCGGCATCGAGGAGCACGACGGCTACGGCGTCGCCTTCATCGATGCGGCCCGAGAGATCACCGCCGAACTGCCGGGCGTCCATGTCTCCGGCGGCCTGTCCAACCTGTCGTTCTCCTTCCGCGGCAACGAACCGGTGCGCGAGGCCATGCACGCGGTGTTCCTCTACCACGCCATCCAGGCGGGCATGGACATGGGCATCGTCAACGCCGGCCAGCTCGCCGTCTACGACACGATCGATCCCGAACTGCGCGAGGCCTGCGAGGACGTCGTGCTGAACCGCAAGCCGAAATCCGGCGGCACGGCGACCGAAAACCTCCTGGAGCTCGCCGAGCGCTATCGCGGCACCGCCGGCAAGGAGGCCAAGGAGAAGGACCTCAAATGGCGTGAATGGCCGGTCGAAAAGCGGCTGGAGCACGCTCTGGTCAACGGCATCACCGATTTCATCGAGGCCGACACGGAGGAGGCCCGCCAGAGCGCCGAACGTCCGCTCCACGTCATTGAAGGGCCGTTGATGGCGGGCATGAACGTCGTCGGCGATCTGTTCGGTTCCGGCAAAATGTTCCTGCCGCAGGTGGTCAAGTCGGCACGCGTCATGAAGCAGGCGGTGGCCGTGCTGCTGCCCTATATGGAAGCGGAGAAGAAGGCCAACGGTGGCGGCGAGCGCGAGAGCGCCGGCAAGATCGTCATGGCCACCGTCAAGGGCGACGTCCACGACATCGGCAAGAACATCGTCGGCGTCGTGCTCGCCTGCAACAACTACGAGATCGTCGATCTCGGCGTCATGGTCCCGTCGACCAGGATCCTGCAGACGGCGCGCGAGATCGGTGCCGACATTATCGGCCTGTCCGGGTTGATCACGCCCTCGCTCGACGAGATGGCGCATGTCGCTGCCGAGATGGAGCGCGAGGGCTTCGACATCCCCCTGCTGATCGGCGGCGCGACCACCAGCCGCGTCCACACGGCGGTGAAGATCCATCCCCGCTACGAGAAGGGTCAGGCGGTCTACGTTACCGACGCCAGTCGCGCCGTCGGTGTCGTGTCGAACCTTTTGTCGAGGGAGGCCAGGCCCGGCTTCGTCGACAACATCCGCGCCGAATACCGCAAGGTCGCCGAGGCGCACGCGCGTTCGGAGGCCGACAAGCAGCGCCTGCCGCTGCCGGCCGCGCGCGCCAACGCGTTCAAGGCAGACTGGGCGACCTACACGCCGCCGAAACCGTCGTTCCTGGGCACGCGCGTCTTCGAGGGGTGGGACCTCGAGGAGCTTGCCCGCTACATCGACTGGACGCCGTTCTTCCAGACCTGGGAGCTGAAGGGCCGCTTCCCAAAGATCCTGCAGGACGAGAAGCAGGGTGAGGCGGCGCGCCAGCTCTACGAGGATGCGCAGGCGATGCTGAAGAAGATCATCGCCGAGAAATGGTTCGCGCCGAAGGCCGTGATCGGCTTCTGGCCGGCACATGCCGAGGGAGACGACATCAAGCTGTTCGCGGACGACGCGCGCGGCGAGGAATTGGCCAGGCTGTTCACCCTGCGCCAGCAGCTCGCCAAGCGCGACGGCAGGCCGAACCTGGCGCTGGCGGATTTCGTCGCACCCGAAAACGACTACATGGGCGGCTTCGTGGTCACTGCCGGCATCGAGGAGGTGGCGATCGCCGAGCGCTTCGAACGCGCCAACGACGACTACTCCTCGATCATGGTCAAGGCGCTGGCCGATCGCTTCGCCGAAGCCTTCGCCGAGCGCATGCACGAGAAGGTCCGCAAGGAGTTCTGGGGCTATGCGGCCGACGAGGCGATGGCACCCGAGGAACTGATCGCGGAATCCTATCGCGGCATCCGCCCGGCGCCCGGTTATCCGGCCCAGCCCGACCATACGGAGAAGGCGACGCTGTTCCGGCTGCTCGACGCGGAGAACCGGATCGGCGTGAAACTCACCGAGAGCTACGCGATGTGGCCGGGCTCGTCGGTCTCCGGCCTCTATTTCTCGCACCCGGAAAGCTATTATTTCGGCGTCGCCAAGGTCGAGCGCGACCAGGTGGCCGACTACGCCCGCCGCAAGGGAATGGCGGTGGAGGAGGTCGAGCGCTGGTTGGCGCCGATCCTCAACTACACGCCCGAGCCGTTCCAGCAAGCTGCCGAGTAGACCGAAACGGGAACGACTGCCTACTTGGAATAGGGGTCTTTCGGCGATCTATCGCCCGAAAGCGATTTGCGCGAGCGTTCCGTCAGTTCCTCGATCGCGTCGGCAAGGTGGATTTCGGCGATGTTGTAGTCGCCGCGCTCGACGCGCAACTCGTGCGCTTCCATCAGCACGTCGGCGTGGGTGAAGCCGGCCGGCGGCTCGAAGCGATACGAGGCCAGCTCGATCAGCAGACCCAGTGGATCGCGGAAATAGATCGAATCCATGAAGCCCCGGTCCTTCACCCCGCTGTGGCGGATGCCGCGCTCGTCGAGCCGTTCGACCGCCTGCAGGAAAGTGACGCGCGAAACCGAAAACGCGATGTGGTGCACCGCACCCGGCACGGCAGGTGTGGGCGAGGCCCCGGGCTTGCGATCCTCGCTGGTGAAAATCGTGATCAGCCGGCCGTCGCCGGGATCGAAATAGAGATGGCTTTCCTCGGCGCGGTCGAGGTTCGGCTGCTCGAAGACGAAAGGCATGCCGAGCACGCCCTCCCAAAAGTCGATCGAGGTCTGGCGATCTGCACCCGTAAGCGTGATGTGATGGACGCCCTGCACCTGCAGCTTGCGCATGAAGATTCCCTCCGCCGGCGCGGCGGCCTAATGGCCGGCTCCCGTCAGGTGTCCCTGCTCTCGCGCCTGCGTCCATTGTCGTGCGGGTGATCGTCGAGGTCCACCCCAGTGATGTCGGCGGCGGTGTCGTAGTCCGGCAACGGCTTGTCGTCGTCGATCAGCACGCGCTCGGCAGCCCCGTCCAGATCCTCGTACTGGCCGCTCTTCAGGGACCAGAGGAATGCGCCCAGTCCGAGGGCACCCAATCCTAGTGCGACAGGGATGAGCAGGACGAGATTGGTCATTGTGCAGTTGCGAAGGCTCCGGCGGACGCGGCCTTAACATCCGCGTGCGGTTCATTGTTCCCCCTCGCAAGGGTTGTGCCGCGCAGCCGCATGGCATTGGCGATGACGATCAGCGATGACATCGACATAGCGACCGCCGCGATCAACGGCGTGACGTGCCCGGAAATCGCGACAGGCACGGCGACGATATTGTAGGCGATTGCCAGCGCAAAGTTCTGGCGGATGAGCCGGCCCGACTTCCTTGAAATTTCTAGGGCCTGCGGAACGGCGGCAAGGCTGTCGTGCAGGAACACGAAATCGGCGGCGTTGCGCCCGATGTCCGCCGCACTGGCCGGAGCCATCGAGACGTGGGCGGCCGCCAGCGCCGGCGCGTCGTTGAGCCCGTCGCCGACCATCAGCGAACGATGACCTTCCGCCGCCAGGGCTTCGAGACGCGCGGTCTTGTCGCCTGGCAACATGCCGGCGGTGAAGCGCTCCGCGCCCGTCGCCTCGGCGATCGCCTTCACCACCTCCGGCCGGTCGCCGGAAACGATCTCCACGGCCATGCCGCGTGCCTTCAGGTCGCCGACGGCCTCGGCTGCGCCGGCGCGCAGCCGGTCGGCGAAGCGGAACGTCGCGACCGGCTTGCCGTCTTTGGCAAGCACCGTGCCGGCCTGCCGGGCGTTCCCGTCGGCCAGCGCCCAGGCGGTCCGCCCGAGCCGCCATGTCGTGGCGCCCGCACGGGCCTCGACGCCTTTGCCGGGCATCTCCGACACGCTGTCGAACGACGGCAGCCGCAGGCCAGTGCCCCTGGCGGCTGCCGAGATCGCCTGGGACTGCGGGTGGCGCGAATGGGCGGCGAGCGCTGCCGCCACCGCCAGTGCCTCGGGTGCGATGTCGCCCGCGTTCTCGAGCCGTGGCGCGCCGGAGGTCAGGGTTCCAGTCTTGTCGAACAGCGCGGTATCGATCTCGGCCATCCGTTCCATCGCCGATCCGTCCTTGACCATGATGCCGCTCTCGAACAGCCGGCGCGCGGCGACGACCTGCACGATCGGCACGGCGAGCCCCAGCGCGCAGGGGCAGGTGATGATCAGCACCGAAATGGCGATGGTGATCGCCCGGTGCCAGTCTCCCGTCGCCGCGATCCAGCCGAGGAACGTCAGGAAGGCGGCGAGATGCACCAGCGGCGCGTAGAGGCCCGACGCGCGGTCGGCGATGCGGCGGTAGCGGGCGCGTCCGCCCTCGGCAGCTTCCACCAGCTGCACGATCTCGGCCAGGAAGGAATCCCTTGCCGCCGCCGTCGCCTCCAGCGTCAGCGGGCCGGTAAGGTTGAGTGTGCCGGCGCGCACCGTGTCGCCGGTCTTGACCGCCTGCGGCGCACTCTCGCCGGTGGCCAGCGAGCAGTCGAGATCGGAGGAGCCGGCCGACACGCGGCCGTCGACCGGAATGCGTTCGCCGGCTGCCACCATCAATCGCATGCCCGGCTCGATCTCGTTGACCGGGACGTAGTCGTGGCTGCCTTCGGCGGTCGATCACCATGGCGCCGCGCGGCGACAGCCGCGCCAGGCCGGTAATCGTCCGGCGCGCGCGCTCGCGCATGACGTGGTCGAGCGTGCGGCCGATCAGCAGGAAGAAGAGCAGCGACACGGAGGCGTCGAAATAGGCTTCCGCACCGTGATTGATCGTCTCGTAGAGGCTCATCCCGTAGGCGAGCGACACGCCGATGGCGATCGGCACGTCCATGTTCATGCGCCCGTGGCGAAGGGCGGCCCAGGCCGAGCGGAAGAAGACGCCGCCGGAGAAGAACAGCGCCGGAATGGCGATCAGCGCCGACAGCCAGTGGAACATGTCGCGGGTCGCGCCCTCCGCACCCGACCATACCGAAACGGACAGCAGCATGATGTTGCCGGCCGCGAAACCGGCGACGGCGACGGCGCGGATCAGCTCGCTAAGCGTGCGATCCTTTTCCTCGCCGCCCTCGAACAGGTGCGAGGCATAGCCGAGCCCGGAAAGCGTGTCGGCGATCGGCGGAACCGCTTTGTCGCCGCGCCAGCGCACCGAAACGCGCTTGGTCGACAGGTTGACGCGGGCCGCCTCGACGCCATCGAGCTTCTTCAGCGCCGTTTCAACGGCATTGATGCACGCGGCGCAGTGAACGCCCGGCACCGAAAGGTCGCTCTGCAGCATTCCGCCGTCGAGGCGCCGGGCCGCCAGCCGCAGTTCCTCGGCTGAAGGCCCCGCGCTCTCGTCGAACTCGAGCGAGGATTCGGTTCCGGGTGCGCAGCAGCTCACTGCAGCTCTCCACCCCGCACATGCACGCGCTGCACGTCGCGATAGGGTCGCGCCAGTCCCGCCTTGGCGTCGACCTCGACGATCCACACGCCGTCACGCGGCGTGTGCCGGCCGCCCAGCGGCCGTCCGCGCCCGGCTTCAGCTCCACTCGCTCGTCTTCGGTGTCATAGGCCGGATGACGGAACAGCACCGTCACTCCGTCGAGGCGGATCGGATCGCCGCCACGGCTCGTCAGCCCGTAGCTCACCTCGCCGCCGGTCACCTGCAGCTTGCCCGTCCAGCCGAGCGCAGCCTGCTCGCGGCCCTCGCGCGCTTTTTCGTTGAACTCCTGGCTCGCCACGTAGCTGTTTTCCACGACGAGCCCGGTCCAGCTCGATTCGGCGAAATAGGCCAAGGTGAAGTTGACGGCGATCACGACGGCGAAGAATGAGACCGTGATGATCAGCATATGTCTGCCGGTGAATTCGCGCGGCTGGTGGCTTCTGGCGTTCATCGATGCTTCTCCGGTGCGTTGAAGCTGGCCTTGTAGCTGTCGCTCTCGCCGCCGCGACGGTCCTCGATGCGGAAGATGAAGCCGGTGAAGCCGGGCTTCACGACGTCGGCGGGCTGCGACACGAAGACCTTCATTTCCTTCAGCCGGTCGGGCTCCAGCTCCACCATCATGGAGTGTCCTGCCGCCACGTCGCTCTGCTCCGTCGACATCGTCGCACCTGGCAGGCCCTTGAGCGACAGGTAGACCGTGCGCTGCTCGGGAACCATGTTCAGAAGCTTGAGGGTGTAGCCGTTGCGGATCGAGCCGTCAGACAACACGACATATTGCGGGTTGCGGTCGTGCAGCACGTTGAGCTCGAGCCGGTCGCGCGTGAAAAGCGCGAACAGGAGCACGACGCCGACCAGCGACCAGGCGCCGAAATAGACGAAGGTGCGCGGCCGGAAGATCTTGCGGACGTGGAAGTGAGCCACACCATCGATCAGGTGGCCGTTGGCACCGCGCACCTTGGTCGGATCGATCGCATGCGCGCCGTTGTCTGTCGCCAGCGCCATGTTGGCGTTGTAGTCGTTGAGCGTGGCATACGAGATCAGGCCGCGTTCCTTGCCGGTCTTGTCCATGACCGCGTCGCACGCGTCGATGCACAGCGCGCAGGTGATGCATTCGAGCTGCTGGCCGTCGCGGATGTCGATGCCCATCGGGCATACCGCCACGCAGGCGTTGCAGTCGACGCAGTCGCCGACCACCTGGCCCGCGGCGGCCGCCTTCTTGGCATGGCGCGAACGGGGCTCGCCGCGCCAGTCGTTGTAGGTCACCGTCAGCGAATTCTCGTCGAGCATCGCCGCCTGGATGCGCGGCCACGGGCACATGTAGGTGCACACCTGCTCGCGCATCAGGCCGCCGAACGTGTAGGTCGTGGCCGTCAGGACGCCGACCGTCATGTAGGCGACGGGCGCGGCCTGCCCGGTGAAGAAGTCGATGAACAGCGACGGCGCGTCGGCGAAATAGAAAATCCAGGCGCCGCCGGTCGCCACCGCGATCAGCAGCCAGATCGAATGCTTGGCGACCCGCAACGCGACCTTGCGCGCCGACCACGGCGCGGCATCGAGCTTCATGCGGGCGTTGCGGTCGCCCTCGACGGCGCGCTCCACGACCAGGAACAGGTCGACCCACACGGTCTGCGGGCATGTGTAGCCGCACCAGGCGCGGCCGACGGTAGATGTGATCAGGAACAGGCCGATGCCCGCCATGACCAGCATGCCGGCGACGAAGAAGAACTCCTGCGGCCATATTTCGATGAAGAAGAAGTAGAAGCGCCGGTTGGCGAGGTCGATCAGCACGGCCTGGTCGGGGGCGAAGGGCCCGCGGTCCCAGCGGATCCACGGCGTCAGATAATAGATGCCGAGCGTGATCGCCATGATCAGCCACTTGAAGCGCCGGAACTGGCCGGAAGCCCGCTTCGGGAAGATCTTCTTGCGCGGCGCGTAGAGCGGCTGGCGCACCTTGGCGGCGTTGACCGGCTGCGCCTCGATGCGTTCGATTTCTGTCTGGTTCAACATGTCTTCTGGTCCCGGGCGGTGGGAGTGACGGCCGCGACGAGCCACGGTGGCCGTCGGGAAGTGCTTGGTGCGCTTGTCGCGCTGCAGCGCACAAGCGACCTTGATCGAAGTCAAACTCCAGAAATGACGAAGGCCCGGCGCATGGCCGGGCCTTCTTCCGCTCGTCGGTCGCCCCGGGGAATCTCCCCGCCTGGGTATCTATTCCCCGCCGCCGAGCGAATGCACGAACACCGAAAGCTCCTTGACCGTCGTGTCGCCGAGCCGCGCCTGCCAGGCCGGCATGACGCCGTTCCTGGGAGCGCGAACCTGACGCATCACCGCGTCCTCGCCCGCTCCGTAGAGCCAGATCGCGTCGGCCAGGTTCGGCGCGCCGAGGTCCTTGTTGCCCCGCCCGTCCTCGCCGTGGCAGGCCGCGCAATTGTCGGCGAAGATCTGGGCGCCGGCTTGTGCCGCCGCCGCGTCCGATGCCTTGCCGCTGAGCGACATCACGTAGGACGCCACCTGCCTGATCTGCTCCGGCTGAAGCACGTCGGCAAACGACGGCATCTCGGAGACGTGTGTCTCGTCATCGGCGGCGTAGCGGATGCCGTGCGAGACCGTCTGGTGGATCTCCTCGATGCTGCCGCCCCACAGCCATTCGTCGTCGTTGAGGTTGGGATAGCCGATGCCGCCCTGCGCGCCCGAGCCGTGGCATTGCGTGCAGTTCACCTTGAAGGCTGCGGCGCCGGCGGCCGCAGCGAAGCGGCGCAGACTCCTCGTTGGCCATGATGTCCGGCAGCGAGGAATTGGCGATAGCCGCCAGCTTGTCGGCCTGCGCGGCCTGCGCCTCGCTCAGCGACTGCGCCAGCTCCGCCCGGCTGGAATAGCCGAGCACGCCGCGCGTGGCGGAGTGGATCAGCGGCCATGCCGGGTAGGCGATCGAGTAGCCGATGGCGAACACGATCGTGGCGTAGAAGCTCCACACCCACCAGCGTGGTAGCGGATTGTTGAGTTCCTTGATGCCGTCCCACTCGTGCCCGGTCGTCTCGACGCCGGACACCTCGTCAATGTGTTTCGTGCTCATTTTCAGTCGTCCTTAAGCGGGATCTGGGCGGCGTCATGGGCTTGTTGCTTGGCGCCGGGCCGGAAGACGAACAGCACCGCGCCTACGAAGAAGGCGGTCATGCCGAGCAGCACCCAACTGTCGGCGAATTCGCGCAGCCAGTGATAATCCATGGCGGTTCTCCTCAGCGGTAGCCGGCGGCATCGTCGTAGGTCGAGAAATCGACCAGCGTGCCGAGCATCTGCAGGTAGGCGATCAGCGCATCCATCTCGGTGAGCCGCGTCGGATCGCCGTCGAAGTCGCCGAGCTTCGCCTTGGGGTAGCGCTCCTCCACGCCGGACGTGTCGGCGTTCGGGTCCGCCTGGGCCCGCAGGTCCGCATTGGCGTTGGCGATGTCCTCGTCGGTGTAGGGCACGCCGACGTCGCGGTTGGCGATCAGCTGGGTCGAGAAGTCGTTGATCTCCAGATCCGTGTTCTTGAGGAACGAGTAGCTCGGCATGATGGATTCCGGCACCACCGAGCGTGGCTCGGTCAGGTGCTCGACGTGCCACTCGTTGGAGTAGCGGCCGCCGACGCGGGCGAGATCGGGTCCCGTCCGCTTCGAGCCCCACTGGAACGGGTGGTCGTACATCGACTCCGCGGCGAGGCTGTAGTGGCCGTAGCGCTCGACCTCGTCGCGGAAGGGCCGGATCATCTGCGAGTGGCAGAGATAGCAGCCTTCCCGGATGTAGATGTTGCGCCCGGCCAGCTCGAGCGGTGAATAGGGACGCATCCCCTCCACCTTCTCGATCGTGTTCTGGAGGTAGAACAGCGGCGCGATCTCGACGATGCCGCCCACCGTCACCACGGCAAAGGACGCGACCAGCAGCAGCGTGGCGTTCTTTTCCAGAATGGCGTGTTTGTCGATCAAAGCCATAATGGCTCTCCTTATTCAGCAGGCTGCATGGCAGGCGCACGGCCGCCGATAGGTTCTTCTTCGCGGCTGCGGCCGAGGATCGTCATCCAGACGTTCCACGCCATGACCAGGCCGCCGCTCAGGTAGAGGACGCCGCCGAGTGCGCGCACGATGTAGTAGGGCTTCATCGCGGCCACCGATTCGGCGAACGAGTAGACCAGGAAGCCCTGCTCGTCGTATTCGCGCCACATCAGGCCCTGCTGGATGCCGGACACCCACATCACTGCCGCGTAGACGACGATGCCGAGGGTGGCGAGCCAGAAGTGCCAGGTGACGAGCCGCAGCGAGTAGAGGCGGTCGCGGTGCCACAGCTTCGGAACGAGGTAGTAGACCGCGCCGAAGGTGATCATGCCGACCCAGCCGAGTGCGCCGGAGTGCACGTGGCCGATCGTCCAGTCGGTGTAGTGCGACAGCGAGTTGACCGACTTGATGGACATCATCGGACCCTCGAAGGTCGACATGCCGTAGAAGGCCACCGCCAGCACCATCATGCGGATGATCGGATCCGTCCGGAGCTTGTCCCAGGCGCCCGACAGCGTCATCAGGCCGTTGATCATGCCGCCCCAGGAGGGCATCCACAGCATCACCGAGAACACCATGCCGAGCGTCTGCGCCCAGTCGGGCAGCGCGGTGTAGTGCAGGTGGTGCGGGCCGGCCCAGATGTAGAGGAAGATCAGCGCCCAGAAGTGGATGATGGACAGCCGGTAGGAGTAGACCGGACGGTTCGCCTGCTTCGGGATGAAGTAGTACATCATGCCGAGGAAGCCGGCCGTCAGGAAGAAGCCGACCGCGTTGTGGCCGTACCACCACTGGGTCAGTGCGTCCTGCACGCCCGAGAACAGCGAGTAGCTCTTGGAGCCGAAGAAGGAGACCGGCACCGCCAGGTTGTTGACCACGTGCAGCATCGCGATGGTCACGATGAAGGACAGGTAGAACCAGTTGGCGACGTAGATGTGCGGTTCCTTGCGCTTGAAGATCGTGCCGAGGAAAACGATCAGGTAGGCGACCCAGACCAGCGTCAGCCAGATGTCGACATACCACTCCGGCTCGGCGTATTCGCGGCTCTGGGTGATGCCCAGAAGGTAGCCGGTGGCCGCCATCACGATGAACAGCTGGTAGCCCCAGAACACGAACCAGGCGAGGTTGCCGCCGAACAGACGGGCGCGCGAAGTGCGCTGCACGACGTAGAAGGAGGTGGCGATCAGCGCGTTGCCGCCGAAGGCGAAGATGACCGCCGACGTGTGCAGCGGCCGCATGCGCCCGAAGTTGAACCACGGTTCGACGTCGAGATCGGGGAACGCGAGCTGCAGGGCGATGATGACACCGACGAGGAAGCCGGTGACGCCCCAGAACACGGTGGCGATGGTGCCGTACCGTATCGGCCCGTCCATGTAGCCGTTGGTGTCGGCCGCCAGCGGAATGCGTGCGGCCTCCGCCGTCTCGGCGCGGCTGAAGCTGGTGCGGCGCAGCAGGAAGATGGCCGTCGCCAGCATCAGGAAGAAGAGGATCCACATGTGCGCCTGGAACGCCGAATCTTGCGCGAAAGCGGCGGCCACGAGCGCCAGGAATGTGGCTAGCCCGACGGCTATGATCTCGGTGCCAAATTTCATTTTATGTCCCCGAAAACGGAAATGCGTTGGCGGACCACGCCATGCGGGCCGCGCCGCACCTTTTCGGGATCGCCGGCCATGCTGCTTTGATCTGCGTCAAAGCCGTTCCGCGCTGCAGCAAGGAAACGGTGGAGACGGCCGCGAAAGCCCCTCGCGGACGGAAGCAGAAGGACGCATGCCGTGACCCGCTCCCCCGCCTACGACGCCCTGCCGGACCCGCGACTGATGAGCCGGCTGGAGGAGTCGGTGCCGCGCTACACGAGCTATCCGACGGCGCCGCATTTCCATGCGGGCATCAACCCGGACATCTATCGTGGCTGGCTGGAGAACGTGACGCCGGGCGAGGGCATCTCGCTCTACGTGCACATCCCGTTCTGCGACCGGCTGTGCTGGTTCTGCGCCTGCCACACCAAGCAGACGCGCCGCTACGAGCCGGTGGCCAAATACCTGGAGGCGCTGAAGGGCGAAGTGGCGACGGTCGGTCGCCTGATCGGCGGCAGGGCGCCGGTGCGCGCGGTGCATTTCGGCGGCGGTTCGCCGACCATGCTCAAGCCGGCCGACATGATCGCGTTGGACCGGGCGATGCGTGCCGCCTTCGATTACCTGCCCGACGCCGAGGTGAGCGTCGAGATCGACCCCAACGACATGGACGACTGCCGTTTCGACGCGCTCGCCGAAATCGGCATGACGCGCGCCAGCTTCGGCGTCCAGGACTTCGACCCGAAGGTCCAGGCTGCGATCAATCGCGAACAGACCTTCGAGCAGACACGCGAGGCGGTCGAGGGCGTGCGCTCACGCGGCGCCCGCTCGGTAAATCTCGACCTGCTCTACGGGCTGCCGCACCAGACGCTGGACAGCGTCGCTGCCACCGTCGAACAGGCGCTGTCGCTGGAGCCGGACCGCGTGGCGCTGTTCGGCTACGCCCACGTGCCGTGGTTCAAGAAGCACCAGACGATGATCCGCGAGCAGTGGCTTCCGGACGCGGCTGCGCGCTATGCGCAGTCGCAGCGCGCCGCCGACATCATCGTTGAGAGCGGCTACGACGCGATCGGCTTCGACCATTTCGCCCTGCCCGGGGATTCGCTTGCGGTTGCCGCGCGCGAAGGGCGGCTTCACCGCAATTTTCAGGGCTATACCGACGACGAGTGCCCGACGCTGGTCGGCCTGGGCCCCTCGGCCATCGGCCGCCTGCCGCAAGGCTACGTGCAGAACATGCCGGCCACCGGCCAGTACGAGGCACTGGCGGGCGAGGGCAAGCTCGCCACGGTACGCGGCATTGCCCTCACCGACGAGGACCAGGCCCGGGCCTGGGTGATCGAGCGCCTGATGTGCGACTTTGCCCTCGACCTCGGAGAGGTGGAGCGTCGCTTTGGAGATGTCGGCAGAGACATTGCAATCGAGGCTCGCCGCACCGCCGCCGCCGACATGGACGGGCTGTGCCGCTGCGAGGACGATGACTTCGCAGTGACGGAGATGGGGCGCCCGCTCGTGAGGACGCTCGCCGCGCGGTTCGACACCTATCTCAGGTACCGGCCAGGCACGGCACTCCGTCGCGGTCTGAGTCGCCGCGTCCGCACGTCCGGTAGACGCACTGGCCTCCGGCGAGGGTCTCTGCGCGATCCGAAGGTCGTGGGGCGTTTTTCCGTTTCTCTTGTTGTCAAACGAGGCACGGTCCTGCAAAGGCTCTGCAGATCGTCAAATCTGAATACGAGCCATGTTCCGTTATCGGCCGGATCTTGCAGGCGAAAGCGCCCCAACCAGCGGATCTCCTGCCATCGGCTACGCGGCCGCTCTCGGCGGGGTTGCCGCGGCGCTTCTTCTGCACCTGGCACTGGAGCCGTGGCTTCATGGCGCGGCATTGCTTCTGCTGCTGCCTCTCGCCGTGCTCTTGGCGGCCATGGTGGGTGGCGGCGCGGCAGGGTTTTCGGCGCTCGCGCTCGCCTGCCTCGCAATAGCGCTGGCGGAGATGAGCCACGACGCGATCGTATTGACGGTCTTCCCGGTTCTTGCGTCGCTGCTGTCGGCTACCATCATGGTCTATGTCGGCGCCGCGTTCGGGGATGCGCGGCAGGCCAGGCGCACCGTCAGCGACCAGCTTGCCGCGCGAGACGAGCATTTGCGCTCGATCCTCGACACCGTGCCCGATGCGACCGTGGTGATCGACGCTGCCGGCATCATCATTTCGTTCAACCGCGCGGCGATCAGGCAGTTCGGCTATTCCGAGGCCGAGGCGATCGGCAAGAACGTCTCGATGCTGATGCCGCAGCCGTACAAGCGCGAGCACGACGCATACCTCGAGCGTTATCTCACCACCGGAGAGCGTCGCATCATTGGCATCGATCGCGTCGTGGTGGGGCAGCGAAAGGACGGCTCGACCTTCCCAATGAAGCTCGCGGTGGGCGAAATGCACGCGTCGGGCCAGAAATTCTTCACCGGCTTCATTCGCGACCTGACAGAGCGCGCCGAATCGGAGGAGCGCCTTCAGGAGATACAGTCGGAACTCGCCCGACTGGCGCGCCTCAACGAGCTGGGCGAGATGGCCTCGACGCTCGCCCACGAACTCAACCAGCCGCTGTCGGCGATCGCCAATTACGTGCAGGGCTGCACGCGCCTGCTCGAACGCCTCGACGACGACGTGGCCACCCGCATGCGCGAGGCGCTAGAGGAGACGAGCCGGCAGTCGTTGCGTGCGGGCAACATCATTCGCCACCTGCGCGAGTTCGTGACGCGCGGCGAAACGGACAAGGGGCCGGCCGACATCCGCAAGCTGGTCGAGGAAGCTGGCGCCCTGGCGCTGGTCGGCTCGCGCGAGCTCGGCGTTCGCACCGTCTTCGACTTCCAGGCCGGCGACGACCCTGTCGTGGTCGACCAGATACAAATCCAGCAGGTCTTGACGAATCTGATGCGCAACGCGATGGAAGCCATGCGCGAAAGCGACCGGCGCGAGCTCGTGGTGCGCACTCTCGCGGCGGCCCCCAACATGGTCGCCGTCGAGGTCGCCGACACCGGCAAGGGCGTGCCGGCCGAAGTGGCGGCACAGCTCTTCAAGCCCTTCGTCACGTCCAAGGCCGGCGGAATGGGCATCGGCCTGTCGATCTCGAAGCGGATCGTGGAGGCCCACGGGGGCGAGATGACGATGTCGCCCAACGAGATGGGCGGCGCGACTTTCCGCTTCACGCTGCCGACAATGAACGAGCAGGAGCACCGTGATGGCATCTGACGTCGTGGTCCACATCGTCGACGACGAGGAGCCGGTCAGGAAGTCGCTAGCCTTCATGCTGACCATGGCGGGCCATGCCGTGCGCGTCCATGAATCGGCCACGGCCTTCCTCGAGGTCGCGCAGGGTCTCGAAAACGCAGTTCTCGTGACCGACCTCAGGATGCCCGACATGAGCGGAGTCGATCTCCTGCGCCGCCTGCGGGAGATGGACGCCGCGCTTCCCTCCATCGTCATCACCGGCCATGGCGACGTGCCGATGGCGGTTGAGGCGATGAAGGCCGGTGCGATGGACTTCATCGAGAAGCCGTTCCAGGACGAGCTTATCCTCGATGCGCTGAAGCGGGCCGCGGCGGAACTGGAGCAGCAGCACAGAGGCCAGGACGTCGGCGCCATCCGCGGACGCATCGCCCAGCTCACCGAGCGCGAGCGGCAAGTCATGCGTGGCATCGTCGCCGGTCTGCCCAACAAGACGATCGCCTACGATCTCGACATTTCGCCCCGCACCGTCGAGGTCTATCGTGCCAACGTCATGGCCAAGATGCAGGCAAGGAGCCTTCCGGAGCTGGTGCGCATGGTTCTTGCATCGGGCGAATCGCTTTCCTGAACTCCTATTCCAGGTTGCAAGGGTTTGATCTGGCTCAAGGCGCAAGTCGGCCGCCGGTCCTAGCTTGCTGACCCGGCTCCCGGAGCCGCATCATTGGTTCAGGAGCCGCCCGTCCTTGAAACCCGGTTCAGTTCTGATCGTCGTTCCGGACGAGATGTTCCGCCTGTCGCTCGCCTTCCTCATGGAATCCGAGGGCTATGTCGTGCGTGTCGGCGACAGTCTTCCGACTCTCGCCGACATGGAAGATGGCCTCGCCGACATTTCCTGTGCGCTGATCGACCACTCGGCAATGGGCAAGGAAACCGCTCGGCTGGACGCGTTGCGCGGAAAGGGCGTGCCGATCGTCATGCTGGCTTCTCATCTCGACCGCATGCCGCGCCTCGACGGTGTGCAACTCATCGAGAAGCCCGCGCCGGGTGCTGCCGTTGTCGATGCGGTACGCGGCTCCATGGCTCGCAGCCGGCCGTCGGCCGGGCTGGCTACGTAGAATCCCGTAGGTAGCCGGACTAGGGATATAACCGAATTTCGCGCCGGAGCCGGATGCGCGATTGATCTCCCCACAACACGAGCCCCCGGAGATCAAACGATGTTCGTCGAAACCGCCCCCCTTTCCTCGTCCGTTCCGCTCCATCGCAATGCCGGCGCGATTGCGCCCTCTCACGAATATCCTCTGGCCTTCCCGGCGATCCAGCGTCACCAGCAGGTCTTCTACAACGCCAACACCGAGATCTACGGCCAGGGCGAGAAGGCCGTGGCGCTCTACCAGGTCCAGTTCGGCGCGGTACGCATTTATCGTCTGCTCTCCGACGGTCGCCGCCAAATCAGCGCCTTCCACGTCGCCGGCGAGGTTTTCGGCTTCGAGGCCGACGGAACGCACCACTTCTTCGCCGAGGCGATCTGTGCCTCGCGCATCACCGTCTACCGTCTGCCGGTCGACGCCGACGTCTCCCGCGAGATCCTGCCGGTGGCGCTGAACGCCCTGGTCCGGGCGCAGGAGCACCTGCTGGTCATCGGCCGCCAGAACGCCGCCGAGCGCGTCGCCGCCTTCCTGCTCGACATGATGGAGCGGCAAGGCGACCTGCGCCAGATCGAGCTGGCGATGTCGCGCACCGACATCGGCGACTATCTCGGCCTCACCATCGAGACCGTGTCGCGCGTGTTTTCGAAGTTCAAGGAAGCCGGCTACATCCGCCTGCACGGCGCTCGCATCGTCGAGCTCGTCAAGGCCGAATCCCTGCGCAATCTGTGTGAGTAGTGTCCGGCAGCGTTTACTCCCTGATCGCTGCCGCGATGGGCCGGGACCTTCTCCCGGCCCTTTTTCTTGTCGACCGCAACGGCTGAATCGCCGATGCTTCGCGGGCCGGACAGTGCAGGAGATTGTCGATGTTCGCGGACAGGCGCGATGCCGGAAAGAGGCTGGCCAGGGTACTGGTCGGCCGCGGCTTCGAGCAGCCGGTGGTGCTGGCATTGCCGCGCGGCGGCGTGCCCGTCGCCGCGGAGATCGCGGCTGCCCTCGGCGCTCCGTTCGACGTCCTGGTCGTCCGCAAGGTGCCGGCGCCGGACAATCCGGAACTGACGGTGGCGGCCATCGTCGACGGCGATCCGCCTGAAATCGTGCTCAACCGCGAGGGCATCGAGGCCTGCCGCCTCGACGACCAACAGCTGCAGCGCCTGGTCAGCGAGGAGCAGCCGGAGCTGCGCCGGCGCAGCAACGAGTACCATTCCCACCACCGCCGTCACTCCGTGCGCGACCGCACCGTCATCCTGGTCGACGACGGCGTCGCCACTGGCACGACAGCCAGGGTTGCGCTACGGGCGCTCAGGCGCCGCTACCCGATACGCACGGTTCTCGCCGTCCCGGTCGGCCCGCGCGGGGCGATCGAGCAATTGCGCGGCGAGGCCGACGAAATCGTCTGCCTGGGCCAGCCGGAGGAATTCGCCGCGCTCGCCAGCCAATATGACAGTTTTCCGCGGCTGAGCGACGACGAGGTCATCGAGACCTGGCGGGCGACCAACAAGGCCCGTGCACAGGCGGAGCGCAGGCAGCACCGGAAGAAGTGAGCCCGCACCCTCCTGACGATTGATTCGCGTCAACGTCATTGCGGCGGGTCGACGGTAGACCCCACGGATCGCGGGAACCTGCAATGGCCGATCCGATATTCATCGCCGAGAAAGTCACCAAGGTCTACCGCAGCGGCCAGGTCGAGGTGTGGGCGCTGCGCGGCGTCGATCTCGACCTTTTCGCGGGCGAGATGGCAGTGCTGCTCGGCCCCTCCGGCAGCGGCAAGTCTACGCTGCTCAACATCATGGGCGGGCTCGACCGCGCCACCAGCGGAACGGTGCGATTTCGCGACCACGATCTCACCACCTCCTCGGAACGGCAACTCACCCGCTTCCGGCGCGACCATGTCGGCTTCGTCTTCCAGTTCTACAATCTCATCCCCAGCCTCACCGCATGGGAGAACGTCGCGCTGGTGACGGAGATCTCGACGAACCCGATGCGCCCCGAGGACGCGCTCGATCTCGTCGGGCTGAAACCGCGCATGGGCCACTTCCCCGCGCAGCTTTCGGGCGGCGAGCAGCAGCGCGTTGCGATCGCGCGCGCCATCGCCAAGCGCCCGGAGGTGCTGCTGTGCGACGAGCCGACCGGAGCGCTGGACTCCAAGACCGGCATTCTCGTCCTGCAGGCGCTGGCGCGCATCAATGCCGAGCTCGGCACGACCACCGCCATCATCACCCACAATGCCGGCATCAGCGCCATCGCGCACCGCGTCTTCACCTTCCATGACGGCCGCATCGCCGATCGCCGCATCAACGAGACGCGCGCCGATCCGTCGGCGATCGCCTGGTAGGGGGAGGGGCGGCGATGTCGATGCTCAACCGCAAGCTCGGGCGCGACCTGGCGCGCATGTGGCTGCAGAGCCTGGCGATCGCCCTGGTGATGGCCTGCGGGGTCGCCACGCTGATACTTTCCATGGGCGCCTACCGGTCGCTGGAGGAAACCCGCGCGGCCTTCTACGACCGCTATCGCTTCGCCACCGTCTTTGCGTCGGCGGTGCGCGCGCCGTTGTCGCTGCGCGACCGGATAGCGGCGCTCGACGGGGTCTCGGGCGTCTCGCTGCGCATTGTCCGGCCGGTCCTGCTCGACATGCAGGGCATGGCCGAGCCGGCGACGGGCCTTGCGGTGTCGGTGCCGGACCGCGGGGAACCCGCGGTCAACCGTATCTATCTCCGCTCCGGCCGCATGCCGGAGGCCGCCCGGGCCGGCGAGGTGGCCGTCACGGAAACCTTTGCTGCAGCCCACCGCATGACGCCCGGCAGTACGTTCAGCGCCATCCTCAACGGGCGGAAACGCACGCTCACCGTCACCGGCATCGTGCTGTCGCCGGAATATGTCTACGCGATCGGCCCCGGCGACATGGTGCCCGACCAGCGCCGCTTCGGCGTCATCTTCATGCCGCGCACGCGACTGGCCGGCCTGTTCGACATGGAGGGCGTCTTCAACGACGTCGCCCTGCGGACCCAGCGCGGCGCCGACATCCAGCAAATCATCGACCGGCTCGACACGATCCTGAAGCCCTACGGCGGCACCGGCGGCCATGATCGCGAAACGCAGATCTCCAATGCGTTCCTGGACAGCGAACTCGTCTCGCTCCGCGCCATGGCGGTCGTCATCCCACCGATCTTCCTGTTCGTGTCGGCCTTCCTCGTCAACATGATCCTGTCGCGGCTTATCGCGCTGGAGCGCGAGCAGATCGGCTTGATGAAGGCGGTCGGATACGGCGAATCCGCCATAGCCTGGCACTACGCAAAGCTCGTGCTCGCCATCGCCGTGGTCGGCGTCTTGATCGGCGCGCTGGTCGGCGACTGGCTGGGCAGGAGCCTGACCGAGCTATACGGACGGTTCTACTCCTTCCCCTTCCTCATCTTCCGCCAGAGCCTGGATCTCTACGTGATCTCGGCCGGCATTACCGCGCTCGCCGCGCTCGCCGGCGCCGGGCGCGCCATCTGGAGCGTCGCCAGCCTGCCCGCCGCCGTCGCCATGCAACCACCGTCGCCGACGCGCTATCGCACCTTCTTTTCCGGTGGCAGCCGGCTCTTGCGCGTGTTTTCCCAGCTCACCATCATGGCGCTCAGGCATCTCGTGCGATGGCCCACCCGCACGGCCTTCACCGTACTCGGCACCTCGTTCTCCGTGGCGCTGCTGGTGACGGCGATGTTTTCCTACGATTCCATCGACTTCATGATCGAGACGGTGTTCTACAAGGCCGAGCGGCAGGACGCGACGCTGTCCTTCGGCGCGGAAAAGGCGCCGCGCGCGCTGTTGTCGGTCGCCCGTCTGCCGGGCGTGATGCGCGCCGAGCCGTTCCGCTCGGAGCCGGTCGTCCTGCGCAATGGTCATCGCGAAGTGCGCACCGCGATCAGCGGAATGCAGGACGGCGCCGACCTCTCGCGGGTTCTCGACAAGCAGCTGAACCCGGTCGATGCGCCTCCCGTCGGCCTGATGCTGTCGCGCTACATGGCCGACAAGCTGAAGCTGCGGAGCGGCCAGAGCATCGAGGTCGAACTGACGCAGCGCGAGGGGCGCACCGTCATGGTGCCGGTGACGAGCATCGTCGAGAGCTATGTCGGGCTGACAGCCTACATGCGGGCCGACGCGCTCGACCGCCTCATCGGCAATGGCCCGCGGATCAGCGGGGCGCGCGTGTCGATCGACCCGACATTGCTCGACGCATTCTATGCCGCCGTGAAGAACACGCCGGCGATCGCCGCGATCGCGCTGCAGCAGATATCGCTGCAGAAGTTTCGCGAAACCATCGAGAGCAACATCACCACCAGCATGAGCATCTACGTGGCGCTGGCGGTCATCATCACCTTCGGCGTCATCTACAATTCCGCGCGCATCCAGTTCTCCGAACGTGCGCGGGAACTCGCCAGCCTGCGCGTGCTCGGTTTCACGCGCGCGGAGGTGTCGAGCGTCCTGCTGATCGAACTCGGCGCCGTGGCCGTGCTCGCGCAGCCGGTCGGCTGGGGGTTGGGTTACCTGTTCTCGCTGGCGCTGGTCAGCGGCTTCTCAAGCGACCTGTTCCGCATCCCGTTCGTCATCAATCCATCCACCTACACGATCTCGAGCATCGTCGTGCTTTCCGTGGCGCTGCTGTCGGCGCTCATCGTGCGTCGCCGCGTCGACCGGCTCGATCTCGTGCGAACCCTGAAGACAAGGGAATGAGACAATGAAGAGCGTTTGGCTGAAGCGACTGGCGGGCCTGCTGGTCCTGGTGGCGATTGCCGCCGGCGTCTGGTACGGCCTGCGCGAGCGTCCCGACCTGGTCGACGTGGCTACAGTCTCCTCCGGTCCCATGAAGGTGACGATCCGCGAAGAGGGCGTGACGCGGGTGCGCAACGTCTACACGATCTCCGCTCCGATTGCCGGCAATCTCACCCGCACGCTGCTGGAGGAGGGCGATCCGGTCGAGAAGAACAAGACCGTCGTCGCCTCGATCGAGCCACTCGAGCCGCCGCTGATCGACCGGCGCACCGAGGCCGAGTTGCTTGCCGCCCGCGACGCCGCCAAGACCGGCGTCGGCATCGCCAGGATCGACCTGCAAAAGGCAGAGACGGCGCTCCGGATCACCAGGGACGATCTCGCGCGCGCCGAGCGCCTCTACGGTCCGGGCGTCATTTCCGAAACCACCCTGCAGAACGCCCGCAACGCGGTCGAGACGGCACAGGCGCAGGTCGACGCCGCCAGGGAGACGATCAAGCTGCGCGAGGCCGAACTCGCCAGCGCCGAGGCGCGGCTGATGACGCCCGGCCGGCCCGAAGACGACATCATGGGCTGCTGCGTCAGCCTGGTGGCGCCAACCGACGGTGTCGTCTTGGCCGTCTATGCAAAGAGCGAGCAGGCGGTGCAGGCAGGCGCGAAGATCGCCGACGTCGGTGATCCCCACAAGCTGGAGGTTGTGGTCGATCTTCTCTCCGCCGACGCCGTGCGCATACGGCCGGGCACGCGCGCCGTCATCACCGACTGGGGCGGCAGCGAGAGCCTTGGCGCCACCGTGCGCCGCGTCGATCCCGCGGCCTTCACCAAGGTTTCCGCGCTCGGCATCGAGGAGCAGCGCGTCAATGCCATCCTCGACCTCGACGAGGACGATCCCCGTCTTGGCCACGGCTATCGCGTCTTCGCCGAGATGACGGTCTGGGAGTGCGAAACCTGCCTGCATCTGCCGATCGGCGCGCTGTTCCGGTCCGGACAGGACTGGAACGTCTTCGTCGTGGACGGCGACCGTCTGAAGACCCGTGCCGTCGAGATAGGTCACATGAACGACGAGACGGCGGAGGTGCTCGGCGGCGTCTCCGAGGGTGAAGTCGTGGTCACGCATCCGAGCGACACGCTGGAGGAAGGCAGCCTCGTGGAGGCGCGTTAGAACTAGCCCGTCACCACCCGGCTCGGATGCTGGGCAAGCGCATCAGCCTCTACGCACGGCGTTTCTCGGGCGGTCTGGCCGATTTGATCCGGGTCAAGGTTTCTTCTGGCCAAGACATATAAAAATTCGAATAACATGATCATTGCGGCGCGCCCTGGTGAGCGGCCGCGGCTACGAGCGGAGGATTTCTCAATGGCCCATGTCGTTGTGCTGGGTGCCGGCCTCGGCGGCACCATCATGGCTTTCGAGCTGCGCGAGGCGCTGGCGCGGGAGCATTCGGTAACCGTCGTCAACAACGGTCCGCGCTACTCGTTCGTCCCCTCCAATCCCTGGGTCGCCGTCGGCTGGCGCCAGCGCGAGGAGGTCGAGGTCGAACTGGCCCCGGTGTTCGAGCGCCGCGGCATCGGCTTCCGGCCCGAGGGCGCCAAGCGGGTGCATGCCACGGAGAAACGGCTGGAGCTCAATGACGGCTCCTCCGTCTCCTACGAATATCTCGTCATCGCCACCGGTCCCGAACTCGCCTTCGACGAGATCGAGGGCCTGGGCCCGTCCGCCTGCACGAAGTCCGTCTGCATGACCGACCACGCGCTGGACGCCAAGGCTGCGTTCGACAGGCTGGTCGCCAATCCCGGCCCGGTCATCGTCGGCGCCGTGCAGGGCGCCTCCTGTTTCGGCCCGGCCTACGAGTTCGCCTTCATCCTCGACAAGGCGCTGCGCGACGCCCGTGTGCGCGATCGCGTGCCGATGACCTTCGTCACCTCCGAACCCTATGTCGGCCATCTCGGCCTCGACGGCGTCGGTGACACCAAGGGCCTGCTCGAGAGCGAACTCAGGAACCATCACATCAAGTGGATCACCAACGCACGCGTCGACAAGATCGAGACCGACAAGATGCACGTCTCGGAAATCGCCGATGACGGCTCCGTCAGGGCGACGCACGAACTGCCGCAGGTCTTCACCATGATGCTGCCGGCCTTCCGCGGCGTCGCCGCGGTGCGCGACATCGAGGGGCTGACCAATCCGCGCGGCTTCATTCTTATCGACAAGCACCAGCGCAACCCGGCCTTCCCCGAGATTTTCGGCATTGGTGTCGGCGTCGCCATTCCGCCGGTCGGCAAGACGCCCGTCCCGGTCGGTGTACCCAAGACCGGCTTCATGATCGAGTCCATGGTCACCGCGACGACCCGCAACATCGCGCGACTGCTGGAAGGCAAGGAGCCGGACGCGCAGGCGACATGGAACGCGGTGTGCCTCGCCGACTTCGGCGACGGCGGCATCGCCTTCGTGGCGCAGCCGCAGATCCCGCCGCGCAACGTCAACTGGTCGTCCTCGGGCAAGTGGGTGCACACGGCCAAGGTCGGCTTCGAGCGCTACTTCCTGCACAAGGTGAGGACCGGTCGCTCCGAGCCGTTCTACGAGAAGCTTGCGCTGCAGGTCCTTGGCATCGATAAGCTGAAGGAAGTCAAGATTTCCAGCGAGCCGGCACCCGCCGGCGAGTAACCAACACTGCCGGGCAAGCGGCGGCAGGGATCGGTCGTTCACCTTGCTCACCAGGTTTCTCAATCCGGTCCTGTTTGCCGTTGCCTTGGCCGGGCTGCTGGCCGGGACCGTCGCGTGGTTCCTTGCGCATCCCGTCATCGCCGCCTGGATATGGTCGGTCGCCACGGTCCCGGTCATCGCCGGGCTCGCGGTCTCGATGCTCCGCGAGTTCCTGTCCGGCCGGGTCGGTGTGGACGCGATCGCGCTGGTGGCGATGGCCGCTGCGCTGGCGCTGGGCGAACCGCTGGCCGCGGTCGTCGTCGCCATCATGTATTCCGGCGGCAACGTGCTGGAGGACTTCGCGCGCGGCCGCGCCGAGCGCAATCTGCGTGCGCTCGTCGATCGAACGCCGCGCACCGCGCACCGCGCCACCGACCACCACATCGAAGACGTTCCCGTTGGCGATGTGGCGCCGGGGGATGTGTTGCTGGTCCACGCCGGCGAGGTGTTGCCGGTCGACGGCGCAGCACTCGAATCCGCCGTGCTCGACGAATCCGCACTCACAGGCGAACCGCTGCCCGTCACGCGCATCGCGGGCGAGACATTGCGCAGCGGCACACTCAACGCCGGAGAGGCCTTCAGCTACCGCGCCTCCGCCGCGGCCGCTGCCAGCACCTATGCCGGCATCGTGCGCCTGGTCGAGGAAGCGCAGGAGGAGAAGGCGCCGTTCATCCGCATGGCGGACCGGTTCGCCATCCTGCTCCTGCCGGCGACGCTGGTGATTGCCGGCCTCGCCTGGTTCTTTTCCGGCGATCCGGTGCGGGCGCTGGCGGTGCTGGTCGTGGCGACGCCATGCCCGCTGATCCTGGCCGCCCCCGTGGCGCTCGTCGGCGGTGTCTCTCGGGCGGCGCGTCACGGCGCGCTGATGAAGGGCGGCGCCGCGCTCGAGGCGCTGGCTCGGGTGACGACCGCCGTCTTCGACAAGACAGGTACGCTGACGGAGGGCGGTGCGCGTCTCGTCGCAGTTCATGCCGCCCCCGGCGAAAGCACCGACGAGCTGTTGCGGCTTACCGCCTCGCTCGAACAGACGTCGCATCACGTGCTCGCCGACTCCATCATCCAGGCCGCCCGCGAAAAGGGGCTTGCGCTGCACACGCCCCTGGAGCCGCGCGAGCACCGCGGCGCGGGCATCGAGGGGCGCATCGACGGACGCCGCGTGATTGCCGGCGCGCGGGCACTGGTTTGCGGCAGTGAGCCATTGCCGGACTGGGCCGTGCGCGCTGTGGAGAGCCATGACCAGGATGCCGCACTCGTCGTCCACGTCGCCATCGACGGTCGTCTGGCCGGGCTGCTGATGATGGGCGACAGCGTGCGCCCGGAGGCGGCACAGACATTGACGGATCTGCGCGGGCTCGGCGTGTCGCGCATCGTCATGCTGACGGGCGACGACGAGGCCACCGCCACCCGTGTCGCGTCCGGCCTGAACCTCGACGCCGTCCATGCCGATTGCGATCCGGCCGAGAAGGTCGATGCCGTCAGGGACGAGGTCGCGCGCGCGCCGACCATGATGGTCGGCGACGGCATCAACGATGCACCCGCGCTTGCCGCCGCCGATGTCGGCATTGCCATGGGTGCGCGCGGCGCCACCGCCTCCTCGGAGGCCGCCGACATCGTCATCCTCGTCGACCGTGTCGACCGGGTCGCCCTCGCACTGTCGGTCGCCCGCCGCTCCCGCGCCATCGCCCTGCAGAGCATCGTCGTGGGCCTGTCGCTGTCCGGGGTGGCGATGGTCGTCGCCGCCTTCGGCTACATCACGCCGGTGGCGGGAGCCCTGCTGCAGGAGGGGATCGACGTTGCCGTCATCCTCAACGCGCTGCGGGCGCTGGGCGGTCCGAAAAGCGGCGGGGACGCTGCCTACCGCGTCTCGAGCCAGCGCCAGACATAGGGCGCAAGGCCGGTCTCGACGTGCAGACGGGCTCTGTCGTTGCGGGTCCTGTAGAGCAGGCATGTTGCGCCGGCGAAGGGTATGGCGGCCGAACGGCTGCCGGCATCGAGGTCGGCGGTGACGGCCTCGGCGACCAGTTCGCGCAGGCCCGATCCTGATATTTCCAGGACGACCCATGCATCGTCTGCCGGCGAAGCGGCGTAGCCTTCCGCCCGCCAACCGGGCAGAACGCCTGGCGAGCCTTCCGTGACGATCAGCGCCCGGTCGCGCGCGATCCGCACCATCAGCTCGCCGCCTTCGGCCAGTTGCCACAGCCCGACCTCGGTGGCGCCGGAGGCGAGTTCCGTCCTCGCCGCCGCGAGCCGGCCGCTGACCAGCGTCTGGCCGAGCCCTGAAATGGCATATGCCGTCCAGCCGTTGCGTTCCAGGCGCGCCTCGCGCCATTCCGGCCAAGGCGTCCATTTCGTCGCCGCGTCATAGCCAGGCATGTATTGCTCAGCCATTGAGCCGCGCTCCTTCGGGGTCGAGGGCGCAGACGGGCGCGATGGTTGCGCGGAGCCGACGCCCGAGATGGACGAGTTCGATTTCCTCGCCGGACCGCTCCAGGCCGCGCTCGATCAGCGCCAGCGCGATCGGTCGATCGAGGAATGGCGAGAAATAGCTCGACGTGACGAAGCCGATCGAGCGTCGCCTGCCGCCGGTCATCTCGACCGCGTGCGCACCGGTCGGCAGCTTCTCGCCGCCTTCTACCGCCAGGCCGACCGTCTGCGGCCTGTCCGTGCGAAGCGCGTTGTCGGTGAACAGCGAACGCTTGCCGGCGAACTCGCCCTCGCGCTTGTCACGTGGGCCGGTGATGCCGAGATCGTGCGGCATCGTCGTTCCGTCCGTATCCTTGCCAGCGATGATGTAGCCCTTCTCGGCGCGCAGCAGCAGCAGCGCCTCCGAACCGAGCAGCGTCGCATCGACGGCCTTGCCGGCCTCGACCATGGCGCGGTTGAGCGCGGCGGCCTTCGACGACGGCACCGACACTTCGTAGGAGCGGTCGCCGGTGAAACTGACGCGCGCGATCCGCGCCGGTCCGCCGTCGAACGTGGCCAGTGCAAAGCTCATGTGGGGAAACGTCTCGTCCGACAGGTCCACGCCGAGACCCATCTTCTCGACAATCTCCCGCGCGCGGGGTCCGGCGGCGGTCAGTGTCGCCCAGTGGGGCGTCGAGTTGTGGACGACGACGCGGGCCGGATCGAAGCGGTCCTGCCGCCATTCCTCCAGCCGCGCGACGACGCCGGCGACATGGCCCGAGGAGCACGAGACGATGTAGTGCTCGTCCGAAACCTTCACCGTTACGCCGTCATCGTAGATGACACCGCCTTCGGTCAGCATGAAGCCGTAGCGGATTTTTCCCGGCTTCAGCGTCGAGATCGTGTTGTAGGAGTTGAAATCCACCAGCGCGCCGGCTTCCGGACCGAACACCTCGATCTTGCCGAGCGGCGAGCCATCGAGAATGCCGGCCGTCTCTCGCGAGCGCAGCGCCTCGCGGCGCACGGCGTCCGCGCCCTTTCCTTCGCCGTACCATGCCGGCCGCAGCCAGCCTCCGTATTCGCGAAACACAGCGCCCGCCGCCCGATGCTCGTTTTCCAGCACCAGCCGCCGCACCGGGTTGAAAAACTCGCCGCGTCGCCTGCCGCCGACGACGGAGAAGGGCACCGGCACGAAGGGCGGCCGGTAGGTCGTAGTGCCGGTCTGCTGGATGGATCGGCCGGTAATCGCGGCCATCGCGGCAAGCCCGTTCATGTTCGACGTCTTGCCCTGGTCTGTCGCCATGCCGAGCGTGGTGTAGCGCTTCAGGTGCTCGACGGAGCGGAAGTTCTCGCGTGCGGCAAGCTGCACGTCCTTCAGCGTCACGTCGTTCTGGAAATCGATCCACTGGCGGCCGGCCGAGCCCGGTTTCGGCCATGCGGGTTCGATCGCGTAGGTGTCGTCTTCTCCGTTCGCACCCGGCGCTTCCCCCGCCCCGCCGCCGGCGAGATGGCCGTCGGCCAGAACGTCGGAAAGCGCGAAACGCCCGTTGGCGGCACCCGCTACCGCCATGCCGGCAACGGCATCGCCCGGCACGAAGGCAGCGATGGCGTCATCGAAGCGCAACCTGCCCTTCGCCTGGCAGAAGAGATGGACCGTCGGCGTGAACCCGCCCGAGACCAGCAGGCAGTCGGCCGCGACGCGCCTTCCCGACACGGTAACGGCTTCGACACCGGCCTTGCCGTGCACGGCGTCGATCGCGGCACCGGTGCGCGTATCGGCGACGGTCACCTCCGCGCCCGCCTGGCGCAGCGCGTCGGCGATGCCGAGCGCCTTGTCGTTGTTGGCTGCGAGGACGATGTTTTCGCCGACGAGCACGCCGTGCCGCCTCAGATAGACGAGCGCGGCCTCGGCCGACATGACGCCCGGCCGGTCGTTGTCGGCAAAGACCAGCGGCCGCTCGATCGCGCCCGCCGCCACCACGATCTGCCTCGCCCGGATCTGCCACAGCGCGTCGGCGGCGCCGTCACGACGCTGCCAGACCGTAACGAGATTGTGGTCGTAGACGCCGTAGGCGGTCGCCCGCGAAAGCACCATGTGGCCGGCTGCCTTCAAGTCAGCGACCGTCGCCGCGGCCCATTCCGCGCCGTCCTGCCCGTCGATCTCGCCGCCGCGATAGAGGAGCGAGCCGCCGGGGAGATCCTGGTCGTCGACGAGGATGACGCTCTTGCCCGCCGCCGAAAGCGCCCGTGCAGCCGCCAGTCCGGCAGGCCCCGCGCCGACAACCAGCGCGTCGCAATGTGCGTTGATCGTCGGGCAGTCGGCCGGCGGCGCGTTGCCGGGGTCGACGCGGCCGAGACCGGCCATCGACCTTATGCGCGGCTCGAACACGTGCCAGTCCGGCCAGATGAAGGTCTTGTAGTAGAAGCCCGCCGGCAGGAAGCGGTGAAAACCGTCGAAGAAGGCGTTGCGGTCGCTGGCCGCCGTCGGCGCGGCGTTGACGGAGCGCACCTCCATGCCGGCGACGAGCCTTTCCGTGGTGGCGCGCAGGTTCGGCGTCGTGAGGCCGCCGAGCGTGACGTCGACCACCGCGTTCGGCTCTTCCGCGCCGGCGCCGAAGATGCCGCGCGGCCGGTGATACTTGAAGCTGCGCCCGACGATGCGGATGCCGCTGGCAAGCAGCGCCGAGGCGATCGTGTCGCCTTCGCGCCCTTCCAGCCGCTGCCCGTCGAAGGTGAAGGGAACCGGCGCGCCGGCGCTGGTGATGCGCCGCGCGCTCATTGGTCGTCCTTCCGCAACGCCACCGACCGCGTCACCTCGTGCGTGACGGTGTCGCGTTCCAGCACGAAGAACTCGCCGCAGGCCGTGTGCTGCCAGACCTCGCGCGCCGCGCCTTTCGGGTTGGCGCGCATGTAGAGATATGCGGCCCAGCGGTCGGCCGACACCTCCGCCGCCGGTTCGGGGCGCTCGTTTCCGGCCTCGGCGCCGAAATGGAATTCGGTCTCGTCGCGCGGTCCGCAGAAGGGGCAGGAAAAGAGCTGCATCTCCGGCCCCCCTAGTGCGCGATGCCGGAGCCCGGCCGCCTCGTCGATGAGGCGGCCGGTGGCAAAACGGTCGAGGTCGAACGGGCGGCTGATCTCGTGGTGCTCGCCTTTGGCGATCAGGTGCGCCAGCAGCCAGCCGCCGGCGGGGATCGACTTGAACCCGCCGGTGCCCCAGCCGCAATTGAGGAAGAGCCCGGGCAGCGGCGAGGGGCCGATGATCGGCGACGAATCCGGCACCACGTCGACATTGCCGGCCCACTGCCTGAGCAGCTTTAACTGCCCGAAGGCGGGAAACATCTCCAGCATCCCCGAGAGCACCTGCCTCTGCTGGGGCGGGTTGCCGCGCTGGGCGTAGGAAGGCACGCGGTCGAGTCCGCCGCCGATGACGATCTCCCCCTTGTCGGACTGGAACATGTAGGTCGCGGTTCCGAGATAGAGCACGACGGTGTCGAGGCATGGCTTCACCGGCTCCGACACCATCGCCTGCAGCGAATAGGATTGGATCGGCAGCCGGAAACCCGCCTTCGCCGCCAGCACGCTCGAATGCCCGGCGACCGCCAGACCGACCGCACCGGCGCGGATCGTGCCTTTCGAGGTCTCGACGCCGGTACATCGTCCGTTCTCGACGACAAAGCCCTCGACCTCGCAGCCCTGGATGATGTCCACGCCGAGCCGGTCGGCGGCGCGCGCATAACCCCATGCGACGGCGTCGTGGCGCGCCACGCCGGCGCGGCCCTGCCATGTGCCGCCGAAGACCGGATAGCGCGCCTCCGCACCCCGATTGAGCAGCGGCGCCTTTTCGAACACCTGTTCTGGCGTGAAGAGCTCGGCGTCGGTGCCGTTGATCTGCATGGCGTTGACCAGCCGCGCGGCGGTCTCCATCTCGGCTTCCGAATGCGCGACGGTGACCACCCCGCGCTGCGAGAACATGACGTTGTAGTTGAGTTCCTTCGACAGGCCTTCGTAGAGCCGTAGCGCGAAATCGTAGAGCGCGACGCTCTCGGGGTAGAAATAGTTCGACCGGATCGTCGTCGTGTTGCGTCCGGTGTTGCCGCCGCCGAGCCAGCCCTTCTCGATCACCGCGACGTTGGTGATGCCGTGGTTCTTGGCGAGGTAGTAGGCCGTCGCCAGGCCGTGACCGCCGCCGCCGACGATCACCACGTCATAGGTCGGCTTCGGCTCGGGCGAGCGCCACGCCGGCTGCCACCCCGTATGGCCGCGCAGCCCCTCGCGCAGCAGCGAAAATGCGGAATAGTGCGATGCCACTGGCTGCCCCGTGCCGTCCCTCGAGTGGCACTGTGGCCGGCTTCCGCGGGCGGCGTCAATCGGCGAGAGCCGTCATCACCAGTTCAGTCGGCGAGGAATTCCCGCAGCATGCCGATCTCGAAATCACTGGTGAAGGTCGGGGCATGGCCGACATTCGGGCGCACCTCCAGCCGCGGTCTCGGCCCGCGCCGCGTCATCTCCTCCGCCACCTTCGCGGGCAGCACGTCGGAGTTCTCGCCGCGTACCAGCAGCGTCGGCGCGGTGATGGCGTCGTAGGAATCCCAGACGTCCATGTCCGCCTTGTGGTGCGTGAACTGCGTCACGATCTGCGGATCGTAGTGCACGGTGATGCGCCCGTCGTCGGTGCGCCGGCACGACGTATCGGCCATGCGCCGCCAGAACGTTTCCGGATTGTCGCCGAACGGCGCGTAGTTCTGCCTCAGCCAGGCCTCCAGCTCGGCCACCGTGTCGTAGACCGGCGGGCTACCGACATAGTCGGCGATGCGTCCGCTGGCTGCTTGCGGAATGTCGGGGCCGATATCGTTGATGACGAGATGGGTGATGCGATCCTTGAGTTCGCCTCCGGCAAGTGTCACGCCGATCAGGCCGCCCATCGAAGTGCCGACATAGCGCAGCTTCCCGAGGCCGTAATGGTCGAGCATCGCCATCGCGGTGCGCCGGAATGTGGCGTAGGAATAATCGGTTGCTGCATCGCGCGCCCAGCTCGACAGCCCGCGCCCCAGCGTGTCCGGGCAGATCACGAAATAGCTGTCCGAGAGTGCTGCGGCCGCCTCGTCGAAGTCGCGGCCGGTGCGTGCAAGCCCATGCCACATCACCAGCGCCGGCTTGTCGTGCGCGACCCCATTCGGTGACGTGCAGCTCGAAACCCGCGGCGGAGATGTAGGTGGAGCGGGGTGTGGTCATTTGCGTCCGCCTTTGCCGAGTAGCGTGCCGGCGATGCCGGCGGGAAAGAAGAAGACGAGCAGGATGAAGAGAAGGCCGAGCCACAGCGGCCATCGGTCGGGGTCGAGCAGGTGTGGCAGGACGGGCACGTTCGCTGTGGCGGCGGCGGCCGAGGCCATCACGTCCTTCAGGTACGATTGGGCGAGGCTCATGATGACGACACCGATGACCGCGCCGTACATCGTGCCCATGCCGCCGATCACCACCATCAGCAGGATGTCGATCATGATCGAGAAGGACAGTGTCGTCTCGGGCCCGGTATAGCGCAGCCAAAGCGCCCACATGATGCCCGCGATGGCCGCCGCGACCGCGCCGATCACGAAAACCGCGGTGCGATAGGCGACCACGCGATAGCCGATCGCTTCGGCCCGCAGTTCGTTTTCGCGGATTGCCTGGAGCACGGTGCCGAGCGGCGAGCGCACGATGCGCGTCAGCAGGATGAACGTGGCCAGGCAGACGAGGAAGACGAAATAGTAGAGCGCAAGCCGGCCGTTGAGATCGACGCCGAACAGGCTGGCGACGTGCCCCTGTCCGTCCGTGACGAGCTTCATCGCCGGCTTGAAGAACCGCGGTGTGGAATAGACGATGCCGTCGTCCCCGCCGGTGAAATCGGACAGTTGCGACGCCAGCACCATCATCACCGAACTGGCCGCCAGCGTCACCATGGCGAAGAAGATCGCCTTGACCCGCAGCGACAACAGTCCGATCAGCACGGCAAGCACGATCGCGGCCAGAATGCCGAGCGCGCTGCCGCCGAGCAGCGCTCCCCAGTTGGCGCCCCAGTGCTTCAGTCCCATCGCGGCGCCGTAGGCGCCCATGCCGAAGAACATGGTGTGGGCGAAGGACACGATACCCGTATAGCCGATGAGAAGGTCGAAGCTGGCAGCCAGGACGACGAACACGCAGATCCGCGCCGCCACCTGGCTGGACCGGACGTCGGGCAGCAGAAACGGCTCGACCAAGAAGGACGAGCCCGACGACGGCCACGATCGCATAGAGCGCGATCCGGCCGGCGCGATTTCCGGCGACCGCGGGCGCGGACGTCCGGTCGCGCTCCGGCGCCGCTGCAGCCGAGACTTCGCTCATGACTTCACCGCCGGCTTCAGCCCCATCGGCCGCCACAGCAGCACGACCATCATCAGGATCATGTTGGAAGCCAGCGACAGCTTCGGAAACAGGAAGGCGATGTAGTTGCCGAGCAGGCCTACCAGCAGCGCACCGAGCAGCGAGCCCTCGATGGAACCGAGGCCTCCGATGATGACGACGATGGTGACCAGCACCAGCATGTCGCTGCCGAGCGAGCCGGTGATCGTCCCCTGATAGCCGGCCCACATCGCGCCGCCCATTGCGGCGAGTGCGGAGCCGAGCATGAACACGCCCACGAACAGACGCTCTATCCTGAAACCCAGAGCCTGCACCATTTCGCGGTTTTCCACCCCCGCGCGCACCAGCAGCCCGATGCGCGTCCGGTTGAGCACCACGAACAGGCCGATGAACACGACCACGCCGAGCCCGAGGGCGAAGATGCGGTAGATTTCGATCGAGGCGCCTCCGACCAGGAAGCTGCCGCTCAGCAAGGCCGGCCGGGGAACGCTGATCGGATTGTCGCCCCAGATCGCCCGAACGAGTTCGCCCGAAACGATCAGGGCGCCCATCGTGATGAGGATCTGCCTGAGATGGTCGGAGCCGGCCGGTCGCACCAGCACCACCTCGAAGAAATAACCAGCCACCAGGCCGAACAGGCTGGCCGCCGCGATGGCCGCGAACAGCGCCAGGAAGTTGAGTGCCAGGGAATCCGCGCTCACCCAGCCTGCGAGCGCCGCCAGCACGGATGCGGTGATGAACGCGCCGAAGGAGATGAAGGCCGAGTGCCCGAAATTGAGCACGTCCATCAGCCCGAACACGAGGCTGAGGCCGGAAGCCATGAGAAAGATCATCATTCCCATCGCCAGCCCTGCGAAGGTAAGCGTCAGCCACGACGGGAATGACCCCACCAGCGGCAGCGCTACCAGCATCAGGATGATTGGGAGGGCGTAGACACCACCGACGCGATCGAAGGCCTGGCCAGCTTTTCGGGAAAGAGCCATCTTCGTCTCCTACTGGTGCGCGGCCATGGACAGGCTGAGCAGCCGGGTCTGCAGGCTTTCGTCGCTTGCCAGTTCCTGCATTTCGCCGCTGTGGACGATGTGGCCGTCGTCGATCACCGAAACGCCGCTGCCGAGCGAGGAGGCGAACAGGAAGTTCTGCTCGACCAGCAGGATCGTCGTCTCTCGGGCGATCTCGCGGAAGGCGTCGATCATGGCGCGGATGATGGAGGGCGCCAGGCCCTTGGTCGGCTCGTCGATCAGGATCAGGTCCCGTTTCTCGATGATGGCGCGGGAAATTGCCAGCATCTGCTTCTGGCCGCCCGAGAGCGACCATGCGGGCCGTTCCCAGAAGGTCTTCATGGCCGGAAACAGCGTGTAGATGCTCTCCAGCCGCTCTTTGTCGAAGCGGCCGTTCGCGGTCGCGAGCCGCATGTTCTCCTCGACCGTCAATCCACCGAAGATGCCCATATTCTCCGGCACGTATGCGATGCCGAGGCGAGCAATGTCGGCGGTATGCAGGTTCGTGATGTCGTGGTGGCGGAAGACGATGGCCCCGCTACGGGCGCGCCACAGCCCCATGATGGTGCGCAGCGTCGTCGTCTTGCCCGCGCCGTTTCGGCCCAGCAGTACGTAGACGCCACCCTCGGGCACGTCGAGGCTCACGCCATGGAGCACCTGGTATTGGCCGATATCGGTGTGAACGTCGTCCAGCCTGAGGATGAAGTCGCTCATGCCGCCTCCTCTTCCGGCGGCAGGCCGAGATAGATCTCGCGAACGATCGGCAGGCCCATGACCTCGTCGGGGCCCCCGTCGGCGACCAGTTCGCCGTTGTGCAGTACGACGATGCGGTCGGCCAGGGCTCTGACCACGTCCATCTTGTGCTCGACCAGCATGATGGTCTTCGTCGTGTCTTTCTTGATGCCGGCGATCAGGTCCAGGATGACCGGAGCCTCGTCGACGCTCATCCCCGCTGTCGGCTCGTCGAACATGAACACGTCCGGCTCCATTGCCAGAAGCAGCGCGACCTCCAGCTTGCGCTGGTCGCCATGCGGAAGAGCCGCCGCCGGAAGCCCGGCAACGTCGGCGAGCTTCGTCGTCTCCAGGTGGGCGTAGGCGCGCTCTGCCACAGCCCGATAGGCGCTGGACGGGCGCAGGACCCGCGGCCCGACCCCCTGACGCGCCTGAACCGCCAGACGCACGTTCTCCAGTACGCTCAGTCGCGGAAAAAGATTGGTGAGCTGGAAGGCGCGGCCGATACCGGCCTTGGCCCGCGCCGACGGCGAAAGACGCGTGATCTCCACGCCATCCTTCAGCACTTTGCCTTCGCTCGGCGTCAACTGGCCCGACACGAGGTTGAACCAGGTGGTCTTGCCGGCGCCGTTCGGGCCGACGATCACCGTCAGTTCGGCCGGCCGAAAGGCGCACGAGACGCCGTTCACGGCGGCGTGCCCGCCGAAGCGGATGGTCAGGTCACGGGTCTCTATCGATGGAGCGGTCATGGGGGAGCGCACAACGCTTCGGCCGGCGGGCGCCTGAGCGCCCGCCGGCCGGTTTCCCTGGAGGGTTATTTCGAGTTGTCGCGGCCGACCGGGATGTCCATCTCGTCGGCCTTGATCACGCGCACCACCTCCGGCACGGCGTACTTCTCGCCCTCGGCCACCTTCATCTTGTACATGAACATGTCCTGCAGCGCCTGATGATCTTGGGGACGGAACGTCATCGGCCCCTTCGGCGTCTCCCAGCTCATGCCTTCCATGGTCTTGATGAGCGACTCCGTGTCCCAGTCGTCGGTGCTGTTGAGCGCCTTGACGATGGCGAGTGCCGCCGCCATGCCGCCGCAGGTGAAGAAGTCCGGAGGAACGCCGTCGTTGCGCTTCTCGTGCTCCTTCACCAGCCAGTCGTTGATCTCGTTCTTGGGCGCCTGGTAGTGGTAGTACATGGCGCCGGTTGCGCCCGGCAGCTTCTTGGCGATCGCCTCCAGCTGCGGCAGGATGAAGCCGCCGGTCGAGATTTCGATGCCGTAGCGGTCGAGGCCGGCCTGCACCAGCGGCGTGAACGCGTCGATGCCGGCGATGTTGACGAAGATCACCTTGCGGCCGGGCTTGTCCTTCAGCGCGTTGACCATCCGCTCGATGGTCGCCGTGAAGTCCGTCGTCTGGAACGGAATGAATTCCTCGTCGACGATGTTGGCGCCGGTCCCTTCGAGCGCGTGCTTGAGCGCGTCGATGCCGTCATGGCCGAAGGCGTAGTCCTGCGCCAGCGTCGCCAGATAGAGGTCCTTGTCCGGCTGCAGCGCGATCGCCTGGGCCTGCATGTCCATCGACGAGTTGCGCGACGTCTTGAACACGTAGCGGTTCGAGTTCGGACCGGTCAGCGAATCGGCGACGGCCGATTCGATCAGCAGGATCTTCTCGTTTTCGGCAGCCACCGGCAGCATCGCGGTGGTGACGCCCGACGAGGTGCCGCCAATGGCGATCAGCGCGCCGTCGGCATAGGCCTCCTCGAGCATCGAGCGGCCGATGTCCGGCTTGCCCTGCGTGTCCTTCTCCTCGACCTCGATCTTGTGGCCCTTGACCTCCATCGTGCCGTCGGTCGCGTATTCGAGACCCAGATAGAAGCCGGTCACCATCTGCTTGGCGTAGACCGAGAGCGGGCTGTTGCTGAGCGCCTGCACGAGCGCCAGCTTGACGCTGTCTTCCGCGCTGGCCGACAGCGCGGTGCTCATGACCAGCGCACCGGCCATTGCCAGGGATGATAGGACTCTCTTCATGATTTCTCCTCCTGAACTTGAAAGCACCGGTTTCGGGCTTCAGACGTGAAACGGGCCGAGCGTCGGGTCTGCGCTTCGGCTGCGGACCCGATACAGAACGCTGGGATGGCGGCAGTAAACCGCCGGCATGTTGCGGCTGACGTTGTAATTCCTCCCCACGCCATGCATTCTGTCCGCGGACGGTTTTTCGGCGCGCCTCAATATCCTATTTGGCGGCCGCGAACCGCAATATCGTAGAAATACGCAAGAATGGACGCGTGGCAGAGCAACGGCGAACTGGACCGGTTGGCCTACGAGATGGCGCCGGTCGGCATCGCTTACGGCGAGCACGGCGTCATTCGCGCCTGCAATCGCGAATTCGCGCAGATGTTCGGCTTCGAGCGCGAGGCGCTCCTCAACCGCAGCTTCGCGGTGATTCATCCCTCGCTTGACGAGTTTGTGAGTGTTCGCAGCATCGGGGTACGGTCGCTGCGCGAAAACGGCCGACATGCCGAGGAGCGGATCATGGCGCGCGCCGACGGGAGCCTGTTCTGGTGCCGGGTGCGCGGGCGCACGCTGACCACCGAAGGCGATCCGCTGGCGCGTGCGGTGTGGAGCGTGGCCGACCTGTCGCAGTCGCGGCCGATCGCCGAGCTTTCGCCCCGCGAGCGGCAGATCGTCCTGCGTTTGATGGAGGGCAGGACGAGCAAGGAGATCGCCAAGCTGCTCGATATCTCGCCGCGCACCGTCGAGACATACCGTTCGCGGCTGTTGGCGAAGTTCGGTGCGGCGAACGTCGTCGACCTGCTGGCACGTCTCGGTCCCGTCCGGGACCAGGTCGCTTCGGAACATAGACGCAAGAAGCGTCCGTGAGGAACGGACGAAAGCGGGTCTCGCGCCTGGCCTGACCGTGGGCGCACGAAAGCGGCCGGCCGTTTTTGCTTGGTAGGCCGAGAACCGGTCGCTATTGTTCGCGAAAGGCGAAAATCCCCGCAATATCGTAGAAATACGAGATGAAACCCCTGCCGCCAGACCTCGTCGAAATCGGATTTGAGTGCTGCCCGGTGGGAATCGTCATCACCGAAAGCCGCATCATTCGTGCCTGCAATCCGGCGTTTGCGCGGATATTCGGCTACGAGCGCGACGAACTGATCGACCAGTCCTTCGCCATGCTCTACCCCTCTCTCGAGGAGTTCGTCCGCATTCGCGACGTCGGCGTCGAGCCGCTGAAGAAGAACAACCGCTATTCCGACGAGCGCATCATGGCGCGCAAGGACGGTTCGCTGTTCTGGTGCCGCGTGCGCGGTTATTCGCTCACGCCCGAGGACGACCCGCTGCGCAAGGCGGTCTGGAGCTTCGCCGACCTTTCGGAATCGCGCCCCGTCACCGACTTGACGACGCGCGAGCGTCAGATCGTCATGCATCTTGGCGAGGGACGGACCTCCAAGGAGATCGCCCGTACGCTGTCGATCTCGCCGCGCACCGTCGAGGCCTATCGCGCCAGTCTGATGAAGAAATACAGCGCCGGCAACGTCGCCGAACTGCTGGCGCACCTGTCGAGCATTCCGCAATAGGTCTGCGGGCAGCCGCTCAGACGTGCTGGCCGCCATTCACCGGGATATCGGCGCCGGTCACGTAGGAGGCCTCTTCCGAGCACAGGAAGTAGATCATGTCGGAGACTTCCGAGGTGAGGCCAAGCCGGCGCAGCGGGATCGTCTCGACGATCTTGTCGGTGCCTGGCGACAGGATGGCGGTGTCGATCTCGCCCGGCGCGATGGCGTTGACGCGAATGCCATGCGGCCCGAAATCGGCGGCCATCTCGCGCGTAAGCGCCTGCAGCGCCGCCTTGGAGGTGGCATAGGCGGTGCCGGCGAACGGATGAACCCGGCTGCCGACGATCGAGGTGACGTTGACGATCGACCCCTTGCCGGCGACCAGTTCCTTGAACAGGCTGCGCGCCAGCATGATCGGGGCGAAGAAATTCACCTGGAAGACGGTGCGCCACAGATGCATCGGCGTGTCGAGCGAGTTCATCCGGCCGCCGTCGTCGAGCTTGGGCGAGATCGCGGCGTTGTTGACGAGCGCATTGAGCCGGCCGCCATTGGCCTGCAGCCGGTGGCGGATTTCAGCCACGGCGCCGCCGACGTCCTCGGGATCGGAAAGGTCGATGCGGATATGGTCCTCGGGCCCCGCCGGCCACGGACAGTCCTCGGCGAACTCCTGGCGCGAGCAGGTGATGACGCGCCAGCCCTCCTGCGAGAACCGCTTCACCGTGGCATGCCCGATGCCCCGGCTGGCGCCGGTCAGCACCAGCGTCTTTCTGCTGTCGGTCTCGGCCATAGCTGCGTGTCGCCTCCAGCCCGCTATGTAAACGAAGCGGGACGGCTTGGCGATAGGTCCGCCACCCGACAGGAATGACCAAATGGTAGGGTTGGTGCGGCTAGCGGCCCATGATGATGTCGAGGATCGACTTGGTCCTCGGCGCCGGCCGCTCGCCGACATCCGCGGGCGGCACGGGGCGGCCGATGGACGACGTGCGGTCCATCTCCACTTGCGGTTGTGGCGGCCCGTCGGCCGACACCCGCATCACCGGCCTGGCGCTCGGGGTTGCGTCCGCCGTCTCCGGCAGTTCCCCGTTCGCATAGAGGCCGGCGCCGGGCAGCGGCCGCGCCGGCATGCCCTTTTCGGCCGCCTGCATGAACTCGCGCCACGCGATGGCCGGCAGCGATCCGCCGGTCACGTTCTTCGTCGGCGCGCCGTCGTCGTTGCCGAACCACACGCCCGTGGTCAGGTCGGCGGTGTAGCCGACGAACCAGGCGTCGCGCGCGTTCTGGCTGGTTCCCGTCTTGCCTGCCGCCGGGCGGCCGAGTTCGGCGTTGTGGGCCGTGCCGTCCTCGATCGTCCCGGTCATCATGCCGTTCATCATCGCCGCGATTTCGGGCCTGACGACCCTCGGCATCGGCGTGTCAGGGCGCTTGTAGAGCACCTTGCCTTCCGGCGTCGTCACCTTGTCGATGAAATGCACGCTCGGCCGGTAGCCGCCATTGGCGAACGGCACGTAGGCCGCCGTCAGCTCCAGCGGCGTCACCTCGGAGGTGCCGAGCGCGATCGACACGTTCGGCTCCAGCTTCGACTGGATGCCCATGCGCGAGGCGGCTTCGACCACAGCCTTCGGGCCGACCTCCATGGCGAGCTGCGCCGCCACCGAATTCAGCGAATGCGCCAGCGCGCGCGCCAGCGTCACCTCGCCGAAATACTTGCCGCCGTAGTTTTCCGGCGTCCACTTGCCGATGCGGATCGGCGCGTCGTTGCGAACGCTGTCCGGCCGCAACCCGCTTTCCAGCGCCGCCATGTAGACGAACGGCTTGAAGGCGCTGCCGGGCTGCCGGCGCGCCTCGGAGGCACGGTCGAACTGGCTGTTGGCGTAGTCGTAGCCGCCGACCATGGCGCGCACCGCGCCGGTATTGTCCATCGCCACCAGCGCACCCTGGCCGACGCGGCGCTTCTTGCGGTTTTCGTCGATCAGCGTGCGGATCGACTGCTCCGCCACCGACTGCATGTGCATGTCGAGCGTCGTGTGCACGACGATGTCGCCGTTGATCTCGCCGACCAGGTCGGGAAGCTCGCCCATCACCTCGTCGGCTACATAGTTCTCCGAACCGGTCCAGTACGACGCCGCGCGCACCGCCGGCGCGCTGATCGCCGCCGTCATCTCGCCGTCGCCGATCATGCCGGCCTCGCGCATCGCCGCAAGCACCACCTGGGCGCGCGCCTCGGCGGCCTTCGGATCGCGCGCCGGCGACAGCCGCGACGGCGCCTTCAGCAGGCCGGCCAGAAGTGCCGCCTCCGAAAGCGTCACCTCGGAGGCCGGCTTCTTGAAGTAGCGGCGGGAGGCCGCCTCCACGCCGTAGGAGCCGGAGCCGAAATAGACCCGGTTGAGATACATCTCCAGGATCTGCTCCTTGGAGAACTTGTGCTCCAGCCACAGCGCCAGCAGCACCTCCTGCACCTTTCGCTCGATCGTGCGGTCGGGCTCCAGGAACAGGTTCTTGGCGAGCTGCTGGGTGATCGTCGAGCCGCCTTGCGTCACCTGTCCGCTCACCACGTTCTCGAACATGGCGCGCGCCAGGCCGATCGGGTCGACGCCGAAATGCGAATAGAAGCGCCGGTCCTCGATGGCGATGACGGCTTCGGGGATGTAGGGCGACATCTCGTGCAGGCCGACGGCCTGACCGCCGGTCATGCCGCGATTGGCGACGAGCTTGTCGTTGACGTCGACGATGCGGACATTCGGCGGCCGGTCCGGAACCGCCCAGGTCATGGCGCTCGGCATGCGCGCGCCGTAGAAGGCCACGAGCCCGACGACCGCGATGCCGGCCCAGATGCCCAGCACCACGCACCAGTAGGCCGCCGCGCGCGCCAGCCGCCAGGGGCTGGTGCGCTGCGCCCGGCGCTTGCCGCCGGAGCGGCCCTTGCGGGCCTTGCTGGCGGTGCGCTTCTTCGTCGGCTTGCGCGACGGCTTGACCAGGCGATCGTCCTCGCCGGCGCTCAGTCCGCCACGCCCGCCGGCCTTTTGCGACGCCTCGAAGCTCGGCTCGATGCGCCTTGCCGGTTTACGCTTGGCCATGACAGCTCGTCATCCGTCCTTGTCCCTCGTCGGGGGACGGTAGGGCCACTCGTTTAAGGCGGCGTTAAGGCTTGCGCGACCGTGCCGCAGGTAACCCTAACGCGAGGTCGGCGCTCGCGATGCCCGCCCAGATGCTAATCTGCGACACCGAAAACGAAAGGACGGATCACGGCCTTGCAGCGCACTGGCCACAGGATCGACTGGGTCGACACCGCCAAGGGCATCTGCATCATCTTCGTGGTGATGTTTCAGGCAACCCTCGGCGTCCAGGTCGCCATGGGCGAAACAGGCTGGATGAACTATGTCATCCTCTTCGCGTGGCCGTTCCGCATGCCTGACTTCTTCGTGCTTTCGGGCCTTTTCCTGGGTGTGGTCATCGACAGGCCCTGGCTGCGATACATCGATCGCAAGGTGGTCCACTTCGCCTACTTCTTTGCCCTGTGGGTGGCCATCGAAGTGGCGCTCAAGTCTCCGGACTTCATTGCCGAGGGCGGCAACTGGCAGCCGTTGCACGAATATCTGTTCGCCTTCGTGCAGCCCTACGGCTCGTTGTGGTTCATCTACATGCTGCCGGTGTTCTTCGTCTTCACGCGGCTGGTGAGGAACGTGCCCGTGTGGTTCGTGCTCTCTTGCGCGGCTCTGCTCGAGATCCTGCCCGTCGAGACCGGATCCGCCATCATCGACGAGTTCTGCTGGCGCTACGTCTTCTTCTACGGCGGTTACGTGTTCGCGGCCCGGATATTCGACATCGCCGCATGGATGCGCGCCCACAAGGCCAGGGCGCTCGTGCTCGTCGGGATATGGATCGTGGCGCAAACCGCGATCGTGTTCGCACCGGTGCCTGACACCCTGCAAATCATCAATTTCGGCAATAGCGGGTTCTCGGGAATGCCATTCGTCTCGCTGGCGCTGGGAGCCATCGGAGCGCTCGCCATCGTCACCGTCGCCACCTTGCTGGTCGACCTGCCTTACACGGCCTGGCTGACCTGGCTCGGAGAGCATTCCCTCGTCATCTATCTCGGCTACTACGTTCCGGTGACCGCCGCTCGCATGGTTCTCACCCGCTCCGGCCTCGTCGACGACATGGCGCCCGGTTCGGCGCTCGTCTCCGACATCGGCACCATGTCGGTACTGACGATGCTTGCCGGCATCGTCGGCCCGGTCATTCTCTACTGGCTGATTCAGCAGACCGGTTGGGGCCGCTTCCTCTTCGAGCGGCCGCAATGGGCCCGCCTCGAGCCGGCACCGAGGAGAGTCCTGGCCCCCGCCGAATGATCAGCTGTGGGCGAAGATGTCCTCTTCCGCCCAGCCCATCAGGTCGAGCCGCGCCCGGGTCGGCAGGAAGCGGAAGCAGGCTTCCGCCTCCTTCGTCCTGTTCTCGCGCGCCAGCCGCTCGGCCAGCTTGTCGCGCAACGCGTGCAGGTAGAGCACGTCGGAGGCCGCGTATTCGAGCTGCTCCGACGTCAGCGTGTCGGCCGCCCAGTCCGAAGATTGCTGCTGCTTCGACAGGCTGACGCCGAGCAGTTCCGAACAGATGTCCTTCAGTCCGTGGCGGTCCGTGTAGGTGCGCGTCAGGCGCGAGGCAATCTTGGTGCAGAAGACCGGCCCCGGCATCGAGCCGAAGGCATTGGACAGCACCGCGAGGTCGAAGCGGGCGTAGTGGAAGAGCTTCGTCACGCCGCGATTCTTCATCAGCGCGACCAGATTGGGGGCCCGCTTCTGGCCGGGCGCGATCTGGATGACGTCGGCGGTGCCGTCGCCCGGCGAAATCTGTACCACGCACAGCCGATCGCGATGCGGCTTCAGGCCGAGCGTCTCGGTATCCACCGCCACCGCGTCCACCTGGTAGTGGCTGAGGTCCGGCAGGTCGTGCTTGTGAAAACGGATCGTCATGGCGCTCCCCTTGATCGCGCCTGATTAGCCGCTGCCGCCTGCCTTCGCAACGGTGCGCCGTCGCCGCTCCCTCAGGCCTTCGACACCGCGTCGAGAATGCGCGCCCAGGATCGCTGCCCCTTGTGGAACGAGCTGAGGTTGTACTTCTCGTTCGGCGAGTGGACGCGGTCGTCCGAAAGCCCGAAGCCGACCAGTAGCGACTCCATGCCGAGCATCGCCTGGAAGTCCCCGACGATGGGGATCGACCCGCCCATGGCCGTCGCCAGCGCGGGCTTGCCCCACTCCTCCGAAAGCGCGGCCTTGGCCTTGGTCACCACCGGCGAATCCGGGGGAAGCTGGATCGCCGGCGAATTGCCGTGCGGGTGGAACTCGACCGAGCAGTCGGCGGGGATGCGGTCTTCCACGAACTGCCTGAAATTGGCGCGGATCTTGTCGGGGTCCTGCTTGTGGACCAGCCGGAACGACACTTTCGCCGTGGCCTCGGCCGGAATCACGGTCTTGAAGCCCTTGCCCGTGTAGCCGCCGAAAATGCCGTTGAACTCCGCCGTCGGCCGCGCCCACACCAGTTCCAGGACCGAGCGGCCCTTCTCGCCGGACGGGATCGACAGCCCGATCTCGCCGAGGAACTTTTCGGACGTTTCGCCGAGAGCGTCCCATGAGGCCTTCACCTGGCTCGGCGTCTCCTCGACGCCGTCATAGAAGCCGGGAATGGTGACGTGGCCGTTCTCGTCGTGGACGTCGGCCAGCACCTTGGCCAGGATGCGGATCGGGTTCGCCGCCACACCGCCATACATGCCCGAATGCAGGTCGCGATTGGCCGCCTTCACGACGATCTCCTCGCCGCACAGCCCGCGCAGGCCCGTGCAGATCGACGGCGTCTCGGCATCCCACATGCCGGTGTCGCACACCATCGCGAAATCCGCCGTCAGTTCCTCCGCGTTCGCGTCGAGGAACGGCTTGAGCGAAGGCGATCCGGATTCCTCCTCCCCCTCGAACAGGATGGTGATCCTGCAGGGCAGGCTGCCATTCACCGCCTTGTAGGCCCGACAGGCTTCCACGAACGTCATCAGCTGGCCCTTGTCGTCGGCCGAGCCGCGGCCCGTGATCACCTTGGCCCCGTCGATTTCCTTCACCGCCGGATCGAATGGATCGGCCTCCCATAGCTCCAGCGGATCGACCGGCTGCACGTCGTAATGGCCGTAGAACAGGATGTGCGGAGCGTCGTCCGAGGGCCCGGGATGATGGCCGACCACCATCGGATGGCCCGTCGTGTCCCGCACGGAAGCCTCGAACCCGATCGACTTCAAGTCCTCCACCAGCCATTCGGCCGCCTTGCGGCAGTCCGCCTTGAAGGCGGGATCGGTCGAGATCGAGCGGATCCTGAGCAGCTCGAACAGCCGCTCGAGACTGTCGTCGAGCGAGGCGTCTATCCTTTCGAGGACGGGGGCGATGTCGGACACTGGAGCACCTTTCCTGGCAGCAATTCGTGCCGCCACCCTAGGACGCCGCGCGCGGCGCGGAAAGGGTTGGAAGTTGGGCCAGCGGGAGATCGGCGGGAAGACGGGTGCTCTGGTCGAGCCGAGTACAAAAAAGTGCCGCCGTGGCGGAGGGGGAAACCACGGCGGCCTTACTCAAAGATGCGGCAGCCCGGAGAGGGGGGATGAGGCTGCCGCGAGTGTCCGGTTAGGCGGGGGACGGGCCTTTTTCCGGACTTCGGCGTAGTATTGCCGATACGCGATATTTGTTGGTCCGATAGTGGCGATTCAAGGGCGTCAAAATTACAAGTTTGTAACATGCGCGTGATCGCCGCGAATGCCTTTTATCCCGCGACGTGGCCGACATTGACGCCGAGGTCGTAGACGAGCTGGCCGCCGTAGTAGGCCGTTGCCACCACGAGTGCGGCGCCAAGCACTTCCAGCACCGGCACGATCGCCGCGACGCCGCCGGTCAGCCTGGTGTCGCGCCACCACAGGAACGCACGCACCAGCGCCCAGATGCCGAAGACGACGGCAGTGGTCGTTCCGAGCCCTTCGTGGATCTCCGCGATCTCGCTGTGGAAGCCGTGTCCTTCGGCGATTTCCAGGGCCATGTCGCCGAAGAAGTAGGTAACGACGGCGAAGGCGCCCGCCAGCACCGCCAGTCCGGCTGAAACGCTGCCGATCGCGGAGCGGCCGGTCACCGGGGCGCCACGCAATGTGGCGATCAGGTCGAACGTGGCGAGCGTCAGGATGAAGACGATCGGAAAATGAACGAGAATCGGGTGAATATGCTCAAGTGAAATCATGACGTCATCGCTCTCCGTTGTTGGCGTTGCCGCGCCCGGTCGGGGCGCGGCTTCGCGCGCATCTGGCACACCAAGCTGACAGCAATCTGAAGCCAGGCTTTGTCAGTGGACGGGCATTCCACCGCGCGCTATTCCCTTCGGCCATGAAAAAGGGCGATCATCTCTTCCTCGTCGATGGCTCCGGCTACATCTTCCGAGCTTACCACGCATTGCCGCCGCTGACGCGCAAATCCGACGGGCTGCCGATCGGCGCGGTCTCCGGCTTCTGCAACATGCTGTGGAAGCTGATGCGCGACGCGCGCAACACCGAGGTCGGCGTCGTGCCGACCCATTTCGCGGTCATCTTCGATCACTCGGCCAAGACCTTCCGGTCCAGGATCTATCCCGAATACAAGGCCAACCGCTCCGAGCCGCCCGAGGATCTGGTGCCGCAGTTCGGCCTGATCCGTGACGCCACCCGCGCCTTCTCGCTGCCCTGCATCGAGATGGAAGGCTACGAGGCCGACGACATCATCGCCACCTATGCGCGTCTGGCCTGCGAGGCCGGCGGCGACACCACCATCATCTCCTCCGACAAGGACCTGATGCAGCTCGTCGGCCCGACCGTCGAGATGTACGATCCGATGAAGGACCGCGAGATCGGCGTGCCGCAGGTGATCGAGAAATGGGGTGTTCCGCCCGAAAAGATGATCGACCTGCAGGCGCTGACCGGCGACTCCATCGACAACGTGCCGGGCGTCCCGGGCATCGGGCCGAAGACCGCCGCCCAGCTCCTCGAGCAGTTCGGTGATCTCGACACGCTTCTGGAGCGCGCCGGCGAGATCAAGCAGAACAAGCGCCGCGAGAACATCATCGAGAATGCCGAGAAGGCACGGATTTCCCGCGAGCTCGTCAGGCTGAGGGACGACGTACCGCTGACGGAAGGTCTCGATGCGCTGGTTCTGGAGCCGCCGAACGGGCCGAAGCTCATCTCCTTCCTCAAGGCCATGGAGTTTTCCTCGCTGACCCGCCGCGTCGCCGAGGCGACGGGCGCCGAGGCAGCCGAGATCGAGCCGGCCCATGTCGAGGTCGAGACGGCCGAAGCCGCGCACGGTCCGGATGTGGGCGTGCAGTCCGGCTCGCCCGCCGGGGACGGGAAGACGGAAACGCCGGAGGGCAAGGAGCCGTCCGCTCAGGGCGACGGCGCGGAAAGCACTCCGGCCGCGCTGGCAGCTTCGCGGCAGCATGCTGCAAGCGCCGAGAAATTCGATCTGACCGCCTATGTCACGATCCGCGACCTGCCGACGCTGCGGGCCTGGATCGCGGAGGCGTTCGAGGCCGGCGTCGTCGCGTTCGATACCGAGACGAGCTCGCTCGATCCGATGCAGGCCGAGCTCTGCGGTTTCTCGCTGGCGCTGGCGCCCGGCAAGGCCGCCTACGTCCCGCTGTCGCACAAGAGCGGCAACGGCGACCTCCTGGGCGGCGGCCTCATCGACGGCCAGATTCCGGAGGCCGACGCGCTAGCCGCGCTGAAGCCGCTGATGGAAGACCCATCGGTGCTGAAGATCGCCCAGAACATGAAGTTCGACTGGCAGATCATGCATCGCCGCGGCATCGACGTCGCTCCCTTCGACGACACCATGCTCCTGTCCTACGTGCTCGACGCCGGCACGGGCGGCCACGGCATGGACACCCTTTCGGAGCGCTGGCTCGGTCACACGCCGATCCCCTTCAAGGAGGTCGCTGGCTCGGGCAGGACCGGCACTACCTTCGACATGGTCGATATCGACCGCGCCTCCGTCTATGCGGCCGAAGATGCCGACGTGACGCTGAGGCTGTGGCGCGTGCTCAAGCCGCGCCTGCCGGTGCAGGCCGCGGTCTCGGTCTACGAGCGGCTGGAACGGCCGCTGGTGCCGGTGCTGGCGCGCATGGAGGAGGCGGGCATCTCGGTCGACCGGCAGATATTGAGCCGGCTTTCGGGCGAGCTGGCGCAGCGCGCCGCCGCCCTCGAGGACGAGATCTACGAACTCGCCGGCGAGCGCTTCACCATCGGCTCGCCCAAGCAGCTCGGCGAGATACTGTTCGGCCGCATGGGCCTGCCCGGCGGCTCCAAGACCAAGTCCGGCCAGTGGGCGACCTCGGCGCGCATTCTCGAGGATCTCGCGGCGGAAGGCCACGAACTGCCGCGCAGGATCGTCGACTGGCGCCAGCTCACCAAGCTCAAGTCGACCTACACGGACGCGTTGCCGGGCTACATCCATCCCGAGACCAACCGCGTCCACACCTGCTACGCCCTGGCTGCCACCACGACGGGACGGCTGTCGTCGTCGGAGCCGAACCTGCAGAACATCCCGGTCCGCACGGTCGAGGGACGCAAGATCAGGACGGCGTTCATTTCCGAGCCCGGCCGCAAGCTGATCTCGGCCGACTACAGCCAGATCGAGCTGCGCGTTCTCGCCCATGTCGCCGAAATTCCGCAGCTCGTGCAGGCGTTCGAGGACGGCGTCGACATCCACGCCATGACGGCGTCGGAAATGTTCAACGTGCCGGTCGAAGGCATGCCCGCCGAGGTGCGCCGCCGCGCCAAGGCGATCAATTTCGGCATCATCTACGGCATCTCGGCCTTCGGGCTCGCCAACCAGCTTGCCATCCCGCGCGAGGAGGCCGCCAACTACATCCAGCGCTATTTCGAGCGCTTCCCCGGCATCCGCGACTACATGGATTCCACCAAGGCGTTCGCCCGCGCCAACGGCTATGTCGAGACGATCTTCGGCCGGCGCGCCAACTATCCCGAGATCAAGTCGCCCAACCCGCAGGTGCGGGCCTTCAACGAACGCGCCGCCATCAACGCGCCGATCCAGGGCTCGGCCGCCGACATCATCCGTCGTGCGATGGTGCGCATGGAAGGCGCGCTGGAAGAGGCCGGCCTGCGCGCCACCAGAATGCTTCTCCAGGTCCACGACGAACTGGTGTTCGAGGCGCCGGAGGCCGAGGTGGACGACGCCATCCCCGTCATCCGCCGGGTGATGGAGCACGCCGCGATGCCGGCGCTCGACATGCGCGTGCCGCTCAAGGTCGACGCACGCGCCGCCTCCAACTGGGAAGAGGCGCACTGAGCGCCGATTTCGGCCGGGCCAGGGCATTCTTCGCCAGGGCATTCTTCGGACGAGTAGCGCGCGCTCTAGAGGGAGCCTGCGGCGGGCAGGCATCCGTGCCGCGCGCTCCACGGTCCTTTCAAGCATTCCCAATTGACGCCTCAATCCTGTAGGACCGATATTGACGTTGGGACAGCTTGGTTGGGCTTGGGAGATAGATTGCAATGGTAAATTGGCTGCTGAAGCGCGGTGTCCTCGCCGCAATGGCGCTTGGACTCGCGACCAGCGTATTCGTCGCCGCACCGGCGGAGGCGAGGACCAATTACGCGGTGCTGGTCGGCGTGACCAAATATCCGGTCCTGCGCAAGGCGGGTCTCAACGCCGAACTGGTCGGGCCCAAGAACGACGTGGCGCTGGTGCGCGACTACCTCGAGACCCGCTCGCCGGTTCGCTTCGAGCCCGACCACGTCACCGTACTTGCCGACGAGGTCGAGGGTGCGGCGGGCTCGCCGACGCACGAGGCGATCACGACGGCGCTCAAGAAGGTCGCCGACGAGGCCGAGCGTGGCGATTTCGTCTACCTGCACCTTTCGGGACACGGGACGCAGCAGCCGGCGATCGACGTCTCCACGGAGCCCGACGGGCTCGACGAGGTTTTCCTGCCGGCCGACACCGGGATGTGGGTCGACCGCTCGAAGGGCATCCCCGACGCGCTGGCCGACGACGAGATCGGCGCCGCGCTCGACGCGATCCGCGCCAAGGGCGCCTTCGTGTGGATCGTCATCGACGCCTGCCATTCCGGCACCGCGACGCGCGCCGCCCCCGTTGGCGGCGACGATGTCGTGGAACGCAAGATCGAGCCCGAGCAGCTCGGCATTCCCGAGTCAGCCATCCAGGAGGCGCAAGCCGAGGCCAAGGCGGACGCAACCGCCGACGCCGAACCGGAGGCGACGCGCGCTCTGGCGCTCTACGCCGACGGGCCGCAGGCCTCGGACGAAAACACCCCGTCGAGCGCCGAGTCGATCGCGCCGGGCGGCCTCGTCGCGTTCTTCGCGGCCCAGACCGTCGAGACCACGCCGGAGATGCTGCTGCCGCGCGGGCAGAAGAACTCGACCCGCTACGGCCTGTTCACCTACACGCTGTTCTCGCAGATCGCCGAGAACCCGACCATGACCTACAGGCAGCTCGGCCAGGCCATCATGCAGGCCTATTCGGGCGAGAACCGCACCCGCCCGACGCCACTGTTCGAGGGCGACCTCGACGCGCCGGTCTTCGGCATGGACGCCACCGACTATATCCAGCAGTGGAAGATCGACGCCGACGCCAGCAGCGGCATCACCGTGCCCGCCGGCCTGCTCGAGCGTCTCGCTCCCGGCACCAAGCTGGCGATCCTGCCTGGGCCCGGCTCGACGATGGACGACGCGGTCGGCTATCTCGAGGTGAGCTCGGCCGACAATCTGACGAGCCATCTGACGCCGGTCGCCTACAACGACAAGCCGGCGATGGAACCCTCGAAGATCCCGGCCAACGCCTATGCACGTCTCGCCGAGATCTCCTTCCAGACGGAACTGACGGTCGCCCGTCCGGCGCCGCATCCGGGGTTCGAGGAGCAGATCGCCGAGGTCAATGATATCCTCGACAAGATCGCCGCCGACGAGGCGACGCCTGTCAATCTGAAGCTGGTGGCACCCGAGGACAGCGCCGACCTCAAGCTCGCCGTGCTTTCGGAAGAGGATGCCGCCGTCATGATCGCCGACGCAGGCCCCAACGCCATCAGCGCCACGGTTTCCAACCGTGCGGAGGTGAGCCCGGCGGCGCGCCTGTGGTTCCTGCCGCCGACGGCCGAGATCTCGCTCGACCCGAGCCGGCGTCCGCCGTCGATCGGCTTTACCGGCTCCTCGCCTGACGGGCTGCAGGGCGAGGTGGCGCAGACGCTGACGCGCATCTTCCGTGCCACCAACCTCGCCCGTCTGGCGACCGCGACCGACTACCGGCCCGACGAGGTGAACGTCGGCTTCACCGTGCAGCGCAAGGGCTCCACCGGGGACGAGCCGCTGGACGCCGCCAAGGTACCGCAGGTGCATCCGGGCGACCAGGTGCATCTCCATGCCAGCAACGATTCGACCAAGCCGGTCGATCTCAACGTGCTCTACATCGGCTCCGACTACTCGATCACCCACATGTATGCCCAGCGCCTGCATTCGGGCAGCAAGGTCGACATTCCGCTGCTTGAATTCACCGATTCCAGCTTCGGCATCGAGCGCATGGTGGTGGTGATGAGCGAGGGCGAGGCAATGTCCAACGTGCAGGACCTGAGCTTCCTCGAGCAGGAAGGCGTACGCCGCATGACCCGCGGCATCGACCATCCCGGCGGATTCGCCGGCCTGCTGGAAGACATCGGCAACGCGCCGGCGTCGCGCGGTGCTGCCCGTATCGGCGGCCGCCAGGAGTCGAAGGGCGCGGTGCTGATCTACCCGCTGGAGACGGAACCGCGCAGCTAGCACGTCGGCGGCTTCGGTGGAGCGCATGATGACAGGCAGCTCGCCCGACCTGAAAACCCGAAAAACCCGTCCCGCCGCGATTGTCGCGGCGGGGCTGTTCGCGCTGGCGTCGGCTTCGGCGCTTGCGGCGGAGGCGCCCTGCGGAATTTGCGCCCGTGCCGTGGTGACCAACTCCTCGCTGGCGGCCTGCTTCCTCGCGAAATACCCCGAACTCGAACGGCGCACCAACGGCGCCGTGGCCGTCGATCTCAGCGATTGCGAGCAGGATCGCGGCGTCGTCGCCGCGCTGCCGGGGCCGCGCCTGTCGCCGCGCGAGGAGCCCGACCTTCAGTTCATTCTCTCGGCGTCGCAGCTCGCCTGCCTCAAGGCGCGGCTGGAGGAGCCGGGCCTCGCGCTCGACCCGTCCGCCCGCATCGATCTGGACAAGTGTTGATGGCCAGGCGCGCGACCCCCCGCAGGACGGTCCGCAATCTGCCGGAGACGGTCAGTGCCTGGCCAGACACCTCCACGCACGAGGCCAAGCCCGAGAGCAATCCGTTTACCTCCGGCGACTGGCGCATGCTCGGCTATGCGTGGACCGGCTTCATCGTTCGCATCGCACTGGTGATCGGCGGCATCTTCTCCGTCTACCAGTATCTGGAAGCCCGCGAGGAGAAGCGGGTGGAACGCACGCTGCAGCTCGTCGACCTGTGGGAAAAACCGCAATACCAGGAGGCCGAACGCGCGATAAGCAGCCGGCTTGCCGATCTCAACGAGCAGTATTCCGGCCTCCTGGGCAGCGCGCCGAGCGAGGCTGATCTGGCCGTGTATCGCCGGCGCGTCGGCATGGCGGCGCTGACGGAGGAGGGCGGCGGCGTCGCGCCTGCTGCCCAGCGCGACAATTTCGAGCGCGTTCTGTATTTCCTCAACCGACGTGGCCTATTGCGTCGAGGGCGGACTGTGCTCGGACGATGTCGCCAGGAGCTTCTTCGGCGATTTCGCCATATCGTTCTGGGACTATTTTGCCGGCTATGTCGAGCAACAGCGCAAGCAGGGCATGGCTACCTACGCGGTGCCCGTCGAAAATTACGTGGCCGATATCCGCTAGGCTAGATCTTGGCTTGCAGCGAAGGATGCGGGTAAACGGAATGACCAAGAAAGAAGGCCCGCGGGCGCGTGCTCGCGGGCCTTCGTCAGCTCTCGTCCCGCGGGCTTACTGGATAAGGTTCTTCAGCCAGGCGAAGTAGACGGGGTTGATGCGAACCGCCAGGTTGAAGTCCGGATTTTCCGCGACGTTGATGCCGTAGATCGTGCGCGTCTTGTCCTCGGTATACATGTAAACCGAGCTTCCGCTGGACCCCGGATAGGTGTCGCAGAGATAGGCGAAGTTCGTATCGTTCATGGCTTGGGAGCTGACGTCGCAGCTGACGTGCCACATCGTGCCGGGATCCTTGTCGCCCGGGTAGCCGATGACGTTGGCGACGAAATCGCCGAGTTCGTCGTCATAGGCGAAGCCCATCCAGCCGAGCTGGTCGCCGATCGGCTGCTTGAGGATGACCACGCCGAGATCCCAGGGCACGACCGAGCCGTAGAAGCCCTGGTAATTGTCCACGAACCCCTGGAAGATATAGGCGTCCTGATATTCGTAGACACCGAACGGTGCATTGTCCATCGCCAGCAGGCCGGGCGCGAACAGGAAGTTCTCGCGCCAGCCTTCGTCGTTGTCGTAGAGGCAGTGCGCCGCCGTCACCACGGTGCGCGGCCCGATCAGCGTTGCCGAGCACGTGCCCAGACCCTTCGGCGTCTCCGACTGCAGGAGCCCGATCGTTCGGAACGGGAAATCGCTGGAATCGGTGATCTGCACGCGGTCGTCGTCGCCGAACACCTGGCGGCTGGCCTCGCTCTTGTCGATCGCCGGATCGACGCCCCGCGCGCCGCTGTCCTCGATCATCTTCTTGATCTCTTCGCTGGCCGGCATGCGCTTGACTTCGCCGTTGCTCGACCGGCGGATTACGCCGTAGCCCTGCTCGACCTTTGCCGGATCGAGCTCCAGGCCGCGCGAGGCCGCGTCCTCGTCGATCTTCGGCGATTCGATCGGAACCGCCCTGTCGGAAAGCTGCGGCCCGGTCGGTGCCGCGCGCGGCATCTCACCGTTTCCGGTACTGCCGCTCACGGATTCGCCGGCCAGGGCCGGTGCGGCCATGAAGGCCACCGATGCGGCGAGCGAAATGAATGCGATACGTGTTGGTTTCATAGTCTGGACTCTCCCAAAGTCAGCAACGCGGGACAAATGAGTGGCCAATCTTGTCTTTAAAATGTTCGTTTGCCCACGAACCTGCCCCCGCGTCACCTGAGTAGCGTCGAAGCCTGCGCCTCGGCAAGCCTGCTCACGCCGTCATCCGGGGCTTCCGCGACGTCACGCCCCATTGTTTCCCACATTCGCGCCGACAAATTCGCTGCCGGCCTCGCGACGCGTGCGCTATGGTCGGCGATTCCGGCCCGCTGGGGCGGCCGGCTCAGGCAACGCTCTTGGAGGTAGTTTCAACGATGTTAAGCCAACTCATGAAATACGCGCTGCTGCCGCTCGTCGCGGCCGCGATGCCGCTTTCGGCGGCCGCGTTCGCGCAGTCGCCGGACAATGGCGCACGACCCGAACTCTCGCCGATGTCGCGGGTGCCGGCGTTGCGCGCCAAGCAGGATCCCGCCGAGTCCGACCGTGTTTTCGGCGGCAAGGAGGCGGCCAAGGACGCCTGGCCCTTCCAGGTCGCGCTCCTGACCAGCGAGATGCTCGACGACGATCCGATGTCGCAAGGCAACGCCCAGTTCTGCGGCGGCAGCCTGATCGCTCCGCAATGGGTGCTCACCGCCGCCCACTGCCTGGTCGACTACGGCGAGCCGATCAAGCCCGACACCGTCACCGTGCTGGTCGGGGCGACCAGCCTCGACGAGGGCACACGCCACGAGGTCGCCGAGGTCTTCGTCAACGAGGGCTTCGACCCCTCGCGGCTCGACAACGACGTCGGGCTTTTGAAGCTGGCCGAGCCGATCGCCGGCGCAAAGACCATCAAGATGACCGATGCCGACGTCGAGAACGGCGACGCCATGGTCACCGGCTGGGGCATGATGGAGAACGGCGCATTCCCGATGGCGCTGATGCAGGCCGACATCGAACTGAAGCCGAATTCGGCCTGCAACGCCGGCATCAAGGACATCTACGCCAAGGATCTGGGCGAGATCCTGCGCAATTTCGCGCCGCGCATGCGCTACTCCGACGCGGCGGTCAGCGAAGCTACCAAGGAGATCGCCGCGACGATGGCCGATCCGCTGACCGACAACATGATCTGCGCGGGCGTGCAGAGCGGCGCGCGCGACGCCTGCAACGGTGACAGCGGCGGCCCGCTGTTCACCACCGGCGCCGAGCCGGTTCAGGTCGGCATCGTGTCCTGGGGCGAGGGGCCGATGGACGCGGGTGCTGCCTGCGGCCACGAGAACGCCTACGGCATCTACACCAGGCTCTCGCACTACACCGACTGGGTGCACGAGAAGATGGGCATGTAGTCCTTCGTTCGACGTCGTGATGGTTCGGGCGGCGGCATTCGTGCCGCCGCCTTTTCTTTGGTCAGAGCCGCGTCACCATCCGGTGCGTCGGCGGATGCACCATCCTGACCAGCGTGATCGGCCTGTCGGCGAGCCATGTCAGACGCTCGCCGACGAACACCGGCTGTCCCGGCTGCAAACCAAGCAGTGCGGCTTCGGCTTCGCTCGCCGCTGCCGCGAAGAAGCGGAACTCGGCGTGCGAGAACGGCGCGTTGGCGACCAGCCACTCGTTCGGGCCGGTGGTCTCGAACCCCTCCTCGCGGGCGCCGGGCACGGCCGTCAGGCTGATCCAGCGATCCTCGAACTGGTAGGGCGCGCGGTTGGCAAGGTGAAGCGCACGCACATGCACCATCTCGGCGCCGGCGCGCAGGGAAAGCCGCGCCGCCACCAGCTCCGGTGCCGCCACGATTTCGCGGCCGAGCAGGCGGTATTCGTAGGCCGCGCCCGTCGCCTCGACCTCCTGGCGCACCAGCGGGATCGAGAACCGCGCCTCGCGCACCGGGTGTTCGACGACCCGCGTGCCCGCCTTGCGCCGCCGCTCGACCAGGCCTTCCCGCGCCAGATCCTGTAGCGCTCGGTTGACGGTGGCGCGCGCCACGCCGAACTCGGCGGCGAGCGTCTCCTCTCCCGGAATGGTGACGCCGGGCTGCCATTCGCGCTCGGCGATCCGGCGCTTCATTTCCTCGCGCAGGTCGCGATAGGTCAGGCGCTGCGCGCTCAAAGCCGGCTCGCGATCTGCCGGAGCCGGGCGCGGTAACGCGCCGCGATCGCCTCGCGGGCGACGTGCCGCCCCTGGCGAACGACGTGCCGGCCGGCCGACCAGAGTTCGCCGACCGCCCCGTCGCGCGAGGCAAAAACCCAGGCGTCGAGATGGCCGTCGCCGCCCCGCGCCGAGTTCAGCCGTGCCGGATCGAGGGCGACAAGGTCGGCCCATTTGCCCGGCGCGATGGCGCCGCTGTCACGCCCCAGCGCCTGTGCGCCGCCGGAGAGCGCGGCGTCATGGAGGAAGCGCCCGGCCGAGCCCTGCGGCTTCGCCAGGGCCACCCGCACGCGGTCGCGCAGGCGCTGCGAGTATTCGAGCTGTCGCAGCTCTCCCGCCGCGTCGATCAGCACGTTGGAATCGGTCCCGACGCCGAACCTCCCGCCGGCGGCCATGAAATCCGTCGCCGCAAAAATGCCGTCGCCCAGATTGGCCTCGGTGATCGGGCAAAGTCCTGCCACCGCACCGCTTGCCGCCAGCCGTTCCGTTTCCTCGCTCGTCATGTGGGTGCAATGAATGAGGCACCAGCGCGCGTCCACCTCGAAATTGTCGAGCAGCCACTCGACCGGCCGCGCGCCCCGCACCGCCAGCATCTCGTCGACCTCCGCCGTCTGCTCGGCGATGTGCATGTGGAGCGGCAGGCCGGGGCGCATCGTGGCGAGCATCGCCAGGTCGTCAGGCCCGACGGCGCGCAGCGAATGCGGCGCGATGCCCAGACTCGTATCGCCGGGGAGGGCGCCGACGATCTTCTCCGCCTTCCGGACCAGCAGATCGAAGGACTCCGGATCGTTGGCGAAACGAAGCTGCCCGCCATTGAGCGGCCGTCCGTCGACTCCACCCTGCCGGTAGTAGACCGGCAGCAGGGTGAGGCCGAGGCCGGTTTCGGCCGCAGCCGCTGCAATCCTGGAAGACAGTTCGGCGGGGTCGTCATAGCTGCCGCCGCCCGGTCGATTGTGCAGATAGTGGAATTCCGCCACCGCGCCGAAGCCCGCTTCCGCCATCTCCATGAAGGCGAAGGCGGCGATCGCCTCGACATCCTCCGGCGTCAGCACGTCGAGGAAGCGGTACATGGTCTCGCGCCAGCTCCAGAAACTGTCGCGCCCGGCGGGGCTGCGCGTTTCCGCCAGCCCGGCCATGCCGCGCTGGAACGTGTGGCTGTGGAGGTTGGAGAGGGCGGGGACCAGCACCGGCACGCGAAAGTCGCCCGGTTCAGCTGTTTCGCCTTCCGCGACCGCAGCGATGCGGCCGTCCCCGTCGATCGCGATGCGCACGTCCGCAGCCCAGCCGTCCGGAAGCAGCGCCTCCCCGGCAAAAATCGCCTGTTCCTGACCCGTGTCGATTGACATCGCCCGATTGACGTATTTGTCTATACATAATAGCGTTAAATCGCGTTTATTAATCGCCGGGGCCGAAGCGATGTCAAGGACCGTGCTGACCGACATGCGGCTTGCCACCATGGCCGACGGCAGCCCTTACGGCCTGCTGGAGCAGCATGCGCTGGGCATCGAGAACGGCCGCGTCGCGTTCGTGGCGTCCGCAGCCGACCTGCCGTCCGGCTGGCGCGACGTGCCGGTGGAAAAGCTCGAGGGTCGTCTCGTCACGCCGGCGCTGATCGACTGCCACACCCATCTCGTCCACGGCGGCAACCGGGCGCGCGAGTTCGAGATGCGGCTGAAGGGCGCCTCCTACGAGGAGATCGCGCGGGCCGGCGGTGGCATCGTCTCGACGGTGGCGGCCACTCGGACATTTTCGGAGGACGCGCTCGTCGCGGCCGCCCTGCCGCGTCTTGACGCAATGCTGGCCGAGGGCGTGGCGACGGTCGAGATCAAGTCCGGCTACGGGCTGACCGTGGAGGACGAACTGAAGATGCTGCGCGCCGCGCGGCGCCTTGGCGAGTTGCGGCAGGTGCGGGTGCGCACCTCCTATCTCGCCGCGCACGCCGTGCCGCCGGAATATCGCGGCCGCTCCGGCGCCTATCTCGACGAGGTCGTGCTGCCCGGCATGGAGGCGGCGCACGCGGAAGGTCTGGTCGACGCCGTCGACGGGTTCTGCGAGGGGATCGCCTTTTCGCGCGACGAGATCGCCCGCGTCTTCGAGCACGCCAAGGGGCTCGGCCTGCCGGTGAAGCTCCATGCCGAGCAACTCTCCGATCTTGGCGGGGCAAGCCTCGCCGCCGGCTTCGGTGCGCTGTCGGCCGATCATCTCGAACATCTCGACCAGACCGGCGTCGAGGCGATGGCCGCCGCGGGCACCGTCGCCGTGCTCTTGCCCGGCGCCTTCTACTTCCTGCGCGAGACGAAGAAGCCGCCGGTCGAGGCGCTGCGTGCCGCCGGCGTTCCGATCGCGATTGCCACCGACTGCAACCCCGGCTCCTCGCCGCTCGCCTCGCCGCTTCTTGCCGCCAACATGGCCTGCACGCTGTTCGGCCTGACCCCGGAGGAGGCGCTGGCCGGGCTTACCCGCAACGCCGCCGCCGCACTCGGGCTTGCCGGCCGCGTCGGCACAATCGCGCCGGGCATGCTGGCCGAACTCGCGGTGTGGGACGTCGAGCATCCTGCCGAGCTCGCCTACCGCATCGGCTTCAATCCGCTCCACAGGCGCATCGTGGCGGAGCGTTCGCCGCAATGAGCCTCACGCTGACGCCCGGCGCCGTGCCGCTTGCCGTTCTCGAGAAGATCTATCGCGCCGGCGAGACGGTGGCGCTCGATCCCGCCTGCCGCGACCGCATGGAACGCGCTGCCGCCCGGATCGACGAGATCGCGGCCGGGCGCGAGGCCGTCTACGGCATCAATACCGGCTTCGGAAAGCTCGCCTCGGTGCGCATTCCGCCGACCGACGTCGCCACGCTGCAGCGCAACTTGATCCTGTCGCATTGCTGCGGCGTCGGCGCGCCGCTCGGTGCGGACATCGTGCGGCTGGTGATGGCGCTGAAGCTCGTCTCGCTCGGCCGCGGGGCGTCGGGCGTGCGCATGCAGACCGTCGAACTCCTGCAGGACATGCTGGCGCGCGGCGTCCTTCCCGTCATTCCCGAAAAAGGGCTCCGTCGGCGCCTCCGGCGACCTCGCGCCGCTCGCCCACATGGCCGCCGCGATGATCGGCGAGGGCGAGGCGTTCCTTCGACGGCGAGCGCATGCCGGCCGCCGCCGCGCTCGAACGGGCCGGGCTGGAGCCCGTCGTGCTCGCCGCCAAGGAGGGCCTGGCGCTGATCAACGGCACGCAGGTCTCGACCGCGCTGGCGCTGGCCGGCCTGTTCCGCGCGCACCGGGCCGCGCGTGCCGCGCTGATCACCGGGGCGCTGTCGACCGATGCGGCGATGGGCTCCTCGGCGCCGTTCCACGCCGAAATCCACGCGCTCAGGGGCCATGCCGGCCAGATCGACACCGCCGCGGCCCTGTGGGCGCTGCTCGACGGCTCGGAAATCCGCGAAAGCCATCGCGAGGGCGACGAGCGCGTGCAGGATCCCTACTGCATCCGCTGCCAGCCGCAGGTCGACGGTGCCGCGCTCGACGTTCTCCGCCATGCCGCGAAAACGCTGGTCACGGAAGCGAACGCCGTCACCGACAATCCGCTGGTGCTGTCCGACGGCTCGGTGGTCTCCGGCGGCAATTTCCACGCCGAGCCGGTCGCCTTCGCCGCCGACCAGATCGCGCTGGCCGTCTGCGAGATCGGCGCCATCGCCCAGCGCCGCATCGCGCTGCTTGTCGATCCGGCGCTGTCGTTCGGGCTGCCGGCGTTCCTCGCGAAGAAGCCCGGACTCAATTCCGGCCTGATGATCGCCGAGGTCACCTCTGCCGCATTGATGAGCGAAAACAGGCAGATGGCGCACCCGGCCTCGGTCGATTCCACGCCGACCTCGGCCAATCAGGAGGACCACGTCTCGATGGCCTGCCACGGTGCGCGGCGGCTGCTCCAGATGACCGAAAACCTGTTCGGCATCATAGGGATAGAGGCCGTCACCGCGGCGCAGGGGATCGACTTTCGCGCGCCGCTGAAGACCAGCGCCGAACTCTGCAGCGCCCATGCCGCGATCCGCGCCGTCGTGCCGGATCTCGACGCCGACCGCTTCATGGCGCCGGACCTCGAGGCCGCGATCGAACTGGTGCGTTCGGGCCGCCTGAACCGCAGCGTCGCCGACGGCATCCTGCCGACGCTGGAGGAAGAGAGGCGGCCATGACCCCCGTCGAAGTCCGACCGGGATCGTCGCCCGTCATCCTCGCCTTCCCGCACACCGGGACCGAGGTGCCGGCCGAAATCCGGAGCAATTTCAACGAGGAAGGTCGCCGGCTGCGCGACACCGACTGGCACGTCCACACGCTCTATGACGGCCTGCTGCCGGACGCCACGACGGTGCGCGCCACGTTCCACCGCTACGTCATCGACGCCAACCGCGACCCGAGCGGCAGGAGCCTCTATCCCGGCCAGAACACGACCGGGCTGGTGCCGCTGACCGATTTCGACGACACCCCGATCTGGAAAGACGGCAGCGAGCCGGGCGAAGCCGAAATCGCCAGGCGGATCAAGGCGTTCCACGCGCCATACCATGCCGCGCTGGCCGCCGAGATCGCACGCGTCAAGGCGCTGCATGGCGTCGCCATCCTCTACGACTGCCACTCGATCCGCTCGGTCTGCCCGTTCCTGTTCGAGGGAACGCTGCCCGACTTCAACATCGGCACCGACAACGGACGCACCTGTGCGCCGGAGATCGAAAGGGTCGTTTCGGAAGCGTGCCGGAAGGCGGACGGCTACACGTCGGTTCTCAACGGGCGTTTCCGCGGCGGCTGGACGACGAGGCGCTACGGCGACCCGGTGGGCGGTGTTCACGCCGTTCAGATGGAGCTGGCGCAGGCCACGCACCTGGCGACGGAAGCACCCCCCTTCGCCTATGACGGGGATAGAGCGAAGCGCCTGAGGCGCGTTCTACGAACAATACTGGAGGAAATTCAGTCGCTTGCGCCGAAACTGGCGGGCGCGGCAGGCTGAATTTGTCAACAACGTCCTCCGGCGGTCAAAATCTCGGCGACCGGTGGTCGTGCCGGAGCCGTCGGCGGTGATCTGGAAGGAGCGAGGCGAACATGGTCGATCCGCGTCACAACATCCGCGAGGTGAGGGCGCCGCGCGGCGCCGAAATCTCGGCCCGAAGCTGGCTGACCGAAGCGCCGCTGAGGATGCTGATGAACAATCTCGACCCGGACGTCGCCGAGAACCCGAACGAGCTCGTCGTCTATGGCGGCATCGGGCGGGCGGCGCGCACCTGGGACGATTTCGACCGCATCGTCGCGACGCTGAAGACATTGGAAGCCGACGAAACATTGCTGGTGCAGTCCGGCAAGCCGGTCGGCGTGTTCAGGACGCATGAAGACGCGCCGCGGGTGCTGATCGCCAACTCCAACCTCGTGCCGCACTGGGCCGACTGGAAGCATTTCAACGAGCTCGATCGCAAGGGGCTGATGATGTACGGCCAGATGACGGCCGGCTCGTGGATCTATATCGGCACGCAGGGCATCGTGCAGGGCACCTACGAGACCTTCGCCGAGGCCGGCCGCCAGCACTATGGCGGCGAGCTGAAGGGCAGGTGGGTGCTGACCGCAGGGCTCGGCGGCATGGGCGGCGCGCAGCCGCTGGCCGCGGTGATGGCCGGCGCCTGCTGCCTGGCCATCGAATGCGATCCCGACCGCATCGATTTCCGCCTCAGGACCCGCTATCTCGACGAGAAGACGGACTCGATCGACGAGGCGCTGGCGATCATCGACCGCTGGACGAAAGCCGGCGAGGCGAAGTCGGTCGGCCTGCTCGGCAACGCCGCCGAGATCGTGCCGGAACTTTTCCGGCGTGGGGTGCGGCCCGACATCGTCACCGATCAGACGTCGGCCCACGATCCGCTCAACGGCTATCTGCCGAAGGGCTGGACGCTGGCCGAATGGCGCGACAAGCGCGGCAGCGATCCCGAGGCGGTCGAGAAGGCCGCGCGCGCCTCGATGCGCGAGCATGTCGAGGCGATGGTCGCCTTCTGGAAGGCAGGCGTGCCGACGCTCGACTACGGCAACAACATCCGCCAGGTGGCCAAGGACGAGGGTTTCGCCGACGCCTTCGCCTTTCCGGGCTTCGTGCCCGCCTATGTGCGCCCGCTGTTCTGCCGCGGGATCGGCCCGTTTCGCTGGGCGGCCCTTTCCGGCGATCCGGAGGACATCTACCGCACCGACGCGAAGGTGAAGGAGATCCTGCCCGACAACGAGCACCTGCACCGCTGGCTCGACATGGCGCGCGAGCGTATCGCCTTCCAGGGCCTGCCGGCGCGCATCTGCTGGGTCGGGCTCGGCGACCGCCACCGGCTGGGCCTCGCCTTCAACGAGATGGTGGCCAAGGGCGAGCTGAAGGCGCCGGTCGTCATCGGCCGCGACCATCTGGATTCGGGCTCCGTCGCCTCGCCCAACCGCGAGACCGAGGCGATGAAGGACGGATCGGACGCGGTTTCCGACTGGCCGCTGCTCAACGCCCTGCTGAACTGCGCCTCGGGCGCCACCTGGGTGTCGCTGCATCACGGCGGCGGGGTCGGCATGGGCTTTTCGCAGCACGCCGGCATGGTGATCTGCGCCGACGGCACGGATGACGCGGCGCGCCGCATCGAGCGGGTGCTGTGGAACGATCCGGCAAGCGGCGTCATGCGCCACGCCGATGCCGGCTACGACATCGCGCTCGAGTGCGCGCGCGAAAAGGGCCTGCGGCTTCCCGCGATCCTCGGGAACTGAGCTTCCCGGTCAGTCCTCGTCCGCACTTACCGAACTGACGGCGTCGACGGCGATCGTCGCCTGACCCTGCATGCAGAACGACACTTCGGGCATGGTGCCGGTCACCCGCACCCGCGCGCCCTTATCGATAGCCGGTGCGCCGGTCAGCGAGAAAACGCGACCGTCGTCGGTCTTCAGCACCGGGCATTCCACGCCGGTGGAATAGATACCCTCGACGGTGACTGTGCCGTCGGCCGGTTCGCCCGTCGGTGCGTCGGGGTCACGGCGCTTGACGATGCCGACCGTTCGGCTCGCCGAGACCTCACCTTCCGCGGCGGCGACAAACACCAGGTGGTCGCCCGGCTTCGCCCAGTCGGGAATGTCCACATTCCGTTCGAAGCGGCCAGCATCGTCAGCGGTGGCGCTGGCGATCTGCTGCCATTCCGCCTCGGGCGGGCCGGCGCCGATCGTCACCTTCGCGCCGGCCGCATAGCCTGCGCCGCGCACGCTGACCGGCGTGCCGGGTGCTCCAGACAGCGGCTGCACCTCGAGCGTCTTGTCGCGGGCCTCGCCCGACGGCCGCGGGGGTTCGTCGCGGGGGGCGCTGCCGGGCAACTGCAACACCGTGCCGACGCCCATGTCGGACGGATCGACGTCCGGATTGGCGTCGAGCAACGCCTCGACGCTCGTATCGTGCGACTGGGCGATCGAATAGAGTGTGTCGCCGGGCTGGACCCGAACCTGCCCGGCACCGATCTCCGCTGGCGCGGGCGATGCGTCGTTCGCGCCGCGGGCGCGGTCGCCGCCGGGAATGGTCAGGCGGTCGCCGGCCGCGATGCGGTCGATGTCGCCGATCTGGGGATTTGCGGCCCGCAGCTGCTCGCGCGGTATGCGGCACTGCTGGACGATCGTTGCCGCCGTGTCGCCCGGCTTCACCACATAAGGTGAGGCGCACGGGCTCGATGCCCCGGCAGCGCCGCTTGAAAAAGCGAGCACGGCCCCGGCTGCTCCGAGAAGGGCCAGACGGGCGCCTGTGCTGCGAACCCTCGGGAACCCGATGTTCATTGTCGTCTCCGTCGTCCGGGTCGTGTCTCGGTCCAACGGAAATCCTTGCGGTCTGTTCCGGCAGGTTCGGGACGAGATGCCCTGGACGGCTCTATTCGCGCGCGGGCTTCCCGGGTTTCCAGATCACCGCATCGAGCGGCACCCGCGCGGTCCATCGAAGCCCCTCGGGCGCATGGTCGAGCTCCACCTGGCCGCGCAGCGCGGCCTCGACCTGTGCCTTGATGACCATCGAGCCGAAGCCCTTGCGCTCGCTCGGGGTCACCGGCGGCCCGCCCTGCTCGATCCACCGCATCACCAGCAGCGTTTCTCCCGCTGGGTCGGGCTCTTGCTCCCACTCGAAGGAGATACGTCCGCGGGATGCCGACAGCGCTCCGTATTTCACCGCGTTGGTGGCGAGCTCGTGGATCGCCATTCCGAGGTTCTGTACCGCTTCGGGCTTGAGCTGCAGGTCGGCTCCGGAAAGCTCCAGCCGCGACTCGCTGTCGAGGAAGGTCGACATCTGGCTCTTGACGAGCTGCGTCATCCACACGCCGCCCCAGTTCTCGGCCGTCATCAGGTCGATGGAGCGGGCGAGACCCTGCAGGCGCTCGCCGACGTTCTTCTGGAATTCCTCCAGGTTGTCGCTGCGCCGCGCCGTCTGGCGCATCATCGCCTGGATGACGCTCAGAAGATTCTTGGTGCGATGCGCCAGTTCGTGCAGCACGAAGCGCAGCCGGTCTTCGGCCTGGCTGCGGTCGAAGGACGCCTCCGACATGACCATGGCGACGCTGTCGAGCTCGGTGATGCGCGTTTCGACCGGCGCGACGATCTCGCCGCGACCGAGCCCCTGCGCCATTTCGGCAATGCCGATGACGGAATTGCGCAATTGCCGCGCCACCAGAAGAGCCGCGCCGATCGCCACGCCGACAAGTGCGATGCCGCCGAGCAGCAGCCGGCGCCATGCCGAGGCGATGGTCGACTGGGCGCTTCCGGCCGGCCCCCACACCAGCGCTGTCCACGACCAGCCCGGCACCCGCGCATAGCCGGCTATGTCGCCGGGGCCGCCGACCCCGCTCTCGACGATACCTTCCATTCCGCGGATGCCATCGGCGAGCGCCTGCGGAACGGGGTCGCCCGGGCTGCTGCCGTCGGTCGATGCGATGAAGTGGTGGGAGGAATCGATGAGGGCCGCATGCCACCCCGCAGGCAGCCCACTGGTGTCGAGCACGCGCGCCAGCACCTCGACGTTCTGGGTCAGGATCAGCGCGTCGCCAAGCGGCCGGTCGGACTCTTGCGGCAGCGGCAGCGTGACGTTGAACACCCAGCGCTGGCTGGTCTGCCCGTAGAACGCGTCGGAAACCTTGACCTGCCTTCCTTCCAGTGCCGAACGGAGCGCGGCGGGCGCCGATGTCCGGCCGAGCTGCGTGCCGTAGGGAACGCGCGTATTGAGCAGTTGGCGTCCGTCCTTGTCGACCAGAAGCAGGTAGTAGGAGCCCGAGCGCAGTGCCGCCTCGGTCCGGTCCTGATAGGCGCGCAAATCGCCCTGGGCGAGCTCGGGATAGTCGGCCAGCAGTCGCAGCGTCACCGACATGTCGTGAAGCTGGCGTTCGACGGTACCGGCCAGCGACTGCGCGTCGCGTACGGTGCGGCGCATCAGCTCGGATCGCTCGCCCTCCTCGAGCTGGTTGAGCAGCACGACCACGAACACGAGAATGGGCGCGGCGACGGCCACGACCATAGCTGTCAAATAGGCCCCTATCGGCGCCTTGGGCGTCCTGCGCAAAAGCCTTGCCACCGCCGCTACGGCTCCGACCCACTCACTCGTAATGTCCGCTACTTTCCCTTTAAGGTGAGGGAAGTCAATATTGCGCGGCGCCCTTCGCCGACGATGGCGACCCGAGAGGCAAAACCGCCTCGAATCAATAACATATGATAACGCTGGGGAAGTCTGCCCGGCGGTATCCGCCGCGACCCCCGACCGGCCTCAGCGGTCGCGCGGCAGTTCCGAGACGCCGCCGTGAGCTGCCGACCATGCGATCGGGCTGGTCAGGAATTTCTCGACCTCGGCCAGCACGTCAGGCGCGAAGCGCTCCTCCTTGCGGCAGAGCGCCAGCACGTCCCACCACGTGGCGAGATAATGCAGCCGCATTCCGGCGTCGGCCAGCCGCTTCGGCGTGTCGGGAAAGATGTCGTAGTAGAAGACGGCGAACGTGTCGGTGACGCCGGACCCGGCATTGCGGATCGCCTCGCCGAACTTCAGCTTGCTGCCGCCGTCGGTGGTGAGGTCCTCGACCAGGAGCACGCGCGCACCCTCGGGCAGGTTGCCCTCGATCTGCGCGTCGCGGCCAAACCCCTTCGGCTTCTTGCGCACGTAGACCATCGGCAGGCCCATCTTGTCCGACAGCCAGGCGGCGAAGGGGATGCCCGCCGTCTCGCCGCCGGCCACCACGTCGAACTGCTCGAAGCCGGCCGTCCGGAAGATCACCGAAGCGGCGAAATCCATGATGGCGGAGCGGATGCGCGGATAGGAGATCAGCTTGCGGCAGTCGATGTAGACCGGGCTCGCAAGGCCGGAGGTGAAGGTGAACGGCTGGTCGGCGCGGAAGTGCACCGCCTCGATCTCGAGCAGCATGCGCGCCACCGTTTCCGAGATCACCGCGCGATCGGGAAATGTGTTGGAAAACATCGCGTCGGGCCCCCGCTGGTCGAACGGTTTTGCGCTAGCAGCTAAACCGCGGCCTGACCAGCGCCGGCCTCGACATTCCAGTGGATCGCGAACATCGGATCGAAGACCGTCACCGGGCCGGCTCCGGTCTCGATCGTTTCGGGGAACTCGAGCGGGTCGGCCTGGCGGCGCAGCGTCACCTGGCTCTCGTTGACCGGCAGCCGGTAGAAGCCCGGGCCGTTGCGCGAGGCGAAGGCCTCCAGCCGGTCGAGCGCCTGCTCCTCCTCGAAGACGTGCGCCAGGCAGGCGAGCGCGTTCGGCGCGGTGAAGATGCCGGCGCAGCCGCAGGCGCTTTCCTTGAACGGATCGGCATGCGGCGCCGAATCCGTGCCGAGGAAGAAGCGCTGGTCGCCCGACGTCGCCGCGCGGCGCAGCGCCTGGCGATGCGCCTCGCGCTTGGCGATCGGCAGGCAGTAATAGTGCGGGCGGATGCCGCCCTTGAAGATGGCGTTGCGGTTGATGATCAGGTGGTGGACGGTGATCGTCGCACCGACATTTTCGTCCTGCGCCTTGACGAAATCGACGCCGTCCTTCGTCGTCACGTGCTCCATGACGATCCTGAGCTCCGGCAGCCGCTCGCGCAGCGGCGCCAGCACCCGCTCGATGAACACCGCCTCGCGGTCGAAGATGTCGACGTCCGGGTCGGTCACCTCGCCGTGGACGCAAAGCGGCATGCCGATTTCGGCCATGCGCTCCAGCACGTTTTCGACCTTCGCGATGTCGGTGACGCCGCTCTGCGAGTTGGTGGTGGCGCCTGCCGGGTAGAGCTTCACCGCCGTCACCTCGCCGCTGGCGAAGCCGCGCGCCACGTCGTCCGGGTCGGTCGCCTCGGTGAGGTAAAGCGTCATCAGCGGCGTGAAATCGTGGCCTTCCGGCAGCGCCGCCATGATGCGCTTGCGATAGGCGGCGGCATCCTTCGTGGTGACCACCGGCGGCACCAGGTTCGGCATGATGATGGCGCGCGCGAAATGCGCCGAGGTCGACGGCAGCACGCCTTCCAGCATGGCGCCGTCGCGCAGGTGCAGGTGCCAGTCGTCCGGCCGGCGCATCGTCAGCGTGGTGGTCATGCCGCGTCCTCGTTTCGTGGCCCGAACCTGGAGCGGTTCATCGCTTCAGGGAATCGATGAGCCGCTCTAAGGTCTTGTTTTCGCGCAATTCCGGACGGAAAACCGGTTTCCACTTTTCCTGGAATTGCTCTATCGGGCGCGGAGCCCGCGTCCGTCAACGGCAAAACCGTGTCCGGGCGGGTCAGGCGGCGTCCTTCCACTTGATCGAGCAGCCGATCGAGGCGACCTGGTCCGGCGGGCCGTCGCCGGTGCGCGCCACCTGCACCATCGCGTCGTGGAGGTCGCGCTTCATGCCGGGCTCGACCTTCTCGTTGCGCGAGGCGTCGAGCCGGCCGCGATATTGCAGCTTGAGGTCGGCGTTGAAGCCGAAGAAGTCTGGCGTGCAGGCAGCGCCGAAGGCGCGCGCCACCTTCTGCTCGCGATCGTGGAGATAGGGGAAGGGGAAGCCGTGCTTCGCCGCGAACGCCTTCATGTTGTCGAAGGAATCCTCGGGATAGGCGTCGGCATCGTTGGCGTTGATCGCGACGAAGGCGACGCCGAGATTGGCGAGGTCCTTGGCGTCGGCGACGATGCGGTCGATCACGCCCTTCACGTACGGGCAGTGGTTGCAGATGAACACGACGACCAGACCGCCCGGCCCGGCGAGTTCGGACAGCTGGTGCTCGTGGCCGTCGACGCCCGGCAGGATGGCGTCGATGATCGGCCAGCCGAATTCGCAGACGGGAGGTGTCGCGGCCATCTTTGATGTCTCCGTAAGGTCTCGGGTTCCGCGACAGCTAAGCAGACGCGGGCGGGCCGGTGCAAGGCAGGAGGGCAGGGTGGACGGGGGTCAGCCCTTCAGCACGTCGGCGTAGCGCTCGCGAAGTGCGGCCTTCTGCACCTTGCCCATGGTGTTGCGCGGCAGTTCCTCGACGAAGACGACCTTGCGCGGATGCTTGAAGCGCGCCAGCCGGTCGGCGAGCGCGGAAAGCACCTCGTCCTCGGTCAAGGCCTGCGAGCCGTCGCGCACCACCGCTGCGACCGCCGCCTCGCCGAGATCGGCATGGGCGACGCCGAACACCGCCGATTCCCGAACCCCGGCAATCGCGTCGATCACCTCCTCGATCTCCTTCGGGTAGATGTTGAGCCCGCCCGAGATCACCAGGTCCTTGCCGCGCCCGACAATGGTGAGATAGCCGTCGGCGCTCATCTCGCCGAGGTCGCCGGTGGTGAAGAACCCGTCCTCGTGCAGTTCCTCGGCGGTCTTTTCGGGCATGCGCCAGTAGCCGGAAAACACGTTCGGCCCCTTCACCTCGACCATGCCGATGTCGCCGGCCGGCAGTTGCTCGCGCGTCTCCGGGTCGACCACGCGCACGGTGCTGCCCGGCAGCGCGTGGCCGACCGTGCCCGGCCGGCGCTCGCCGTCATAGGGGTTGGACGTGTTCATCGAGGTCTCGGTCATGCCGTAGCGCTCGAGGATGCGGTGGCCGGTGCGCGCGGAAAATTCCTCGTGGGTGGAGGCCAGAAGCGGCGCGGAGCCCGACACGAACAGGCGCATGTGGGAGACGAGCTCGCGCGTGAAATCCGGCCGCGTCAGCAGCCGCGTGTAGAACGTCGGCACGCCCATCATCGCGGTGGCGCCGGGAAGTGCCGCCATCACCTGGTCGAGGTCGAAGCGCGGCAGGAAGATCATCGAGCCGCCGGCCGACGCCAGCACGTTGCCGGCCGTGAACAGGCCGTGCGTGTGGTAGATCGGCAGCGCGTGCACCAGCCGGTCGGCCTCGGTGAAGCGCCAGTAGTCCTTCAGCACCAGCGCGTTGGAGGCGAGGTTGCCGTGGGAGAGCATCGCGCCCTTCGAGCGGCCCGTGGTGCCGGACGTGTAGAGGATCGCCGCGAGGTCGGCTTCCTCGCGCGCGACCGGCGCGAACTCGCTCGGCTGGCCTTGCGCCGCATCGGCGAGCGTGCCCTTGCCGTCGGCGTCGAGCGTCAGCAGCGTCGCGCCGGCTTTTTCCGCGATCGGCGCCAGCTTTTCCGCATTGGCGGGATCGCAAATGACGATGCGCGGCTCGGCGTCGGAGACGAAATAGTCGACCTCCGCCGCCGTGTAGGCGGTGTTGAGCGGCAGGAACACGCCACCCGCCTCGACCGCCGCCACATAGGCGGCAAAGTTCACCGGCGATTTTTCCGCCTGCAGCGCGATGCGGTCGCCGGGCTTCACGCCGAGTTCGACGAATGCGTTGGCGAGCCGCGCCGCGAGGTCGAGGAAACCGCGATAGCTCAGCGTCTGCCCGTCCGCGAACACCAGGAACGGTGCCTCGCTGGTGCGTTTCGCGCCGAAGATCGCGTCGAAGAGATGGTTTGGCATGATCGTCCTCCGCGCTCCGTTTATGGCGCGGGGCTCAGATGTGCAACGGCTTGCCGAGCGCGGCGAGTGCCGCTTCCTGGAACGCCTCGCTCTGGGTCGGGTGGGCGTGGATGGTCTCGGCGACGTCTTCCAGCCGTGCGCCCATCTCGACGGCCAGCGAAAACGCCGCCGACAGTTCCGACACGCCGTGGCCGACCGCCTGGATGCCGAGCACCAGATGGTTGTCGGCGCGCGCCACGATCCGCACGAAGCCGTCCTCGCCGAGCATCGTCATGGCGCGGCCGTTGGCCGAAAACGGGAAATTGCCGGTGCGCGTCTCGATGCCGGCATCGCGCGCGGCGTCCGGCGACAGGCCGACGCTGACCACTTCCGGGTCGGTGAAGCACACGGCGGGGATCGCCCGCTTGTCCCAGGCGCGGCGGTGGCCGGCGACGATCTCTGCCACCATCTCGCCCTGCGCGATGGCGCGGTGCGCCAGCATCGGCTCGCCGGTCACGTCGCCGACGGCGAAGATGCCGCGCATCGAGGTGCGGCATTCCTCGTCGATGCGCACGAACGGGCCTTCCATGTCGAGCACCAGTTCCTCGCGGCCCCAGCCTTCGGTGAGCGGCTTGCGGCCGACGGTGACCAGCACCTTGTCGGCCTCGACCTGCCGCTCCCCGCCATCGGCGGTCTCCACCGTCAGTGCGCCCTTCTTCGTGACACCCTTCGCCTTGGCGCCGGTCAGCACCTCGACGCCCAGCGCCTCCAGCCGCTTTGCCACCGGCCGCGTCAGCTCGGCGTCGTAGAGCGGCAGGATCTTGTCCGTCGCCTCGACCACCGTCACGCTCGCCCCGAGTTTGGAAAACGCGATGCCGAGTTCAAGGCCGATATAGCCGCCGCCGACCACCGCCAGCTTCCGTGGCAGCTTCGTCAGCGCCAGCGCCTCGGTGGACGAGATGACGTTTCCGCCGAAGGGCAGGGACGACAGTTCAACCGGCACCGAGCCGGTTGCGATAACGATCTGCTCGGCGCGGATCACCTGCGTGCCGGTTTCCGTCTCCACCTCGACGGTCTTGCCGTCGGCGAAGCGGGCGGTGCCCTCGACGGTCTTGACCTTGGCCTTCTTCAGGAGCCCGGCGACGCCGTTGTTGAGGCGTTCGACGATGCCGTCCTTCCACTCGATGGTGCGGGCAAGCTCTATCGCCGGCTTTTCGAGCGTGATGCCGAGGCGGCTCTTGCCGGCCGCCATGCCGGTCACTTCGGCGAACTCGTCGGCCGCGTGGATCAGCGCCTTCGAGGGAATGCAGCCGATATTGAGGCAGGTGCCGCCCGGTTTGCCCTTCTCGACGATGACGGTGTCGACGCCCAGCCGGCCGGCGCGGATGGCGCAGGCATATCCGCCCGGCCCGGCGCCGATCACCAGCAGCTTGCAGGAGATTTCCTTCATGTTGCGATCCGTTCAACGTCGCCGCTGCCCCTCACCCTTACCCTCTCCCCGCAGGCGGGGAGAGGGGGGCGTCGGCGTTGCGGCCGTCCTCCTTCTCCCCGTGCACGGGGAGAAGGTGCCGGCAGGCGGATGAGGGGCGGCACCGGTTTCACCGGTCGTGCGAGATCGCCGATGGGTCTTGCCACCATCATCACCCCTCCACGAAGATCAGCGCCGGCGTCTCGAGCAGCGCCTTCAGCCGCTGCACGAATACCGCCGCGTTCCAGCCGTCGATCACCCGGTGATCGAAGCTGCAGGACAGGTTCATCATCTTGCGCGGCACGAAATCGCTGCCGTCCCACATCGGCCGGACCGCGATCTTGTTGACGCCGACGATCGCCACTTCCGGGTGGTTGATGACCGGCGTCGTGACGATGCCGCCCATCGCGCCGAGCGAGGTGATGCTGATGGTCGAGCCCGACAATTCGCCGCGCGCGGCACTTCCGTCGCGCGCGGCTTCGGAGACGCGCTGCGCCTCGGCCGCGCAGTCCCACACGTCGCGCGCCTCGGCGTGGCGCACCACCGGCACCATCAGCCCGTTGTCGGTCTGCGTGGCGACGCCGACATGGACGCCGCCGGAGCGGTGGACGATGCCGGCCTCGTCGTCGAACGTGGCGTTGATCTCGGGCTGCTCGGCGACTGCCTTCACCATCGCGCGCATCAGGAACGGGATGATCGTCAGCCGCGGCCGGTCCTCGCGCTTGTCCTTGTTGAGCGCGGCGCGCAGCTCTTCGAGCGCGGTGACGTCGACCTCCTCGACATAGGTGATCGGCACGATGCGGGCATGCGCCTGAGCCATCTTCTCGGCGATGCGCCGGCGCAGGCCGACGACCTTGATCTCCTCGACCGTCTCGTCGCGGAACAGCCCGCTGCCGCCGGCCTTTGCCGGCCCGCGCGACAGGAAGGCGTCGATATCCTCGTGGGTGATGCGTCCCGCCGGTCCGCTGCCGGCCACCTGGCGCAGGTCGATGCCGGCCTCGCGGGCGCGCAGCCTGACGGCCGGCGAGGCAAGCGGCTTCTCGCCTTCCCGGCGCGGCGCGCCGCCACGCGACGGCAACGCCTTCGGCGCGGGCTTCGATGCGGCTTTCTGCTCCGGCTTCGCCTGTGGTGCGGCCTTCGCCTCCGTCTCCGCCTTGCGCGGTTCCGGCGGCGCCTTGTCGGCGGCTTCCCCGGCGACCTGCCGGCCTTCTTCCTCGCCTTCGGCACCGGGGACTTCGCGCGGCTCGACTTGCGGCTCTTCCTCGGGCGCCTCGCCCTCAATCTTCAGCCTGACGAGCGGTGCGCCGACGTTCAGCGTGTCGCCGACCTCGCCGCCCAGCCACACGACCTCGCCATCGACCGGCGTCGGGATCTCGACCGTCGCCTTGTCGGTCATCACGGCAGCCAGGATGGAGTCCTCGCGCACCAGGTCGCCGACCTTGACGTGCCACTCGACGAGCTCGGCTTCCGCCACGCCCTCGCCGACATCCGGCAGCTTGATCGTGTGCTCAGCCATGGCAAGGCCCCTGAATGTCCCCTGCCAGCCTGCCCCTCATCCCCCTGCCGGGACCTTCTCCCCGCGTGCGGGGAGAAGGGGAAAGCGGCAAGGTCGCTGGCCAGCTCTTCCTCTCCACCGTGAGACGGGGAGTGGATGCCAGCCAGGCAGGTGAGGGGCGGCGTCGACGTTGAAAGGGTCGAGACGATACGTGCTGTCATCTACGCCTCCATCGTCTCGACCAGCGCCCGGCCGACGCGCGCGGGTCCGGGAAAATAGTCCCACTCCTGCGCGTGCGGGTAGGGCGTGTCCCAGCCCGTCACCCGCTTGATCGGCGCTTCCAGGTGATAGAAGCAGTGCTCCTGCACCAGCGCGGCGAGCTCGGCGCCGAAGCCGGAGGTCAGCGTCGCCTCGTGCACGATCACGCAGCGTCCGGTCTTCTTGACCGAGGTAAGGATCGCGTCGAGGTCGAGCGGCAGCAGCGTCCTGAGGTCGAGGATTTCGGCGTCGATGCCGGTCTCCTGCACCGCGGCGTTGGCGACATGCACCATGGTGCCGTAGGCGAGCACCGTCACCTGGCCGCCCTCGCGCACCGTCGCCGCCTTTCCGAGCGGCACGGTGAAATGATCGGCCGGCACCTCGCCCGAGGGATGCTTCGACCACGGCACGACCGGGTTTTCGTGATGGCCGTCGAACGGCCCGTTGTAGAGCCGCTTCGGCTCCAGGAAGATCACCGGGTCGGGGTCCTCGATCGCCGAGATCAGCAGCCCCTTGGCGTCGGCCGGGCTCGACGGCACCACCACCTTCAGCCCCGAGACGTGGGTGAACAGCGCCTCCGGGCTCTGGCTGTGCGTCTGGCCGCCGAAAATGCCGCCGCCGGTCGGCATCCGCACCACCATCGGGCAGGTGAACTGGCCGTTGGAGCGGTAGCGCAGGCGCGCCGCCTCCGAGACGATCTGGTCGTAGGCCGGATAGACATAGTCGGCGAACTGCACTTCCACGCACGGCTTCAGCCCGTAGGCGGCCATGCCGATGGCGGCACCGACGATGCCGAGCTCGCTGATCGGCGCGTCGAAGCAGCGCGACTTGCCGTATTTCTGCTGCAGCCCCGCCGTGCAGCGGAACACGCCGCCGAAATAGCCGACGTCCTCGCCGAACACGACGACGCTCTCGTCGCGTCCCATGGCGACGTCCATGGCGTCGCGGATCGCCTCGATCATCGTCATGCGCGGCATGGCGATGCTCCGCGTGAGGAATTGCGCCCGATCGCTCCACCGCCGCCTTCGGCGGTCCCTCTCCCCCGCGGACGGGGAGAGGATCGCAGTTGCCGCCACGCCGATCCGGCGAGCAGGCGAGGCGGGATCCTGCCGATCTGCGCCCCTGTGGGAGGAGGTGTCCGAGCGAAGAGGGTGGAGCGAGGGCGTTATGGTCGCTGGACGCCCATGCTCAAACCCCCGCCTCCTGCCGTTGCCTTCTCAGATGCGGCGGCATCTCGGCATAGACTCCCTCGAACATGTCGCGCGCCGATGGCCGCCCGCCCGAATGCAGCGTGCCGTTCTTCTCGGCCTCGCGCTGCGCGGCGATGACGGAGTCCATGACCTCGGCCTCGGCCTGCTTGTGCCGGTCCTCCGACCACAGGTCGCGCCTGATCAGGTGGTTCTTCAGCCGGATCACCGGGTCGCCGAGCGGCCAGGCGTCGGACTCCGTCTTCGGCCGGTAGGCGGACGGATCGTCGGAGGTCGAGTGCGCGCCGACGCGGTAGGTCACGTATTCGATCAGCGTCGGCCCGAGATTTTTCCGCGCCCGCTCGGCCGCCCATTTGGCCACCGCGTGGACGGCCAGGTAGTCGTTGCCGTCGACCCTGAGCGACGGGATGCCGAAGCCGAGCCCGCGCGCCGCGAACGTGCCCGAGCCGCCGCGCGCGATGCCCTGGAAGGTCGAGATCGCCCACTGGTTGTTGACGATGTTGAGCACCACGGGCGCCCGGTAGGTCGAGGCGAAGGCGAGTGCGGCGTGAAAGTCGCTTTCGGCCGTCGAGCCGTCGCCGATCCAGCCGGCGGCGATCTTCGTGTCGTGGCTGATCGCCGAGGCCATCGCCCAGCCGACCGCCTGGATGAACTGGGTCGCGAGATTGCCCGACACCGAGAAGAAGCCGTGATCCTTGGCCGAGTAGAGCACCGGCAGCTGCCGTCCCTTCAGCGGGTCGGCTTCGTTGGAGAAGATCTCGTTCATCATGTCGACCATCGGGTAGTCGCCGGCAATCAGAAGCCCGGCCTGCCGGTAGGTCGGGAAATTCATGTCGCCGGGCTCCAGCGCCTGGCGGAAGGCGCACGAAACCGCCTCCTCGCCCATGTGCTGCATGTAGAAGGAGGTCTTGCCCTGGCGCTGCGCCATCAGCATGCGCGCGTCGAAGGCGCGCAACGTCATCATGTGCTTGAGCCCGTCCTTGAGCTCGTCGTCGGTGAGGCTGCCCGCCCACGGGCCAATGGCTTCGCCGTCGCGGTTCAGGACGCGGATGATCGAATAGGCGAGGTCGCGGATCTTGTCGGGCTCGACGTCGACGTCCGGCCGCGGCACGGAGCCGGCGCGGGCGATTTTGACGGCGGAAAAGTCCGGCATGTCGCCCGGGCGCACCGCCGGTTCCGGCACGTGCAGGCTGAGCGGCTGGTGATCGGGCATCGCGTCTCCTCCTCGCCCGGCGCGCTGGTGCGACACCGGACCCTCCCGTGAAGAACTAGGCCGTCGGCCGGCCGTTTCCACATTCGGGCGCGCCGATTGTTACCGCGAAATCGCGGCGCCGTAAGGGGAGACGCGGTCTCCACCTCAAGAAAGCAGCTTTGCGCCCGGCCCGCGGCCGCGCGCGCAATCTTGTTCCACGAGGCGGCCGGCGCCGTTTAGGATTGCTGCGCAGGGTTGGCCGGAGTTCAGACCCTGACCAGCCGGTCGACGCGCTCGGCGTCGCCGAAGACGCGCAGATAGCGCTCGATCTCGTCGGCGTCGCCGGTCGCCTTGCGCGGGTTGTCCGACAGCTTGACCGCCGGCCGGCCGTTGGCCTCGCTGACCTTGCAGACCAGCGAGATCGCCGTCAGCCGGTCGTTGGGCAGCGGCGCGCAATCCTCGAAATCGTTGGTGAGGTTGGTGCCCCAGCCGAAGCTCATGCGCACCCGGCCCTTGAAGTGCTCGTAGGTGCGGATGATCGTGTCGACGTCGAGCCCGTCGGAGAAGATCAGCAGCTTGTCGCGCGGGTCCTTGCCCTTCTGCTTCCACCACGAGATGATCTTCTCGCCGCCCTCGATCGGCGGCGCGCTGTCGGGGCGGAAGCCGGTCCAGTCGGCCACCCAGTCCGGCGCGTCGCGCAGGAAGGCGGCGGTGCCGAAGGCGTCGGGCAGCACGATCAGGAGGTTGCCGCCGTAGAGCCGGTTCCAGTCCTGCAGCACCTGGTAGGGCGCGGCCTTCAGTTCGGCGTCGGAGTTGGCGAGCGCGGCCGCCACCATCGGCAGTTCGTGGGCGTTGGTGCCGAGCGCCTCGAGGTCGCTGTCCATGGCGAGCAACACGTTGGAGGTGCCGGTGAAGGCCGGGCCGATGCCCTCCTTCAGCGCTTCCACGCACCAGCGCTGCCACAGGAAGGAGTGGCGCCGGCGCGTGCCGAAATCCGAGATGCGGATGCCCGGCAGCTTCTTCAGCCGCTCCACCTTGTCCCACATGCGCGGCCTTGGCGCGCGCATAGGTGACGTCGAGCGCGAACGGCCCGAGCGAGGACAGCGCGCTTCTGGAGCGCAGCTCGTTGATGATGGCGAGCGCGGGAATCTCCCACATCGTCGTGTGGGTCCACGGCCCGTGGAAGTCGAGCCGGTACTGCCCGTCGACCTTGGTGAGTTCGTATTCCGGCAGCGCGAAATCCTCCAGCCAAGCGAGGAATTCCGGCTGGAAGATCTGCTTGCGGCCGTAGAACGTGTTGCCGGCGAGCCAGATCATCTCCTTCTTGGAGAGCCTGACGCCGCGCGCATGGTCGAGCTGGGCGCGCAGCTCGCCCTCGTCGATCTCGTCGGCGAGCCGCACCGACTTGGTGCGGTTGATCAGCGAGAACGTCGCCTGCACGTCCGGATGCAGGCTCCAGATCATCTGCAGCATCAACAGCTTGTAGAAATCCGTGTCCAGCAGGCTGCGGATGATCGGATCGAGCTTCCACGTATGGTCGTAGACCCGCCGCGCGATATCGGTATGCGTCATGTCCCCTCCGGTCGCAGCGCACGGTCTCCGTGTCTATTCGCCGCGCCGCGAAATTGCCAGCCCGCCGGCGCGAACCGTCTTCTCGACCGGCGCGCAGTCTGCGATTGTGCGCGCAAGGGGGTAGGACCATGACGCTTTCGTCGCTGGCTCAGCGCATCGGCACGGTGGCGGCAGTCGCGGCGGCCGGGGCCGGCCTGTCGGCCGGGCAGGCGGCCGCGCACGCTTCCGACCGCGGCTTCGTCATGCTGCTGCCGACCGGCTACTACATGGCCGGCGGCGCGCTCGCCGTCGCCTTCTCCTTCGTCGTGCTGGCGCTGGTGCCGCCGTCCGGGCTCGACCGGCTGTTCCGCTGGCGCCTGCCGTTCGCGGCTGCCGGCGACGGTCTTCGCATCCTCACCAGCCTCCTGTCGCTGCTGTCGCTCGCCGGCCTCGTCGCCGCCGGCTGGTGGGGCAGCCGCGATCCGCTGTCGAACCCGCTGCCGCTGGTCATCTGGACGGTCTGGTGGGTCGGCCTGACGCTGGTGCAGGGACTGGTCTTCGACCTCTGGCGCTGGCTCGATCCGTGGTACGGCCCTTGGCGGCTCGTGCTTCTCGCCACCGGCCGGCGGGAGGGCAACCCGCGCTTCGTGCTGCCCGAGAGGCTCGGGCGGCTCCCGGCGATCGTGCTGTTCTTCGCCTTCGCCTGGTTCGAACTCGTCTATCCCGCGCCCGACGATCCGGCGCGGCTCGCGACCGTCGTCGGCCTCTACTGGCTGCTGAGCTTCGCCGGCATCCTCCTGTTCGGCCACCGCGCCTGGACGCGCCAGGTCGAGTGCTTCTCGGTCTTCTTCGGCTTCGTCGCCAGGCTCGCGATCCTGCAGGGCGAGACGGACGCCGACGGACGGAGAAAAGCGTCGTTGCGCCTGCCGGGCGCCGGTGCCGCCGAAGCGGCGAGGCTCGAAATCTCGGGCGTGCTCTTCCTGCTTCTCGCGCTCGCCTCGGTGTCCTTCGACGGGCTGATGCGCACCTTCGCCTGGGTGAGCGCGCTCGGCGTCAACCCGCTCGAATTCCCCGGCCGCTCCGCGCTGATTGAAAGCAGCACTTTCGGCCTCATCTTCATGTTCGTCCTGCTATCGGCGGCATTCCTCGCCGCCGTCTGGCTCGGCGAACGACTTGCCTCCTCGGACCTGCCGTTCGGCGCGGCGGCGGGAAAGCTGATCTGGTCGATCGTGCCGATCTCGCTCGCCTATCATTTCGCGCACTATCTCGTGTCGCTCGTCGTCAACGCGCAGTACGCGCTGGCTGCGATCTCCGACCCGTTCGCCAATGGCTGGAACCTGTTCGGCACCGCCGAGCACCACGTGCACGCCGGCGCGGTGGCGGGGGCCGAGGCGGCCTGGATCATCTGGAACTGGCAGGCGGCCGCGATCGTCGCCGGCCACGTGCTGGCGGTGGTGATCGCCCATGTCGTCGCCTACCGCCTGCACGGCTCGCATTTTCGCGCCGGCCTCAGCCAGCTTCCGCTGGCGATCCTCATGGTCGCCTACACGGTGTTCGGCCTGTGGCTGCTGTCGGCGCCGACGGCGGCCTGAAATCTTCCCCATCGTAAGCCGCTATTGCCACGCGGAATGTTTGATGATGTAGTTTGCATACAAGCGATTTTTCGCCCTTCGCGAGGGGGCGGACCCAAGCTCGCGAACGGTGCGAAACGGCATGGAAATCGCCAATAAAGGGGAACCGACAATGGCCGACAGCAACACCACGAAACGAGCCGCCAATGGGCTCACCCGCCGATCGACGCTGAAGGGAATGGGCGCCGCCGCAGGCCTGATGATGGGGCCGGGCTTCGTCCGATATTCGCAGGCGCAGTCCTCCGAGCCGATCAAGGTCGGCTTCCAGTGCCACCGCACCGGCATCGGCGCCGCCTACGGCCGCTGGTACGAGCGCGTCACCAACGCCGCGGCCAAGAGGATCAACGACGCCGGTGGCATCAACGGCCGTCCGCTCGAGATCGTCATCGAGGACGACGGCACCGATCCCAAGCGCGGCGCCGAGGTGGTGGAGAAATTCGCCAACCAGCACAAGACGGACGTCGTCTACGGCACGCTGTTCTCCCACGTCGTCGTCGGCTCCGCGCCGACCGCCGGCGAGCTCAAGATGCCGTACTACGTGGTCTCGGAAGGCTATCACGTCGCCTCGGGCAAGCTGAACCGCTACGTCTTCCAGCCCGGCATCACCGACGTGCGCGCCCAGACCCGCGCCGTCGGACCGTTCATCGCCGGCAATGTCGGCAAGAAGGTCACGATGATCTATCCCGACTACGCGTTCGGCCACGATCACCGCGACTTCTTCCCGCCGAACTTCGAGGCGAGCGGCGGCGAGGTCATCGCCCAGGTGCCGATCCCGCCGACGGAATCCTCCTTCACCCGCTACTTCCCGCAGATCCCCTCCGAGACCGAGGTGATCTACCACGTCATGGTCGGCCCGGCCGTGCTCACCTTCGTCAAGGAACTCGGCGAGTTCTACGGCGGCACCGGCCCGAAACTGTTCGGCTTCATCGACTCGCTGGAAGCCGTCGACATCAACAGCCCCGGGCTGGAGTTCCTCGACGGCAGCCATTTCTGGGAGGGCATGCCGCGCTACCTGCAGCCGGACGCGCCCGACTACGTGAAGATGTATCGCGACGCCGTCGGCATCGACGAGAACGGCGCCTCGGTCGACGACCCGAAGGACATCTCGACCGCCGCCCACATGTTCGGCTGCTGGGAGACGCTCTACGTCATCAAGCAGGCGATGGAGGCGGCCGACTACAAGGGGCCGGACGACCGCGCCAAGCTGGTCGAGGCGACCGAAGCGCTGACCGACTTTCCCGAGGGCGAGGAGCATCCGCAGGGCGCCAAGACCTTCAACGGCAAGATCCACCAGTGCTTCGGCAGCCAGTACATCTCGCAGGTCGGCAACGGCAAGCTCAACGTCGTCCACAAGACCTCGATCGAGGACGGCAAATACGAGCCGGAAGCCGACTACACGACGATGCCGCTCTAGGCTTTCCCGCTGCGGGCCGGTCCACGCGGCCGGCCCGCCAGTTGCCGCAGAGGTAATGACGACGTATATACGACGTCATTACCAGTCAGGGAGTGCGCGCCATGGCCAAGGAAGCCGTCTTCACGATGAAGCTGGAAAGCGAGCTGCGCGACGCCTTCATGGCAGCCGCCGCGGCGGCGGACCGGCCGGCCTCGCAGATCGTGCGCGAGCTGATGCGTGACTACGTTCGTCAGGATCGGGACTACGTGAACTGGCTTCAGCGCAAGGTGGACACGGCGAGGGCCGACATTGCGACCGGCAGGGTCCATGGCCACGATGAAGTCACCGCAGAGATGGATGGCCTGATGGCCGATCTGGAAAGGCTGGACGGAGAGGACGATGCGGCTTGAAACTGGTCTGGACGGATCACGCCAGGGCCGACCTTCGGGGGATCGTTTCGTATATCTGGAGAGATAATCCGGCGGCGGCGCGAAAGATCAGAACACGGATCGAAAACAGTGCGGCATATCTGGCGCGCCAGCCCTTCATGGGGCGCCCGGGCGCCATCCCGGGCACTCGCGAGCAGATTCCGCACCCGAGCTACCGCATTGTCTACCAGGTTGGCGACGAGGCCGTTCACATTCTTGCTGTAGTCCACACCGCGCGGCAGTGGCCGCCCATGATCGAATAAGGCGCCCGGATGGCCTTCGGACCCTATCTGCTGCTGGCTTCGCTCGAAGGCCTCGTCACCGCCGCGGTGCTGGCGCTGACCGCGCTCGGCCTGTCGCTGGTCTTCGGCGTCATGCGCGTCGTCAACGTCGCGCATGGCGAGTTCTTCATGCTGGGCGCGGTGCTCGCCTGGGCCTTCGCCAGCCTGGTTCCGGGGATGCCGGCCGTCGGCTTCGTGCTGGCGCTGGTTTTGTCGCCGCTGGTCGTCGGCGCCGTCGCGCTGGTCGCCGAGCGGCTGGTGCTGCGGCGCATCCACTACGATCCGGAGGCGACGATCGTCGCCACGATCGGGCTCCTCTACATCATCCAGCAGGCCGCGCTCACCTTCTACGGGCCGGAGGCGCGGCCGGTCGTGGCGCCGTTCAATTTCCGCGTCGCGCTGCCGTGGTTCGGCTATTCCGGCTACAAGCTGTCGATCGTCGCGGCATCGGCGATCGTGCTGTTGATCACCTGGTTCGTGCTGACCAGGACCCGCATCGGCCTGGTGATGCGCGCCACCCAATACGACCGCGAGACCGCGCAGGCCTTCGGCATCGCCGTCGACCGCGTCTATGCCGGCACCTTCGCGGCCGGCGCGATGCTGGCGGCGATCGCCGCCGTGCTGATCGTGCCGATCCAGCAGGCGCATTACCTGATGGGCGGCGACCCGCTGCTCCTGTCCTTCATCGTCGTCATCATCGGCGGGCTCGGCAGCCTGCGCGGCACCGTGGTCGCGGCACTGCTGATCGGCCTGTCGGACGGCATCATCTCCGTGTTCTTCTCGCCGACGCTCGCCAAGATCATCGCCACGCTGCTTGTCGCGCTGGTGCTGGTGTTCCGCCCGCAGGGCCTGTTCGGGACGTCGGCGCGATGAGGCTCGGCGCCATCGGAAAAAAGGCGCTATTCCTGCACCTGGCGGTGATCGCGGTGCTGATCGTGCTGCAATTCCTGTTGCCGGCTTACCATAACGGCGTCTTCGCCCGGATCATGGTGCTGGCCGTCTTCGCCGTCGGCTACAACGTGCTGTTCGGCTATACCGGGCTTCTGAGCCTCGGCCACGCGATGTTCTTCTGCGCCGGGCTCTACGGGGCGGGGCTGACCGTCTACCATCTCGGCTGGAGCGTGCCGGCGGGCTTCGCGGCGGGGCTGGCCGCCGGACTGGCGCTGTCGCTGGTCATCGGCTTCCTGGCGCTCAGGACCACCGGCGTCGCCTTCATGATCGTGACCATGATGTTCGGCCAGGTGTTCTACCTGCTGACGCTTTATTTTGCCGACTATACGCGCGGCGAGGAGGGGCTGACCCTGTCGCAGCCCGAGCGGCAGATCTGGGGCCTCGACCTGACCGACCCGGCGACACGCTATTTTGCCGCTCTGGCGCTCCTTTCGGTGGTGCTGTTCGTCACCCTGACGGCGATGCGCGCGCCGTTCGGCCGGGTGCTGATCGCCATTCGCGAGAACGAGGAGCGCACCAGGCTGCTCGGCTACGACGCCTTCCTGAACAAGCTCGGCGCGGTGGTGCTGTCGGGCGTGATCTGCGCGTCGTCGGGTGCCGCCTACGTGCTGCTGTTCGGCTATTTCGGCTCGACCTTCGCCGGCATCCAGTATTCGATCCTGCCGCTGTTGTGGGTGCTGCTCGGCGGCGCGGCGACGACGCTCGGGCCGCTGCTCGGCACCGCGCTGATGTACTACGCCGTCGACATCGCCAGCGGCTACACCAGCGCCTACATGTTCGTGGTCGGCGCCATGCTGATCCTGCTCGTCCTGTTCTTCCCCAAGGGGCTTCTCGGCGCGGTGCGCCAGAAGTGGCTGCCATGGCTGCCGTGAAGCCGCTGCTTGCGACCGACGATCTGTCGCGCTCCTTCGGCGGGCTGAAGGCGGTCGACTGCGTCGATTTCGAGCTTCCGGCCGGCGAGATCCGCGCCATCATCGGCCCCAACGGCGCCGGCAAGACAACCTTCGTCAGCCTGATCTGCGGGCGGGTGGCGCCGAGCGGCGGCCGCATCTTCTTCGACGGTCGGGACATCACCGACATGCCGGCCAACAGGCGGGTGCTGGCCGGCATCGCCTACACGTTCCAGATCACCAGCGTCTTCGCCAACCTGACGGCGGCCGAGAACGTCGCGCTCGCCGTCCAGCGCACGCTTTTGAGCGGCGGCGACGGCGCGCGCTACAGCCGCGCGGCACTCGACGAGGGCGTGGCGGAGGCGCTGCGGCGCGTCGGGCTTTCCGACCGCGCCGGCACGCCGGCCCACAGCCTCGCCTACGGCCACCAGCGGCTTCTGGAAGTGGCGATGGGGCTGGCGCTGAAGCCGCGGCTGCTGATCCTCGACGAGCCGACTCAAGGGTTGTCGGACGGCGAGATCGAGAACTTCGTGGCGCTGGTGCGCGCGATCGCGGCCGAGGCGACGGTTCTCATCATCGAGCACAACATGCCGGTTGTCATGGACCTCGCCCACACCATCACCGTCATGGAATCCGGCCGCATCCTGGCGGAGGGAACGCCGGCCGAAATCCGCGAGAACGCAGCCGTCCAGCACGCCTATCTGGGGACGGCCGATGGATAGCGCGCTGAGGCTGGAGGCCATCGACTGCTTCTACGGCGACGTGCAGGTGCTGCGCGGCCTGTCGCTGGAGCTGAAGAAGGGCGAAGTGCTGTGCCTGCTCGGCCGCAACGGTGCGGGCAAGACGACGACGCTGAAGGCGATCATGGGGCTGGTGCCGTGCCGGGCCGGGCGCATCCTGCTCGGCGACACCGACCTGACCGCACTTCCGGCCCACGAGGTGCCGAAGGCGGGTGTGGCCTACGTGCCGCAGGGAAGACGGCTGTTCGCCGAACTCACCGTCGCGGAAAATCTCGAGATCGGGCTGATGACGCGCGGCAAGGGTGCGGCGACGAGAAACGACGTGCTCGAGCTTTTCCCGGTGCTGCGCGAGCGGCTGGCGCAGCGCTCGGGCACGCTCTCGGGCGGCGAGCAGCAGATGCTGGCGATGGCGCGCGCGCTCTGCCTGGAACCGTCGGTGCTGCTGCTCGACGAGCCGACGGAGGGGCTGATGCCGTCGATGATCGCGCGCATCCGCGAGACGGTGGCGGCGATGCGCGGCCGCGGCGTCTCGACCATCCTCGTCGAGCAGCGCGTCGACGCGGTGCTGCCGGTCGCCGACCGCGTCGCCTTCATCGAGAACGGCCGCAACCGCGAGACGGTAGCCGTCTCACGACTGCGCGAGAACCCGGACATGGTCCGCCATTACGTCGGCGTCGGCTGAGGGCGGGGCGGGGATAGCGTCAGGCGTGCCGGCCAAACTGAATCGCTGAACGCCTCGCTTCTTCAAACGCCTGGCGGGAAGAAGCCACTCAGCCGGCGCCGAATCTGTCAACACGGGTTTTCCGGGCGCGCGAAGATGGACCCTTAGCCGGCTGCTGCGGGGAGATGGCGTCAGTCGAGCACCACGCCGGCCTGGTTCATCTTCTCCGTCATCGTCGCCAGCGATCCGCCGAGATCGATCGCCCGGCATCCCTCCATCACGACCGTCGTCCTGAAGCCGAGCTTGACGGCGTCGAGCGCCGAATAGGCGACGCAGAAATCCGTCGCCAGGCCGGCGAGGTGGACCTCGGAAATGCCGCGCTCCTTCAGGTAGCCGCCGAGCCCGGTGGGGGTGCGGTGGTCGTTCTCGAAGAAGGCCGAGTAGGAATCGATGTCGCGGCGAAACCCCTTGCGCACGATCAGCTCGGCCTTGGTCCGTTCGAGGTCGGGGTGGAACTCCGCACCCAGGCTGCCCTGCACGCAATGGTCCGGCCACAGGGTCTGCGGCCCGTAAGGCATCTCGACCGTCTCGAACGGCTCCTTGCCGGGATGGCTGGAGGCGAAGCTGGAATGGCCGGCCGGGTGCCAGTCCTGGGTCAGGATGACGTGCCGGAACGATTTCACCAGCCCGTTGATCACCGGCACCACCTGGTCGCCGTCGTTGACGGCCAGCGCCCCGCCCGGACAGAAATCGTTCTGGACGTCGATGACGATCAGCGCCGTGTCGGACATGTGGGTCAGGCTCCTTCTTGCCGGTTCGCCAGCCGTTTCCCGCAGCGTCGGAGGAAATCCCGGCTTTGACAAGTGCCGGCCTGTTGGTATCATTTGCATGCGAACGAATTTTCGACGCCTTTCGCAAGACCCGCCAGCCGGAGTGCTCGCCCTGGTCCGCTACGCCAAGCCCGGTTCCGTCAAGGAAGCGCTCGAACTTCTCGGGCAGGGGGAATGGCGTCTTCTGGCCGGCGGCACCGACTTCTATCCCGCCCAGGGCGCGAGACCATTGCGCGACGACGTGCTCGACCTGAACGGGCTTTCCGAACTGCGCGGCATTTCGCGGAGCGACGGCGACATCATCATCGGCGCGCGCACCAGCTGGACCGACGTGCTGCGGGCCGACCTGCCGCCCGCCTTCGACGCGCTGAAGCTCGCCGCGCGCGAGGTCGGCTCGGTGCAGATCCAGAACGCCGGCACGGTCGCCGGCAATCTGTGCAACGCCTCGCCGGCGGCCGACGGCGTGCCGCCATTGCTGGCGCTGGACGCGCAAGTCGAGCTCGCCTCGGCCGCAGGCACGCGGCGGCTGGCGCTGGAAGACTTCATCCTCGGCAACCGCAAGACGGCGCGCAAACCCGACGAGCTGGTGGTGTCGGTGCGCATTCCCGAGGCATCGTCGGCCGGCCGCTCGCATTTCCTGAAGCTCGGTGCGCGCAAATACCTGGTCATCTCGATCGCCATGACGGCAGTCCGGATCGCCACGGACGTCGACGGCAGGGTGTCGAGGGCCGCCGTTGCGGTCGGCGCCTGTTCGGCGGTGGCGCAGCGCCTGCCGGCGCTCGAAGAAGCACTCGTCGGGCAGAAGGCGGACGGAACGCTGGCCGAGCGCGTGCTGGCAGAGCATTTCGACGAGCTGTCGCCGATCGACGACGTCCGCGCCTCCGCCGGCTACCGCCGCGAGGCGGCGCGCGAGATCGTCATGCGCTCGATCCTGGAACTGACCGGCGGGGACGCGCGGGAGATCGCCGCATGAGCACGATCACGTTGGAGGCCGCGGCCGGGCACCGCTCCCTCCCCTCGACGGGGGGGGTGGCCCGAAGGGCCGGGTGGGGTGAACTGTCCAAGGCACCCCCTCCGCCTCGTTTCACTCGGCACCTCCCCCGTCGAGGGGGAGGAGGGCGGCTTCGATCGATGCGCCCTCTCAGATGCCCTTGGGAGCGGTCGGAAGCCGGTCTCTCCTGAGCAAGCCGGAAGGTCGTCCACGCAGCCCAACGCACGGGCGTCTGCCGAAAGGCTCCGCTCCCTCCCCTCGACGGGGAGGGTGGCCCGAAGGGCCGGGTGGGGTGAAATCGGCGTCTCGTCAGACCGGCAAGCATCGGGGCGGCCGCCCATGAGTGTCGCGGCCGAAACGATCGCGCTGCGCGTCAACGGCAAGGCGGTGACCGTCGAGACCTCGCCGGTGGCGCGGCTTTCCGCCGTGCTGCGCGACGATCTCGGCCTCACCGGCACCAAGGTCGGCTGCGACGCCGGCGATTGCGGCGCCTGCACCGTGCTGGTCGACGGCGAGCCGGTCTGCGCCTGCCTGATGCCCGCGGCGAGTGCCACGGGTGCTGAAATCCGCACCGTCGAGGGGCTGGCCAACGGCGCGCTGTCGGCGCTGCAGGAGAGTTTCCTGCGCCATGGCGCGGCGCAGTGCGGCATCTGCACGCCGGGCTTTCCTGATGGCGGCGACAGCGCTTCTGGAGCGCGAGCCCGCAGCCGAGCGAGGAAGCCGTCAACGAGGCGCTCGGCGGCGTGCTGTGCCGCTGCACGGGATACAGGAAGATCGTCGCCGCGGTGATGGATGCGAATGCCGGCGCCGAGCGCGTCTTCCACCCCCCTCTTCCCTTGAGAGGGGCGGGCCGGTCGGACTTGCGATCCCCCGTCTCGACGGGCGCCCGAAGGTGACGGGCGAAGAAAAATTCGGCGCCGATGGCTGGCCGGCCGATGCGCTGCTGGTGGCGGTGATCCGCTCGCCGCACTGGCACGCCGAATTCTCCTTCGGCGACCTCGAGAAATTCGTCGCCGACCATCCCGGGCTGGTGGCCGTCTACACCGCCGCCGACCTGCCGGGAACGAACCGCTTCGGCGTCATCCCGCCGTTTGCCGACCAGCCCGCGCTGGCCGAGGGCAGGGCGCGCTTCAGGGGTGAGGCGGTCGCAATCGTCGCCGGCGAGCGCGCCGCGATCGCCGATCTCGACCTGTCGGAGTTCCCGGTGACCTGGCGCGAGCTGCCGCATGCGCTGTGGCCGAAGCAGGCCAACGGCAACGGTTTCGCCGACCTGCACGAGGGCCGGCCTGACAACGTACTGACCGAGGGCGTCGTGCGCCGCGGCGATGCCGATGCGGCACTTGCCGCTTCGGCCGCGACCGTCACCGGGTCGATCGAGACGGCCTATGTCGAACATGCCTATGTCGAGCCCGAGGCCGGCTACGCCGAGATGGACGGCGACACGCTGGTGATCCGCGCTTGCACGCAGGCGCCGATCATGGACCGCGACGACACCGCGACGCTGCTCGGCCTGCCGGCGCAGAAGGTGCGCATCGTGCCGACGGCGACCGGCGGCGGCTTCGGCTCCAAGCTCGACATTTCGCTGCAGCCGCTGATCGGGCTGGTGGCGCTGAAGACCGGACGGCCGGCGGCACTCGCCTACACGCGCGGCGACTCCATGGCCTCGACCACCAAGCGCCACCCGGCGGCCATGCGGGCGACAATCGGCGCGGATGCCGACGGCCGTATCACCGGCATGGTGTTCGAGGGCGACTTCAACACCGGCGCCTATGCGAGCTGGGGCCCGACGGTGGCGACCCGCGTGCCGGTGCACGCCTCGGGGCCATATTTCACGCCGGCCTATCGGGCGAGCGCGCGGGCGATCCACACCAACGGTCCGGTCTCCGGTGCGTTTCGCGGCTTCGGCGTGCCGCAGGCCACGATCATGCAGGAGACGCTCTACGACGAACTCGCCGACAAGCTCGGCATCGACCGGCTGCAATTCCGGCTCGACAACGCGCTGAGGAACGGCCAGCCGACCGTGTGCGGCCAGGTGATGGAGGAGGGGATCGGCATTGCCGCCTGCCTCGAGGCGCTGGGCGAGGCATGGACCCGCGCGCTCGGCGAGGCCGAGAAGATCAACGCCGGCAACGGCGTGGTGAGGCGCGGCGTCGGAGTGGCGTCGTGCTGGTACGGCTGCGGCAATACCGGCATTCCGAACCCCTCGACCATCAAGGTCGGCATCACGCCAGAGGGCCGCGTGCTGATGCACCAGGGCGCGGTCGACATCGGCCAGGGCTCGAACACGGTGATCCCGCAGATCTGCGCCGAGGCGTTGGGCCTGCCGCTGGACGATTTCGACTTCGTCGGCGGCGACACGGCCGTGACGCCCGATGCCGGCAAGACGTCGGGCTCGCGCCAGACCTACATTTCCGGCAAGGCGGCGGAGCTTTCGGGGCGCGCGCTGCGCGAAAAGATACTGCGCTTCGCCAATGTCTCGGACGCGGCGGAGATCGCGCTGGAGGACGGCGCGCTGGTGGTGCGCGAGGGCGAGGCCAGCCGCCGCGTCGCGCTGGCCGACCTGCCGGAAGACGGCAACGGCTTCGTCTTCGGCGCGGAGGAAAGCTACGATCCGCCGACGCAGCCGCTGGATGCCGACGGGCAGGGCAGGCCCTACGCGGTCTATGGCTGGGGCGCGCAGGTGGTGGAGCTCGACGTCGACATGCGGCTGGGCACGGTGAAGCTGAAAAAGATCACGGCGGCGCACGATGTCGGCCGCGCCGTCAATCCGCTGCTGGTCGAAGGCCAGATCGAGGGCGGTATCGCGCAGGGCATCGGCATGGCGCTGATGGAGGACTATGTGCCGGGTCGCACCGAGAACTTGCACGACTATCTGATCCCGACGATCGGCGACGTGCCGGAGATCGAGTCGATCCTGGTCGAGGTGCCCGATCCCGAAGGCCCGTTCGGCGCCAAGGGGCTGGGCGAGCACGTGCTGATCCCGACGGCGCCGGCAATCCTCAACGCGATCAGGCACGCCACCGGCGCGCTCGTGCGGCAACTGCCGGCGACACCCGACCGCGTGCTGGCGGCGACAAGGGAGGCGGGGCGGTGATGGTCACGCCATGAGCGAACTCTCCGAACGTTTCGAGACGCGCGAGCCCGGCGCGAAAAGCCAGGGCGAAAAGCTGCGCTGCGACGCCTGCCCGGTGATGTGCTACATCGCCGAGGGCCGCACCGGCGCCTGCGACCGCTACGGCAATTTCGGCGCGAAGATCGTGCGCTGCGATCCCGTCACCATACTGGAGCACCGCGAGGCCGAAGGCGGTGCGCTGGTGCCGTTCCTCGAAGGCCCGGACGAATGGGACGGCAACCCGGTCAACACCGACCGCCGTTTCGTCTCCGCGATCGGCGCGGGCACCACCTATCCCGACTACAAGCCGGCGCCCTTCATCGTTTCCCAGGAGGTCGAGGGCGTCGATCTGGTCACCGTGGTGACGGAAGGTATTTTTTCCTACTGTGGCGTGAAGGTGAAGATCGACACCGACCGCCACATCGGCGACGAGGCCGCGACCGTGCGGGCGGGCGGCGAGGCGATCGGCCATGTCACCACCGGCGAATACGGTTCGCAGATGCTGTCGCTCGGCGGCGTCGCGCACCTGACCGGCGGCTCCAAGCAGGAGGGGCGCGCCACCTGCGACGCCATGCTGGCGCTGGTCAACAAGCAGGCGGTGGAGCTGACGGTCGACGGCGGCTCGCAGGTCCTGGTGCAGGCCGGCGCAGCACCTGTGATCGACGGCAAGCAGGAGCACCGCATGCGGGTCGGCTGCGGCTCGGCGACGATCGGCATGTTCGCCGCGCAGTGGCGCGGGCTGGTCGACGAGGTGGTGGTTGTGGACGACCACATCACCGGCGTGGTCTCGGAGCACCAGGCCGGCAAGGTGCTCGGCTGGGAGGACACCGGCATCAAGATTTTGGGCCGGCGCTCGACGCCCGGGCGCTACTTCAAGGTCTCGGAGCCCGGCCTCGGCTGGGGCGGGACGCGGATTTCCGATCCGCTGGAAATCCTCGGCGACTGGAACGCGAAGAAGGGGGCGCGGCCCGGCCTGTCGCTGCTGATGGTTTCGACCACAGGCGAGCAGTTCGCCTATTACGAGCTCGACGACGAGCTGAAGCCGGTCGAAAGGCCGTTTCCGGATCGCCTGAGGAAATCGGTCGACCTGATCGAGGACAATTGCGAGCCGGCGCTGTGCTCGGTTCTGTTCATGGGCGGGGCGGGCGGATCCTTGCGGGCCGGCGTGACCGAGAACCCGGTCAATCTCACCCGCTCGGTGCACCGGCTGGAAACCTACGTCACCGTCGGCGGCGCGCCCGCCTATGTGTGGCCGGGCGGCGGCATCACGCTGATGGTCGACGTGACGCGGCTGCCCGACAACGCCTTCGGCTACGTGCCGACGCCGGCACTGGTGGCGCCGATCGAGTTCACCATGCGCCGCGACGCCTATGTCGCGCTCGGCGGCTACGAGGCCGAGATCAGGACGGTGGACGACGTGCTGGAAAAGGGCGGCGAATATTACAACGACCGCCGCTCCGAGCCGGCGCCGCGCGGCAACGTCTTTCCGCTGCTGGCGCAGCTTCGCCGGGGCGCGGAATGAGCGGCCCGCAGATCGCGTTTCTGCCCGACGGCCGGCGGCTGCACATGAACCACGGGCCGATCGACCTGATCGTCGAGGCCTTCGGGGCCGAGGCCGAGTGCCGCGCGGCATATGCGCAGGCGGCGGCCCGGTTTCGCACGATACTGGAGGAGCTTGTTGCCGAACTGCCGGAGCTGCGGCGGCCATCCGGCGGCGTTCCCCGCGCTTTTGCAGGGCGGACGGCGCGGCGCATGGAGCAGGCGGCCTGCCGGCACGGCGCGGATGAAAAAGAATTCGTGACGCCGATGGCGGCCGTCGCCGGCGCCGTTGCCGACGAGGTGCTGGAAGCGATGGTCGCGGGGCGCGATCTCGAGAAGGCCTATGTCAACGACGGCGGCGACATCGCGCTCTTCCTGGCGAGCGGCGCGGAAATGCGGCTGGCGATCGCCGGTACCGGGCATGGTTTCGCCGACCGGGTGACCGTGGCGGAAAATTCGCCGGTGCGCGGCGTGGCGACCAGCGGCTGGCGCGGCCGCTCGCATTCGCTGGGCATCGCCGACGCCGTCACCGTGCTGGCGCGCGACGCCGCGTCGGCGGACGTCGCGGCGACGCTGATCGCCAACGCCGTCGACCTGCCGGGCCATCCGGCAATGTTGCACGCGTGCCGGCGAGCGACATCGACCCGGACAGCGATCTCGGCGACCGGCTGGTGACGCAGGAAGTCGGGGCGCTGACGGCGGCCGAGATTGCTGTCCGCACTCGATGCCGGGCTGGCGGTGGCGGAGGTCATGCGCCGAAACGGTCTGATCGAGGCGGCGGCGCTGTTTCTTTCCGGCGACAGCAGGGTGTGCGGGGGACTGGAGATGGCGGTCGATCATCGGCCCCCTCCACCGCCTCCGGCGGTCCCCCTCCCCCGTGAACGGGGGAGGATCAACGCCTCGGACGGCCGCAACCAAAAATCCTCCCCTGCGAAGCGGGGGAGGGGGACCATGCGAAGCATGGTGGAGGGGGCATCCGTCCTCCACATCAGGGAGGAGACCTGAGCAATGCCTGAATTTCCGGTCCGCAAGATCGCGGTGTTTTCCGAAGAAATCTTCCACGACGGCGGCGAGCCGGCAGAGACGCCGCGCCGTCGCGCGGCGGCGATGGCGCTGGTGAAAAACCCGTTCGCGGGCAAATTCGTCGAGGAGCTGCAGCCGGCGATGGAGGATCTGAAGCCGCTGGGCAGGGAGCTGACCGGCCGGCTGATCGCCGCACTCGGCGGCGACGCGCAAAGAATAGACGGCTACGGCAAGGGCGCCATCGTCGGCACCGCCGGCGAGATCGAGCACGGCGCGCTGTGGCACGTGCCGGGCGGTTACGCGATGCGGGAAAAGCTCGGTGCCTCCAAGGCCATCGTGCCGTCGGCGATGAAGGTCGGCGGCTTCGGCGCCAGCCTCGACGTGCCGCTCGGCCACGCCAACGCCGCCTATGTCAGGAGCCATTTCGACGCCATCACCGTGTCCGCGCCCGACGGGCCGCGCCCCGACGAGATCCTGTTCGTGCTGGCCATGTCGGTCGGCCCGCGCATCCATTCGCGCATGGGCGGGCTGGAGGCCTGGCAGGTGAAGGGCGAGGACGGGCTGCGATGAGCGCGGCACAGGCCGGGCTGCGCGCCGTCGAGGCGAAAGAGAGGCGGCGGACGGCTACCGGCTCGACGAGCAGGTCGGCTTTCTGCTCCGAAAGGCCAACCAGCGGCATCTTTCGATCTTCTCGCGGCTGATCTCCGACCTGACCCCGCCGCAATTTGCCACGCTTGCCCGGCTGGCCGAGGTCGGCGCGACCTCGCAGAACCAGCTCGGCCAGCTGATCGCCATGGACGCGGCCACCATCAAGGGCGTCATCGACCGGCTGAAGGCGCGCGGACTGGTGCGGCTCGACAGCCACGCCGAGGACAAGAGGCGGCTGGTCGTCAGCCTGACCGGGGACGGTGCGGCCGTCGTCGAGGCGCTGCTGCCTCTGGCCCGCGACATCACCGCCGAGACGCTGGCCCCGCTCACCGCGCGCGAGGCCGCGACGCTGCGCCGGCTGCTCGCCAAGCTCGGCTGAAAAGCACCCTCTGAAAAAAAATCGTCGCGTGAACGGTTTCTGAACGCCCGGTTCAGGCCGGGTTCCGCGGCGGCCTCCTAGAACTCTCCCTGTCAACGCGGAACTGACCCGCACGAACCACCCAGAGGAGAGAGAAAATGACCCGCAAGTTCTTCATCGCCACCACCATCGCCGCTCTCGTCGGCGTCTCGTCGGTCCCGGCCTTCGCCAACGACGTCTTCATCGAACAGCACGGCTTCGCCAACGCCGCCGGCGGCGGCCAGTCCGGCTGGCACAACACGATCGGCGTGTTCCAGAACGGCGCCTTCAACACCTCGGTCGCCGACCAGTGGGGCAGCCACAACGTCTCGGCCGTCGGCCAGGAAGGCCACGACAACTACGCCGACACCTGGCAGAACGGCCACAACAACCAGGCCGGCGTCGGCCAGTTCGGCGGCCACCACAACGCCATCGTCACGCAGGACGGCAACGGCAACATCGCCGCTGGCGTGCAGGTCGGAAACGGCTGCGACGCCAATGTCAGCCAGAACGGCAGCGGCAACGTCGCCGCCTTCGTCCAGGCCTGCCCGTAAGCGCGGCTTCACCAGATCCACGGCCGGCCGGGGCGCGCCAGGCGCGACCCGGCCGAGCCCGCTTCAATCCTCATCGAAGGAGACGAGAAGATGTTTTCCACCAGCAGATTCCTTGCCCGCGCCGCCCCGGCCGTCCTGGTGACGGCGGGCATCGCCGGCGTCGCCGCGGCCTCGGCCGCCTCGCAGGTAAAGAGCGGCCCGCTGTCCTGCGAAATCCGCCAGCAGGTCTCCGGCGGCATGCTGACGCTGCAGGGCGTCGCCACCGCCGACAGCGACATGAGCGGCAGCTACAGGCTGAAAATCTCCGGCGGCTCCGGCGGCGGGTCCTCGACCATCAACCAGGGCGGCGAGTTCTCCGCCTCGGCGGGCGAGGACGTGACGCTCGGCCGCGTCACCGTCAACGCCGGCGGCTATTATGACGTGACGCTCGAGGTCAGCGGCGGCGGGCATTCCGCGCGCTGCGCCGACACGGCCGGCGGCAACATCTGATCGCCGACGCAGACTGCGCCTCACAAAAGGCCCCGGGAAAATTCCCCGGGGCTTTTGCTTTTTCGGAACTGGTCGGGCGTCGGCGCCCGCCTTACTCGATATCGCCGCTGCCCCTCATCGCCCTGCCGGGCACTTCTCCCCGCCCGCGGGGAGAAGACCGCCTTCGCCTGTGCCGCGCCAGATCGTCAGCGTTCGCGCTGCGGGCGTCTTCACCTTCGACGAACGGGGATGTCGCGGCGACCCGAAAGCGGCACACCCTGAACTGATGACGTGGGTGGCCTTCGGTTCGGGAAGCGGGACGGCTGCGGCCAACCTTCCTCTCCCCGCGTGCGGGGAGAGGATGCCGGCAGGCAGGTGAGGGGCGGCGCCAACGCCCTTTCCTGCCGGATGTCGGCCGGCTTCTCACCCCTTCCGAGGCCCCGGCTTCAATGAACGCAACCTAAATGCCCGGTTCCAGGTCGGTTCAGCGCGGCGCTGCGAAACTCTCCTCAACGGTCGGACGAAAAGCCGCCGTCGCGAAAAACCAGAGCCAGAGGAGAACCGAAATGACCCGCACCAGCATCAAGTCCACGCTTGCCGCCGCCATGATCGGCACCGCCGCGCTCGCCGCCCCGGCCGTGATCGCCACGCCCGCCGCCGCCGGCCAGATCGCCATCGACATCGCCCCGCAGGACGCCGACCAGGAGCAGGCGATGCGCATGGGGCTCGGCATCTACGCGATCGTCAACAACATCAAGAACGGCGGCATCCGCCAGAACGGCCACGGCAATTCGGCGGGGCTCGCCCAGCACGGCTCGGGCAATCTCGGCGTCGTGGCGCAGGAGGGCGACGGCCATGTCGGCACGCTCGAGCAGAACGGCAACGGCAACGCCTACGGCCTGTTCCAGTTCGGCGACAATTCGCAAGCCCACGCCGTGCAGAACGGCAATGGCGGCACCGGCGCCACCTTCGTCTTCGGCTGGTAGTCTTCTTCCTCCCCGTCCTCCGCGGACTACCGCCATGGGCGCGGCTTTTCGAAGCCGCGCCCTTTTCTTTTGGTCTGTCGGCGGGCGCGCCGGCCAAGGCGCGCGCCTTTCCTCGCCCCTTCAGGGGGTGAGGAGCGGTCCGCGTAGCGGATCGAAAGCCAATGATTTGGCTTTCGAAGCGAACGAACGCCCGGAGCCCAAGCGGAGGGCTGTCGAGGGCGAAGCCCGAGACGGAGAGGGGGAAATGCATTCGCGCTTCAAATCCCCTCTCTGGTCTTTTCCAAGCATTTGCTCGGGGACAAGCCCGCTCGCAAACGCAGGAAAAGACTTTCTCTCCCGCAAGGGGAGAGATAGCGCCGGCGCCGCCCTCCCCCTTGAGGGGAGGGTCGATCCGCATCAGCGGATCGGGGTGGGGTCGTCAGAAGGGCGCGGCCTGCTTTCTACGTCACGACATTCACGTCGAGCACGGCCGAGGCTACCCCACCCGTCCCGTCGCTTCGCTCGATCCACCCTCCCCTGGGGAGGGACTGGCGCGCGGCAGCGCCGCGGCGACCTAGCGTGCCCGCAGCTCCGCCGTCGCGGCCTCGTCGACCGCGCCCTCGCGGATGACGACGCCGAACTTTTCCGCCGCCTCGTCCGGCGTGTAGTAGCCCTGGCGGACGTCGGAAAGCACTCTTTGCCGGCGGACGCGCGAACGGGTCGCCGAAGCCGCCGCCGCCGGGCGTGCCGACGCGCACCCGGTCGCCGGCCTTCAGCGGAATGTCCTGCTCCTTCGACAGGTGCTCGGGCACGTGCGCTTCGCCGTCGCGGAAGACGGTGACCTCGTTGACCGCGCCGTCGGCGCCGCCGAGCGCGCCCTGCGGCCCGAACCGGCCGTGATCCATGACGAAGGAGGCGCGGGCATCGCCACGCAACAGCTCGATCTCGTAGGACAGCCCGAAGCCGCCGCGGTGCTCGCCGGCGCCGCCCGAACCCTCGCGCAGCGCGTAGTGCCGGTAGAGCACCGGATAGGCCTGTTCCATGATCTCGACCGGCGGCGACTTCGAGATGCCGATGGTCGAGCAGCCGTTGGTGAGCCCGTCGGTCGCCGCGTTGCCGCCGTAGCCGCCACCTGACAGCTGGTACATGACGAAGTCGCGGTTCTTCGCCGGGTCGTGGCCGCCGAGCGCGAAATTGCCGGACGAGCCGGCGGGCGCGGCCGTCACCCGGTCGGGCAGCGCCTCGACCAGGGCGGCGAACACGGCTTCGGCGATGCGCTGCGACACCTCCGCCGCGCAGCCCGAGACGGGGCGGGGATAGCGCGCGTCGAGGAAGGTGCCTTCCGGGCGCCTGATCACCAGCGGCTCGAAGGCGCCGGCCGAAAGCGGCACGTCCGGAAAGATGTGGCGCATCGCCAGGTAGACCGAGGAATGGGTGGTGGCGAGCACCGAATTCATCGGTCCGGCGCACGGCGCGCTTGAGCCGGAAAAGTCGAAGGTCAGCGTGTCGCCCGCCTTCTCCACCGCCAGCCGGATCGCCAGCGGCTCGTTCACGACGCCGTCCGAATCGACATGGGCGACCGAGCGGTAGACGCCGTCCGGGATCTTGGCGATGCGGGCGCGCATCTCCTCGGCGGCGCGGCGGCGCAGCTCGGCGATCGCCTGTTTCACCGTGTCGTCGCCGTAGCGGTCGAGCAACTCCGACAGCCGGTCCTCGCCGACCTGGAGCGCGGCCGCCTGGGCGCGGATGTCGCCGATGCGCTGGTCGGCGATGCGGATGTTGGAGGTGATGATGGCGTAGATCTCGGGATCGAGTTTTCCCCGCTTGAACAGCTTCACCGGCGGCAGGCGCAGCCCCTCCTGCTCGACCGCCGTGGCCGAGGCCGAAAAGCCGCCGGGCACCGAACCGCCGATGTCGGGCCAGTGGCCGGTGTTGGACATCCAGCAGAATATCTCGCCGCCGCGCCAGACCGGCATGGCGAAGCGCACGTCCATCAGATGCGTGCCGCCGAGATAGGGGTCGTTGACGATGTAGATGTCGCCCGGCTCCGGCGGCTGGGCGCGGCCGTCGCGGATCATCTCGATGATGGTCGCGGTGGAATACTGCATGACGCCGACGAACACCGGCAGGCCGCCGAGCCCCTGGGCGATCAGCGCGCCGTCCTCGGCCGCGTAGATGCCGTCGGAGCGGTCGTTGGCCTCCGCGATCACCGGCGAGAAGGCGGCGCGCGAAAACGCCAGGTCCATCTCGTCGCAGACCTGGCCGAGGCCGGCCTCGATGACGGACAGCGTGATGGCGTCGAGCGGGGCGGTCATGCGGTTACTCCGAACGGGCGAGCGGTATTGGCCGGGCTTGGCCGACGAGCCCGGTTGTTATACGCTGTATGACAACAGGAGAAAAAGCGATGTCGAATCTGAAGAATCTCTCAGATCCGGTTGCGCTGCGCATCCCGCGAGACATTCTCGCCGAGATCGAGCGCATCGCCGAAATCACCGAGCGCAGCCGCAGCTGGGTGATGGTGCGGGCGATGAAGGCGTATCTGGCGGCCGAAGGGCGCGACATCATCGATGCCGCCGAAGGGCGCGAACAGATCGCGCGCGGCGAGGCGTACGGGCTGGACGAGTTGCTCAACCAGGCCGGCCGTGACGGCAAGGACGCGGCCGCGTGACGAAGGTCGTCTTTTCGGCCCGCGTCAGGGACTTCCTGAGGTCCGAAAGACACTATCTCGACAAGCACAGCACCACCGCCTTCCCGCGCCTTTCCGACAGGTTGAAGGAAGCAAGCCGGCTGCTTTCCGAACATCCGCACGCCGGTGCTGCGAAACCGCTGCCGGTGCGTGGCCTGCGCCGGCTCGTCATGGGCGACTACATCCTCGACTACGAACTGCGGAACGGCGAGGTTCACGTCCTGAACATGCGCCACGGCAGGCAACGCGACCCGGATATTCACGACGACGGAGACGTCGACTACGAGGCGTGAGCGCCCGCTCCATCACTCCCTCTTTCCAATCTCGATGATCAGATTGCCGTCGGCGTCGGAGGTGGCGCGGTCGCCGGGCTCCATCACCGTGGTGGCGTCCATCTGTTCCAGGATCGCCGGGCCGTGGACCTCGGCCTCGAGCGGCAGTTTCTCGCGTGAATAGACCGGCGTGTCCTGGAAGCCGCCGGCCTCGAACCAGACCGGGCGGGTCTCGACCAGCGCGTCGGCGAGCGTTTCCGCGCGGCCGGCCGGGTCGATCAGCGTCGACAGGTCGAGTGCCGAGCGCGTGCCGATCACCGACGTGTTGAGGTTGACCAGCATGGCGCGGATTTCCGGCAGCTCGACCCGGAAGCGCGCGAAATAGGCCTTTTCGAACAGGCGCTGCAGCTCCTCGCGGCTGACCTCCGGCGAGGGCAGGGCGACGTTGATGAGATGGGTCTGGCCGATGAACTGCATGTCGGCGGTGTGCACGAATTCGATCTTTTCGGGCTTCACCGCCTCCTTGCCGATCTGTTCGAGACCGGCCGTCCGCTGTGCTTCGAGGATGTCGCGCAGGCTTGCCTCGTCGAGGGCTGCGACCGGCTGGTTGACGGTCCGCACGAAATCGTGCCGAAGGTCCGCCACCACGCAGCCGAGGGCGTTGGTGATCCCCGGGCGTGCCGGCACGATGACGCGCGGGATGGCGAGTTCGCGGGCGAGCGATGCGGCGTGCAGCGGCCCGGCGCCGCCGAAGGCGAACAGCGAAAAATCGCGCGGGTCGTGGCCCTTCGACAGCGACACCATGCGCACCGCGCCCGCCATGTGAACGTTGACCAGCTTCAGCACCGCGCCGGCCGCCTCAGCGCCGTCGAGCCCGGTGCGCGCGCCGATCTTGTCGGCGAAGATCCTTTCGACCTCCTCGACTGTGACGGGGTTGTCGACCGACAGCAGCTTCTTCGGGTTGAGCCTGCCGAGCACGAGATTGGCGTCGGAGATCGTCGGCTCGGTGCCGCCGCGCCCGTAGCAGATCGGCCCGGGCACCGCGCCGGCACTTTCCGGCCCGACGCGGATCAGGCCGGATTCGTCGAGCCGGGCGATCGAGCCACCGCCCGCGCCGACCGTGTGGACGTCGACCATCGGCACGTGGATCGGCATCGCGTATTCGATCTCGATCTCGTGGCTGACCGCCGGCTGGGCGTTCCTGACCAGCGCCACGTCGGTCGAGGTGCCGCCCATGTCGTAGGTGACGACGTTGGCGAAGCCGGCGCGGCGCGCCGTGTAGGCGGCCGCCATGACGCCGGAGGCGGGGCCGGACATCACCGTCTTGGCCGCCTCCTGCGCGACGAAGCGCGCCGAGATCATGCCGCCATTGCCGTTCATGACGAGAAAATCGCGGCGGTAGCCGCGCGCCGACAATTCGTCGGCAAGACGGGCGACGTAGCGCTTCAGGATCGGCTGCACCGAGGCGTTGACGGCGGCCGTCACGCCGCGCTCGAACTCGCGCGCCTCCGACAGCAGCGAGTGGCCGGTGGTGATCTGGTCGTTGGGCCAGATTTCCGCAGCGATTTCGGCCGCGCGCTTCTCGTGGGCCGGATTTGCGTAGGCGTGCAGGAAGTGGATGACCAGCGACTCGCAGCCGGCGGCCAGAAGCCGGCGCACGGCATCGCGCACCTCGTCCTCGGCGAGCGGCGTCCGGACGCGGCCCGAGGCCTCCAGCCGCTCGGAAACCTCCAGCCTGAGATTGCGCTCGATCAAGGGCACGAAGGTGCCGGTCATGCCATAGGGGCGGGGGCGGGTTCGCCGGCCGAGCTCCAGCACGTCGCGGAAGCCGCGCGTGGTGATCAGCCCGGTGCGGGCGAGGCGGCGCTCGAGCACGGCATTGGTGGTCGTGGTGGTGCCATGGACGATGAGGTCGATCTTCTCGACGGGAAAGCCGGTCGCGGCCAGTGCCGCGACGACGCCGTGCGCCTGGTTGTCGGGCGTGGTCGGCGTCTTGGCGATGTGCACCCGGCCCCCGTCGCCGCCGTCGACCAGAATGAGGTCGGTGAAGGTGCCGCCGACGTCGATGCCGGCCGTCACATATCCCCCGCTGGCGGCGCCGTTCTCGTTCATGCGCGAATTCCGCAACGTTCGACCTGCCGGAGCGGGTGGATTTGGAATGCCGATCCGCGCCCGCGCCTTGACCCGAAAATCATTTGTATACTAATAAATTCACCGTGCAATGGCATCCCTGCCGAGGGCGCGCCGGCGACGCTCGGCCGGCCCGCCAGATTGCCCGCCCGCCGGGGCGCCTGTCCAGAGCGCCGGGCGATGCCGCGAGCGCGGGCGATACCGGTTCCATCAATCCGGCTTGAGGCCGAAACGCGAGAGGCTTGACGATGGACGAGACGTCCGCCCGCACGATGGCCGACACGATCGAGGCCGAGCGCCCCGCCGAATTCCCGATTCCGGCCGGCGTGTTCGCCGAGAAGGTGGTGTCGGTGAAGCACTACACCGACCGGCTGTTCTCCTTCCGCATCACCAGGCCGCAGAGTTTCCGCTTCCGCTCCGGCGAGTTCGTGATGATCGGCCTGCCGAACGCCGAGAAGCCGGTGTTCCGCGCCTATTCGATCGCCAGCCCGAACTGGGACGACGAGATCGAGTTCTATTCGATCAAGGTGCCGGACGGGCCGCTGACGCAGCATCTGCAGAAGATCCAGCCCGGCGACACCGTGCTGATGCGGCAGAAATCGACCGGCACGCTGGTCGTCGATGCGCTGACGCCGGCCAGGCGCCTGTGGATGATCGCCACCGGCACCGGCATCGCGCCGTTCGCCAGCCTGATCCGCGATCCCGAGACCTACGAGAAGTTCGACGAGATCGTGCTGACCAACACCTGCCGCGGCGTGGCCGAACTCGCCTATGGCGACGCGCTGGTGAAGGAACTGGGCGAGGACCCGCTGATCGGCGAGTTCGCCGACCGGCTGACCTATTTCGCCTCCACGACCCGCGAGGAATCGCCGAGCCGCGGCCGCATCACCGACCTGATCGAGACCGGCGCGCTGTTCGAGAAGCTCGGCGTCGCGCCGTTCGACCCGGCCACCGACCGGGTGATGATCTGCGGCTCGCTCGCCATGATCAAGGACGTCAAGGCGCTGTGCGAGAAGGCGGGGCTGGAGGAAGGCTCCGTCAGCAATCCCGGCCAGTTCGTCATCGAGCGCGCGTTCGTCGGGTAGGGGCGGAAGCCACGCGCGAGTGGAGCGAACCGCTCCGTTGCGCTATATTGCGCTCATGCAGCAAGCACGAGCTCATCCAGCGACTGAAAGCGTTGCGGCCCGCATTCGCGGCCGAGGGTGTCGAGCATCTCGCCCTCTTCGGCTCGCGTGCGCGCGGCGACAATCGCGACGAGAGCGACGTCGACATTCTGGTCGACGTGGCTTCCGAGGCCAAGTTCAGCCTGCTCGATCTGATCGGCGTCGAGCACATCGTGCTCGACAATACGGGCCTCACCGCGCACGCCACGATGCGCCGCAGCCTCGAACCGGCGTTCGGCGATCGCATCCGGGACGACATTGATCGAGGTCTTCTAGAGATCGCTTAGCCTAGCGCAGCAGGCGGTCATATTCGGCATGACTGCCTATCCAGAACCAGACGAGATCAGAACCTTCGGGTACGGCGAGCGCACGGTGCCCAAGGCCGATCCGGACGGAGCGGAAGACGCCAACCCGTTTGAAATGCAAGGACGGATGCCTCGGGTTGGATTTCAGCAGCGGCGAAGTTCCTGTCCGCAAGCCGCTGCACCGATCTCAGGGAGCCGTTCGTAGGCGTCCCAGAACTCCGGCGGAGCAAAGTGCCTCGAAAGCTCTTTCGTCCGCCCTTGCCGGTGCGCCGCGAGAGCCCGTTCGGCGAGCCGGTCCAGCTTGCCGGCCTTCGCGTCGGCCTCGATCTGCGCATCCCAGTTGGCGGCATCGAACTCGGCGAACCACGCCCGGAATCGGTCGAGCTCTTCGGCCGGCAGCGCCGCGATCTCCCGTTCGATCCGTTCGAGCTTCGTCATCTCGTCGTCTCCGCTTGCGGCTGGTCGGCGTCCGCCGCCTCAGAACGCCTTGAAGGTCAGCGTCGTCAGCGAGCGCACGATGCCGGGCACGTTGGCGACGTTGTCGTTGATGAACTTGCCGACATCCGTCTGGTCGTCGATGTAGACCTTCAACAGAAGGTCGTAGTCGCCGCTGGTCGAGTAGAGCTCGGAGGCGATCTCGCGCTCGTAGAGCTCGTCGGCCACCTCATAGGTGCGGCCCGGCTGGCACTGAAGCTGGACGAAGACGGCTCTCATCGCATCTTTCCCCGATCGTTTCGCGGGCGACCTTTGCCTTGGCCGCTCAGCCTGTCAACAGCGTGCGCGTCAGCGCGTGGGCGGGGTCGGCAAGCCCGTCGATGACATTGAAATGGTGCCGGTCCGGCTCCTCGACAACCGCGGTGGCCGCCCCTAGCCCGGTCCAGATGTTGGCGAGCAGCGCGTTCTGGCGCACGAACTCGGAGCGTTCGGCCGCTCCCACCCAGCAGGTCAGCCGGGCGTTTTCCATCGGCTCGAGCAGCACCGGGCTTTCGGCGCGCGCCTCCTCGGCGTCGATGTTGAGGTCGGCGTTCATCGCCGTCGTCATCAGCGGGCGCAGATCGTGGACGCCCGACAGCGACAGCACGTGGGCGATGCGCGCGCGCGTCCCGGCCGAGAGCGGCGAGGTGGACGAAATCATCCGCGTCACCAGATGCCCGCCGGCCGAGTGGCCGGTGAGGCGGATCGGCCCGTCGACCATGCCCGCGGCTTTCTCGATCGCGGCGCCTACTTCCCGCGTGATCCCTGAAACGCGGTTTTCCGGGCAGAGCGTGTAGGACGGCATGGCGACGGCGTGGCCGTTGCCGACGGCACCCGCGGCGAGATGCGACCAGAAACTCTTGTCGAAGGCGCGCCAGAACCCGCCGTGGACGAACACGACCAGCCCCTTCGGCTCCTCGCGCGGCAGGAACAGGTCGAACCGGTTGCGCGGGGCCGGACCGTATTCGAGGTCCAGCCGGGCGCATCCGCTGGCCGCCATCTCGTCGCGGAACTGTTTCGCCGGCGCCACCCAGGCGTCCGGCCAGCGCTCGCCATGCGGAATGTTGGCGCCGTTGGCGTAGGCGTCGTTCCAGTCGGTGATGCGGTGGAAGATCATGCGTGGTTTCCCGTGTCCGCGCCTCCATAACCGTTGCCGCGATGGCGGCCAAGGGTGTCGCGGCGCTTTCCCTCCCTCAGGAGGATGACGTCAAATCCTTCAATCCCAAAAATTTCATGCTTGAAATATTTTCCGTCCGGTGCGAGGCTGAGCGTGGGAGAAGGAAAGCGCGATGCACGAACCGATGAAAGTCGCGGTTCTGGGTGGCGGGCCCGCGGGGCTGTATTTCGCCATCTCGATGAAGCTGCGCGACCCGCGCCACGAGGTCACCGTCTACGAGCGCAACCGTTCGGACGACACGTTCGGCTGGGGTGTGGTGCTGTCGGACGAGACGCTCGACAACCTGGCGGAAAACGACGCCAAGAGCGCGGCCGAGATCCGCGAGAACTTCGCCTACTGGGACGACATCGCGGTCCATTATCGCGGCGCCAAGACGCTTTCGACCGGCCACGGCTTTTGCGGCATCGGCCGCATGAAGCTGCTGCTGATCCTGCAGGAGCGCGCCCGCGAACTCGGCGTCGATCTCGAATTCCAGCACGAGATCGACGATCCCGAGCCGTTCATGAAGAGCCACGACCTGGTGCTGGCCGCCGACGGGCTGAACTCGAAGAGCCGCGCGGCCTTCGCCGACGTGTTCAGGCCCGACATCGAGATCAGGAAGTGCAAGTTCGTCTGGCTGGGCACCCACCAGAAGTTCGACGACGCCTTCACCTTCATCTTCGAGGAGACCGAGCACGGCTGGGTGTGGGCGCACGCCTACCAGTTCGACGCCGACACCGCGACCTTCATCGTCGAGTGTTCCGAGGAGACGTGGGAGAAATTCGGCTTTGGCCGGATGAGCAAGGAAGAGTCGATCGCCACCTGCGAGAGGATCTTCGAGAAGCATCTCGGCGGGCATCCGCTGATGTCGAACGCCCATCACATCCGCGGTTCGGCCTGGATCAACTTCCCGCGCGTGCTGTGCGAGCGCTGGTCGCACGAAAACCTGGCGCTGATGGGCGACGCGGCCGCCTCCGCGCATTTCTCGATCGGCTCGGGCACCAAGCTGGCGATGGAATCCGCGATCGCGCTGGCCGACTACGTGCATTCGGAAGCAACGCTCGCCGCCGCGTTCGACAAATACGAGGACGCGCGGCGCACCGAGGTGCTGAAACTGCAGTCGGCGGCGCGCAATTCGCTGGAATGGTTCGAGGACGTCGAACGCTATCTGCATCTCGACCCGATCCAGTTCACCTATTCGCTGCTGACGCGCTCGCAGCGCATTTCCCACGAGAATCTCCGGCTGCGCGACGCCGACTGGCTGGGCGACGCCGAAAGCTGGTTCCAGCGCGAGGCGGGGGCGGCCGCCAACGCCAACCGGCCGCCGATGTTCGCGCCGTTCCGGCTGCGCGGCATGGAGCTGAAGAACCGCGTCGTCGTCTCGCCGATGGCGCAGTACCGGGCAATCGACGGCACGCCGACCGACTGGCATTTCGTCCATTACTGCGAACGCGCCAAGGGCGGCGCCGGGCTGGTCTATATCGAGATGACCTGCGTGTCGCCGGAGGGCCGCATCACGCCGGGCTGCCCCGGCTTCTACGCGCCCGAGCACGAGGCGGCGTGGACGCGCACCGTCCAGTTCGTCCACCGCGAGACCGAGGCGAAGATCTGCGCCCAGATCGGCCACGCCGGCCCGAAGGCATCGGTGCAGGTGCCGTGGGAGGACGACGGCATGCCGCTCGAGGACGGCGGCTGGGAAATCCTCGGCCCCTCGGCGGTCGCCTGGTCGGACAGGCACCAGGTGCCGAAGGCGATGAGCCGCGCCGAGATGGACGCCGTGCGCGACCAGTTCGTGGCCTCCGCCGAGATGGCCGACCGCTGCGGCTTCGACATGCTGGAACTGCACATGGCCCACGGCTACCTGCTGTCGGCCTTCATCTCGCCGCTGACCAACCGGCGCGACGACGAATATGGCGGCAGCCTGGAAAACCGCATGCGCTGGCCGCTCGAGGTTTTCCATGCCGTGCGCGCCGTGTGGCCGGAAGACAGGCCGATCTCGGTGCGCATCTCGGCCAATGACTGGGTCGGCGACGAGGGCGTGACGCCCGAGGAGGCGGTGAACATCGCCAGAATGCTGCAGTCGGCCGGCGTCGACATCTGCGACGTCTCGGCAGGCCAGACCTCGACCAGGGCGAAGCCGGTCTACGGGCGCATGTTCCAGACGCCGTTTTCCGACCGCATCCGCAACGAGACGGGGATGGCGACGATCGCGGTCGGCAACATCTACGAGCCCGACCACGTCAACTCGATCCTGATGGCCGGCCGCGCCGACCTCGTGGCGCTGGCGCGCCCGCATCTGACCGACCCGTACTGGACGCTGCATGCCGCGGCCGCGCTGAAGGACAGGGACGTGACCTGGCCCTCTCCCTACTGGCCCGGCCGCGACCAGCTCTACCGGCTGGCCGAGCGCGCCGACCAGATGACGGGGAAGGTGTGATGGCGATGGCGCCGAAGAGTGCAAACCTTCTCGCGGAGCCTCGCCCATGACCGGCTTCTCCCACGCTCTCGTCACCGGCGGCGGGCACGGGCGTCGGCCGCGCCATCGCGCTGGCGCTGGCAGGCGCCGGGATCGACGTGACGATCTGCGGCCGCCGGCAGGAGCCGCTGGACGAGGTGGCGGCCGAAAACGCCGAAAAGATCCACGCGCTCACCTGCGACGTCACCGACCAGGCTTCGGTCGCGGCTCTCTACGAGCAGGCGGAAGCCGCGCGCGGCCCCTTCGACATCGTCGTGGCCAATGCCGGCATAGCCAGGAGCGCGCCGGCCGCGAAAGTGACGCTGGAGGACTGGCAGCGCACGCTCGACGTCAACCTGACCGGCGCCTTTCTGACCGTGCAGCCCGCACTTGCCGGCATGGCCGGGCGCAAGGCCGGGCGCATCGTCTTCATCGCCTCGATCGCCGGGCTGATCGGCGGGCCCTACATCGCGCCATACGTCGCCTCCAAGCACGGCGTGGTCGGGCTGACGAAGGCGCTGGCCGCCGAGCTGGCGCCGACCGGCGTCACCGTCAACGCCATCTGCCCGGGCTTCGTGGAGACCGAGATGCTCGAGGAATCGGTGGCGCGCATCATCGAAAAGACCGGCCGCAGCGAGGAGGAGGCCCGCGCCGGCCTGCTCACCGGCAACCCGCAGGGCCGCTTCATCCAGCCGGCCGAGATCGCCGAGACGCTGCTGTGGCTGATCGGGCCGGGCGGGGTGTCCGTCAACGGCCAGGCGATCGCGCTGTCGGGAGGCCAGACATGAACGCGCCCGCCACCGGGCTGCAGGCCGCGACCGGCAACAAGGAGCGGCTGCGCCTGTGGATCAGGCTGCTGCGCGCCACCCGGGTCGTCGAGGGCGACCTGCGCGAGCGGCTGAAGCGCGAGTTCGATTCCACCCTGCCGCGCTTCGACGTGATGGCGGCGCTCCACCGGGTGCCGGAAGGCATGCTGATGAGCGACCTGTCGCGCTATCTGCTGGTGTCGAACGGCAACGTCACCGGCATCGTCGACCGGCTCGTCTCCGAAGGATATGTCGTGCGCGCCAGGCGCGACGGCGACCGCCGCACCTCGATCGTGCGGCTCACGCAGACGGGCCGGTCGCGCTTTTCCGAGATGGCGGCCGCGCACGAGCAATGGATCAGCGAGCTGCTTGGCGAGATCGGCGAGGCCGAGGCGGCGCGCCTGTCGGTCGTGCTGCGCTCGTTCCGCAGCAACTGGGAGGCCGAGATTTGACCCCGAAGAAGATGGCCGGACTGGCGCCGCAGCACTTCCACTGGCAGGTCGCCGACCGCGTGGCGACGATCCGGCTGGCGCGGCCGGAGCGTAAGAATCCACTTACGTTCGAATCCTACGCCGAACTGCGCGACACCTTCCGCGACCTCGTCTATGCCGACGACGTCGACGCGGTCGTGTTCCTGCCGAACGGCGGCAATTTCTGCTCGGGCGGCGACGTCCACGAGATCATCGGCCCGCTGGTCGAGAACATGGACATGAAGGGGCTGCTCGCCTTCACCCGCATGACCGGCGACCTCGTCAAGGCGATGATCCATTGCGGCAAGCCGGTGATCACGGCCGTCGACGGCGTCGCGGTGGGCGCGGGCGCCATCATCGCCATGGCCTCCGACATCAGGATCGCGACGCCCGAGGCGAAGACCGCCTTCCTGTTCACGCGCGTCGGGCTCGCCGGCTGCGACATGGGCGCCTGCGCCATGCTTCCGAGGATCATCGGCCAGGGGCGGGCGTCGGAACTGCTTTACACCGGCCGCGCGATGAACGCCGACGAGGGCGAGCGCTGGGGCTTCTACAACCGGCTGGTTTCGGCCGACGAGCTGGAAGCGCAGGCCCTGGAGATGGCGCGGCGCATCGTTGCCGGCCCGACCTTCGCGCATTCGATCACCAAGACGCAGCTCGACCAGGAATGGTCGATGAGCCTCGACATGGCGATCGAGGCGGAGGCGCAGGCCCAGGCGATCTGCATGCAGACGGCGGATTTCGGGCGGGCCTACCGCGCCTTCGTGGCGAAGGAAAAGCCGGTGTTCGAGGGGAATTGATGCCTGACCGCACCTATCTCGACTGGCCATTCTTCGAGGAGCGTCACCGCGAGCACGCGGCGCGGCTGGAGGAGTGGTGCGGAAGGAACCTGCCGGTCGGGCACGGTCATGGCATCGCTGACGTCGACGCCGCCTGCCGCCTTCTGGTCGAAATGCTCGGCGACGGTGGCTGGCTCGAGCCGACGGCGATAGATGCGGACGATCCGGAGCCGCTCGATCTTCGTAAGCTGTGCCTTACGCGTGAGATTCTGGCCCGCCACGACGGGCTCGCCGATTTCGCCTTCGCCATGCAGGGGCTGGGCACCGGCGCGATCAGCCTGTTCGGCTCGACCGAGCAGAAGCAATGGCTGGCGAGGACGCGGCGCGGCAAGGCGATCTCGGCCTTCGCGCTGAGCGAGCCGCGCTCGGGCTCGGACGTCGCCAACCTGGAGACGACGGCGACGCGCGACGGCGACGGGTGGCGGCTCGACGGCGAGAAGACCTGGATTTCCAACGGCGGCATCGCCGATCTCTATTGCGTCTTCGCCCGCACCGGCGAGGCGCCGGGGGCGAAGGGCATCTCGTGCTTCCTCGTGCCGGCCGACACGCCGGGCCTGGAAATCGCCGAGCGGCTGGAGACCATCGCGCCGCATCCGCTGGCCCGCCTGTCCTTCGACGGCGCGCGGCTGCCCGGCCGACGCCCTGATCGGCGAGGCGGGGCAGGGCTTTCGCATCGCCATGTCGGTGCTCGACATGTTCCGCTCGACCGTCGGCGCGGCAGCCCTCGGCTTCGCCCGCCGAGCGCTCGACGAGAGCCTGTCCCGGGCGGCCGGCCGCGAACTGTTCGGCGCGCCGCTCGGCAATCTGCAGATGGTGCAGGGCCACGTCGCCGACATGGCGCTCGACGTCGATGCCGCAGCGCTGCTGGTCTACCGGGCGGCGTGGACGAAGGACATGGGCGCGCCGCGCGTCACCCGCGAGGCGGCGATGGCCAAGCTCTACGCCACCGATCGCGCGCAGGCGGTGATCGACGCGGCCGTGCAGCTTCACGGCGGCGACGGCGTGCGCGCCGGCCACATCGTCGAAAGCCTCTACCGGGAGATCCGCGCCCTGCGCATCTACGAGGGGGCGTCCGACGTGCAGAAGGTGGTGATCGCCCGCCAGGTGATGGGAGCATCTACATGACGAATCTCGGACCCACAGCCCATGTCGACAGTTTCGCGCGCGACAACCTGCCGCCGCGCGAGGAATGGCCGGAATTCCTGCTCGACGGCTTCGACTACCCCGAATATCTGAACGCCGGCGTCGAACTGACGGACCGGCTTGTCGAACAGGGTCTGGGCGACAACACCGCGCTGATCGGCAATGGCCGGCGGCGCACCTACAAGGAACTGTCGGACTGGACCAACCGGCTGGCGCACGCGCTGGTCGAGAACTACGGCGTCAAGCCCGGCCACCGCGTGCTGATCCGCTCGGCCAACAACCCCGCGATGGTCGCCTGCTGGCTGGCCGCCACCAAGGCCGGCGCGGTGGTGGTCAACACCATGCCGATGCTGCGCGCCGGCGAGCTGAAGAAGATCGTCGACAAGGCGGAAGTCTCGCTGGCGCTCTGCGACACCCGCCTGATGGACGAGATGGTCGCCTGCGCCAAGGACAGCGAGTTCCTGGAGAAGGTGGTCGGCTTCGACGGCACCGCCAACCACGACGCCGAACTCGACCGGGTGGCGCTCGACAAGCCGGTGCGCTTCGAGGCGGTGAAGACCGGCCGCGACGACGTCGCGCTTCTGGGCTTCACCTCCGGCACCACCGGCGTGCCGAAGGCGACGATGCATTTCCATCGCGACCTTCTGATCATCGCCGACGGCTACGCGAAGGAGGTGCTCAACGTGACGCCCGACGACGTGTTCGTCGGCTCGCCGCCGCTCGCCTTCACCTTCGGGCTGGGCGGTCTGGCGATCTTCCCGCTGCGCTTCGGCGCCGCCGCGACGCTGCTGGAAAGCGCCACGCCGCCGAACATGATCGCCATCATCGAGCAGTACAAGGCGACGGTTTCCTTCACCGCGCCGACCGCCTACCGCGCCATGATGGCGGCGATGGACGAGGGCGCCGACCTGTCGTCGCTGCGCGTCGCGGTGTCGGCCGGCGAGACGCTGCCCGGCCCGGTGTTCGAGGACTGGGTGAGAAAGACCGGCAAGCCGATCCTCGACGGCATCGGCTCGACCGAGATGCTGCACATCTTCATCACCAACCGCTTCGACGACATGCACCCGGCCACCACCGGCCGCCCGGTGAGCGGCTACAAGGCGATGATCGTCGACGAGGACATGAACGAACTGCCACGCGGCGAAATCGGCAAGCTCGCCGTGCGCGGGCCGACCGGCTGCCGCTACCTCGCCGACGAGCGCCAGCGCGACTATGTCCGCGACGGCTGGAACCTGACCGGCGACACCTTCATGCAGGACGAGGACGGGCGCTTCCACTTCGCCGCGCGCTCCGACGACATGATCATCTCGTCCGGCTACAACATCGCCGGCCCGGAGGTGGAGGCGGCGTTGCTCGCCCACGCCGACGTGCTGGAGTGCGCCGTGATCGGCGTTCCCGACGACGCGCGCGGCCAGATCGTCCAGGCCCATATCGTGCTGGTCGAGGGCGTGGCCGCCGACGAGGCCACGGTCAAGCGCCTGCAGGACCACGTGAAGAACGCCATCGCGCCCTACAAATACCCGCGCTCGGTGAAGTTCACCAAGGCGCTGCCGAAGACGCAGACCGGCAAGATCCAGCGCTTCCGGTTGAGGGAGGGGGAATGAGTGTGACCGATTTCGCCCGCACCCGCGACCTCTTCCACCTGCCCGACGGCGTCGTCTATCTCGACGGCAATTCGCTGGGGCCGCTGCCGAAGGCGGCGAAGGCGCGGCTGGAAAACACGCTCGAGGCCGAGTGGGGCGAGATGCTGATCCGCGGCTGGAACCAGGCCGGCTGGATGGACATGCCGACCAAGATCGGCGACCGCGTCGGCCGTCTGATCGGCGCCCCGGCGGGCTCCGTGGTGATGGGCGATACGCTGTCGATCAAGGTCTACCAGGCGCTGGCCTCCGCGCTGGAGCTGCGGCCGGAACGCCGGGTCGTGCTGTCCGACAAGGGCAATTTTCCGACCGACCTCTACATGGCGCAGGGCCTGCTCGCCTCGCTCGACCACGGCTATCAGCTGAAGGTCGTCGAGCCGGAGGAGGTGGAGGACGCGATCGACGAGACGGTCGCCGCCACCATGATCACCGAGGTCGACTACCGCACCGGCCGGCTGCACGACATGACGGCGCTGACGAAACGCGCCCACGAGGCCGGCGCCATCGCCATCTGGGACCTCGCCCATTCGGCCGGCGCGCTGCCCGTCGACGTGACGGCGGCCGGAGCCGATTTCGCCGTCGGCTGCACCTACAAATATCTGAACGGCGGGCCGGGCGCCCCTGCCTTCATCCATGTCTCGCCGCGCATCGCCGACGCGGTGCGGCCGGCACTTTCGGGCTGGCTCGGCCACGAGGCACCGTTTGCCTTCGATCTCGACTACCGCGCCGGCGCCGGCATCGAGCGCATGCGCGTCGGCACGCCGCCGATCCTGGCGCTGGCCGTGCTGGATGCGGCCCTCGACGCCTGGGAGGGCGTGCGGATGGACGACGTGCGCGCCGCCTCGATCGAGCTGTCGGAGCTGTTCATCGCCGAGGTCGAGGCGCGCTGCCCCGACCTCGTGCTGGCCTCGCCGCGCGATCCGCAGAAGCGCGGCAGCCAGGTGTCGTTCCGCCATGCCGACGGCTACGCCATCATGCAGGCGCTGATTTCGCGCGGTGTCATCGGCGACTTCCGGGCGCCGGACAATCTGCGCTTCGGCTTCACGCCGCTCTATCTCGGCGGCGCCGACGTGCTGAAGGCGGTCGGTATCATCGAGGACATCATGAAGACCCGCGCCTACGACGCGCCGGAATTCAGGAAGCGGGCGGCGGTGACATGACGGAACGCTACGATCCCTCGGCCGAAGGGGCGGTGACGGACTTTTCGTCCGACATGTCCTACGCCGACTATCTGAAGCTCGATCGCGTGCTGAATTCGCAGCAACTGCTGACCGGCTCGCACGACGAGATGCTGTTCATCATCCAGCACCAGACGTCGGAGCTCTGGATGAAGCTCGCCATCCACGAGATCGTGGCGGCCAGCACCGCGATCCGCGAGGACCGGCTGGAGCCGGCCTTCAAGATGCTGACCAGGGTGGCGCGCATCTTCGAGCAGCTGAACGGCGCCTGGGACGTGCTGCGCACGATGACGCCGTCGGAATATACGAGCTTCCGCGCCTCGCTCGGCAAGTCGTCGGGCTTCCAGTCGTGGCAGTACCGGGCGATCGAATTCCTGGCGGGAAACCGCAACCCGGCGATGCTGAAGCCGCATTCGCACGATCCGGCGATCGTCGCGCATCTCGAAAAGATACTTGCCCGGCCGAGCCTCTACGACGAGGCGCTGATCCTGCTGACGCGAAAGGGCTTCGACATCGGCGAGGAGGCCGGGCGCAGCGACTGGCGCGACAGCCGCGCGGAGAACCCGGCGGTGCTGGCGGCCTGGCAGACGATCTACCGCGAGCCTGAGAAACACTGGATGCTCTACGAACTGGCGGAAAAGCTGGTCGATTTCGAGGACTATTTCCGCCGCTGGCGCTTCAACCACGTCACCACGGTGGAGCGCATCATAGGACTGAAGCGCGGCACCGGCGGCACCGCCGGCGTGTCGTATCTGCGGCGCATGCTGGAGGTGGAGCTGTTCCCGGAACTGTGGCGGGTGAGGACGGAGCTGTGAGGGTTGGTACATCCGCGACCCCCTCTCTTGCAAATTCCAAGGACTTGGCTGCGCCAAGCCCGGGAATTTGCTTTCTCCCCGCCAGGGGGGAGACAGGCGCGCCGCACCTGCGTTCCCGCATACGTTTTCATGGAGGAGGCGCGAACGGTGATGCCGGCTATCTCTCCCCTTGCGGGAGAGAAAGCGATTTCGACGTCTTGGACGGCGAAGCAAGGCCAAGCGTCAGAAATCGCAAGAGAGGGGGTATCGCGATCCGCCGATGCACAACAGTCAGGCGGCATATGCGGTCAACAATCGCCGGAGGGGTGCAAATGCAGCCCGTTTCCGGCATCGTGGGAAGAAAGACCAACGTTCAACAATGGGAGACATGACATGAAGAGAATTATCGCAGCGGGCCTGATGGCCCTGTCGCTCGGCGCGGCGGGCTACGCCCAGGCCGAGCCGGTCAAGGTCGGCATGATCACCACGCTTTCGGGCGGCGGCGCCGGCCTCGGCGTCGACGTGCGCGACGGCTTCATGCTGGCGTTGAAGAACGCCGGCGACAACGAGGTCGAGGTCGTCACCGAGGACGATGCGCAGAAGCCGGAACTGGCCGTGCAGATCGCCGACAAGATGATCCAGTCCGACAATGTCGACATCCTCACCGGCATCATCTGGTCGAACCTCGCCATGGCGGTGGTGCCGAGCGTGGTGGGCCAGGGCAAGTTCTACATCTCGCCGAACGCCGGCCCGTCGGCGCTGGCCGGCGCGCAGTGCGACAAGAACTATTTCAACGTCGCCTACCAGAACGACAATTTCCACGAGGCGATGGGCGCCTACGCCAACGACGCCGGCTACAAGAAGACCTTCATCATGGCGCCGAACTACCCGGCGGGTAAGGATTCGCTGACCGGCTTCAAGCGCTTCTACAAGGGCGACGTGGTCGACGAGGTCTACACCCAGCTCGGCCAGACCGATTACGCCGCCGAGATCGCGCAGATCCGCGCTTCCGGTGCGGATTCGGTGTTCTTCTTCCTGCCGGGCGGCATGGGCATCGCCTTCACCAAGCAGTATGCGCAGTCGGGCGTCGACATCCCGCTGATGGGCCCGGCCTTCTCGTTCAGCCAGGACGTGCTGCCGGCGATCGGCGACGCGGCCCTCGGCGTCAAGAACTCGGCGTCCTGGTCGCACGACCTCGACAACGCGGCCAACAAGAAGTTCGTCGACACCTTCAAGAAGGAATACGGACGCCTGCCGTCGGTCTATGCCGCGCAGGGCTACGACGCCGCCAACCTGATCATCTCGGCCTCCAAGAAGGCCGACGTGAAGGATGCCGATGCCTTCCGTGCAGCCCTCAAGGAGGCCGACTTCGACTCCGTGCGCGGCAAGTTCAAGTTCGGAAACAACAACCACCCGATCCAGGACATCTACGTCCGCGAGGTGGTGAAGGAAGGCGACACGATCACCAACAAGATCGTCGGCACCGCCTTCACCGACCACAAGGACGCCTACGCCGACCAGTGCAAGATGTAGGCTGGTTGCGCCGCTTCTCTCCTCCCCCTCGATGGGGGAGGTGCCGTGCGGAGCGAGGCGGAGGGGGTGTTCAATTTCGATCACCCCACCCGACCGCTTCGCGGCCACCCTCCCCGTCGAGGGGAGGGAGGCGCCCACGTCGCGGCCAGCCTTCTTCTCCCCGCCGGCGGGGAGAAGATGCCGGCAGGCAGATGAGGGGCATTCCAATTCAAAGATCTTAGCGACACCGACCGACGTGCAAACCGCCCTCATCATCGAGCAGCTGCTCAACGGCCTGCAGTTCGGCGTCATGCTCTTCCTCATGGCGGCGGGGCTGACGCTGATCTTCGGCGTGATGGGGCTGATCAATCTCGCCCACGGCTCGCTCTACATGGTCGGCGCCTTCGCCTGCGCCGCTGTCGCCGCCTGGTCGGGTTCGTTCTGGCTGGGCCTGGTGGCGAGCCTGGCGGCAGCCGCCGCCGCCGGGGCCATCGTCGAACTTCTGGTCGTTCGCCGGCTCTACGCCCGCGACCACCTTGACCAGGTGCTCGCCACCTTCGCGCTGATCCTGATCTTTTCGGAAGGCACGCGCTGGCTGTTCGGCTCCTTCCCGCTCTATCTCGACATCCCGCCGCTGCTGCAGGGCACCGTGCCGCTGCCGGGCGGCTCGCAATACCAGCTCTACCGGCTGGCGATCATCGGCGTCGGCGTGGTCGTCGCGCTCGGCCTGTGGCTGCTGATCACCCGCACCCGGCTCGGCATGCGCATCCGCGCCGGCGAGAGCGACCGCGAGATGATCGCGGCCCTCGGCGTCGACATCTCGACGCTCTACACGCTGGTCTTCGCGCTGGGCGCGGCGCTTGCCGGGCTTGCCGGCGCCATGGTCGGCGCGCTGCAATCGGTGCAGGTCGGCATGGGCGAGCCGGTGCTGATCCTCGCCTTCGTCGTCATCGTCATCGGCGGCATCGGTTCGATCCGCGGCGCGCTGGTCGGCGCGCTGCTGGTGGGCATCGTCGACACGATGGGCCGCTTCCTGCTGCCGGCCTTCTTCGCGCTGTTCATGGGGCCGTCGGCTTCGGCCTCGATCGGCGCCGCGCTCGCCTCGATGCTGATCTACCTCGTCATGGCCATCATCCTCGCCATCAGGCCGCAGGGCCTGTTCCCGGCCGGCTCGTGAGGCGACGATGAGCCGCGAAACGATCGTCAACCTCGTCATTGCCGCACTGTTTCTCGCCGCACCGTTCACCGCGCAGGCGGCGGGCGAGACGTTCTATCTGACGCTGCTGACGCGGGTCGCCATCCTGGCGCTCGCCGCGACCGGGCTGAACATCGCGCTGGGGCTCGGAGGGCTGGTGTCGTTCGGCCACGCCGCCTTCTTCGGCATCGGCGGCTATTGCGCCGGCATTCTCGCCATCCACGCCTTCAACGCCGAGCCGCTGATCTTCGGCCTGCCCGGCACCAAGCTGATGCCGGTGATCTGGGTGGTGTCGCTGGCGGTGGCCGGCATCGCCGCGCTGCCGATCGGCGCGATCAGCCTGAGGACCTCGGGCGTCTACTTCATCATGATCACGCTGGCCTTCGCCCAGATGATCTTCTACTTCGCCATCTCCTGGCCGGCCTATGGCGGCGAGGACGGTCTGTCCTTCTACGTCCGCAACGCGTTTCCTGGCGTCAACACGCTGCGGCCGATGCCGTTCCTGCTGATCTGCTACGGCGTGCTGGCGGTGGCGCTGGTGTTTTTCCAGCTGCTGCGCGATTCCCGCTTCGGCGCGGCCCTCCAGGCGTCGCGCCAGAACGAGGTGCGGCTTGCCGCCGTCGGCATCGCCCCCTACCGGGTGAAGCTCGTCGCCTTCGTGGTCTCGGCGATGATCACCGGCGTCGCCGGTGCGCTCTACGCCGACCTCAACCGCTTCGTCAGCCCGGCCATGCTGTCGTGGCAGATGTCGGGCGAGCTGATCGTCCTGATCATCCTCGGCGGCACCGGACGCCTGCTCGGGCCGCTGGCCGGCGCCATCGTCTACGTCGTCATCGAATACGCGCTGGGCGGCGTCACCGAGCGCTGGCAGTTCTTCCTCGGCCTGATCCTGCTCGGCGTCGTGCTGTTCGCGCGCGGCGGGCTGATCGGCGTGCTGGCGGGGAGGGCGCGCCATGGCTGAGCCGGTTCTGGCCATCGACGGCCTGCGCAAGAATTTCGGCGCGCTTGCGCGCCACCGAGGACGTCAGCCTCGACCTCGTGCCGGGCGAAATCCACGCGCTGATCGGGCCGAACGGCGCCGGCAAGTCGACGCTGATCCACCAGATCGCCGGCACGCTGAGGCAGGATGCAGGCACGATCCGCTTCATGGGCGAGGACATCGGCCGGCTGACCGTCGCCGAACGGGCGCGGCGCGGGCTCGGCCGCACCTTCCAGGTGTCGTCGCTGGCGCCGGAGTTTTCGGCGCTGAGGAACGTCATGCTGGCGGTGCAGGCGACCAGGGGCTCGAGCTTCCGCTTCTTCCGCCGCGTCGTCTCAGACGCCTCGCTGACGGAGCCCGCCTACATCGCGCTGGAGCGGGTGGGGCTGGCCGAACGCGCCGGCGTCCGCGCGGCCGAGCTGTCGCACGGCGAGCGTAGGCAGCTCGAGATCGCCATCGCACTGGCGCTCGGCTCGAAATGCTTCCTGCTCGACGAGCCGATGGCCGGCATGGGCCCCGAGGGCTCGAAGGAGCTGACCGGCTTCCTCGACCGGCTGCGCGCCGAGGCGCCGATCCTGCTGGTCGAGCACGACATGGACGCCGTGTTCGCGCTCGCCGACCGCATCTCGGTGCTGGTCTACGGCCGCATCGTCGCCACCGGCACGGTGGCCGAGATCCGCGCCAACGAGGAAGTGCAGCGCGCCTACCTGGGAGAGGGCGCATGAGCGCGCTTCTGGAACTCGCCGGCGTCGAGGCCGCCTACGGGCCGGTGCAGGCGCTGTTCGGCGTCGATCTCGCCGTCGCCGAGGGCGAGGTGGTGGCGCTGATGGGCCGCAACGGCATGGGCAAGACGACGACGATCCGCGCCGTCTGCGGGCTGACCCCGCCGCGCGCCGGCAAGATCGGCTTCGCCGGCACCGACATCTTCCGCCGCGCTCCCTACCGCATCGCCAGGCTCGGCATCGGCCTGGTTCCGGAGGGGCGGCGCTGCTTTCCCAATCTGACCGTCGAGGAAAACCTGCTGGCCGCCGCGCGATCCGGCAAGTGGACGCTCGCCACCGTCAATGCGCTGTTCCCGCGGCTGGCCGAACGGCGGCGACAGTCGGCGCGTACGCTTTCGGGCGGCGAACAGCAGATGCTGGCGATCGGCCGCGCGCTGATGACCAATCCGCGCCTGCTCATCCTCGACGAGGCGACGGAGGGGCTGGCGCCGGTGATCCGCCAGGACATCTGGAACGCGATCCGCAAGCTGAAGGACGACGGACAGTCGATCCTGCTGGTCGACAAGTCGCTGGCCGAGCTGCTGCCGCTCGCCGACCGCTGCACCATTCTCGAAAGGGGCACGAGCGTTTGGACCGGCACGCCCGCCGCCCTCGATGAAGACATCCGCAACCGCTATCTCGGCGTGTGAGACAGGCCGCCCCTCGGAGGAGACGATGACAATTCACCAGATGCTTCATCCGGAAGGCTGGAAACCGGCCAAGGGCTACGCCAACGGCATCGCCGCGACCGGCCGGGTCGTCTATCTCGGCGGCCAGATCGGCTGGACCGGCGCACAGCGCTTCGAGACCGACGACTTCGTCGGCCAGTGCCGGCAGGCGCTGGAAAACGTCGTCGCGATCCTGGCCGAGGCCGGCGGCGGCCCCGAGCACGTCGTCAAGATGACCTGGTTCATCACCGACAAGCAGGAATACCTGGCCAGCCTGAAGGAGCTCGGCGAGGCCTATCGCGCCGTCATGGGCAGGCATTTTCCGGCCATGACGATGGTCGAGGTTTCCGCCCTGATCGAGGACGAGGCCAAGGTCGAGATCGAGGCGACGGCGGTGCTGCCGGAGTGACGCGCGCGGGGGCCGCGCCCGGCTGGAGCCGCCGGCGGTCGCGACTCGATTTCGCGGCGACCGGTTGACCCCGGTCGCGCGTGACCCAAGTCAATGTGCTGTCGATGGATGCCGCGCGGTCCGTTCGCGGTAGAGCCTGCCTCGTGGGGATGCCCTCGCGCCTGAACAATCCTGCCCGGCGGCGCGAGGCCGGCACGTCGGTCCGCCGCGGGCGATCCACCATGTCATCGGGAGGACATGTCGATGAAGATGACCCTGCTGGCCGGCGTCGCGCTGACCGTTCTCGCAGCCGCACCGGCCGCATTTGCCGCCGACCTCGCCTATCCGATCGACGGGGACCCGGCTTTCAACTGGAAGAGCTATCACGACTTCGCCGACAGCCATGATTTGTCCGGCCAGACGCTGTCGATCTTCGGGCCGTGGCTGAGCGCCGACAAGGACGGCTTCGAGAAGGTGCTGGCCTATTTCGAGGAAGCGACCGGCGCCACGGTCAACTATTCCGGCTCCGACTCCTTCGAGCAGCAGATCGTCATCGACACGCAGGCGGGCAGCCCCGCCAACATCGCCATCTTCCCGCAGCCCGGCCTGGCCGCGGACGTGGCGAGCAAGGGCAACCTGACGCCGCTCGACGACGCCACCAGGACGTGGATGCTCGACAACTACTCGGCCGGCCAGTCGTGGGTGGACCTGTCCACCTATGCCGGAAAGGACGGCGACAAGCAGCTCTTCGCGCTGCCGTGGAAGGCCGATCTGAAGAGCCTGGTATGGTACGTGCCCGAGAACTTCGAGGAAGCGGGTTACGAGGTGCCCGAGACGATGGAGGAGCTGAAGGCGCTCACCCAGCAGATCGTCGACGACGGCGGAACGCCGTGGTGCATCGGCCTCGGCGCTGGCGCTGCAACCGGTTGGCCTGCCACCGACTGGGTCGAGGATCTGATGCTGCGCCTGAACCCGCCGGACGTCTATGACGGCTGGGTCGACAATTCGGTCAAGTTCAACGACCCGCGCGTCGTCGAGGCGATCAAGGAATTCGGCTGGTTCGCCAAGAACGACGAGTTCGTCGACGGTGGCGCCGCCGCGGTGGCCTCCACCGACTTCCGCGACAGCCCCAAGGGCCTCTTCACCGCGCCGCCCAAGTGCTACATGCACCGCCAGGCGTCGTTCATCCCGGCCTTCTTCCCGGAAGGCACGAAGCTCGGCACCGACGCCGACTTCTTCTACTTTCCGCCCTATGCAAGCAAGGATCTCGGCAATCCGGTGCTGGGCGCCGGCACGCTGTTCGCCATCACCAAGGACTCGCCGGCCGCCCGCGCCTTCATCGAGTTCCTCGAGACGCCGATCGCCTCGGAGGTCGCGATGGCCGCGTGGAACTTCTTCACGCCGCTGAAGAGCGTCAATCCCGCCGTCTATCCGACGGACACGCTGCGCAAGGAGAACGACATCATTCTCAACGCGACGACCTTCCGCTTCGACGGCTCGGACCTGATGCCCGGCAAGGTCGGCGCCGGCTCGTTCTGGACCGGCATGGTCGATTTCGTCGGCGGCAAGTCGGCCGAGGAAGTCGCCAACGAGATCCAGAAGTCGTGGGACGCCATCAAGTAGGCCGTTCGGCCTGACGCACCAGAGCGGTCCCGGGCTTCGGTCGGGGGCCGGACGCGACACGGGAACGGCGGGCCCGGAGGGGACATATGGGGCAGTTGCTCAGTGCGGCGGTAACAGTGGTCGTCGGCGTCGGCGCGGCGGCCCTCTATTTCTGGCTGGTCAACTTCCTGCTCGACCTCGTGCTGCCGCCGCGCGGCGGCGCAGTGCAGGCGGCGCGCAACCAGCGCATCGCCGCCGCCATCAGGCCCTGGCTGTTCCTCGGCCCGGCGCTGTTCTTCCTCGGCCTCTACCTCGTCTACCCGGTGATCGATTCGGTCAGGCTCAGCTTCTACGGCCGCTCCGGCGTGGATTTCGTCGGCCTCGACAACTATCGCTGGGCCTTCCACGACCGGCAGTTTCGCGAGGCGATCTTCAACAATTTGCTGTGGCTGATCGTGGTGCCGGCCGCCAGCACATTCTTCGGCCTTGTCATCGCCTACCTCACCGACCGCATCTGGTGGGGCAACATCGCCAAGAGCCTGGTGTTCATGCCGATGGCGATCTCGTTCGTCGGCGCCAGCGTGATCTGGAAGTTCATCTACGACTATCGCGGCGAGGGCTCGACCCAGATCGGCCTGCTCAACGCCATCGTCACCTTCTTCGGCGGCGAGCCGCAGGCCTGGATCACCATCCCGTTCTGGAACAACTTCTTCCTGATGATCATCCTGATCTGGATCCAGACCGGCTTCGCAATGGTCATCCTGTCGGCCGCGCTGCGCAGCGTCCCGGAGGAAACGATCGAGGCCGCCACGATCGACGGCGCCAGGGGCTGGCACATCTTCTTCCATATCATGGTCCCGCAGATATGGAGCACCATCGCCGTGGTGTGGACGACCATCACCATCGTGGTGCTGAAGATATTCGACATCGTGCTGACCATGACCAACGGCCAGTGGGACACCGAGGTGCTGGCGAACCTGATGTACGACTGGATGTTCCGCGGCGGCGGAGATTTCGGCCGCGGCGCCACGATCGCGGTCGTCATCATGCTCGCCGTGGTGCCGATCATGGTCTGGAACATCAGGCGCCTCAACGCCGAACAGGCGGAGCGCTGACATGGCGAGGGTGAGACGCCGCAGGACGCGCTGGGGCAGGATCGCGATTCACGCGTCCGTGCTGCTGATCGTCGTCGTCTGGACGCTGCCGACGCTCGGCATCCTCGTCTCCTCGTTCCGCGACAAGGACCAGCTGGCGGTGTCCGGCTGGTGGACGGCACTGACGACCAGCGAGCAGAACGTCATCGACCGCGCCAGGCCGCCCGCCGACCAGGTGCAGGAGGGCGACCGCTACGTCATCTCCGGCAACGTCCTGACCGGCAACAAGGGCGCGAAGGTCGTCGCCTTCGGCGTGCGCGTCATGAAGCCGGGCGAGTTCGAGGCCGGTGAGACCGCCGACCTGCCGGGCGGCAAGGGCACGCTGACGATCGACAGCGACGGCAGCTATCGGCTGGTCTCGAGCGATCCGTTCGAGGGCTCGACCGGCCGCCGCATCTACTACACCGCCGCCGTGCCGCCGCACTTCACGCTGGACAACTACGAGCGCGTGCTGACGTCGGAAGGCATCGGCCAGTCCTTCATCAACTCGCTGACGGTGACGATCCCGGCGACGGTGATCCCGATCCTGATCGCCGCCTATGCCGCCTATGCGCTGGCCTGGATGAAGTTTCCCGGCCGGGCGCTGCTTCTGTCGGTGATCGTCGGCCTGCTGGTGGTGCCGCTGCAGATGTCGCTGATCCCGCTTCTGCGGCTCTACAACGATGTCGGCGCCTTCTTCGGCGTGCCGGCCAAGACCTATCTCGGCATCTGGCTGGCCCATACCGGGTTCGGGCTGCCGCTCGCCGTCTATCTGCTGCGCAACTACATCGCCGGCCTGCCCAAGGAGGTGATGGAATCGGCGCGCATCGACGGCGCCACGGATTTCGAGATCTTCGTGCGCATCGTGCTGCCGCTGTCGGTGCCCGCGCTCGCCTCCTTCGCGATCTTCCAGTTCCTGTGGGTGTGGAACGACCTGCTGGTCGCCATCGTCTTCCTCGGCAACACCGAGCAGCAACTGGTGCTGACCGGCAGGCTGCGCGAACTTCTCGGCTCGCGCGGCGGCGACTGGGAAATCCTCACCGCGTCGGCCTTCGTGTCGATCGTGGTGCCGCTGGTCGTGTTCTTCTCGCTGCAGCGCTACCTGGTGCGTGGCCTGCTCGCCGGCTCGGTGAAGGGCGGATGATGTTAGAGGAGAACGCTCCAAATGAGCGAGCTTCGGCTGCGCGACATCCGCAAGTCCTTCGGCTCCACCGAGGTGATCCGGGGCGTCGACCTGGAGATCGGGTCGGGCGAGTTCGTGGTCTTCGTCGGGCCCTCGGGCTGCGGCAAGTCCACCCTGCTGAGGCTGATCGCGGGGCTGGAGGAGATCAGTTCGGGCACGCTGGAGTTCGACGGCGAGGAGGTCAACGACCTGCCGCCGGCGCTGCGCGGCATCGCCATGGTCTTCCAGTCCTACGCGCTCTACCCGCACATGAGCGTCTACAACAACATGGCCTTCGGCATGAAGCTGGCCAAGGCGCCGAAGGAAGAGATCGACCGGCGCGTGCGCGACGCTGCCGAGATCCTGCAGCTCACCGACTATCTGAACCGCCTGCCCAAGCAGCTTTCCGGCGGGCAGCGACAGCGCGTCGCCATCGGCCGCGCCATCGTGCGCGACCCCAAGGTGTTCCTGTTCGACGAGCCGCTGTCCAATCTCGACGCGGCGCTTCGCGTGTCGATGCGCATCGAGATCGCCAGGCTGCACGAGCGCATGAAGGACACGACCATGGTCTACGTCACCCACGACCAGATCGAGGCGATGACGCTCGCCGACCGCATCGTCGTCCTGCGCGCCGGCGTGGTCGAGCAGGTGGGCAGCCCGATGGACCTCTACGAGCGGCCGGACAATCTGTTCGTGGCCGGCTTCATCGGCTCGCCGGCGATGAACATGGTGCCGTGCACGATCGAGGCTGGCGGCGCCGATGCCAGCGTCAAGCCGGACAACCACGCGCCGGTGCGCGTCACGGCGGAAATCCCGCAGAGCGCGGTCGGCGGGAGGGGCACGCTCGGCGTGCGGCCGGAAAACCTCGAGCTCGCCAGCGGCGCGGAGGACGCGATCTTCCACGGAAGGCTCGACATCGTCGAGCATCTGGGCGAGCTGACGCTTCTCTATGTCGACTGCGGCTACGAGGAGCCGATCATCGCCAAGGTCGAGGGCAACGCGCGCATCGAGCGCGGCGCCGAGGTGAGGCTGACGGCCGCCGCCGACATGCTGCACGTCTTCGACGCCGATGGCCGTGCCTTCCGACGCGTCGAGCCGCCGGGCGCTGAGTAGCGGCCGGCGCCGAATTCAGCTGGCGCGGCGCGGGATTGCCTGCGCGATCGCCTCGAGCGCGGCCGGCCTGATCGTCATGTCGACATGCCCCATGCCGGGTACGAGCCTGACTTCGGCCTGCGGCCGCGTCTCGTGCACGGTGCGGGCATATTCGGCCGAGGCGAAGACCTCGTCCTTGTCGCCGGCCAGCAGCGTGATCGGCGCCGGCACGTTCTTCAGGAGCGTTTGCGTGTCCTGCGGATTCATGGCGAGCAGCAGCCGGTGCGAATAGCGCGGCGTCAGGTCGGCGCCGTCGCCGGCAGCGAACACGATCACCGGCAGCGAGTCGAAGGCGTGGATGCCAAGCTGGTTGAGGATGGTCAGGCCGATCATGCGCGGGATGTCGGGATGCGCCCATTTGTCGGCGCGCGCGTTTGGGTTGTCTGCCGTGCTGGAGGCCGCCTTGATGCCGAGCATCGGCGACACCAGCAGCAGCTCCGCGATGCCGCCGGCATGGCCCTGGCCGGCAGCGTTGAGCGCCAGCCCGCCGCCGGAGGAAAAGCCGAGCAGCGTCACCGGCAAGCCGGGATGCTGGCTCGGCGATGAAGGTCAGCATGTCCTCGACGTCCTCGGCCGGCTGCGCGACCGAGGCCGCGTCCCCGCGCTTGCCGGTCTCGCCATGGCCGCGAATGTCGATGGCGTAGGCCGCGACCCCGTCCTTCGCCAGCGCCTCCGCAAGCACATGCAGGCTGCGGCTGTTGGCCGAGGACCCGTGCAGCAGCAGTGCGGCGGCGTTGGCATCGGCGGCGGGATAGAAACGGTAGGCGATATTGGAACCGTCGCGCGAGGGATGCGCCGCGAGATCCGGCAGTGTGCTGTAGTCGACATCGGCAAATGGCGAGGTGATGGAGGCCATGCTTGCCGGCTTGTGTGCGACCGGCCACGCCACCAGGCCTGCCACGACCACCACCGCGGCGGCCGCGAAAACGACGAGAATAGTCATGAATTTCTTCATCGGAATGGACAGTTCGTTGGGGGGAAGGGAATACTATGGCCGACTGGCGGCGTCCACGAAGTGTAGCACGCCGTTGCGAAGCGTGAAGCAGCGAAGTTGACGGCGGTGCGGCGCATCGCGCATCATCGTTTCTCCCAATTCCGGGCCGCCCCAACAATCCCGTCAAAGGCGAACTTGCGGATGAGCGACGCTGAAATCGGCCTGATCGGGCTCGGAACGATGGGCTCGAACCTTGCTCTCAACATTGCCGAGAAGGGCCACCGCATCGCGGTGTGGAACCGCACCCATGCGCGAACGACGGAATTCGCGGCCGAGGCTGGCGAGCTCGGCGAGCGCATAGTGCCCTGCGAGACGCTGGAGGAACTGGCCGCGGCGATCCGGCCGCCGCGCCCGGTGATCCTGATGGTGCCGGCCGGCGCCCCGGTCGACGAGCAGGTCGCCGCGCTGAAGCCGCTGCTTTCGGACGGCGACATGGTCATCGACGCCGGCAATGCCGACTTCCGCGACACGATGCGCCGCTTCACCGAATTCGAGGGCACCGGCCTCGTCTTCGTCGGCATGGGCGTGTCGGGTGGCGAGGAGGGCGCGCGCCACGGTCCCTCGATCATGGTCGGCGGCACCGAAGAGGCCTGGCAGCGCATCGAGACGCTGCTCACCGACATCTCCGCCAAGTTCGAGGACGAGCCGTGCGTGGCGCTGCTCGGGCCCAACGGGGCGGGCCATTTCGTCAAGACCATCCACAACGGCATCGAATATGCCGACATGCAGATGATCGCCGAGGTCTACGGCGTGCTGCGCGACGGCTTCGGAATGGCGCCGGCCGAGATCGGGCAGGTCTTTTCGAAGTGGAACGACGGTCGGCTCAATTCCTACCTGATCGAGATCACCGCCGCGGTGCTGGCCGCCGAGGATGCCGACACGGGAAAGCCGATGGTCGACATCATCCTCGACCGCGCGGGGCAGAAGGGCACCGGCCGCTGGTCGGTGATCGAGGCGCAGCGCATGGGCGTGCCGGCAACCGCCATCGAGGCGGCCGTCGCCGCCCGCAGCCTGTCGGCGCTGAAGGGCGAGCGCCAGGCCGCCGAGGCGCTCTACGGCGCCGCCCAGCCCTCGTCGGGCAGCGAAATCGCCAACATCGTGGCCGAGCTGGAGCTGGCGCTGCTCGGCGGCAAGATCGCCGCCTATGCGCAGGGCTTCGCGGTGCTTAAGGCCGCCTCCGACGAGTTCGGCTGGAACCTGCCGATGGCGACGATCGCGCGTATCTGGCGCGCCGGCTGCATCATCCGCTCGCAGTTTCTGGGCGAGATCGCCGCCGCCTTCGAGACCGGGGAGGCGGTTGCCAACCTGCTTGTGGCACCTGCTTTCGTCGAGATGATGAAGGGCGCCCATCCGGCACTGCGCGTCACGGTCGGGCGCGCCGCGCTGGCCGGCCTGCCGGTGCCGGCACTTTCGGCCGCACTGGCCTACTTCGATTCCTACCGGCAGGCGCGCGGCACCGCCAATCTGATCCAGGCGCAGCGCGACTTCTTCGGCGCGCACGGCTTCGAGCGGGTCGACAGCGAGGGCGGCGGCTTCCACGGCCCGTGGGGCATCGGCTCCGGCTGAGGAAAGCCGGAAGGGCGGGAGGCGCCTACTCGGCCGCCTGCCGCGCCGCCGTCACGCCCATCTCGACGCCCTGCGGCACGTCGATCGTGTTGAGCTTCGCCACGTCCTCGCCGGCGATCGCCGCCATCACCAGCCGCGCCAGGTCTTCGCCGGCATGGCGGAAATCCTCGGTGATCGTGTGGATCTGCGGCCTGAAGAGCTGCAGGATGTGGGTCGACTGTTTCGACACCACGTCGACGTCGCGGCCGACGACGAGGCCGGCGTCCTCGATACCGGCGACCAGCGCCAGCGTGGCTGCGGCTGCCGAGGAAACGAACCCGTCGGGCCGCGGCTCGCGCCGCATCATGCGCGCGACGTGCGAGCGTATCTCTTCCATCGTGTTGTCGATGGTGATCGCCGTCAGCGGGTGGTCGGCAGCGCCGGTCTCGGCCAGCCCGTCGGCGAAGCCGTCCACCGTGTGCTGGTGGTAGGTCAGCGTCAGCGGCGGGGCGAGCAGCGCCAGCCGCTTGCGCCCCATGCCTGCCAGTGCGTGAACCGCCTGCACTGCGAAGGCGTGGTTGTCGAAATCGTTGAACGGGTGGACGACGCCCATGTCGGTGCGCCCGTGGGTGGCGAACGGCAGGCCCTGCTCCAGCAGGTAGCGCACGCGCGCGTCGTTGGGCTCGGTGCGCGAGAAGATGACGCCGTCGGCCGATTCCGTCTCGACGACATAGCGCACCGGTGCCAGCGGGTCCTTGCGCCGCGAGTAGGGCGTGACGATCAGATGGTAGGGCGTGCCGGCGAGGCTGCTGCTGATGCCGGAGATGATGTCGGAGATGAAGCCCATCAGCTGTTCGTCGGTGTCGAGGATCAGCGAGATGACGTTGGTCTTGCCGGTCCTCAGCCTGACGCCGGCGCGGTTCGGCCGGTAGCCGACCTGGCGCGCGACGAGCTGCACGCGCTTGCGCGTCTCCACGCCGATGTCGGGCGCGTCCTTCAGCGCACGCGACACCGTGGTCACGCCCAGCCCGGTCATGAAGGCGATCGTCTTGAGCGTCGGGCGGCCCCCCGAAGGCGCCTGCTCCGTGGCGCGGCCCTGGCCGAGTTTCTTCTGCATTGCCCTCTTCCGCCCGCTGTCGCCTTGCGATGGCATACAGCGCTGTTCCTTGTGACTCCACCCCGCCCGGAAAACAAGAGCTGCAACGTTACAGATTTTACGCGTTGAATTTGGCGAAGCAGCGGGTCGAGCCGGCCCGATAGCACTGGCGGGCGAGGCTGGGTGCCGTCGCGGCAAACCTCATATCGCGTTGCGAAAGCCTTGCGAATCAGCGGCTTGGGCGACCTTTTGCCGCATAAATGGTGCGTTGCAGCACGAAAACTTCGCACCTGCATCGGGTTTGGGCGGCGGGACGCATTTTGTTCGGGCCACGAAAAAAATTGCCCGCACGCGCAATCGACATGTTGCGGTACCGTCTTCCTTCCCCTAGTCTGGCTTACTGTAACGTTTCAGTTTTCAGGGAGGAAACTATGTCATTCAGGCTGAGGACCGCTGCGCTCGCGGCGACGGTCGCATTCTTCTCGAGCTCGGCGATGGCCACCGATCTCGAGGTCACTCACTGGTGGACGTCGGGCGGCGAGTCCGCGGCCGTCGCCGAACTCGCCAAGGCGTTCGACAATGATGGGCACGGCGACCACTGGGTCGACGGCGCCATCGCCGGTTCGGGCGGCGTCGCCCGTCCGATCATGATTTCGCGCATCACCGGCGGCGACCCGATGGGCGCCACCCAGTTCAACCACGGCCGCCAGGCCGAGGAACTGGTCCAGGCCGGCCTGATGCGCGACGTCACCGACCTCGCCAACAAGGAGCACTGGGCCGACGTCATCGGCGACAAGAAGCTGCTCGCGTCCTGCACCCTCGACGGCAAGATCTACTGCGTGCCGGTCAACATCCACTCCTGGCAGTGGCTGTGGCTCAACCGTCACGTCTACGAGGACAACGGCCTCGCCGTCCCGACCAACTGGGACGAGTTCGTGGAGTCCGCGCCGAAGCTGCGCGAGAAGGGCATCATCCCGCTCGCCATGGGCGGCCAGCCCTGGCAGTCGTCGGGCGCCTTCAACGTCATGGCCGCGGCACTTGCCGGCGTCGACGATTTCATGAAGGTCAACAAGGACCACGACGCCTCGGTCGCGGCCGGGCCGTCCTACGCCAAGGTGTTCAAGGCGGCCGCCGACGCGCGCGACTTCGCCAAGGGCTCCAACGTGCAGGACTGGAACCAGGCCACCAACCTGGTGATCACCGGCAAGGCCGCCGGCCAGATCATGGGCGACTGGGCGCAGGGCGAGTTCCAGGTGGCCGGCAAGGTCGCCGGCGAGGACTATGACTGCCTGCCCGGGCTCGGCACCAACCCGATCGTGTCGACCGACGGCGACGCCTTCTACTTTCCCAAGCTCGACGATCCGGAGAAATCCGAGGCCCAGCTTCGCCTCGCTTCGGTGATGTTCTCCAAGGACACGCAGGTCGCCTTCAACCTGAAGAAGGGCTCGATGCCGATCCGCACCGACGTCGACCTCGACAAGGCGAACGCCTGCATGAAGAAGGGCATCGCGCTGCTCAAGGAAGGCAAGATCCTGCCGTCGACGAACCAGCTCCTCAGCCCCGACACGCAGGGCCAGATCGAGGACCTCATGACGCAGTTCTGGTCGAGCGACGAGATCAGCGCGGAAGAGGCGCAGAAGCGCTACGCCGACATCATCGGAAGCGCCGACTGATCCTCCAGAGCGAAAGCTGCCGGCCCGGTCTCCGGGCCGGCAGACGATCTGCTGACGAGGGACCGGCGGCCCCGACCAGTCTCCGCGCGAGCGAGGACGGGGCGCGCCGACGCCGGAAACCCGATCGAGGAGGCTTCCCGTCATGGCCCAGACCATCGACACCGGCATGATCAGCGGCGAGGTATCGCCCGCCCGGCGACAATGGGAGCCGTGGCTCGTCGGCGGCGTCGCCGTCGGCCTGCTTCTGCGTCTCGGCATGCTGCTGGGGCTGGCGGCCGTGTTCGACGGGCTCGGCGCGGCCGGCGACTGGATCGTCGAGGGCCTGCCCTGGCTGGGTCTGGCGGTGGCGGCCGTCGCGCTTTTATTCATCGTGGCCGGCCTGCCTGCCGGCCTGACGCTGCGGCGCAACCGGCTGCGCGGCAACGTCATCGGCTGGACCATCGGCGCCGTGGTGCTTCTCGTGCTCGATTTCCTGGGGCCCCAGGTCGAACCGGCCCTCGGCTTCCTCGGCCGCTCCGCCGAAATCCTCGTCGAATTCTGCGGCCATCACGGGCTGTTCATCGCCGTGGCGCTGCTGCTGATCGCCGGCGGACTGGCGGCCAGCGGCTCCAGCGGGCAGCTGCTGACGCGGCCGGGCATGGTCGAGCGCGTCTGGTCGCTCAACCTGACCGCCAAGATCGCCGCCGTGCCGATGATGCTGGTGGCGCTCGGCGTGTTCACCGGCGGCACGATCTGGACCGTCGTCTACTCCTTCACCAACTCCAAGCTGCTGCCGCGCGCCAAATGGGTGGGGCTCGAGCAGTACGACCGGCTCTGGTCCACCGACCGCTGGAACATCTCGATCGAGAACCTCTTCATCTACGGCGTCCTGTCGCTGGTGTTCTCGCTGGTCATCGGCTTCATCCTCGCCGCCCTGCTCGACCAGAAGGTGCGCTTCGAAAACACCTTCCGCACCATCTTCCTCTATCCGTTCGCGCTCTCCTTCATCGTCACCGGCCTCGTCTGGCAGTGGATCCTGAACCCCAATTTCGGCGTCCAGCACGTCGTGCGCGCGATGGGCTTCACCAGCTTCACCTTCGACCCGCTCTACAACCAGGACATCGTCATCTACGGCATCCTGATCGCCGGGCTGTGGCAGGGCACGGGGCTGATCATGTGCCTGATGCTGGCCGGCCTTCGCGGCATCGACGAGGACATCTGGAAGGCGGCGCGCGTCGACGGCATCCCGATGTGGAAGACCTACGTCTTCATCGTCATCCCGATGATGCGCCCGGTCTTCATCACCACGCTGGTGCTGATCGCGAGCGGCATCGTGCGCGTCTACGACCTCGTGGTGGCGCAGACCAGCGGCGGCCCGGGCATCGCCTCGGAGGTGCCGGCCAAATACGTCTACGACAAGATGTTCCTCGGCCAGAACCTGGCGCAGGGCTTCGCCGCCTCCACGATGATGCTTCTGGCCGTGCTGGTGGTGCTGATCCCGTGGGCCTATCTCGAATTCGGAGGCAAGCGCCGTGGCTAACGTCGGAACGATCAACCTCGCCGGCGCCAGCGCGGACGCCGCGGCCCCGGCAATGGAAGGCCCGCACGGGCCGCGGCCGCGCCCGGTCCTGTCGCGCCGCAACATCATCCTCTACGGCGTGCTCTTCGTCGTGGCGGCCTACTACCTGCTGCCGCTCTACGTGATGATCGTCACCTCGCTGAAGGGCATGCCGGAAATCCGGCTCGGCAACATCTTCTCGCCGCCTGTCGAGATAACCTTCCAGCCGTGGGTGAAGGCGTGGGCTGAGGCCTGCACGGGCCTCAACTGCGAGGGGTTGAGCCGCGGCTTCGGCAACTCGGTGCGCATCCTCATCCCTTCGGTGATCCTGTCGATCGCGATCGCCTCGGTGAACGGCTACGCGCTCGCCAACTGGCGTTTCAAGGGTGCCGACATCTTCTTCACGATCCTGATCTTCGGCGCCTTCATTCCCTATCAGGTGATGCTCTACCCGCTGGTCATCATCCTGCGCGAGATGGGGCTCTACGGCACGCTGACCGGGCTGGTGCTGGTGCACACCGTGTTCGGCATGCCGATCCTGACGCTGCTGTTCCGCAATTATTTCACGGCCCTGCCCGAGGAGCTGTTCAAGGCGGCCCGCGTCGACGGCGCCGGCTTCTGGGGCATCTACTTCAAGATCATGCTGCCGATGTCGCTGCCGATCTTCGTCGTCGCCATGATCATCCAGGTGACCGGCATCTGGAACGACTTCCTGTTCGGCGTGGTCTACACCAAGCCCGACACCTACCCGATGACCGTGCAGCTCAACAACATCGTCAACTCCGTGCAGGGCGTGAAGGAATACAACGTCAACATGGCGGCCACCCTGCTGACCGGGCTGGTGCCGCTCGTCATCTATTTCGTTTCCGGCAAACTGTTCGTGCGCGGCATCGCCGCCGGCGCGGTGAAGGGGTAATCGAATGCCGAGTGTGGAAGTCAAGGAACTGTCGCTGAACTTCGGTGCGGTGGAGGTCCTGCGCTCTCTCAACCTCGAAGTGAACGAGGGCGAGTTCCTGGTGCTGCTCGGCCCCTCCGGCTGCGGAAAGTCGACGCTGCTCAACTGCATCGCCGGCCTGCTCGACGTCTCGGCCGGGCAGATCTTCATCAACGGCCGCAACGTGACGTGGGAGCAGCCCAAGGACCGCGGCATCGGCATGGTGTTCCAGTCCTACGCGCTCTATCCGCAGATGACCGTGGAAGGAAATCTGTCGTTCGGCCTCAAGAACGCGGGGCTGCCGAAGGACGAGATCGACAAGCGCATCGCCCGCGCCGCCGAGATCCTGCAGATCGAGTCGCTGCTGAAGCGCAAGCCGGCGGCTCTTTCCGGCGGTCAGCGCCAGCGCGTCGCCATCGGCCGGGCGCTGGTGCGCGACGTCGACGTGTTCCTGTTCGACGAGCCGCTGTCCAACCTCGACGCCAAGCTGCGTTCCGAGCTTCGCATCGAGATCAAGCGGCTGCACCAGAAGCTGGCCAACACCATGATCTACGTCACCCACGACCAGATCGAGGCGCTGACGCTGGCCGACCGCATCGCTGTGATGAAAGGCGGCATCATCCAGCAGCTCGACACGCCGCACGAGATCTATTCGCGGCCGGTGAACCGCTTCGTCGCCGGCTTCCTCGGTTCGCCCTCGATGAACTTCCTCGAGGGACGCTGCGGCGACGGTTGCGCCTACTTCGAGGCCGACGGCGCGGCGATCCCGCTGTCGCGCTACGAGTTCAACGGTGGTGGAAACGGCGCGCGGCCGGCCGTCTTCGGCATCCGGCCCGAGCATGTCGCCTTCGGCGAGGCGGCGACCAGCCAGCCCTACCAGGACGACGTCGAGGTCGAGATCGTCGAGCCGATGGGCTCCGACACGCTTGTCTGGTCGCGGCTCGGCCGCCAGGAGTTCTCCTTCCGCGTCGAATCGGAAAAGCACCTCAAGGTCGGCCAGACCGTCCGCATCGGCTTCGATCCCGGCCGCGCCTCTATCTTCGACACCGACACCGGCCACCGCGTCTGACGCGGTTCGGCTCCCTCCTGCCTGCACAGAATGGATGACACATGGACTGGTCGTTTCAACTCTACAACGCCCGCAATTTCCAGCCCTGGGACAAGGTGATCAAGATGATCGCCGGCCTCGGCTTCAAACAGGTCGAGGGCTTTCCGGGCGTCTACGGTGACGCCGCCGGCATCCGCGCCGAGCTCGACCGGAACGGCCTGACGATGCCCACCGGGCACTTTCCGCTGGACATGCTTGAAAACGATTTCAGCAAGGCGATGGATATCGCCGACACGCTCGGCGTCGAGCTGATGATCTGCCCGCATATCGGCCCCGACCAGCGCGCTGCCGACGAAGCCGGCTGGCGCTCCTTCGCCCACAGGCTGGCGGCGATCAACGACGCCTGCGGCAAGGCGGGCAAGGGCTTCGCCTGGCACAACCACGATTTCGAGTTCCGGCCGCTCGTCGACAGCACCGTGCCGATGCGTGTCATCCTCGACGCCGCCCCCGAGATCGGCTGGGAGATGGACGTCGCCTGGGTGGTGCGCGGCGGCAGCGATCCGCTCGCCTGGATCGACGAATACGCCACGCGCATCGTCGCCGCCCACGTCAAGGACATCGCCCCGCACGGCCAGAACACCGACGAGGACGGCTGGGCCGACATCGGCCACGGCACGATGGACTGGCCCTATCTGATGAAGGTGCTGCGCGAGAAGGCGCATTCGAAATACTTCGTCATGGAGCACGACAACCCCAACGACATCGAGCGGTTCGCCTCCCGCTCGATGGAAGCCGCCAAGAAGTTCTAGGAGACTGGCAATGACGAAGGATCTCGGGGTCGGTGTCATCGGCTGCGGCAACATCTCCACGGCCTATTTCACGCTGTCTCGCCTGTTCCGCGGCATCGAGATGCGCGCCTGCGCCGACATCGACATGAAGGCGGCGGAAGCGCAGGCGGAGAAGTTCGGCCTGCGCGCCGAAACGGTGGACGACCTGCTCAAGGCGCCCGACGTCGACATCGTCGTCAATCTGACGGTGCCGGCCGTGCACTACGAGGTGTCTCGAAAGATCCTCGAGGCCGGCAAGCACGTCTATTCCGAAAAGCCGTTCGTGCTGTCGGTGGAAGAGGGGCTGGCGCTGAAGGAGATCGCCGAAAAGAAGGGGCTGAGGATAGGCTCGGCACCCGACACCTTCCTCGGCGGCGCGCACCAGCAGGTGCGCCACCTGATCGACAGCGGCAAGGTTGGCCGCATCACCAGCGGCACCTGCTTCGTGATGAGCCACGGCATGGAGCACTGGCACCCCAACCCGGACTTCTTCTTCCAGCCCGGCGCCGGCCCGATCCTCGATGTCGGCCCGTATTACGTGACCGACCTGATCCAGCTCATCGGTCCGGTGAAGCGCGTCTCCGCCTTCACCTCGGTGCCGTCGCCGGAGCGCACCATCACCTCGCAGCCGCGCAGCGGCGAGAAGATCAAGGTCGCCACGCCGACGACGATCCACTCGATCGCAGAGTTCGCCAGCGGCGCTGTGGTGACGATCAACGCCAGCTGGGACGTGTGGGCGCACGGCCACGCGCCGATCGAACTCTACGGCGAGGAAGGCACGCTCTACGTGCCGGACCCGAACTTCTTCGGCGGCGACGTGCGCTACACCGAGCGCGCCGAGGATGTGAAGCAGAAGCCGGACTGGGCGCATCCGTTCTCCAAGCCCAACCAGGAACGGCCGGGCGGGGCGCTCGCCAATTACCGCGCCGTGGGGCTGGCCGACATGGCGCTGGCGATCGGCGAGGGGCGGCCGCACCGCTGCTCGATGGAGCTTGCGCTGCATGCCGTCGACGTCATGACCGGCATCCTCAGGGCCGGCGAGACCGGCGAGGTGGTGGCGATGCGCACGAGCTGCGAGCGGCCGGCGGCACTGACGATCGAGGACGCACAGGCAATGCTGGTGCCCGACCGCGAGCTGGCCTAGTCAGGGGCTCCTTCCAAAAGAAAGACAAGGAGGCGACATGGCCTGGCAGCCTGCCGACACCCGCTACGACGACATGATCTACAACCGCTGCGGCCGCTCGGGGCTGAAGCTGCCGGCGATCTCGCTCGGCCTGTGGCACAATTTCGGCGGCGACACCCCGCACGACACCAAGGTGGCGATCTGCCGGAAGGCGTTCGACCTCGGCATCACCCATTTCGACCTCGCCAACAATTACGGCCCGCCGCCGGGCTCCGCCGAGGAAGCCTTCGGCAAGATCTTGCGCGAGGATTTCGCCGGCTATCGCGACCAGCTCGTCATCTCGACCAAGGCCGGCTACGAGATGTGGCCGGGGCCCTATGGCGAGTGGGGCAGCCGCAAATACCTGCTGTCGAGCCTCGACCAGAGCCTGAAGCGCATGGGGCTCGACTATGTCGACATCTTCTATTCCCACCGCTTCGACCCCGACACGCCGCTCGAAGAGACGATGATGGCGCTCGACCAGGCGGTGCGCTCGGGCCGGGCGCTCTATGCCGGCATCTCGTCCTACAATTCGCAGCGCACGCGCGAGGCGGTGGCGATCCTGAAGGAGCTCGGCACGCCCTGCCTCATCCACCAGCCGAGCTACTCGATGATCAACCGCTGGGTCGAGGAGGACGGCCTGCTCGACACGCTGGACGACCTCGGCGTCGGCTCGATCGTGTTCTCGCCGCTGGCGCAGGGCATGCTGACCGACAAATATCTGAACGGCATTCCCGCCGACAGCCGCGCCGCGCAGGGCAAGTCGCTGCGCCAGAGCTTCCTCACCGACGAGAACATCGGCCATATCCGCGCCCTCAACGACATCGCCGGCCGGCGCGGCCAGTCGCTGGCGCAGATGGCGCTCGCCTGGGTGCTGCGCGCCCAAGACACGGGGGGACGCGTGACGACGGCGCTGATCGGCGCCAGCCGCCCAAGCCAGGTGGAGGACAGCGTCGGCGCGCTGAAGAACCTCGAATTCAGCCAGGCCGAACTCGAAGAGATCGACGGCTACGCCCGCGAGGCCGACATCAATCTCTGGGCGAAGTCGGCCGAGCGTGAGGGGCCCAAGCGGTGAGCCAGCAATGATCGTCAATCCCATCCTGCCGGGCTTCAACCCCGACCCGTCGATCTGCCGCGTCGGGGACGACTATTACATCGCCACCTCGACCTTCGAGTGGTATCCGGGCGTGCAGATCCACCACTCGACCGATCTCGCCAACTGGGAGCTGGTGACGCGGCCGCTCGACCGCGCCGCCCAGCTGGACATGCGCGGCAACCCGGATTCCGGCGGCATCTGGGCGCCATGCCTTTCCTATGCGGACGGGCTGTTCTGGCTGGTCTATACCGACGTCAAGCGGCTCGACGGCAACTTCAAGGACGCCCACAACTACATCGTCACCGCGCCCGCCATCGACGGGCCGTGGTCGGACCCCGTCTACGTCAATTCGAGCGGCTTCGATCCCTCGCTGTTCCACGACGACGACGGCGGGAAGTGGTTCCTGAACATGGTCTGGAACCACGTCTCGGACGGCGTCGGCGGGCATCCGAAGCACCCGTCCTTCGCCGGCATCTTGCTGCAGGAATACGATCCGAAGGCAGGAAGGCTGGTCGGCCCGGCGAAGAACATCTTCGCGGGCAGCGCCCACGGCCTGGTCGAGGGGCCGCATCTCCACAAGCGCGACGGCTGGTACTATCTGACCACGGCCGAGGGCGGCACCGGCTACGACCACGCCGTCACCATGGCGCGTTCGCGCGACATCGCCGGTCCCTACGAGATGCACCCGAACGTCCATCTCATCACCTCGAAGGACGCGCCCGACGCGCCGCTGCAGCGCGCCGGCCACGGCCAGATCGTCGAGACGCCGGACGGCGAGGTCTACCACACCCATCTGTGCGGCCGTCCGCTGCCCGGCATGCGGCGCTCGCCGCTGGGGCGCGAGACCGCACTGCAGAAATGCGTGTGGCGCGACGACGGCTGGCTCTACCTGGAAGACGGCGGGCTGCTGCCCGCACTCGATGTGCCGGCGCCGCATGGCGCGAAGACCCGGCCGAAGCCGGAAGTCGTCCGCGACGTTTTCGATCGCCCCGACCTGCCGCGGGATTTCCAATGGCTGCGCACGCCGCAGCCCGAGCGCATCTTCTCGCTGACCGAGGCGCCGGGCAGTCTCAGGCTCTACGGCCGTGAATCGATCGGAAGCTGGTTCGAGCAGGCGCTGGTCGCGCGCCGGCAGGAGGATTTCAAGTTCCGCGCAGAGACGGAGGTCTCGTTCGCGCCGGAGCACTTCCAGCAGGCGGCCGGGCTGACGCACTACTACAACCGCCACAAGTTCCACTTCCTCGCCGTCACCCACGACGCCCGCCACGGACGGGTGCTGACGATCATGTCGTGCCCCGGCGACTGGCCCGACGGGCGGCTGCTGTTCCCGCTCAAGCAACCGGTGCCGCTGCCGGGCGAGGGGCCGGTGGCGCTTGCCGCCGAGGTGGACGACAGCGCGCTGCAGTTCCATTTCAGGACCGGCGGCGACTGGCAGAAGATCGGCCCGGTGCTTGACGCCAGCCTGATCTCGGACGAGGCAGGGCGCGGCGAGCACGGCTCGTTCACCGGAGCCTTCGTCGGCATGGCCGCCTTCGACACCAGCGGCGCCGGCCGGCCGGCCGACTTCGCCTATTTCGAATACCGGCGCGGCTGAGCCCGCGCGCAGACCCCGGAGAGTTTTGAGATGGCAGCCATCAAGGGCCCCGCAATTTTCCTCGCGCAGTTCGCCGGCGACGAGAAGCCGTTCAACTCGCTTCCCGCGATCGCCGAATGGGCGGCCGGGCTCGGCTACAAGGGCATCCAGATCCCCAGCAACGACCCGCGCCTGTTCGACCTCGAGAAGGCGGCTTCCTCGAAGGACTATTGTGACGAGGTGAAGGGCGTGTGCGCGGAAGCCGGCGTCGAGGTCACCGAGCTGTCGACCCATATCCAGGGCCAGCTCGTCGCCGTCCACCCCGCCTACGACGCACAGTTCGACGGCTTCGCGCCGGAAAGCGTGCGCGGCAACCCGAAGGCGCGCAGCGAATGGGCGGTCGATCAGGTGAAGATGGCCGCCGACGCCTCCCGCAAGATGGGGCTCGACGTCACCGTCTCGTTCTCCGGCTCGCTGGCCTTCCCCTATCTCTACCCGTGGCCGCAGCGCCCCGCCGGGCTGGTGGAGGAGGCGTTCTCGGAACTCGGCCGGCGCTGGAAGCCGATCCTCGACCACTACGAGGAGCTCGGCGTCGACGTCGCCTACGAGCTGCATCCCGGCGAGGACCTGTTCGACGGCGCCACCTTCGAGCGCTTCCTCGACGAGGTTGGCGGCCACAAGCGCGCGGCGATCAACTACGATCCCTCGCACTTCGTGCTGCAGCAGCTCGACTACCTGGAATTCATCGACATCTACCACGAGCGCATCACCGCCTTCCACGTCAAGGACGCCGAGTTCAACCCGACCGGCCGGCAGGGCGTCTATTCGGGCTACATGCCGTGGATGGAGCGGGCCGGGCGCTTCCGTTCGCTGGGCGACGGGCAGGTCGATTTCGCCGCGATCTTTTCCAGGCTGACGCAATACGGCTACCGCTCGTGGGCGGTGCTGGAATGGGAATGCGCGATCAAGAGCGGCGAGCAGGGCGCGGCCGAGGGCGCGCCGTTCATCGCCGCCCACATCATCGAGACGGCCGACAAGGCTTTCGACGATTTCGCCGGCTCCGGCGTCGACCGGGCGGCGCTGAGGAAGATGATGGGGATAGAGGGCTAGGGAACGCTTTCGAGGAGTCTTGACCGGTCACCCCGTCGCCTAGGCAAGACCGGGGGCTCGGCACCCTTCCCCTCCGACGCGGGAGGTGGCCCGAATGGCCGGAGTGGTCGCTGGCGCAACCGATGCCGGCTATCCCTCATCTTCTGACCGACACGAGGTAGAAAAGAAGTGGCAAAGAAGTCGAAATCGATGTCCGATCACGCCCCGATCCGCCTCGGCATGGTCGGCGGCGGGCAGGGCGCCTTCATCGGTGCGGTGCACCGGATCGCGGCGCGGCTGGACGGCCAGTTCGAGCTGGTCGCCGGCGCGCTGTCGTCCGACCCGGAACGCGCCAGGGCTTCGGCGGAGGAGCTGAACCTCGATCCCGAGCGCTCATATGCGTCTTTCGCCGAGATGGCCAAGGAGGAGGCGGCGCGCGAGGACGGCATCGAGGCGGTGTCGATCGTCACGCCCAACCACATGCATTTTCCCGTCGCCAGGGCGTTCCTGGAGGCCGGCATCCACGTCATCTGCGACAAGCCGCTGACCTCGACGCTGGCCGACGCGAAGAAGCTGGCGAAGCTGGTGGAAAAGACCGGCAAGGTTTTCGTGCTCACCCACAACTACACCGGCTATCCGATGGTGCGGCACGCGCGCGAACTGGTGCAGTACCGGCAAGCTCGGCGACATCCGCGTCGTGCAGGCCGAATATCCGCAGGACTGGCTGACCGAGCCGGTCGAGAAGACCGACAACAAGCAGGCCGCATGGCGCACCGATCCGAAACGGTCGGGCGCGGGCGGCGCCACCGGCGACATCGGCACGCATGCCTGGAACCTCGCCCGCTTCGTCACCGGGCTGGAGCTCGACCAGCTCGCCGCCGATCTCGACGCCTTCGTGGAGGGCCGCGTGCTCGACGACAATGCCGGCGTGATGCTGCGCTTCAAGCCGGTCGGCAACGCGCCGGCGGCCAAGGGCATGCTGTGGGCGAGCCAGGTGGCGCCGGGCAACGAGAACGGGCTGAAGCTGCGCGTCTACGGCACGAAAGGCGGCATCGAATGGGTGCAGGCCGATCCGAACTATCTGTGGTACACGCCCTTCGGCCAGCCCAAGCAGCTCATCACCCGCGGCGGCGCCGGCGCCGGGCCGGCCGCGGCCCGGGTCAGCCGCATCCCGCCCGGCCATCCGGAAGGCTATCTGGAAGGCTTCGCCACCATCTATGCCGAGGCCGCGCGCGCCATCCGCGCCGCCCGCCGCAAGGGCGGCAAGCCGGACCGCGACGTCGTCTATCCGACGGTGCAGGACGGGGTCGAGGGCGTCGCCTTCGTCGACGCCTGCGTGCGCTCCTCGAAGAAGAACGGCGCCTGGGTGAAGCTCGCTCTGTGAACGCGGGGCAACGATCCACGAACGAATGTCGGTTGGTCGTTTAAGCCGCTGCTGAATTGCTCTAGGATGCGCGGCACCGATTCCCTGCGGCAGGACAGCGTGAGACGAATTAGGGTCAAAACGCCGGTGGCGGCGCTAGGGTTGGCGCTGGCGCTGTTCGTCGTCATCGGCTCCCTCGTCGGCCTGTTCGTCTATCAGGGCTTCAACGACGCGATGTCGCGCGGCGAGCAGAAGGCGCAGATCGCCGCGCAGACCGTCGCCGCGCAATTCCAGTGGATCGTCGAGGCCAGCCGCCAGGCGCTGCGCCGCATCGACGACACGATCGGCTTCCGGCCCGATCTGCTGTCGGGACAGCAGATCCAGGACATCGGCAACGCGATAGACGCCTTGCCGGACAACGTGGAGGCGCGCGTCTTCAACCAGGACGGCCGCGAGCTGCTGGCCACCGCGCCCCAGGAAGGCGAACTGACGGTTGCCGACCGCGACTATTTCCAGGCGCTGCGCGACGGCCAGGAGTTCGTCATCTCGCGCCTGATCGTCGACCGCGTCACCGGCAAGCACAGCTTCGTCATCGCCAAGCGGATCGAGCGCGACGGCAAGTTCGCCGGCATCGCTGCAATCGTCATCCCCTCCGAACTGATCTCGCGGTTCTGGGCGGCACTCGAACTCGGTCCCGATTCCACCGCCAGCATCATCCGCGACGACGGCTGGATCGTCGCCCGCCACCCGGTGCTGGAGCGAATCGATCGACCTGAGCAACCAGGACCTGTTCACCAAATACCTGCCGCAGGACCCCTCCGGCGCATATCTGTCGCCGCGCTCGCCCGCCGACGGGATCGCGCGCCTGGTCGGCTACTTCCGCGTGCCGGGCGCACCGCTGGTCGCGGTCGCCGCGGTCTCCACCCATACCGTGCTGGCCGGTCCCTACGCGCGCCTCCTGCGCCTCGCGGTGGGGCTGATCCCGGCGATGATCGGCCTGCTCGGCTTCGCCTGGTGGGTTTCGCGCCTGCTCGCCACCGACGAGCGCCGGCGCGAGGAGCTGGAGGACGCGCTCAAGCAGAACAAGCTGCTGCTTGCGCGAGGTGCACCACCGCGTGAAGAACAATTTGCAGACCGTCTCCTCGCTGGTCAGGCTGCAGCAGCTCGACCCCGACGCCAGGCGCGACCTGACCGACCGCATCGCCGCCATGGCGGCCGTGCACGAGCAGATCTACCGCACCAACCGCTTCGGCGACATCGCGCTCGACAGCTACCTCAAGCAACATCGCCGAGAACGTCCAGTCCGGCTATCGCGGCAATGCGGAGCTGGAGTTCGCCCTGGAGCCCGTGGTCATCGAGGCGGAGCGCGCCATGGTGCTCGGCCTGATCCTCACCGAGCTCGTCTCCAACTCGATGAAATACGCCTTCAAGGACGGCCGCGACGGCAAGATCCGCATCGCGCTGACGCTGAAGGAGGGGCGGATTCACCTCGACGTCAGCGACAACGGCATCGGCTTCGACGCCTCGCAGGCCTCGAAGGGCATCGGCATACGGCTGGTGAAGAGCCTGACGCGGCAGCTCGGCGGCGAGCTCTCGCTTTCCGGCGAAGGCGGGCTGGCCTTCGCGCTCGACTTCCCGGCCGAAGGCGTGCAGGGCACGCAGACCAGCCGCCTGCCGCTTGCGGACGAGGCCTGAGCGATGTAGTCGGACAGGGTCCGCGCGGGCGTCAGCCCCGCGGCCGGCGTTTCCCCGCCGCTTCCCCTGCCAGCCCGGAGAGTGACCGCCGACGCGCGCGTCCGACACCCGTTGAACACCCACGTCGTCATCGAAATCGTCGTCGTCGCGCTGTGCCTGGCCGCAGGCGGCGTGCTGAAGGGCGCCACCGGCGCCGGCGCGCCGATCCTGGCCGTGCCGGCGCTCGCCGCCTTCTTCGACGTGCGCTTCGCCGTCATCGTGATGCTGGTGCCCAATGTCTCGACCAACATCTTCCAGGCGTGGCGCTTCCGCGACGACATGCCGGAATGGGGCCTGATGGTGCCGCTGATCATCGGCGGCATGATCGGCGTGGCGTTCGGCACGCTGGCGCTGAAAGGGTTTTCCACCGAGACGCTGTCGCTGGTGATGGCCGGCGCGGTGTTCTTCTATGTCGGGCTGCGGCTGGCCAAGCCGCACTGGCGGCTGGGCATGGCGCTGGCCAGGCGGCTTGCGTTCCCGGCGGGTCTCGCCGCCGGCGCGCTGCAGGGCGCGGCCGGCCTGTCGGCACCGGTCAGCATCACCTTCCTCAACGCCATGGGGATGAAGCGCGAGAGCTTCATTGCGGGCATCTCGGCCTTCTTCGCCTGCTTCACCGCCGTGCAGATCGTCACCGTTGCGCTCAACGGGCTCTACCGGCCGCACGAGATCTTCTACAGCATCTTCGCGCTGCTGCCGGTGTCGCTGGCGATGCCGCTCGGCGCCAGGCTCGCCAAACGAATCTCGCCCGCCACGCTCGACCGGGTGATCCTCGCCACGCTCTGCGTGATCGCGCTGAAGCTGGTCGGCGACGCGACGTTCTAGACCCTCAGCAGATACCTGATCCCGTCATAGATCGCGGCGTGGATGTTGCGCGCGTGCACGGCGTCGCCGATGCGGAACAGCGTGAACGCCCCGTCCGACGCGCTCGCCGGGAACGGATCGCCTCCCGTCACCAGCGCCTCGTAGTCGACCGCGCCGCCGTTCTTCGACAGCGGCTTCAGCGCGAAATAGAGCTCGTCGTTGGCAGCCGTGCCGTGCTCGACCACGACCTGGTCGACGCTGCGCTCCTCGTGCCAGCCGGGCGAAAAATCCGACGACAGCGTGGCGACCAGCTTGTTGCCGTCGCGCCTGACCGCGGTGACGCGCGTGTTGATGGTGATCTTCACCCCCTTGTCGTGGAAGCTCTTCATGTAGGGCGCATGGTTCATGCCGCCGATCTCCGGCGCGAAGAAACGCTCCGGCGACACCAGCTCGACCGCCGCGCCGGCATTGGCGGCGATCTCGGCCGCGCTCATTCCCTGGTGGCCGCCATTGTCGTCGTAGAGAAGCACCGTCTCGGCCGGCTTCACCGCGCCCGACACGATGTCCCAGCTCGACGTCACCAGGTCCTCGCCCGCATCGAGACGCGGCGATTGCGGCAGGCCGCCGGTCGCCACCACCACCACGTCGGGCGACAGCGAGGTGACGTCGTCGGGCTCGGCCCAGCAATCGTAGCGGATCTCCGCACCCAGCCGCTCGAGCTCGGCGACGCGCCAGTCGACGATGCCGACGAGTTCGCGGCGGCGCGGGTTGCGGGCGGCCAGAAGCACCTGTCCGCCGGCCTGGCCGGACGCTTCCAGCACGGTGACGGCGTGGCCGCGCTCGGCGGCGACGCGCGCCGCCTCCAGCCCCGCCGGGCCGGCGCCGACCACGACAACCTTTTGCGTCGGGCCGGTGGTGCGCGCGATCACGTGCGGGATCGTCGCCTCGCGGCCGGTTGCGGCATTGTGGATGCACAGCGCCTCGCCGCCCTCGTAGATGCGGTCGAGGCAGTACGTCGCGCCGACGCATGGGCGAATGCGGTGCTCCTGCCCGGCCGCCACCTTGTTGGCGATGTGCGGGTCGGCGATGTGCGGCCGCGTCATGCCGACCATGTCGAGCTTGCCCTCCGCGATCGCGTGGCGCGCCGTGGCGACGTCGGAGATGCGCGCGGCGTGGAAGACCGGGAACTTCGTCTCCGCACGCACCTCGCCGGCGAAGTCGAGATGCGGGGCCGAGCGCATGCCGGTGACCGGGATCACCTCGGTGAGTGCTGCGTCGGTGTCGATATGGCCGCGGATGATGTTGAGGAAATCGACCTTGCCGGACGACGCCAGGCGGCGCGCGATCTCCACGCCTTCCGCGCGCGACAGGCCCTGGTCCCAGTCCTCGTCGGCGACCATGCGGATGCCGACCACGAATTGTTCGCCGACGGCCTGCCGCACCGCGTCGAGCACGCGGTTCGTGAAGCGCATGCGGTTGTCGAGCGAACCGCCATAGGCGTCGTCGCGGAAATTGGTCGCCGGCGACCAGAACGCGTCCATCAGGTGGCCGTAGGCCTCGAACTCGATGCCGTCGAGGCCGGCCGCCTGCATGCGGCTGGCCGCCGCCGCGTAGTCGGCGACGATGCGCTCGATGTCCCATTCCTCCGCGACCTTCGGAAACGAGCGGTGCGCCGGCTCGCGCACCGGCGAGGCCGACAGCACCGGCAGCCAGTCGCCCTTGTTCCAGCCGGTCCGCCGGCCGAGATGGGTGAGCTGGATCATCACCTTGCAGTCGTGCTCGTGGCAGTCGTCCGCGAGTTCGGAAAGCCACTTCACGATGGCGTCGTCATAGGCGTGCAGATTGCCGAAGGCGGCCGGGCTGTCGCGCGACACCAGCGCCGAGCCCGCCGTCATCGTCAGCGCGATGCCGCCCTTCGCCTTCTCGGCGTGGTAGAGCCGGTAGCGCGCCTTCGGCATCCCGTCCTCCGAATAGGCCGGCTCGTGCGACGTCGACATCAGCCGGTTCTTGAAGGTCAGATGCTTGAGCCGGTAGGGCTGGAGCAGGGGATCGTTGGTCATGGCGACTACTCGATTTTGGCTCCCGTTAGCGGCTTTCTTTTCAGCTCTTGATTCGCCGACGTGGGTCACGCGCCCCATGCCTCACTGCGATGAACCACGATTTGCGTCGTCTACGATTTCATAGAAGATGGCATACGGATAAGGATAACGTGTTCGCGCGACGTATGCCCGGCTCCGACGTCAGTCTGGCAGCCCGTGGATTTCGACGGTATGTGATCCAGCACTGCGTCGATCCTTCGGCCACGTTTCCGGCCCCGGCGGGCGATTCCTGTCATCAGATGTCCGATAATGGATTGGAGATCGGCGTGGGCACGACGGACGAGACGCGAATCTCATCCGATCCGGAACCTCGCAAAAAGAGCCGCGACTTCTTCATCCGTAGCGAATTCTCCTCGCTTTGCCTCCTCGCGGCCTTCGTCGATCGCTGCCTTCTCTTCCTCCGACAGCACGTAGGGCTCTTCTCGTCGGGCCCGTTGACGGTCTCCATGATCAGTCGGGCCATTTCGTCCTGCTCCTCGGGCGACAATTGCCGCATCGCCTCGATCGCGGTCTCAAGCAGCTTGGTCATGGCGCATCCTTTCCTTGCAGGATGATATCAAGATAATCAGTTCAGCGGCAGGCGGCGATAGCGGCCGGGGGCGGCCGGGTCGCTGAAATGGTGCATCGGGCCGTTGTCCTCGAAGTGCTTTGCCCAGCGCTTCATCGCCGCGGGATCGAGCTCGACGCCGAGCCCGTCGCCCTCCGGCACCCGCACAGTGTCGTTCGTCTGGCGGAACGGCCCGTCTTGAATCACGTCGCCGACCTGCCAGCGGAACAGCGACTGCGACGCCTCGGTGATCCACGGCGTGGCGGCCACGACGTGCAGATAGGCCGCCGTCATGATGCCGAGATCGTTGGAGTAGCACCAGAAGCCCTTGCCCATCGCCTCGCAGGCCGCAATGAATTTCAGCGTCTTCGCCAGCCCGCCCAGCGCCGCGAAATTGCACACGAAATAGTCCGGCGCGCCGAGCGCCACCGCCCGCTTCAGGTCCGGCACGTGGGTGGAGAACGGGATGATCGAATGCTGGCGAAGGGCCGCCATCTCCTCGAAGGTGGCGACCGGGTCCTCGTAGTTGCGGATGTTGTAGGGTTCGATCTCGCGCAGCACCCAGCGCGCCGTCGTCAGCGACCACTGCATGTTGGAATCGAGCTTGATCTGCGCGGCCTCGCCCAGCGCCTCGCGCAGCATCCTGACCGTCCTGATCTCGAGCTGCGGGTCGCCCATGATCAGCTTGCCCTCGAAGATGGTCGAGCCGTGTTCTTCCCGCATCTTCAGGCAGTAGTCGACGATCGCCTCCGGGCTCGTCTCGCCGCCCGCGCCGTCGTGTGCGGGACGGAAGGCGAAATATTCGGAGAACGGGATGTCCTTGCGCACCGCGCCGCCGAGCAGCTTGTAGAGCGGCATTCCGGCAGCCTTCGCCCTGATGTCCCACAGCGCCAGTTCCACCGCACCGAAGGCCACCGAGGCGGCGTTCTCGCCGGTATTGGCGGTGATCTGCCAGGGCGGCACGCAGCGGCTCTCGCAGTCGGCGAGGTCGAGCGGGTCGGCGCCGATCAGCGCCGGCGCGATGTCGGTCTTGATGACCTCGCCGAAATGCCACCACGGCGCCTCGCCGAGGCCGACCAGACCCTGGTCGGTCTCGACCTCGACGATCGACTTCGAGGCGCCGGGATAAAGGCCGGCCGTCCACCAGAACGGCGCATCGAGCGGCACGTTGACATGGGTGACGCGGATGTTGGTGATCTTCATGCCTGCCCCACCCCTCGCGGCGCTATTCGCAGTTGAACTCGCTGAGCTTCCAGTTTCCGGTGAGCGACACGACGTCGGCAACCTTCCAGTCGCCGTCCTCTTTCGCCAGCAGATATTCGATCTTCCGCGGCTCGCCGAAAAGCTTGAAGCTCGCGGTGACCGTCGCGTCGTCGCCCTTGACCTGCTCGTCCAGGTTCAACGTCTTGGCGATCTCGTCGGCGTCGAAATCCTGCCCGTCGACGGTGATGCCGAAGTCGAGGCAGATATATTCCCGCTCCTTCCAGGCCTTGTCGTTGGCGTCGAGGAAGTCCTTCGCCGGGCCGGTGAAGCGGTCGCGGTTTTCCGGCAGCGCCTCGTCGCCGACGTGAGAGTAGAACCAGCCGACGGCATCGGACGGCGGGCCGGCAAGCGCTGCCTGGGCGGTGGCGATGAAAAGTGCGGCCGAAAGGATTGCGCGGATGAGCATGGGATGAGTCTCCGTGGATTGTCCCGGGCTCAATACCACGCGTCGTCCATGGCGGACTTGCGGCGCGCGATGAAATCCTTCAGCGCCTCGTCGGTCGCCTCGTCGAGCGGCGGCGCCTCGTAGTCGGCAAGCGCCTTCTTCCAGCGCGTGTTGGCGCGCCGTGCGGCATCGAGAGAGCCGGCCGCCTGCCATTTCTCGAAAGGCTCGTTGTCGGCGATGTCGGAATCCCAGAAGGCGGTCTCGTAGTTCGCCATCGTGTGGGCGCAGCCGAAGAAATGGCTGCCCGGCCCGACCTCGCGGAAGGCGTCGAGCGCCAGTTCGTTGTCGTCGATTTTCACGCCGTCGAGATAGGTCTGGAGCGCCCCGCACAAATCGGCGTCCATGACGAATTTTTCGTAGGACATCGACAGCAGCCCGTCGAGGAAGCCGGCCGAGTGCAGCACGAAATTGGCGCCGCAATGGACGGCCGCCAGCATCGACATCGTGCCTTCCGTCATCGCCTGCGCGTCCGGCAGTTTCGACGTGGTGAAATTGCCCGAGCAGCGCAGCGGCAGGTTCAGCCGGCGGGCCAGCTGGCCGATCACCATCGAGCCGATCGCCGGTTCCGGCGTGCCGAAGGTCGGCGAGCCCGAGCGCAGCGACATCGACGACAGGAAATTGCCGAACACCACCGGCGCGCCGGGGCGCTCCAGCTGTGCCAGCGCGCATCCGGCCATGGTCTCGGCCAGCGACTGGGCGATGGCGCCGGCATTCGTCACCGGCCCCATCGCGCCGCCGAGAATGAACGGCACGATCACCGCGCACTGGTTGGCCCGCGCATAGGCCCTGAGCGAGGTGGTCATCGTCGCGTCCCACACCAGCGGCGAGTTGACGTTGACATTGCCGAGGATGACGCAGTTGTCGTCGACGAATTTCTCGCCGAAGACGATGCGCGCCATGTCGATGGAATCCTCGGCTCTGGCTTCCGCCGTCACCGAGCCCATGAAGGCGCGGTCGGAATAGCGGATATGGGCGTAGACCATGTCGAGATGGCGCTTGTTGACCGGCACGTCGACCGGCTCGCAGATCGTGCCGCCGGAATGGTGCAGCCAGGGCGAGGACTGCGCCAGCTTCACGAAGTTCTCGAAATCCTCGATCGTGCCGTAGCGGCGGCCATGGTCGATATCCATGACGAAGGGCGAGCCGTAGGCCGGCGCGAACACCACGTTCTTGCCGCCGATCTCGACCGAGTTGGCCGGGTTGCGCGCGTGCTGGGTGAAGGTCGCGGGCGCGCTCTTGAGGATCTCGCGCAGCATGCCCGGCTCGAACCTCACCAGATTGCCGTCGAGCCTGGCGCCCGCCTTGCGCCAGTGCTCCAGCGCTGTCGGATCGTCGCGGAACTCGATGCCGATCTCGGCCAGGATCCGGTCGGCGGTCGCCTCGATGCGGACGAGGTTTTCCTCCGACAGCACGTCGTAGGTGGGGATGTTGCGCACGATGTAGGGCCTGCCCGGGCCGTGCGCCGACTGGCTGCGCTGGGCTCGCCGTGCTTCACGGCCGCCGCGCTCCCGCCGCGCCCTCGGCTCTTCCTTCACAGCCTCGTCCAGCATCGTCATGCCGGTGCCTCCCGTTCGAAAAACCGACAACAGCCTAGCCCGCGCGGAGACGGCGGTAACGCTGGAAAATCCTCATTTCTTGTATAAGCTGTGCTTATGGAAAACCTGCGCCGCCTGCTGCCGTCGGCCGGCAATCTGATCGTCTTCGAGGCGGCCGGCCGGCTGGGGTCCTTCACCGCTGCCGGTCGCGAGCTCGGGATGAGCCAGGCCGCCGTCTCCTATGCGGTGAAGGGGCTGGAGGGCCAGCTCGGCGTGCCGCTGTTCCAGCGCCGCCACCGCCGCGTCCAGCTCACCGACGCCGGCGAGCGCTTCTTCGCCGACGTCTCGCTCGGCCTGTCGCACATAAGGAAATCGGCGGAGGACCTGCGCGCGCTGGCCGGCGGCCAGGTGACGCTGTCGGCCTCCACCGCCTTCGCCTCGTTCTGGATGATGCCGCGCCTGCAGCTCTTCCGCGACCAGCTGCCGGGCGTCGATCTGCGCATCCAGACCGCCGACCGCGACCTCGACATCGTCGCCGAGGGCATTCCGCTGGGCATACGCGGCGGCGACCCGGAGACCTGGCCGGCCTACGATTCGCTGCCTTTGGCCGGCGAGGCGATCTTCCCGGTGGCGGGCACGACCTATGTCGCCCGCTTCGGCGCGCCGGCAAGCGCGCGCGAACTGATGTCGCACCGGCTGATCCACAACGAGGAACCCTATCGCGAGGCAGCCGACTGGAACGACTGGTTCCGTTCCGCCGGCATCGCCGACGCCAACGTGCAGGCGGGGCTGCGCATCAACGACTACGCGCTGGTCATCCAGGCGGTGATGGAGGGGCAGGGGATCGCGCTCGGCTGGCGGCACCTGACCGAGCGGCTGGTGGCGGCCGGCCTGCTGCACCGCCTCACCGGCCATGTGATGACCACCGGCTCGGCCTTTCACGTCGTCTGGCCGAAGGGCCGCGCCTTGTCGCCGGATGCCGCGCGCGTGCGCGACTGGCTGGTGGCGCAGGCCTGAGGCGCGGGCGCCGCTTGCGCAGCCCGGCGCGTGCTGACACAAAGTCCGAATGCTGCGCATCCGCCCCGCCGCTTCCACCGACGACGACGCCGTCTGGCGGATCCTGAAACCGACCTTCCGCGCCGGCGACACCTATGTGGTCGACCGCGACATCTCGCGCGCCGACGCGCTCGCCTACTGGACCGGGCCCGACCGCGAGACCTTCGTCGCCGAAATGGACGGCGCGGTGCTCGGCACCTACTACATCAGGGCCAACCAGGCCGGCGGCGGCGCCCATGTCTGCAATTGCGGCTACGTCACCGCGCCGGAGGCGCGCGGCAAGGGCGTGGCCCGCGCCATGTGCCTGCACTCGCTCGACATTGCGCGCGACCGCGGCTTCCGCGCCATGCAGTTCAACTTCGTGGTGGCGACCAACGACGGGGCGGTGCACCTGTGGCGCTCGCTCGGCTTCGAGATCGTCGGCCGCCTGCCCGAAGCCTTCCGCCATCCGCAAAAGGGCTATGTCGACGCGCTGGTGATGTGGCGGACATTGTAGGGCGACCGTACCCGGACGGGCCGGGCGTCTCGTCGGGTGGGCACTGCGGATGCGTTTGGTAAACGCCTTCACCAACCGCTTACCTTGTGTGCAATCTGCGGTTGTTCTTCGCCGCTGGCTGTGAGCATTGAGGGAGGATGTTCATTCGCGGAATAGTAGTTGCTGGAACACTCGGCGCCGCTGCCGCCAGTGGATACTTGCTTCCTCCTGTGCACTCTGGCGAAAGCCTCGCACTGTTCTCCTCTGGCTCCAGTGCATCGTCCTGCAACATCAAGGGCAACATCAGCATCAACACCGGCAGACACATCTATCACATGCCCGGCCAGCGCGATTATTCGAAAACGATCATACGGCCGGAGTACGGCGAACGGTGGTTCTGCTCGGAAGCCGAGGCAAGGGCCGCCGGGTGGCGCAAAGCAGGGCGATAGCCCTGGGGGACGGCGCCTGGATGGATAGGCGACCGGCTGTTCTCTTTTCACATCCGCACCGCTTGCATTCGCTGCAGCGCGAGAAACGCGAATTGCCACGGCTCCCCGCCGGCAGTTTCACGGGATCTGTCTTCCGGCACAAATCGCCGGAGAGGGCGAAGGAGGCGCAATTGCATGATAGCTGAAGAGGGGCTGGCGCACCCGACAGGATTCGAACCTGTGACCTCTGCCTTCGGAGAACTCTGCTTCATGGCTAAGCCCCTTGTTTTGCAAGGAAATGAACACAAAGACCGGCGGAAAACTCCCGGGCTTTTCCGGGCGTAACGCGGACATTCTGCGGACGCATCAATAGGCCTCCGCCGCTTCGCGCTGGTAGTCGGGATGATGGTGCCCATAGACGCGCTCCAGCGTCTCCAGCGTCATGCCCAAAAACCCCGCCAGCTCCCACTTGTTGGCGCCGCGCTGCATGCCCCAAGTCGCGCGGGTGTGCCGCATCACATGCGGCGAAACGCCGACGAGCCCGGCGCGGCGGCACGCCGCCGCGAACGCTTTTTTGGGATCGCGAACAGGCTTCCCGCTGTCGTGGATCACGAAGCCGGTGTCGGATCCCCGCAGCCGGGCGCGTTTCAGATGCGGCAAAAGTTTTGGCGGAATGCGCGAGCGCGGCCGGCGCTTCTTGGTCCGGCGTCGGCCGGCGGGATTCCAGTCGATCAGGCCAGCCTCGATGTCGACCTGCGGCCATCGCAGCGACAGGATGGCTTCCCGTCGCGCACCGGTGTGCAATCCGATCAGGATGAACAGCGGCAGGTAGAGCCGCGCCTTTCTGGATTGCCTGGCGGCGTTTAGCAGCCGCGCCGCTTCGCCGCGCGTCAGCCAGCGCTCTTTCGGCTCCGGCCGTTCGGGTAACTGGACGGCGACGCGGCGTGTCAGGCGGCCCTCGGCGTGAGCGTGATTGATTGCAGCCCTGAGAACGCCGAGCTCGCGCCGAACGGTGCCGTTGGAGCGGCCGCGCCAGCGCGTGTAGGCCTCGCAGGTCTGGCGGCTTACGTCTGCGACCGTCCGCCCTTCCCAATATTCTGCGAGGGGCATGAGCGCGTATGCGATGCGATCGGCCGCGACGGCCTTGGCGCCGCGTTCCTCGGCATAGTCGGCAAGGGCGTCGCTGATCAGGACCTCAGCGGGATCACGCGGGCCGGACTTTCGCTGCCGATCGTGGAGGAATTGCGCGAGGGCGATTTCAGCTTCTCCGCGATCTGGCGTGCCCGTGCTGCGCTCCCGGCTGCGACCGTTCTCAGTCCAGACGATGTAGTAACATCCCCGCTTTTCGAGCCAGCGGAGGCGGGCTCCCTGGTTTCGACGCGGCATGTCCGCACCGTCCTTTCGTTGATGAACTTCTCCCAGGCGCCGTCGGGAATGTGCTTTCGCGCACCGATCTCGACATACGCGAGCCCGTCCCGCAGCGCCTGCTCGACCTTGTAGCGGGAAAGCCCCTCGTCGCGCCGGAATTGTTCGATCGTCCGCAGCTTCATGGTCTTTCCGCCGTCGCTTGTCCTTGTGATGGAAATCGGGGCGGGCGACCGGCTCGGCAGGGCCTCGCCGCCCACCCCATGCTCCGGCGCGCTGAAGGAACCGCGCGGCGGAGCTTCTCGATTGTGGCGTTGCGCGCTTCCTCTGCCATTCTGAGCGGGGAAAGCGTGCATTGAGGCCGCGCCACGCGACCCTGCCCACTCCCGCTCAGAAGCTGCCGTTGAGACGGAACGTGTTGCCGGTCAGCGCCACCCCGAACTTCGGAAATGCCGTCGCCGGGCTGCCGCCGTCATCGGCGTCCACCGTCAATTCGTCGTTGTCGGCATCGTAGTAGGCCACGGCGCCAGGGCTGAAGCTGTCGCCGCTCTTCACGGGCAAGCCGCTGTAGACCCCCGTGAGCTTGGTCTGCACGACGGTTCCGGATGCCGCGTCGCTCACCGCGACGCCCACGATCGCGCCGACATTTACGATGTCGCCCGAGGCGCGATCGGAAGGGGCAATGAGCGGCACGGTATCGCCGTTCTGAACCAGATTTTTCATCTCTCGATTCCTCTCTGTCTGTGGCCGGTCGAGGCGCTACTCGCCGCTGGCGCCGTCGTTCTTGTAGGCGCCGCGGTAATCCACCCAGCCGGCGCCGAAGGCGATCGACACTCGCGTCACAACCGCGTGCCGCTCGATCGGCAATTCGGTGCGGACCTCCGGGTCGGCCATGCCGTCGACGCTGCCGTGCTCGAGGCTCATTTCACGCTCGGGGCGCGTGAACACATACCAGGCTGCCGGGTCGCTCAGCCGGTGCTCGACGACCAGGTTGAGCTTGCCAGGGAAGGGATTGACGTTGGCCGCCTGGGTGGCCGAGATCGCGGTAAGGAGCTGCTCGGCCGTGGTCTCCAATTCGGGCGGCACGACGAGGAATGCGGGCTCCACTCCGATGCCCCGCTCGCCGTCCACGTCCTTCTGGCGGCGCATCGCCAGCCGCGCCGCCGACAGAGTGTCGACGGCGAGCGCGCCCCCGGCCGTCGCCAGGTTGCCGTGGTCGGGGTGGAACACGGTCTTGTTGTCGGAAAGGGTCGGGTTGCCTTCGATCAGCCCGGCGATGATCGACGCCTTGGTGTCGGCGACCAATTCGCCGATCCTCAGCGCCGGCCCCATCAGCAGTCCGAGAATGCCATTTTTCAGCGCCTCGGTGGTCAGCTCGATCATGCGCGAGCGCATCAGCGCCGCGTAGCTCTCGCCGCGCTCGCCGATCGTGCCGAACTTGACCTCGCCGCCCTCCGCCTTATCGAGCAACGGCGGAAAGATGCCACCCTGGACTTGGAGACCGGCTTGAAGTTTTCGATGTCGTGGGTCTCGCGCGAGACGTCGAGGATGGCCGGGCGGTTGAGGATGTAGGCGGCCAGCGCGGCAATGCTCACCGTGTCCTTCAGGATCAACTGAAAATCGGCATCGGTGAGCAACACCATCACGTCCGGCCGGCCGCTACGGCCGCTGCGCGACCACACGGCGGCCATCGTTTCGGACAGGTTCGTCGGCGCCGCGCTGCGTGCGACGTCCTGGCCAAAGGCGCCGGCGAGCGTCGACGGCGCGTAGCGGGCCAGCATGCCGACTGCCATCGGGTCGAAGGCGTCGGTTACCCGACGACGGGGTGCGGTGGCGTTCATGGTGGTTTTCGTCCTTTCTCTAGCGAGCGATGAAGTCGTCGAAGCGAAGCGGCCCTTTGTGGGGCGTCTGGCGAACGCTCGGCCGCGCCAGACCGCTCGCCAGCGGTGCGATACCCTCGCTCGCGGCGAGCCGGCTCGCTATGTATTCGGAGGCCTGCGTCTCCCGCGCCTGCTCGTTATCGAAGTTGGCAAGCGCGTTTGTGTCGGCGCGCTCGGCTTTCAGCGCGTCGAGTTCGGCCTGCAATGCGTCCGCGCGCTGGCGTTCGGCGTCGACCGGGCCGCCGAGCGTCCAGCCGTTCGTGGCGGCAAGCGCCCTCAACTGGACCGGGGCGGCGGCGTAGACGCGGTAGTCGAAGGCGGCGAACGCCTTGGCCTCGGCCTTCTCGGACGTGGTGGCGAGCCCTGCGGCTACGGCTGCCTCGCCGTCGAGCCAGGTTTCTGCATCCATCAGAGCCTTGATTTCAGCCAAGGGCCGCCCGGCGGCCTCGGCATAGATTTCCGCCATCGCATCGTCGAACAGGCCGAGCATTCCGGCCGTCTTGGTGTGCGCGGCGGCAGGGCCGATGGTGACGCCGGAGGCGTTGTGCAGCATCATCAAAGCCCCGCGGCGCATCACGCGTTCCGCGCCGGCCATCGCAATGACGGAACCGGCGCTGGCGGCGAGGCCGGTCACGATGGTCGTCACCTTGCCGGTCCGCGCGGCGAGGGCGTTGTAGATTGCGATGCCCTCGTCGCCATGCCCCCCGCCGGAATTGATCTCCACCGTCAACGGCTGGTTGCGCGGATGCTCGGCAAGGGCGGCCACGACCGCGGCCGAGGCGATGCCGCCCGGCAGGTCGCTGCCGATCGGCCCGTCGATGGACAGAACGCCGTTTGTGAAAATCGTCATGAGGTTCTACTCCACTTCGCCGAACCGCTGCTTGCGAACGGCGTCCAGCTTCTGCCGGAACTCGTCCAGCGCCTCGATTCGCTGGGCGAGCGAGACACGCGCGTGTCCGGTCGAGTAGAGCGCCACCTCGGCAAATCTTGGCCAGATACGGTCGAGCAGCGGCCACATACGGACTTCATACCTGCTCACCGCTTTCGGGTGATCCATCCCGACCCAGCGGCCTTCCTTGTTTTTCGTGAGGATGAACGTGCCGGGATACTGCGAGAAGGCGCCCTGATCGTGCAGGAGGGTGCCATACTGGCGTAAGGGCTCACCGCTTCTGCCGCCTGGCTGGGCGCGAAACCGTCTTCGATCATCTGGACCATCACGGCGAAGTTCACGATGTCGCTGAAATCATACGAGGTCGGCCGGCCGGTTCCTTCCTTCTTTTCCGGGAACGGCGCATAGCGCGTCTGATAGTTTTTCAGCTGAGCTTCGGTCAGTCCGACCACTCTAGCGGCTTCCTCGCGGGACAAAGCCCAATTCTCCATCAGCATTGCGACCTCTCAAGGTAAAGGATCAAACTGATGACTATATAGAGGATCGAGTCGAGTCCTTCAAGGCCCGATCAGGCAGCCGAGCATGGCCTGGGCCAGCTCGACGCTGCCGGGTGTGGGGAATAGGCCGGTGCAGGCGTGTCTCAGCCGTGCCGACTCCGCGAGCGCCCGCGCCTTCACGAACAGGTCGGCAAACCCGGTGGCGGGCGCCGCGTGAATGACCTCCGCGATCCGGAACACATCATCTTGCGCTTCGAGCTGGCGTGACCAGGCATCGTCGAGCCCGCTTGCCGCGCGTGCGGCGGCCTGGTCGGCCTCGAATTGCCGCGCGAGCGCCAGCAGAAAGCGCACGTGATTGCCGGGATGGCTTTCGGGATCGGGCCACTTTTCGGCCGCCTGCTCCAGCGCCCAGGTGGGGAGGATGCGCCGCCTCGGCAGGCCGTGCTCGTCGACCAGCACCTTTTCGAGCGCGTCGCGCTCCGGCTCGTCGTCGCAGAACTGGCGCGCACGCGGCGGCGCGACCAGCTCGCCGGGCAACTCCGGCGCCAGCCGCTCGTAGCGCGTTACCGCCTCGTCGAGCGCGTTGTCGGCTTGCGCCAGCGCAGCAAGGGCGGCATCGAACCGGTTTCCCAGTTCGGCTAGGCTTCCGGGCGGCTCGTGGAAACGATCCGGAGCCGGAGGGGTATTCGCATGGTCCTCGCCAGGCGTGGCGGTCTGAGGCCGAATGTTGCCAAGCGAAACTTTCGCCTCAGCCGTTCCGGCAGTGGCAACGGTTGCCGAACCGGTGAATGCCAGGAAGCGGCGGCGGGAGAATTTCGGCAAGCCTTCGGCGGCTGCCGCAAACGGGTGTTCGGGCATTGTCGTTGCTCCCTGAGCAGGCTAAAGTCCCGCACAATACGTGCAAGTTCGCGCGATAACTGTCAACACAAAATGTGCAAATAGGGTCTTTTCGTGATTATACCAGCGCAGTCACGTGCTGCCCGTGCCTTGATCGACATGTCGCGCCAGGCGCTGGCAGATGCCTCAAAAGTCGCGCTCCGAACGATTGTCGACTTCGAGCGTGGAGCCCGTGAACCGCGTGCCGTCACGAAAGAGGCGATCCGGCGAGCGTCGAAGGCGCCGAGGTAATGCATCGAGCGGAACGGGCGGCGGACCAGCGAGTGTGCGGCTAAGGAAGCGACCGTGATGGACGCGGCTGAGTTTGCAGAGCAGCTACGAGCTGCACTGTCGGCAGAGAAAACAAAGGGAAATGAGTTCGTGGCCACCGATGCGCTGCTTCGCTACCTCGATAGCCTACCGCTCGACGGTCCGCCTTTCCGAAGCGGAACTAGAGCGATACAAAGCCGATTTGGCTCGGTCGATGACGGCGCAAAGCACCAGCACGAGAGCTACCTCGAATTATTCCGGTCGGTTATCACGGCCGGGCAGGCGGCTATCAAGATTTTGTTCACCGTCAACGGTGGCGCTGCAGTGGCGATGCTCGCGTTTATCGGCCATTTGGCGACAAATGACCCGAAGAGCGTTTCGATCTTTGCCGGAGCGCTCTTGCCGTTTGCAGGCGGCGTGCTCGCCGCAGCATTAACCTCGGCGGGCACCTATCTCACGCAATGGCTTTACGCGGGCGATGAGCGGAAAAAGTGGGGTGCTTCCCTGCACCTATTGTCGATCGTCTGTGGACTGGGCTCCCTCGGCCTCTTCGCATACGGGATCTGGTTCACGTATCGCGGCTTCGGTGAGTTCTCTCAGAGCGTGTCGCCGTAGGTAGCGACCTTAAGTCACCAGAGCACCGGAGGTTCGGGGGATCGGGTGCGGATTGCAACTGCGCGGCGGCTGTCAGCGTAGCTAGCGCTGCCGGAGTGAGAAGCAGGGGGTGCTGTTGAACAGGACCAGGCAGGCATCAGGCCAAAAAGACTGTCTAAGCCAAATATCAGTTGGTATAGATGCGAATACCGCAAGCTTCGAGATAATTGTTGCGCTTACCCGTAGTTTTAGAAAAAAATTACGGTTTGTTGTTGAAAGGTTAGAAGCGTGGATCCGCTGTTTAATTTTGTGTTTTCTGCGATGGACGGAGAGAGTTTAGTTCGTTCTCAAGATGTTGGTGTGGCGTGTACAAGATCGGCTGCGATCATTGTTGTTACACGTGGGTTGCGGCAATTCCAGGAAAGTCGATCTTCTTTGCAAAGCACTACCCCGAAGTCGTTGCGGAAGGTGCTCATCGAGCGAACCCGCGAGGAAATGAAGCATGTGAAGGGGCTGTCGTTTGATGAACGAGGTGCGCTTTCCAGACCCTGTCCTGCTCTCAACGCGTCTCGGTGTTCGAATTATTCGGGGCGGCCAAATGTTTGTCGAACTGCGGCTTCCGTAGACGAGAAAAGCTGCAGGCGAGCATATCGGCAATTCTCAGGCGAAAATCTTTGGATGCCTCGGGCTATGACTGTGGGGGTCCGCGGCATTTTTGGCGTTGCGCTCATCGCGGCCTTGAGAGACGCCGGGCTAGCGGATCGGGCTTACGAGTTTACCAGCTCCCTGGCTTGCATCTTGCCTGATATTGGAGCCGCCGAGCAGGCTTGGCTCAAAGGGGAGGATCAACTTGCAGGCACCCCCATCGATCCCATGCCGCCAACTCTTGAGGGCGCGATACAACAAGTTGCGGCAGTTGCTTTCGACTGAACTCCGCCGCGACATTTCCTTCCCTTTTGATCCAGAGACGAGGCCGGGTTGAGCGACGCGATCCGCGCCCTATCCTCAACAATGCTTGCGGGGGTGTTTCGACCCGAAAGAGTGGAGACTCAGCAGCTAGAAGAATGGGGCATAGTCCCGAAAATCTCCCGTTCCATCCCTGTTGATTGCATATGCGAAACGCAATTCGGCAGGTTTAGAACCGATCCTTTTCGTCACCGTTTTGATCTTCAGCGCAGCATAAAGACCGTTGATGTTTCGAAATACGACGATTTCCCCCGTGTCAGCCCCTTCCGATGACGTGATGAATAGTCCAATGCCGAAACATCCGACAGCTCCGCCAAGTCGGAAATCCCAAAGGCAATTGCCACACCGTTTATGTTCCAACCGTCGTTGTAGGCACGGATCGAGCCGGTCCCCGCTCCCGACCATCTCGTTTCGAATGCATGCTCGTCGTCGCCGATCACAAACCTTCCGTTGAAACTCTCGTAGTCGAAGGTGACTTCGCCGAGCCCAAGCACTCGATTTGGGCGGCGGCAGGCTCGAGGCTTTGCCAGAAAACAGCGACAAACCCAACTTCTTGGCGATCATCGCTGCGATCTCGGAAGCGGTCTTCTTTTGAGCGGGCATATAAAGCATGTCTGTCGGCAATCCATCTGGCCAAGCGTCATCGAAGCGCACCGGCAAGATGAACTCACTTTGGCGACGGAGTGCTTCCGCAATAGCGCTCCGCCGTTCATGGCGTGGCCATTGCTTCTCAACGTACCTGTTCGAGATAAGCATCAGCACAAACTGAGTTCGAGCGCTGTAGATTTGTTGGAACTCCTCAGCCCCATGCCGGCCCCAGAAGACCCGACTGGTTCTGGGCATCGTAGAAATATGCGAACTCCGTACCTGGTCAAATGACGCGCAACTTGCTCCGCATAATCCCGCTGCTCGCCAGCGAAGGAAATCGCGACCTGATACTGCTTCTCTG
>CAWFKS010000013.1:0-188649 GCA_963816435.1 uncultured Alphaproteobacteria bacterium
TTCGTGAGGATGAACGTGCCGGGATACTGCGAGAAGGCGCCCTGATCGTGCAGGAGGGTGCCATACTGGCTGTAAGGGCTCACCGCTTTTTCCGCCTGGTGGGCGCGAAACCGGCTTCGATCATCTGGACCATCACGGCGGTCTTCACGAGTCGCTGAAATCATACGAGGTCGGCCGGCCGGTTCCTTCCTTCTTTTCCGGGAACGGCGCATAGCGCGTCTGATAGTTTTTCAGCTGAGCTTCGGTCAGTCCGACCACTCTAGCGGCTTCCTCGCGGAACAAAGCCCGATTCTCCATGAGCATTGCGACCTCTCAATAAAGGATCAAACTGATGACTATATAGAGGATCGAGTCGATCCTTCAAGGCCCGATCGAGGCAGCCGAGCATGGCCTGGGCCAGCTCGACGCTGCCGGGCGTGGGGATCGGCCGGTGCAGGCGTGTCTCAGCCGTCCGACTCCGCGAGCGCCGGCGCCTTCACGAACAGGTCGGCAAACCCGGTGGCGGGCGCCGCGTGAATGACCTCCGCGATCCGGAACACATCATCTTGCGCTTCGAGCTGGCGTGACCAGGCATCGTCGAGCTCGCTTGCCGCGCGTGCGGCGGCCTGGTCGGCCTCGAATTGCCGCGCGAGCGCCAGCAGAAAGCGCACGTGATTGCCGGATGGCTTCCGGGATCGGCCACTTTCGGCCGCCTGCTCCAGCGCCCAGGTGGGGAGGATGCGCCGCCTCGGAGGCCGTGCTCGTCGACCAGCACCTTTTCGAGCGCGTCGCGCTCCGGCTCGTCGTCGCAGAACTGGCGCGCACGCGGCGGCGCGACCAGCTCGCAGGGCGACTCCGGCGCCAGCCGCTCGTAGCGCGTTACCGCCTCGTCGAGCGCGTCGTCGGCTTGCGCCAGCGCAGCAAGGGCGGCATCGAACCGGTTCCCAGTTCGGCTAGGCTTCCGGGCGGCTGTGGAAACGATCCGGAGCCGGAGGGGTATTCGCATGGTCCTCGCCAGGCGTAGGCGGTTGAGGCCGAAGTTGCCAAGGGAAACTTTCGCCTGAGCCGTTCCGGAGTGGCAACGGTTGCCGAACCGGTGAATGCCAGGAAGCGGCGGCGGGAGAATTTCGGCAAGCCTTCGGCGGCTGCCGCAAACGGGTGTTCGGGCATTGTCGTTGCTCCCTGAGCAGGCTAAAGTATGACAATACGTGCAAGTTCGCGCGATAACTGTCAACACAAAATGGGCAAATAGGGACTCTTCGTGATTATACCAGCGCAGTCACGTGCTGCCCGTGCCTTGATCGACATGTCGCGCCAGGCGCTGGCAGATGCCTCAAGAGTCGCGCTCCGAACGATGATCGACTTCGTGCCTGAGCCCGTGAACCGCGTGCCGTCACGAAAGAGGCGATCCGGCGAGCCCTCGAAGAGGCCGGGGTGATATTCATCGACGAAAACGGCGGCGGACCAGGCGTGCGGCTGAGGAAGCGACCGTGATGGACGCGGCTGAAGTTGCAGAGCAGCGACGAGCTGCACTGTCGGCAGAGAAAACAAAGGGAAATGAGTTCGTCGCCACCGATGCGCTGCTTCGCTACCTCGATAGCCTACCGCTCGACGGTCCGCCTTCCGAAGCGGAACTAGAGCGATACAAAGCCGATTGGCTCGGTGGATACGGCGAAAGCACCAGCACGAGAGCTACCTCGAATTATCCGGTCGGTGATCACGGCCGGGCAGGCGGCTATCAAGACTTCGTTCACCGTCAACGGTGGCGCTGCAGTGGCGATGCTCGCGTTTATCGGCCATTTGCCGACGAATGACCCGAAGAGCGTTCGATCTTTGCCGGAGCGCTCTTGCCGTTTGCAGGCGGCGTGCTCGCCGCAACAATAACCTCGCGGGCACCTATCTCACGCAATGGTTTTACGCGGGCGATGAGCGGAAAAAGTGGGGTGCTTCCTGCACCTATTGTCGATCGTCTGTGGACTGGGCACCCTCGGCCTCTTCGCATACGGGATCTGGTTCACGTATCGCGGCTTCGGTGAGTTCTCTCAGAGCGTGTCGCCGTAGGTAGCGACCTAAGTCACCAGAACACCGGAGGTTCGGGGGATCGGGTGCGGATTGCAACTGCGCGGCGGCTGTCAGCGTAGCTAGCGCTGCCGGAGTGAGAAGCAGGGGGTGCTGTTGAACAGGGCAGAGAGGCGTCGGGCCGAAAAAGACTGTCTAAGCCAAATATCAGTTGGTATAGATGCGAATACCGCAAGCTTCGAGATAATTGTTGCGCTTACCCGTAGTTTTCGAAAAAAAATTACGGTATCTCAAAAGGTTAGAAGCGTGGATCCGCTGTTTAATTTTGTGTTTTCTGCGATGGACAAGAGCTTAGTTCGTTCTCAAGATGTTGGTGTGGCGTGTACAATAGGCTGCGATCATTGTTGTTACACGTGGGTTGCGGCAATTCCAGGAGAGTCGATCTTCTTTGCAAAGCACTACCCGGAGTCGTTGCGGAAGGTGCTCATCGAGCGAACCCGCGAGGAAATGAAGCATGTGAAGGGGCTGTCGTTTGATGAACGAGGTGCGCTTTCCAGACCCTGTCCTGCTCTCAACGCGTCTCGGTGTTCGAATTATTCGGGGCGGCCAAATGTTTGTCGAACTGCGGCTTCCGTAGACGAGAAAAGCTGCAGGCGAGCATATCGGCAATTCTCAGGCGAAAATATTCCGATGCCTCGGGCTATGACTGTGGGGGTCCGCGGCATTTTTGGCGTTGCGCTCATAGCGGCCTTGAGAGACGCCGGGCTAGCGGATCGGGCTTACGAGTTTACCAGCTCCCTGGCTTGCATCTTGCCTGATATTGGAGCCGCCGAGCAGGCTTGGCTCAAAGGGGAGGATCAACTTGCAGGCACCCCCATCGATCCCATGCCGCCAACTCTTGAGGGCGCGATACAACAAGTTGCGGCAGTTGCTTTCGACTGAACTCCGCCGCGACATTTCCTTCCCTTTTGATCCAGAGACGAGGCCGGGTTGAGCAACGCGATCCGCGCCCTATCCTCAACAATGCTTGCGGGGGTGTTTCGACCCAAAGAGTCGAGCTCAGCAGCTAGAAGAATGGGGCATAGTCCCGAAAATCTCCCGTTCCATCCCTGTTGATTGCATATGCGAAACGCAATTCGGCAGGTTTAGAACCGATCCTTTTCGTCACCGTTTTGATCTTCAGCGCAGCATAAAGACCGTTGATGTTTCGAAATACGACGATTTCCCCCGTGTCAGCCTTCCGATGACGTGATGAATAGTCCAATGCCGAAACATCCGACAGCTCCGCCAAGTCGGAAATCCCAAAGGCAATTGCCACACCGTTTATGTTCCAACCGTCGTTGTAGGCACGGATCGAGCCGGTCCCCGCTCCCGACCATCTCGTTTCGAATGCATGCTCGTCGTCGCCGATCACAAACCTTCCGTTGAAACTCTCGTAGTCGAAGGTGACTTCGCCGACCCAAGCACTCGATTTGGGCGGCGGCAGGCTCGAGGCTTTGCCAGAAAACAGCGACAAACCCAACTTCTTGGCGATCATCGCTGCGATCTCGGAAGCGGTCTTCTTTTGAGCGGGCATATAAAGCATGTCTGTCGGCAATCCATCTGGCCAAGCGTCATCGAAGCGCACCGGCAAGATGAACTCACTTTGGCGACGGAGTGCTTCCGCAATAGCGCTCCGCCGTTCATGGCGTGGCCATTGCTTCTCAACGTACTCTTTCGAGATAAGCATCAGCACAAACTGAGTTCGAGCGCTGTAGATTTGTTGGAACTCCTCAGCCCCATGCCGGCCCCAGAGCTCCGACTGGTTCTGGGCATCGTAGAAATATGCGACTCCGTACCTGGTCAAATGACGCGCAACTTGCTCCGCATAATCCCGCTGCTCGCCAGCGAAGGAAATCGCGACCTGATACTGCTTCTCTGACATCGTTTACTGACCCTCGACGGTTTGAGCGAGCCCCCACTTCAGCAGCGGCATACACGACCAAGATTTTCCGCCGGTCAAGCCTCCGCAAGCGTCCTGGCTCTCCGCTGCCCGTGGCCGGCCGCCGGCCCCGTCGGATGCGTGGGCGTTCCAGGGAGCAACGGCTGGCGCGCACCGCGGGGGCCTTCTCAGCTTGCCGCCGCGATCACGTGTAGGAACCGGACATGCGGCGCCTGACAACTGGCCTCTCCCATGTGACAACCCTGACAACTCAACTTTGCGGCCTGAGAAACTGGCGGTATTTCGGGAGCTTCTCCGCCCGCAGCCGGCCCCGTGCCGATACGGTCCCTAATTTCGAACGTGTAGGAGCCGCAACCGCCCTCGGCCGAGTCAGCCACGGCGCACCTCGCTCGCCAGCCTGAGCAGGCCGGCGACGATCTCGCTCTTGTCCTCGTGGAAGCGCTCATGGCAGCGTGGTGACGGTGCAAGGCGCTCGATCTGCCGCGCATACTCGTCCAGCCGGAGGGAGAGTTCCCGTCCGTTTGGCACTGGTTTGCGGGTCTCTATCAGCATTTCGATCGCCCCCCTTCGCAAGATGGCCGCCTCGGTCCAGCCCGCACCCTCTCATAAGCCCCTTGCGGCCTCTCAGCCGGCATAGCGTTGAAGGTTTTCAGAGACTGGTTTTCCGTGGTGGGACACGAATGTCCCCCTATCGGGCGAGGTTTCGGACCCATCTTGATCCATGTCGACCATTCACCCGAGACGACGCGCACGACGTTGGGCAGGTGCTTGCGGCCTTCGACGGGCCGCTCTGCAACCGTGATCCATTCTAACTCAGCGAGGCGATCCTGGGCGCGCTTGGCAGTCTTGCGGCACATGCCGCCGCGCGCGGCGATCTCATCGAGTGTCAACTCACACCGCCCCGTTCGATGGACCTCGTCGGATACGATACGCGCATAGGCGACTTGGCTGGTCGTAAGCATTCCCGCCATCGCGGGAGGCATCGGCCAGGTTGCCGCAAGGGTGCGACGGCGATGGATCGACTTTTCGCGGTCGGGCGAGCGCTGCGGGCGCGGTCGCGAGAACCGGCCCTGAAAACGCGGGACAGTGCGATGTGTCGACCGTGCACTCTGCGTCGCAATCTCGCCGGAAGCGTAGCCGGCGACCATTTCCGGATCAGAAGGCTGCGTCTTCACCAGGCGCGTATTGAGCAACGCGGAGCTGACTTGCAGGGGCGCGCTCACGGCCGGCCCCCATTCGCGAAGCGGATCGCCTCGACCGCTTCGAGCGCGGAGAGGCCGAACATCGAGCGCAGCGCCGGCACGATCGGGCGCGGGCAACTCCTACGGTTTTCCGCATACCAACGGCCCGCACACATTGCGGCAGTCGGCTCATTGTGGTACTCAGAGCCTGCCTTAACACCGCTTTTGTATCGCGATGTGCCGCCGTCCAGGGGACCAGCCTGGGCGGCGGTTTTCGTTTCGGGATGGCCGGGAGAAGGGCCGTAGCGCGGACATTCTGCGGACACAGGCGCCAAGCGGCACCCCTTAATGTCTCGCAAATCGTTGATTTTATTGGCGCACCCGACAGGATTCGAACCTGTGACCTCTGCCTTCGGAGGGCAGCGCTCTATCCAGCTGAGCTACGGGTGCATCGGGATGCCACCAGCCGGGCGGGCGGAAAACCGAGCACGCGGCGCAAGGGCCGCGTGTGTCCGCTACATAGCCGATGCGCCGGGAGCCTTCAACGGCCAATCTCCCGGCCCGGCTCGAAGGGAATCGGCGCCACCGTCCTGTGTGTACCCCTGATGCCGACACCTTCCCCGGCCTTGGAGCTTAGCCATGGCTCTCGCCAGCGGGAGCCTTCAACGCCCAATCTCCCGGGCTGGCTTGAGGGCGATCGGGGCCGCAACTGCCGCCCGCCGCCCGCCGCTCGCCGCCGGTCGCCGAGCGCATGGACAATTTTTCGGGCGGCGTTCAATATTCTGACAACAAGCCGCCTTACGCAACGAAACGCGTCCCCGAGGCGGGGAGCCGGTCGGGAGGCCAGGATCGCTTTTGGCGCGGTCCGGCGTCCGGCAACGAATTCTGTCACGGCTTGGGTCGGGAGGTCGCTCAATGGGATATGGCGCAGAAAACATGGACGGCCGCCGGTTCCGCCGGGGCCTGTCGGCCATGCTGCTTGTCCCGTTCCTGGCCTTCGCCGTCGCGATGGCCGTCGCCTCGCGCCCCGCCGCCGCGCAGGAATTCAGCCCGCTCCTCGGCGTCGAGATCGAGCAGGCGGTAGAGGACGGCAATTCCGACAAGGCGCTGGCGCTGATCGATGCCGCGCTCGCCGACACGCAGGATGCGCAGGTGGTGCGCGATCTTCTCGCCCGCCGCGCCGAACTGCTCGCAGGGCTCGGCCGGCATGCCGAGGCCGCCGCGACCTACCGGCGGCTGGCCGAGGAGATCGCCGGAAGCGCCGGCGAGAACGCGCCCGACCTGATCCCCGTGCTCGACAAGGCGGCGGCCGAACACGAGGCCGCCGGCGAGACCGGTGCCGCGATCGACGCGCTCGACCGGCTGCTGTCGGTGATGGAGGCCGGCGCGCTCTACGACGACACTGAGCCCTATCTCGTCCGTCTCGACGAGCTCGCCGCAAGCGCCGGCGAGGCCGACGCCGACAAGGCGCGCAAGACGGCCGAGTTCCACCGCGCGCAGGTCGAGCAGGCCGCCGAGAGCAAGCGCGACAGCCCGTTCGTGGTCGATCCCGAAAAGGACTTCACCACCGTCAAGATCTGGTACGCGACCGACCGCGCCCGCTCGGGCTCCGACAATCCCGCAGAGTTCTACAGCGGCGAGCGCGGCGACGGCGACCTCGAGCTCGGCACCGCCACCGTCAGCATCCCGCCGCATCACGTGCCCGGCCGCATCGAGCGGCCCTCGATCTGGACCTTCGACTTCCGCGAGGACCCGGAAAAGCACGTCGTGCTGCAGTCGGTGAAGCCCGAGAACCCCGACGATTTCTACGGTCAGATGCACGACCAGCTGGCCCAGACGGGCAGCGATTCTGCCTTCGTCTTCGTCCACGGCTTCAACGTGCCGTTCAGCGAGGCCGCGCAGCGCACCGCCCAGATGGCCTTCGACATGAATTTCGAGGGCGTGCCGATCCTGTTTTCCTGGCCCTCGCGCGCCTCGGTGCTGAGCTACATCTCCGACACGGCGGTGGTGAACCTCTCGGGCCGCCACCTGACGCGTTTCCTGGAAGACGTGGTCAGGAAGTCGGGCGCGACCCGCATTCACCTGATCGCGCACTCGATGGGCAACCGGGCGCTCACCGACGCGCTCGAACTCTACGCGCTGCGCCACGAGGGCGAGCAGCCGGCCTTCGACCAGGTGCTGTTCACCGCGCCCGATCTCGATGCCGGGCTGTTTGCGGCGATGATGAAGACGATCCGCACCGCCGCGCACCGCATCACGCTCTATGCCTCCAACAAGGACTGGGCGCTGGCCGTCTCGCGCAGGCTGCACGGCGACGCGCCGCGCGCCGGCCAGGGCGGCGAGAACATTTTGCACCTGGCCGACGTCGATTCCATCGACATGACCTCGATCGGCGAGGACATGCTGGCGCACAGCTACTACGCCAACAATCCCTCCGCGCTGACCGACATATTGTCGTTGTTCTGGCGCGACGCGCCCCCGGAAAACCGCTGCGGCATGGAGCCGGCCAAGGGCACGCACGGCAGCTACTGGGAATACACGCCCGCCGAGTGCGATTCCAATGCGCTGCTGTCGACGCTGTCCTTTCTCAGCAAGGCCAGCATCGTCAGCCTGCCGGAGGCGCGCGCCTTCATGAACCGCTTCATCATGCCGGTCACCGTCGATCCGGCCGAGCGGACGCGGCTGGAAGGCGCGCTGGCCAAGCTGTTCGGCGGCTGAGCGGGACCGCTCTATTCGCGCGGCGGGATCTGCAATCCCTTCTGGCTGGCCGGCCGGGCGATGCATTCGTCGAGCCAGCGGCCGAGATTCTGTCATCTTGTCCATGCCGAGCATCTCGCCGGCCTCGTAGAACACCTTGACGCCGCGCACCCATGGGAAGATCGCGATGTCGGCGATCGTGTAGTGGTCGCCCATGATCCACTGCCGGCCCTCGAGCCGTTCGTCGATCACCTGCATCAGCCGCTTCGTCTCGTTGACGTAGCGCTCCAGCGGGCGCTTGTCCTCGATGTCCTTGCCGCCGAACTTGTAGAAGAAGCCGAGCTGGCCGAACATCGGGCCGACGCCGCCGATCTGGAAGAACACCCACTGAATCGTCTCGTAGCGGGCGATCGGGTCGGCCGGGATGAGCTTCGCCGTCTTGTCGGAGAGGTAGAGCAGGATGGCGCCGGACTCGAACAGGCCGATCGGCGCTCCGCCCGGCCCGTCGGGATCGATGATCGCCGGAATCTTGGCGTTGGGGTTGAGCGACCTGAACTCCGGCAGGTGGCTCTCGTCCTTCATGATCGAGACGGTGTGCGCCTCGTAGGGCAGGCCGAGCTCCTCCAGCGCGATCGACACCTTCACGCCGTTCGGCGTCGGGAAGGAATAGAGCTGCAGCCGGTCGGGATGTCGTGCCGGCCAGCGGTTGGTGATCGGAAAATCGGAAAGTTCGGGCATCTCGTCTCTTTCGCTGGATTGGCGGCCGGGAACCGGCGCTGCATGGAAGGTGAGCCCATGATGTCGCGCAAGGCCGCGGGGTTTCAAGGGCGGTGACACTGCGTTCGCCGTTGCGGCCCCCATCGACTGGAACCCTTGTGGCGCGAAGCTTGCCTGTCGAGCCCAAAAGGGAAATCCTGACCGCATGACGCGCCACGAATCCATCTCCGCCGATCTCGCCCGCCAGCGCGTTGCCGGAAGCGGCAGGATCGGCGTCAAGCAGGGCGACGGGCGCACGCGCATCGCGACGCTGTACCAGGAGGGCGCGGCCAAGATCAGACTGCCGCGCCATGCCGACGGCCACTTCGAGGCCGTGCTGATCAACACCGCCGGCGGACTGACCGGCGGCGACCGGCTGGCGTGGACGGTGGACGTGGGGGAGGGCGCGGCTGCGACCGTCTCCACACCAGCCGCCGAACGAATCTACAGAAGCGCGGGCGGCCGGGCAGCGATCGAGGTGACGGCGCATGTGGCCGCAGGCGGCAGGCTGGCGTGGCTGCCGCAGGAGACGATCCTGTTCGACCGCTCCGCGCTTTCGCGCACCCTGCGGCTCGATCTGGCCGAAGGCGCGTCGAAGCGCTGGTCTGCGAGGCGGTCATCTTCGGCCGCGCCGCACACGGCGAACAGGTCCGCTGGACGGATTTCCGCGACCGATGGCGGGTACGCGCCGGCGGACGGCTGGCGCATGCGGAGGACTTCGCGCTTGCCGGCGACGCGGTGGAGCGGCTGGCGCGGCCGGCGCTCGGCGGCGGCGCGGCGGCAATCGCGACCGTGCTCCACATTTCCGCCGACGCGGAAGACAGGCTGGCGGCGGCGCGCGCGATCATCGGCGAGGCGGGCGGCGCCAGCTTCTGGCAGGTCGGCGGGACTGGCAAGCTTCTTGCGAGGCTCTTCGCGGCGGACGGCTATGCCCTGCGGACGCGGCTGATGCCGCTTCTGGCGCTGCTCAACGGGCGGGCAGGCCTGCCCAAACTTTGGTCAATCTAGGAGGAGCGGCCGCGCATGAACCTGACGCCTCGCGAGAAGGACAAGCTGCTGGTTTCGATGGCGGCGATGGTGGCGCGGCGCAGGCTGGAGCGCGGCGTCAAGCTCAACCATCCCGAGGCCGTGGCGCTGATCACCGACTTCGTCGTCGAGGGCGCGCGCGACGGCCGCTCGGTCGCCGACCTGATGGAGGCCGGCGCCCACGTGGTGAGCCGCGAGCAGGTGATGGAGGGCGTGGCCGAGATGATCCACGACGTGCAGGTCGAGGCGACCTTCCCGGACGGAACGAAGCTCGTCACCGTCCACGAGCCGATCAGGTGATGGGCTGCGCCCGCAGGAGTGACCGATGCTTGAACTGAGACCGAACTGCGAGTGCTGCGACAAGGACCTGCCTCCGCAGGCGCCCGACGCGATGATCTGCACGTTCGAGTGCACCTTCTGCGCCGAGTGCGCCGGGCAGGTTCTGGGCGGCGTCTGCCCCAATTGCGGCGGCAATCTCGTGTCGCGCCCGATCCGGCCGGCGGCGATGCTCGCCAGGCATCCAGGCTCCACCACGCGGGTGCTGAAAACGGGCGGCTGCACGACGCGCGCCGCATGAACGAAACGAAACCGGGGATTCCGCATATGAAACCGACGCCGAGACTTTTCCCGCTTGCCGCCGCGCTGACGATGGTCGCCGCAACGCCCGCCTTCGCCCATGTCGGCGCCGGCACGACCTCGTCCTTCGCCGCCGGCGTCGCGCATCCGCTGTCGGGGCTCGACCACGTCGCGGTGATGGTGGCGGTCGGCCTGTGGGCGGCGCTGAAGGGCGGGCGGGCGCTTTGGCTGTGGCCGGTTTCCTTCGTCGGCACGATGCTGGTCGGCGGCGCGCTCGGCATGGCGGGCGTCGGACTGCCGTTCGTCGAACCGGCGATCCTCGCCTCGGTCGTGGCGCTCGGCCTGCTGGTGGCGCTGGCCGTCGATCTGCCGGTGTGGACGGGCGGCGTGGTCATCGGCGTGTTCGCGCTGTTCCACGGCCACGCGCACGGCACCGAGGTGGCCGAGAACATCGGCGGCATCGAATACATGGCCGGCTTCGCCGTCGCCACGGCGCTGCTGCATGCCGCAGGCATTGGCGGCGGCGTGCTCGCCGGCACGCGCTTCCGCGCGGCGATCCGGGCAGCGGGTGCTGTCTGCGCCGCGCTCGGCGTCGGCCTGGCGTTCGGAATGGTCTAGGGGGAGGGCGCTGAAATGATCCCCGGCGAGATCATCACCGTCGAAGGCGACATCGAGCTCAACGCCGGCCGCGAGCCGGTGACGCTGCGCGTCGCCAACACCGGCGACAGGCCGATCCAGGTCGGCAGCCACTATCATTTCTACGAGACCAACCCGGCGCTCTCGTTCGACCGCGAGAAGGCGCGCGGCTGCCGCCTCGACATCGCCGCCGGCTCGGCGGTGCGCTTCGAGCCGGGACAGCAGCGCGACGTGACGCTTGTTCCTCTGGCGGGCGACCGCAGGGTCTACGGTTTCCGCCAGGAAATCATGGGGAAGCTCTGAGGTGGCGCGGGCGCCCGCGCCGAACCTTCGCGACCATGCCGCCGGCTCAGTCGGCGCGCTTCGCCGCGGCGTAGATGATGGCGTTGTCGCGGTCGGGAAACGCGATCGCCAGCACGTTGGCCGGCTGCACCTGCCGCGAGTCGAGCGCGTGGTAGAGCATCGCGTTGCCCTCGATCTCCTGGCGCAGCGCCTTGATCTCGTCCTTGTGCTCATCGAGCCTGGCGGCGATTTCCGGCGGCGGCCCGCCCTCGGTCGCGGCGGCGTCGGACACATACACGATGTCGAGGCTTTTCAGGTTGGTGAGCTTGCGCACCCGCGCGGTGTTTTCGACCGTCTGGCCGATCGCGGCGATGATGGCGTCGGCGTCGAGTGCCGTTTGCGTCTCCTCTTCCTTCACCTCCGAGCCGACGATCTTTTCCACCGTCTCGGGGGATTTGAGGCTCTGGGCGAGCAACGGCATGTTCGGCGCCGAGGCGGCCAGGAACGCCGCAGCCGCGCAGACATGAACCAGCGTCCCGTCGCCGAATGGATTTCTGATCGCCTTCGTTCGCATCGCTCGCTCCTTGCTGCCGCCGGTCCCGGCGGAAGAGTGCGCCGGCCCGCCAGAGCCCCCAATGCCGGCGGCGGCGCCATCGTTCCGCAGTCTGGCAAATCGCGCCGCGCGACGCAAAGCCCCACCGGCTGCCACCCCGGCCACGCCATCCCCTTAGATACCGCTCAGGGAGCCTGAACACATGCCCGCGAAAATCTCCCGCGCCGCCTATGCCGCCATGTTCGGCCCGACCACGGGCGACAAGGTGCGGCTGGCCGACACAGAGCTGTTCATCGAGGTCGAGAAGGATTTCACCACCTACGGCGAGGAGGTGAAGTTCGGCGGCGGCAAGGTGATCCGCGACGGCATGGGCCAGAGCCAGGCAACGCGCGCCGAAGGCGCCGTCGACACCGTCATCACCAACGCGCTGGTGGTCGACCATACCGGCATCTACAAGGCCGACATCGGATTGAGGGACGGCCGCATCGCGGCGATCGGCAAGGCCGGCAACCCGGACACGCAGCCGGGCGTGACGATCACCGTCGGGCCGGGCACCGAGGCGATCGCGGCGGAGGGCAAGATCGTCACCGCCGGCGGCTTCGACGCCCACATCCATTTCATCTGCCCGCAGCAGATCGAGGAGGCGCTGATGTCCGGCGTCACCACGATGCTCGGCGGCGGCACCGGACCCGCGCACGGCACGCTGGCGACCACCTGCACGCCGGGGCCGTGGCACCTCGGCCGCATGATCCAGTCCTTCGACGCCTTTCCGATGAACATCGGCCTCTCGGCCAAGGGCAACGCCTCGCTGCCCGGCGCGCTGGTCGAGATGGTCGAGGGCGGCGCCTGCGCGCTCAAGCTGCACGAGGACTGGGGCACCACGCCTGCGGCGATCGACAATTGCCTTTCGGTCGCCGACGAGCACGACGTGCAGGTGATGATCCACACCGACACGCTCAACGAGAGCGGCTTCGTGGAGGACACGATCGCCGCCTTCAAGGGCCGCACCATCCACGCCTACCATACCGAGGGCGCGGGCGGCGGGCATGCGCCCGACATCATCAAGGTCTGCGGCCTGTCGAACGTCATCCCGTCTTCGACGAACCCGACCAGGCCCTACACCGAAAACACCATCGCCGAGCATCTCGACATGCTGATGGTGTGCCATCACCTCGACGCCTCGATCCCCGAGGACATCGCGTTCGCCGAAAGCCGCATCCGCAAGGAGACCATCGCCGCCGAGGACATCCTTCACGACCTCGGCGCCTTCTCCATCATCTCGTCCGACAGCCAGGCCATGGGCCGGGTGGGCGAGGTGCTGATCCGCACCTGGCAGACCGCCGACAAGATGAAGCGGCAGCGCGGCAGGCTGCCGGAGGAGAGCGGCGACAACGACAATTTCCGGGTGCGCCGCTACATCGCCAAATACACGATCAACCCGGCGATCGCGCACGGCATCTCCCGCGAGATCGGCTCCATCGAGATCGGCAAGCGCGCCGACCTCGTCATGTGGAGCCCCGCCTTCTTCGGCGTGAAGCCGGACATGGTGCTGATCGGCGGCTCGATCGCGGCTGCCCCGATGGGCGATCCCAACGCCTCGATCCCGACGCCGCAGCCCGTCCACATGCGCCCGATGTTCGGCGCCTTCGGCAAGGCGCTCACCAATTCTTCGGTGACCTTCGTCTCCAAGGCAGCGCTCGCTGGCGGCCTGCAGGAGAGGCTGGGCGTCGAAAAGGGCATGGTCGCCGTCGACAACACGCGCGGCGGCATCGGCAAGGCGGCGATGGTGCTGAACGACTTCACGCCCGAGATCGAGGTCGATCCCGAGACCTACGAGGTGCGCGCCAACGGCGAATTGCTCACCTGCGATCCGGCCACCGTGCTGCCGATGGCGCAGCGGTATTTCCTGTTCTGAGCACGTCTGGCCGCGCTTGACGTGTGTCAACGCCGGCGCGGCGCTCCCGTGGTGAAGCAGGGTGGCCTCTTCGCCACCACATCGGGAGCACGATCATGCGACTTGAAGCAAAGACCGCCGTCATCACCGGCGCCGGCTCGGGCATGGGCCGGGCCATGGCCCACCTGTTCACGAAGGAGGGCGCCAAGGTCGTCGCCGCCGACTGGCACCAGCAGACGCTCGACGAGGTGGTGGCCGAGGTGAAGGGCGCCGGCGGCACGATCGTCGGGGTGAAGACCGACGTCTCCAGCCAGGCCGAGACCGAGGCGATGATCGACAAGGCGGTCGCCGAGTTCGGCAGCATCGACATCCTCGTCAACAATGCCGGCGTGATGGACCGGTTCGCCGGCGTCGGCAGCGCCGACGAGGAGATCTGGAAGCGCGTGCTGGCGGTCAATCTCGACGGCCCGCGTTTCGCCATGCGCCATGCCGTCAACAAGATGGTCGCCCAGGGCCACGGCTCGATCCTCAACATCGCCTCGGTCGCCGGCTGCGGCGGCGCGGCGGCGGGCGCGGCCTACACGACGTCGAAGCACGCGCTGATCGGCCTGACGATGAACACCGCCTGGATGTACGCCAAGCGCGGCGTGCGCTGCAACGCCATCGCGGCCGGCGGCGTCAACACCAACATCATGCAGAGCATCGACCAGTCGAAGATCGACGTGGAGGGCCTGGCGGCGCTGAAGCCCTATCACGATTCCAACCCGGCGACGCTGGAGTCGATCGACATCGCCCTGCTGGCGCTGTTCCTGGTCAGCGACGAGGCGCGCTACATCAACGGCACGATCATTCCGGCCGACGGCGGCTGGCGCGCCGCCTGAGCGGGACCCGGTTCCCCGAACGAGCCCGGCAGCTCCGCGGGCTCTGACGTTGCGTCCCCCTGCCGCAGCAGGAAACCACTTGTGAGGCGGCCGGCGGCGCGCATTATGCAGCCGGCCCGAAACGGTGGACCGGGCGCAGCTCGGGGGAGCGCACGCGATGAGGATCGTCTTCTGGCCGGTGTTCGCGGTCACGGTTGCGGTCTATCTCGTCATGGTGGTCTGGACGCTGCCGTCGATCACCGGGGCCGCCGGCGGGCTGGCGCCGTTCGATCTCAGGCCGATGGGCTACTCCTTCGAGGAGGCGCGCGCCTTCCTGGCCGCACTTCCGGCCGACGCCAACGGCTTTTATCGCGATGTCCAGCAGCGGCTCGACCTGTTCTACCCGCCGCTTCTGGCTGCCACCCTGTTCATGGCGATCTTCCTGCTGGCGCCCTCGCGCCCGGCCTGGCTGAAATGGGCGCTGGCGATGACCGCGCTGCCGGGCATGGTGTTCGACTGGCTGGAAAACATGGCCGTGAGGGAGATGCTGCTCGACGGACCGGAGGCGCTGACGCCCGAACTCGCTGGCGAGGCGAGCCTGTGGACGCTGCTCAAATCCTGGTTTTCGGCGTTTTCCATCGCCATCCTGCTGGTGCTCGTGGCGATCTGGATCGCGCGACGCTTTGCGGCGCGGCGCGGTGCGGCGTAGAAGGGCACGAAGGGTTCAAACGGGAACGGGGTTTCGCTGATGTACAAGGCCGTCGGTTCGCGCGGGTCTCGCGTCTCGCGCGTGTTGTGGATGCTGGAGGAGCTCGGCGCGCCGTACGAGTTCGTCGAGGTCAAGCTGCGCTCGCCCGAAGCCTACGCGCTGAACCCGTCGGGCAAGGTGCCGATGCTGGTCGACGGCGACCTGGTGGTGACGGATTCGGCGGCGATCTGCACCTATCTGGCCGACATGCACCCCGAAAAGGACATGGGGCCGCGCGAAGGCCCGAAGGCGCGCGCCGAATGGGACGGCTGGATGCTGTTTGCCCAGTCCGAACTCGAGGCGCCGCTGTGGAACAAGCTTCGCCACCGTTTTATCCTTCCCGAGAAGCTGCGCGCCGAGGTGGGGCCGGCCACCGCCCACGATTTCGCCAGCGAGGTGAAGGCGCTGGAGCGCCGGCTCGACGGACGCGAATATGCGCTGGGCGACCGCTTCACCGCGATCGACGTGATTGTCGGCGACATCGGCCGCTGGGCCCGCGGCGGCAAGTTCGAAATCGCGTCGGACACCGTCAACGCCTATCTCGACCGTGTGCTGTCGCGCCCGGCACAGGCCCGCGCCATGGCGGCGGGAGGCTCGTTCTGATGCTGCGCGCGACCTCCTTCATCCGCGCCGGCGAAGCCGGCGGCAAGAGCGTGGACGACACCGCCGTGCTGGCGCATGACGAGCGGCACCTGCGGCGCAAGGCGATCCCGCTCGCCTCCGGCGACAAGGTGCTGGTCGACCTGGCCGAGCCGGTGGCGCTTCACGACGGCGACCTGCTGGTTCTGGAGGACGGGCGGCACGTGGCGATCAGGGCTGCCGAGGAGGACCTGCTGGAGATCGTGCCGCGCGACGCCACCCATCTGGCCGAGCTGTGCTGGCACATCGGCAACCGCCATTTGCCGGCCGAGATCGGGGCGGCGAAGATCCTGATCCAGCGCGACCACGTCATCAGGGCGATGCTGCAGGGCCTGGGGGCCGAGCTGCGCGACGTCCGTGCGCCGTTCCAGCCGCTGCGCGGCGCCTATTCGGGCCATTCGCACGGGCACGGACACGGCCATGCGCACGACCACGATCATTCCCACGATCGGACCACCACCACTGACGTGCGGCGAGGCGTCCGGATCGATTTTCCGGCCGATCTCGTTGAGGATGTCGAAGACTAGCCCGGTAAAGGAGGTGCGTGGAAAGATGAGCTTCTTCAATCCCGCCAACAAGGACCGCTCCCAAAGGTCGCGCGCCATCTACGCTGCCTACGAGATCGCCTACACGGCGGTGGACGTTACGGCCGCGCTTCTCTTCGTCGTCGGCTCCGCCATGTTCTTTTCCAAGGATCTGGAGAACCCGGCCATCTGGTGCTTTCTGATAGGCTCGGTGTTCTTCGCGATGAAGCCGACCATCAGGATCGTCCGCGAATTCCACCTCCTCTCGCTCGGCGATTTCGACGATCTCGAAAAGGTCTCTGGCGGGTGAGCGCATCACTTCTCAGACTGATGGCATGGCTGTCTCCGGCCTTTCCGGTCGGCGCGTTTTCAGCTACAGCCATGGGCTGGAGCGGGCAGTCCACGACGGGCTGGTCGTCGATGCCGACGACCTGAGGCGGTGGCTCGAGGATCTGCTGGGCTGCGGGCTCTGCCTGGAACGACGCCGTGCTCCTGGCCGAGGCGCATCGCCGGGCCGCCGACGGCGCCGAGTCTGGGCGAGGTCGCGGAACTGGCCGAGGCGCTTTCGGGAGCCCGGGAACGCCACATGGAAAGCCGGCTGCAGGGCGCGGCGTTCTTGAAGGCGGCCGCCGCCTGGCCGGAAGAACTGCCGGCCGGGCTGCCCGAAACCTGCCCCTATTGCGTGGCGGTCGGCGCGGTCGCCGGCGCCCACGGCGTCCCGATCGAAGAGGCCACGGCCGCGTTCCTGCACGGTTTCGTCTCGAACCTCGTGCAGGCCGCCATCCGCCTCGGCGTCACCGGGCAGGAGGACGGCACGCGGATCGTCGCTTCACTGGAGCCGACAGTCGTCGCGACCGCGGCGCGCGCGTCGTCCTCGACGCTTGACGAACTCGGCTCCGCCGCGCTTGTCTCGGAGGCAGCGGCGATGAGACACGAAACCCAGCATTCGAGGCTGTTCAGATCATGACCAACGGACCCTTGCGCATCGGCATCGGCGGCCCCGTCGGCACCGGCAAGACGACACTGACCGAAAAGCTCTGCAAGGCGATGCGCGAGGATTTCTCGATCGCCGTCGTCACCAACGACATCTACACGCGCGAGGACGCGATGATGCTGGCGAGGCTTCAGGCCCTGCCGGAGGATCGCATCATGGGCGTGGAGACCGGCGGCTGCCCGCACACCGCGATCCGCGAGGACGCCTCGATCAATCTCGCGGCCATCGCCGAGCTCAACGAGAAATTCCCCGACCTCGACGTGGTGTTCATCGAGTCCGGCGGCGACAATCTGGCCGCGACCTTCTCGCCCGACCTCGCCGACCTGACCCTCTACGTCATCTCGTGCTGCCAGGGCGGCGACATTCCGCGCAAGGGCGGCCCGGGCATCACCCGCTCCGATTACCTGGTCATCAACAAGGCCGACCTGGCGCCCTACGTGAACGTCGATCTGGCCGGCATGGAGCGCGACGCCAAAGCCGCGCGCGGCACCAAGCCGTTCGGCTTCACCGATTTGTCGCGGGGCAGGGGGGTGGACGACATCGTCGCCTTCATCGCCGAGAACGGCGGCCTGGTCGCCAGGCGTCCCGCCGCGGAGTAGCGCCGAGCCTGCGTCCGCTCAGTCGCCGAATTCGATCACCACGTCGCAGTCGCGCCGGTTCGAGATCACCCGCTCGACATTGACCATGTCGTTGGCGAAGGCGCGCTCGCGTGCGGCCTCGGGCGACAGCCCGTGGTCGATCCAACGCTGCACCAGCCGGTGCGCGAGCCGGCCGCGCGGCGCGTCGAGGAAGATCGTCCAGTCGAACGCGGTGTGCAGCCGGTCCCACGGCGCCTCGTCGAGCAGCAGATAGTTGCCTTCGACCACGACGAAGCGCGTCGACGGCGACACGATCCGCGCGCCGGCCCGTGCCAGATCGGCCTGCCGGTCGAACACCGGAATGGCGATCTCGGCACCGGGAGAGCGCAGCCGCGCCAGCAGCGCCTCGAACCCGGCAAGATCGAACGTCTCCGGCGCGCCCTTGCGGGCGGAAAGCCCGCGCGCGGCGAGCACCGAATTGTCTAAGTGGAAGCCGTCCATCGGGACCACCGCCGCGCTCTCGCCGAGAAGTTCGGCGAGCCGCTCGGCCAGCGTCGACTTGCCGGCGCCCGGCGGCCCGGCCACGGCGACGACGAAACGCTCGCGCCCGGCGGCGCGCCTGAAGATTTCGGCGGCAAGATGTGCTTCGTCGAACATCGCTTCGGCTCCTCCCGGCAACGCACGCACGACAACAATGAACTAGCTATTCGGCCCGAGCGCTGCAACCGCGGCGGTCGGCGCCCGATCGTGCGGAAGCGCTTGCCCCGCGCGGTTCGGCGCTGCATTCTGCCGACAAACAGGAGGCTTTGCCATGAACGTCGTTCCCGCCCGCCGGCCGCACGGCTCGAACCTGCCCTTCTACGAGGAGCGCGTCGATCTCGCCGCCGCGCTGCGCTGGACGGCACGGCTCAACATGCACGAGGCCGTCGCCAACCATTTCTCGCTGGCCGTCAACGAGGACGGAACGCAGTTCCTGATCAACCCCAACCAGAAGCATTTCTCGCGGGTGCGCGCCTCCGACCTGCTTCTGGTCGACGCCAACGACAAGAGCACGCTGGAGCGCCCCGACGCGCCGGACCCGACCGCCTGGGGCCTGCACGGCGCCGTCCACCGCAACTGCCCGCACGCGCGCTGCGTCATGCACGTGCATTCGATCCACGCCACGGTGCTCGCCTCGCTGGCCGATTCCACCCTGCCGCCGATCGACCAGAACTCGGCGATGTTCTTCGAGCGCGTCGTCGTCGACGAGCACTATGGCGGGCTGGCCTTCGAGGAGGAGGGCGAGCGCTGCTCGCAGCTCTTCGCCGACCCGAAGGTCAAGGTGATGGTGATGGGCAATCACGGCGTGCTGGTCATCGGAGAGACTGCCGCCGAGACCTTCGACCGGCTCTATTATTTCGAGCGCGCCTGCGAGACCTACATCAAGGCGCTGTGGACCGGCCGCGAACTGCGCATGCTGTCGGACGAGGTGGCCCGCACGGTGGCCCGCCAGATGGACGAATACCCGACCGCGGCGGCCGGCAAGCATCTGCAGGAATTGAAGGCCATCCTCGACGAGGAAGGCTCGAACTACGCGGAGTAGAAGCTCTCGCGGAAGGACGGCCGGCGGCCGAAGCCGCCGGCACTCGATAGCGGATCAGGCGTCGACGCCGCCCCAGATTTCCTCGGCGCACTTCACCACCAGTTCCAGCTTGCGGCGCTGGTCGTCGAAGGTGACGAGGTTGCCTTCCTCGGTGGAGGAGAAGCCGCACTGCGGCGCTATGCCGAGCTGGTTGATGTCGGCGTATTTCGAGGCTTCCTCGAAATGCCGCTTCAGATCGTCCATCGATTCCAGCTCGGGCGTCTTGGTGGTGATGAAGCCCGGCAGCACGCGCTTGGAGCCCTTCGGCAGCAGCTTCAGCGGCTCCAGCCCGCCAGCGCGGTCGGTGTCGTATTCCATGAAGTAGATGTCGACGTCGGTCTTGTTGAAGATCGCGTCGGCCGCCGGGTCGTAGGCGCCCTCGGCCACCCAGGTCGACTGGAAGTTGCCGCGGCACATGTGCATGCCGATCAGCATGTCCTTCGGCCGGTCGACGATGGCGTCGTGCATCATCCTGGCGTAGCGGTCGATCAGCCAGTCCGGGTCTTCGCCCTTGGCCTTGCGCTCTTCGCGGATCTTCGGGTCGCACAGATAGGCGAAGAAGATGTCGTCCATCTGCAGATAGCGGCAGCCGGCCTCGTAGAACTTCTCCACCGCCTTCTTGTAGGCGGCGGTGATGGCGGCGAAATAGGCGTCGGAATCGTTCTTGTATTCGGCGACCTGGATGTCGTCCTGGGCGGTGCGGAAATGGATCGCGCTCGGGCCTGGGATCGAGATCTTCGGCACCACGTTGGTGTTGGCCGCGACGAACTTGAAATGCTCGAGCATCGGGTGGTCGTCGGGAAAGCCGAGCTTGCCCGAGATCACCGGCGAGCGCTGCTTGGTGTGCACGCCGTGGAACTGGATGCCGCCGCCCTGCTTGTCGACGATGTCGAGCCCGTCGAGCATGCCCATGTAGTCGAAGTGCCACCACGAGCGGCGCAGCTCGCCGTCGGTCACCGCCTTCAGCCCGACGTCTTCCTGCATCTTGATGACGTCCTTGATGGCGGCATCCTCGACTGCCTTCAGTTCCTCGGCCGAGATCGATTTCTCGTCGAAGAACTTCTTGCGCGCCTGCTTCACCGATTCGGGCCTGAGCAGGCTGCCGACATGGTCCGCCCGGAAAGGCGGATGCGGCTTGCTGGCGGTGCGCGGCGCGGCTTGTGTTGCTGAGGACATGTCGTCTCCCTCGTCCGTTCTTGTTGATGGGGTCCGGCGGGGCCGCCGGAGGAGCGGCGAAGCTGCCACATTAGCCGCGCGGTGGCAATTTCGCGGACCGCCGCGGCCCCGCCGCGCAGGGGCTGTTCCACCAGAATGTTTTAGAGTATAACAATTATGGAAAAGGGAGGTATTCTCATGATCAGACTGAAGACCCTGCTTGCCGCCACCGCCGTCCTGGGCGCGATGACGGCTGCCTCGTTCGCCCAGGAAGTGACGCTGAGGCTGCACCAGATGCTGCCGCCGCAGGCGACCATCCCGGCCAAGGCGCTGAAGCCCTGGGGCAAGAAGGTCGAGGACGAATCCGGCGGCCGCATCAAGGTCGAGGAATACGATGCCATGCAGCTCGGCGGGAAGCCGCCGGAACTGATCGACCAGGCCAAGGACCACGTCGTCGACCTGATCTGGACCGTCATCGGCTACACGCCGGGCCGCTTCCCCGCGACCGAGGCCTTCGAGCTGCCTTTCGTCATGACCAATGCCGAGGCCACCTCGCGCGCCATGCAGGAATACTGCGAGACGCACTGCGCCGACGAGTTCAAGGGCCTGAAGGTCATCGCCTGGCACACCCACGGCCCCGGCCTCATCCATTCGGCCGACCCCGGTGACCAAGCTGGAGGACATGAAGGGCCTGAAGATCCGCGGCGGCTCGCGCGTCATCAACATCATGCTCGAGCGCCTGGGCGCCACGCCCGTCGGCATGCCCGTGCCGGCCACCACCGAGGCGCTGCAGAAGGGCGTGATCACCGCCACGACCGTGCCGTGGGAGGTGACGCCCTCTCTCAAGATCAACGAGCTCGTCCACAACCACACGCAGTTCTCCGGCGATCGCGGGCTCTATACCCAGACCTTCGTCTTCGCCATGAACCAGGACGCCTATGACGCGCTGCCCGACGACCTGAAGAAGGTCATCGACGACAACTCGGGCATGGAGACGGCGGCGATGTTCGGCCGCGTCATGGACGAGGGCGACAAGGCGGGGCTCGCCAACGCCAAGTCGATCGACGGCACCAACATCGTCACCCTCGACGAGGCCGAGACCCAGCGCTGGAAGGACGCCGCCGAGCCGGTGGTCGACCAGTGGATCGAGGAGATGGACAAGAAGGGCCTCGACGGCGCCAAGCTGGTCGAGGACGCACGCGCGCTGATCGCCAAATACAGCAACCAGTAGCATCAACAGACCGTCGGGGGACGGGCGAGAAAGGGCCGGCCGCGCACAGCGCGGCCGGCCCTTTTTCGTGTGGAGCAGCCCGCCGCGCCTCCGGTCCTCGGAATTGTCCGACGCCGAAAGCGGAAGGTTTTACGCTTCGCTGAGGGGAGCAGGAGCGTCGGCTACTGCTGGCCCATCGCCGCGCCCGAAGGGAGCAGCAGCCGAGCGGCAATTCACATGATGGTTCGAACGAAAGGAGAATTGGTGGAGCCAATCGGAATCGAACCGACGACCTCTTTGCCGCGCGCCCGCAGCGTAGCGAGGACGCGCCGGGCGGCGAGCCATTCAAGTGATGGTTCGAACTAAAGGAGAAATGGTGGAGCCAATCGGAATCGAACCGACGACCTCTTGAATGCCATTCAAGCGCTCTCCCAACTGAGCTATGGCCCCACGTCCCGGACTGGCCGGCGCCGTTTCCGGCGAAGAGGTTGGCCGGTCGCCCGGCCAAGTGGGCGGCTTCTAACGCCGCCCGGAGGGATTGGCAAGCCCTTCTCGCGGCGGGTTCCCAACCGCCATCGCGAAGCGGACGGGCGCCTACTGCTCCTCGTCCTCGTCGACGTCGCCGATGATGCCGGAAACGTCGTCGTCGTCCTCTTCCTCGTCCTCGAGGAAGGTGTCGTCGTCATCGTCGCCGAGATCGACGTCTTCCTCGTCGTCGTCGACGTCCGCCGCCTTGTCGTCGCCGCCGGACTGCTCCTCGTCGGCTTCCTCCAGCGAGACCACCTCGGCGCCCTCTTCCTCGTCGGCGACTTCCTTCTCCTCGACCTCGTCCTCCATGTCCTGGCTCGCGTCGGAACCGGACTCGAAGTAGGATCGCGGATAGCTCTGGCCGGTAAACGGCGAGACGATCGGATCCTTGTTCAGGTCGTAGAATTTGCGCCCGGTCTCGGGGCAGACGCGCTTGGTGCCAAGTTCGGATTTTGCCACGGCATTGCCTCATCGTCGTGGCGCGCCGGCCGTGCCTCCGGAAGTCTTCCGGCAAGACCGCGCCGCCTGATCAAAAGTGCGGTCCCCATAGCCACAAGCCGGGGCCGATGTCAAAGCCCTATTGGGCCGCCGTCATATGTGCATTCGCGGCGGTGTTTCCAGGGGATGGCGCGGGGTTTTGCGCGCTTTGCTTCCGCAGGGGTGACGACGGCCGGCCGCCATGCTAGGAATCCGCCCGCAACAGTCGGAACCGCGCGGCACAGCAGAGTTTTAGCCGCACGCGCCCGGACGCCTCGCGCCGGCGCATTCCAGGTAGATTCAACATGTCACATCCGGCCAGGCTTCGCCCGGCCGTCGCGTCCAGTTCGGGCCCGCTTTCGGGCCGGACGCGCGTGCCCGGCGACAAATCCATTTCCCACCGCTCCCTCATGCTCGGCGCGCTCGCGGCGGGCGCCACGCGCATCACCGGCCTGCTCGAAGGCGAGGACGTGCTGCGCACCGCCGCCGCCATGCGCGCCATGGGCGCCCGCGTCGAGAAGCGCGGCGACGAATGGCTGATCGAGGGCACCGGCAACGGCTGCCTCTTGGAGCCGGATGCGCCGCTCGACTTCGGCAATGCCGGCACCGGCTCCAGGCTGACCATGGGGCTGGTCGGCGCCTACGATTTCGAGACCACCTTCACCGGCGACGCCTCGCTGTCCAAGCGCCCGATGGGCCGCGTGCTCGACCCGCTGCGCCTCATGGGAACGCAGGTCCTGTCGGCCGCCCCCGGCGACCGCATGCCGCTGACGATGCGCGGGCCCCGCACGGCAGCGCCCATCACCTACCGCGTGCCGATGGCTTCGGCACAGGTGAAGTCGGCGGTGCTGCTGGCCGGGCTGAACGCGCCGGGCATCACCACCGTCATCGAGAAGGTGATGACGCGCGACCACACCGAAAAGATGCTGGCAGGCTTCGGCGCCGAACTCGAGGTAGAAACCGGCGAGGGCGGCGAGCGGGTGATCCGGCTTGCAGGGGCAGGGCACGCTGCGGGGCCGGGAGATCGCCGTGCCGGCCGACCCGTCGTCCTCGGCGTTTCCGCTGGTCGCGGCACTCATCGTGCCGGGCTCGGACGTCACCATCGAGAACGTGCTGATGAACCCGACCCGCACCGGGCTGATCACCACGCTGCAGGAGATGGGCGGCGATATCGAGTTCGTGGCGCGCCGCGACGCCGGCGGCGAGGAGGTGGCCGACCTGCGCGTGCGCGCCTCGGACCTGAAGGGCGTGACCGTGCCGCCCGAGCGCGCGCCGTCGATGATCGACGAATACCCGGTGCTTTCGGTCGCGGCGGCGTTCGCCGAGGGCGATACGCTGATGCAGGGGCTCGAGGAGTTGCGGGTGAAGGAATCCGACAGGCTCGCGGCCGTCGCCGCCGGCCTGAAGGCAAACGGCGTCGAATGCGAGGAGCGCGAGGCCGCACTGCTGGTCCACGGCAGGCCGGGCGGCAAGGGGCTCGGCGGCGGAACCGTCGAAACCCATCTCGACCACCGCATCGCCATGAGCTTCCTCGTCATGGGGCTGGCAGCCGAAAGACCGGTGACGGTCGACGACAGCGACACCATCGCCACCAGCTTCCCGGAATTCGTGGACCTGATGCGCGGGCTCGGCGCCCGGATCGAAACCTGAGAGACCGATTGGAAAAGGTGGAGACGGACAGGGGAAGGAGGGTCGCCGGCATCGGCCCTCGAGAGCGACGTATAATTGAAGGGTAGCTGCTTACGTGATATACGTATTTGACGTATTACGGAGCGCGCCATGAAGTCGTTCGCCTTTTCCGATCTCAATCGCCATTCCGGCGAGGTTCTTGACGCCGCGCTGGCAGCACCGGTGACACTGAACAAGCGCGGCAAGCCGAAGCTCGTGATGATGAGCGTCGAGCAATACGAGCGGATGATGAGATATCCCCGCGCCTATACGATCGAGAATTCGCCGCCGGAGGTGCTGCGGGATCTGCTTGAAGGGCTCGATCAGCTCCTCGAAGACGAATGACACGTTTTCAGCCCGGAGAGGTCTATGCCTTCAACTATCTCTGGTCCCACCAACATGCCGCCGGGGAGGAATCCGGTAGGAAGCCACGCCCTGCCTGCATTGTGTTCCGGTCGCTGCGTTCGCCGTCGGAACTCTATTTGTTTCCGATCACGACCCGGGCGCCGGAGGCAGGCAGGCGCGGCATGGAAATCCCTTCTACCGAGCGCCGGCGCTGCGGTCTCGACCGGCGCTCGTGGCTGATGCTCGACGAATACAACATTACATTGGAAAGCCGCGTCTACGATTTCGAAACGCTCGAACCTCTCGGCAGCTTCTCCGGCCACTTTCTGGGGATGGTCGCGAGGGAAATTCGCGCCGTGATCGTGGCGGGGTTGACGCAGCCGGTGCAGCGCAGCTGATGGCGGGCCTATGACGCACCCTCTCACCATCGCGATCGACGGGCCCGCCGCGTCGGGCAAGGGCACGCTGGCGCGCCGGCTGGCCGCGCACTACGGCCTGCCGCATCTCGACACCGGGCTCACCTATCGCGCCGTGGCCAAGGCGATGCTCGAAGAGGGCTTTTCGCTCGACGACGCCGACGCCGCGGTGCGTGCCGCGCAGCAGCTCGACCTCGGCGCGCTTGATCGCGCCATGCTGTCGGCCCACGACGTTGGCGAGGCGGCCTCGAAGGTAGCCGTCATGCCGGCCGTCAGACGCGAGCTTGTCGAAAAGCAGCGGCGGTTCGCCGCCTCCGGCGCCGTGCTCGACGGCCGCGACATCGGCACCGTGGTCTGTCCCGATGCCGACGTGAAGCTCTATGTCACCGCCTCGCCGCAGGCACGCGCCAAGCGCCGCACCGCCGAGATCGGCGCGGGCGGCGGCGATGCCGACTACGAGCGCATCCTGGCCGACATCGAGCGTCGCGATGCCCGCGACATGGCGCGTGCCGATTCCCCGTTGAAGCCGGCGGCCGACGCACACTTGCTCGACACCACCGAAATGGATATAGAAACCGCGTTTCTGGCGGCGCGGGCCATCGTCGACGAGGCTATCGCCAAGGGAAACGCGACCGGAGACTGAGGCGGCGCCGCTTTCAGGCCCCTTGCGGGCGGAAGGGCGAACCGCCATTTGTCTTTGGAATAATTGAACCGGCTGCCCGCATTCCGATGCACCGGAGCGCCGCTTGAGGCGGCGCGAGGCTCGAAACGAGCTGGAGCGCGGGTCGGCGAACGCAACACGAACCCATCGGTGCCGCCCCGAAAACGGGGCCTTTCAGGAGACATAATGGCACAAGCAGAAGTTGGCGGGTTCAACCCGTCCCGCGACGAATTCGCAGCGATGCTCGACGATTCCTTCTCGGCGGAGCATTCCGCGGAGGGATCGGTCGTCAAGGGCACCATCACGGCCATCGAGAAGGACATGGCCATCATCGACGTCGGCCTCAAGGTCGAGGGCCGCGTGCCGATGAAGGAATTCGGCGCCAAGGCGAAGGAATTGAAGCCCGGCGACGAGGTCGAGGTTTACGTCGAGCGCATCGAGAATGCACTGGGCGAGGCGATGCTGTCGCGCGAGAAGGCTCGCCGCGAGGAAAGCTGGATCAAGCTCGAAGAGAAATTCAACAAGGGCGAGCGCGTCGAGGGCGTCATCTTCAATCAGGTCAAGGGCGGCTTCACCGTCGATCTGGACGGTGCCGTGGCCTTCCTGCCGCGCAGCCAGGTCGACATCCGTCCGATCCGTGACGTCACGCCGCTGATGCACAACCCGCAGCCCTTCGAGATCCTCAAGATGGACAAGCGCCGCGGCAACATCGTGGTGTCGCGCCGCACCGTTCTCGAGGAGAGCCGCGCCGAGCAGCGCTCCGAGATCGTCCAGAATCTCGAGGAAGGCCAGGTCGTCGAGGGTGTCGTCAAGAACATCACCGACTACGGCGCATTCGTTGATCTCGGCGGCATCGACGGCCTGCTCCACGTCACCGACATGGCGTGGCGCCGCGTCAACCATCCGACCGAGATCCTCAATATCGGCCAGACGGTGAAGGTGCAGATCATCCGCATCAACCAGGAAACGCACCGTATCTCGCTGGGCATGAAGCAGCTCGAGGCCGACCCGTGGGAAGGCATCGGCGCGAAATACCCGATCGGCAAGAAGATCAAGGGCACGGTCACCAACATCACCGACTACGGCGCCTTCGTGGAGCTGGAGCCGGGGATCGAGGGTCTCATCCACGTCTCCGAAATGTCGTGGACGAAGAAGAACGTGCACCCGGGCAAGATCCTGTCGACCACCCAGGAGGTCGAGGTCGTCGTGCTCGAGGTCGATCCGGTCAAGCGCCGCATCTCGCTGGGTCTCAAGCAGACGCTGGAGAACCCGTGGGAGGCCTTCGCGCGCGACCATCCGGTCGGCAGCCAGGTCGAGGGCGAGGTCAAGAACAAGACCGAGTTCGGCCTGTTCATCGGCCTGGAAGGCGATGTCGACGGCATGGTCCATCTGTCGGATCTCGACTGGAACCGTCCGGGCGAGCAGGTCATCGAGGAGTACAACCGCGGTGACGTGGTCCAGGCTCAGGTGCTCGACGTCGACATCGACAAGGAGCGCATCTCGCTCGGCATCAAGCAGCTCGGCCGCGACGCGGTCGGTGCGGCTGCGGCTTCCGGCGAACTGCGCAAGAACGCGGTCGTGACCTGCGAGGTCACCGCCATCAAGGACGGCGGCATCGAGGTGCGGCTTGTCGACCACGACGTCGACACGTTCATCCGCCGCTCCGACCTGTCGCGCGACCGCGACGAGCAGCGCCCCGAGCGCTTCGCCGTCGGCCAGAAGGTCGATGCGCGCGTCATCTCCTTCGACAAGAAGACGCGCCGCCTGCAGGTCTCGATCAAGGCGCTGGAAATCGCCGAGGAGAAGGAGGCGGTGGCCCAGTTCGGCTCGACCGACTCCGGCGCCTCGCTCGGCGACATCCTCGGCGCCGCGCTCAAGAAGCAGGGCAAGGACGAGTAGTCGTTCTCGGCACGCTTCTCGAAGCCATGGGAAAGGCCGTCCTTCGGGGCGGCCTTTTTCGTTCGGTTTGAGCCAACGCCTTTCACCGAGGGTTAACGCCACCGCGCTAACGTGCGGGAAAGGAGAGGGATGAACCGAGAATGCACGGACCGGACATGCTCGTCGCAGCGATCTTCGTCGTCTTTCCCTTCTGCATGCTGTTCGCAGCGATCTCCGACGCGCTGTCGATGACGATCGCCAATCGCGTGTCGGTCATCCTCGTCGGCGCCTTCGCCCTCATCGCGCCGCTCACCGGCATGCCCTGGCAGGACTACGCCATGCATTTCGCCGGCGGCGCCGCCGTGCTTGTCGTCACCTTCGTGCTGTTCGCCGTTGGCGGAATGGGCGGTGGCGACGCCAAGCTTCTGGCGGCCACGTCGGTGTGGATGGGCTTTTCGATGCTGCTTCTGGAGTATCTGCTGGTCGGGTCGGTGATAGGCGGCCTGCTGACCCTGGCGATCCTCTCCTATCGCGGCTCGCCGCTGTCCATGGTGACCGGCCGCAACATGTTCCTGCGCCACTTCGCGGACCAGAGCGCCGGCATCCCGTATGGGCTGGCGCTCGGCATTGCCGGCCTCCTGGTTTTTCCCGAGACCCAACTCGCACAGTGGGCGATCGCCCGCCTGATCGCCGGCTGAACCGTCACGCTCCAGCATCCATTCGCGACAGCTCGCTCGTCGCTGCCCGCCTCGCGGGTGGCGGCGCGATCCCGCACGCGCGGCAGGTCCGGCGGATTTTCTTAAACTTTGCATTAATCACGATTGTAAGCCGTCCATTAACCGTAATTTGACGATTGGCGCTGCACTGTGCCGGCCTGCGTAGTGGAAGGCCGGTACGAGGTTTTGGCACCATGAATTCGCGACTGATCATTCTGGGCGTCGCCGTTGTCGCGGCAATCGGCGCCGGCTACGTCGCCAAGAACATGACGACGAGCGCGCCCCCCGAGGTGATCGTCCAGTCGGAGCCGCAGGCGCCGGCGATATCGCTCACCGACGTGCTGGTGCTCGACAGCGACGTGCCGATGGGTTCGGTGCTCGGCGACAAGCTGCGCTGGCAGTCGTGGCCCTCCAATTCGCTCGACGATCGTTTCATCACCCGTGACAAGGACGAGAATGCCCCCGAGGAGCTGAAGGGCGCGGTAGCCCGCGTGCCGCTCTATGCCGGCGAGCCGCTGCGCCGCTCCAAGCTGATCGGCGAGGGGCAGAGCTTCATGTCCTCCATCCTGCCGTCGGGTATGCGCGCCGTCGCGGTGCAGATCGCCGCCGACACCTCGGCGGGCGGTTTCATCCTGCCCAACGACAATGTCGACGTGATCATGACGCGCCGCTCCTCCGAGACCGGCGGCGCGGAGGGCTTCATCACCGAGACGATCCTCGAGAACATCCGGGTGCTCGCCATCGACCAGACCATCCAGGTCGACGAGCAGGGCAACCAGGTCCACGTCGGCGACACCGCAACGCTCGAACTGACCCCCCAGCAGGCAGAGATCATCACGGTCGCCCAGCAGATGGCCGACCGCCTGACGCTGGCGCTGCGCTCGGTCACCGACGCCAATCAGGCATCCAAGAGCAACGGCGACTACCTCGTCTCCGGGAACGGAAGGCGCGGCACCGTGCGTATGATCAAGTCCGGCGAAGTGTCCGAAGTGGGGTCGCGCAAATGACGATGAGGAACGACATGGCTGTGAAGCCCGCGAGCCGGCTTGTTCCGGTTCTGGCACGCACCTCCGCCGGCCTGTTGGCAGCGGCAGCGATGGTCACGATGGTCGGCGGACTGTGGGCCGCGCCGCCCGCATACGCTGATACCGGCTCCGTCAGGATCGCCGCGTCCGGCACCCACAGCAACCGTATCAAGCTCGGCCTCAACAAGTCGCTCGTGCTCGACCTGCCGGCCGACGCCTACGACATCCTCGTCGCCAACCCGGCGGTCGCCGACGCCGTAACCCGCACCGCCCGGCGCATCTACCTCTTCGGCAAGCAGGTCGGCCAGACCAACATCTTCGTATTCGGGCCGAACGGCGAACAGATCGCCAATCTCGACATCGACGTCGAGCGCGACGTGACGGGACTGGAGGCCTATCTCGAACGCTTCATTCCCGGCTCCGACATCGACGTAGAGCTGATCAACGACAACGTCGTTCTGAGCGGTACGGTCGATACGCCGCTGGACGCGGCCCGCGCCGCGCAGCTGGCGGAAATCTTCGTGTCGGGCGGCGAGGCGACGACCGGCCAGTATTCGCAGTCCGCGGTCGCCGGCAGCGACCAGGGCGGTGTCGACATCAACAACCCTGACCAGACGCGTCGCACGTCCAAGATCGTCAACATGCTCAAGATCATCGGCGAGGACCAGGTGACGCTGAAGGTCACGGTCGCCGAGGTCAGCCGCAACGTCATGAAGCAGCTCGGCGTGAATCTGATCGGCGGCGACACCGCGAGCGGCATCACCTGGGGCGCCATCAGCGACAGCTTCGCGGGGCTCGGCAAGCCGATGTCGTCCTCTCAGCTCTCGCTCGGCAACTCGATGCTGCAGGGCTATCTCAACGCCATGGAACAGTCGGGCGTCATGAAGACGCTGGCCGAGCCGACCCTGACGGCGGTTTCCGGCGAGAAGGCGACCTTCAAGGTCGGCGGCGAGTTCAATCTGGTTTCCGGGCAGTCGGTGGACTCGGACACGAAGCAGATCACCTATGACATCCAGAAGCTCGAATACGGGATCGGGCTGGAGTTCCAGCCGACCGTACTGTCGGCTGGTCGCATCAGCCTGAAAATCCGCACCTCGGTTTCGGAACCGACCAACGAGGGCTCCGTGGCCCTCGGCGCGGGCGTCAACATGCCCGGCGCCAACATGCTGTCGATCCGCAAGCGCCTCGCCGACACCACTGTCGAGCTGCCTTCGGGTGGTTCGATGATGATCGCAGGTCTCGTGCGAGACGACGTGCGCCAAGTGATCGACGGACTGCCCGGCCTCTCGAAACTGCCGGTGCTGGGCACGCTGTTCCGCAGCCGCGCCTTCGAACGCAACGAGACCGAGCTGGTCATCATCGTCACGCCTTACCTGTCGCGGCCGGTGGCGCGTAACGAACTGTCCAAGCCCGACGACAATTTCACGCCGGCCAGCGACGGCGCCGGGATGTTCCTGGGACGCGTCAACCGCGTCTACGGGACCATGAAAACCGACTTGCCGAAGGGCCGCTACCACGGCGTCGTCGGCTACATCTACAAGTGATCGGGGATCGACAATGGTGAAGGTGGGGATCAACGGACAGGCGCGCATCAGCCGGCGCGCCGGCGGTGCGGTCGCGGTGACGCTGCTGTCGGCCGCGTTGCTTTCGGGCTGCGCCAACACGCACAGCATCACCGTCGGATCGGTGCCCGACGACTATCGCACCAACCACCCGATCGTCATTTCCGAGAAGGAGCAGGTGATCGACATTCCTGTCGGCATGTCGACGCGCAACATGACCGAGCAGCAGCGCACCGCGCTGGAAGGGTTCCTCGAAGGCTACGATCATCACGCCGCGCCGCCGGTGCTGGTGCTCGTGCCGTCGGGTTCGGCCAATGCCGCGGCGGCCTACGACGTGTCGGGCGATTTCATCGAGGTGATGAAGCGCCTGGGAATTCCGAAGAGCCGCGTCTACGTGCAGCCCTACCAGGTCGATCAGCCGGAGGCTTCGGCGCCGATCCGCGTCAGCTACGCGGCGATGCGCGCCAATGTCGGCCCCTGCGGCCGCTGGCCGGACGACATCCTGAACGATGCGGAAAACAAGCACTACGCGGATTTCGGCTGTTCCTACCAGAACAATCTGGCGGCGCAGATCGCCAACCCGTCGGACCTGCTGGGACCGCGCCGGCCGACCTCCATCGATCCGGAAAACCGCGCCAACGCCCTCACCCAATACAAGCAGCGCGCGGTCGTGACGGACTTCAACAACAACCGGGAAGTCAACTACTAGGCCGCTGGCGGGGACCCGAGACATGAGCAATCTGGCTTACGACACGCAGCCGGGCGAGGACACGGCGGAAGCGGATCGCGGCGCGCTGAGCACGCTCCGCCCGGTTCCGCGCATTTCGATCCAGGCCTTCTGCGAGACCGAGAGCATCGCCAGCCCGATCGAGCGCGCCGCCGAGGACAGGCGCATGGCCAAGGCGCACCTGAAGGTGCACATGGGCGGCCTCGCCACGGCGATCGAGTTCTATCAGTCTGCGCCGACCCCGAACCTGATCATCCTGGAATCGCGCGAGGAGCCGAAACAGCTCATCGAGTCGCTGACGCAACTCGCAGAAGTCTGCGATCCGAGCTCAAAGGTGGTCGTCATCGGCCACTACAACGACGTCTGGCTCTACCGCGAACTCATCCGATTCGGCATCTCCGAATATGTCGTGGCGCCGATCTCGATGGCCGACATCGTGGCTGTGATTTCGGGCATCTTCGTGGATCCGGAGGCCGACCCGATCGGCAAGTCGATCGCCTTCATCGGCGCCAAGGGCGGCGTCGGGTCCTCCACGCTTGCTCACAACTCTGCCTGGGCGATGTCTCGGCTGTTCGATTCCGAGGTCGTCGTGGCCGACATGGATCTCGCCTTCGGCACCGCCAACATCAATTTCGACCAGGATCCGCCGCAGGGCATCGCGGAGGCGGTGTTCGCGCCCGAACGCATCGACGAGGTCTATCTCGACCGGCTCCTGGCGCAGTGCGCCGAACACCTTTCGCTGCTCGCCGCGCCTTCGACGCTCGACCGCGTCTACGACTTCGATGCCGAGGCCTTCAGCCAGATCGTCGAGACCGCGCAGCGCAGTGCGCCGCTGGTCGTCCTCGACGTGCCGCACATCTGGTCCGGCTGGTCGAAGACGACGCTCGCCCAGGCCGACGAGGTGGTGATCACGGCAACGCCCGAACTCGCCAATCTGCGCAACACCAAGAACCTCGTCGACACCCTGAAGAAGCTGAGGCCGAACGATCCGCCGCCGAAACTGATTATCAACCAGTGCGGCGTGCCCAAGCGCCCGGAAATCACGCCCGCCGACTTCGCCGAGCCGCTGGGGCTCGAACCCTCCGCGATCATCCCCTTCGAGCCGCAGCTCTTCGGCAATGCCGCCAACAACGGGCGCATGCTGGGCGAGATGGAGGCGCAGCACGCGGTCGTCCAGACGATCGACGAGTTGGCGCACGTGCTGACGGGGCGCGGTGAGGTGAAGAGCAAGAAGAAGGCCGGTCTGGGTTCCCTGCTCGGCCGGCTGAAACTGACGAAGTGACACGTAGCGAGCTGATTGGTTAGTCCATCATGTTTGGCAAGAGAGGCCTCGACGGCGGCAGGACGACCACGCCGGAACCGCGCGATCCCGACCAGAACCGGTCGGATTCCGGCGCCGCTTCGGACCTGAAGGTCACCGACCGCCCCGCCGACCCGCGTCCCGAAGCGCGCGCGCCCGCCACAGAACCCGCATCCGCGACCGCGCCGAAGCGCAAGGTCGAGGCGCCTTCGATGGCCTCGCCCGAGCCGGTGCAGCGTGTCGCGCCGAAGCCGGCCCCGCGCGAGCGCAGCGACAGCTACTACGACACCAAGTCCCAGGTGTTCTCGGCGCTGATCGATACGATCGACCTGTCCCAGCTCGCCAAGCTGGAGCCCGACAATGCGCGCGAGGAAATCCGCGACATCGTCAACGACATCATCGCCATCAAGAACTTCGCGATGTCGATTGCCGAGCAGGAGGAACTGCTCGAGGACATCTGCAACGACGTGCTGGGCTACGGCCCGCTGGAGCCGCTGCTGGCGCGCGACGACATCGCCGACATCATGGTGAACGGCGCCAGGCAGGTCTACATCGAGGTCAACGGCAAGGTCGAGCAGACAACCGTCCGCTTCCGCGACAACCAGCAGCTGCTCAACATCTGTCAGCGCATCGTCAGCCAGGTAGGCCGGCGCGTCGACGAATCGAGCCCGATCTGCGACGCGCGCCTGCCAGACGGCTCGCGCGTCAACGTCATTGCCCCGCCGCTTTCCATCGACGGCACCGCGCTCACGATCCGAAAGTTCAAGAAGGACAAGCTCACCCTCGATCAGCTCGTCAAATACGGGTCGATCTCGCCGGAGGGCGCCGAGGTCCTCAAGATCATCGGCCGGGTGCGCTGCAACGTCATCATTTCGGGCGGCACCGGCTCGGGCAAGACGACGCTGCTCAACTGCCTGACGCATTATGTCGACCGCGACGAGCGCGTCATCACCTGCGAAGACTCCGCCGAGCTGCAGCTCCAGCAGCCGCACGTCGTGCGCCTGGAGACGCGCCCGCCCAACCTCGAGGGCGAGGGCGAGGTGACCATGCGCGACCTGGTCAAGAACTGCCTGCGTATGCGGCCCGAGCGCATCATCGTCGGCGAGGTGCGCGGCCCCGAGGTGTTCGACCTGTTGCAGGCGATGAACACCGGTCACGACGGATCGATGGGCACCATCCACGCCAACAGCCCGCGCGAATGTCTCAACCGCATGGAATCGATGATTGCGATGGGCGGCTTCTCGCTGCCGCAGCGCACCGTGCGCGAGATCATCGTCGGTTCCGTCGATGTCATCGTCCAGGCCGCGCGTCTGCGCGACGGCTCGCGCCGCATCACCCACATCACCGAGGTGATCGGCATGGAAGGCGACGTCATCATCACCCAGGACCTCGTCCTCTACAACATGAAGGGTGAGGACCAGAACGGCAGGATCATCGGCGAGCACATTTCGACCGGCATCGGCCGGCCGGCCTTCTGGGACCGCGCCCGCTACTACGGCGAGGAGCGCCGTCTGGCAGCCGCGCTCGAGGCGATGGAGGTGCAGTCGCAATGAGTGGCGGGGAGTACGCGTGATGTTCGGTATCGATTCCACGACACTGGTATTCATCGCGCTCGCCGGCGTCAGCGCCGGCGCGATAGCGTACGCCTTCCTGTTCCAGTCGATGGCCGACAAGGCCAAGACGGAGCGACGCCTCGAGACCGTCAAGAAGGCCGACACCGACCGCGCGCTGGTGAAGGCTTCCCGCGACCGCATGGCCGAAGCCGCCAAACGCCGCAAATCGGTTCAGGATTCGCTGCGCGACCTCGACGAAAAGCAGAAGCTGCGCAACCGAAACTTCAAGAAGCCGCCGCTGAAGATGCAGCTGCGCCAGGCCGGCATGGAAGTCACCATCGAGCGCTTCTATACCTATTCCGTGGTCTGCGGCGTGGCGCTGACGGTCGGTGGCCTTCATGCTGGGCGCCCCGCTGATCGTGCTGCCCGGCGCGCTGATGGTCGGTGCGCTCGGCCTGCCGCGCTGGTTCGTCGCCTTTCGCCGCGCGCGCCGCGTCAAGGCGTTTCTCAACGAGTTCCCGAACGCGCTCGATGTCATCGTGCGCGCGGTCAAGTCGGGCCTGCCGCTCAACGACGGCGTGCGCCTGATCGCCAACGAGGCGCAGGAGCCTGTCAAGACCGAGTTCCGCCACATCGTCGAGGCCCAGCAGCTCGGCATGAGCATTCCGGAGGCCGCACTGCGGATGCCGGAGACCATGCCGTGCACGGAAGCGAACTTCTTCGGCATCGTCATCCAGATTCAGCAGCAGGCCGGCGGTAATTTGTCGGAAGCGCTTGCGAACCTGTCGCGCGTCATCCGCGACCGCAAGAAGATGAAGGCCAAGGTGGCCGCGCTGTCGATGGAGGCGAAGGCTTCGGCCGTCATCATCGGCGCGCTGCCCTTCGTGGTCGCCTTCCTCGTCTACCTGTCGAGCCCGAACTACATCATGCCGCTGTTCACCACGAGCACCGGCCACCTGATCATCGGCGTCTCCTTCGTCTGGATGATGATGGGCATATTCGTCATGCGCAAGATGATGAACTTCGACGTCTAGCAAGGGCCGAATCATGTCAGACAACGTCATCAACTCCCTGCTCGACCCGACATTCCTGATCGCGCTTCTGGTCGGCATCGCGGTGTTTGCCACCGTGTTCACGCTGCTGCCGGCATTCGGCTCCGATCCGCTGAAGACGCGCATGAAGACCGTGGCGCTGGAGCGCGAGGAACTGCGTGCCAAGCAGAGGGCGCGGCTGGCCAACGAGGCTGCCGACAGGCGCCGCCGCGGGTTGCGCGAGCAGAAGAGCGTCGGCATGGCCAACATCGTCGAGCGGCTCGACCTGCGCCGCGCGCTGGCCGACGAGAACACCGTCGCCAAGCTCAGGATGGCGGGCTTCCGCGGCCAGAACCCGCTGACGCGCTTCCTGTTCTTCCGGCTTGTACTGCCGTTCGCCGGCTTCGCGCTCGCCGCCGTCTACATCTTCCTGCTCGACGGCCTGGCGGACCGGCCGGCCTTCGTGAAGCTATTCGTCTGCATCCTGGTCGCCTATGCCGGCTTCTATGCGCCCGTGCTCTACGTTTCCAACCGGGCGTCCAAGCGCAAGCACTCCATCCAGATGGCCTGGCCCGACGCGCTCGACCTGATGCTGATTTGCGTGGAATCCGGTATGTCGGTCGAGGCGGCGTTCCGCCGCGTCGCCGAGGAGATCGGCACCCAGTCGGTGGAACTCGCCGAGGAATTGGTGCTTACCAACGCCGAACTGTCCTTCCTGCAGGAACGCCGCCAGGCCTACGAGAACCTTGCCAATCGCACCGGTCTCGAGACCGTGAAGAGCGTCACGCAGGCGCTCATCCAGGCCGAGCGCTACGGCACGCCGGTGGCGCATGCGCTGCGTGTGCTGGCTAGCGAAAGCCGCGACCAGCGCATGAACGAGGCCGAAAAGCGCGCCGCGGCACTGCCGCCGAAGCTCACCGTGCCGATGATCCTGTTCTTCCTGCCGGTGCTGTTCGCCGTCATCCTGGGCCCCGCGGGCATTCAGGTCAGCCAGCGCGGCATCTTCGGAAACTAGCCGGCAGTCCGAAGGCACGGCGGCGGAAAACACGAACGGAAACGAAAAGGGCGGCGGATCGAGAGATCCAGCCGCCCTTTTCTGTTCCCGTCCCGTGCCGGCGCGAACGCCGGGCATGCTGTTCGTGCTAGTTGGTCGCCTTCTCGTCGTCCTTGAGGTCGTTCCAGGCATTCTGCTGCGACAGCATCTTGCGCAGGAAGGCGACGTTGGCTTCCGCCTGGTCAGGCGACAGTTCCTGGCTGGCGATCTTCTCGGCCTCGCCGAAGCGGCCCTGCAGGCCGACCACCAGCGCCAGGTTCTGGCGCACGCGGCTGTCGGCGCCGGGCTGTGCCGCCGCCTGGCGCAGATATTTCTCGGCGGTCGAAAGGTCGCCTTCGAGCACGTAGGACATTCCGAGATTCGACAGCACGGTCGGCTCGTTCGGCTGGAGGTCGAGCGCCTTGTGGTAGAGCTGGCGGGCCTGGTCGCTCTGGCCGAGCTGGTCGAGGATCGCGGCTTCCGCGGACTGCAGCTTCCAGTCCGGATATTCCGGCGTCTGGGCGCGGCGCACCGCGTCGAGGGCCGGCTCCAGCTGCCCGTCGGCGGCCAGCGCCTTTCCGTAGGCCGCCAGCACCGTGCGCTCCTTCGGATAGTCGATGGCGAGCTTGCGCATCACCGCCAGCGACTGGTCCATGCGGCCGGTCATCTGCAGCACGGCGGCATAGCTCATCGCCGTGTTGATGTCCTTCGGGTTTTTGGCATAGGTGTTGCCGAGCGAATCGGCCGAAGCCTGGAGTTGCTCGGGCGACATCTGGCTGAGCTGGGTGGTGTTCGGCGCCCGGCTGATCGAGCCCGTGGTGGTGCGGTCTGTGGCGCAGCCCGCGAGCGCGATGGCAAGCGCGGCCGCTGCTGCGGTGGTCGCGAGGCGTTTCGTGGTGGCGCGGCTGCGTTGGGACATGAGCGCGGGGACTCCATCTTTTTCGGCGACCGCCGGGCGGCCGTCTTTTCCCTCCGAGAAGTATTCTGTTAACCCTAACGGAGAGTTAAGAACCTCCTCCCGCAGCCATCGCTTCCCCGATCGAAAGAACGTCGAAATGCCGCTTCACCTCGCCTCCGCCCGCGCCGCGGATTCGCGCCCCGTCCACTGTATCGCCAAGGGAGCGGTCGACGGCTCCGGCGCCGGGCGGGCGGCGATTGCCTGGGCGCGCGCCAACGGTTTCGACGGCGAGGCCGGCAAGGTGCTGCCGATTCCGGGAGCCGACGGCGGTGTGGTCGGTGCGTTCTTCGGCCTCGGCGACGAAGAGGGCGGTTTCGCGCCGCTGGCGACAGGCCGGCTGGCCCGCACGCTGCCGAAGGGCGACTGGCATTTCGCCGCGACGCCCGCTGATCCGGAACTCGCCGCGCTCGGGCTGATGCTCGGCGGCTATGCCTTCACCCGCTACCGCAAGGGCGGTGGGGCCGAGATCGGTTTCGCCTGTCCCGACGGCGTCGACATCGAGCGCGTGCGCCGCATCGCCGAGGGCGTGTTCCTCACCCGCGACCTCATCAACACGCCGGCCAACGACATGGGGCCGGCGGCGATCGAAAAGGCGGTGCGCGACATGGCGGCCGACGCACGGCGCCAGCGTCGAAGTGACCGCCGGCGACGAACTGATCCGCCGGAACTTCCCGATGATCCACGCCGTCGGCCGTGCCGCGGCGGAGGCGCCCCGGCTGATCGACATGGTCTGGGGACCGGAAGGAGCGCCGAAGCTGACGCTGGTCGGCAAGGGTGTCGCCTTCGACACCGGCGGCCTCGACATCAAGCCGGCCTCCGGCATGCTGCTGATGAAGAAGGACATGGGCGGCGCGGCCAACGTGATCGGGCTCGCCTCGATGATCATGGCCGCAAAGCTCAACGTGCGCCTGCGGCTGCTGGTGCCGGCCGTCGAGAACTCGATTTCCGGCAACGCCTTCCGGCCGGGGGACGTGCTGACCAGCCGCAAGGGCATCACCGTGGAAATCGGCAATACGGATGCCGAGGGGCGGCTGGTGCTGGCAGACGCGCTGGCGCTGGCCGACGAGGAGCAGCCGGACCTTTTGATCGACATGGCGACGCTGACCGGTGCCGCGCGCGTGGCGCTCGGCCCCGACCTGCCGCCGTTCTATACCGACGACGATGATTTGGCGGGCGCGCTGTCGGCGGCCGCGAGCGCCGCGGCCGATCCGGTATGGCGGATGCCGCTTTGGGGACCATACGACAGCAAGCTTTCCTCGAAGGTCGCCGACATCAACAACGTCACCTCCGACGGGTTCGCCGGCTCGGTGACGGCCGCGCTGTTCCTGAAGCGCTTCGTCGGCAAGGCCCGAAGCTGGGCGCATTTCGACATTTTCGGCTGGAGCCCCGTCGAGCGTGCGCATTGCCCGGTCGGCGGCGAGGCGCAGGCGATCCGCGCCATCGAGCGCGTCCTGTCGGAGCGTTTCGCCCGCTGACGGCCGGAGCTTGATTTCCGACCCGTTTGCCGGTTGGATACGGAACCGAAACAATATGCCGGACCGGACAGGCAAATGTCGATCAACTTGCGCCCGAGCCAGGCGCTGCGGCTTTGGCAGCAGGTCGCGCTGGCGCAGGTCACGGCCGGCAAGCCCGACCTGTCGATGCGGCAGATGGCGATCCTCTTGACCATCTATCTCGACCCGCCGCCGCACACCGTGCGCGGGCTGGCCGCCACGCTTGGCGTCAGCAAGCCGGTGATCACGCGCGCTCTCGACACGATGGGCGCGATGAAGCTGGTGTCGCGCCATCGCGACGAGGCGGACCGGCGCAACGTGCTGATCAAGCGCACGGTCGAAGGCGCGTTGTTCGTGGAGAATTTCGGCGATGAGGTGATCGCCAGGGCGCGGGAGCTGCCGATTTGACGGAGCTGGACAGGCGGCTGAACGCCTTTCGCGACGATCTCGCCGATGAACAGCTGCGCGGGCGGGTCACGGCGCAGCGCTTCGCGGCGGGTGAGCCGGCGTCCATCGCGGTTGCCGTCGCCGACGTCCATTCGCGGCCGGATTCAGCGGCAGCGATCGACACGCAGTTGCTCAGGGGCGACGCCGTCACCGTCTTCGAGCGCGGACCGGCCTGGAGCTGGGTTCAGGCGGCGCGCGATTCCTATGTCGGCTACGTGCCCGCGGCCGCCCTCGCGGCGCCGGCGCCTGCCGCGACGCACGTCGTGTGCGTGCAGCGCAGCTTCACCTATCCGGAGCCGGAACTGAAGACGCCCGTCACCGGTTGCCTCTCGCTGGCGACCGGCGTCGTGGTCGCCGAGTTCGCCGAGACCCGCGGCAACCGCTATGCCGTTCTAGACACCGGCGAGGCGCTGATGGCGGGCCATGTGCGCCCGGCAGGCGAGCATGCGAGCGATTACGTGGCGGTCGCCGAGATGCTGGAGCACACGCCCTATCTGTGGGGCGGCACGTCCGGCTTCGGCATCGACTGTTCCGGGCTGGTGCAGATCGCGCTGCGCATGACCGGCCGCGACGTCGTGCGCGACACCGACATGCAGGCGGCCGCACTCGGCGAGCCGGTCGAGCCCGGGGAGGGACTGTCCGGATTGCGGCGCGGCGATCTCGTGTTCTGGAAGGGCCATGTCGCGATCCTCACCGACGAACGCGAAATCCTCCATGCCAACGGCCGCACCATGATCGTCTCGCGCGAGCCTCTGCGTGCGGCGGTGGAGCGCATAGCTGAGCATTACGGCCCGCCGACCGGGTTCAGGCGGCCCTGATCACTCGGCCGGTCGAAAAGCGCCGGAAAGCAGCGCTCAGTAGCCGCTGTTTCGGTCGACCAGGTTCGTCAGTTCCTCGCCACGATCATGCGCGTCCATCTGGGCCAGCATCGCCGGCACGAGATGCCGCGCGTCGGAGGAGGCGGCGGCATGCGGCGTGACGAAGACGCGTGGATGGGTCCACAGCGGGCTGTCGGTTGGCAGCGGCTCCTCCTCGAACACGTCGAGGCTGGCCTCCCGCAACGTGCCGTCGTCGAGCGCGCGCAGGATGTCGGCCTCGTTCTGCAGCTTGCCGCGGCCGGCATTCACCAGCGCCGCTCCGCCGAGCGCGTTGTCGCGCCGCAGTCGCGACAGCAGGTCGTAGTCGACGATGCCTTGCGTGGCGGCTGTCAGCGGCAGCAGCACGACGAGAATGTCGGTGGCGTTGAGAAACGGCGTCAGCCCCTCCTGCCCGTGGAATGCCGTGACGCCGGGAAGTTTCTTGGGCGTGCGGCTCCAGCCGTTGACGGTGAAGCCCAGCGACAGCAGCGCGCGGGCGGCGGCACTGCCCAGCGCCCCGAGGCCCATGATGCCGACCGAGACCTCGTTCGCCGTCGGCTGCGCCGGCTCGTCCCAGATCTTGCGCTGCTGCTGCGCGCGATAGGTGAAGCCGTGACGCTGGTGGTCGAGCACCCGCCACACCACGTATTCGGTCATGTACTGCGTGAGGTTTTCCGCAACCACCCGCACGATCGGCACGTCCGGCAGGCCGGGATCGGACAGGATGTGGTCGACGCCGGCGCCGACCGAGAAGATCGCCTGCAGATTGGGCAGCCGCGCCAGAAGGTTCGGCGGATGTTTCCACACCACCGCGTAGCGGATGGTCGGATCCTCCGGCCCGTCGGGCTGGCGAACGACTTCCCGCCGCGCCGACAGCAGCTCGTGCCAGTCCTTCGGATCGTAGCCGGTGACGGCGAGCAGGACACGGCCGCTGGACGCGTCGGACATGATGGAACTCCGGCTGGAAACTACTGGCTGACCACGCCCGACGGCGCGGTGGCGATGTCGAAGGCGGCGGATATCAGCGCCTTCGTATAATCGGTGCGCGGCTCGTTGAAAATCTGTTCCGCCGTGCCGCTTTCCACCACTTCGCCGTGCCGCATGACGATGACGTCGTTGGCGAGCGCCCGCACCACCTTCAGGTCGTGGCTGATGAACATGTAGGCGAGGTCGTGCCGCTTCTGCAGGTCGCGCAGCAGGTCGACCACCTGCGCCTGCACGCTCATGTCCAGCGCCGAGGTCGGCTCGTCGAGCATGACGAAGCGCGGCTTCAGCACCATCGCCCGGGCGATCGCGATGCGCTGCCGCTGGCCGCCGGAAAACTCGTGCGGATAGCGGTGGCGGGTCGCCGGGTCGAGCCCGACCTCCTTGAGCGCATCGACGACGCGGCGGTCGCGCTCGGCTCCGGTGAGCTTCGGCTCGTGGATCTTCAGGCCTTCCTCGATGATCTCGGTGACCGACATGCGCGGGCTGAGCGAGCCGTAGGGGTCCTGGAAGACGATCTGGATTGCGCTGCGCAGCGGCCGCATCTGGTTGAACGACAGCGCGTCGATGGGTTTCCCGTCGAAGCGGATCGCGCCTTCCGACGAGATCATCCGGGTCAGCGCCAGCCCGAGCGTCGTCTTGCCGGAGCCGGACTCGCCGACGACGCCCAGCGTCTGCCCCGCGCGCACCGAGACGTCGACGCCGTCCACCGCCTTCACGTAGTCGACGATGCGGCGGAAGAAGCCCTGCTTGATCGGGAACCAGACCTTCACCTGGTCACCCTTCATCACCGTCTCGGCGGTGGCGTCGGCCTTCGGCGGCTTGCCCTTGGGTTCGGCGGCCAGCAGATGGCGCGTGTATTCGTGCTGCGGGTCCCGGAAGATGCGCTCGGTCGGCCCTTCCTCGACGATCTTGCCGTTGGTCATCACGCAGACCCGGTCGGCGACCTTGCGCACGATGCCGAGGTCATGGGTGATGAACAGCATCGACATGTCGTTCTTGGTCTTCAGCCGCGCCAGCAGCTCCAGGATCTGCGCCTGCACGGTGACGTCGAGCGCGGTGGTCGGCTCGTCGGCGATCAGCAGCTGCGGTTCGTTGGCGAGCGACATGGCGATCATCACGCGCTGGCGCTGGCCACCCGAGAGCTGGTGCGGATAGGCGCCGAGCCGGCGCTCCGGCTGCTGGATGCCGACCTCGGCCAGAAGCTGCAGCGTGCGCTCGCGCGCCTTCTGTTCGCCCATGCCCTGGTGGATCTTCAGCACCTCGCCGATCTGCTGCTCGATCGTGTGCAGCGGGTTGAGCGAGGTCATCGGCTCCTGGAAGATCATGGTGATCTTGTTGCCGCGCACCTTGCGCAACTGCGGCTCCGACAGCCCGAGCAGGTTCTGCCCGCCGAACATGATCTCGCCGCTCGGATGGCTGGCGGCCGGGTAGGGGAGAAGCTGCAGCACCGACAGCGCCGAAACGGACTTGCCCGAGCCGGATTCGCCGACCAGCGCCACGGTCTCGCCCTTGCCGATGTCGAACGAGATGTGGTCGACGGCGATGTTCTGCGCGCCGCCCTGCGTGAAGGCGACGGACAGATCGCGGACGGAGAGGAGGGGGGAGGCACTCATCGGAACGTCTTCCGCGGATCGAAGGCGTCGCGCGTGGCTTCGCCGACGAAGATCAGCAGCGACAGCATGATCGACAGCGTCAGGAAGCCGGTGATGCCGAGCCACGGTGCGTTGAGGTTGCGCTGGCCCTGTCGCAGCAGTTCGCCCAGCGAGGCCGAGCCGGGCGGCAGGCCGAAGCCGAGGAAGTCGAGCGAGGTCAGCGTCGTGATCGAGCCGTTGAGGATGAACGGCAGAAACGTCAGCGTCGAGATCATCGCGTTGGGCAAAAGGTGCCGGAACATGATGGTGCGGTTCTTCACGCCGAGCGCCCGCGCGGCGTTGACGTATTCGAAATTGCGCGCGCGCAGGAACTCCGCCCGCACCACGCCGACGAACGCCACCCACGAGAACAGCAGCATGATGCCGAGCAGGATGAAGAAGCCCGGCGGCAGCACGGCGGCGATGATCAGGATCAGGTAGAGGACGGGGATCGACGACCAGATCTCGATGAACCGCTGGAACAGGAGGTCCGTCCAGCCGCCGAAATAGCCCTGCACGGCACCCGCCGACACGCCGATTATGGCCGAGCAGAAGGTCAGCGCGAGGCCGAACAGCACCGATATCCGGAACCCGTAGATGACGCGCGCCAGCACGTCGCGCGCCTGGTCGTCGGTGCCGAGCCAGTTCCAGTTGCCGAGCGTGCAGGCGGGGTCGTCGGCGCCCTCCATGTAGCGCTGGCAGCGCGTTTGCTTGTCGTAGAGCCACGACGGCTTGGCGGGAGCCGCCTCCGGTATCTCGTTGTTGACGGTGCGGTACGAGTAGCGGATCGGCGGCCACAGCAGCCAGCCGTGGTCCTGGATTTCCTCGTAGATCGCCGGGTCGCGGTAGTCGGTGACGGCGAGGAAGCCGCCGAACTTCTCTTCCGGATAGTCGACCAGCACCGGGAAGAGCAGCTCGCCCTTGTAATAGGCCAGCACCGGCTTGTCGTTGGCGATGAACTCGGCAAACAGCGACAGCACGAACAGCACGAGGAAGATCCAAAGCGACCAGTAGCCGCGCCGGTTCGCCTTGAAGTTCTGCCAGCGCCGCTTGTTCAGCGGCGAGATGATGCCGCGGCGGCGAACGTCCTCGTTCACCTCCTCGCGGATGTCTTCGACCGCGCCCTTGGAAATGATGTCCGACATGTCAGACCTCCCGCCGCTCGAAGTCGATGCGCGGGTCGATCCACGTGTAGGTGAGGTCGGAGACGAGGGCGATGAACAGTCCCATCAGCGAGAAGATGTAGAGATTGGCGAACACCACAGGGTAGTCGCGCTCCAGCACCGAGCGGAAGCCGAGCAGCCCCAGCCCGTCGAGCGAGAAGATGTTCTCGATCAGCAGCGAGCCTGTGAAGAAGGACGAGATGAAGGCGCCGGGAAAGCCGGCGATGATGATCAGCATGGCGTTGCGGAAGACGTGTCCGTAGAGCACCTGCCGCTCGCTCAGCCCCTTGGCGCGCGCGGTGATGACGTATTGCTTGCGGATCTCGTCCAGGAATGAGTTCTTGGTGAGAAGCGTGGTCGTGGCGAAGGCCGACAGCAGCATCGAGGTGAGCGGCAGCGTCAGGTGCCAGAAATAGTCGAGGATGCGCGCCGGCCATGACAGGCTCGACCAGTTCTCCGATGTCAGGCCGCGCAGCGGAAACCAGTCGAAGAACGATCCGCCGGCGAACAGCACCATCAGCAGGATGGCGAACAGGAAGCCGGGGATGGCGTAGCCGACGATGACGATGCCGCTGGTCCATACGTCGAACTGCGAGCCGTCCTTGACCGCCTTGCGGATGCCGAGCGGGATCGAGATCAGGTAGGACAGCAGCGTGATCCAGATGCCGAGCGAGATCGACACCGGCATCTTCTCCAGGATGAGGTCGATCACCGAGATGTCGCGGAAATAGCTCTCCCCGAAATCGAAGCGCGCATAGTTCCACAGCATCATGAAGAAGCGTTCGAGCGGCGGCTTGTCGAAGCCGAACTGCTTCTGCAGCTTGGCGATGAATTCGGGGTCGAGCCCCTGGGCGCCGCGATATTTCGATTCCGAGCCGGCGCTGTCCATGCCGCCGGCGCCGGTGTCGCCGCCGCCTCCGCCGATTCGGTCGGCGGCGTCGCCGCCCTGGCCCTGCAGCTTGGCGATGACCTGCTCGACCGGACCGCCGGGCGCGAATTGCACGACGACGAACGAGATCGCCATGATGCCGAACAGCGTCGGGATCATCAGCAGGATGCGTCTGAGAATGTAGGCGCCCATCAGTTCCGCGCCCCCGCTTCGCACGTGTGCGCAGCGGTGCTGTCGCGCCGCGCGGTCGCGCAGGTGCTCATGAGCCGGTCAAGCCTTGCCAATCGCCTTCGCCTTTTCCTCGTCGTACCACCACAGGCTCTCCACCGGAAAGCCGTAGTCGGGCTTCGGTTCGTCGAAGCCGAACATGTCCCAGTAGGCTGACCTGTGGCTTGCGGAGTGCCAGTTCGGAATCCAGTCGCGCCGCGCCCGCTGCACGCGGTCGAGCGCGCGCAGCGCCGTCACCAGCTGGTCCCGGTCTTCCGCGCGCCCCGCCGCCTCGATCAGCGCGTCGACGGCTTCGTCCCTGGTGCCGGGCAAATTGTTGGAGCCGGGCAGGTCGGCGGCGTTGGAATGGAACATGCTTTCCAGGCTCGAGCGCGTCGGGGTCGGGCTCAGAGAATATGCCGCGCCGATCATGTCGAAGTCGAAACTGGTGCGCCGCGCCTGGTACTGGGCCGAATCGACGAGCCGGATGGTGGCGTCCACCCCGATGGCGCGCAGATTGTCGACGAACGGGGAATCCACTCGCACGAAGCCCTCGTCATCGACGAGCATTTCAAGCGTCAGGTTCTGGCCGTTCTTGCCGACGAATTGTCCGCTTCTGACCCAGCCGGCGTCTTTCAGCAATTCGCTGGCACGGCGCAGCAGCTTGCGATCGCGGCCCGAACCGTCGGAGGCGGGAAGCTCCGGCGCCTCGCCGAAGGCTGCGTCGGGAATCTTGCCGCGAAACGGCTCCAGCAGCGCCAGCTCGTCCGCCGATGGCATGCCTTCCGCCTTGTAGTCGGAGAGTTCGAAATTCGACTGCGAGCGCCGGTAGGCGCCGTAGAAGAGATTGCGGTTGGTCCACTCGAAGTCGAAGCACAGCGCGATCGCCAGCCGCACGCGATGGTCGGCGAACCGCTCGCGGCGCAGGTTCACCGCCCACGCCTGCATCGACGGCCGCAACTCGGCCGGGAACTCCCGCTTGACGACGCGCCCGTCCTCCACCGCAGGGAAATCGTAGCCGGTGGCCCAAACCCGCGACGTGAACTCCTCGCGATAGTCGATATTGCCCTTCTTGAAGGCTTCGAACGCGGCCTGCCGCTCGCTGTAGAAGTCGATGCGCAACGTCTCGAAATGGTCGAGGCCGCGCCGCACCGGCAGGTCGCGTCCCCAGTAGTCCGCCACGCGCTCGTATTCGATCGAAACGCCGGCCGAATATTTGCCGACGCGGTAGGGGCCGGACCCGAGCGGTGCGTTGAGCTGCGAGCTGTCGAAGGGGTTCGCGCTGAAGAACGCCTTCGACACGATCGGAAATTCCAGGACGGTGAAGATCGTGTGGCGCGACTGGTCGCCGTTGAAGGTCAGGCGGAACGTGTGCGCGTCCTCGGCCACCGCTTCTTTCATGTCCGACAATGGCAGCAGCAGGGTCGGGTGCCCGTCCTTCCGGAACGTCTCGAACGTGAAGGCGACGTCTTCGGCGGTCACCGGCGTCCCGTCATGCCAACGTGCTTCCGGCCGCAGGCGGAAGGTGAAGCTGTTCCAGTCGTCCGAGATCGTGACGTCGCTGGCCAGCAGCCCGTAATAGGAATCCGGCTCGTCGAGTGCGGCCGTCATCAGCGAATCGAAGCACATCTCCATGCGCGGCGGCGCGTCGCCGCGCGCCACGAAGCTGTTGAGCGTGTTGAAGGTCAGCACCGACTGGTTCCAGTTCCAGTCGCGCGGCGCGAAGTTGAAGGTGCCGCCCGACGGCGCGCCGGGATGGGCATAGTCGAACTGGGTGAACTCCGGCCCGTATTTCAGTTCGCCGAACGTCGAGATGCCGTACAGTCTCCGCCCCGTGGGTACGGCCGAAAGCGCGTCGGCCGGCAGCCACGGCGCGGCCAGCGCAGCGCTGCCGAACGCCAGGAAGCGGCGGCGTGAAAGCCGCGGCGCCACCCGGCTAGAATCCATATTTCTTCTCCAGCGCCGCTGCCTTGTCCGGGTCGACCCACCACGAATCGACGTCGATGCCGGCGTAGTCGGGCTGCTTGTCCGGGATGCCGAACTTGTTCCAGTAGGCGTAGCGCATGTTCGGCTGATAGTACTGCGGCACCGTGTAGTATTCCCACAGGAGCACGCGGTCGAGCGCGTGCACGGCCGCCACCAGGTCCTCGCGGTTCTTCGAATAGATGATCTTGTCGACCAGCGCGTCGACCACAGGGCTCTTGATGCCCGCCAGGTTGCGCGAACCGGGAATGTCGGCGGCCTTCGAACTCCAGAAGTCACGCTGCTCGTTGCCGGGCGACATGGACTGGCTGAAACGACCGGTCACGGCGTCGAAATCGAACGACTGCACCCGCTGGATATACTGCGAGGTGTCGACGATGCGCAGCGTCGCGTCGATGCCGATCTTGCGCAGATTGGTGATCAGCCCGCCGGCAATGATCTCCGAGGTCGGCGAGGCGCCGAGGAACTCGATCTTGAACTGCTCGCCGGACTTCTTGTTGACCATCCGGCTGCCCTTGATCTCCCAGCCGGCCTCGTCGAACAGCTTCACCGCCTCGCGCAGGTTCTTCCGCTCGGCCTGCGGGGTGTCGTATTTCGGCAGCTCGAATTTCTGGGTGAACAGCTCCGGCGGCAGCTCGTCGCGGAACTGGTTCAGGATCTCCAGCTCGCGCCCCTCCGGCAGGCCGGTGGCCGCCAGGTCGGAATTCTCGAAATAGCTGCCGAAGCGCTTGTTCAGCCCGAAGAACTGCGTGCGGTTCTGCTGCTCGAAATCGTAGGCGAGCGTCAGCGCCTCGCGCACCCGGCGGTCCTGGAAGCGCGGTTCGCGCAGGTTGAAGACGAAGGATTGCATCCCCTCGATGGCGCCGGAATGGAATTTGCGCTTGATGACGTCGCCCGCCTGGACGGCCGGGAAGTCGTAGGCGGTCGACCAGCGCCGCGTCGAAAGCTCGCGCCTGACGTCCTCGATGCCGCCCTTCTGGAAGGCCAGGAACTCGGCGTTGTCGTCGGTGAAATAGGTGAACTGCTCGCGGTCGAAATTGTAGCGGCCGACATTCACCGGCAGGTCCTTCGCCCAATAGTCGTCGACGCGCTTCCAGGTGATTCGCGAACCGGGATCGAAGCTCTCGATCTCGTAGGGACCGGAGCCGAGCGGCGGCTCCAGCGTCGGCTGCGCGATGTCGCGCTGCTTGCCGTTCTTGTCGGTGCCTTCCCACCAGTGCTTGGGCAGCACCGGCAGGTCGCCCATGATGTGCGGAAGCTCGCGGTTGCCGGTCTGGTCGAAGTCGAACCGCACCTCGTGGTCCGACAGTGCAACCGCGTCCTTCACGTCGGCGAAGTAGCGGTTGTGCATCGGGCTCAGTTCCTTGAGCTTGTTCAGCGACCAGACCACGTCCTCGGCCGTAATCGGCGTCCCGTCGTGCCATTTCGCCCGCTTGTCGATGCGGTAGGTGGCCGAGGAATAGTCGTCGGGATAGCTGAAGGCCTCCGCGACCAGCGGATAGCTGGTGCTGGGCTCCGTCATCGACTGCTGCATCAGCGTGTCCCACAGCATGCCGCCGAATTCCGACAGCCCTGCCGCCGGATTGCCGCGCACGATGAAGGGATTGAAGCTGTCGAACGTGCCGAACGCCGCCTCGTTGAGCGTGCCGCCCTTCGGCGCTTCGGGGTTCACGTAGTCGTAGTGCTTGAAGTCGACGTCCGGCTTGTCCGGCTCGATCAGCGAGGATGTGGTGTGCCAGACCTGGTCGGCGTGGGCGCTTGTTCCGCCGAAGACGACAAGCATGGCGAGTGTGGCGTGGCGGATGGTCGACGTCACGTCGAGTCTCATGAGCAGCCTCGTTCGTTGGGTTCGGCGCGTTCCCCGCAAGATAGTTCACCGGCCTCGTGCGGAAACCACCTTATCGGGCACGAAGGCGGCGCAAAACGGTTCGGGCACAAAAAAAGCCGGGCAAAACCCGGCTTTTTCGTGATCTCAGAGATTACAATTCCGTCAGGCGCTGCCTGGCTTCAGTTGCCGGTAGTGTCGCTGGTACCGTCGGCAGGCACGACGACGCCCTGGTCGGCGGGAGCGGTCGTCTGGCTGTCGGCCGGCGCGGCGGCGCCATTGCCGGCAGGTGCCGCAGCACCGTTGTCTGCGGGCGCGGCAGCACCACTGCCCGCGGGAGCCGCTGCACCGCTGTCGGCAGGCGCGGCAGCACCACTGTCGGCGGGGGCGGCCGCGCCGCTGTCGGCGGGGGCCGCTGCGCCGCTGTCTGCGGGAGCCGCGTTGTTCTGGTCCGCAGGCGCGGCGCGCCACTGTCCGCGGGTGCGGCGCCGACGCTGTCGCCAGCCGCATTGTCTGCCGGAGGCTCGGGCAGCGGCTCGGGATTGTCGGCAAGCGTGCGCAGGAAGGCGATCACGTCGGCGCGGTCGCTGTCCTTCTTGAGGCCGGCGAACGACATCGCGGTGCCGGGCACGAAGGCCTTGGGATCGGTCAGGAAATGGTTGAGGTTCTCGTAGGTCCAGTGCTCCGTGCCGCCGTTGGAGAAGTCCTTCATGGCGGCCGAGTAGCTGAAGCCCTCGTGGCTGGCGACCGGACGGCCGACGACGCCCCACAGGTTCGGACCGACCTTGTTGGGGCCGCCCTTCTCGCCGTTGTGGCAAGCCTGGCAGCGCTTGAAGATGCCCTGGCCCTTGTCGGCGTCGGCGTTCTGCAGCAGCGTCGCGATCGGGACCGCCTTCTCCTCGGCCGGTGCCTGCGTTTCACCGCCTTCGGCGGCCTGGATCACGTAACCCGGCTTTTCCGGAGCAGGCGCGGCGAAGATCGCGTCGGCAACCAGATTGACCGAGAACAGGATGAAGACCGTTCCCAGCAGCGCGCCAAGCACCTTGTTGAGTTCGAATGAGTCCATTTGCACGAGGCTCCCAGAAGCCGGCGGCGCAGCCGGCTGATCAATATCCCCCACCCGGCAATCCGCGGCAATATCGCGGAACCGGCGAAATCGCGGCGGAAACTAGGTCTTTTGCTCCACGGTTGCAACACATATAAGAACCCATCCACGTGAGACGTTTTGCCACCTTCGGCGCGCCTTTTCCGGCCCGCCGAGCCTGCCCCGGAAGCCGATGTCCGCCATTGTCGTCATACCCGCCCGCATGGCTTCGACGCGCCTGCCGGGCAAGCCGCTGGCCGACATCGCCGGCGCGCCGATGATCGTCCACGTCGCCCGCCGGGCGGCCGAGAGCGGCGCCGGCCGGGTCGCGGTGGCGACGGACAGCTCCGAGGTCGCGGCGGCTGTCGAGCAGGCGGGATTCGAGGCAGTGATGACCGAGCGCCGACCACCAGTCCGGATCGGACCGTGTCTTCGAGGCGCTCGGCAAGCTCGATCCCGGCGGCGCCCACGACATCGTCGTCAACCTGCAGGGCGACCTGCCGACCATCGATCCCGAGATCGTCTCGGCCGTGCTCGCGCCGCTTGGTGACGATACGGTCGACATCGCCACGCTGGCCGTCGAGATCTCCGACGAGGCCGAGCGCGACGATCCGAACGTCGTCAAGGTCGTCGGCTCGCCGGTGTCGCCCGAACGGCTGCGCGCGCTCTACTTCACCCGGGCCACCGCGCCATGGGGTGAGGGGCCGCTCTATCATCATGTCGGCATCTATGCCTTCCGGCGCGAGGCGCTGGCGCGCTTCGTCGCACTGCGGCCCTCGACGCTTGAAAAGCGCGAGCGTCTGGAGCAGTTGCGGGCGCTGGAGGCCGGCATGCGCATCGACGCCGAAATCGTGAAGACCGTGCCGCTCGGCGTCGACACCCCGCGCGATCTCGAACGGGCGCGGCGGCATCTCTCGAACCAGCCGGAGCGCTGACATGGCAGCAAATACCAACCGCATCGCCTTCCAGGGCGAGCCCGGCGCCAATTCCGACACGGCCTGCCGCGAAATGTTTCCCGACATGGAGCCGCTGCCCTGCGCGACGTTCGAGGATGCCTTCGTGGCGGTCGAGAACGGCAAGGCCGACCTCGCCATGATCCCGATCGAGAACACGATCGCCGGCCGCGTCGCCGACATCCATCACCTGCTGCCCGAATCGCGCCTGCACATCGTCGGCGAGCATTTCCTGCCGATCCATTTCGACCTGATGGTCATGCCGGGCGTGGCGCGCGACGAGATCAGGACCGTGCACAGCCACATCCACGCGCTCGGCCAGTGCCGCAAATACATCCGCAAGCATCGCTGGAAGCCGATGGTCGCGGGCGACACCGCCGGTGCGGCGCGCTTCGTGGCGGAGGAGGGCGAGCGCAGTGCCGCCGCACTCGCCCCGCGGCTGGCGGCCTCGCTCTACGGGCTCGACATTCTGGAGGAGAACGTCGAGGACGCCGACAACAACGTCACCCGCTTCGTCGTGCTGTCGAAGGAGAAGGCCTGGGCGCCGCGCCGCGATCCGGACCGGTTGATGATGACCACCTTCGTCTTTCGCGTGCACAACATTCCGGCCGCGCTCTACAAGGCGATGGGGGGCTTCGCCACCAACTCCGTCAACATGACCAAGCTGGAAAGCTATCAGCTCGGCGGCACCTTCTTCGCCACCCAGTTCTATGCCGACGTCGAGGGCCATCCCGACGACCCGAACCTCGCCCAGGCTTTGAAGGAGCTGAACTTCTTCTCGCGCGAGGTGCGCATCCTCGGCGTCTACGAGGCCCACCCCTACCGGCTGAGCCAGAAGGCGGCCGAGGAATGAGTGGACCGCACGGCATCGTGAAGACCGCTCCCCGACCCGGCCTTGCCTCCGTCACTTTGCTGTGCGGATGACAGCGCGATGAGACGGTTTCTGGTCCTGTTCTTCTCGTTCTGCGCCGCGCTGGCCTTCAGCGCGGCCGTGCCTGGCGCCGCGGTTGCCGGGCTGCACACGGTCGCCGTCTCGTCGTCCGCTGCCGGCGGAGACCAGTGCGACGCGGGAACGTCCACGACCCCCGACTTTCTCGTGTTGACGTGCCACCGCAAGACCTCGCACGATTTCGCGGTGCCGCCGTGCCCGCCGCTCCACGCGACGGCAGGGGCCGGCGACGCGGCGGCTTTCGAGAACCTGCCGCGCGGCCACCGCCCGCCGGCCGACCACGTTCTTGTTGCCGCCGATCCCGAACGGCTGCTCAGACCACCGCGCGGATAATCCCCAAGCCGACGACGAGAGGCCGGATGCGCTGAGCATCCGGCCGCAACCTGTCTTTGTTTGGGAGGCGATGCGTCGCCTCGAAGGATTGTCCATGTACGAAAGAAGCATTACCCGCCGGCAGGTCCTGTCCGGTGCCGCAACCCTTTCCACGCTTGCCATGGCCGGCTGCGTCGGCACGCCGGCGACACCCCGCCTCGAGGAGCCGAAGCCAGCCGTCCGTCCCGCCGGATCTGCTCGCCTACTACGGCCCTCGTCCCGACGAGAAGTTCCCGATTCCGGCGGCCGACATCTCGAAGATCGACCCGCGCTTCTACCGGCAGGAGGTGGCGGACCCGACGGGGGCAAGGCCCGGGACGGTCGTCGTCGATACGCCCGCGCGCTTCCTCTATTGGGTGATGGAGGACGGCAAGGCCATGCGCTACGGCGTCGGCATCGGCCGCGAGGGCTTCGCCTGGGGCGGCCACGCCATGATCGCCTACAAGCGCAAGTGGCCAACCTGGACGCCGCCCGAAACGATGATCGAGCGCCAGCCGGAACTGGAGAAATACCGGCACGGCATGGAGCCCGGACTGCTCAACCCGCTCGGCGCGCGCGCCCTATACATCCACAAGGATGGTCGCGACACGCTGTATCGTCTGCACGGCACGATGGAGGCGTGGTCGATCGGCAGGGCGGTGTCGAGCGGCTGCGTGCGGCTGCTCTTCCAGGACGTGATCGACCTCTACCAGCGCGTTCCCGACGGAACGCCGATCCACGTCATCCAGTAGGGCAGGGATGGCCGGCGCCCCATGCGGGCGCCGGCTGTCCTTGGTGGCGGAAGTCTAGCCGGCCTCCGCCCAGGCCCTGATCAGGTGGGTGGCGATGGCGCCGGCCGGGGGTATCGAGATTTCCGGATGCTCGCCGGCGACGATGCGCCTTACCTCGTCGCGCGAGAACCAGCGGCAGTCCTCCAGCTCGTTCGCGTCGAAGCGGATCTCCTGCGTCACCGCCTCGCCGAAGCAACCGATCATCAGCGAGTGCGGAAACGGCCACGGCTGGCTGGCGTGGTAGACGACGCGGCCGATCGTCAGGCCGGATTCCTCGCCGATCTCGCGCCTCACCGCGTTCTCGATCGTCTCGCCGGGCTCCACGAAACCGGCGAGTGCGGAATACATGCCGGGCCCGAAATGCGGGCTGCGGCCGAGCACGGCATGGGTCGATGTCACCGCCAGCATGATGACCACCGGGTCGGTGCGCGGGAAAAGCTGCGCCTCGCAGGACGTGCACACACGCTTGTAGCCGCCGATGCGCGGCTCGGTCGGTGAGCCGCAGCGTCCGCAGAAGCGGTGCGTGGCGTGCCAGGTCATGAGTGCCGCGCCCTGCGCGATCTCGCCCAGCGTGTCCTCGCCGACCAGCCCCTGGATGTAGATCGAGCGGTGGTCGATCGCCTTGATGTGTTCCGGCAATTCCTCCGGCGCCACGCCTGCGGGTGCGGCCACCACCGGGCCTCCCTCGTGATGGCCGAGCAGCACCGCCTGGTCGAGGCGAGCCTTGAGCGCAGCCGCCTCCGTGGCATCGTGATAGGGATCGAACCGGCCGTCATCCAGCTTGAGATAGAGCCGCCCGCTCTTCATCAGCAGGATGCGCACGCCCGGATCGGCGAGCGCGGCCGGCAGCGCCGTCTCGTCGCGGTTTTCCGCGTCGCGGTGGAGCCGGTTGCCGGCGAAACCGACGAACTGGCTGGGCTCCCGCTCGGGAGCGGCGAACAGTTGGAATGCCATCTATGCCTCTTCGGGACGGGAATGCGGCGCCGTCACAGCGCGGCGCGCAGGCGGTCGGCGAACTCGTGCCGCTCGCTGTTCTGGTAGGGTTCGCGCGCTCCGTAGCCCCAGACCGGCGCCGGCCAGCCGGGATCGCCCTCGCTGCGGGCGACGATGTGGAGGTGAAGCTGCGGCACGATGTTGCCGATCGCCGCGACGTTTATCTTGCCGCATCCGGTCAGCTGCTTCAGCGCCTGCGCTACCATGTTGCTCTCGAAGGAGAGCATTGCCTGGTCGAGCGGCGTCAGGTCGTGGATTTCCTCGACGCCGCCGCGCTGCGGCACCAGGAGCAGCCACGGCCAGCGGCGGTCGTCCATGACCCGCAGCTCGCACAGGCCGAGCCACATGATATGACGGCTGTCGGCCTCGAGCCTCGCGTCGAGCTCGAAGCCCGCCTTCCTGTCGGGCAGCATGCCTTGTCCTCCCATGAATTGAAAAGGCTAGAGGCGACGCCGCCTCCCGGCAAGCGTTTCGTTTGCCGTCGCGATGACGGTGGCCTCGAATCGCGCCTTGCATTCGCCGCCGCGATTTCCGATATGGGGGTCGGGAGGTTGGTGGTGGACGAGCCACTCGCCAACCGGGTCAGGTCCGGAAGGAAGCAGCCCTAACGAGCCCCGGCACGGGTCACCGTGCCAACCTCCCGCCTTCTTCCCTCAACAGCCGGCAGAGCCGCGCGCGCCACCAGCTTGTGGCATTGACGCCGCGCCCGGCCGGGGGCGACACTACCGGGGCGGCCGATCGTGCGGGTCGCATTTTGGAGCGCGACGGGCAGATGAGCGAGGCCGGACAACAGGCGGCGGCAAAGAGCGGTCCATACCGCGTGCTCGCGCGCAAATACCGGCCGCAGGATTTTTCCGCCCTCGTCGGCCAGGAGCCGATGGTGCGCACGCTTACCAACGCGTTCGCCACCGGCCGCATCGCCCAGGCCTGGATGCTGACCGGCGTGCGCGGCGTCGGCAAGACGACGACCGCCCGCATTCTGGCGCGCGCGCTCAACTACAAGACTGCCGACATCGACCAGCCGACCATCGACCTCAGGCAGGAAGGCGAGCACTGCCGCGCCATCATGGAAGGCCGGCATGTCGACGTCATCGAGATGGACGCCGCCTCCCACACCGGCATCGACGACATTCGCGACATCATCGAGCAGGTGCGCTACGCGCCGGTGGCGGCCCGCTACAAGGTCTACATCATCGACGAGGTCCACATGCTGTCGAACCAGGCCTTCAACGGCCTGCTGAAGACGCTGGAGGAACCGCCGCCGCACGTGAAGTTCATCTTCGCGACCACCGAGATCCGCAAGGTCCCCATCACCATCCTGTCGCGCTGCCAGCGCTTCGATCTGAGGCGCATCGACGCCGCGCTGATCAAGACCGACCTGGCGCGCATCGGCAAGCTCGAGGGGATCGAGGCCGAGGACGAGGCGCTGACCATGATCGCGCGCGCCGCCGAGGGCTCGATGCGCGACGCCCAGTCGATCTTCGACCAGGCTATCTCGCACGCCTCCGGCACTGTGACGGCGCAGAACGTGCGCGACATGCTTGGCCTTGCCGACCGGGCGCGCGTCATCGACCTGTTCGAGACGCTGATGAAGGGCGACGTCGCCGCCGCGCTTGCCGAGTTCCGCGGCCAGTACGACGCCGGCGCCGATCCGGCGACGGTGCTCACCGATCTCGCCGAGTTCAACCATCTGGTGACCCGCCTGCGCTTCGTGCCGTCGGCGACCGACGACGCGGCCCTGTCGGAGGACGAGCGCACGCGCGGCGCCGCGTTCGCCGACAAATTGTCGGTGCGGGCGCTGTCGCGCTCCTGGCAGATGCTCCTGAAGGGCATCCAGGAGGTCCAGTCCTCGCACCGTCCGGTGAGCGCGGCCGAGATGGTGCTCATCCGCATCGCCCATGCCGCCGGCCTGCCGACGCTGGACGAGGCGCTGAAGACGCTGGAGAACGCCGCCTCGAACTGGTACAGCACTTCCGCCTCCGGCCGGCAGCAACGGCGGCGCCACGCGCCAGGGAGCGGCCGCGCCTTCGCCCGCCCCGCAGGCCGTCGCCTCCTCGCGCATGCCGGCCTCGGGCGGCGGCCGCACGATGCGGCTCGCAGAGGCGCCGCGGCAGGAGACTGCACCAGAAATGCAGGCAGCGCCGGAGCCGGTCGAGGAGGCCCCGCCCGCCGTACCGGTCAAGTCGCTGTCCGACATCGCCACGCTCGCCGACACCAATCGCGATCTCGCCTTCAAGGTGCAGGTCAAGCGTCACGTTCGCCCGGTGCGCATCTCGCCCGGCCATCTGGAAGTGGCGCTGACCGAGGACGCGCCTCGCACGCTGCTCAACGACATCAGCACGAATCTCAACAAGTGGACCGGCCGGCGCTGGGTGGTGTCGCTGTCGCGCGAGGAAGGCGGCGCGACGCTGGCGGAGGAAGAATCCGAGCGCCGCGAGACCGCCATGTCCGACGCGCGCGCCGACCCCGCCGTCGCCGCGATCCTGGCGCGCTTTCCCGGCGCGCGCATCATCGACGTGCGCCTGCCCGACGCGGCGGACGAAGACGTCGAGACCACCGACCCGTCCGAGCCGATCGAGGCCGAGGACGACGACGAGACCTGACACGAAAACAAATTCGCGGAGACCACGATGAAGGATCTGATGGGCCTGATGGGCAAGGCCAAGGAAATGCAGGCCAAGTTCCAGGCCATGCAGGACGAGATCGCCCAGATGGAAGTGTCCGGCCAGTCCGGCGGCGGGCTGGTCAACGTCACGCTGACCGGCAAGTTCGACATGACTTCGCTGAAGATCGACCCGTCGCTGTTCAAGGAGGACGACGTCGAGATTCTCGAGGACCTGATCGTCGCCGCCCACAACGACGCCAAGGGCAAGCTCGAGGCGCAGATGCAGAAGAAGACGTCGGAGATGACCGCCGGCATGCCGCTGCCGCCGGGAATGAAGCTGCCGTTCTGAGAACGGTCTAGGATTCCCGGCGGATTTCAAATTTGCGCCGCGACCGCAGCCTTGTCGATGATCGACCGGACGTTTCTTATGCGCCCCCCGGCGAACGTGTAGAAGACGTTTTCGTCGAACCGGACGCGCCTTCCGTTGACCGGCAGGCCGAACAGCGTGCCGACTGGCGTGCAGTCGAAGTGGAGGCGGCTGGCGACATGCGGCGGTTCGCACACGAGCAGCTCGATGTTGAAACGCAGGTCGGGGATCGCCCGGAAATCGCCTTCCAGCATCGCCCGGTAGCCCGCCAGGCCGACCGGTTCGCCGTTGTAGGACACGTCGTCGTGGACGAACGCGCCGAGTTGCCCCCAGTCCTGCCGGTTCAGGCAGTCGATATAGCCGCGGTAGACGGCCGGCAGATCGTCGGGGTCAATAGTTTCGTTCACGGCAGCCCGCGCTCCATCTTGACGCTCGTCAGCACCGCGTCGCCGAACGGCGTTTCCGACGTGCCGGTTCCTCCGCCGTCCAGCCGCCGCAGCCGACCGGGCGGCCGTCGTCCTCCACGACGAAATAGGTGCCGCTGTTCAGGAGTTTTGGCTGCGCCCTGCTCATGTGCGGCAGGGCGACGGCGAGCACGTCATCGGAATACCAGCCGGCATAGAGCTTTTCGTAGGAGGCCGTGATCAGCGCTGTCAGCGCCGCCTCGTCGGCGATGCGCGCGGTGCGGATGGTGAAGCGCGGCCTGTTCATCAGACTGCTGTAGCACCCTGCTCCGGTGCCGCAAGGCGAGGGTCGCCGCGCCCGCTATCAAAACGCCGTTTTCGACGCTAAACCGGGGCCATGCCCAAGCAAATCGCAGGTCCCGAGATCGAGCGCCTGATCCAGCTCCTGGCCAAGGTGCCGGGGCTCGGCCCGCGCTCGGCGCGGCGCGCCGCGCTGCATCTCATCAAGAAGAAGGAGCAGTTGCTGGAGCCGCTGGCCCTCGCCATGGCCGAGGCGCGCGACCATGTCCGCGTCTGCTCGGTCTGCGGCAATGTCGACACGTCCGACCCCTGCACCATCTGCACCGATCCGCGCCGCGAGGGCGGCACGATCATCGTCGTCGAGGACGTCTCCGACCTGTGGGCGCTGGAACGCTCGGCCGAGACCAACGCGCTCTACCACGTGCTCGGCGGCGTGCTGTCGCCGCTCGACGGCGTCGGCCCGGACGACCTGACCATCGGCAAGCTCGTCTCGCGCGTCGCCGAGGGCCGCGTCGTCGGAGGTGATCCTCGCCGTCAACGCCACCGTCGAGGGCCAGACCACGGCCCACTACATCACCGACCAGCTCGCCGGCATGGAGGTGAAGGTCACCCGCCTTGCCCACGGCGTGCCGGTCGGCGGCGAGCTCGACTATCTGGACGAGGGCACAATCGCCGCCGCGCTGAGGTCGCGCACGGCGTTTTGAGGCGTTGCCGGGACTTTGAAGACCGGTTCGCCCTGAGCTGTCTTTTTCGGGTGAAAGAGGGGGCTACAGCAAATCTGCCTTGAAAGTGCTGCCGGCGGATCCCGGACAACGGGGCCCGGCGCATTGCGCCAGGTGAAGCAATATGCCGGCGCGCCCGACAGCTGGCCACAACGTCACCCGATGGGCGGAATTCGCTTTCCTGAGGCTGCGCTCGGCGACTGGCGCGACATGGGGCGGCCGAAAGGAAGGCAGCGTGTCGGCGTTGAAGAAGATCGCGGCGGCGCTCGAAGTAGACCTCGACGCTCTGGTCTAGCTGGACACGGCTCGCGAATGAGGAGCGCTGGTCTCGTGAAAATTGCCGTAGCGGTCGGTCTTCTGCTCCCGCTTTAGTCACGTTTTCCTGGCGTTGTTCGGCGCGCTTCCCGCCTCGGCCGCCAATGTCGACGCGCTCTTCCAGCAATGGTTGCGGAACGATCTGTGGCCGGCTGCGCAGAAGGCCGGTGTCTCGCAAAAGACTTTCGACGCGGCCTTCAGGGGGGTGTCGCCGAACCTGAAGCTGCCCGACCTCGTCATGCCGGGCGAGAAGCCGAAGCCCCCGGAAAACCACCACCAGGCCGAGTTCAAGTCGCCCGGCGCCTATTTCGCCGAAAACATCGTCGGCGCGGTGGTTGCCGGCGGCCGCGCCCGCGCCGCCACCTATTCGCGAGAGCTCGGCGATCTGCAGAAGCGCTACGGCGTGCCGCCCGGCATCGTCATGGCAATCTGGGGCAAGGAGTCCGGCTTCGGCCGCGCCAAGCTTCCCTACGACGCGGTCGAGGTGCTCGCCACCAAGGCCTTCATGTCCTCGCGCGCCGACATGTTCCGCTCCGAGATACTGGCCGCGCTGGTGATGATCGAGCGCGGCGAGGTCGGTCCGCGCGGGCTGAAATCGTCCTGGGCCGGCGCGCTCGGCCAGCCGCAGTTCCTGCCGACCTCGTTCCTCAAATACGCCGTCGACTACGATGGCGACGGACGCGCCGACATCTGGAACTCCGACGCCGATTCCATCGCCTCGATCGCCGCCTATCTCGCCGCCCACGGCTGGGTCGCCGGGCGCGACTGGGGCTTCGAGGTGACGGTGCCGGCAAGCGTCTCCTGCGCGCTGGAGGGGCCGGACCGCGGCCGCAAGATTTCCGACTGGGAGGCGATGGGCATCCGCCGCGTCGGCGGCAAGGAATTTCCCGCGAACGAGGAGCGCGGCGTCGGCTACCTGATGATGCCGGCCGGCCGCTATGGACCGGCATTCATCGTCACGCCGAACTTCTACGTGCTCAAGGACTACAACGAGAGCGACGTCTACGCGCTGTTCGCCGGTCATGCGGGCGACCGCATCATGTATGGCGACGTTCGCTTCGAGGCCGGCTGGAGCCCGGTCGATCATCTGACCCGCGGCGAGGTGGCGGCGATGCAGGGCAGCCTGGAGAAGCTCGGCTACGACGTCGGCGGCGCCGACGGGCTGGCGGGGTTCAAGACGCGGCGCTCGATCGGCGACTGGCAGGCGAAAAACGGTCTGAAGCCGACCTGCTTCCCCGATGCGGGGCTCGCCCGCAAGCTCAGGTAGCCGGCGCCTCGGGCTCTTCGTCCTCGATTTCGGGCGCGTGGTGCGCGCCGAGGAAATTGCCGATGGGCCTGAGATCGTCAAGGGAATCGCAGAGAACCTTGATGACGACCAGCAGCGGCACAGCGATCAGCGCGCCGACGAAGCCCCACAGCCATGACCAGAAGGCGACCGCGATGAAGATTGCCACCGCGTTGAGTCTCGAGCCGCCGGCCGAGGATCAGCGGCGTGACGAACTGTCCTTCGACGATATCGCAGAACAGTATGTAGAGCGGCGGCAGCAGCGCGTAGCCGATGCTGTCGAACGTCACCAAGCGAGATCGCGCCGACCACGACGATGCTGGTGAAGGCGCCGATATAGGGCAGGAAGTTGAGCAGCGCCGCCGCCACGCCCCAGACGAGAGCATTGGGGACGCCGAACACCCAGAGGCCCACGCCGACCGCGGTGCCGAGGCAGGAGTTGATGACGGCGACCGTCAGCAGGTAGCGCGAAATCTCACGCTCGACGTCGAAGACGATGCGCAGCGCCCGCTTCTTGTCGCTCATCGTGGCGAACGACTGGATCATCTTTTCATAGAACATCGTGCCGGAAGCGAGCAGGAACAGCGACAGCACCAGCGTGACGGCGATCGTCGTTCCGGCCGACAGCAGGTTTCCGGCCGCCCGCGACACGATGCCGGGCTGGGCAACCACCACCTTCTGGACACCCGGCTGATCTCCGACGTCGTTGGTGGCATCGTCGATCTGCTTGGAGGCGGCCACCACCTGGTCGAGCGGCTGCTTGAGTTCGACCAGTCGCGTGCGGAGCTCCCGGCCGATGCGCGGCGCGTCCTGGATCAGGTCGACCACCGGACCGCTCATCGCATAGCCGATGATCCCCAGTCCAATCGCCGACACGGCCACGAGTGCCGTCGCCGAGAGCGCCGAGGGCACACCGCGCTTTCGCAGGAAGCGGACGACCGGCGTCAGTGTCAGCGCCATCAGGAAGGCGAGCACCACCGGCATGAAGAAGTCCTTCGCGAAATAGAGCGCGTAGACGAGTCACCACGATGAAGATGCCGATGATCGCAAAGCGCGGCAGCGATGCGTGTCGCTCCCGCCGCGGCTCGTGCGAGCGCATTTCGCTGCGCTGTCTGGGGGAACTCATCCCTTCCTCCGGCGGCGATGGCCGCGACTCCGGCATCAACGTCGTTGAAGCCTGGGGGTTCCGTGACTTCGATCCGCACCGGTTAGGGAGACCTCCCGGCAACGCTGGCACCGCCTGATCGCACTGCTTGCGCGCCCACCAGAAAGGGACGATCATGCCCCTCGGGACGCTAACCCCTTTTCGTCGCAGGTGGCGGCAGGGCGAGGGAGAAGTTCGAGCCGATGTCGAAAACAGTAATCCACAGCGGCGTCCTGGCCGCCGTGCTGGCCGGTGCCCTGGCCTCATGCACGATGGTCGTCGAGGACGATCGTCCGTCGCGGCCTCCGCTGGACCGCAATTTCTGCACGCGCGAATACGATCCGGTGTGCGGTGTCCGCAACGGCGACCGCCAGACCTTCCCGAACGCCTGCGAAGCCGATGTCTCCGGCTACCGGATCGTCCATCCCGGTCAGTGCCGCGGCCGCGATCCCGGTCCTGTGCCGCCTCCCAGGCCGAATCCCGACCCGGGGCCGCGCGTGTGCACGCGCATCTACGATCCCGTTTGCGCCGTCGACCGCGGCCACCGCCGGACGTTCCCGAACGCCTGCGAAGCCGAAGCCGCCGGCTACAGGATCACCCATCCAGGCAAGTGTTGAGCGAAATCCTTGGCGATCAGGCGGCCTGGCCGAGGCCCTTGTGGACTTCGGCCAGTATCTCGAACGAGCGAACGCGCGCCGAATGGTCGAACATCTGGCCGGTCGCCATGAGCTCGTCGGCGCCCGTGCGTTCGACGAAGGCTTCGAGCTTGTCGCGCACGGTCTGCGGTGACCCGATGATGGCGGCCGACAGCGTGTGGTCGAGCATGGCGCGGGCCGCCGGGTCGAGCGTCTCCAGGTAGTTCTCCACCGGCCGCGGCAGCGGGCCCGGCCGGCCGGTCCTGAGGCTGACGAAGGACTGCTGCTGCGACGATGCGAGGAACCGCGCCTCCGCGTCCGTTTCCGCCGCGATCACGCCGACGCCAAGCATCACGTACGGCTTGTCGAGCCGCTGCGACGGCTGGAAGCGCTCGCGATAGACCGCGATCGCGCGGTCGAGCTCGGCCGGCGCGAAATGCGAGGCGAAGGCATAGGGCAGGCCGAGCATGGCGGCGAGCTGCGCGCCGAACAGGCTGGAGCCGAGTATCCAGATCGGCACCTCCAGGCCCTCGCCGGGAATGGCGTGTACGCGCTGGCCGGAGCCCGGCGGCGCGAAATAGTTGATCAGTTCGACCACGTCGTTGGGGAATTCCTCCGCACCGTGGCTGTCGCGCAGCAGGGCGCGCATGGTCAGCGGGTCGGTGCCGGGCGCCCGGCCGAGCCCGAGGTCGATGCGGCCGGGATAGAGCGTGGCCAGCGTGCCGAACTGTTCGGCGACAACCAGCGGCGCATGGTTGGGCAGCATGATGCCGCCGGCGCCGACGCGGATCGTCGAAGTGCCGCCGGCCACGTGGCCGATGACGACCGCGGTGGCCGCGCTGGCGATGCCCGGCATGTTGTGGTGTTCGGCCAGCCAGTAGCGCGTGTAGCCGAGCCTTTCAGCGTTGCGGGCGAGGTCGAGCGTATTGGCGAGCGCCTGGGCGGCGTCGCCGCCTTCCACGATAGGCGAGAGGTCGAGGATGGAAAGCTGTGTCATGCAGTCTTCATAGGCTCCGCGCTTGCCGTATCCAACCGGGTCCCGACGGCTTTTCTCACCGCCGGCGCGACCTTCGTGCCGTAGAGTTCGATCGCCTTCAGCATCTTGTCGTGCGGGATGATGCCGATCGCCATCTGCAGCAGGAACCGGTCGTTGCCGAAAATCTCGTGACTGGCGAGGATCTTGTCGGTGACCTCGGAGGGGTCGCCGACGAACAATGCGCCCTCCGGCTTGCGCGCGGCGTCGAAATGGGCGCGGCTCGTCGGCCCCCAGCCGCGCTCGCGGCCGATCCGGTTCATCACCTCCGCCTGCGGCAGGTAGAAATCGTCGGCCGCCTGCCTGGTCGTCTCGCCGACGAAGCCGTGGACGTTGAGCGAGGTCTTGAGCTTCGCCGGGTCGTGCCCGGCCTTTTCGGCCGCCTGCCGGTAGAGCTGGAAGAACGGCGCGAAGCGCGCCGGCTCGCCGCCGATGATGGCGAGCGCCAGCGGCAATCCGAGAGTCGCCGCGCGTACCACCGATTGCGGCGTGCCGCCGACGGCGATCCAGATCGGCAGCTCGCGATCGGGACGCGGATAGACGCCGCGCCCGGCGATGTGCTGCGTGTGCCGTCCGCCGGGCCAGTCGATGTGCTCGGCCTCGCGCAGCTTCAGCAGCAGTTCGAGCTTTTCCGAAAACAGCGTGTCGTAGTCCTCGAGCGCATGGCCGAACAGTGGGAAGGATTCGATGAAGGAGCCGCGCCCGGCCATGATCTCGGCGCGCCCGCCCGACAGGAGGTCGAGCGTGGCGTATTGCTGGAAGACGCGGATCGGGTCGTCCGAGGACAGCACGGTGACCGCGCTGGTGAGCTTGATGTTTTTCGTGCGAGAGGCGGCCGCCGCCAGCACCATCGCCGGCGCGGTGACGGCGTAGTCGGGCCGGTGGTGCTCGCCGAGCCCGAAGACGTCGAGCCCGACCTGGTCGGCAAGCTCGATTTCCTCGACGAGGTTCTTCAGCCGCTCCGCCGGGCCGACCTCGCGGCCGGAGTGCGGATCGGTGCCGACGTCGCCGAACGTGTAGAGACCGAGTTCCATGGCGAAATCCCTGCTGCAGCATCGCAATTAGGAAAGCCGCGTGGATCGCGCCAGAGTGGAAGTGTGAACAGCCTGTGCTCAGGCCCCGCGCGGCAAGGTATCGGGGCCGCTACTCCGACAGCACCAGCGACCAGTAGCGCCGCCCGTCGCTGCCCTTCGCCGAGGCCAGCCCGAACTTGGAAAAGCGCGGATCGAGCATGTTGCGGCGATGGCCGGGCGAGTTCATCCAGGTCTCGAACAGGCCGTCGAGTCCCCAGCGCCCGTAGGCGATGTTCTCGGCGGCAGCCGTTTGCATGTCGATCCTGTGCATGCGGCTGGCGAAGTCGCGGCCGCGCCCGGTCGTGTGCTCCATCAGACCCGCGGCGGCCATGTAGCCGGCCTGCCGTTCGGCCGCCTTCTCCAGCGTCGAATCGGGCCTCAAGGGCTTGAGGTCGTGCTCGCGCCTGATCGCGGCGAGCCGGCTCGTCGCCGAGGCGGATGCCCCGGAGGCGTCGCTCGGCGCGAGGTCGAACAGCGAGGTGAGCTGGCAGCCGGCAAGCAGCAGCGCCACCGCGAGCGGGGCGACCAGCCGGACAACAATATGGGCGAGGGAACTGGAAGGTCTCGAAACCGCGATCATGGACCAACCCGATCGGCGAAGATCGTGGCGGTTCCGGGGCACGGCGGCAGGCCCGTTCACTCTTCCTCGACGACACGCAGCCGCAGCCGTCCGCCGGCGTCCGCCGCGCGGCTCCCGTCCGCCACTTTGCCGTCCGGCCGCTCGCCGTAGCCTTCGCCCTGCTCGGACTGCCCGAATTCCAGCGCCTCGATCTTCTCGCCGCGCTTGGTCACCTTCTCGGTCGAGGTGAGGATCTGGTCGATATCGCGGCTTGCCTGGCCGAAATGCGTCTGCAGCTTGCGCACGCGCTCGTCGAGCCGCCGCACGTCGTCCATCAGCCGCACCACTTCGCCCTGGATCAGATGCGCCTGCTCGCGCATGTTGGCGTCCTTCAGCACCGCCTGGATCACCTGGATCGACAGCATCAGCAGCGACGGCGAGACGATGACGATGCGCGCCCGGTGCGCCTTCTGCACCAGCGCCTCGAAGTTCTCGTGGATCTCGGCGAAGATCGATTCCGACGGCACGAACATGAACGCCGTGTCCTGCGTCTCGCCCTGGATCAGGTATTTCTCCGAGATCGCCTTGATGTGCACCTCGACGTCGCGGCGGAACGCCTGCGCGGCCGCCTTCTGGGCCTCGGGACTTTCCTTCTCTCCGGCGGCGCGGATGGCATTCCACGATTCCAGCGGGAATTTCGCGTCGATCACCAGGTGCGGCGAGTCATTTGGCATCCTGATCACGCAGTCGGGCCGGTTGCCGTTCGACAGCGTCGCCTGGAATTCGTAGGCGCCGTGCGGCAGGCCGTCGGCGACGATCGCCTCCATGCGCGACTGGCCGAAGGCGCCGCGCGTCTGCTTGTTGGACAGGATCTGCTGCAGCTGCACGACCTGCCCGGCGAGCGACTGGATGTTGTTTTGCGCCGTGTCGATGACGGCCAGCCGCTCCTGCAGCTTGGCCAGGTTTTCGTGCGTCGACTTGGTCTGCTCCGAGATCGACTGGCCGAGCCTGGACGTCATGCCGTCGAGCCGATCGCCGATCGACTTCGTCAGTTCGGCCTGTCGCGTGCCGAACACTTCGGCGATCGCGCCCATGCGGCCCTGCATCTCTGCCTGCGCGCGGGTGATCTCGGCCATGCGCGCCTCCGCTTCGCGCGCGTGCCGGGCGGCGTCTTCCGCTGCCGCCGAGCGGACGCGCGCCGCCCGCCACAGCGCCCATGCGAGACCCGCGAACAGCACGACGAGCAGGGCGCCACCGACGGCGAGCACATGGCCGAAGGTGACCGTGGTCGCGCCGAGCTGGCCGAGCGGCAGCGACAGGAGGGAGCTTGCATTGTCCATGATCGGCGAGCCTACACGATTCGCCGGGCAGGCATAAGACCAAAACAAGAACGTTCACCGCCGTTCACGTTGACGCCGGCAAGCCGACACATTACCTGAAAACCATGAGCATCCGGCCCCTCGTCATCCTTCCAGATCCCATCCTGCGTCAGGTCTCCAGGCCCGTGGAGCGCATCGACGACCAGTTGCGCGGCTTCGCCGACGACATGCTGGCGACGATGTACGATGCGCCCGGCATCGGGCTTGCCGCCATCCAGGTCGGCGAGCCGCTGAGGATGCTGGTCATCGACCTGTCTCACGACGACGAACCGAAGGCGCCCCACGTCTTCGTCAATCCCGAGATCGTCTCCCGCTCCGACGCACCGAACGTCCACGAGGAGGGGTGCCTGTCGATCCCCGACTACTACGCCGAGGTCGAGCGGCCGGCCGCCGTCACCGTGAAGTATCAGGACCTCGAAGGCCACGAGCAGGTGATGGAAGCCGACGGCATGATGGCCACCTGCCTGCAGCACGAGATCGACCATCTGAACGGCGTGCTGTTCATCGACCATATCTCGCGGCTGAAGCGCGACATGGTGGTCAAGAAGTTCCGCAAGCTCGCCCGCGACAACGCGCCGAAGCGCATGGTCGGCTGACGCGCGCGCTCGCGCCCGGGCGGATTGCCGCGCGGCGGCGGCCTTGATATCATTGATATCAAGCCATGGAGGCGCTGATGGGCGACCTTTTGATCAGGAACATTCCGGAAAACGTCAAGCGTGAGATCGAGCGCGCGGCGCGCCGCGACGGGCGCAGCCTGTCGGACACCGCAATCGGTCTGCTGCAGAGATCGCTGGTCGACAGTCCGGCCGACAATGAACGCTTCGTCTCCGCATGGGATGAACTGCGACCGCTGTTGTATGACGGGAACGCGGAAGAGGCGGACGAATTCGCCCGGATCATGGAAGAGGTGGAGGCCGAAGGTAAACGCGATTTCGGCAGACCGGTGCCAGAGCCCGACGAATGATCGTGCTCGACACGAACATCGTGTCCGAGCTGGAAAAGCCGCGGCCGTCCGCGACAGTGGAGCGCTGGTTCGCCACCGTCGCCGCGCAGGAAATGCGGTTGTGCGGGCCCGTGGTCATGGAGCAGGCATACGGTGCCGAGCGCCACTTCCTCAGAACCGGTTCGACCCGCTATCAGGATATCCTGCAACGAACAGTGAGAGCATTTTCCGGGCGGATGCTCGCCTTCGATGGCGAGGCGCCGGCGGTCGCCGGGCGAATCCGCGCCTCGCGCGACCGCATCGGCCGGCCGATCAGCATCGGTGACGCCATGATCGCCGCGGTCTGCCTGGTCCACGGCGCCACGCTGGCAACGCGCAACGTCCGCGACTTCGACGGGCTTGACCTGAACCTCGTGAACCCGTTTGAACCTGTGGACTGAACGAGGCGCACCGAACTTCTGCCGGAGTCGGCCAACGTCTCATCACTCTCACAGGACTGGCGGCTGATGACCCTTCGCATCGTCTTCATGGGAACCCCGGATTTCTCCGTGCCGACGCTGCGCGCGCTGGCGGAAGCCGGGCACCAGATCGCCGCCGTCTACACGCAGCCGCCGCGCCCGGCGGGCCGTCGCGGGCTGGAACTGACGAAGTCGCCGGTCCACCGCGCCGCGGAGGAACTCGGCCTGGAAGTGCACACTCCGACTTCGCTGAAGGATGAGGGTGAGCAGGCGCGTTTCGCCGCACTCGGAGCCGACCTCGCCGTGGTCGTCGCCTACGGACTGATTCTGCCGCGGCCGGTGCTGGAGGCGCCGCGTCTCGGCTGCGTCAACGGCCATGCCTCGCTGCTGCCGCGCTGGCGCGGCGCAGCGCCCATCCAGCGCGCCGTCATGGCCGGCGACACCGAAACCGGCATCTGCGTCATGCGCATGGAGGCGGGCCTCGACACCGGCCCGGTCGGCCTGGTCCACAAGATGCCGATCGGGCCCGACACGACTGCAGGCGAGCTGCACGACGCGCTGGCCGAACTCTGCGCGCGCGCGATGGTCGAGGCGCTGGACAGTCTCGATGCCGGAGTGCTCGAATTCACGCCCCAGCCGGCGGACGGCATCACCTACGCGAGCAAGATCGACAAGGCGGAGGCGCGCGTCGACTGGGCGTTGCCGGCGCAGACCGTCCACGACCGCATCCGCGGTCTGTCGCCGTTCCCTGGCGCATGGTGCGAGGTGGTAGCCGGCGGCAGGACCGAGCGTCTCAAGCTGCTGCGCTCGACGCTGGCCGAAGGTGCGGGGGCTGCCGGCGAACTGCTCGATGCGTCGGGCGAAATTGCGTGCGGGGAGGGCGCCGTGCGGCTTCTGGAAGTGCAGCGCGCTGGCGGCAAGCCGGCCTCGGCGGCCGACTTCGTGCGCGGCGCCCGGCTTTCGGTGGGCGACCGGCTGCTCTAAGTTCTTGTTTTCGCGCAATTCCGGGCGGTGGCGGTTCTCGCTTTTCCTGGAATTGCTCTAGTCCGTCAGCGCCGGCCCGGCGGGCTTTTGCACGAGGAACAGCCGGTAGGTTGCGAGCGTGTCGCCGCCCACGGTCCTGTCGATCGGCTTCAGTTCCAACGCATCCGGAAAGTGCTCGTCGAGCCGCGGCTGCCAGAACCGGTCGGCGCGGATCACCAGCAGCGCCGGCCATTTCAGATCGGAGGCCGACACGGGCGGCAGAAACCCGTAGCGGCGGCGCTGGTCGATCTGCACGGCCGGCAGGCGGTCGGCGCCGAAGCGGCGATTTCCGTAATAGTCGAGATAGCCGGTCAGGCCGTAATCATCGAGCGTCGCCAGGAAATGGGCGCCGTTCTGCCGCGCAACCCTCTCGATGCCGGCCCGCAGGTCGGGCCAGCCGTGCATCTGCTCCACCGGATCGCCCGGCACCCGGATGGCGAAGATCGCGGCATGGATGAAGACCAGCGCCATCAGCGCACCGGCGAAAGGTGCGGACCAGCGCTTGAGCAGCCGCACCACGCTCCGCGCTTTGCTGCCGGCCGGCCGCACTTGGTGCATGGCCCAGGCGCTGGCGAGCATCAGCGGCGGCACGGCGGGCACCGTCCAGTTGCCCCAGACCCGCGCATGAAACGTGTGAACGATGAAATAGGCGATCATCGGCAGCGCGGTGACCGTCAGCAGCGTGAATTCGGGCCGTCTCGCCCATTCGTGTCGCCGCCGCAGCACCGCCCACAGCGCGATCACGCCCATGACGAAAAGACCGGGCGACAGCAGCCCCACCTGGTCGGCGAGGAATTCGGGCAGGTTGCTGAAAACCGCCAGCGGCCCCTGCTCGCTGGTGACGACACGCCCGAACTGCTTTCCGAAGGTCAGCCATTCGTGGCGGTAGTTCCACACGACGTTCGGCGCGAAGATCGCCAGCGCCAGCGCTCCGCCGGCCCACAGCTGCCATGACCTGAGCCACGGCCTGAGTTCGCGGTGCATGAGAACCCAGATGACGATGCCCGCGCCGAGGAAGAGCTGCGTGTATTTCGACAGGAGCCCAAGTCCGGCGAACAGGCCGAAGGCCAGCCACCATGCGCCGCGGCCTGATTTCAGCAGTTCCGCCGCACTCCAGATGGCGAGCGTCCACAACAGCACCGAGGGTGCGTCCGGCGTGGTGATGAAAAGGCTGCCGGTGACCACCGGCGCGAGGTTTCCCCAGACCACGCCCGCCGCCGCCACGCGACGGTCCTCGAACAGGACGATGCCGGTGCGGTAGAGCGCGGCCGACAGGACCAGCGTCGCCAGAACCGACCAAAGCCGCACGCCGATCTCGCCGCCGCCGGCAATCGCAATGCCGGCGCGGATCCACGCAGCCACCACCGGCGGATGGTCGAAATAGCCCCATGAAAGATGCTGCGACCACAGCCAGTAATAGGCTTCGTCGCGCACCAGCCCCGTCGAGGCCGCGACCGCCAGCTTGACGGCGGTGAGTCCCAGCACGAACAGCGTCAGGCCCGTCGGGCGCGTCCAGAACGGCGCTCGTGCGACTGCGGTGTTCATTTCGAGAAACGCTCCGGTGCGGCTGGCGGTCCGGTGGAATGGCAACCCGCCGGGCCAAAGTCAAATGCGCTTGCGACTGGACAGCGGACCGCGCCTTTCCTAGAGCCGGTCGGCAGGGCCATTGCCGGCCCGGCCTTTTCACCCGCGAGGAGTTCCGTGCCGCGCTACCGCCTCGATATCGAATATGACGGCGGCCCCTATGCCGGCTGGCAGCGGCAGGCGGGCCAGCCGAGCGTGCAGCAGGCGATCGAGACCGCGATTGCCGGCTTCAGCGGCGAGACCGTCACGATTCGCGGCGCCGGGCGCACCGACGCCGGCGTCCATGCCGCAGGCCAGGTCGCTCATGTCGACCTCGACCGCGACTGGCCGGAAAACACGGTGATGAATGCCGTCAACGCCCATCTCTCAATGGCGGGCGAGACGGTGGCGATCCTGCGCGCGGCGAAGGTGGACTCGGAATTCGACGCCCGCTTTTCCGCCGTTGCGCGCCACTACCTCTATCGCATCGTCAATCGCCGCGCGGCCCTGGCGCTGGAGCGCGGTCGCGCCTGGCACGTGCCGAAGCTGCTCGACGCCGGGGCCATGCACGAGGCCGCGCAGGTGCTGGTCGGCAATCACGACTTCACCACCTTCCGCTCGGTGCAGTGCCAGGCGAAAAGCCCGGTGAAGACGCTCGACCGTCTCGATGTGACCCGCGACGGCGATCTGATCGAGGTTCGCGCCTCCGCACGCTCTTTCCTGCACAACCAGGTGCGCTCCATGGTCGGCACGCTGAAGCGGGCAGGCGAGGGGGCGATGAGTGCCGACGATGTGCGCCGCGCGCTGGAAGCGGCCGACCGCGCCGCCTGCGGACCGGTGGCGCCGCCGGACGGGCTCTACCTGATGCGCGTCGACTATCCCGCCGGGGCGGATCAGAGCAGCCCCAGCAGGCCCTGAAGCCCGAACAGCACCGCCAGCGACGCGGCGAACATGCCGCCGAAGACCGCCGACGCGACGCCCGGCCCCTTGTCGATGGCGACGTTGGTCAGCCGCCACGACAAGACCAGCGTGAACAGGAAGAGCGCCAGGGAGACGAGAGTCGCGAGGTCGGCCGCCTCGGGCCACACGAGTTGCAGCAAGGTGGGCGGCACCATCATCCAGATGAACACCGCCGAGCCCCAGTTGCTGGCCACCACATAGGCGACGAACCGGTCGCCGACGCCGGCACGTCCGGCGATCAGCGCCAGCCCGACCAGCGGCAGCACCCACGAGCCGATGTCGACGACCGCCAGCCGCAGCACGATCGACAGCCGCGAGGCGACGTCCGGCTCCAACTCCGCCACGCCGTTGGCGACGCCGACCCATCCGACGATCATTGCCGGCAGCGCCACGACGATCGCGAAGAAGGAATTCCAGAAGCCGTCGGCGGAAAGGTCGAGCATGCGCAGCCCGTCCCTGGCGCCCCACATCATGCGCCATGCGCCGTGCAGTTGGTGCTGCGTGTCCTCCGCACTCGGCATCTAGGCGCGTTGCCCGAACCAGTCCTCGAGGAAGCGGCCGTAGATCGCCGTCAGCGTCTCGAGGTCGGAAAGCGCCACGCGCTCGTCGACCATGTGCATGGTCTTGCCGACGAGGCCGAACTCGACGACGGGGCAGTAGTCCTTGATGTAGCGGGCATCCGACGTGCCGCCCGAGGTCGACAGTTCCGGCGCATGGCCGGTGACCGAAGCGACCGAACCGCTCAGCGTCTCGACCAGCCGCTCGTCGCGCGTCAGGAACACCGGGCTGACGCGGCCGATCCAGTCGAGATCGTAGCGCACCGGCGCATCCTTGCCCGGGCCTCAGCCTCGCGTCGGAAGCGGCGCGCTCCAGCCTTGCCGCGATCTCCGCCTTCAGGCTGTCGCCGGTCCAGCTGTCGTTGAAGCGCACGTTGAAGCCGATCGTCGCCTTCGCCGGCAGCACGTTGGCCGCCGGGTTGCCGATGTCGATCGTGGTGATCTCGAGGTTCGTCGCCTGGAATTCGGCGGTGCCCTCGTCGTAGGGCGGATCGAGCAGCGCGGCCGCCAGCATCACCGCGCCGCGCGCGGCGTTGTCGGCCAGATGCGGGTAGGCCGAGTGCCCCTGCACGCCCTTGACCGTCACCACGCCTGAAAGCGAGCCGCGCCGGCCGATCTTGATCATGTCGCCGAGCGCGTTCGGGTTGGTCGGCTCGCCGACGATCGCCGCGTCCCAGCTCTCGCCCTTGGCGACCGCCCATTCCAGCAGTTTCGGCGTGCCGTTGATCGAGGGGCCTTCCTCGTCGCCGGTGATCAGCAGCGACACCGAGCCGCCAAGGCTGCCGTGGCGCTCGACGTGGCGCGCAACCGCCGCCACGAAGCAGGCGATGCCGCCCTTCATGTCGACCGCGCCGCGCCCGAACATCTCGCCGTCTTCCACCTCGGCCGAAAACGGCGGATGGCGCCACGATGTCTCGTCGCCGGGCGGCACGACGTCGGTATGGCCGGCAAACATCAGATGCGGCCCGTTGCCGGAAAGCCGGGCGTAGAGATTTTCGACGTCCGGCGTTCCCTCTTCCGAAAACACCGGCCGCTCGACGGAAAAGCCGAGCGGCGCAAGCATGTCTTGAAGCGCTGCCAGCGCGCCGCCCTCGGCCGGCGTGACGGAGCGGCAGCGGATCAGCGTGGCGAGGTTGGCGGCGGGATCGGTGGGCGAATTCATGGCCGGCAGGATTAGTCGAATCCCGCCTGCCTGTCACGCAGCTTGGCGCTCCGCATTGCGGCGTGCGCCGGGCGTTCTAGCTCGGCGAATTGGTGCGCGATGCGTACTGGTTGGCGCCGGGGCTACCCGCCACCGCGCAAAGTACGATGAAGGCGATGATCGACACCACCGGAATGAACAGCGACACCGCCAGCACGCCCTGCTTGTCGAAGTCGTGGAAGCGCTTCACGCCGAGCGCCACGAAGCACCAGATCGAGACGATGACGGACGCCCAGAAGGCGAGCGCCAGCACCTGCGCGGCGACGCTCTGCTTCGGATTCGAGCGTGAAGCGGTAGAGCAGGAAGCTCTGCACGATGTAGAGCAGCATGCCGGCAAGGAAGAAGGCCGCGCGCGAGACGCGGCCCTTGAGGCTGAAGAACAACCAGACGAGTTGCCTTTTATCCAAGAGGATCCGGTCCGAATCTGTTGGGTCCCTGGGTGCCGGCCAGGATGCCGCATTCGATGAGGCCCCAGAGCTGGCCGATGATCGGCACCAGCAGGATCAGCGACCACCAGCCCGACTTGTTGCGGTCGTGCCAGCGCTTGGCGTAGAGCGCCAGCCCCAGATAGATTTCGATCAGGCCGACGATCGTGCCGACGACGCCGACTTCGCCGTTTGCGCCGAAGCGCAGGCCGAGCATCATGTCGATCAGGCTGGCGAGGATCGAGGCGGCGATCAGCACGCCGACGCCGGCCCAGAACTTGGCGCGGTTGATGCGCCCCTCGAAGCTCGTCAGAAGATACTTCCAGTCCATGTTACCCCCCTCCAAAGGAATGCAAGTCGCCGAACCCGACGGCGACGGGCCGACCCTGCGTCGGTTTGACGCGAGAATCAATCGCGGAGGAGTTCGTTCACGGAGGTTTTGGACCGGGTCCGCTCGTCGACGCGCTTGACGATGACGGCGCAGTAGAGGCTCGGCCCCCAGTCCTTGCCGGGCACGTTCTTGCCCGGCATCGTGCCGGCCACGACCACCGAGAAGGGCGGCACCTCGCCGTAGAAGACCTCGCCGGTCGCCCGGTCGACGATCTTGGTCGACTTGCCGATGAACACGCCCATGCCGAGCACCGAGCCCTCGCGCACGATGCAGCCCTCGACCACTTCCGAGCGGGCGCCGATGAAGCAGTTGTCCTCGATGATCGTCGGCCCGGCCTGCATCGGCTCCAGCACGCCGCCGATGCCGACGCCGCCCGAAAGATGCACGTTCTCGCCGATCTGCGCGCATGAGCCGACGGTCGCCCAGGTGTCGACCATCGTGCCCTTGCCGACATAGGCGCCGAGATTGACGAAGGAGGGCATCAGCACCGCGCCCGGCGCCACGAAGGCGGAGCGCCGCACGATCGCCCCCGGCACGGCGCGGAAGCCGGCCTTCTCGAAATCCATGGCCCCCCAGCCGTCGAACTTGGAGGGCACCTTGTCCCACCACACGGCGTCGCCGGGCCCGCCCTTGATCACTTCCATCGGGTTCAGCCGGAACGACAGCAGCACGGCCTTCTTCAGCCACTGGTTGACCGTCCAGTTGCCGTCCTCGCCGCGCTCGGCGACGCGCGCCTGCCCGCGGTCGAGCAGGTCGAGCGCCTCGACCACGGCGTCGCGCACCTCGCCGCGTGTCGTCGGGCCGATGCCGTCGCGCTCGTCGAATGCCTTCTCGATGGCTGTTTCGAGATCTGCCTTGCTTGCGGCCATCGGGGATGCGCTCCGTTACACGTGCTGTTAAGGCGGAGCGCCTAGGCTCCGGCGGGATCGGCCGATGGCCGGGCGCGGCGGAAACTATGCCAAGCCCCGGGGCCGGTCAATCGCGCGCAAGGGACGGGCGCGCCACTGCATCAGGGCCTCGTGCGAGGCCGCTTGGGAGGACCACGCGCAAGCATGAACCCCGACGAACACAACGGCTGGACGCCGCTGCCGCACTCCGACGAGGACCTGCAGCGCGCCCGCGAGGCACCCGACACCCCGCAGACCCGCTCGCCCACCTACCGGCTTGCCTGGGACGACCCCGACTTCATGACCCAGCGCGACCTGCGGGCGGTGCGCCTGCAGCTCGAGCTCCTGAAGCCGGAGATGGTGCTGGCCGAGCGCGGCATCCGCTCCACCGTCATCATGTTCGGCGGCGCGCGCATTCCCGAGCCGGGTGCGGAGGCATGGGCGGCCAAGAACGAGACCCAGAAGAAGAACCTCGAGGCCAACAGCCGCTACTACGAGGAGGCGCGTCGCTTCGCCCGGCTGTGTTCCGAGCACAGCCGCGCATCCTACTATCGCGAGTTCGTGGTGGTGACCGGCGGCGGGCCGGGCGTCATGGAGGCGGGAAACCGCGGCGCCGACGATTGCGGCGCGCCGACCATCGGCCTCAACATCGTGCTGCCGCACGAGCAGGCGCCGAACCGCTACATCACCCCCGATCTGGCCTTCAACTTCCACTACTTCGCCATCCGCAAGATGCATTTCATGATGCGGGCCAAGGCGGTGGTGGTGTTTCCCGGCGGCTTCGGCACGATGGACGAGCTGTTCGAGGCCCTCACGCTCATCCAGACCGGCCGCATGGAGCAGGTGCCGGTCATCCTGTTCGGCCGCGACTTCTGGGACAAGGCGATCAACCTGGAGTTCCTCGCAGAGCAGGGCACCATCTCGCCGGGCGACGAGGAACTGATCACCTTCGTCGACAGCGCCGAGGAAGCCTGGAACGAGATCGCCCGCTTCTACGACATCTGAGCCTGCCGAGGGGCCGCCCGGACCGGAACGGACGCGTCCGGCCGGCGTTCGGCTTCGAAAGGAGGCTCTCCATGACCAGCCAATCCAAACACCCGTCCACGGGCGGCAAGCCGGCCGGTGCCGACCGCGCGAAGACGCAGGCGACGCGGGCGCGAAGACGCGACGCGGCCGGCCGATCTTCCCGGCGAAGGCCGTGACGGCTCGATCGGCGACGCCAGGATCAGGCGTCTGGACCGCAGCGTCGATGCCGACGGGCGCCTCGAAAACCCCGACGACAAGGCAAAGGCCGGCGACTGACGCGCGCCGGCGTCTCGTGATGCGTGCCGTGCCGTCAGGCGACGGTCGGCTCCGTGCCGGCGTTCTTGCGTTCGCGCGGAGAGCGCGTCGGGCGGGCGCGGGCCGGTGGACGAGCGTCACCAGCACGAACGAGATGATCATCAGCAGGTACCAGGCGCCGAGCTTGCCGATCGAGACCGGCGTCCACGCGGCCGCCTGCGAGGGATAGATCCACGCCCGCGACCACGTCCCGATGTTTTCGGCAAACCAGATGAACAGCGCCACCAGCAGGAAGCCCAGGAGCAGCGGCATCCTGTGGCGGAAGCGGAAGACGCGGAAATGCACGAATGTCGGCCAGAACAGCGCCGCCGTTGCCGCGAACAGCAACAGCCGCAGGTCGACCATGTAGTGGTGGGAGAAGAAATTCACGTAGATGCCGGCCGCGAGCGCCACGGTGAGGCCGCGCGCGGGGTAGCGTGAATAGCGCATGTCGAAGATGCGCGTGATGCGCGCGATGTAGGAGCCGACCGAGGCATACATGAAGCCGGAAAACAGCGGCACGCCCGCGATGTGGAAGAACGCTTCCTCGGGATAGATCCACGAGCCGACGCCGGTCTTGAACACCTCCATGGCCGTGCCGACGACGTGGAAGATGAGGATCACCACAGCCTCGCTCGGCTTTTCCAGGCGCAGGGCCAGCATGGCAAGCTGGATGGCGAGCGCTGCGAGGAACAGGAAGTCGTAGCGGGCAAGCCCGATGCCCTCCGGCCACAGATATTTGGTCGCGATGATGAGCGCCAGCATCGCGCCGCCGAACAGGCAGGCCCAGCCCTGCTTCAGCCCGAACACCACGAATTCGACCAGCGCGCCGGAGGCGCCGACCGCCGGCAGGGTGTCCAGAACCCTGTGCGCGGCGCGGTCGATCCGCTCCTCGAGCGGTGTGAAGCGCCTCATGCGCGTTCGGGCGCGGCGACGATGCTCTCGAGGAAGCTCGCGAGGTCGTCGGTGACGAAATCGACCGCGTGGTCCAGCGCCGGGTCGCGCTCCCAGTTTTCCGTGAAGGTCGGCTCGAAATTGCGCGGCACGATCAGCACCGTCGTCATCCCGAGCGCCTTGGGCACCGTCAGGTTCCGCGACAGGTCCTCGAACATCACCGCGTTGCCGCCCGCCACCCGGTGCAGCGCCATGAACTTGTCGTAGGTCGCCTGCGCCGGCTTCGGCTGCAGGTCCGCCGCCACGATGTCGAAGATGTCGTCGAAATGATCGAGGATGCCGAGCTGGCGCGCGGTGCGCTCGGCGTGGCGGCGGTCGCCGTTGGTGAAGATGAACTTGCGCCCCGGCAGCGCCCGGATCGCGTCGCCGAGCCGCGGATCAGGCGACAGCCATGAATAGTCGATGTCGTGCACCTTCTCCAGGAACTCGTCGGCATCGATGCCGTGGCGCGCCATCAGCCCCGAAAGCGTCGTGCCGTATTCCAGATAGAGTTCCTTCTGCAGCTTGCGCGCCTCCTCGCGGGGCAGTTGCAGCAGTTCCGAAACGTAGGCCGTCATCTTCACGTCGATCTGCGCGAACAGGTTCGAGTGATGCGGGTAGAGCGTGTTGTCGAGATCGAACACCCAGTCGGTGACATGGGCGAATCGGCGCGCGTCGGGAAGCTCGGTCATGCGAGCCTTATGGCAGGTTTGTCAATCCTGATTCAAATTGTAGCGCCGCTCTTAACGTGGAATTCAGCGCGTCGCTGGCGAGGAGGGGCGCGGAACGGAGCAGGGGCGGATGAAGCGGATTGTCGTGCAGTCGGGCGCCGTGGCGATGCTTGTCGGCGATCGCCTCGGTGACGATCGTCTCGATCGTCGCCGAACTGACCGGCGGCAGCGCCCGGGGTTGACGTCGCTCCTGCTGTCGGTGTTCTGCCCGATCGTCATCGCCTGGCCGGCCAGCGCCTACAAGTTCATCCAGAACGAGCGGCTGCGGAAGTGCGCTCGACGAGCTGCGGTCCACGCACGACGAACTGGCGGACGCCCACGACCAGCTCGCCAGGGCGCATGCCGATCTCGAGCGCGTCCATGCCCAGCTCGCCGAGAAGGCGCGGCACGACGACATGACCGGCATGCTCAACCGCGAGACCTTCCTGGATGTGATCGAAAAACGCCGCAGGCGCACCGACCACGGCACGCTGCTGATGATCGACGCCGACAATTTCAAGACGATCAACGACACGTTCGGCCACATGACCGGCGACCAGGCCCTGCGCCGCATCTCCGCGGCGATCGAGCGCGGCGTGCGCGACTGCGATATTCTCGGCCGCATCGGCGGCGAGGAGTTCGGCGTCTTCCTGGTCGGTGCGGACCGCCATGAAGCGGCGCGCGTCGCCGAGCGGGTGCGCGAGGAGGTCGAGCAGATCGCCTTCGCGCCGGACGGCGCCGGCCCGGTCCCACTGACGGTCAGCATCGGCGCGGCCCATCACCGTCGGGAGGCGAGCCTTTCGGACCTTTTGAGCGAGGCCGACCACCGCCTCTACGAGGCCAAGCGCGGCGGCCGCAATCGGGTCAGCCTCGCCGCCGGCATGCAGCACGCCGCCTGACGGCTGGCCGCGGGCACGCCCGAGACACGATCGCCGCCCGCTTCTGATCCAGGTCAAAGCCGGATTGCCGCGCCCGCAGCGCATATGGCGGGCATGTGGCAAACCATCGAAACCGTTCCCGCCGACCGCGACCTCGAACTTGCCGTCATCGACAAGGACGGCACGCATGCGCTGGTCTTCGCCTGCCGCTGCGCCGACGACGGCTGGATCGACGCCGTGACCGGCGAGTTGATCCCGGTTCATCCCGACGCACTGGCGCGACTGGCAGGACGGCGTGACAGCCGACTGGCCGCCGCTGCGGCAGGAACTTCTGCAAGTCCCGGCGGGCTTCTGATTCAGGTCAAAGCCGGGCGATTGCGTCGGGCGCATATGACTAGCATGTGGCAGACCATCGAAACCGTTCCGACAGACCGCGACCTTGAGCTGGCCGTCATCGACAAGGACGGTACGCATGCGCTGGTCTTTGCCTGCCGTCATGCCAACGGGCAGTGGTTCAATGCCGAGACGGGGGAGATGATTCCCGTCCACCCGACCCACTGGCGTGAATGGCGCGAGGGCGCCGACCGCGCGGCCGGCTGACCGGCGCGATCAGGCTCGCGGCCGCGCCAGCAGCGCCGCCGCCCAGAAGCTCGCCACCAGCAGCAGCATGGACGCCAGCACTGCCAGGAGCACGTCGTCGTAGCCGCCGGTCGCCGTCCATATCCAGGCAGCCGTCAACGGTGCCCCGGCCTGCACGAGCCGCATCGGCGTCGCCAGTGCGCCGTTGATCGCGCCATAGGCCTCGCGGCTCAGCATCTCCGGCACCGCCAGTCCCCGGACGATGGTGATCATGCCGTTGGCCGCGCCGTAGAGCGCGGCGATGGCCGCGAGCGTCCAGAAGGTCGCCGGCGCGAAGGCCAGTCCGGCGACCGCGAGCGGAAACGCGACGACGACGATCGAACCGAACACCCGCACCGGCGCGTTCGGCGCGAGCCGCCAGATCACCAGCCGGCCGGCGACCTGTGCCGGGCCGATGACGGCCATGACCGCCACGACCTCGGCGGCGCCGAGGCCGCGTTCGAGAAGCAGCGGGTAGAGGTGGAAGGTCAGCGCGATCGCAGCCCATGCGTAAGCCACGAACGCCACCGCAAGCGCCCAGAAAACCGGCTTGCGGATCGCCCAGGCGACCGCGCGGCGTCCGGCCATGGGCGCCATTCCCGGCACGTCGGTATGGGGCGGCGCGTCCCTGGCGGGATCGATCGCGATGACATAGAGCGTGGCGCAGACGAGAATGTTGACGGCACCCAGAACGATCAGCGCGCCGCGCCATCCCGCGGTGTCGATCAGGAACTGGATCAGCGGAATGAACACCGTGCTGGCGAACCCGCCCCACAGCGTCAGCGCCGTGATGCCGCGCCGCGCTCCGGCGCTCCCGAAACGGCGCGCCACCACTGCGAAGGCGGGTTCGTAGAGCGTGGCGGCCTGCAGACATCCGGCGCCCGCGGCGGCGACATAGAACGTGACCACGCTCTCGGCCTGCGACCACAGCAGGAGCAGCAATCCCGCGGCCACCGACGAGAGCGCCATCACCTGGCGGCCATGGCCGCGGTCGATCGCCGAACCGACGGGGTAGGCGGCCAGCGCCGACAGGACGAGACCCAGCGTGCTGGCGCCGTAGAGCAGCGACTTCGACCATCCGAGATCCAGCCGCATCGCCTCCGCCAGCAGCGGAAAGGAGTAGTAGATCGAGCCCCACGAGCAGATCTGGGCGATGCCCAGCAGCGTGATCAGCCGCCGCTCGCTGCGTCTGTCGGATCGCACGTCCTGGTCGGCCGCCGCCACGAAGAGTCTCCGAGCCGGCAGCGCCGGCAGATGTTGGTCGATTCGCCCATGTTGTGGCGAAGCCGCGGCGCTGAACATCCGCCTGTACGGGCCGCCGATTGGTGCAGCCGCACATTGCGCAGCACCGTTGCAGGCCATAGCATCGCGCCGTCATCGTGGGAGGGCCTGGCGTGAGCGTGCAGAGACTTTTGTGGGAGGAAGACGCGACCGGGCTCGGCGAGCGGGTCCGCAAGGGCGAAGTCGATCCGCTCGAACTCGCCGACGCCGCCATCGCCCGGGCCGAAGCGGTCAATCCCGAGATCAACGCGATCGCCAGCAAATTCTACGACGCGGCCCGGGATCGGGCGAAGACGATCGACCGCACCGCCCCGCTGGCAGGCGTTCCCTTCGCCATCAAGGACCTCGGCATCGCCTGGAAGGGCGTGCCGATCCATTCCGGCAGCAGGCTGCCGCCGTTCGTCGCCGATTTCGATTCGACGATGATGGCGCGCTATCTGGAGGCCGGGCTCAACCCGATCGTCACCAGCACCGCGCCCGAGCACGGGCTGCGGCTGGTCACCGAATCCGCCGCGTTCGGCGCAACGCGCAATCCCTGGAGCCTCGGCCACACCACCGGCGGCTCGTCGGGCGGTTCGTCCTCGCTGGTCGCCGCCGGCGTCGTCCCGGCAGCGCATGCCTCCGACGGCGGCGGCTCGATCCGCGTTCCCGCCTCCACCACCGGGCTCGTCGGCATGAAGGTGTCGCGCGGCCGCGTCCCGCTGACGCCGCTCACCTCGGAATCCTGGTACGGCTTCGTCGTCGACCACGCGCTGACGCGCTCGGTGCGCGACAGCGCGCTGCTGCTCGACCTCACCTGGCGCCCCGACACGCTGACGCCCTACATGGCGCGCCCGCCAAAGGGGACGTTCACCGAAGCCGCCGCCCGCGATCCCGGCCGCCTGAAGATCGGCGTCTACCGCAACTCTCCGATGAACCTGCCGATCTCGGACGAGACGATGGCCGCGCTGGAGACGGCGGTGGCGCTGGCGCGCGAAGGCGGCCACGAGGTCGAGGAGATCGACCTGCCGATGGTCGACCGCGCCTTCATGGCCGATTTCGGCAAGACCGTCGCCACCGCCATGGCCGGCCAGATGCGCGAGGAGAGCCGTCGCGTCGGCCGCAACGTCCTGCCCGAGCTGGAGCGCGGCACGCGCGTGCTTTCAAGGCTCGGCGAACTGGTCTCGGCCGGCGAGATCTACGACGCCGTGCAGCGCCTGCATGCGGCCTCCCGCGCGCTCATCGAGCACACCGCGCAATACGACGCGGTGCTGATGCCGATCATCGCCCATCCGCCGGTGGAGGTCGGGAGCATGGACGCCAGGGGGAGCGAGCTGATGATCGAGAACCTGCTCGACAAGCTGCGGCTGACCCGGCTGCTGCGCAACGAGCGCATCTTCGACCAGCTCATGGACACCAGCCTGTGGTTCACCCACTGGCCGGCGATCCAGAACGTCACCGGCCAGCCGTCGGTCGCCATGCCCGTCTACGTCACCGACAAGGGCCTGCCGCTCGGCATCCAGGCGGCGGGCCGCCCGGGCGACGAGGAGACGCTGTTCTCGCTCGCCGCGCAGATGGAGAAGATCTCCGGCTGGCTGACGAGACGGGCGCCCTTTCACATTCCGGAATGAAGACGGGCCCCAGTGACGGGCTGCCGTGACATCGGGCCGTTTGCGATGGCCCGGCTTTGCCGCTAAGAGGCGCGCGTCCGCAGCCCGACCCGAGGAACTTCATGAACGCCGACATCGACACTCCGCAGGAACAGGCTCGTCTTCTGTCCGCCGCGCTGCCTTTCATGCAGCGCTACGAGAACAAGACGGTCGTGGTGAAATATGGCGGCCACGCCATGGGCGACGCCGATCTCGGCCGCGCCTTCGCCCGCGACATCGCGCTTCTGAAGCAGTCTGGCGTCAATCCGATCGTCGTCCACGGCGGCGGTCCGCAGATCGCGGCCATGCTCAACAAGATGGGCATCGAATCGAAGTTCGAGGGCGGCCTGCGCGTCACCGACGCCAAGACGGTCGAGATCGTCGAGATGGTGCTTGCGGGCTCCATCAACAAGGAGATCGTCGCGCTCATCAACGCCGAGGGCGAATGGGCGATCGGCCTGTGCGGCAAGGACGGCAACATGGTCTTCGCCGAAAAGGCCCACAAGACCGTCACCGATCCCGATTCCAACATCGAACGCGTGCTCGATCTGGGCTTCGTCGGCGAGCCGGTCGAGGTCGACCGCACGCTGCTCGACCTTCTCGCGCGCTCCGAGATGATCCCGGTCATCGCGCCAGTGGCGCCCGGCCGCGACGGCCACACCTACAACATCAACGCCGACACCTTCGCCGGCGCCATCGCCGGCGCGCTGGAGGCCAAGCGCCTGCTGTTCCTCACCGACGTGCCGGGCGTGCTCGACAAGGACAGGAAGCTGATCGACGAGCTCACCGTCGCCGAGGCCAAGGCGCTGATCGCCGACGGCACAATCTCGGGCGGCATGATCCCCAAGGTCGAGACCTGCATCGAGGCGATCGAGCGCGGCGTCGAGGGTGTCGTCATCCTCAACGGCAAGACCGCTCACGCCGTGCTCCTGGAGCTGTTCACCGAGCACGGCGCCGGCACGCTGCTGGTGCCGTGAGACCGAGGCCATGAACGAGCCGGAAGCAGCAGCCGACGCCCGCGTGGGAATTGTCGGGCTGGGTCGTATGGGCCGCGCCATGGCCGCGCGCCTCGCCGGGGCGGGGTTGCAGTTAGCGGGCTGGACCCGCAGCGGCCTGGGCAAAGCCGACGCCGCCTCACTCGGCATCGAGGCCTGCGAGGGAGCTTGCCGCGCTGGTCGCCAGAAGCGACATCGTGATCCTTTCGCTGAGCGATGATGCGGCCGTCCGCGAGGTTGTCGACCGCCTGTGCCGGCTGGACCTGTCGGGCCGTCTCGTCATCGATACCAGCACCGTCAGTCCCGAAACGCTGCGCGGCCTGCTGCCATCGATCGCCAAGGCCGGTGGTTCGGCCCTCGACGCGCCGATCGCCGGCGGACCGGACATGGTGGCGGCAGGCACGATCGGCTTCTACGTGGGCGGCAGCGACGTGGATGTAGCCCGTTTCGCGCCGGTCGCCGCCAGAATGTCCAACCGCCTCGTACACGTGGGGGAGGTTGGGGCAGGCTCGGCGGCCAAGATCGTCAACAACATGATGCTGGCGGGCTACTGGCAGACGCTGAAGGAGGCGCTGCTCGTCGGCAAGCGCTCCGGCCTCGGCCTGGAAACCATGATGGGCCTCCTGGCCAAGAGCCCGTCCGCCAACCCGCTCATGCAGCACCGCCTTCCCGTCATCCTGGGTGAAAGCGACACCGTCGGGTTTCCTGTGGCGAGCGTGGTCGACGACATCGCGCTCTACCTGGAAACCGCGCGGGCGCTCGGCGTCGAGGCGCCGGTCACCGCCGCTGCCCTGGCGAGCTTCACCGCGTTCCGCGATGCCGGCCATGGCGGGGATGATTTCGGGGCGATGGTGCGCGAGGCCTTCCGTTCGGGCTGAGCCGCCCGGCTGAAAATGCCCAACCGGCCTGCCGTAGGGCGGCATGTACCATCCGGGTTCGCGTCAGCCCTTCAGCTTCGCCAGATGCCGTTCCTGCACGTCGATCGCATCGGTGAGGAAGCGGCGGACGACCGCCAGTTCGGCCTCGCTGTAGCCGGCGAGCATCGCGTCGCCCTCGCTGCCGATCGGAATGTAGTGGCGTTCCGCCAGCTTCGCCGCCTCCGGCCCGGTTTCCACCATCACCTTGCGGCGGTCCTCCGGGCTGCGCGTTCGCCGCACGAAACCGCGGGCCTCCAGCCTGTCGATGAGCGATGTAATCGCGGCCGGCGTCAGCCCGGTGGCACGCGCTATCGCGCCGGCCGTCTGCGGTCCCTCGTAGAGAAGGGAGAGGCAGCGCCGCTCGACGCCGCTCAACCCGTAGCGTTCCCCAACCGCCTCGTCGAACGCCTCGGTGGCGTCCTGCCAGCGCATGACCAGCCGGGCGACCTCGTGGAGCATGTCGCGTTTTGCCATCTTGACGATCCTTCGGCAAGCAGATATTTAAATCATCGAAATATCTTAAGAATGTAATATGCCGTCGCAGCTTTTCCGGCGCAAGCCGCTTGCCCGGCCGTCGAAGGCGATCCCGAAAGGACAGGACATGCAGAACCCTCCCGCGATGCACCGCGAACTCAGCGCCGAGGACGAATTCGCCTACGGTCAGAAATCGATGAACTGGTATGGCTTCGGCTCGCCGGTCGGTCTCGGCATCTTGCTGGTTTGCGCCGGCCTCTGCGCGGCGCTGCTGCGTTTCGCGGTTCTCGGGCTCTAGCCTACCCCAGCAGCACCAGCACGACGATACCGAAGGCGATCAGCGCGCAGCCGACGACTTCCAGCCGCGTGATCTTCTCGCGGAAGAAGAACACCGAGGCGGCGAAGGTGAACAGAAGCTCGATCTGCGCCAGCGCCTTCACCACCGCCGCCTGCTGCAGCGTCATCGCCATGAACCAGCCGAACGAGGCGCTGGCGCCGACCAGCCCGGTGAACAGCGACGGCTTCCAGGCCCGCGCGATGCGGCCGAGTTCGTCGCGGTCCTTCCACACCATCCACGCCGCCATGGCGACGGTCTGCATGACGATGACGCACCGCCAGCGTCGCGGCCGCCTGCATCATGAAGTTCGGGCCGCCCAGCGACAGCGACGCCGCGCGGTAGGCGACAGCCGCGATGCCGAACAGCGTGCCGGAAGCGATGCCTATCAGCGCGTGGCGCGAGAACACCGACAGCAGCAGGTTGCGCCAACTCATGGTGACGTGCGCGACCGAGATCAGCATGACGCCGACGACGCTGATGGCGATGGCCGCCAGCGCCCCGTGCGTCACCCGGTCACCAAGGAAGATCAGCCCGAAAAGTGCCGCCTGCGCCGGCTCGGTGCGTGAATACGCCGTGCCGACCGCGAAGTTGCGGAAAGAAAACAGGTGGATGAGCAGGAAGGTCGCGCCGATCTGGCTGCCGCCGCCGACCACCGACCAGGCGAGGAAGGTCGCGTTCGGTTGCGGCAGTGGATAGTCCGCGACGATCGCCAGACCCGCGACGAACAGCAGCGCGAAGGGAAAGCCGAAGCCGAAGCGCACGAAGGTTGCGCCCGTCGTTCCCATGACGCCCTTGAGGTGCTTTTGCGCGGCCGAACGCAGGTTCTGCAGAAAGGCGGCGATGATCGTGATGACGATCCACAGTTCCATCGCTGCGCGCGGCCTTCCGTCGTCGCTGAGGGAGGAGATCGCCCGGCCGAAAGCACAGGCTACCGACAGTAGTGCGACAGGCTCTATTGCCTGGCCGGCGCAGTGGCAAGCCACCGGCGACGGCCGTCCCCGGGCAGGCGACGTGGATGAGGCAAAAAAAGAGCCGGCGTTCCTTGGAGGGAACGCCGGCTGTCTGGGCCACCTGGTGGGCGGGGGGGGGAGGGGTCCAGGTGGCTCCTTCAAACGGCCCCGCGGGGGAAAGGTTCCGCGCCGGCGGGACGTTTTTTCAAGAATTTTCGTCAGTGCTTCTGCAGCCAGGAGTCGATCTCGCGATCGGCCTCTTCCTGGGCCTTGCCGTAGCGCTCCTGGATGCGGCCGGACAGCTCCTGCCGGTTGCCCTTCACCTGCTCCAGATCGTCGTCCGTCAGCTTGCCCCACTGGGTGCGGGCCTTGCCCTTGAACTGCTCCCAATTGCCTTCGACCTGATTCCAGTTCATGGCGTCACTCCTGTTGGTTCTCGTGGATTTCGGCGGCCGCTAGGCGCGCCCGGTGGTTTGGAAACGTCCGGGCCCCGGTGGGGTTCCCCGGTCTTCGGCACGCCACGTCAGTCGGCCGAATCTTCCTGGATGTTGTTGGCGCCGTATTCGAGCTCGTACCGGGCCCCGTAGCCGGCGAGGTCGAGGCGACCGCTGCCGTTCAGCGAGGCGGGCACTATGCGCTCCAGTGTCGTGGTGCCGAATTGGCGTTCGTATTGCAGGGGCAGCTGCGGCCCGCCGGTTTCTTCCCACACAAGCTTGGCGGCGGTGCCATTGCCGTTGTGCTGCAGCGTGGACACGATGTGCACGCGTCCGCCTGCACGCGACAACGCGCCGAAGGCGAAGGAGTTCGTCGCCAGTTCGTGCAACGCCAGGCCGATGTGAACCGACGCGTTGGGAACCAGCTCGACGTCGTCGCCGCTCAGCTCGATCTGCTCCGCTGCGCCCTCGAACCGCTTGAAGACCTGCTGGTCGACGAGTTCGAACAGGCTGGCGCCGCGCCAGTTGGAGTCGGTGATGAGGTCCTGCGATCTGGCGATCGACTGGATGCGGCCGACGAATCGCCGCACGAAATCCTCCTTGTCTCCGGAAGCCCGCGCCGTCTGGCTGGCGACCGACAATATGATGGCCAGCAGGTTCTTCGAGCGATGCGACACCTCGCGCAGCAGGCTCTTGAGAATCGTTTCCCGACGCTTCTTCTCGGTGATGTCGATGGCCGCGCAGATGATGCCGGCGACGCTTCCGTCCTCGCGAATGTCGGGTTCGATCTGCGTTTCGAACCAGAGCACGTCGTGCTCGCCGCGCATCGGCACGTCGATGGTGCGGCGCTCGCGCCTTTCGACCGCCTCGCGCTTCGCCGCCGTCGTGGCGTTCGCCACCTCCGGCGCGAACAGATCCGCATCCGTCTTGCCGACGAAATCCTCCATCGCCCATCCGGGCGGCGCATTCTCGAGCCAAAGGATCTCGAGGTCCGTCGTCTGATAGAAGAACGTCACCCTCGAGCCCTGCAGCGCGCGAAGCACGAGCTGACCTTTGCGCTGGCTTGAGGTGTAGGGCATGGCTGCCTGCTGCAAGTTCCCGGAACCATCGCGCGCCCTCTCCCGGGCCGATGCCGGCTTGAAACGGCGTCCGGCGCGCAATGAGAATGCCGCTGATCATCGCGCCAACGCCCTGAGGATATGAAGGTTCCGCCCGTCAGAGCGGCTTCCGTCCGGTCACTCGAGCGACAGCGGCAGCACGTTTCTGACCACCGCGTAGACCACCAGCAGCGCCGGCACCGCCACGAAGCCGCCGACCGGCCCCCAGATCCACAGCCAGAAGGCGAGCGCGAGGAAGACCACGAAAGGGTTGAGCGTCAGCCGCTTGCCGAGCGTCATCGGCGTCACGAACTGCGCTTCCGTCAGGTTGAGCAGAAGGTAGGCCATCGCCGGAGCCAGAATCGCCGCCGGCGCCGTGAAGCTCGCCAGCCCCACGGCCAGCAGGATCAGGAACATCGCGAACGGGCCGATATAGATGATGTAGTTCAGGGCCCCCGCCATCATGCCCCACAGCAGCGGCGAGGGCACCCCGATCAGCCACATGGCGATCGAGACCGCCACGTCCCAGTCCGAAGTTGATGATGCTGATCGAGACGAGATAGCGCGAGACGAGCACCTCGACGTCGCGGAAGACGTGGGCGACGCGCCAGCGCAGGCGCCTTTCCACGCACATCGAAAGCACCGCGGCCCGCACCTGGAATCGTGTGGCGATGAAGAAGTAGAGGCCCGCCAGGAACATCAGCATCTGTGCCAGCAGCGACGGCGCGAAGCTGGCGATGCTCATCATCGCGCCCTGGTCCTCGACATCGACCTTCATGGCGGTGTCGTCTTTGGTCAGGCTGTTGAGGTCCTCCTGCAGCGACTGGATGGAGCCGAGTATGTCGCGCCAGCTCGTGATCTGCGTCTTCAGCTTGGCCCACACAAGCGGCAGGCGGTCGATCCAGGTCGACAGCGGCAGCGCGAACAGCGTGAAGGCGATCGCCAGGCAGGCGATGAAGAACACCACCACCAAACCCGCCGAGACCACCGGCGGCACGCCGCGGCGCTCAAGACGGGTCGCCAGCGGTCCGAACATCAGGCCGATGATGACCGACAGGAAGACCGGCGCGAGAAAGAAGCGGCCGAACTTCAGGGCCACGACGAAACCGAGCATGCCGAGGAAGACGAGCGCGATCCTGGCCGATGTCTTCAGCATCGTCTCCAGGTTCGGCGTCGGCGGCCGGCGGCGGCCGGGCCGCTGTCGGGTAACTTCCATTTCGGGGTCTCGCGTGACCGGCATGAACGTTCCCGATCCCGTATCGTTCCGCGGCAGGCGCATGCGTGCGGCCGCATGCGTTTACATTTCGCTGGTCGGTGCTATCTAGCGGTCGTCCCCGGAACCGCTTCGCTGATCCTTGAAAAAGCTCGTACCGATCGCCGTCTTCCTGATTGCCGCCGCGCTCGGACTGACGATCGCGTGGCAGACCTACCAGTCGGGCCGCGACCGGGGCCGCGCCCGCTTCGAGACGCTCGCCAACGACGTCGTCGACCTGGTCAACGAACGGACCGACCTGCACGTCTCGCTGCTGCGCAGCATCTCCGCCTTCCTGTCGACCGAGGACGCCTATGCCGATCGCGGCCCGTTCGCGCGGTTCGTCACCTCGTTCGACCTCGACGAGCACTATCGCGGCGCCGACGGCTACGGCCTGGCGCCGCTGCTGCCGGCCGGGCAGGAGGCGGTGGCCGAGGCGCGGATCGAGGAGAACTACGGCATCGGCCGCGCCGTCTTTCCGCAAACCGACCAGCGTTGGCGCGCGCCCGTGGTGATCCTCGAGCCGTCGGACGACACCAAGCGCAAGGCGCTCGGCTACGACATGTACTCCGATCCCGAGCGCCGCGCCGCGATGCAGGCCGCAATCGAGAGCGGCGAGCCGACCGCCACCGGGCCGGTCGACCTTGTCGGCGACGCCGGGGCGAGATCCAGCACCGGCATCGTCCTTTACCTGCCGCTCTATCGGGGCAAGCCGCCGCAGGACGCGGCCGGCACGCGGGAGGACGTGCGCGGCTTCGTCTATGCGGTCTATCGCGTCGCCGACCTGTTCGACGCCGCGCTCTCGCACGGCTCCACCGCCTCGGTGGCCTTTACGGTCTGGGACCAGGAGATCGCGCCGCAGAACGTCGTCTACACCTCCGAAAACCGTCCGAGTTCGAAGTTCGACGACAACTATCTCGTCGAGCGTGCGGTCACCGTCGGCGGTCGCACCTGGTTCTTTCACCTCAGGCCGACCGACACCTTCACCCCGCCCTCGGCCTTGCCTGAGGCGTTGACGATGGCGGCGGTCAGCCTGCTTTTGGCCGCCACCCTGGCGCTGCTGACGCGCAGCCAGGCGCGTCGGCTGGAGGTCGTCGCGGCCCTTAACGCCGAGATCGAGCGCAATCTCGAACAGAAGGACCTCATCCTTCAGGAGATGAAGCACCGCATAAAGAACCTTCTGGCGCGGGTGCTGGCGATCGCCCGGCAAACGGCCAACAGTTCCGAGGATCTGGCTGCTTTCAACGCCTCCTTCTCCGCGCGCATGCAGGCGATGGCCAAGGCGCAGGACCTGCTTACCCGTGCCGCATGGGAACAGGCGGACTTGCGCGAACTCGTGCTGTCGGAGCTCGACCAGGTGTTCGGTGACCGTCTCGACGAGTCGGCGCTGGCCGGCCCGGAAGTGAAGCTGCCCGAGCGCGTCACCCAGGCGCTCGGCCTGACCATCCACGAACTCGCCACCAACGCGCTCAAATACGGCAAGGTCATCGACGACGGCGGCGGTCTGGAAGTGCGCTGGTCGGTCACGCCCGGCGAGCCGCGCATGCTCGAATTCCAGTGGCGCGAATGGGGCAGCACCGGGCTCGCCGACGATAACAAGCCGGGTTTCGGCACCCGCCTGATCGACGCCAACATCCGAAGCGAACTCGGCGGCACGGTCGACCGCCAGTTCGGCGAGGACGGCCTGCGGCTTGCGCTCTCGATCCCGCTGCGCTGAGGGCCGGACGCAGCGTCGGGCTCATCCCGAAAACATTAAAGATTGACGTTGGGAACCATGCGGCTGCCGCCCCGTTTGGAGGACGTGACCGCATCCGCCGTGGTGAAGCAGAAGGCGAATGCGGTCATTCACATCGTCGCATGAACGGATGCACGGAGGACAGTTACATGATCCGCACGCTTATGGCCAGCACGGCCCTGATCTCATTGCTCGCGACCGGCGCTATCGCCCAGGCCGCGGACAACACTGCGAATTCCAACCAGGCGGTCCAGACCGACACTCAGGTCCAGGCCGACAACCAGACCAAGACCGACAACATGGCCGCCGATGCCGGCGCTGCCGTCGACGCCAAGATGTTCCATTCTGCTGCGAAGGATGACCACCTCGCAAGCAAGCTGATCGGCACCGCCATCTACGAATCGGCTGCCGAGGACGCCAAGAAGATCGGCGACATCAACGACCTCGTTCTCGGCCAGGACGGCCAGACCGACGCCGTGATCGTCGGTGTCGGCGGTTTCCTTGGCATCGGCGAAAAGGACGTCGCCATCAATTTCGACCAGCTCAAGTGGCAGACTGGCCCGAACGGCGAAGACTGGCTCGTCGCCGGCCTTAGCCGCGACCAGCTCAAGAACGCGCCCGAGTTCGACTACGCCTCGATCGAGCCCAAGAACAACAACATCGAGACGAACGGCGTCGCCATGAACAGCGGCAACGGCGCAGCCGACGGCAACGCGATGGCCACGGACAACAACCAGATGGCCGCCTCGGACAATGCCGCCAACGCCGACAACAACGCGATGGCCACCGACAACAACATGGCGTCGAACAACAACGCCACGACGGCCAAGACCAACAACGACCAGATGGCCGCGTCCGACAACGCCGACAACAACGCTGCCGTCAAGGACGACAACGACCAGATGGCCGCCTCCGACAACGCCGACACCAAGGGCGTGGTCAAGACGGACAACGACCAGGCGGCGTCGGACAACAATGCTGTCGTCAAGGACGACAACAACATGGCGTCCAACGACAACGCCACGACGGCCAAGACCGACCGCACCCAGACCGCCGCGATCAACCGCGACAGCCTGTCGAACGTGCCGAACGACCAGATCTCGGCCGACAACCTGATGGGCACGACGGTCTACGGCGCCAACGACGACAATATCGGCGAGGTCGACGACGTCGTCCTGACGGCCGACGGCAAGGTCGACGCCATCGTCGTGAATGTCGGCGGCTTCCTCGGCATCGGCGAAAAGTCGGTGGCGGTCGGCCTCGACAACCTTCAGTTCATGAAGGACGACAACGGCGACTGGTACCTCTACACCAACTTCACCGAGGACCAGCTGAAGAGCCAGAAGGAGTACAATCCGGACTCCTACGCCCAGAACCGCGACCAGCAGCGCATGATCTACACCAAGTAATGCGCCTGCCGTGAGGCAAGGAAGAAGGCCCGCCATCGAGCGGGCCTTTTTTCGTTGGGGAGGTTGCCCGGGTGCCGCGACATATGTTCATTATCGAATATATGGAGGCCCCACATGAACGAAGCAGTCCGCCGCCCCGACGTCACCGCTTTCTACGACAAGCGTACCTCGTCGGTGCAGTACGTCGTTGCCGATCCCGCCACCGGCAAATGCGCCATCGTCGACCCGGTGCTCGACTTCGACGAGAAATCCGGCGGCACCGCCACCCGCAGCGCCGACGCCATTCTGGGCCATGTCCGCGAGCACGGGTTGGAGGTCGAGTGGATCCTCGACACCCATCCGCATGCCGACCATTTCTCCGCTGCCCGCTATCTCAAGCAGCAGACGGGCGCGCCGACGGCCATCGGCGAGAAGGTCGTGGAGGTCCAGAAACTCTGGAAGGACATCTACAACTGGCCGGACTTCCCGGCCGACGGCTCGCAGTGGGACCGCCTGTTCGCCCACGGCGACATGTTCCGGGTCGGCGAGATCGAGGCCAGGGTGATGTTTTCGCCCGGCCACACGCTCGCCTCCATCACCTACGTCATCGGCGACGCCGCCTTCGTCCACGACACGCTGTTCATGCCCGATGGCGGCACCGCGCGGGCGGATTTTCCGGGCGGCAGCGCGGCCCGCCTGTGGCAATCGATCCAGGACATCCTGGCGCTGCCGGACGCAACCCGCGTCTTCACCGGTCACGACTATCAGCCGGGCGGCCGCGAGCCGCGCTGGGAAAGCACTGTCGGCGAGCAGAAGCGCGACAACATCCACATGGCCAGGTGCCGCACCGAGGCCGACTACGTGAGGATGAGGCAGGAACGGGACAGCACGCTGCCGATGCCCAAGCTCATTCTCCACGCGCTGCAGGTCAACATGAACGGCGGCCGGCTTCCCGAGCCCGAGGCCAACGGCCGCCGCTATCTGAAATTCCCGCTCGACGCCCTGAAGGGCGCCGCCTGGGAATAGAATTTCACGCCCGCCTTCCAACGCGCAAAATCCTCGACACTTTCCCCCGCCGGACGTGAACCGGTTGCCTGTCCCGGCAACCGGTTCGGGCGATATTCTCGATCCGCAATATGAGAATGCGTCCCGCGGCAATGGAGCCTTGGTGACATGACTGAATTCACGCCCATCGCGTCGCTCGCCGGCGGCGCCCTCATCGGTCTCTCGGCCGTGCTCCTGATGGCATTCGAGGGCCGCATCGCCGGCATCAGCGGCATCGCCTCGAAGATACTGCCGCCCTACCGCGATTCCGCGCTGCCGTCGCGGCTGGGCTTCGTGCTCGGACTGCTGGCCGCGCCGCTGGCCGTGATGGCGTGGACCGGCTCGCCGGTCCTCCAGACCGTTTCGGCCAACCTGCCGCTGATGGTGCTGGCCGGCGTCCTCACCGGCTTCGGCGCGGTCTATGGCGGCGGCTGCACCAGCGGCCACGGCGTCTGCGGCATTGCCCGCCTGTCGCCGCGTTCCATCGTCGCCACCGCGACCTTCATGGCCACCGGCATCGCCACCGTGTTCGTGGCGCGCCACCTGATCGGAGGCTGAGATCATGCGCTTCCTCGTCAATTTCGGCCTCGGCCTGCTCTTCGGCGTCGGCCTCGTCGTCGCCGGCATGTCCGACCCCGCCAAGGTCAAGAACTTCCTCGACCTGTTCGGCACCTGGGACCCCTCGCTCGCCTTCGTCATGGGCGGCGCTGTCGTGGTCGGCTTCATCGGCTACCGGCTGGTGCTGTCGCGCTCGCATCCGCTTGCCGCACCTGCGTTCCGTCTGCCGACGAAGACCGACATCGACCGGCAGCTTGTCACCGGGGCGGCGATCTTCGGCGTCGGCTGGGGGCTTTCCGGTTTCTGCCCCGGCCCGGCGATCGTCTCGCTCGGCCTCGCCGCGCAGGGCACGGCAGTCTTCGTGCCGGCCATGCTCGTCGGGATGTGGGCGGCGCGGGCGGCCGGCGGCGACATCGCGCTGGCGGCGCCGCGGCGCGCCGAAAGCAGCCGCTCCGCTGCTTGACAGTCTCGACGCCCCACCGGCAAGAAGTGCCGGATGCCGAAACGGCAGGGGGCGCGAGGCTTGAACCGGCGGCACAACGAATATCGCGAGCGTGAAGCGGCCCGTCGTCAGGATGCCGGCGCGCCGCTGCCGTTGTCGCGCGCCCTCGTGCTGATGTTCTTCGCCTTGCACTCACCGGCTGCGTCGCCACACGCGCGGCGGTCGCGCCCGGGGAGCAGAAGCCGGTACCGGGCTTTGCGCCGTGCTGCGTCGGCGCCGAGCAATTCCCGCCCTGGCTGGTGGCGCTCGCCGAACCCTTCGTCGCCGTCTTCGGACCGTCGACGCCCGCCCTGCGCGCCCACGACGGCAACCTCACAAATCCGCGGGCCCGAAAGGCCGTGATGGCGGCGCTTCGGCCGCTCGACGTCGTGCTGCTTGGCGCGCGTCAGGGCTTTGCGGCCCGCACCGTGCCTGGCGTGTTCAGCCATGCCATGGTCTATCTGGGGACCGAGCGGGAACTGAAGCGGCTCGGCCTTTGGAACGATCCCGAGGTAAAGGCTCGTCACGATGACATTCGCGCCGGCAAGGTCTTCGTCGAATCGGTCAGCCCGCGCGTGCGGCTCTCCACGCCGGAAACTGCGCTGCGGGCCGACTTCGCGGTCGTCCTGCGGCCGCATCTGCCGGGCGGCGAAGCAAGGCGCCGGCGCGCCATCGACGACTTCATGGCGCTGGTCGGCACCCCGTTCGACTACCATTTCGACGCCGACGAAAAGCGCACGCTGTTCTGCGCCGAAATCCTCTGCCGCGTCATGCCGGAGCTGAAGCTGCCGAAGCAGGTCGTCTACGGCCGCCGCACCATCATCCCCGACGAGATCGTCGTGGCGGCGCTGCGCGGAACCACGCCTCTGTCCTTCGTCCGCTATGTCCGCGGCGACGCCGAAGGCGACGGGTTCTCGGTCGCCTCGTCGGCGCGGTTGCGGCGCGATATCATTGCGTCATGGACAGAGGTTCAGCGGCGCAACGCGCGGAAGGCGGCCAAATGAAGCGCTCCGAGATCAACGAGATCGTCCGCGAGGCCGACAGCTTCATCCGTTCGTTCGGCTACCTGCTGCCGCCCTTCGCGCACTGGACCCCGGCCGAGATGAAGGCGCGCCGCGACGAGCTGGCGCCGCTGATCGACGCGCGCCTCGGCTGGGACATCACCGATTACGGCCAGGGCCGCTTCGACGAGCTCGGCCTGTTCCTGTTCACCGTGCGCAACGGCCGGCCGGAGGACCTGAAGAAGGGCGCCGGCATGCTCTACGCCGAGAAGATCATGATCTCGCGCCGCGACCAGCTTTCGCCGATGCACCGGCACTACCTGAAGGCCGAGGACATCATCAATCGCGGCGGCGGCACGCTGGTGCTCGAACTGTTCATGCCGGACGCCGAGGGCCGCATCGACGAGAGCGCGGAAGTGACGGTCCCCGTCGACGGCCTCGTGCGCCGCCTGCCGGCCGGTGGCAAGCTGAGGCTTTCCCCCGGCGAGAGCGTGACGTTGATGCCGGGCATCTGGCATGCCTTCTGGGGCGAGGGCGGCGACGTGCTGATCGGCGAGGTGTCGACGGTCAACGACGACGTCACCGACAACTGGTTCCGCGACCCGATCGGCCGCTTCGCCAGCGTCGAGGAGGACGAGGCGCCGCATCGGCTGCTGGTGTCCGACTACGCCTCGTTTTTCGGATAGGGTGGCGGAACGCAGCCGGATGACCACCGTTCGACCGACGACCGAGCAACCCAGGCGGAGCCGCGAATGCCGCGCATCCTGACGATCACCCTCAATCCCACCGTCGACATCTCGGGCGAGACGGGCGTCATCCGGCCGATCCGCAAGGTCCGTACCCACAACGATCGTTTCGAACCGGGCGGCGGCGGCATCAACGTCGCGCGCGTGCTGACCACGCTCGGCGGCGATGCCGAAGCACTTTTCCTCGCCGGCGGCGAGATCGGGTTGCAGCTCGACCGGCTGCTGGAGGACCGCAAGATCCATCGCCACAAGGTGCCGATCGGCGGCCAGACGCGCATCGGCTTCACCGTGCGCGAGCAGACGACGGGGCTCGAATACCGCTTCGTGCAGGAGGGCCCGGAGGTCGGCGACGACGATCTGCAGCCCTGCCTCGACATCGTCGCGACAAGCGAGGCCGAGTACGTGGTGTGCAGCGGCAGCCTGCCGCGCGGCGCGCCGGCCGACATCTACGCCCGCATGGCCGAATTGACGGCGAAGCGCGGCGGCCGCTTCGTTCTCGACACGTCCGGAACCGCCCTGCGCACGACGCTGGAGAAGGCACGCGTCTTCCTCGTCAAGCCGAGCCTTGGCGAACTCGAGCAGCTCGGCGGCACCGCGCTCGACGAGGCGGGCGCGGAGAAGGCGGCGGCCGCGATCGTCGCCGCCGGCAAGGCCGAATACGTCGCCGTCACGCTCGGCGCCGACGGCGCGATCCTCGCCGGCCCGCACGGCGTCGAGCGCTTTCCGGCGATCCATGTTCGCGTGCGCTCGGCCGTCGGCGCGGGCGACAGTTTCGTCGCCGCCATGACGCTGGCGCTCAGCCGGGGCGACACGCCGCACGACGCTTTCAGCTTCGGCATGGCGGCGGGTGCCGCGGCGGCCATGACGCCCGGCACGGAGCTGTGCCGGCGGGCCGATGTCGACAAGCTCTACCAGACCGCGAAACGCATGCGGGACTGACCGGAAGCCCGGCCGCGAATCGTCACCGCTGCTGCAGCGTCTCGATATAGCCGACCAGCGCGTGGATGCGCGCCTGCGTCGTCATCTCGCCGCCGAGAGCGCCGAATTCCTTGCTGTCCTCTTCCAGGAACTGCTGCCCCCACACCGGCATGTCGCGGTCGCCGTGGCCGGGCACGACGTGCCGCCCGTCGATGGTGGTAAACACGCTCCAGTAGGGGAACTCGCCGCCGTTGCGGGCTTCCAGCCGCGTCAGGTCGGCGGGCTTGACGGTCAGCAGTTCGGCGAGCGGCCCGAACCCTTCGCCGTTCTCCCCGTGGCAGACGGCGCAGGAGTTCATGAACTCCGCCTCGCCGTAGCTCAGCTCCTGCGCCGCCGCCGGGCCGGCCGCGATGGCCAGGCCGGTGAGCAGGGGGAGGAAGCGCAATTTGGTCTTCATTGCATTGCTCCGCGCCATCACGATTTTCCTTCGTCGCCGGTGTTGGTGCGCGGCCTCCTGCGCCCCGGTTTTCTCGGCGGGGCCGCGGGCTCGGGCGAGATCTCGCTCGCGAGCGTCATCGGACGACGTGCCACCGGCGTCGCTTGCCGGGGCCGGTGCCGGTGGCGCGGGAGGTGCTGCGGGCTGAGGGCCACGGCGAGCCGTTGCCGGCGTGACCGCAAGGGCGCGCGCGCCGCTGAGCACGAAGCCGCCCAGCCCGAACAGCAGCACGACCAGGTTGATCAGCCAGCCGAGCACCGGAATGAAGTTGAGGAGCGCCAAAACGACGAGGCCGATCGCCAGCGCGATCAGCGCGGCGCCGAGCCCGACCGGCGTGCGGCCGAAGGCCTCCGCCATCCGCCACGACACCGCGAAGGCGCCGAGCAGGTAGCCGAGTATCCAGGCGACGACGATGAACAGCACCACGACCGGCACCAGCGGAATGCCGATGATCGTCATCGCGCTCACCGGCACCAGGCCGAACAGCGTCGCCAGCCCCAGCATGCCGAGCAGGATCGAGCGGAACGGTTGCGTCAGGCTGTCGGCGCGCAGCCGGCCGGTGGCCGCCGGCGCGAAGGCGAGCGCGGCCGCCGCCACGACCAGCAGGAAGGCCAGCGCCAGCACCGTGCCGAAGGTGATGCTCGCCCATGACGGCCACAGCCAGTGCATCGGGTGGTCGGTGGCGTTGCGGATGCCGTCGACGACCTGCGGTGCCTCCAGCTTGACGAACCGGATGCGCTCGGCGGGCGCCACCGACGGCGCGATCTCGATCGGCTCGGGTGCGGAGTAGGTGAGCGTGCCGCCGACATGGGCGTCCGGGCCGAAGCTCAGCTTGCCCGAGGTCAGCCTGGCGTCGCCGGCGATGGCGCTCTCCACGGTCAGCGTTCCGGCCGACGCCACCAGGCTGCCGGAGACCGGCGCCTTCACCTCGACGCTGCCGCCGAGAAGCCGTGCGTTGCCGCCGACCGTCGCCTCGCGCGTCAGCGTGATGTTGGCGCCCGCCGCGGTCACGTCTTCGCTCACCCGGCTGGCGACGTCGATGCTGAAGCCCAGGGCGTAGAGGTCGCCGCCGACCGGCGCGCCGACGTCGACGCTGAAGCCGCTGGCGTGCACGTCGCCGGCCGCCTGCTGCGACAGCGTCGCCGAGAACCCGGCCATGAACACGTCGCGCGGGCTGGGGTCGCGCAGGTCGACGCTGGAGCCGGCGGCATAGACGTCGCCGCCGACGGTGGCACTCGCCACGTCGCCGGCCTGCGCCGGGGCGGCAAGGGCGAAGGCGGCGAGCAGGAATGTCAGTCTCACCAGAGTGTGCATGGATTTGCTCCCTGCGGAATCGCTGGTTCGAGGCGGTTTCGCGGGGGAGCCTAGCGGGGCCGGCGGGCAGTGCCTTGACCCGGATCAACAGCAGCGTGTCCGGCGCGCCGGGGCAGGGCGACGGCTACGTTGTCGTTCGCGCTGACGTGCTGGCGGCGCGCACGGCGGCGCCGCGTTCGTACCAGCCCTTCGACCGGTTGACGATCCACACGACCGACAGCATCACCGGCACCTCGACCAGCACGCCGACGACGGTCGCGAGTGCGGCGCCGGAGCCGAAGCCGAACAGGCTGATCGCCGCCGCGACGGCCAGTTCGAAGAAGTTCGACGCGCCGATCAGCGCCGACGGGCCGGCGACGCAGTGCTCTTCTCCGGAAATCCGGTTGAGCAGGTAGGCCAGGCCGGAATTGAAATAGACCTGGATGACGATCGGCACCGCCAGCAGCACGATGATCGCCGGCTGGGCGATGATCTGCTCGCCCTGGAAGCCGAACAGCAGCACCAGCGTCGCCAGCAGCGCGATCAGCGACACCGGCTGGATCGTCCGCAAAAGCCTGTCGAGCGCCCGCGCGCCGCCTTTCGCCAGCGTCACCCGCCGCACCGCCTGCGCGATGACGACGGGAACGACGATGTAGAGCACCACCGACAGGACCAGCGTGTCCCACGGCACGGTGATCGCGGAGATGCCGAGCAGCAGGCCGACGATCGGTGCGAAGGCGACCACCATGATGGCGTCGTTCAGCGCCACCTGCGACAGCGTGAAATGCGGTTCGCCCCTGGTCAGGTTCGACCACACGAACACCATCGCCGTGCAGGGGGCAGCCGCCAGCAGGATCAGCCCGGCGATGTAGGAATCGATCTGCGCGGCCGGCAGCAGCGGCCGGAACAGCCAGCCGATGAACAGCCAGCCGAGCGCCGCCATCGAGAACGGCTTCACCGCCCAGTTGACCAGCAGCGTCACGCCGATGCCGCGCCAGTGTCTGCCGACGTCGCGCAGGGCGGCGAAGTCGATCTTCAGCAGCATCGGGATGATCATCAGCCAGATCAGCACCGCGACGGGAATGTTGACGCGCGCGATCTCGGCCGCACCGATCGTGTGGAAGACGTTCGGCAGGAGGTGGCCGAGCCCGATGCCGGCGACGATGCACAGCGCCACCCACAGCGTCAGGTATTTCTCGAAGAAGCCGATGCCGGGGCTGCGGCGGGCCTCGGCGGTGGAAGCGGTGTCGGTCATGCGGTTCCCGTCTTCCGGCGATCAGCCCGCCTTGGCGGTGTTGCGTCCGATGTCGTCCAGCCGGCGCTGCAGCGCCATGCGGTCGAGCGAGGCGAGCGGCAGGCTGGCGAAGGCCTTGATGCGGTTTTCGAGCATGCGGTAGGCCTCGGCGAACGCCAGCCGCTTCTCCGCTTCGCTGCCCTGCGCGGCGGCGGGGTCGGGCACGCCCCAGTGCGCGGTGATCGGCTGGCCCGGCCAGACCGGGCAGGTCTCGGCCGCGGCGTCGTCGCAGACGGTGAACACGAAATCCATCTTCGGCGCGCCGGCTTCGGCGAACTCGTCCCAGCTCTTGGAGCGGGCGAAGCCGGTGTCGTGGCCGAGCTTTTGGAGCAGGTCGAGCGCGTAGGGGTGGACCTCGCCCTTCGGATGCGAGCCGGCCGAGAAGGCGCGGAAGCGGCCGCCGCCCTCGCGCTGCAGGATCGCCTCGGCGAGGATCGAGCGCGCCGAATTGCCGGTGCACAGGAACAGCACGTTGAAAACCCGGTCTTCCATGGCGAAAGAAATCTCCTCAGCAGCCGCAGGCAACGGCGTCGATGACGGGCCGGCAGAGCTCCGGCGCGCCGTTGCAGCAATCTTCCATCAGGTAGGCGAGCAGGTCGCGGAAGCCGGTCATGTCGGCGACGTAGCGGATGCTGCGCCCCTGACGTTCGGAACGGACCAGCCCGGCCTGCGACAGCACCTTGAGATGCGCCGACACCGTGTTCTGGACGCCGTCCACCCCATCCGCGATCTCGCCGGCAGCCACGCCCCCGGCGCCGGCCTTCACCAGCAGGCGGAAGATGTCGAGCCGGGTTTCCTGGCCGAGCGCGGCGAGCGCGCCGAGTGCGTCGTTCTTTTCCATATATCCAGAATTATGGATATTATTGCATCCCGTCAAGCCGCTTTCGAAATGCCTTTGCCGCGCCGCGCTGGCCGCGCCTAGTCTTCCAGGTTGACGTAGCACTCCGGCGCGAAGCGCGGCACGCACAGGCAGTAGAACTCGAGATCCTCGGTGCCGGTGTTGGTGATGCGCTGCGCGGCGTCGGCGGGGATGACGGCGCTGTCGCCCGGCCCGAGCTCCTGTGTCACGCCGTCCACTTCCACCCTGCCGTGGCCCTTGCGCACGATGTAGCGCTCCGAGGTTCCGGTCAGGCTGTGGAGCTGCGTGGTGACGCCGGGCTCCACCCGCGCCACCGCCAGCGAGGTCTCCGGCGAGGCGGCATCGTTGAGAAGTTCGGTGATGAAGCACCGTTCTTCCGTCCAGAACTCGCCGCCGCCTGCGGCCGGCACGTACCATTTCGGCGTCATTTCAAGGCTCTCCCGGGTCATCTCGTCATTTATCAAGCGGGTTGACAATTGTTAGAAAGCGACTTGTTATCTGTCAAAAGGCCTTCTGCGCGGCGCACGCGAACGCTCTGCTTGCGCGTGGGCGGCCTTGTGGGAACACTTCGATCGTGCGTGGCCGCCTCCCATGGCCGCGCGGGGCAACAGGGAGACAGAAAATGAAAGCCTTCAAGACAATCCTGCTCGCGGGTGCGCTCGGCGCCGCCTTCATGGCAACCGGCGCGCGGGCCGCCGACAAGCTGTTCGTCTACGTCACGCCGAACACGATCGGCGTCAACGCCTTCCTCAAGATGGGCCAGACCGGCATCGAGGAAGCCGCCAAGAAATACGGTGCGGAGGCCAAGACCTACGAATCCAACACCGCCACCGAGCGCATGGAAAACGTCAACGCCGCCGTCAACGAAGGCGCCGACGTCGTCGTCATGCTCGGCTTCGAGTTCGCCGACATCGTCAAGCAGGTGGCGCCGACCGCGCCCGACACGCAGTTCCTGATCGTCGACCAGTGCATCGACGACAAGCCGGACAATGTCAGCTGCGCCGTCTTCCGCGAATACGAGGACAGCTACCTGATGGGCGTCGCCGCCGGAATGCTCACCGACAGCAACCATGTCGGCGTCGTCGGCGCGCTCGATATTCCCTTCCTGCACCGCTACACCGACGGCTACGCGCGAGGGCGTGAAGTCGGTCAATCCCGACGCCACGGTCGACATCCGCTGGGTCGGCGGCGAGAACCCGTTCGCCGATCCGGTGCGCGCCAAGGAGCAGGCGGTCGCCATGAACTCGGCCGGCGCCGACGTCATCTTCACCGCCACCTCCGGCGGCGACTACGGTGTCTTCGAGGCGGCCAAGGAGAACGACTTCAAGGTGTTCTCCGTCGACGTGAACCATTGCCCGGACGCGCCCGGCCACGTCATCGACAACACCATCAAGCGCGTCGACAACGCCATGGTGCAGGCCATCGGCATGATCGAGGACGGCAAGCAGGGCTTCGTCACCTCGCTCGGCCTCAAGGAAGGCGGCATGGACGCCGCGGCCCTGGAGCCCGACATGATGGCCGACAGCAAGTGCCTGATCGCCGATCATCCGGACGTCGCGCAGAAGATGCAGGACGTGGCCAAGACCATCGAGGACGGCTCGCTGAAGCTCGAAGACCCGATGTTCGCCAAGTAGGCTGGCGCGCCAGACCCTCCCCGCCCGGGGAGGGTCGGCGAGCGAGCCCTTGCAAGGCAACGGCGATCGGGACGCGGCGGGCTACCCGGCGCCGTCGCGCTCGCCCGACGCTCCGGACACTCCTCAACCCCGACCCTGCGTGGGAAACTTCGCTGGCGTGAAGTTCCCTCGCGATGCTCCCTTCGAGGGGCTGGGGCAAGCCGAGTCGCACAGAAGATGCACGTCGCGCTCTACAACATCCGCGTCACCTTCGGCGCGCTGACCGCCGTCGACGGCGTCTCGCTGGCAATCGAGCCGGGCGAGATCCACGCCATCGTCGGCGAGAACGGCGCCGGCAAGAGCACGCTGATGAACGTGCTGTTCGGGCTGGTCGCGCCCGACGCCGGCAGCGTCGAGATCGACGGCGAGGCGGTGCGCTGGGCCTCCCCGCAGGATGCCATCGGCCGCGGCCTCGGCATGGTCCACCAGCACTTCATGCTGCAGGAATCGATGACGGTGCTCGAAAACATCGTCCTGTGCGCCGAGCCCGTGAAGGCTTTCGGCTTCGTCGATTTCGCCGCCGCGCGCCGCCGTCTCGACGAGGGCGCGCGCGAGCACGGCATCTCGATAGCGCTCGACCGCGAGGTCGGTCGGCTGTCGGTCGGCGAGCGGCAGGTCGTCGAGATCCTGAAGATGCTCTACCGCGAGGCCGAGGTGCTGATCCTCGACGAGCCGACCTCGGTGCTCACCCCGCACGAGAAGGACCGGCTGTTCGACATTCTCAGAAGCTTCCGCGCCGCCGGCAAGGCGATCGTGCTGATCACCCACAAGCTCGACGAGGTGATGGAGATCGCCGACCGCGTGTCGGTGATGCGCGGCGGCAGGCTGGTGGCCTCCGGACCGCTCGCCGAGACCTCGAAGGAGGAGATCGCGCGCGGCATCGTCGGCGGCGAACTGCCGCCGCTTGCGCGAACGCTCGCCACGCCGAACCCGGCGCCGTCGTGCTGGCCGTGGACGCCCTGCGCGTCGCCGGCCACGGCACCACGGTCGGGCCGCTGTCGTTCTCCGTGCGCGCCGGCGAGATCGTCGGCATCGCCGGCGTCAGCGGCAACGGCCAGTCCGAACTGATCGAGGCTTTGACCGGGCTGAAGACGCCGCTTTCCGGCACCGTCACCCTCGCCGGCGACCGTGTCGACGGGCGCGAGGTCGCCGACATCCGCCGCGCCGGCATGAGCTACATTCCCGAGGATCGCCAGCGCATGGGCCTGGCGCTCGCCGCCAGCGTTTCCGACAACGCCAATGCCGGGCGCGAGGACCGCGCCGGTTTCGCGCGGGGGCCGTTCCTCGACCGTGGCCGCATGGCCGCCTTCGCCCGCTCGCTGATCGAGCGCTACCGCATCCGCGTCGGCGGCCCCGGTGCTCTGGCTTCCACCATGTCCGGCGGCAACAAGCAGAAGCTCGTCGTCGGCCGCGAACTCGCCCGCAACGCCGCGCTGATCGTCGCGGAAAACCCGACCTGGGGCGTCGACATCGGCGCCATCGACTTCATCCACGGCGAACTGATCCGCATGCGCGACGAGGGCCACGCCGTGCTGCTGGTCTCCACCGAGCTCGACGAGGTCATCGCGCTGTCGGACCGGGTGCTCGTCATGTATGGCGGCCGCTTCGCCGGCGAGGTCGCTGGCGCCGAGGCGACGCGCGAGCGGCTCGGCGGGCTGATGACCTCCAGCGCCCACGGCGCGCCGGAGGCCGCATGAAGACGTGGCGTGACGGCGTGTTCGGGCGCGAAATCGTGCCCTGGCTGATGGTGGTGTTCTGGATCGCCGTCGTCGCCTTCATCCTCATGGAGATCGTCGGCGCACCGTTCGGCGAGGCAGTGAACGGCTTCCTGCAGGGCGCATTCGGCGGCCGCCGCTTCGCCTATCTGATGGCGACGCTGTCGCGGACCACGCTGATCGCCGGCATGGCGATCTCGGTGATGCTGTCCTTCCGCGCCGGCCTGTTCAACATCGGCGGCGAAGGACAGCTCGTCGCCGGAGGGCTGGTCGCCGCGCTTGTTGCCGTCAGCCTGCCCGGGCCGCCGCTCGTCGTGCTCGTCGTGTCGATCCTCGCCGCGATGGCCGCGGGCGCGGCCTGGGCGCTGCTTGCCGGGCTGATGCAGCTCTATGTCGGCGTGCCGCTGCTGGTCGGCTCGCTGCTTCTCAACTATCCGATCCGCTACATCGCCTCCTATCTGGTGGCGCATCCGTTCCGCGACGTGCAGTCCGGCATGCTGCAGTCGCACCTCGTGCCGACCGAAACCTGGCTGCCCTTCTTCACCGGCACGCGGCTCGACATCGGCATCCTCCTGGTCGGCATCGCCGCGCTCGGCGCGATCCTCTACAGCTACACCACCGTCCACGGCTATCATTCGCGCCTCAACGGCCTGTCGCCGGATTTCGCCCGCACCGTCGGCCTGCCGGTCAGGAAGCTGGCGCTGCAGACGCTGGCGATGAGCGGCGCCATCGCCGGGCTGGTCGGCGCGGTCGCCGTCTTCGGCATCCACCACCGCTACATCGACGGCATGCTGGTCCAGCCGCTCTACGCCTGGACCGGCATCATCGCCGTGCTTCTGGTCGGCATGATCCCGTGGCTGGTGCCGGTCTCCGGCTTCTTCTTCGCCGCCATCCAGACCGGCGCGGCCGGCATGGAGCGCGCCGCCGGCGTGCCCAAGGAGATCGCGCTGGTCATGCAGGCCGTCATCATCCTTTTGGTGGCGAGCCGCGTCTCGGGCGCGCTGCTCGCCTCGTCCGGGCGCAGGGCAGGGGGCGGCGGCGATGCTTGAGCTCCTGTTCGACACCTCTTTCGCAGCCTCGGTGCCGCGCTTCGTCACGCCGATCCTGCTGGCCGCCCTCGGCGGCGCGCTGTGCGAGCGCGCCGGCGTCTTCAACATCGCGCTCGAAGGCTTCCTGCTCACCGGCGCGTTCGCCGCCGTGCTCGGCTCCTACTTCGCCGGCTCGGCCTATGCCGGCGCGCTGGTGGCGATCCTCGCCGGCATCGCGATGGGGCTGGTCTTCGCCGAGTTCAATCTGCGCCGCGGCGGCGACCCGATCGTCGTCTCCATCGCCGTCAACATTCTCGCCGCCGGCCTCACCACCTACCTGCTGCGCGCGATCTTCGGCGTCTCCGGCGCCTTCTCCGATCCGGCCATCGTCGGCTTCGGCCCGATCGACCTGCCCGGCATCGCCAGCATTCCCGTCATCGGCCCGATCTTTTCCGGCCAGTCGATCCTGTTCTGGGTGGCGCTCGCCGCCGTGCCGGCCATCCACGTGTTCTTCCGCCGCCACCGCCTCGGCCTGCGGCATGCAGGGCGGCCGGCGAGAACCCGCAGGCGCTGGTCGCCGGCGGCGTCGATCCGCGCCGCGTGCAGCTGTGGGCGCTGGTCGGCTGCGGTGCGCTCTGCGGGCTCGGCGGCGCCCAGCTGTCGATCGCCAACGTCAATCTGTTCGTGGAAAACATGAGCGCCGGCCGCGGCTGGATCGCGGTCGTCGCCGTGCTTCTGACGCGCGGCCGCCCCTGGCCGCTGTTTGCCATCGCCGTCGTCTTCGGCATGGTCGACAGCCTGTCCTTCCGGGTGCAGGGTCTCGGCCTTGCGCAGCAGTTCACCGACATGATGCCTTACGTCGCCACGCTCATCGTGCTCGTCGCGCTGTCGTGGTGGCGCAAGCGGAGCGCGGCATGATCCCGAAAAGTGGAGGCCGGTTTTCGGACGAGATCATGCCGGCAGACAAAACACGGCCTGATACCGATGCCGCGCAGCGGTGTCACGGCATGATCTGGAGGAAACCGGCATGACGGATCTGGTCATCACCAACGCCATGGTCGTCACCTGCGACGGCGACGAGACCGTATTGCTCGACGGCGGCGTGGCGGTTTCCGGTGGCCGCATCGAGCGGATCGCTTCCTCCGCCGACCTGGCCGACACCGCCACGAACGCCCGCCGGGTGATCGACGCAGCCGGCCACATATTGATGCCGGGCATCATCAACATGCACTGCCACGCCGGCGACAGCCTGTTCCGCGGCCTCGTCGAGGACCTGCCGCTGGAGCCCTGGCTGCAGACGGTGTGGAAGGCCGAGGGCGCCATCCTCAACCGCGAGACGACGCTGCTCGGCTCGCTGCTCGGCTTCTCCGAACTGCTGCTTTCGGGCGTCACCACCGTCATGGACATGTTCTGGTATCCGGCCGAGACGGTGCGTGCGGCCCGCGAGGTCGGCATGCGGGTTTCGACCGGCGGCATCTTCTTCGACCCGCCCGGCGTCACCGGCCACGATCTGGCCGGCCGCATCGCCGAGGCCGAAAAATTCTTCGACGAGTTCGGCGACGCCGACGACGTCTTCCCGGCGATCCTGCCGCACGGCGCCTACACGGTGAACCCCGACAATCTGAAACGCGCCTGGCAGATCGCCGACCAGCACGGGGCGCTGTTCTGCACCCATGCCGCCGAGACGCGCGCCGAGGTCGCCGACATCGTCAATCGCTACGGCGCCACCGTCATCCGCCATCTCGACAATCTCGGCCTGCTCGACGAGCGCACCTCGCTCGCCCACTGCGTCCACCTGGAGGACGAGGAGATCGACATCCTGGCGCGCACCGGCGCCACCGCCATCCACAACCCGATGTCGAACATGAAGCTCGCCTCGGGCGTCGCGCGCATTCCCGAGATGCTGGATAAAGGCGTCAACGTCGCGCTCGGCACAGACGGCGCCATCTCCGGCAACGATCTCGACATGTGGATGGCGCTGCGCTTCGCCGCGACGCTGCACAAGGGCGTCACCGGCCGCGCCGATGCCGTCACCACCCACCAGGCGCTGGCGATGATGACGACCGCCGGGGCGAAGGCGCTGTGCGCGTCCGACCGGCTGGGCAGCCTCGAAGCCGGCAAGTTCGCCGACATGGTGCTGATCGACGTCAACCGCCCGCACGCCGTGCCGGTGTTCGATCCCGTCACCCATCTCGTCTATTCGACCGCCAAGTCCGACGTCCGCCACGTCTTCGTCGGCGGCCGCCAGGTGGTCGAGGACGGGCGCCTGACGCTGCACGACGTCTCCGGCACGATTGCCGCCGTCAACGAGCTGGCGCCGAAGATCGCCGCGAGCATCGCGTGAGCCTGAAACACCAGACGAAGAGACCCGAATGACCGATACCCAGCTCCAGCGCCTCGAACGGGCGCATTCCTCGATCGCCGAGCGCATCGGCGCGCCGCCCGAGATCGCGCTGATGCTCGGCTCCGGCCTCGGCCAGCTCGCCGACGCGGTGACTGGCGCCGTCACCATCCCCTATGCCGAGATCGCCGATTTCCCGGTCTCCACCGCGCCCGGCCACGCCGGCCAGTTCGTCGTCGGCGATTTGTGCGGGCGCCGCGTCATCGTCATGAAGGGCAGGCTGCATCTCTACGAGGGCTGGGCGCCGCGCGACGTCGCGCTGCCGGTCTACCTGATGCGCCGGCTGGGCGCGAAAAGCCTGGTCGTCACCAACGCCGCCGGCGCGCTCAATCCGGAATACGACGCCGGCGAGGTGATGTTGATCGAGGACCACCTCAACTTCACCGGCGTCAGTCCTTTGGTCGGCGAAAACCACGACGAGATCGGCCTGCGCTTTCCCGACATGTCGCGCGCCTACGATCCCGATTTGCGCCAGCTCGCCTTCGAGGCGGCCGGCCGCGCCGGCGTGACGCTGCGCCACGGCATCTATGCCGGCGTTCTCGGCCCGGCGCTCGAGACCTCGGCGGAGCGCCGCTTCCTGCGCGCCTCGGGCGGCGACGCGGTCGGCATGTCGACGGTGACGGACGTGGTCGCCGCCGTCCATTGCGGCCTGTCGGTGGTCGGCCTGTCGGCGATCACCAACAAGGCCACCGGCGGTCCCGACCAGCAGCCCGACACGATCGAGGAAGTCTTCGCCAACGCCGCCATCTGCGGCGAGAAGATCGAGGCGGTGCTGAAGGAACTCCTGCCGGCGATGGCGGGTGCGGCGGCGTGACCGCGCCGGCCCGCCTCACCCCACCCGCCCCGCTTCGCGGCGCACCCTCCCCGTCGGCGGGGGAGGCGGCCCGCAGGGCCGGAGGGGTAACCCCGATACGAAAACGCAATGCTGACTGGTGAAACCATGACAATCTCCACCCCTCCCGTCGCCAAGCTCCTCGACCTGTCCGGCCGCACGGTGATCGTCACCGGCGCCAGCGGCGGCATCGGTGCCGGCATCGCCTCCCGCCTCGCCGAGGCCGGCGCCAATTTGGCGTGCCACTATCACGGCAACCGCGAGGCCGCCGACGACCTCGTCACCGCGATCGGCAAGGCGGGCGGCCGCGCCGTCGCCTTCGGCGCCGATTTGTCGACGAAGGCCGGCGCCGCCGGCCTGGTCAACGACGCGCTGGAGGCCTTCGGCGCCGTCCACGGGCTGGTCAACAATGCCGGCTGGCAGCCCGTCGCCGGCCTGATGGACGTGTCTGAAGCCGACTGGTCGCAGATGATGGCGGTCAACGCCGCCGGCCCGTTCCTCGCCACCCAGGCGTTTGCCGCGCATGCAGGCGAGAAGGGCGGCGCGGTGGTCAACATCGCCTCCATCGAGGCGCACCAGCCCGCGCCCGGCCACGCCCACTACGCGACCTCCAAGGCGGCACTGCTGATGTTCACCAGGGCCGCCGCACTGGAGCTCGGCGAGAAGAACATCCGCGTCAACGCGGTCTCGCCGGGCCTCATCCACCGCGACGGCATCGAGGAAGGATGGCCCGAGGGGGTCGGGCGCTGGAAATCGGCCGCCCCGCTCACCCGCCTCGGCCGGCCCGACGACATCGCCGACGCCGTGCTGTTCCTGCTGTCGGACGCCGCGCGCTGGATCACCGGCGCCGATCTCGTCGTCGACGGCGGCGTCAGCACCCGCCCGACCTGGTGAGAAATGTTTTCCTCACCCCACCCGCCCCGCTTCGCGGGCACCCTCCCCGTCGAGGGGAGGGAGGGCGCCGGCCTCGCAGCCAGCCGCGTTTCCCTGTCCGCACGGAAGGAGGAGGCGTCGGCGTTTCCGCTCACTTCCCCCTCGACGGGGGAGGTGGCCCGAAGGGCCGGAGGGGGTGAACCAATTTATGCCACATGCTGAATTTCGAGGATTGAACACATGAAGGCACTTCAGGACCGCGCCGTCGTCGTCACCGGTGGAGCAGGGGGCATCGCGCGCGGCATCGCCGAGGCGCATCGTCGAGCAAGGCGGCAGGGTGGCGCTGGTCGATCTCGACGCCGGCAAGGCGGGCGAGGTGGCGAAGTCGCTCGACGCCTCCGGCGACACCGTGATCGCCGCGGCCGCCGACGTCACCGACCCGGCCTCGCTCGACGCCGCCTTCGCCGAAATCGCGCGCCGCTTCGGTCGGCTCGACGGGCTGGTCAACAATGCCGGCATCGTGCGCATGGGCCCGGCCGACGGCATCACGCCGGCCGCGCTCGACCTCGAACTCGCCGTCAACGTCAAGGGCGTGCTGCTCGCCGCCCAGGCCGCGGCGAAGCATTTCGGCGAGGCCGGCGGCGCCATCGTCAACATCGCGTCGAACGCCGGCAAGGTCGGCTATCCCAACATGGCCGGCTACAACGCCTCCAAGGCCGCCGTCATCAACCTGACGCGGTCGCTGTCGCTGGAATGGGCGGCCAGGAAGATCAACGTCAACGCCGTCTGCCCCGGCGGCGTGGCGACCGACATGTTGAAATCGGTGGCCGACTTCATCGCTGGCGGCGACGCCGCGAAGTCCGGCGAGATGATGGGGCAGATGGTGCCGGCCCAGCTCGGCCGTCACATCCTGCCGGTCGAGGTCGGCCGCGTCGTCGCCTTCCTGCTCTCGGATGCCGCCCAGATCATCCGCGGCCAGTCGATCACCATCGACGGCGGCGACACGCCGTATTGAGAAGCCCGGTCGGTTTTGGCGCCGGGATGCGCGCGCATTCCGGCGGCAGCCGGCATGCTGTCTTGCCGCAGGTGGTAGACGCGGCGAGCGCGCCAATCCCTCCCCCTTGAGGGGGTGAGCGGCTGGTTCGCGGCACGCGAATTGATCGTGCCGGTGGCACGATCAAAGGCCGGCGAACGCCGGGACGCTGCGAAGCAGCGGGGACCCGGCCAGTGGGCGCAGCGACGGGACGGGTGGGGTAGCCTCGGCCGAGCTCGACGACCGGATTCTGGAGCGGCAGTCGCTAGGCTGCGCCGCGCCTGTCTGTGACGACCCCACCCCGCTCCGCTTCGCTCGGACCGACCCTCCCCTCGAGGGGGAGGTAGGCGCCGGCGCCGCGGCCAGCCCCAACCGTGGACAGCCGCGCCGCCCCGCATCGCCCAACCCGTTGTTCCTACTGACTACTCCCCATTCCCCACTCCCTCATTTATCCCCACCTCTCCAGCCCGCGCTACCATCGCCCTCAGTCCCTTCCGCGGGAACACCGATCGTGACGGTGATTGCGTGGGGAGGGACCGGCGCCTCCGCCGCGAAGTCTAACGTGGACTGTTGCGTCCGGGGCGGCACTGTCCAAGGGTTCCCCTGGGGGTACTACCGGCCCCTGTGCGCTGGACGAGCGCTTAAGGGTGCCCGGCGAGGCGGTGGTGATGAGCCGTCGCCGCTGGAGGACGAAGCAAGAGCGACGCGAATGTCGCTTGTCGCGGAGAACCTCCTGAAACCGGGTGCTTGAAGCGGAACGGGCGGTGACCGCAAAAATCGCCGGACGGGCGGCCGCGAGGTCGCAACGTTACTACCCAGATGAGCGTCCGAACGGCCGCCCGTCTTCCCAGCCGGATCGCCGTCAGGCGACTCCGGCGACAAGCGCCCAGCGGGATCGCGCAGCGATCCTCGCGGCAGGCGCGGGTTCTTTGACAATGGCCAGACGCTTCGGCGGGCGTGGCGATGAGGCCCACGCACGGCCAAGGCCGACCGGCGCGTCGCACCTTTTGGTGCGCCCGCGCGGAGGTTCAGCCGCGCAGCGGCGATGCGAACCGTGAGCGAAAGGAAAAGCCGGGCGTGGCAATGAAGAGGTTTGGGCAGGCGGCGATGCCGGCAAATCCCTCCCCCTCGAGGGGAGGGTGGACCGGAGCGAAGCGACGGGACGGGTGGGGTAGCCTCGGCCGGTGCTCGGAAGCGGGAATCTGAGCGGCAATCAGTAGGTGCGCACCCTTCCTAGACGACCCCACCCGCCTCGCTTCGCCTCGGCACCCTCCCCTCGAGGGGCGAGGAAAGGCGGCAGCGCCCCTCCGAAACGACCCCACCCCGATCCGCTGACGCGGATTGCCAGCGACCGGGATCAGGCCACCTTTTTCGCCCGTTCGGGAAACAGCTTCGCCAGCCCCTCGCGCGAGGCCTTGGCGATGCCGCGCTCGGTGATCAGCCCGGTGACCAGCCGCGCCGGCGTGACGTCGAAGGCGGGATTGGCGGCCGGCGTGGCGTCGGGCGAGATGCGCACCTGCGTCACCGCGCCGTCTGCCGTGCGGCCCCACACCAGCGACACCTCGTCGCGGGTCGCGCTCCTCGATCGGGATCTCGGCGACCCCGTCCGAGACCGTCCAGTCGATGGTGGGCGAGGGCAGCGCCACGTAGAACGGCACGCCGTTGTCGTGGGCCGCCAGCGCCTTCAGATAGGTGCCGATCTTGTTGCACACGTCGCCCTCGGCCGTCGTGCGGTCGGTGCCGACGATCACCATGTCGATCGCCCCGCGCTGCATCAGATGGCCGCCGGCATTGTCGACGATCAGCGTGTGCGGCACGCCGTGGCCGGCCATTTCCCACGCCGTCAGGTGGGCCCCCTGGTTGCGCGGCCTCGTCTCGTCGACGAAGACGTGGACGGGGATGCCCGCCTCGGTGGCGAGATAGATCGGCGATGTCGCGGTGCCGTAGTCGACGGTGGCGAGCCACCCGGCATTGCAGTGGGTGAGGATGTTGACCGGCTCGCCGGGCTTCTTCCGCGCCGCGATGTCGCGGATCACGGCCAGTCCGTTGCGGCCGATGGACCGGTTGAGCTCGACGTCCTCGTCGGCGATCTCGCCGGCGCGCTTCCAAGCCGCTTCGGCGCGCTCGGCTTCGGGAAGCGGGCGCAGCAGCGCGCGCAGATCGTCGAGCGCCCAGCGCAGATTGATCGCCGTCGGGCGGGTGGCGTGCAGCACCTCCCAGACGTCGTCGAGGGCGGCGTCGGAAGGGTCTTTCGCCATGCGGACAGCGACGCCGTAGGCCGCCGCAACGCCGATCAGCGGCGCTCCGCGCACCCACATGTCCTTGATCGCGGCGGCGATGCCCTCGACCGTGTCGATCCGCTCGACCGAGAATTCGTGCGGCAGGCGGCGCTGGTCGATCACCTCGACGGCGGTTCCGTCGCTGGCGGGCCAGATCGAGCGGTAGTGCCGGTCTCCGACTTTCATGGCGCGTCTCCCGTTTACCTGAGTGCTGCGGCGATATTGCCGCCGTCGACCGTCATGACGTCGGCCGTGGTGCGCTCGGCCAACGCCTCGGCGAGGAAGGCCTGTGCGACGTGCTCGGCCGTCACCTCCAGCCCGAGCAGGTTGCCGGCCATGTAGTCGGCCTCCGAGACGCCGCGCGCCTTCGAGCGGCTGGCGATCATGTCGTCGGTCAGCAGGCCCGAGCGGATGCGGTCGGCATTGACGGCGTTGGAGCGCACGCCGATCGCGCCGTATTCCAGCGCGTATTGCCGCGACAGGAACAGCGTTGCCGCCTTCGGCAGGCCGTAGGCGCCGAAATTGGCGCCGGGGTTCACCGCCTGCTTGGAGGTGTTGAACAGAAGCACGCCGCCGGTGCCCTGCATGGAAAAGACGCGCACCGCGTTCTGCGCCACCGACTGGTGGGCGAAGAAATTGAGCTCGAAGCTTTTCCTGAGCGTCGCGTCGTCGAGCTCGCCGATCCTGCCCTGCCAGGCGGCCCCTGCGTTGGAGATGACGATGTCGACCCCGCCGAAGGCCTCGACCGCGTTGTCGAACGCGGCGCGCACGGAAGCCGGGTCGGTGACGTCGCAGGCAACCCCGATCGAGGCGTTGCCGGCCTGCTTGGCGGCCTCGGCGGCCTTGTCTGCCGTCGAGATCGGCGACCACGACATGCGCGCCCTGGCTCGCGAACAGTTTCGCGGTCGCCGCGCCGATGGCGCCGGCTCCGCCGGTCACCAGCACCACCTGGCCCGACAGCGGCTTCGGCTTGTTGGCGGCGAGCTTGGCCTGCTCCAGCGACCAGTATTCGAGCTCGAACAGGTCCGACAGCGGCAGCGGACGGAACGAGCCGATCGCCTCCGCGCCCTTGATCGCCTCGATCAGCATCTCGCCGACATCGGCCGCGATCCTCGCTTCCTTCATCGAGCGGCCGTGGCCGAACATGCCGACGCCGCGCACGAAGGTCAGCCGCGGCATCGGGTCGAGCATGGTGCGCGAAACCTCGTCGCGCCCGTCGTTCTCCTCGAAATAGGCGCGGTAGCGGTCCGAGAAGGCGGCGACCCGTTCCTCGATCACGGCACGGTAGCCGTCGAGCTTGCCGGCCTCCGGGGCGGGCAGCACCAGCGGCCCGGTCTTGATGCGGATCGACAGGTCGGGCGTCGACACACCGCGCAGCGAAAGGTCCTCCGCGCTTTCGGCGTTGGCGAAGGCCATGATCGCCTCGGAAGACCGGAACTCGCTGACCATGCGGTCGTACCGCCCTTCGCCCTTGGCGACGGCCACCGCCCCGCGCAGCAGCGGCGCGATCTCCGCCGCCGACGCGATGTCGTCGGGCAGCTTCACCTGCGCGAACGGTTCCTTGCCGGACTTCGCCACGTGCTCCTCGGCCATCGTGACGAACTCGATCATCAGCGAATAGGCGGTTCTCGCGTCCTCGGCGAAGGTGAAGATGCCGTGCTTGTCGAGGATCAGCCCCTCGACCGAAGGATCGGCGTCGTAGACTTCCGCCGCCGCCTTGGCGAGGTCGAACCCCGGCTTGATGTAGGGCACGAAGCCCATGCGCTTGCCGAACAGTTTCCGGCAGACTTCCTCGCTGTCGTTCTGGTCGACCAGCGCCAGGATCGCCGTCGAGTGCGTGTGGTCGACGAATTTGTGCGGCAGGAAGGCGTGCAGCAGCGTCTCGATCGACGGGTTGGGCGAGGCGGGATCGATCAGATTGGCGCGCTGCAGCGCCACCATGTCCTCGTCCGAAAGCGCGTCCAGCCTGCGCGCCTTCAGGAGCGGCGCGAGCTTGACCGCCGGCAGGCCGGGCGCCTCGATCACGCCCATGTCCCAGCCGCTGCCCTTGACGCACAGCACCTGCCATTCCTCGTCCAGAATGTCCGTGGCCGTCGTCTTCAGCGAGGTGTTGCCGCCGCCGTGCAGCACCAGCCGCGGCTCGCCGCCGAGCAGCCTGGTCGTGTAGACGCGCAGCGCCAGGTCGCGCGGCACGCCCTTTTCGGCCTGCGCCTTCACCACGCGTTCGGCTTCGGCATCGTCCCAGAGGTTCTTCATCGAATTCCCGTCATGTTGCTTGTTTCGTGCTGCGGTCGCGCCCGCTCAGGCGCCGGCGTCGACCGGCTGCGCGGCCTCTGCGTGGGCCAGCAGCCGTTCGGCCATCGCCGAGGTCGCAACCAGATGCGTGACGAACCCGCCTGCGAGCGCCGCCTTCAGCGGCTCCAGCTTGGCGTCCTCCTGCACCACCATCAGCCGCTTCGGGATGGCGCGCAGGGAATCGAGGTCCGCCGAGATGACCCGGCGGTTGTAGTCGCAGGCGAGCGCCGAGCCGTCGGCGGCGATGATCTGGCCGGCGATGATGCCCGCCGCCCCCTGCCGCTTCAGCCGCGCCAGTTCGGGCGGCGTGATTGCGCCGCACAGGATGACGTGGCTGTCGTCGTCGAGCGTGCCGGCCGAATAGAGCGCCAGATCGCATTCCGCGATGCTGTCGAGCTGCTCGCGGATCACCGGCTCCTCGCGCAGTTCGGCCGCCAGCTTTTCCGTCGAGAGCACCAGCGGCGCGTAGAAATTGAGGCCCCTGGCGTTGAGCCGGCGCGCGATCTCCATCGTGCACTGGTCCGGCCGGTAGGCATAGGGCGCGCCGAGATTGCCGCACAATTCGACGACCGTGACGCCCGTGAGGTCGGCATGGGCCATCGCGTCGGCCATGGCGTAGACGGTTCGGCCCCAGGCGACCCCGATGCGCGCGCCGTTGCCGACCATCTCGAGAAACACGCTGGCTGCCACTGCAGGCACTTCCGCCGCCGGCTCGAGGCCCATGCCGTCCTGGCCGGTCAGCCACACCGTGTCGAGGCCGAACGCGTCCTCGAGTCGCCGCGCCAGGGCCTCGTGACGGAACAGGTGCGTGGACGTCGAGATGTTGACGATGCCGGCCTCGCGCGCGCGCCGCAGGTAGAGCGCCACCGAGGCCCTGGAAATGTCCAGCCGCTGGGCGACCTCGTCCTGCCGCAGCCCGTGCGTGTAGTAGAGCCAGGCGGCCTTGTGGATGATCTGCTCTGTCGGGCGATAAGCCATGTGGTCTCCTCGCTTCGACGTTATTCACGTCGATTGGAAAAAGTCAATTTCCTGAGGATAACCGATCCGGCCGGGCCTGCCCGGAACGCGCCGCGAATGCCGGCCCGCTGCCGCGGACGGCTCGTTCGGGTCGCCATTGCGCAATTCTACATATTGCCAGCCTGCGACGAAACAACCAACGATCGGCCGTTCAATACGGCCTCGCGGCCCCTCGGCATCCACGCAATGGCGGCGCAGCGGAGCTGGCAACAGGGTCAGACAACCCTGTGGTTTCGGCTGGGCGGAAGAGGGCTGGCTTTGCCGCGCGTCTAGCTCTGCTCCGCCAGCGCAGCGCCGGCCCGGTCGAGCATCGATTCCACGTTGCGGATGGACGCGGAGTCGAGAAGCCGGCCAAGATCGCGCTCGTGTTCCTGCACGATCGAGCGCAGCTTCTGCGTCACCGCGATCCCGCGTTCGGTTCCGTAGACCAGCACGCGCCGCTGGTCGGCGGGGTCGGGGGCGCGGTGCACGAGACCGCTCGAAACCATGCGGTCGATCATCTTGGTGAGCGCCGGATGGTTCATGAGCACCGCACTCGCCAGTTCTCCCATCGGGTATCCCTCGCGCCGGGAGAGCGTCTCCAGGACACGCCATTGCTCGACGCTGACGCCATGCTCCTGCAGGCGGCTTTCCAGCCCGTTGTGCACGAAGCGGTGGAGCTTCGCGATCAGATAGGCGAGCCTGTCGGTCTGGCCCTGGGTCGACACTGGTTTTCTCCTGATCCGAATCGGGCGCACGGCACGCGAACGAGTTGCCACGCCCGTTGAATTCGGTCTAATATATTTGAATTGGAAAGCTATCCAGTCCTTTTTCGGGGGAAGGCGACTGAGAGCGCCGTGCAACAGCTTCTAGGGCGAGCGACAGCGCTGGACGATTGCGACGCCGTCGGACCGAAGATCCGGTCGAGACGGCGCAGTGCGGCGTTTCCCCGGGAGCATGCGGTCGCGGTGCTGGCGCCGATGAGCGGCTCGGCCGGAATCTGGGGCCCTTCCTGCATTTCCAGCGCGCAGCTTGCAATTCACGAGATCAACCAGCGCGCGGGCATTTCCGGCGCGCCGCTGGTGCCGCTCTTCCTGGATTCCGACGATTCCACCGGCGGCAAGCTGGAGCGCGAACTCTCCGAGCTGATCGAGCAGGGCAGCATCGAGGCCATCGTCGGCATGAACGTCAGCTCGGTGCGGCAGCGCCTCAACAAGGTAGTGCGCGGCCGCATCCCTTATGTCTACACGCCGCTCTACGAGGGCAACGAGCACAGCCCCAATGTCTACACGATCGGCGAGACGCCGGCCGACCAGTTGCAGCCGGCGATACGCGAGCTGTCGCGAAGGCTGAAGGTGCGGCGCTGGGCGCTGATCGGCAACGACTACGTGTGGCCGCGCTCCTCGCATGCCGTGGCGCGGCACAGCATCGCCGCATGCGGGGGCGAGGTGACGTTCGAAGGCTACGTTCCGTTCGGCTTCGACCATCCCGAATGGCTGGTGGAGCGCGTCGCCGAAACCAGGCCGGACATCGTGCTGGTGTCGCTGGTCGGCCAGGATGCGGTCGATTTCAACCGCGCCTTCGGCCAGATGGGGCTCGACCGCCGCATCTTCCGCTTTTCCACGGCGATCGAGGAGAACGTGCTGATGGCAACGGGCGCCGAATACACCAAGCGCCTGTTCGCCGCCTCGTCCTATTTCGCCTCGCTCTCCACGGACGGGAACGAGGAGTTCAAGGAGCGCTACCGATCTATCCACGAGGGCTGCCCGCCGGCACTCAACGCGCTCGGGCAGTCGCTCTACGAGGGTATCCATTTTTACGCCGCCATGCACGAGCAGCGACGGCGCGGTGGCAGTGGGCCGATACAATACCGCAGCGCGCGCGGCGGCAGCTTCCACTCCAACGACCGCAAGGACATGACGATCTACCTGTCGCGCGCCGACGGTCACCTGTTCCACATCATCGACAAGCTGTCCTAGACGGCTGCATCGCCTCCTTCCGGTCGAGCTGCGTCGTTTTGCTTGAATTGGAAAACAAAAAGCTTGAAACGGAAAATTTCAGGCGCTAGACGTTTTCCAATTCAAATAAATGGCGGCAAGGGGACCGCCTCGACAGGAGGCCGACTTGTACTGGACCGTTCTCGTTCTGGCGCTCATCGTGCTGGCCATCGTGGCGATCGTCGTCATGAACCGCTTCTACGCCAAGTCGACGCGCGACACGGCGCTGATCCGCACCGGCGCGGGCGGCCGCAGGATCGTCATCGACGGCGGCGCGCTGGCGCTTCCGTTCCTGCACAAGATCGACCGCATGAACATGCGCTCGCTGCGGCTGACCGTCGAGCGCACCGGCAACGTGGCGCCGATCACCGCCGACCGGTTGCGCGTCGACGTGGCGGTCGAGTTCCACGTCCGCGTCGAGCCGACCGTGGAGGGCATCGCCACTGCCGCACAGGCGTTCGGCTCCAAGGCCTTTCGCGAGGACGAGATGCAGGTGCTGCTGTCGGGCAAGCTGATCGACGCGGTGCAGGGCGAGGCGGCGGTGCGCACCATGGACGCGCTGCACGAGGACCGCACGGGCTATGTCGCGGCGGTGGCCGAGCGGCTGGCCCGAAACCTTTCGAACTCGGGGCTCATGGTCGACTCCGTCTCGCTGGTGCGGCTGGACCAGACGCCGTTCTCCGCACTTGACGACACCAACGCCTTCAACGCCGTCGGCATGCGCCGGCTGGCCGAGCTGATCTCGGAAAACCGCAAGGCGCGCATCAACGTCGAGGCCGACACCGACATCGCCATCCGCCGGCGCCAGCTCGAACAGGCCAAGGAGCGGCTTTCGATCGAGCGCGAGCAGGAAAACACCGAGATCGCCAAGCGGCTCGACATCGAGCAGCAGCGCATTCGCGCCGACACCGAGATCGAGACGGCCCGGACGCGTTCCGGTGCATTGTCGGAGGAGGCGCGCATCGAGCGCGAGCGCCAGACCAAGCAGGCCGAGATCGAGCGCGACCTGCACCTGCGCAAGCGCGAGATGGAGGCCATCACCGAGGTCGAGCAGAACAAGATCGACAACGCCATCCTGATCGCCGGCAAGCGTGCCGAGGAAACGCTCGAGCAGGCCAAGACCGAGACGGCACGGCTGAAGATCGTGCAGGCGCAGGAAGAGGTGCAGACCTCCAAGGAGGTCGCGGTGGCCGAGCGGGCCCGCAAGCTGGCGCTGCTGCGGGCGGCCGAGGAGGCCGATGTCGACGACACCAGGACGAAGTCGAAGGCGAGCTCGATTCTCGCGATCGCCAAGGCCGAAGGCGAGGCCACGGAATTCCGCGGCAACGCGGAGCGCGGCCGGCTGGTCGCCGAAGCCGAGGGCATGCGCGCCCAGTTCGAGGCCGAAAACCAGCAGAGCGATGCGTTGCTGCGGGCGCGGCTGGAGACGCACAAGCTCGACCGCCTGCCCGAGATCGCCGCGCAGATGATGAAGCCGGTCGAAAAGATCGAATCCATCCGCATCAACCAGATCGCGGGGCTTGGCGGCAATGGCGGCGGATCGGGCGGAGGCGGCGACAGCTCGCCGTTCAACCAGGCGCTGGAATCCATCCTCGGCATGTCGGTGCAACTGCCGATGATGAAGAAGATCGGCGACGAGATCGGGCTGGATTTCGACGCCCAGCTCGCCGGCCGCACCGCCGACGCGGCGGGACGCGCCGCCGCGGCGACGCGCACCAAGAAAGACAACTGACAATCGGGAACACTTGAGAAGGAAGCAGTTGAAATGACCATCAGCAGACGCACGTTCCTCGCCGCCGGCTCGGCCGCCGCACTGGGTTCAGTCGCCATGCCGGCGATCGTCGGCAAGGCATTCGGGGCCGACAAGATCAAGCTCGGCTCGCTGCTCGACACGTCGGGCATCTTCGACGCCTACGGCAAGCCGATGGACATGGCGCTGCGGCTCGCCGTCGACCAGATCAATGCCGCCGGCGGGCTCAACGGTCAGGAGGTCGATATCGTCTCCTACGACACCCAGTCCGACATGGCGCTCTACACCCAGTATGCCCAGAAGCTGGTCCGCCAGGACAAGGTCGACGTCGTGCACGGCGGCATCCTGTCGGCCTCGCGCGAAGCGATACGCCCGACACTTCACAAGGCCCAGATCCTCTATTTCTACAACGTGGTCTACGAGGGCGGCGTCTGCGACCGCAACATCGTCATCGACGGCGTTACGCCGGCGCAGCAGGTCGAGGTGCTGATGCCGGCGGCCATCGAGAAGTGGGGCAAGAAGATCTACATCCTGGCCGCCGACTACAATTACGGCCAGATCACCGCGCGCTGGATGAAGAAATACGCCGAGGATGCCGGTGGCGAGATTCTGCAGACCGACTTCTTCCCGCTCGACGTCTCCGATTTCGGCGCCACGATCGCCAAGATCCAGAGCGCGGCGCCCGACATCGTCGTGTGCGCGCTCGTCGGCGGCCCCCACATGTCCTTCTTCCGCCAGTGGGCGGCGGCCGGCATGAAGTCGAAGATCCCGATGGCGTCGACGACGCTCGGCCTCGGCAACGAGCACAAGGTGCTGACGCCCGAGGAAGGCAACGGCATTCTCGTCACCTACAACTATTCGCCGGAGATCGACTCGCCGGTCAACGAGGCCTTCCTGAAGGCCTGGACCGACAAATATGGCGACACCTCGCTCATCCACGAACTCGCCGTGTCGAACTACCAGGGCATCCAGCTTTGGGCTCAGGCCGTCAAGAACGCCGGCTCCACCGACCGAACAAAGGTTCTCGAGGCGATCGAGGGCGGGCTGTCGATCGACGGTCCGGCCGGCAAGGTGACGATCGATCCGAAGACGCACCACGCCATCCTGGACGTCCACCTGATGGAATTCGAGAACCAGTCGATGAAGGTGCTGAAGAGCTACTCGCAGCGTCAGCCCGTCGACACACAGGCGGTCTGCGACCTCCAGGCCAACCCGGACGACAACCAGCAGTACGAAATCAAGATCTGAGCATGACGGCGGGGCGTCCGGCCCCGCCGCTGTCATCGCGAACCGGCGGCGGATGACGCCGCCGGGCAGGACCGGTGCGCGCCTGCGTGGCGCTCGTCCCGTGACGGGGCCGGAAAGGTGGGAAGGTGGATCTCGCAGTCGTCATCGCAATCCAGGTGGTCTACTCCATCGCCCTGCTCGTCCTGATCAGCGCCGGGCTGGCGGTGGTGTTCGGCATGATGCGGGTCATCAACCTCGCCCACGGCGAGTTCATGATGGTCGGCGGCTACGCGACCCTCGTTGCGGTGCATGCGGGCGTGAACGTCTATGTCGCCATGCTGGTCGTCGCGCCGCTGGTCGTCGGCATACTCGGCCTGGTCATCGAACGCCTCGTCATCCGCTTCCTCTACGGCCGGCTGATCGACACGATGCTGGCGACCTGGGGGCTGAGTCTGCTGCTGATCGGCCTGGCGACGCTGATCTTCGGCAACACGACGACCGGCATCTCGGTGCCGATCGAGGGCTTCCCGATCGGTGACTACCAGGTCAACGGCTACAATCTCTTCGTCATCGTCGTGACCATCGTGATGGTCGTGGCGATCTACGCCGTGCTGTCGGGCACGCGCTGGGGCCTGATCGCACGCGGCACGATGCAGCGCTCCGACATGGCCTCCGCGCTCGGCTACAGCCCCGACACCGTCTACATGCTGACCTTCTTCGCGGGTTCGGCGCTGACCGGGCTTGCCGGCGGCGTGTTGACGCCGCTGGTCGGCCTGGTGCCGACATCCGGCACGCAATACATCGCCAAGGCCTTCATCACCGTCATTTCGGGTGGTGCGTCGGTGATCGCCGGGCTGTTGTCGAGCGCCACGCTGTTCGGCCTCGTATCGCAGATCTTCACCTTCTCGGTGAACTCGATGGTCGGCGAGATCGCGCTTCTGGTCGCCGCGGTCGTGCTCTTGCGACTGCTTCCGCAGGGCATCACCGGCCGCTTCTTCAGGGGCAGCATGTGATGGCGGGATCGGAGTTCCGCCACGCGACGACAGTTATCGTCATCGCCCTGGTGGCGATGCTGGTCGGCCCGTCGCTGATCGACACCTACACGCTGACGGTGCTGATCATCTACGGGCTGCTGGCGCTCAGCCTGGGCCTGATCTGGGGTTTCGGCGGCATATTGTGCTTCGGCCAGGCCGCCTTCTTCGGCCTCGGCGCCTACGCCTACGCGATCGCCGCGATCAATGTCGGCGAGAGCACGGTTCCCTTCCTGCTCGGCATCGCGGTGCCGGCGGCCTTCGCCTTCGTTCTCGGGGCGATGATGTTCTACGGTCGTCTGTCGGACGTCTATCTCGGCGTCATCACGCTGGTGGTGACGCTGATCCTGTTCAAGTTCGTCAACTCGACGGCCGGACCGGAATACGTGATCGGTACCGCCAGACTCGGCGGCTTCAACGGGATACCCGGCTTCCAGACGCTCAACGTGCCGGGCTATCCGAACTGGTACATCTACGACCGCAGCTTCTACTATTTCTGTGCCGATCACGCTGCTGGTCGTCTACGCGCTGATGCGCTGGCTGATCGCCAGCCCCTTCGGCCGCGTCGCCGTGGCGATTCGCGAAAACGAGCAGCGGGTCGAGCTGATGGGCTACGACATCCGCTTCCGCAAGACGGTGCTGTTTTCGGTCGGCGGCGCGATCGCCGGCCTTGCCGGCACACTGTTCGCCTCCTGGGCCGAGATCGTCACGCCTGGCATGTTCTCGCTGGCGCAGTCAGCCGAAATCATCGTGTGGTGCATCGTCGGCGGTCTCGGCACGCTGACGGGGCCCGTCATCGGCGCGATGATCCTGGCGTTCCTCAAGTTCCTGCTTGGGCAGCAGGCCCAGATCGACAGCACGCTCGATCCTCGGCCTGATCCTGGTCCTGTCGGTGCTGTTCCTGCCGCGCGGCGTGGTGCCGTCGATCGGCCTGCTGTGGCAGCGCTCCGGTCTCATGCGCCGTCGCCCGGCCGCGGGGACTCGGGTGCGCCGCCGTCAGCGGAGCACAGCGAATGTCTAGCGTGGTCGAGACGCGCGGGCTGACCATGCAGTTCGGCGGGGTCACCGCCGTCGACAATGTCGATTTCCGTCTCGATCGCCGGGAACTGCGCTGCCTGATCGGGCCGAACGGCGCGGGCAAGAGCACCTTCTTCAAGTGCCTGACTGGCCAGCTCAAGCCGACCGGCGGTCACGTCTTCATCGAAGGCGAGGAGACCACCGGCTGGGACCCGCACTTCGTCGCCCGGCTCGGCATCGGCGTGAAGACGCAGGTGCCAAGCGTCATGGACGGTCTCTCGGTGCGCGAGAACATCTGGCTGTCGGCCCACCGCACCCATGGTCAGGAGAAGGCGCGGCACCTCGCCGACGACGCCATCGAGCGGCTCGACCTCGGGCCCATCTCCAAATCGCTCGTCGGCCGGCTGTCGCATGGCGAGCGCCAGCGCGTCGAGCTCGGCATCGTCATCGCCGCCGAGCCTTGGCTGATCCTGCTCGACGAGCCGGCGGCCGGGATGACGGCGGAGGAGGTGGGCCGCATGGCCGACATCGTCGCCGAACTCAACCGGGAGGCCGCCATCATCATCGTCGAGCACGACATGCAGTTCATCCGCTCCATCGCCAGGAAGGTCACCGTGTTCAGCCAGGGCCGCATCCTGATCGAGGACGACGTCGAGACGGTGATGCGCGATCAGGCAGTGCGCGACGTCTATCTCGGCAAGAAGGCTTAGCGGCGATGGCTGGCGACAAGGCGCTCGAAGTCAGGTCACTGGCCGCCTCCTACGGACGGATACCGATCCTGCATGGCATCGACCTGCATGTGGCGGATGGCGAGATCGTCGGGATTCTCGGCCACAACGGCATGGGCAAGTCGACCCTGCTCAAGACGATCATGGGTTTCCTGCCGGCGCGCGCCGGCTCGATCTCGCTCGCCGGCGAGGACATCACGCGGCTGAAGCCGCATCACCGTTCGCTGCGGGGGCTCGGCTACATCCCGCAGGGCCGCGGCATCTTTCCCAAGCTCTCGGTGCGCGACAATCTGCGGCTCGCCTGGCAGCACAACGGCGAGGCTGGCGAGGAGGAGACGCTCGAAAGCGTGCTCTCCGATTTTCCACGCATCCGCCGGCTTCTCGACCGCGAGGGCGGCGCGCTGTCGGGCGGCGAACAGCAGCTTCTGGCGCTGGCGCGCGGTCTGATGGCCGATCCGTGGCTGCTGCTTCTCGACGAGCCGACCGAGGGCATCCAGCCGAGCATCATCGAGGAGATGGAAGAGACCCTGCAGAGGCTGCGCACGAGCCGCGGCCTGACCATCCTGCTCGTGGAACAGAATTTCGACTTCATCAGCGCGCTCGCCGACCGCGTGCTCATCCTCGAGCGCGGCAGGATCATTGCCGAGTTCGACGGCGCCTCGCTCAGCGATCCGCGCCAGATCGAGGAGTTCCTCGGCTTTGGCGGCGTGCGCCGCACCCGCGGCGGTGCGCCGGCCCAGCCTTCTGCCCGGGCCCACGCGCCAGCCGAAGCAGCCGCGCCAGTCACCGTCGTGGCCGGCACGAATGGCGGCTTTGTCGATACCAGGCGGGCACCGGAGCCGCGCCGTTCCCAGGATTCCAGTCATGCCCGGCCGGTCGCCGGTCCCACGGAGGCACGCATGAGCGTCAGAAGGCCAACCCTCGAGCAGATGCGCGACGTCGTGCACGGGCTCGGCATGTCGATGGGCGAGCGCGAGATGCTCGACTACCTGACGCTGATGGAGTCCAACTTCCAGGCCTACGACATCATCGACGCGATGCCGGACAATCTGCCGAAGGTGAAATACCCGCGCACCCCCGGCTATCGGCCCTCCGGCGCCGAAAACCCGATGAACGCATGGTACGTGAAGTCGGAGGTGCGCGGTGCGGCCTCGGGCCCGCTTTCGGGCAAGAAGATCGTGCTGAAGGACAATGTGTGTCTTGCCGGCGTGCCGATGATGAACGGCGCCTCGACGCTGGAAGGCTATGTGCCGGACGTCGACGCCACCGTGGTGACGCGCATCCTCGACGCAGGCGGCACCATCCTCGGCAAGGCTCATTGCGAGTATTTCTGCCTGTCGGCGGGAAGCCACACCAACGCGACCGGTCCCGTCCACAACCCCTATCGCATGGGCTACAACGCGTCGGGCTCGTCGTCGGGCTGCGGCGCGTTGGTCGGCGCCGGCGAGGTCGAGATGGCGATCGGCGGCGACCAGGGCGGCTCGATCCGCATGCCGGCCTCGGTCTGCGGCGCCTACGGCATGAAGGCCACGCACGGGCTGGTTCCCTATACCGGCATCATGCCGATCGAGCCGACGATCGACCATGCCGGCCCGATTACAGCGACGGTGCGCGACAATGCGCTGCTCCTGGAGGTGATCGCCGGCGAAGACGGGCTCGATCCGCGCCAGTATTGCCCGAAGGTCGACCGCTATACCCAGGCCGTCGGCATGGGCGCGTCGGGCCTGCGCATCGGTCTCGTGAAGGAAGGCTTCGGGCGCCCGGAATCGGAGGCCGATGTCGACGCCAAGGTGCGGCAGGCGGGCGAGAAATTCCGCTCTCTCGGGGCGATGGTGGAAGAGGTGTCGATCCCCATGCACCTCACCGGCGCGGCGATCTGGACGCCGATCGCGCTCGAGGGCCTCACCGACATCATGATGCACGGCAACGGTTTCGCAACCGGTTGGGAGGGGCTCTACGTCACCAGCCTGCTCGACTACCATTCGAACTGGCGGGCGCGGGCGAACGAGCTGTCGAAGAGCCTGAAGATATCGATGTTCGTCGGCGAATACATGCAGAAGCAGTATCGCGGGCACTACTACGCCAAGGCACAGAACCTCAGCCGCCTCTTGCGCCAGGCCTATGACGACGCGCTGGCGAAATACGACCTGCTGCTGATGCCGACGACGCCGATGAAGGCGCAGCCGCTGCCGGCACCCGACGAGCCGCTGGCGGTGCAGATCCAGCGCGCCTTCGAGATGGTCGGCAACACCTGTCCGTTCGACACGTCCGGCCACCCGGCGATGAGCGTGCCCTGCGGTCTCAGCCAGGGCCTGCCGGTGGGAATGATGCTGATCGCCAGGCACTACCAGGAAAGCACGATCTACCGCGCCGCCGGCGCCTTCGAGTCGCTGGGCGACTGGCGGGCCATGTAGGCGGAAGGACGCGCCGGCAGGCATTGCACGGGAGGAAAGCGATGACCATTCTGTCGGAATCCATGGCCGGAAAGCTGTCGACCAGCTTCTTCGACCATCCCGGCGACGCGGCGGCATCCGGCGCCACCATCGCGCCCGTGGACGGCAAGTCGTACGTGTCGGGCGACCGCTCGGTGCCGTTGCGCCGCGCCACGATCCCGCAGGTCTTCGCCGAGACCGTCTCGCGCTTCGGCCCCCGCGAGGCGGCCGTGTTCCGCGCGTTCGGCAGGCGCTACACCTATTACGATCTCGACCGGGAGGTCGACGCTTTCGCCAGCGGCTTGCTGAGCCTCGGCATCGAGCCCGGCGACCGAGTCGGCATCTGGTCGCCGAACCGGCCCGAATGGCTGATCACCCAGTTCGCGACGGCGCGGATCGGCGCCGTGCTGGTCACGATCAACCCGGCCTACCGCGTGTCGGAGCTCGAATACGCGCTCAACAAGGTGGGCTGCAAGGCGCTGGTGACGGCCGCCAGCTTCAAGAAGTCGAACTATCTGGAGGCGATCGGACAACTCGCTCCGGAACTCGCCTCGTGCCGCCCGGGCGCGCTCGCGGCGGCCAAGCTGCCGCAGCTCAAGACCGTGATCCGCATGGGGGCGGACAAGAGCCCCGGCATGTTCAATTTCGACGAGGTGTCGCGAACCGGCGGTCCTGCGCAGCAGTTGCGGCTCGACGCGATCACGCGCTCGCTCGATCCCGACGACCCTATCAACATCCAGTTCACCAGCGGCACGACGGGATCGCCGAAGGGCGCGACGCTCACGCACTACAACATCGTCAACAACGCCTATTTCACTGTCAGGACGATGGATTTCACCGAGACGGACCGGCTGTGCATCCCCGTGCCGCTCTACCATTGCTTCGGTATGGTGCTCGGCACGCTCGGCTGCGTGACGACAGGTTCGTCGATGGTGTTTCCGGGCGAGGCGTTCGAGCCGGCGGCGACGCTGGAGGCGGTTTCGGAGGAGCGCTGCACGGGTCTCTATGGCGTGCCCACCATGTTCGTGGCGATGCTCGACCACCCCGATTTCCGCAGGCACGACTATTCGAGCCTGCGGACGGGCGTCATGGCCGGCGCCCCGTGCCCGATCGAGGTGATGCGTCACGTCGTCAGCTCGCTTCACATGCCGCAGGTGACGATCGGCTACGGCATGACCGAGACCAGCCCGATCTCCTTCCAGAGTGGCATGGCCGACGAGCTGGAGGACCGTGTCTCGACCGTCGGCCGCATCCATCCGCATGTCGAGGTCAAGATCGTCGACGAGCGCGGCCATACCGTCGATGTCGGTGTGCAGGGCGAATTGTGCACCCGTGGCTACTCGGTGATGCGCGGCTACTGGAACGATGAGGAGCGCACGCGCGAGGCGATCGACCGGGGAGGGTGGATGCACACCGGCGACCTGGCCACCATCGACGCGCGTGGCTTCTGCCGCATCGTCGGGCGCGTCAAGGACATGGTGATCCGCGGCGGCGAGAACATCTATCCGCGCGAGATCGAAGAATACATCTATCGCCATCCGAAAATCGCCGAAGTGCAGGTGTTCGGCGTTCCCGACGCCAAATACGGCGAGGAGGTCTGCGCCTGGATCGTGCTGCATCCCGGCGAGACGATGACGGAAGACGAGGTCAAGGCCTTCTGCCAGGGGCAGATCGCGCACTACAAGGTCCCGCGCTACGTGCGCTTCAAGGATGCCCTGCCGATGACGGTTACCGGCAAGGCGCAGAAATTCGTGATGCGCGACGCCATGGTCGAGGAACTCTCGGCTGCGTAGGGAAACCGGCAGAGCGACCGGAAACTTTCAATGGACGGCCGGGTTGCGCGGGCGCTAAGCTTCGCCGGTTCATGTGCATGCACCGCGCAAGAAGAACATTGGGCATGTAGGGGGCACGGATGGGGAAGCTCGGATCGTCAGGCTGGAGCGCGCTCAATCAGGAGCGCATCGTTCTGCTGACGGCCATCGCGATCTTCGTCGCCGCCTCCGTGGGCCTGCCCGGCTTTTTTCAGACCGACAATCTCGTGGCCATCGTGCGCTCGGTGTCCGTGCTCGGCATCCTGGCGCTCGGAATGGCGGTCGTCATCATCGGTCGTGGCATCGACCTTTCGGCCGTGGCCATCATGGCGATGTCGGTGGCCTGGTACCTGCAGCTCCTCAACAGCGGAATGAGCGAGATCGAGGCCTTGCCGCTGGCGCTCGCAGGCGTCATCGCCGTCGGCCTGCTCAACGGGTTCCTCGTCGCCTATGCCGACGTCCCGGCGATCTTCGTGACGCTGGCGACCGGCTCGCTGGTCTTCGGCTACGTGCGCTCGCAGCTCATCACCCAGGACGCGGTGCCGGTGCCGACCGGCCACTGGGTCGAGCTTCTGGGCGGCGTCCGCTATGCGGGCATCCCGGTCGAGGTGTTCATCTTCGCCGCCTTCGCCTTCGTCATCTTCCTGTTCCTGCGCTACACGAAGTGGGGCCGCTACGTCTATTACGCCGGCGACAACCCGGTCGCGGCGCGCATCGCCGGCATTCCGGTGCGGCCCATGCTGGTGCTGCGCTACGTGATTTCGGCGGTCATCGCCTTCGTGGCCGGCCTCCTGACCGCGGCCAGCCTGCATTCCATGAACACCCGCGTGGTCAACTCCACGCTGCTCTACGACATCGTCCTGGTCACGGTGATCGGCGGCATCGGGCTTTCGGGCGGCAGGGGCGGGGTGCGCAACGTGCTGTTCGGCGCGGCGCTGATCGGCATCATGCTCAACGCGATGACGATCCTCGACATTCCGCTGCTCTACCAGAACCTCATCAAGTCGACGATCCTGCTCGGCGCCATCATCCTCGATGGTCTCATCAATCCGCGCGACGAGCAGACCTCGCAACAGGGGGACATCTGAGGCGGGACGACGACAAAGCAATCATGGACCAGGCAAACCGAGAGGGAACGACATGAGACATATGCAAATGCTCCTTGCAGCAGCAATCCTGCTTGCCGCCGGGCTTGTGGCCGGCGTGCACCGCGCCGAGGCGGCCGATCCCGGGCCCGAAGCCTATTCCAAGGCGCTCAGCGGAAAGCGGGTGATGCTGGTGCCGCTGGCAATGGGCTTCGACCTGGCACAGGGCTGGGCGGCGATCCTGCAGCGCGAGGTCGAGGCGTTCGGGGGAACCTTCGAGACGCGCGATCCGAACTGGAGCACCGATGCCGGCGCCCAGGCGATCACCACCGCCATCTCGTCGGGCGACAAGCCGGACGTCCTGATCATCATGGCGCCGGATCTCAACTCCTATTCGCGTCTGATGAAGAAGGCGCAGCAGCAGGGGATCTACGTCATCCTCATCGACAACCCTGCCAACTTCCCCGCTGACGCCTATGTCGGCGGCGACTGGAACCGGCTCGGCCAGCTCGAGGCGGAGGCGGTCGTGAAGGGCTGCGGCGACAACTCGTCGAAGAAGATCGGGCTCGTCCAGGGCGACGAGGTCAACGCCACCAGCCTCTACCAGTACGACGGCGTCATGGAGGTGCTGAAAAAGCACCCGGATTTCGAGGTCGTGGCCAAGCCCGATTCCAACTGGGACGCGACCACGTCGCGCAACGTCACCACCACCATGCTGCAGCAGCATCCCGATATCTGCGGCATCATCGACTTCTGGGACGGTGACGCCACCGGTGCGGCCGCCGCGATCCGCGACGCCAACCTGCAGGACAAGGTCTATCTCGTCACCACCGGCGGCGGCGAGGAGACGACCGACTGCGCGCTGCTTCAGGACGGCACCTTCGACGCGGTCGTTTCCACCGAGCTCGTCAACGAGAGCGAGGCGATGGTGGCGATGATCAAGTACCTGCTGCAGAGCGGCCAGCCTGCGGGGACGGCGTCCACCTACATCTACACGCTGCTGTCGACGATGACCAAGGAGAACCTCAACCCGAGGAGTTGCTGGAGCCTCAAGGCGCTGCAGCAGCAGGCATCCGCCGAATAGCATTTGACGACGCGCGGCGGCCGGCTTGGGTCCGGCCGCCGCCACACCTGCATCGAGCGGCGAACCGAATTCATGTCCTTCCGCGAAAACTTCCAGGCTTGGCGCTACAACGCCATCCCGGACCACCTCATTGGCGAAATCCTGACCAAGCGCTGGATCGACAACGCCATCCCCTTCCTGGCCCTGGTCGTCACGCTCGCCGTTTTCGGCAGCATCATACCGGGCTTCTTCAATCCGTTTTCGCTGCAGGAATCGACCCGACAACTGGGCGAGTTCGCCATCGTCGTGATCGGTCTTAGCGTCGTCATGCTCGGCGGCGGCATCGATCTCTCCGTCGGCTCGATCTTTGCGCTTTCGGCATTCTCGACCGTTTCGGTGTTCTTCATCTTCGAGCTGCCGGTGTGGCTGGCCTTCGTCGCGGCTGTGGCTACCGGCATCGTTTTCGGAGCGATCAACGGCTACCTGGTCGGATTCCTGCGCCTGCGCGCGTTCCTGACGACGCTGGTCACCTTCATCATCGGCCGCGCCCTCTACGACATACTCGTCGTCAATTTCGCCTCGCAGGTTCAGCTCTCCGGCGCCATGTCGGATGTCTGGGACTTCATCGGCGCCGACACGATCTTCGGCCTGTCGGTGCCGGTGCTGGCGGCGCATCGTGCTGGCGATCATTACCCATGTCGCGCTGACGCGTTCGCGCCCCGGCTGGCACCTGCTGGCGGTGGGCGGCTCCAGGCGCTCGGCCCACAACGCCGGCATCCGCGTGCGCCGCACCGTCTTCATGAGCTACGTCTTCTCCGGCTTCTGCTCGGCCGTGGCGGGCTTCCTCTTCGCCGCGCGCCTTTCCGGGGCCGGGCCCGGCACGGGCTCGGGCATGGAGATCCTGGCGCTGACGGCCGCCGTGGTCGGCGGCAACAGCCTCGGCGGCGGACGCGGCTCGGTCGCCAAGGCGCTGATGGGCGCCGTCATCGTGCTGGTGATGACCAACGGGCTGATCAGGCTCGGCTACGGCACGGGCACCAATCAGATGGTGCTCGGCATCCTGCTTGCCGTCGCTGTGACCATCGACATTCGCTGGCTGAAGAACCGGCACAAGGTGCTCAACGAGGTCTATGTCGCGCCGGTCTACCTGAAGATGGGTCAGGCGCAGTCGGCGGTGCCGGGCTCGGGCACGCCCTACGAGCTCAACAACAAGCTGTCGGAGGCCGAGCATATCGGGCTCGGCGAGCTCGAAGGGCCCGAGGACGTCATTCTCGACCGCGACGACAATCTCTACTGCGGCACGCGCCACGGCGAGATCATCCGCTACTTCGCGCCGGACTATCAGCGCTGGGAGGTGTTCGCCCATATCGGCGGGTTCCCGCTGGGGCTGGCGATGGACAGGGACGGCAACCTGATAACCTGCGTCGGCGCCATGGGGCTCTACGCGATCTCGCCCGACCGCGCAGGTGACGCAGCTTTCCGCCGAGACCAATCGCTCGTGGAGCTCGGTCGTCGACGACGCGCGCCTGCGCGATCCCAACGATCTCGACATCGCTCCCGACGGGCGCATCTATTTCACCGATTCCACGACGCGCTACGACGCGCACGAATGGGCGCTCGATTCCATCGAGAACCGCGGCACCGGACGCCTGCTGGTCTACGATCCGAAGGACGGCTCGACGCGCACGTTGCTCGACGGCTACCGCTACACGAACGGCGTCTGCCTGGCGCATGACGGCAAGTCGATCCTGTTCGCCGAGAGCTGGGCCTGCCGCATCCACCGATACTGGCTGGAGGGGCCAAAGGCCGGCAAGGCCGAGTGCATCATCCGCGACATGCCCGGCTACACCGACAACATCAACCGCGCGTCCGACGGCACCTACTGGATGGCCTGGCTCGGCATGCGCACGCCGAGCTTCGACCTGTCGCTGCGCCATCCCGGCATGCGCAAGCGAATGACCCGTCGCCTGCCGCAGGACGACTGGCTGTTTCCCAACATCAACACCGGCGGCGTGGTGAAGTTCGACGACACCGGCCGCATCATCGAGACCTTCGGCGACCTTTCCGGCGTGTCGCACCCGATGGTCACTTCGATGCGCGAACACAAGGGCCATCTGTTCATCGGCGGCATCCTCAACAATCGCGTCGGCCGCTACCGGATCGAAGGCGCCGACCCGAACTGGACGAGCTACGACTCCTACTGGGGGAAGCGGCCGTGATCTTCGAACCCATCCTCGACTTCTTCCGCGGCAAGGCGATCACGATCCCGCCGCTCGACGGCGCCTTTCGTCCCAACACGCTGCTCGACGAGGCCGCGCTCGTGGCGAAACTTGCCGCGGCCGACAATCTCGCCGTGCTCGACGGCAGGCTGATCGCCAGCAGCGGAAACATGCTGTTCTCCGTCAGTCCCGATGGCGGCGGCGCCGACAAGCTCGACACTTTCGCCGCGCCAGTCACCGCCGTCGCCGTGTCGCCGGCGGGCGAACTCGCGGTTGGGCTCGACGACGGCTCGCTTCTGATCGATGCCGAGAAGATGTCGCTGCCGGCAGAGGTGCGCTGCATCACCGCGCTCGCCTTCGGCCCGGACGGCACGCTGTGGCTGGCCAACGGATCGGCCAGGCACGCGCCGTCGGAATGGTCCGCCGACCTGATGGAACTCAACCGCTCCGGTTCGGTCTGGCGCCGCGATCCCGGCTCGGCGAACTTCCAACGTGTGGCAGACGGTCTGGGCTTCCCCTACGGGCTGCTGGCCGATCGGGACGGCGTCTTCGTCAGCGAAAGCTGGCGCCATCGGCTCCTTCGTCTCGATGGCGCAGGCAGCTCGCACCGTGGTCGCCGACCATCTGCCGGGCTATCCGTCGCGCCTGTCGCCGGCGATCGGCGGCGGCGCATGGCTTTCGATGTTTGCGCCGCGCAACCGGCTCATCGAGCTGGTCCTGCAGGAGACGCACTACCGGCTCGACATGATGGCGGAGGTGCCGCGCGAATACTGGATCGCGCCGGCGCTGGCCTCGCGCCAGAGCTTCCTCGAGCCGCTGCAGTGCGGCGGCATCACGACAATGGGCGTGCGCAAGCCTTGGGCGCCGAGCCGGTCCTGCGGCATGGTCGTGCGGCTCGACGAGGCGATGCTGCCGCTGTCCAGCATCCACAGCCGCTCGAACGGCGAGCGCCACGGCACCTGCAGCGCGGTCGAGCACGACGGGCGGCTGTTCGTCGCCTCGCGCGGCGGCGACTGCCTGGTCGCCGTGGACATCGCCGCGCAGGGGAGGCACTGACATGGACACGATCGTCAGGCTGGAGGGCGTCACCAAGCTCTATCGCGGCGTCGCCGGCCATCAAGGATGTCGACTTCGAACTGAAGAAGGGGGAAATCCACGCGCTGCTCGGCGAGAACGGCGCCGGCAAGTCGACGCTGACCAAGGTGATGGCCGGCGTCGTCGAGGCGACGTCCGGGACGATGTACCATCTCGGTCGGCAGACGAGCTTCGCGTCTCCCAACGAGGCGCTCGAGGCCGGCATTGCCATGGTCTTTCAGGAGACGAGCCTGGTGCCGTCGATGACGGTCGCGCAGAACCTCTATCTCGGCACCGAGAGCTTCCTGAACCGCCTGCGCGGCACCTACATCGCCGCCCAGCAGTTCCTGCAGTCGCTGAATTTCCCGGTCGATCCGGCCGCCATGGTCGAGACGCTGGGTGCTGCCAAGCGGCAGATGGTCGAGATCGCGCGCGCCGTCCACCACAATGCCGAGGTCATCATCTTCGACGAGCCGACCGCCTCGCTGACGCCCGAGGAGAAGCGCCACTTCTTCGACCTCATGCGGCGGCTCAGGAAGCGGGGCGTCTCCATCGTCTTCATCTCGCACGCGCTGGAGGAGGCGCTGCTGATCGCCGACCGCATCACCATCATGCGCGACGGCGAGGTGGTGGTGACCGACGACACCTCGGCTTTCGACCGCGACAAGATCATCGCCGCGATGGTCGGCCGCTCGCTGTCGTCGGAGCTCTACCTGCAGCGCGACGAGACGCAGGATCCGCCCCGCCGGCAAGCGCGTGCTGTCGGTGCAGGACATCTCGATGGGCGCGGTGGTGCGCAACAATTCTTTCTCCGTCTTCGAGGGTCAGGTGACGGGGGTGTTCGGGCTGGTCGGTTCGGGACGCACGGAGACCTTCAAGATCGTGTCGGGCGTCTACAAGCGCGACTTCCTTCGCGGCGGCACGATCGAGCTCGACGACAGGCCGGTTCGCTACTACGTGCCGCGCGAGGCGATGAAGGACGGCATCGTCTACGTGACCGAGGACCGCAAGAGCGAAGGTTTCTTCGAAACGATGTCGATCGCGGAAAACCTGTTTTCGGGCGTGCTCTCGTCCGGGCGCGAGAACTCCTGGGTGATCAGCCTCAAGGAGATGCGCGAGCTCGCGGCGAGCTGGACGGAAAAGCTCAACATCAGGGCGATCAACGACAACGCGCGAGTGGTCGAGCTCTCCGGCGGCAATCAGCAGAAGGTGGTGATCGGCAAGGGGCTGGTGCAGAACCCGCGCGTCATCATCTTCGACGAGCCGACGCGCGGCGTCGATGTCGGCGCCATCGCCGAAATCCACCAGATCATCGAGAGCCTCGCCGATTCGGGCCTCGCGGTGGTCGTCATCTCCTCGTACCTGCCGGAGGTCATGAACATCTCCGACCGCATCCTGGTCTGCCGGCAGGGGCGCATCGTCGAGGAATTCTCGCCGATCGACGCGACCGAGGAAAAGATCATGTATGCGGCGGTGCACTGATCGACAGCGACAGCAAGGGAGTGCGAACGAAACCATGGCGACCGTCAAGCTCTTGAACGACGCGGAGGCCGAGGCGAATCCCATCGTCAAGGCGGTGTTCGACGACATCCGCGCCTCGCGAAAATCCGATTTCGTCAACAATTTCTGGCGCGGACTGGCGAACGATCCGCCGCTGCTCAAGCGAACCTGGGAAGGGCTCAAGGCCGTGATGGGCGGCCCCGGAGCGCTCGATCCGGTGGTTCGCGAGATGATCTACATCGCGGTGTCGACGGCCAATGGCTGCCAGTATTGCGTTCATTCCCACACGGCGGCAGCCCGCGCCAAGGGTATGACGGACGCCCAGCACGGCGAGCTTCTGGCGATTATCGGACTGGCCGCCCAGACAAACCATCTGGTGACCGCCATGCAGTTGCCGGTCGATCCCGAGTTCGACGTGACGACCTGACAAGAACAGGGAGCGTGGCACTCGCCTGTTCGAGGCCGGAGCCGCGCGATTGCCGCGGCAATATAGGAAAGCCCGCGCTGCGCAGCGCGGGCTTCTTCTTTGCCGATTTCACAATGTGCCGGCGCCACGCGAAAGGCCCGCCGACTTGAGCCGACGGGCCTTTCTCGGGTTGGATCATCGTGTGTCCAACTGCTGTTGCCGCTTAGCGGGCTCCGAGCGTCACGACCTGGTCGTCGCGCAGATCGCGATACTGGCTGCTGTCGAAGTTCGACATGCCCTCGATCTGCCGCTCGGTCACGTCGGGCGCCAGCAGCGTCCCTTCGTCGGTGACGTAAAGCGCCGACAGCGGCACCGCAGCGCGATCCTCGCCAAGGCCGAGGAAGCCGCCGGAGGTCACGACCGCGTAGAGGCGACCGTTGACGTTGTCGACGTTCTCGACGTCGCCCAGCTCGTTGCCGTTTGCGCCAACGATATTGTAGTCCTTGATGTCGCCCACGGTCAGCCGGACATCCCGGGAAGACCCGGCGGCAACGGCCGTCGTCTCGTTGTCGCGCGCCTGATTCCGCGACACCGCAGCCGTCTGCTCGTTATCGACGCCGTTGTCGCTGTTGGCGTTGTCGGCCTGCTGCTGGGCAGTGCGACCGGCCTGATCGTTCCGGGCCTGCTGATTGTTCTGCTGCTCGAAACGGATTTCCGGTTTGCCGTCGGCGCGGCTCACATTGACCTGCGCGTCTTCGGCTTCGTAGCGAACGCGCGGCTTCTGATCGGAATCCTGCATCTTGACGACCGGCTGACCCGAACGCTGGATCTGAACGTTGGCCTGCTCGTCATCGTGGTTGGTGCGGACCTGCGGCTGGCTCTTGCTTACGCGAACCTGCGGCTCACCCTGGTCCACCTCGACCTGCGGCTGAGCCTGGCTGACATTGACGTCGGGCTCCGGCATGCGAACCGTGATCTGGGGCTGCGGAATCTCGACGTTGACCGTCGGCGCCGGCTGATGGACGATGATTTCGGGCTGCTGCTGGCGCACGGCCACCCTCGGGCTCGGCTGCTGGACCGTCACATCCGGCTCCGGCACGTTGACGCGAATTGCCGCGCCACTCTGGTCGACGACGACGTCGGCATCGGCGGCGCTGGCCGTATTCCGGTTCGTCTGCTCGTCCATGTTCGCCATCTGCTGCTCGGCGCGGTTGAGAGCCTGCTCGGCCTGCTGCATGTCCTGGTTCGACAGAGCCTGGCTGGCCTGGCGCAACGGCTGCCGGACCTGGGTGATCGCGTCACGGTTGCCGTTCTGGGTGTTCTGCGCCTGCTGCTTGAGCTGGCGGCGCGCGGTCTGCACGGCCTGTCGTGCTGCCTGCATGTCGCCCTGGTCAAGCGCATTCAGCGCCTGCTGAATCTGTGCCTCGACCCGGCCCATACCGGGATTGGCCTGATCGGCCTGGGCGGTCTGGTTCTGCGTGTTGCCGGCCGAGTTCTGCTGGGCGACAGCGCCGGTGGAGACCAAGGCGGTCCCTGCCATAAGCGCGGCGATATACTTCATCTTCATGAAAACTACCTCTCTGTTCGTTGAAGGGTTGGCACGCGATGAACTGTCCGCTCTCGACGCGCGCTCCTTTTCCAATCCCTCGGCCAATGATCTGTTCCGGAATTCGTGACGGAAAATCGGCGACGCCACGGAGCCCCCGACAGAAGGCGTAGGGTGTATGGGCGAGCCTTCGCCTCACCCGGGAGGATGGGCCTTCGCCTCACGCTTCAGCCACTGGAACCGGGCCGCAGCGCTGCCAAACGCGGCGGCGCATGGCCTCCGGAGCGATCGACGCATCGTCTTTGCCGAGGCTGTCACTTGCATGGGCGCATGAGGCTGCGGCTGCGGATTGCGCGAGCTTGCTCGGCCCACGCATATGGCGCTGCGATCTTTTCGAGAGCCGCCGCATCGACGGCTAGGAAGCCGTTACGTCACTGGCTGGGGATTGTGTGGAACCATGGCGGCGCAATTGGCAAGCCGATTGGCAAGATGCTCCCGCACGCGATCAAGTCGATGCGGGCCGCCCGTGATGCGGGCCGCCCATGATGCGGGCCGCCCATATTGTCACGGGTCGTGGAAAGGGCGAAACGCGCCGCACGTAGATTGCGGTCTCATTCCGGCAAGCCGAGGGGTGGTGTTAGCGATCGACAACCGGACCGTAACGGAAAGCACCGATGGCCACCGGCCAACCAGCCACACCACGTCCAGGCACGTCAGCAACAGCATCATTCCTCTCGGAGTCGTGATCCCCGGCCACAGGCAAACTTTGCCTCGGCTCGCGGCCGACAATCCTGCACAGTTCACCGTGCCATCCAGCCCCCGTCGACGCAAAGTACGTGCCCGTTGACGTAGGCGGCTCCCGGCGCGGCAAGAAACACGGCGGCGGCCGCGATGTCGTTCGGTTCGCCCCAGCGCCCGGCGGGAATGCGCTCCAGAATCTGGCGCGATCGGTCGGGATCGGCGCGCAGCGCGCTGGTGTTGTCGGTAGCGACGTAGCCGGGCGCGATCGCGTTGACACAGACATCGTGGGCTGCCAGCTCGTTCGCCAGCGCCTTCGTGAGTCCGGCCACGCCGTGCTTGGCCGCGGCATAGCCCGGTACCTTGATGCCGCCCTGGAACGACAGCAGCGATGCGACCGAGATGATGCGGCCGTAGCTGCGTTCGCGCATGCGACGGGCGGCGGCCTGCGAAAGGAACCAGACCGCATCGAGATTGGCTGCGATGACGCTGCGCCAGTCGCTCTCGGCGTGATCCTGCACGAAGTCGCGGCGGATGATGCCGGCATTGTTGACAAGGATCGAGACCGGCCCCAGCCGGTCCTCTGTTTCGGCAATCAGCCGATCGGCCTTGGCGGCGTCGAAGCTGCCAAGATCGGCCTTGATCGCGCATGCCTTGCTGCCCGCCTCGCCGATGGCGGCGAGCGTTTCGGCGCCCGGCCGGCTGTGCTCGGTTATCGCCACGTCCGCACCCGCCCGAGCCAGGGCGACCGCGATCGCCTGGCCGATGCCGCTAGCGCCGCCGGTGACGAGCGCCGTCTGGCCTTCCAGGCCGAATTGCTGCTTAAGATAGGTCTCGACAGTCATCTTCGCTCCTGCGTGCGGTGGACTTGATGGACGGGTTGCGCGACGCCTTCGAGATCGGCGAGCATGAGCTCGAATTCCGTTCCGCGCGCACCGAAAGGCGAGAAGGGTTCCTGCTTGAGAAGCTCGCGTTTCGCGCCGCCGACGGCGAACCGGTTCGGGGCTTCTTCACCCGCCCGCTGCATGACGGCCGCGTGCCGGCGCTGCTTTGCATCCATGCGCACGGCTTCAGATACGAGATCGGCGCCAGCGAACTGCTCGACGGCCGGCCGAGCCTGCAAGGCCCGCCGGGGCCTGACTTCGCGAAGCTCGGCTTCGCCACGATGATGATCGACCTGCCCTGCTTCGGCAACCGCGCCGAGCCGGGCGAGAGCGCGCGGGCCAAGGGGCGGATGTGGCGCGGCAAGTCCCTCGCGGGGCAGATGTTGGGCGAGCTTTCCTCGGCTCTGAGCTGGCTCGCGGCGCGCGAGAACATCGTTTCCGACCGCATCGGCGTCTATGGCATCTCGATGGGCGCGACGCTCGGCTACTGGCTGGCAGCGGTCGATCCGCGGGTCACCGCCGTCGCCCACATGTGCGCCTACGCCGACTTCGCCAGCCTGATCGAAACGGGAGCGCACGACCTGCACGGCATCTACCTCACCGTACCCGGCCTGCTCAAGCTCGCCTCCAACGGTGAGATCGCCGGCAGGATCGCGCCGCGCCCGCAATTCATCGGCATTGGCGACCGCGATCCGCTGACACCGCCCGCCGCCGTGGACATCGCCCTTGCCGAGACCCGGGCGGTCTATGAGCGCGCGGGCAAGCCAGACATGCTGGTCGTGCACCGCGAACCCGAAAGCGGTCATGTCGAGACGCCGGCCATGCGGGCCGGCGTCGCTGGCTTCTTCGAGCGCCATCTCAAGCTGGCCTAGACCGCGGGCGCCCGCAGGCCGTCGGCATCGAACAGGTGCATGCGCTCGGCCGGCAGCCGCAGCCTGATCGGCGCTCCGTCCGAGGCGATGTCCTGGCGGTTCAGCACGGCCAGCAGCCTCTGGTCTCCTTCCATCATGGCGTGGACCACCGTTTCGGGCCCGAGCGCCTCGGCAAGCGTCACCTGCGCCTCGACGCAATCCGCGCCGTCGCCGCCGAGTTCGATGTCGTGCGGGCGGATGCCGAGCGTGACGCTGTCGCCGGGCTTCAGCGCCGAGCCGTTGGCGGCGATGGTCGCCGTCACCCCGCCGTCGCCTTCCACGGAGACCTCGCTCGCATTCGCCGCGCGTACTTTCGCCGGCAACAGGTTCATGCGCGGCGCGCCGATGAAGCCGGCGACGAACAGGTTCGCCGGGTGGTTGTAGAGCTCGAGCGGTTTGCCGATCTGCTCGATGCGGCCAGCGCGCATGACCACGATGCGGTCGGCCAGCGTCATCGCCTCGGTCTGGTCGTGGGTGACGTAGATCATCGTCGTGGTCAGCCGCTTGTGCAGCGCGGCGATCTCGGCGCGCGTCGAAATCCGCAGCTCGGCGTCGAGGTTCGACAGCGGCTCGTCGAGCAGGAAGGCGGTCGGGTTGCGGACCACGGCGCGGCCGATCGCGACGCGCTGCTTCTGCCCGCCCGAAAGCTGCCCCGGCCGTCGGTCGAGATAGTCGGAAATGTCGAGCATGCGCGCCGCCTCGGCGATGCGCTCCTCGATCTCGGCCTTCGGCATGCGGATGTTCTCGAGCCCGAAGGCGAGGTTCTGGCGCACCGTCATGTGCGGATAGAGCGCATAGGACTGGAAGACCATGGCCAGCCCGCGGTCGGCGGCCGAAACCTTGGTCACGTCGCGGCCGTCGATGGCGATCGTGCCGCCGGTCGGGCGGTCGAGGCCGGCGATCAGGCGAAGCAGCGTGGACTTGCCGCAGCCGGACGGGCCGACCAGCACCAGCATCTCGCCGTCGCCGATCTCCAGGTTGATGTTGTGCAGCACCTTGATGGAGCCGTAGGCGCGGTCGATGTTGGCGAGGCTAATGTGTCCCACTGCCGCCCCCTATTTCAGCCCGGCGCCGGCGATGCCGGAGGTGATGTAGCGCTGCAGGAACACGAACACGAGCACCACCGGGATCATGGTCACCACCGTCATCGCCAGGATGTAGTTCCACTGCACGTTGAGCTGGCCGGCATAGGTGTTGAGGCCGACCTGCAGCGTATAGACCTCCTTGCGCGACAGCGCGACCAGCGGCCACAGGAAGTCGTTCCAGCGCCAGACCACCGAGAAGATCGCCAGCACCGCCAGCGCGGGGGCTGCCAGCGGCATTACGATGCGCCAGTAGATCTGCCATTCCGAGGCGTGGTCCATGCGAGCGGCATCGAGAAGTTCGTCGGGGATGGTCAGCATGTACTGCCTGAGCAGGAAGACGCCGGTCGGCGTTGCGACCGTCGGCAGGATGACGCCCCACAGATTGTTGAACAGCCCCAGCGCGTTGATGATCGAAAACAGCGGCACCATGATCACGCCGAGCGGCACCATCAGCGTGGCAAGGATAAGCAGCATCACGGTGAACTGGCCGCGGAACTTGTATTTCGACAGCGCGAAGGCGGCCATCGAATTGACCACCAGGGTGATCACGGTCGCCATGGTCGTCACGAAGACCGAATTCCACAGGAAGCGCAGGAAATCGAAATGCAGGAAAGGTTCGGTGTAGTTGTCGGTGGCAAACGAGACCGACTGCACCGGCTCGAGATCGTTGATGTTGACCTTGATGATCTCCTTCGGCGCCGTCGGATCGACAAGCTGGGCGATGATGCCGATGCGGCGCACCATTGCCAGCCGTTCCGTTTTCCCGTCCGGCAGCGTCGCCCGGTAGAGCGGCAGCGGGTCGTCATAGCCTTCCACCTGCACCGTCTGGGTCGCGTAGGGCAGCAGGGTCGGCGGGAAAGCGGCCAGTTCCCGCGGCGTCTTGAAGGACGAGAAGACCAGCCACACGGCCGGGCCGAACATGATGACGATGCCGCAGATCAGCCACGCCCAGGTGACGACGTCGGTCCAGTGCCAGCCTTCGCCGCCGCGCCGGCGGAAGAGGAACGCGGAAATGCGGCTCATCGGGTCGCCCCCTTCTTCTCGCGGCTGCGCGAGAACCACAGCTGCAGCAGGGTGAGCACGACCAGCACCGCACCCATCAGGATGGAGGCGGCGGCGGCGAGCCCCGGGTTGCGCAGCTGCGAGGCGAAGCCCTTCTCGTAGATGTACTGGATCAGGTAGAGCGTGGACGTGCCCGGGCCGCCGGCGGTCAGAACGAAGACCTCGTCGAATATCTGCACCGCGCGGATCAGCGCCAGCACGATCACCACCAGGAGGTTGGGCGCCAGCAGCGGCAGCGTGATGCGCCAGAAAACGCGGGCGTGCCGCGTCCCGTCCATCTCGGCGGCCTCGTAGAGGTCCTTCGGGATCGCCTGAAGTCCGGCGAGCAGGATCAGCGCGTAGAAGCCCAGATGCGCCCAGATCGACACGCCGACGGAGGCGGCGAAGGCCCAGTTGCGATCCGACAGCCAAGTATAGGGGGTGGAGCCGAACAGGTCGAACATCACCAGGTTGAGCAGACCCTGGCGCTGCAATATCCAGCGCCAGATCAGGCCGACCACGACCGGCGACAGCAGAACCGGAAAGAAGAACACGGCACGCCAGAAGCTGCGGCCCCTGATTTCCCGGTTGAGCACCAGCGCGGTGATTAGAGCTGCCACGATCAGCAGCGTCACCTGGACGCCGACGAAGGCGGCGGTGTTGCGCGCCGCGATCCAGAACGTGTCCTCCACGCAGGAATTGGGATCTAGATAGCTGGTGCAGGTGAAAATCTGCCGGTACTGGTCGAGCCCGACGAAGTCGCGCTGCGGCAGGAAGATGGCGGCGCCGCCGGTCGTGGAATAGACGAAGTTGATGATCAGCGGCAGCAGCACGAAGATGCCGAAGATCGCCATGTTGGGAAACAGGAAGAAGGCGGCCATGCCGTTGAAGCCGGCGGCCTTCTGCAGCCAGCGCAAAGGCGCCTCGATCGCCGCCATCACCAGCTTCACCGGCATGTAGCCGAGCTCGCCGAGGCGCAGGCCAGGCCTTGCTTCACTCGTCGTCACCGTCCCCTCCCGGAGCACTTGCCGAGGGCTGCGGTTAGCAGCCGTCGCAAGGATGCGGAACGTGTGGAAGGCGGCGGCCAGGCAATGCGGGCCGCCGCCGTGGCGATCAGTTGCCGCCGGCTTCCTGCACCTTCTGGGCGACATCCTCGTCGATGCGCTTGAAGGCTTCGTCGGTGGTCATCTCGCCGGCCATGGCCTGGCCGAGGCGGCTCACCCAGGCGCCCCATGCGGCGAAGTTCCACTTCCAGCCCTGCATCTGGTAGGCCTGCGGGTCGGTGGTGGCGGAGGCCTTCACGAAGGCGTTGAGCGCCGCCTTCACCTGGGCGTCGTCGGTCTTGTAGTCGAGGCCCTGATCGATGACTTCCTTGTTGGCCGGCAGGAACAGGGTGCGTTCGATGAACTCCTTGTAGACCGGGCTGGAAGCCAGCCAGTCCATCACCACGCCGACGTCCTCGGGGTTCTTGGTGGTCTTGATCGCCACCAGGCCGGCGCCGCCCGGCATGCCGGTGCACGCGGCCGGGCCGCAGGGGCTGCCGGTCGCCACCCAGTCGAAATTGTTGCCGATCTTGGTGGCGAAGTTCGGGATCTGCCAGGAGCCGGAATAGTAGTAGGCGATCTGGCTGTTGATGAAATCGTCGGCCGCGGCGCGATAGGTGGTGCCGGATGCCGAAACCCAGACGTCCTTGTCGGCGGTGCCGTCGTCCGTCCAGCCGACCAGCTCGTTCATGTAGTCCTTGGCTGCCTGGTCGAGCGGCGCGGGCTTGCCGTCCTTGCCGATCAGCTGGGAGCCGTAGGAAATGATCGGGCCCGTGATGCGGTGGCCGGAGCGGTCGACGGCGAAGGCGTAGGGGAGCTGCTGGCTTTCCTGCACCTTCTTGGCGGCGGCGACCCAGTCGTCCCACGTCGCCTTGTCGCCCGGCACGTCAACGCCGGCCTGGTCGAACAGCGTCTTGTTGACGAAGCCGCCGGTCAGCGTGATCTGCGTCATGAAGCCGGGAATGGCGTCGGAGCCGTCGGGCCGCATCCAGTCGAGCTGATCGCCGTAGTTGTTGCGCCAGAAGTCCGCATCCTTGACGTAGGGCGTCAGGTCCAGCCAGTACTTGTCCTGCGTCTTCAGATCGGTGACGCGGGCGATGTCCGGCCCCTGGCCGGCGGCGAGCTGCACCGGCAGCTGCTCGCGGATGGTCTGGTAGGACACCTCGTCGAGCGTGACGTTGATGTCGGGATGGTCCTTGTTGAAGCGCGCGATCAGGTCCTGCATGACCTGGCCCTCGACGCCGTCGGAATACCATTCGATGCGCACGTCGCCGGCATAGGCGCTGGTCGAGGCCAGCAGGCCTGTTGCGGCGGCGGCCAGCAGGGTCGTCTTCATCTTCATCTTCGTCTCCTCCGTTGTTGCGGGACAGTGCCCGTTCGATTGATGCCGTTTTCCGGTCTGCTCAGGCGCCGGGCGCCTGCTCCTCCACCGTTTTTCCGTCGGTGAAACGTGTCGCGATGCCGTGAACCGGCCATGCCGCCGGGTCGAGTTTTCGGCCTTCCGCCTCGACGCTCGCGTCGGCGGCAAACCGGACGGACCCGTATCGCGGGTCCTCGACCACCAGCGCGCCGTCGCCCGCCGCGGTGACCGTCAGCGCCTTGCAGGCTTCCGCGAACGCGTCGAGCGAGCCGAACTCCCGCCGGTCGCCGAGGCGCACCAGCCAGGTCGCCTTTCGTCCGGCGGCGCGCAACTCGCATCCGGCTGTCGGGCCGGCGGCAACCTCGCCCAGCGGCGCGTCGGAGCGGATGTAGAGGAAGGCGCCTTGGGCTTCCGCGACCGCCTCGCGACTGCCGATCCGCGAATGGTCGAACGCGGCGCGCGGGAACCAGGCGTGGGTGAAGTCGGGCTGTTCGGCCGCGCAGTCGAAGGCGACGAGCGCCAACGCCTTGTACTGGTGGACGCGCGGCAGCGTTCCGCAACCGCCCCAGTAGGAAGGGCGGCCGTAGCCCGACTGCAGCACCTCGCCGGGATGGTTGATCCACACCTGCGCGTCCGGGTTTGCCCCCATGCGCAAATGCAGCACAGTTTCCTGATAGCCCCACTGGTTCCAGCGATAGCCGGCGGCACTGCCCATCGCGTAGGCCGCCGTCTTGTAGTGGTAGAGCTTCGCGAAGCGATCCTGCCCCTGCGCGAACGCCCATTCCCGGGCGTCGTCTTCGCAAAGCGAGGCGATTTGGGCCAGTTCGGCGGGCAGTTCCAGGCCGTGATCGCGCAGGCACAGCGCCAGCTGCGGCAGGGCATGGAAGCGCATGCCGAAATTGCCCTTGCCCCACAGCATGCGGCAGATGCCGGACAATTCCAGCGAGCGGGCCGCGCGGAGCGTGTGCTCGTAGGAACGGCCCTGTGCGCCGGTCAGGATACCGTGATGCGCGGAACGGGCGACGATTTCCAGCAGGCGGACGATCGCCTCGCCGGCGCGTTCGGCCATGTCGGTGTCGGGCGCCAGCGCGTAGAGCGCGCACAGGCCCTTGAGGTCGATCGGGAAATAAGGCGCCGAGTTGAACTCGGCCATCTCCCACTCCTCGAAGTGGTCGAGCCAGGCGCGCACGCGTGCCGCGCCGACGTCCGACTGGTCGCGGCCGATGCGTGCGGAGCGCACGAAGCGCTCGGCCGGGAAAATGTCGCCAGCGAGATAGGCGGCGGTGTGGAACAGCAGAGCGTGGTTCTCCGAGAAATACCACTGCACGTCGTTGCCCGGCTCGTCCATCCAGTAGCGGTAGCCGAGGATGGCGGCGTCGATGCGCCCGCGCAGTTCCGGGTCGATGGCGTCGCCGTGAACCTTGCGGCACCACAGGAGCGGCACGAGGATGAAATCGGCGCAGTCGTGGCAGTCCTCGATGGCCGGCAGCGTACCGGCGATCATCGCATCGGTCTCCGCGCCGGCCTTTCCAATGGCGAGGCGCGCGAGCGCGCGCACCGTGTCGGCCTCGGCGTGCTCGGCCACCTCGTCGAGCGCTTCGCGGACGCGGTCATCCAGCTTCGCGGGTGCGGCGCCCTGGCGGGCGGCATGGCAAATCTCGACGCCGAAGACGCGCGAGACGGAATGGCCGCCGACCGTCAGCGTCACCTTGAAATGGCGGAAATCGGCAGGGAGGTCCTCCGTTTCGGCTATCGAAAGGCGCGTTCGGCCGGCGGCCAAGGCGAGATCGAAACGCACGGGCGCCTCGATCGACATGAAATCGCCCTCGATGGTCACCGCGACCTCAGCATCGAGCGGCAGCGCGACGTCGCTGACCAGCGCCACCTCGCCGGCATCGTAGGCGGGGCGCTCGAAATGCATGCTCTCGAGCGCAGCCTCCATGGCGTCGGCGAGCCCGCCATCGACCGAAATCGGCAATGCGACGGCGGCGGAGGGACCGGACAGATAGTCGAGCTGGAAATAATAGCGCGCATCGCGCTCGGCGAGATCGTCGAACCAGATGCGGATGTCGTTGCGTCCGGCCCTCAGCTGGACGCGGAATTCCTCGGCCGTTTCCAGGTTGCGTCCGTACGGCGCCATCCAGCCGGCCTCGGCGTCGTTGACGAACAGGACCGCGCCGCCGCAGGTGGCGAGCCGCAGGACCGCTTCGCCGGAGGAAACCGTCTCGATCACCGTCTCGGCCCAGGTGCCGATCACGGTCGGTCTGAACCAGAAGCCGGAGAGATCGACGCGCGGCGACGCAAAGGGCAGCCAGACGCGGTCGGCAGCTGGAGCCGCGGTGACGCGCGGGCGCCTCCCCCGCTGCTCGGCGGTGAATTCGGTGCGGCAGGGATATTCGTGCGGAATGAAGTTCTTGTGCTTGGTCAGGAAGAAGAACGGGTCCATCTCGCCGGCCATCGGGCGCTCGGCGACGTCGTAGCGGGCCTCCGCGGTCTCGCCCAGCCGCCAGTAGACGAGTGGAGCACCCGCGGCGACAGGGCGGCGCAGCGTGCAATCCGGGCTGATGTCACGAGCCGCCGCAATCATCGCAGATCCTTCACCGCAACCGGATCGACATCGTTGTAGGCCTGGTTCTCGCCGGTCATGCCCCAGACGAAGCCGTAGGGGCCCGTGCCGGAGCCCATGTGGATCGACCAGGCCGGCGAAAGCACGCAATCGCCGTTGGCGACGATCAGGTGGCGGGTGTTGTCGGGCCGCCCCATCAGGTGGATCACCCGGTCCTCGTCGGCCAGATCGAAATAGCAATAGGCCTCCATGCGGCGCTCGTGCAGATGCGGCGGCATTGTGTTCCAGATGCTGCCGGGCGCCAGGTCGGTGATGCCCATCAATAGCAGGCAGGACGGGCCGACCTCAGGGTGGATGTACATTCGCAGCGTGCGCTTGTTGGCGCGCCTGTCCTCGCCGATCTCCACCGGCTTGGACTCCGCCCTCGTCACCAGCCGATGCGGGATGTCGGCGCCGGCCGGCACCGAGTTCATGTAGAACCGTGCGGGCTTTGCCGCGTCGTCGCTTTCCAGCGTCACCGATTTCGCGCCGCGCCCGACATAGACCACATCGCGGTTGGCGACGGCTTGGCGCGTGCCGTCGATGGTCACCGAGCCGGCGCCGCCCAGGTTGGCGATGCCCATTTCGCGCGCGGTGAAGAAGTGCTCGGTGCCGACATCGGCGCCGTCGCCGAAGCTCAGGGCTGCAGCCGTGGGGCAGGCGCCGCCGACGATCATCCGGTCGACATGGGTGTAGACGAATTCGATCGCGCCGGGCCTGAACAGGCCTTCCACCAGGAATTCTGCTCTCAGCCGGTCGGTGTCCATGCCGGAAATGTCTGCCGGCGAAGCGCCGTAGAGTGCGCGCATCATGCTGCTTGTGCCCTCGCGTCGAGATGGTTGAGGCCTTCGGTGAGGCACAGGATCGCCAGCGCCTGGCCGTAGCCGGTCGGCTGGATCGGAATGTCGCGATAGAATTGCAGGTCGTGGCCCATGCGCGTGCCGTAGGAGACGTTCGACACGACGCCCTGCTCGTCGACGCTGGTCATCACGGCTTCCAGCGCCTTCAGCCCGGCGGCACGGCAGCCGGTGGGGCCGATGCCCAGCCGCGCTGCCTTGAGCAGGCCGTAGCCGAAGCCGGCGGTGGCCGAGATCTCCTCGTAGGACGCCGGGTCGTCGAGCAGCGTGCGCCATGCGCCCGACGGCGTCTGCAGCTTCAGCAGCGCGGCGATCTGCGTTTCCAGCACGCCGAGCAGGAAGTCGCGGACCGATGGCGCGATGTCGGCGATCTCGAGGAGATCGAGAATGCCGACGGTGATCCAGGCATTGCCGCGGCCCCACAGGGCGCGGGCGAAATTGTGCCGGCCGTCGAAGGTCCAGCCGTGGAACCACAGGCCGGACGCCGGGTCGGCGAGATAGCGCGCGTGCACGAGGAACTGCCGTTCGGCCTCGTCGACGAAGCGCCGCTGGCCGGTCGCCTGCCCATGCGAGGCCAGGAACAGCGCCACCATGAACAGCGTGTCGTCCCACAATTCGTCATCGTTGATGCGGTCGGAGACGTCGTGCTGAAAGCCGCCTTCGGGCGTGCGCGGCATCGCCGTCACCACACGCTCGGCCCAGTCCGCCAGAACCGGCTCGAACCGCGTCAGCCCCGCACGACGGGTCAGTTCGCTCAAGGCCAGCATCGGCGCGGTGGTGTTGACGTTCATCGGCGGCAGGCCGGCCTCGACCTGCCGGTCGAACCAGTTCTCGATCGTTCCCCGCAGCGTCTCGTCGCCGGTCTGCGACCACAGACGGACGAGGCCGTAGAGGCCCACGCCCTGCGGCCATTCCCAGCTGTCGAAGCTGACATAGTCGCCGGGCGTTCCGTCCAGATTGGGTTCGTGGAAGCGGCCGTCATGGCGCAGGCCGGTCATGCCGGCGACGAGCCCGGCAAGCACGGTTCTTACGCTGTCGGCCGAAAGCGGCATCATTCCTCCCAGACAATGCGCCAACTCGCTCAACTCTCACACAGGTATTTTTCTTGCGCAATCTGAAAATCTTTTGCAAAACCCCCACATCTGCTCGGGATTGAAACATGACCACGCAAGGAAAGCGCGGGCGGCCGAGCCGCCGCATCGGCCTCGAGGAAATCGCCAGGCGCTGCGGTGTGTCGGTCAGCACCGCCTCGCGCGCCCTGTCGGGCGTCGGCGGGGTGCGCGAACGGCTGCGCGCCGAGATCATCGAGACGGCGCGCTCGCTTAATTATGCCGTCCCGGCCTCCGTGGCCGGCCGCAAGGTTATCCTGGCGGCCAGTAGCGTCGCGCTGGTCGACCAGGCGCGAAACCAGTTCACCTGGCACGTGCTCGACGGCCTCAACGAGCGGGCGCGGCTGCTCGGCGTCGACCTGCTGACGCGCCCGGTATCGGGCCCCGAGGAAGAGGACGCCCTGCTCGCGGACTCCGAGCGCGACGAGTTGGTGGCCGGCTGCCTGTTCCTGACGCTCGACGAGGACGACGTGCTGACGCGCGCCTCCGGCTTTTCCAAGCCGATCGTGCTGGTCAATGGCGACGATCCGTCGATGCGCCATTCCTCGGTCACGCCGTGCAACCGCTCGGCTGCCCAGATGGCGGCCCAGCACATGATCGGGCTCGGCCACAGGCGCATCCTGTTCGTGATGCGCCGCGGCAGGCGCACCATCGAGCGCCGCTACGAGGGCTGGCGCGACGCGCTGGCGGCGGTTGGGGTTGCCGCGCCCGACGAACTGGTGGTCGAGGTCGACGACTGGCTGCCGGAGCTCGCCGCGGAAGCGATCGAACGGCGCATCGCAGCGCGCGGCCTCGATTTCACCGGCGTGCTGACGGCGGGCGACAGCCTTGCCTTCGGGGCTATTCTCGGCGTGCAGCGCGCGGGGTTTTCCGTGCCGGGCGACGTTTCGGTGGTCGGCATGGACGACCTGCCGCTGTCGTCGTTCTCCAGCCCGCCATTGACGACCATGCACATCCCGATGCGCGAGATCGGCACGGCCGCGCTCAGCCTGCTGCTCGACGATTTGGCGCTGACGACGATGCCGGCGCGGCGCGTCGAGCTTGCCTGTCATCTCGTCGAGCGTCAGACGACGGCACCGGCGCGGAAAGGCGCGTGCTCGCATCAGCCGGCGTCCTGAACGCTCGCATGGCGTCCGCCGGCGAAGAGCAGCGGTTCGCCGTCGCCGGTCGCCATCTCGTGGACGCGACCGAGAAGGATCATGTGGTCGCCTGCCTCGAAGCGGTTCGCGACCTCGCATTCGAAGCGCGCCAGGGCGCGCGGCAGAAGCGGGACGCCGCGGGCGTTCCAGCTGAGCTCGAGGCCGGCGAAATCGGCTCCCGACTTCGAGAAGCGCGCGCTGAGATCGGCCTGGTCGGCGGCGAGCACGTGGATGGCGTAGTGCGCACAGTTGGCGAAAGCCTCGAAGCGGCGCGAGTGGCGGCCGATCGACCACAGCACCAGCGGCGGGTCGAGCGAGACGGAGGAGAAGCTGTTGGCGGTGATCGCCATCGGGCCCTGCGGGGTTGCGGTGGTGACCACCGTCACGCCGGTCGCGAACCGTCCGAACGCATTGCGCAGCGCGCGGGCGTAGTCATTTCCGTTGGCGCCGGCTGCCGCGTCGGCACGGCTCTGCGTCTCGATCCTCTGATGCATCATCACGGCACCTCATGTCCCAGGGCGAGGGTGTAGAGTTCGAACCAGGTCTCGCGATCCATCGGCACGTCGAACGCCTTCGACAGCGTGGCGATGCGTTCGGGCGCATTGGTTCCCATCACCGGCATGATCTTCGCGGGATGACGCAGCAGCCACGCGACCGCCGCCGCGCTCGCGTCGGCGCCGACTTGCTCACCGATCTCGGTGAGCCGGCTCAGGAGCTTTTCGTGGCCGGCCATGAACAGCCGCCCGCCGCCGAGCGGCGACCACGCCATGGGGATGGTGCCGCGCTCCTGGAGGAAGGCGAGGTCGCCATTGGTGAGCGCTTCATGGGCGATCAGCGACAGCTCGATCTGGTTGGTGAGGAGCGGCGTTTCCATGCACGACTGAAGCAACGTGAAGTCGTGGGGCCGGAAGTTCGATACGCCGACGGCCCGGACCTTGCCCGCCTTCACGGCCGCGTCCAGCGCCACGCCGGTCTCGTGCGGGTCCATCAGCGGGTCGGGCCGGTGGACGAGCAGCAGGTCGATGCGCTCCAGGCCCATCAGCCTGAGCGACCAGTCGATCGAACGCTCGATGTGGGCCGCACTCGTGTCGTAGTGCTTGACGCGGGCTCCGGCATAGCGTCCCGCGTCGATAACGATGTCGAACTTGGTGACGATCTCGACGCGGTCCCTGAGATGCGGCGCGGCCTTGAACGCCTTGCCGACGATCTCCTCGACCTGATAGCCGCCATAGATGTCGGCGAGGTCGAGCGTGGTGATGCCTTGATCCAGGCACGCCTCGATCTTGGCCTGGACGTGCTTCGGCGAGGTGTCGGGGTCGTCGCCGAGCCGCCAGGTGCCGTAGACGATGCGCGACAGCGCCAGGTCGTCGTCGAGCGCGACGCGCTCCATCGTCTGCGAACCCGCGCGCGATACCGCCTGTTCCATCACGTTCGCTCCCCGTTGCCGAGCGGCGTCGCCGGCACGCCGTCGGGCACGCGGCCGTATTCCTGCGGGAGCGAGCAGGTCTTGAGCTGCGGCAGCACCTTGGTGCCGAAGTGGCGGCATTCGTCGAGATGCGGGTAGCCGGAGAAGATGAAGGCGCGGATGCCCATCTTCCGGTATTCCTCGATCTCCGAAAGGACCTGGTCGGCCGACCCGACGAGGGCGGCGCCGCAACCCGACCGCGCGCGGCCGACGCCAGTCCAAAGATGCGGCTCGACATAGCCTTCAAGGTCGGCGAGCTCGCGGTTCCTGGCCTGGTGGGAGACGCCCAGCGATGCCGCGTCCAGCGCCCGCTCTCGGATGCGCTTGCCCTGTTCGTCGTCGAGCTTCGACACCAGTTCGCGCGCATATTCCTTGGCCTCGGCCTCGGTGTCGCGCACGATCATGTGGACGCGCAGACCGTAGTCGAGCGTGCGGCCGTGCTTCTCGGCGCGCGCGTGAACGGCCTTCATGCGGCCGGCCAATTCCTCCCTGGTTTCGGGCCACATTAGATAGACGTCGCACTGCTCGGCGCAGAGCTCGAGCGCGTCCGGCGAATAGCCGCCGAAATAGAGCAGCGGCCCGCCGTTCTGCTGGTACGGCTTGGCCGGCGCGGTCGGCAGCCCCTTGAAATGATAGACCTCGCCCTCGAAATCGATTTCGTCGCGCGTCCACGCCTGGCGCAGAATCTGCACGACCTCGCGCGAGCGCTGGTAGCGATAGCTGCTGGAGGCGTCCTCCCCGGGAAAGTTCGAGGAAATGATGTTCACCGTCAGCCGGCCTTGCAGCATGTGGTCGAGCGTGGCGATCGTCCTTGCCAGCATGATCGGCTGCATCTCGCCGCAGCGCACGGCGGCCAGCATGTTGATCTTCGAGGTGATCGGCGCGCATCCGGCAACGAAGGAGAGCGTGTCCTGCCCGACCTGGTAGGACGACGGGCAGAGGATGTTGCGGAAGCCCATTTCCTCCGAGGTCCTCACGATCTCCGAGCAATGCGCCCAGCTCGACCGCAGGCTGCCATCGGCCACGCCGAGATATCGGTAATCGTCCGAGCACAGCGCGGCGAACCACGACACCTCGGAGGCATCCAGATCCTGTGAGGTTATGGGAACGACGCTCATCCTGACCCTTTCGCAACGTCATTGAAAAATTGTCGCGCAGCGCTGCTTTCGGGCTTGCGTACCATCGTCCTTGATGTAGATCAATACTGTATCAATTTTCCCGGCATCGTCGGAAGCGAGCAAATGAAGGTGAGGAGGGCCGAGCAAGGCCACCGGTCGAGCCAGTTGCGCGGGCCGCTGCCCGTGCACATGCAGATCAGCGAAATGCTGATCCGCGAGATCGCCGCCGGCCGGCTGTCGAACGGCGAGCGCCTGCCGCCCGAACGCGAGATGGCGGCCAATTTGGGCATCGCGGTAGGCACCCTGCGGCAGGCGCTGCGCGACCTGACGGAAAAAGGGCTGCTTGAACGCATCCAGGGATCGGGCAACTACATCCGGGCGAAACCCGACATGCAGGGCGTCTACGCGTTCTTTCGCATCGAGCTCGTGGACGGTGGCGGCCTGCCGACGGCCGACGTCCTGTCCGTCGACACGCTGGAAAAGCCGGCCGATCTGCCGGAATTCGGCTCGTCACCGCGCGGGCACCGCATCCGGCGCCTCAGAAAACTCGGCGGAACGCCGGCCGCCATCGAGGAGATCTGGCTCGACGGCAGCCGCGCCGACACGCTGTCGGCCGAAGACCTCTCGGAATCGCTCTATCTCTTCTACCGCAACGCGCTCGGCTTCCACGTCGGGCGCGCCGACGACCGTGTCGGCGTCGGCCCCGTTCCCGACTGGACGCCTTCTGCCTTCGGGCCGAAGCCCGGCGCCGTGGCCGGCTTCATTGAACGCATCGCTTGGGCGAACGACGGCCCGAGCGCCGAATATTCACGCACATGGTTCGACCCGGCGACGGCACGCTACGTTGCCCGGCTGCGATAGGAAGGTCAGGTTTCGCGTGGGCACGTCAACGACAGGTTACGGCATCATCGGCTGCGGAATGATGGGCCAGGAGCACATCCGCAATATCGCCCTCGTGCCGGATGCGCGCGTGGCCGCCATTTTCGAGCCCTGCGATGCCATGCGTGCGGAGGCGCTGCGGCTGGTGCCCGGCGCACATGTGGCCAACTCCGTCGCCGAGGTGCTGGCCACGCCGGGCGTGAACTGCCTGGTAATCGCCAGTCCGAATTTCTGCCACGTGAGTCAGTTGGAGGAGATCGCCGCGATCCGGTCGCTGCCGGTCCTTGTCGAGAAGCCGCTGTTCACCGATCCGCGCGACGCCGTCCGCCTTGCCGCGTTCCGGTCCCGGTTGCCGCTGCTGTGGGTGGCGATGGAATACCGCTACATGCCGGCCGTGGCGCGGTTCGTCGCCGACGCTGAGGTTGCCACGGGCGGCGTGCGCATGCTGTCGATCCGCGAGCATCGCTATCCGTTCCTGAAGAAGGTCGGCGACTGGAATCGCTTCAACCGCAACACCGGCGGCACCTTCGTCGAAAAGGGCTGCCATTTCTTCGACCTGATGCGGTTGATCCTGAAATCGAAGCCCGTGCGGGTTATGGCCAGCGCCGGGCAGGCCATGAACCATCTCGAGGAGCGTTACGGCGGCGAGACGCCCGACGTGTGGGACAACGGCTACGTCGTCGTCGACTTCGAAAGCGGGGCGCGCGCCATGCTCGAACTGTGCATGTTTGCCGAGGGCAGCCGCTATCAGGAAGAGCTGTCGGCCGTCGGAGCGAGCGGCAAGATTGAATGCCTCGTGCCCGGCCCGGCGCGGTTCTGGCCGGCCGATCTCGGAGCGCCGCCGGTGGCGCAGGTGATCGTCAGCCCGCGCCATCCGGCCGGGCCGCGCGCCGTCGAAATCCCGGTCGATCCCGAACTGCTCGTCGCCGGCGACCACAACGGCTCGACCTATTTCCAGCATCGGCGTTTCGTGGAGGCGTTGCGCGGCAACGGACGGGTTGAAGTGATGCTGGATGATGGCTGGTGGGCAGTCGTCATGGGGCTCGCCGCCCAGCTCTCCGCACGCGAGGGGCGGGCGGTGGTGCTCGCGGAGGAATACGATCTGCCTGGTTAGGCGCCACCATGGCTGGCGTAAGGCTTCCGAACCCAAGGCTGAACTCTTCTCAACGCTCCGCACGATTGCGCGCGCCTGCGGCGAGCGACGAACCGAAAAGTGCGAGAGCAGGAAGTGGGCGTGGTGTGAGATCGCCAGTTCAGGCGCTTTGCCTGCTTCGGAAAGGAACGGGGTGAGCCGTCCGAGTGGCAGCGACTCTTGCGAGCGTTACATTTTCTAAGCCGCCCCTAGAATATCTCACTTTTCATGGCCGCGAATTCGCCCTTGGTTTCCAGCCGATGGTGAGGACAGTGGCGCGCACGCTCTACGACAGGATCTGGGATCAGCACGTGGTCGCCGAAAGGCAGGACGGCTCCGTGCTCCTCTACATCGATCGCCACCTCGCCTACGAGATCACCAGCCCGCAGGCTTTCGAGAAGCTGAAGAGCGCCGGCCGCACCGTTCGCCGCCCCGAAATGACACTGGCGCTGGCCGACCATGGCGTGCCGACGACCGGCTCACGCACCGGCCCGGTGGCCGACCCGAAGAGCCAGCTGCAGATAGAAACGTTGAAGGCGAACTGCACGTCCGCCGGCATCCAGTTCATCCCGGTTGATGACGTGCGCCAGGGCATCGTCCACGTGGTCGGTCCCGAGCTGGGCTTCAGCTTGCCGGGCACGACGATCGTGTGCGGCGACAGTCACACCTCCACGCACGGCGCGCTCGGAGCGCTGGCCTTCGGCATCGGCACCAGCGAGGTCGCGCACGTCCTGGCGACCCAGACACTGGTGCAGCTGCGTGCGAAGAACATGTGCGTGCGGATCGACGGCGCGCTGCCGCCGGGGGTCTTCGCGAAGGACGTCGCCCTGGCACTGATCGCACAAATCGGCACGGACGGCGCGCGCGGCCACGTCATCGAATATTGCGGCTCGGCGGTCGAGGCGTTCTCGATGGAAGAGCGCATGACGCTGTGCAACATGTCGATCGAGGCGGGTGCGCGCGCCGGGCTGATCGCGCCCGACAACACCACTTTCGCATGGCTCGAAGGCCGTCCGATGGCGCCCAAGGGTGAGGAGTGGGATCAGGCGCTCGCCTGCTGGCGCGCACTGAAGAGCGACGGCGACGCGGTGTTCGACCGCACCGCCAGGCTCGAAGTCTCCGAACTCTCCCCGCGTGTCACGTGGGGCACGCGGCCCTCGCAGAACGGCGGCGCGCAGGACATTGTCCCCGATCCCGCCGATGCCGCGACGAAGGAGGAGGCGACGGCGATCGCCAAGGCGCTCGACTACATGGCACTCGAGCCGGGGACGCCGCTGGCCCACATCCCAATCGACCATGTCTTCATCGGCTCGTGCACCAATTCGCGGCTTTCGGACCTGCGCGCGGCGGCCGAGGTCGCACGAACGGGCCGGGTCGCCGATGGCGTCAGCGCGATCGTCGTGCCCGGTTCGGGTCTGGTGAAGGCGGCGGCGGAACGTGAGGGGCTCGACGGCATCTTCCGAGCCGCTGGATTCGAATGGCGGCAGCCGGGCTGCTCTGTGTGCGTGGCCGTCAACGGCGACCGCGTGCCGCCCGGCGCGCGTTGTGCGTCGACCTCCAACCGCAATTTCGAGGGCCGTCAGGGGCCGGGCGCGCGCACGCACCTGATGAGTCCCGCCATGGCGGCAGCTGCGGCCCTGAGCGGGCGTATCGCCGATGTGCGCGAGATCCTGGCGAGGCGGCAGTGAAGGCATTCACCCGACTGGCCGCACGCGCCGTGCCGCTGATGATCGACGACGTCGACACCGACATGCTCTTTCCCGCGCAGTTCGCCACCACGCTCGGCAGTTCGGGGTTGGCCGATTGCCTGTTTGCACGCGAACGGTTCGACGCGGAGGGTGCGCCTGTGTCTACGTTTGCGCTCAACCGGCCGGAGTTCCGGGGCTCGGAGATACTGATCTCGGGCGCCAATTTCGGCTGCGGCTCCTCGCGAGAGCACGCCGTGTGGGCCCTGCGCGATTTCGGCTTTCGCTGCATAGTCGCAGAAAGCTTCGCCGACATCTTCTATTCCAACTGCTTCCGCAACGGCATCCTGCCGCTGCCGCTGCCGCGCGAAACGGTGGACGCGCTGGCGCGGAAAGTGGAGAAGCGACCCTCGGCTTTCGTGACCGTCGACCTCGAAGGACAGACGGTCGCGGCGGACGGGATCGGGCGCACGGCGTTCGCTGTCGATCCGTTCCGACGCGACATGCTGTTGAGGGGACTCGACGAGATCGGGCTCACGCTGCAGGACGAGCCTGCCATCGGCGCGTTCGAAAAACGACATTTCGGCGCGCAGCCGTGGCTGCGTGTTCGAACCTGACTGGAGGAACAAGATGGACAAGATTGCGGGGCGGCCGAACTGGAAGGCGCTCGTCTCGGGCGAAAAACCTCTCCTTCTGCCGTGCGCGCACGACGCGCTGTCGGCGCGGCTGATCGAGCAGGCCGGCTTCGACGCATTTTCGATCGGTGGGTTCCCGTTGGTCGGAGCACGCTATGGCATCCCCGATGTCGGGCTGGTCGGGCTCGGCGAGATGGCCGACGGCGTACGCGATATCATGGCGGCATCGACAATTCCCGTACTGGTCGACGGCGATAATGGCTACGGCGACGCCAAGAACGTCGCGCGCACCGTGCGAACATACGAGAACCTCGGCGCCGCCGCGCTATTCTTCGAGGATCAGGTTGCACCCAAGCGCTGCGGCCACATGGCCGGCAAGGACGTCATCCCCGCGGCCGAGATGGAGGCCAAGATTCGTGTCGCGGCCGCGGCGCGGCAAGACCTCGACACCTTCATCCTGGCGCGTACCGATGCACGCGCCGTCCACGGGCTGGACGAGGCGCTGCGCCGCGGCGAAAGATACCTGGCGGCGGGCGCCGACGGTCTGTTCATCGAAGCACCCGAGAGCATTGATGAACTGGAGAGGGTGGGGCGCGCCTTCGACGGCGTACCTCAACTGGCCAACATGCTCGAAGGCGGACGCACGCCGGTCCTGCCGCCGAACGATCTCAAGGCAATGGGCTTCGCCATGGTCGCCTATCCGACCAGTCTGATCTTCCGCGTCGTGAAGACGATGCAGGAGGCGCTGCGCGACATGGCCGCCGGCCGACTGACACTCGAAGGCGAGGGCGTCGACTTCGAAGCGTTCAAGAAGGTGGTCGGTTTCAGCGAATGGGCCGCCTTTGAAGAGATTGCAGGGCGCTGACGAGGAGTTTACTTTCGTAACCGTCCACGCACGGATACGTGCCGCTTGTGCTCACTCCCGGCGGTGCGCCATTCCCGCCTCCGCGAGCAGCCAATTGCGCACGCTGCGAATCTCGGGCCGCCCGGCCAGCGCTTCGGGGCAGACGAAATAGAAGCCCAGCCCGCTCTTCACCTTGGTGGCGAACGGTGCCACCAGCCGCCCCGTCTCGATGTCGCTCATGGCGAAGACCTTGCGCGTGATGGCGAAGCCGAGGCCATGGACAGCCATTTCGAGCGCCAGAGCGGAATTCTCGTGCATGACCTGCCGCTGCGGATTGACGCCCCGCACTCCGGCGGCCTCCAGCCAAAGCCGCCAGTCGTCCGGCCGGCGCATCGTCGTCAGCAGCGGATAGCGCGCCAGCGTCGCGGGATCGGCGGGGTCCGGAACGTCCTCCAGCAACTGCGGCGCGCAAACGGGAAAGAATTCGTCCTCGAGCAGCAGGTCCGCCCTGAGGCGTGGCCACTCGCCGTCGCCAATACGCACCGCGGCGTCGACATCGGCGGTCGCGAAATCGACGTTTGCCATGCTGGTGGAGATCTGGATGGTTATGTCGGGATGCGTCGCACGGAAGCGCGGCAGCCGCGGCGCAAGCCATTTTTGTGCGAAGGACGGCAGCAGGCTGAGGGTCACGCTGCCTTGCTTGCGCCAGTTGAGGTCGCTGAAGGCCGAGGCGATCGAGGCGAAGGATTCGTGCAGGACAGGATAGATTTCTTTTCCCGACTGCGTCAGTTCCAGCGCTCGATTGGCGCGCCGGAACAGCTTGATCCCGAGCGCGGTTTCCAGCGCCTTCACCTGATGTGTGACAGCCGCCGGCGTGACGTGCATTTCCTGTGCCGCCTTCTTCATGCTCAGATGCCGGGCCGCCGCCTCAAACGCGCGCAGCGAATTCAGGGAAGGGAGGCGGCTTATCGGCGAATCGGACATGGACAGGGGCTGGCCAATTTAGCTGGCCTAAATCGAAGGCAATTCTTATCAATTGGCCGGACGGCGCTCAAGTCATTAGTGTCGTTGCAAAACAGGCGGACCGGTCCGTCACACGAGGGAGGAAGGAGATGAGCGGTGCCTCGTCGGCGAAAGCCGTAGGCACGACGAAGCCATCCGCACATCCGCAGCCTGAAAGGGCGCGGAGCGATCCCGCGGTTCGGCTGCGTGGCATCAACATCACCTATGGCGGACATGCCGACGCGGCCTACACGGCAGTCGCCGAAGCCGACCTCGACGTTGGCGACGGCGAGTTCGTGGCGATCGTCGGCCCCACCGGCTGCGGCAAGTCCACGCTCCTCAACGTCGCCGCCGGTCTCCTGAAGGCGTCGGCGGGCACCTGCGACATCTACGGCGGCGATCTTTCGGGCATCAACCGGAAGGCCGGCTACCTCTTCCAGTCCGACGCGCTGATGCCGTGGAAGACGGCGGCGCAGAACATCTCCATCGCGCTGCAGGTCAACGGAGCGAGTGCCGCGGAAGCGCGCGAGAAGACTACCGACTGGCTGGCAAAGGTCGGCCTGCGGGCCTTCGCGGACCGCTATCCCCATCAGCTCTCTGGCGGGCAGCGCAAGCGCGTGGCGCTCGCCCAGACCCTGTCACTCGACCCGAGAATCCTGCTGATGGACGAGCCGTTCGGACCTCTGGATGCGCAGACGCGCGCGCTGATGGGCGAATTGCTGCTCGAGCTTTGGTCGAGCGACCGCAAAGCAGTAATGTTCGTGACCCATGATCTCGAGGAGGCGATCTCGCTGTCGGACAGGGTGGTGGTGATGTCGGCGGGGCCGGGCTCCCGCATCGTCGGCGACTACCCCGTCCCGCTGGAGCGTCCTCGCGACCCGGCCGAGATTCGCCACACGGCCGAGTTCGGCGCGATCTATCGCGACATCTGGCATACGCTGAAGGGCGAGGTCATCAAGGCCTACGAGGAGGAGGACAGGCGGTGACGAAGTCCGGCGTCGTCATGCTGCGCATTCTCGCCGCGGTCGCCGCCCTCGCGTTGTGGCACGTGCTCACCACACTGCCGCGCGACGAGCCGCTGCTAGACCCCTTCTTCTTCTCCACGCCGGTCGACGTGATCGAGCGCACCGCGCGCGACATCGTCACCGCCAGCATGTGGTACGACCTCTACATCACCATGCTGGAGACGGCGCTCGCATTCGTTATCGGCGTCGTCAGCGCCGTCGTCCTTGGCTTCTGGTTCGCCAGGCGTCGGCTGCTGGCCGCCGTATTCGATCCCTACGTGCAGGCCGCCAACGCGCTGCCGCGCGTCGTGCTGGCGCCGATCTTCGCGCTGTGGTTCGGCCTCGGCATCTGGTCGAAGGTGGCGCTTGGCGTCTCGCTGGTCTTCTTCATCGTCTTCTTCAACGTCTATCAGGGCGTCAAGGAAGTGAACCCGGCCGTGCTCGCCAATGCCCGCATGATCGGCATGAGCGACCGGCAGCTCATGCGCCACGTTTACCTGCCTTCGGCGATGTCGTGGGTCTTTTCGTCGCTGCACACGTCCGTGGGTTTTGCGCTCATCGGCTCGGTGGTGGGCGAGTATCTCGGTTCCGCCGCAGGGCTGGGCTACCGCATCTCGCAGGCCGAAGGCGTCTTCGACGTCACCGGCGTGTTCTCGGGAATGCTCGTCCTGATGATCTTCGTCGTCATCATCGACGGGCTGGTCAGCGTTGTCGAGCGTCGGCTCCTCGTGTGGCGTCCGGCAGCGGCGACAACTGCGCCACATGGCGAATAACCAAGAAGGAGGAAACTGAAATGCGTATCTTCAAGACGATGGCGATTGCGGCAGCATTGGCCGCCACCGCAGCAATGGCCGCCCAGGCGGCCGAGCCGGAAAAGACCGACGTAACACTGGGCGTCGGCGGCAAGTCCGCGCTCTACTATCTGCCGCTGACCGTGACGGAGAAGAAGGGCTTCTTCAAGGACGAGGGTCTGAACGTCACGATCCAGGACTTCAAGGGTGGCTCGAAGAGCCTGCAGGCGCTGATGGGCGGCTCGGTCGACGTCGTCACCGGCGCCTACGAACACACGGTCCGCATGCAGGCGAAGGGACAGGACCTCGAGGCGGTTGTCGAGCTGGGTCGCTTCCCGGGCATCGTCGTGGCGGTTCGCAAGGATCTGGCCGACAAGGTGAACTCGGCGGCCGACCTGAAGGGCCTGCGCATCGGCGTCACCGCGCCGGGCTCCTCGACCAACAACATCGTCAACTTTGCCCTGGCCAAGGCGGGATTGTCCTCACGCGACGTCTCGTTCATTGGCGTGGGCGCCGGCCAGACGGCGGTCGCCGCAATGGTCAACGGCGAGATCGACGCAATCTCCAACATCGACCCGGCGATTTCGATGATCGACAAGAAGGTCGGGCTGAAGCCGATCGTCGACACGCGTACCGAAAAGGATACGATCGACCTGTTTGGCGCGCCGGTGCCTGCGGCGGTGCTCTATCTCAGGCCCGAGTTTGCGAAGGAGAATCCGGAGACGGTTCAGCGTCTGGTGAACGCCTTCTACAAGGGCCTGCAGTGGCTTGCCAGCGCCTCACCCGAGGAGGTCGCCGACCTGATGCCCGAGGAATACTATCTCGGCGACAAGGACATGTACACGACGGCCGTCAAGGATTCGCTCGACGCGTACTCGCGCACCGGCGAGATCACCGAGGAGGGGATGAACGCAGCGACGAAGCTTCTCTCCTTCGACAAGGACCTCGACCTCGACAGCGTCGACATGTCCAAGACCTATGACGGCAGCTTCATTCAGAAGGCCCACGAGAGCGCCGACTGATCCACGTCAGGAATCCCGGACGGCCAATAGCACGGCCGTCCGGCAACCATCGGTGCATCCTTGCATACCGTCCTTGACCGCGTTGGGCGGCACATCAGGAATCGGGGTGGTTCAAGGTCAGAACTTTCCACGTCGATCGCCGTGAGCAGCAAGGTGGGCTCATCCGAGACTGACGCCACGTGCCAGATCGGGCGAGCATAGCGGTGAAGAAGAGCGGGGTCGCACGATATTGTTCGTGGTTGGCGAATCGGCGTGCCGTCCTGACGTTGATCGGTGTGGCAATCTCATAAAGTCTCATTCTATCCAGCGCATGACATGGCGTCGATGACAGACAAATTGAGATCAGCTCCTTTTCACTGTCCCACTCCGTTCCAACCGCGGACGAACGTTGCCGGGCCACTTCGCTCCACCATTGCAGACGCTCAGGCAAACTTTGCCCATCCGCAACCGAAGAACACGGATGAGACAGAGAACGGCCGCTTCGCGCCCACCGCGGTAATTGCGGCGTCCCGCGTGATGATCTGAAAGCAGTCACCTTTTCGCGAACCATCGAGCCGCGCAGCACATTCATTCTTGAAGCCGAAATTGCGATGACCTGCGGCACGGCTCCGATCTCGCCAGGCGAGTCGTCTAACCGGCATTTGCAATTGATCTGCCTGCGAAGCTTCCAAGGGTGGCGTGCCCACTCGCTCGATCGCCTCGTTGGCGGTGATTTATCGCAGAATTGCCGCGCTCATCCGTAGCCAGTTTCCAGACGCATAGTTTTCGAGCTCGCGCCCCTCCAGTCCGCATGTCTCGATGAAGGTTCGCGCCGTCGCCCCTGGCCGGTACTGGTATGGATAGTCCGTGGAAAACAGGAGACGATCCGGGCCTACGATCCCGACAGCGCGACGGAGATGTTCGGACGAAAACATCCCGCTGGTCCCCAGGAAGACGTTCTGACGAAGGTAGGTTTCCAGCGATTGGCTTAGGCCGGAGACGCGATCGACAGAGGCCAGTCGATCGACATAGTAGAGTACGAGCTCGCCCCAGTGACCGAGAATGACTGGCAGGGCGGGGTGCTTGTCGAATATCCCCGAAAGGACCAGGCGCAGAAACTGGAATCCGGCGTCCAGGTGCCATCCGATCGCGTAGCCCGCAAGGGCCATTTCGACCCGATCACCCAGCCCTGCAAACCAGGTGTTCCGCACCGCGCCGGGAGCGACGCGCGGGTGAAGAAGGAGAGGCACGCGGCGACGTCCAGCCACCTCGAAAATCGGCGCGAAATCCGGGTGATCGAGATTTCGTTCACCGACACGTCCGCAGAGCATTGCGCCTGAGAACCCGAGCTTCACAATGCAGCGTTCCAGTTCACGGGCCGCCGCTTCAGGTTGGGCAACGGGCAAGGTTGCCATCGCCCCGAACCGATCCGGATGGCGCTGTAACGCCTCAGCCAGAACGTCGTTGACACGCCGCGCCATATCGACGCTTTCAGGACCCAGATCATGGAGTGCAGGCGTGGTAAGGGACAGGACCTGGACATCGATGCCTGCTTCATCCATGAGTGCGATCCGTCCTTCGGAAAGATCGAGCAGTCGATTTTCGATGTCGCCCACCTGATGGTAGGCGACGCCAGGGTCAGTGGCCTCCAACCCGAGGGCGTGCCAGGCGGCTGCAACCTCGCGGGTTGCCATATGCTCTTCGGTCGCAATGATTTTCATGGCGTCACCAAGCCACAGTGCGGCCGTCCCGGTCCTGATAGCGCAGGCCCGGTCTGCCCTCTTGCGCCAAAACCAGATCCACCAGCTTCGGTGCCAATTCTTCCAGCGTGTAGCGGGCATCGGCGCCGCCGAGTTCGGTCTGAATCCAGCCAGGCGCGATCAGCAGCAGCGGGCGCGTTTCACCCTCGCGGATCGCATAGCTGCGCATATACTGGTTCAACGCGGCCTTGGACCCGCGATAGACCTCACGGCCGCCTTTGGTATTTTCCGTGACGCTGCCCTGTCCGGAAGACATGACAGCTGTCCGGCGTCAGCGCTGATGGGACCAAAGCGGCTTAACTGAGGACGGAGGATTTCTGGTTCATCGTAGCGTTTCAAAGGAGCGAAGATGAGACAGAAATCCGGAACCGGGAAAACACCAGCGGAACAGGTCATCAAGGACATCCGCCGTGCGACCCGCAAGCAGTATTCCGCCGAGGAGAAGATCCGCATCGTGCTGGAGGGGCTGCGCGGCGAGGAATCGATCGCCGCGCTGTGCCGGCGCGAGGGGATCGCCGAGAGCCTGTATTACAACTGGTCGAAGGAATTCCTGGAAGCTGGCAAGAAGCGCCTGGCCGGGGACACGGCACGCGCCGCCACCGGCGACGAGGTGAAGGTGTTGCGCAAGGAGGCCCGCGATCTCAAGGAGGTCGTCGCCGAGCAGGCGCTCGAAAAGCGGCTGCTCAAAAAAAGCATGATCGCGGATGGGGGCGACGACGAATGAGATACCGTGCATCCGAGAAGCTGGAGGTCATCCGGCTGGTCGAGAACTCCCACCTGTCGGCGCGGCGCACGTTGCAGAAGCTCGGCATTCCCCGGTCGACGTTCTATCGCTGGTATGACCGCTTTCTTGCCGGCGGCCTCGACGCGCTGGAGGACCGCAGACCCCGGCCGAACCGGGTCTGGAACCGCATCCCCGAGGAAGTACGCGACCAGATCGTCGAGCTGGCACTGAACGAGCCGGAGTTGTCCCCACGCGAACTGGCGGTCACCTTCACCGACACCAAGGGCTACTTCGTGTCGGAAGCCTCGGTCTATCGGCTGCTCAAGGCGCACGACCTGATCACCAGCCCGGCCTTCATCGTCATCAAGGCTGCCGACGAGTTCAAGGACAAGACGACGGCGCCGAACCAGCTCTGGCAGACCGACTTCACCTATCTGAAGGTCATCGGCTGGGGCTGGTTCTATCTGTCGACGATCCTCGACGACTTCTCCCGCTACATCATCGCCTGGAAGCTGTGCACGACGATGAAGGCCGACGATGTCACCGACACGCTGACCCTGGCGCTGCAGGCTTCCGGCTGCGACAGCGCCAAGGTGGTGCATCGACCGCGGCTGCTCTCCGACAACGGCCCGTCCTACGTCTCGTCCGACCTCGCCGACTGGCTATCGGACCATGGCATGGATCACGCCCGCGGTGCGCCGCTTCACCCGCAGACCCAGGGCAAGATCGAGCGCTGGCACCAGACGCTGAAGAATCGCATCCTGCTCGAAAACTACTTCCTGCCGGGCGACCTTGAGCGCCAAGTCGAAGCCTTCGTCGAGCACTACAATCACCGCCGATACCATGAGAGCCTCGGTAATCTAACTCCCGCCGACGTCTACTTCGGACGCGGCGACATCATCAGGCTGGAAAGGGAAAGGATCAAACGCGAAACCATCAGACAACGCCGCTTGCGTCATCGGGAAGCGGCCGCCTAAAATGACAACCCTGATGGGCCAGAGCCTCCGTTAGCTCACACCGCAAGTTGTCCCAAAATCCCTGACGACGGACACGCCGGAGCGCATCGGCACGGCAACCACATTCAAGGAACTGCTGGCGAGAGAGCCGCTGATCCTGCCGACCGTCGAAAGCAGCATTCGGTCCGGTGCCGACGCCTTGTTCGATCGGCTTCACATACGCCCCCGCATCGCCGCTGAGGTCGACGACATGGCGATGATCCGTCTTTTGACCCGGGAGGGCGTGGGTCTGGCCGTCGTGCCGCCGATCGTGGTCAAGGACGAGCTCGCGGCCGGTCGGCTGCTCGAAGTCGACCAGTTTCCGCAGCTCAAAGAAACCTTCTATGCTGTCACGCTTTCGCGTCGCTTCCCAAATCCTCTCCTACGAGAGCTAATCGTCGCGCCTGGTGTTTGATGCGTGCGGAGTTGGAATGTCGTTGCTGGCCCTTGCGGCGCGCGAGCCTGTGAGACACGGCGCCGTCCACACGAATGCGCGGATCGTTGCCCTTCTGGATGCTGAGGTCGCAGACGTGCCGAAGAGGCCGACATCTGCGTAACGCCATCTTAGGGGGGGACAGGGCTGGCTGCGGTGACCGTTGACGGCCATTCCTGGAGTTCGCAACAGCACGAGACGCCAGTCGCTCACGAGATCCCCGGAACTTAGGGCCAATCTCCCGGAGCGAACTCTTTCCGAACGGCCAGCAGACTGGTCGCACTTCTCCTTTCCTCTATCGTCGTAACCGAAGGGGGCCGATTGCCGACAAGCGGATTCCAGCAGAGCCTCGCGGTAAGCGGGCGTCCGGCAAACGACCGCCGCTTTGCCGTTCAAACCGCCTTCGTCGACCGCCGCCATCTGCGCGCACCATCGGCTGCAGAATCTCGCCGTCAACCCCGTTGCGGCCTGGGAGGCGGATTGTAAACCTTCGAGGAGAGGCGATGCCGGCCCCCGCTCTTAAGCCGGAGACTGGCTACGACCAAACGAGCGGTTGACATCGCGAGGGGCTGGCTCTACTTATCGGAGGATCGATATTTGCTTGCTGAGCTTTGGTTATTGCGCGATTGGCACCGCGCCTGAACGATCCTCCCTTTCAAAAATCGTTATCCTGATCCGCAGCGCACTTCCGCGTTGCGGTAAACAACACATGCTATGAAAGGGTTCATCATGACCACTGGCACAGTTAAATGGTTCAATCCCACCAAGGGCTTCGGTTTCATTCAGCCTGACAATGGTGGCGCTGACGCATTCGTCCATATCTCCGCCGTCGAGCGCGCCGGTATGCGCGAAATCGTTGAGGGCCAGAAGATCGGCTACGACCTGGAGCGCGACAACAAGTCGGGCAAGATGTCGGCCTGCAATCTGCAGGCGGCGTAAGTCGGTATCAGCTCTCCCTTGACCACGGATGTACTGGCATTGTCGAGAGCATGAGACTGAGAAAGGTCAGGCATTTGCCTGGCCTTTTTTTGTTGCCGCTCGTTGTCAGGCGAGCCGGAAGGACGATCATGACGCAACACAGCAAGTCGCGCCAACAGGCGGAGAGCGCCTTTGCGAAGAGCAAATCGCAGTTCCTGGCGCGAACCCGCGCCGTCGAACCCGACATGATGGCTAGGGCTCGAAAGGAAAAGACTTTGCGTCTGAAGAATGCCCCCCTGGCAAAGCAAGCGGATGAATGCGCGAGGGCAACTGCCGCGCAGATCTCAAAGCGACCCATCAGGACCGAAGCCCAGCGTGATGAGACTTCAACAGGAACACAGATTTGAAAAACACCAGAGACAATGATCTCTCCGATCGCCGTGCCGCCGCTGCCGACGCGAAGGCGGCTCTCCTCCAGGCTTATCGTGCCGCCAAGGAAGCCGCTGAGCCGACCCGGCTCGCACGGCAGGAAATACGCATCGCGGCAGCCGAGGCCCGGGAAGAACGGCGTGCCGAGCGTGAACGGCTGAAGCTCGAGGAGCGCGAGCGCGTTCAGGCCGAAGCGGCCGAACGTCAGGCAGCCGCCGATGCTGCCGCCAGAGCTGAAGTCGAAGCACGTGAGAAGGCTGAGAAAGACCGCATCTCTCGCGTCATCGAGGATGAGACCGCCCGAAAGGCCGCACGCGATCTGCGCTACGCCAATAGAAAGGCGCGACAGAAATAACGACCTCACCCGTCCCCGGACATTTGGCCGTTCTGTCCCAGACGACGGATAAGATCGACAAGCCTTCCGCTTCGGGGCGTGGTATTCTCCATATGCGCGGGCGACCTCGTGGCGAAGCGCGGTGCATCGGCTGAAGCGCCGCCGGGCAGCCTATTCAAGCCTTGCCGGATTGAGGCGCCCGCGCGCCCTTGCTTTGGGCGGGCGCGGGCGCCAGGAGCCGACGAAGCGCTCGTAGCTCTCTGGGCCTTTCGGGCGATGTTCATCTCCTGATGCCGCAGTTCCTTGACGTGGTAGGCATAGGTCGGACCTCGCGAGTTCCCCTTCTTCTGTGGCTTCCCGGCTTGCAGCTCCATGCTTCGCACCTTGTGAGCCACCAGGCTGGGTCGCGCCCACAGATAGTCCCTCTCCTTCGTGAGCATGTGCCAGACAAGAACGGCCAGCTTGCGCGCCACAGCGACTGCGGCACTGATGCCCACGCCGGGCTCGAACTCGAACGAAGAAGGCATGCAGTGGGCCAGGTGCTTTCGCCGACGCCCAGGCCGCTTCGACAAGCATGGCGCGGGCATGGCTGCGCCCGACCTTGCTGATGCGCCCATGGTGGGCGGCGCCGAGGCCGGACTGACGCACCGAGGATTGAGACCGAAGTAGCTGACCAGCTTCTGCGGGGACCTGAAGCGGGCGATATCGCCTATCGCCGCCATCAGTTCGACCGCCACCGTCAGATTGACGCCGGTGATGGTCAGAAGTCGTCTGACCGCTACGTCATCGAGGCTGCTCTCGGCAATCTCCCTGTCAAGGATCGCCAGGTCTTCGGCAAGCCGATCCAGTTCGCGCACATGCCGCTCGATCGCAACACGTTCATCATTGGGGACCGGCTGGCGCATCAGCCAAGCGCGGCCGCGACCATTGAACAGATCAGCGTGCGGGCACTTCGGTATAAGATGAGCATGCAGGATCGAATGCACTTCGTTCTTGATCCGCGTGCGATGTCGCACGACCTGGTAGCGGCGAGCAGACAGCCTGCGCATCCGCTCGGTGGCGGCATCCGGTGTCCATATCTCCGGCAGATAGCCGGCCGCATGCAGGCTTGCCAACGTGCCCGCATCGATCTTGTCGGTCTTTACATGGGCATGGGCAATCGCCTTCACCTGTAGCGGATTGGCGATCACTACCCGCTTCACGAACGGCGACAGCACCCGTGACACCGCCATGCAGTTGCCGGTCGCCTCGATCACCACCTCGTCCGTGGCTAAAAGGCTCTTGCCGAAGCCTTCCAGCGCTGTCCGGGTCATGTCGACACGGCCACCATGGCGAAGCTTGCCTTCTTCCCAGAAAACCACCTCGCCGAAGGTGCGGTGGATATCCATTCCGATAACGCGTCGCATAAGCGCCTCCTGTCCATCAGCTTGACGACGGGAGCGGCGGGCGACACGACAACTACGGATTCGCGCTCTCAGCGCAACCGGGCGAGTCGCAGAGGCGGCCAGCTACTAACACGAGCTCGCAGCTCATCGTGTGGATCGGCCTGCCCGCACCTTCGTGCTCCCGGTGCCTCTGTCCCGGATGGTCGCACCATACGCCTCGGGCAACAAAACCGAAGCCTGACTTCGGCACCAGGAATCTTATACCGGTTACTAACTTGGTCCGATCGCCGGCGCTTGCCCTGGGACACGCGAACCGCACCGATGTGGGAAATGGCCGCACTAGGTTTTGCAAATCTGAAAACTGCAGGCAGCAATCGGCCCGGTCCGGCGGTCGGCTTCGATCCAACTGATCGCGGCGGGAAATGATGGATGGCCTGCCCTCGGTCTGCAAGTGAATGTCGAATGGCTTGTGCAGTCTGCATCAATGTATCCGGTCTCTTGTGAGGGCTCGCCCTCGGACCACGATGGAGATTCGCGCGCCTGAGTCCTCATAATTCCTCGGCCGCTGACGGGCTTCATTTCCCTCGGGTTCCCTCAGGTTGTGAACCGGCGCGTTGGAATGGTCCCGGCGAAGCGAGCCAATACAAGAAGTTAGAGTGCCGATCGGCGTCGGACCCCACGCCGATTCACACACCATCGGGACGCCTCGTCGTGTGCGGCACCTTGCCCGCTTGACCTAGCGCAATGTGCCCGCGCGTGGGGGCCTTTTTCATCTAAGAGCATGGCAAACTTCCGGAGCAGGACGTTCATGCGGCTGGATTGCTCGCAATATGGAGAGGGACCGGGCATGAATGGTGCTGGCACGAGAATCATTCGAGGTGGACTGCTTGCCGTCGGCCTGGTTGTGGTCGCGATCGCAGGATGGCTCGGCGCCGCAGTTTCCAATTATGGCCCGGAATATGTTCGCAGGGTTCTGGTCTGGCAGGAGTCGGATCAGGGCGACTACAGCAATCATTTTCCACAGCGGCGGCTCTCTGCTTCGCCGCAGCCCGTGCCATTCGCGCCGGCGCCCGACCAGAGTGCTCCCGAGAAGTTCGCGGCGGCGTTCGGCCTCGATGATCTTTCTGGCTTCCTTTCACGAACGCGGACCGAAGCGCTTCTCGTGATCAGGAACGACCGGCTGGTTTGGGAGAGCTATGGCGCCGGGGCGACGCGCAACTCTTTGCTCACGTCGTTCTCGGTGGCGAAGTCATTCGTCTCGATGCTCATCGGCATCGCTATTGGCGAGGGCAAGATTGCCAGCGTCGACGATCCAGTGACGAAATATCTACCTGAACTTGCCGCGCGCGACGATCGCTTCTCGGCGATCACCATCCGCGATCTGCTGACGATGTCGTCGGGGCTCGACTACGCCGAGCGACGGTGGGGCCTGTTCGGCGGCGACGATCCGCTGACCACCTACTATCCCGACCAGCGCTGGATATCACTCAACAACACGCACATTGTCAGGCCGCCGGGCGAGGTGTTCAGCTACAATAAATACCACCCACAGCTACTCGGCATGATCCTGGAGCGCACGACCGGGATGTCTGTGACGCAATACACGCAGACGAAGCTTTGGGACCCCCTCGGCATGGAGTTCGACGGATCGTGGAGCCTCGACAGCGAGAAGAGCGGCTTCGAGAAGATGGAGGCGGGGCTCAACGCCCGCGCCGTCGACTTCGCCAAGTTCGGCCGGCTCTTTCTGGATGGTGGCCGAGTAGGCGGCGTCCAGGTGGTGTCGGAGGCGTGGATGCAGGCAGCAACCGCCCGCGACCCGGCCCTGCAACGCGCAGACTACTATCCGCAGGGCTGGCCGCAGACGATCTACGCCGGCGGGCACGGCTTCTATGGGTTCTTCGTCTATGGTCGCTCGCGCAGCGGGGCGTCAGCGGATTTCTTCGCGGAAGGCGACCATGGGCAGTTCATCTACATCTCGCCGGCCAAACGGCTAGTCATCGTGCGGCTCGGGCTGGAGTTCGGCATTCCAAGTGGGCAATGGGTCGACGGCTTCTACGCATTTGCGTCGGCAATGTAGTGGGTTCCTTTACCGGTTTGGTCGGCGGCCGAACGGCCGCTCTCAGAGGCGGGAAAATTTGCCTGAACGACTGAGATGCGGCGCGCGTTGCCGCCGCGGCTCATTGAGCCGGTGAAAGGCAGCTTTCCACAGGTAGTTTCTCGAAACCTGCCAGTTGGCCTCCCATCCGCACGGTGGTCGAAGCAATGCGGTATTCCGCGTTTCAAAAGCGGCCATCCACGCTGCGTCGGATGGCCGCTCAACGTCAGATCTCGGTTCGCTCGGCCAGGAGGAGCGCGTCCTCTACATCGACGCCGAGGTAGCGCACCGTGTTCTCGATCTTGGAGTGACCAAGCAGGATCTGAATTGCGCGGATGTTTGCCGTCGCCTTGTAGATCATCGATGCCTTCGTGCGTCGGAGCGAGTGTGTTCCATACTCTTCAGGACGCAGGCCGATCGCGGTCACCCATTCGTCGACGAGGCGTGCATACTGCCTCGTACTCATGTGGCGTGAGTGATTGACCCGGCTCGGGAACACATAGTCCTGGACCGAGCCTCCTCGTCGTTCGAGCCAAGCCAGAAGGCTGGCTCTCACGTCGCTGGTAATCTCGAACTGGACCGGCCGCCCCGTCTTTTGCTGAACCACGATCGCCCGGGTCCTGATCTCTGCCCCGGCGACCACATCGCGAATCCTGATCTTGACCAAGTCACAGCCGCGAAGCTTGCTGTCGATTGCCAGATCGAACAGTGCACGGTCCCGAACGCGTCTCTCGCGGTCGAGGAAGAAGCGAATTGCCCAGATCTGCTTCTGGGTGAACGGGCCCTTGGTGCCAACCTTCTTTCCGGCATTCCAAGCTGTGCGTTCGCGACTAGCATCATCGAGTTGAGAATGGCCCATGTGAGTTCTCCTTGGCCTTGATTGGCCGAGAGAGAAACAAAATTGTAGGCACTATCTGTCACTTGGCGGCTTGTGGTGAGCTGAGCTCGGTGGTGGCCGAATCCAGATCTTTGTCTGCTGGCATCTGCCCTGTCTCGACCGTTCACGTATTCGCACGAATAATCTGAAGGCGGTCGTTTCGTGGCCCACGGAATTTCCAGTTGGGGCGTGCGTGAGTAGCTGCGCAGCCGAGAGCTCGCGCAGCCGACACTATCCCTTTCAGTCCCCCGTTCCGGCCACGCGCTCTTCGCGTTGCCCGCGCATCAGCAGCACATCGGCCCACAGCCATAGCAGGAAACAGAAGAAGGTGATCGCGGGCAGTGCCGCGTCAGTCGGTGGCGCGCCCTGGCTTGCGAGTCTCGCCACGTCGATTGCCAGCGAGGCGAGCGATGGAAGGCGGCTCACCACGACGGCCCCACGAAGCGCCGACAACAGCCAAAGCGGCGCGGTGCGGGGAAGCACTGCCGTCCCGAGCTTTCCGCCTGCCAGCAGCGTCCCGGCAACGAGGGCCAGCAAGACGTCTCCGAAGTTCGCCAGCGCCGCCGTCAGTGCCAGCGCGGCAATGGCCGACAACAGGTCACCCAGCCTTATCAGCCGCCGGTCGACATGTCCGCGCTCCGCCGATGCACGATGATAGGCTTCGCCGGAAAACATGAAGATGATGATGGCGAGCGTCAGAAAGCTCGCGCCGCTGCTGCCGAACAAATAGTTGGTGATGGCTTCGCCCAAGCCTTCGCCGCGCTGCGCCGAGAGAATCTGCACGGTCACCCCGCTCATCAGCGCAATGACGTTTCCCAAGTTGTATATGCCGCCGGGACCTGCGAGCCGTCGTGTCAGCGCGCTCCCCAAGGACCTTGCGGCCGCAATCTCTCCGGCTGCTCCCGAGAGACCGGTTGGAAAGGTCCGGACGCCTTGTGCATTCGGCTCTCGGGTGCGTCCCAGTGGTTGAGGATGTCGTTGCATCGAAATTCTCCTTCATGACGGCGGCCGTCGCCGCGGGCGTCCCGCGCGTTCGCGCCCTGTTTCTGATCCATTGGTTCGAAGTCGCCGCGGCGGTGCCGGTGAATGCGGCTTGGAGATGTCCCCGTCAGAGCCGGAAATGCGTCTCCGCGCACACGACCACCTTCCCGTCCGAGCCACGGCGCCCGTAGGAAGTCACGATCACGCTCGGCTTCGGCGCCGTGCACCACACCGAGGAACGGCAAAGAACGTCGAGGCGGTCGCCGCTATCGAGATTGCCGAAGAAGTGCAGCCGGCGATCGACAATCGGCAGCGCAGCCACCAAGGCCGGCAGGGCGTTCGCCTCGCTTTCGACGATGAAGTCGTGGAGAACCGCAAAATAGACGAGGCCGACACCATTGAGATGAAGTGACCGCTTGATCGGGAAGGTCATGTGGGCCGGAGCCTTGTCCCCTTCCGCTGTCCATCTTGCAGAAGCGCCGAGCCTCCGAAACATGGCGGCTCGTCGCGCTTCCTTGCCCGCGCGAGCCGGCGCGAATTCCGTAGGCATGTCCGCTATCTCAAGGTCGCGGTTCGAATTCCCGTTCCTGCGCGCGAAGGCGGTGACAATCTCGACGGTCAGCAGCGCGCCATTCGTCCCGGCGAGACGCGTGCGGCTCAGCCATCCGTTCGCGGCAAACGGCGCCTGGACGAGTTCCAGCCGCACGTCGTCGTCCTCATGGAAATGCTCCGTCTGGCCGTGGATTCCGCACGCCACCACCGAGGCCATGGCCCGCGCGCCGGTACGGTCGCGCAGCTCGCCGGGCGAGGTTCCGAGCTGGCGCGAAATCGCCCACCAGTGAAGGTGGCCGGCCTCGCGCAGGAGCCACGAGCGGCGCACCCCTTCCGTGCCGAGATGAGGCATGCCGAGCCGAAACTGCCGGGGTTCGATCGTTTCGGGTTCCGGATCGGAGCGCAGAACGGGCGTGCAGTCGCGGATTGTCTTACTGGGCGCGTTTCGTTCCAGCGATGTGGTGGCGACGAACGCCGTTGCGGCCCGTTCGTCGTCGGTGCGTTGCGCGCTAGTTCGCCGATCGACTTCTGACATTGCTTGCATTGCTCGCTCCTCTCGGTTGAAGCCGGACCTTGATGGTCGGCATGGAGCGAGAATTGCGGGCTGGGCGTCAGACGAAGGTCAACGCAGCGTCAATGCGCCGCAAATTGCGCATGCAGGCAGGAAAAAAATGCGCAACAAGCGCGACGGGTCGATCAGGATCTGCGCGGGAGGCCGCCGCGTCCGCTGCGCGGCGCCGGGAGGATCAGCCCCCCGAGCTGAGGCTGGCGGGCCGTATCGGCCGGCTCCAATTGCCGTGGCTGCTGCGGGTAGGCGTCGGTTCCACTGTCGACCAGAAACCGAACGAGCTGCGGGGCCGCGACACTGGTGCCGTTCATTGCCGCGACCGCGCCGCTGCGCGCGCCCGCGGCGAGCACGCCTGACAAGATTGGTGAGGTTTCGGTGACGGCCGAATGCGTCACGCGTTCACCGCCGGCGGGATCCGTCGCTTCGAGCGGCGTGGCCGAGTAGCTGGCGGGAAGCGGCGGGCCGCCCGGGTCGGCGCACGAGCGCAGGACATAGCCGCCCGCCACCAGCCGATTGGGGTCGTCTGCGGTCGCGATCGCGTTGAGGGTACCGGCGCGGCGAACGGGCGAGACGGGAGGCGAGGGATCGAAGGCGATCTTGACGCCGCGCGGGTCGGTCTCCCGGTAGGCCGCGTCGACGAACCAGCTCTGGCGGCCGCTGTCGGGAAAGCCGGGGGGAACGTCGTCGCGCAACACCCAGGCGTGGATGGTGACGGGCCCGGTGTTTCCCCGTGGGGCGATCGTGACACCCCAGTCGCCGGGCGGAACCGCCGCGCCACCGGTGAGGCCGGGATCGGTGGGCGCCAGGATCAGGCTCACCATCACCTCGCCACCGTCTCGACGAACGGCAGCGCGGCCGGCGATGCGATCGATCGGCGGCGCCTGCCGGCCGGGCCATCGGTGAGGCGGCCACGTAAGGAGCTTGGCGAACTCCGTCGTGTCCGTCGTCGCCGACTGGACCAGCCGCTCGTGCAACGGTGGAATGGTCAGCACCACCGGCTCGATGTCGTCTCCCTGCGGCGTACAAAGCGTGAGCAACACGGTTTCGATGCCGTCGGCGGGAGTGAGCCAGCATTCCAGATAATTCGACGTCGGATCGGCCGGTTGCAGGTGCCAAGTGACGTTCATGGCTTCGGCGGCGCCGGGCGACACGACGCCGGTGGCATGGCCTTTCGCATTGTTCCTGTTGCCAGCTCCGAAGACGATTTGCACTTCGCCACCACCTTCGGAGCTATGGTGGGAGACTATCGCGTCGATGCTGCGTTCCAGCTGGTGGCGGCCGAGCCTTGGCCCGCCTGAAAGACCGAAGCTGAAGTTGATGAAAACCGGAACGCGGGTGCCCAGGCTGCGCGCGCGATAAAGGATATATTCCAGCCCCTGAATGAAGAAGATGCCCAGCAAGGAGCCCGACGTCTCGCGCGCGACGATCGGCGGCAGGTTCACGGCAATGATCGGGCGCCCCTTGGCAGCAGCGTCGTCGGGGTCCATCCCCGCCGCGAGATCGAGCACGTGGGTCCCGTGGCTGTGGGCAAGCCCGAGCGGATGCTCTCCGACCAGTTCGAAATCGAGCATCCCGAGCTTGCGCAAGACCTGGTCATCCTGTCCGTTCGTATCGGCGATGAGGCTTGCCAGCTGCGCACCGTTCCACTCGCATCCGAAGGGGAGCGGTCGACCGGGCATTCCTGGGGACCGGAAAGCGGGGCGCCAGTTGCCGCCCTGGTCCCATGCAAACGCCAACCGCGTGCCATGAGGCCCCTGTCGGAAGCGCTCGTGGGCGACGTTGATGGCATGATCAATTATGCCGACGATCGCATCCGGCCTGCCGGCCGGTGCCGCGGCAGGGGAGGGATCCTCGAAACGGGGGATGAACAGTGCGGGATTCACCGAGCGGCGGTGCAGCGGCAGGAGAAAAAGCCTGGGGTCTGCCATATGCAGCTTGCGCTCGAGAAGTTGAACGAACTGATCCGACAAGGAAGTGCCGTCCTCGGTCATCACTGGCACGATTGTTGTGATACTCGGCACGCCGGAACGGGCGTTCAGATCGGCCATGTCGATCCCGGCCAGAAATAGGAAATCGCCGGGCTGCTCGCGCTGGCCGACCAGATACCTGCTCGATCTCAGCCCGGGCCCGCTGATCCACAGGCTCACTGGGTCCATGAAGCGGCTGTCGAACCGCAGCAATTGAGGAACCCGGTCGCTCGTGGTCGAAAGATCGACAAACTCGCTGTCGAAGATGCCGGGCCAATCCTCGCTCCAGGCCAGAGCCATGCTCAATCGCCCCCCCATTCGGCGCGTGCCCTAGCCCAGAGCCAGGCCACGGCCTCGGAGGTTTCGACCTGGGCGGTCGCCTCGCCGTAGGCGATGATCTCAATTCCGTGACCTGCGCCGTGGTGGGCGTGGTCCGCGTGATCTTCCCCGTCATCGTCGCGTGCGTCGCGAGTGGCGAATCCCTGTCGTTCGCCGTTCGCCCAGACGCGAGCGGCATAGAAGTCGCTGGCGCCGATACCCGGTCCATGGAAATGGCGGAGGCCGACTTCGGCGCTCTCGCCGGCGCGTGCGAGAACGATGTCGGCACACAGGAATCCCAACATGGAGCCGCAGAAGCTGTCGGCGGGGAAATGAAGTCCGGCCACGGTCCGATTCACGGCGATGCGTGCAGCCATGGCCATGAAAAGGTCGTCAAGCCCAGCGGCCTTGGCGCTCTCGGGGATCAGGCACCTCAGCAATTCGGCCGTGGCGAAGGCTTCAGTCGCGTGGCCGGAAGGCAGCGAGCCATGCCCCGGCGTCGCGATCAGCGGCTCGATCTGGGCGGACAAGACGTGCGGGCGCAGACAGGCGAGCGAGTGCTTGCATTGCTGCGCGACATGCGCGGCAACATGCTGGACCAGTGACATCAGTTCCAGCGTATGCTCCATGCGCTCGGGCACCATCGGCAGTAGCGACGCGAAATAGGCCGACGTGCCGGTGATTTGGTCGACGATCTCCTGTGCTCGGTCCGGCCGGAGATCGGCGTAGTCGTTGACCACCCGGGCCTGGGCCAGGAAATCGTCAATCGTCGGGCGGACCAGTGTCGCCACTGGCTGGTAGGTCGCCGTCGGCACGGACTCGCCCGCCGTGACCAGGAGCAGGTTTATGGCCAGCTCGATTTCGCCTTCGGCGTGCCCGGCCGGCCGCTGCACGTAGCCGATGCGGGAAAGTATCTCGTTGAGCAGGACCAATTGTCGCCATTGCCGGTCCCACAGCGCCAGGTTTGTCGTTTCGCCCGCAGCGTACGGAGCCGGTGCATGTGGCGGCCGCCACGTTCCCACGATCCCGTCACGTGCAGTCGCAAGGCCGAGCGGGGACGCCACGCTGCCGAAGCCGAGCATCGCAGCGGCGACCTGAGCGGGCTGCGGGCCCGCCTGGATGCCTTGGATGCCTTGAATTCCCTGTATGCCTTGGATCCCCTGTATGCCCTGAGCCAGCGTGTTCAACGGCATTGCAGTGTCTCCCCGGGTTAGTGCAGCGGAATACCCGCGGCCTCGAAGACGCGTCCCCACTCCTGGCCGACCCTGGTCTTGCCGGCGGGATGACGCGTGAGATACCCCTCCACCGTGAACGCCGGATCCAGCGTGAGCAACTCCCGGGCGACGGCCTTGGCCGCAGCGGGCTGCCCCATCAGTTGCAGCCCTGCCAGTTTGGCCCGCATGGCCGAGACATGGCGCGGGCTGGTGAGCAGGGATGCCTCGGCGAGTTCGATCGCCTTGGCGTAGTCGCCTGCCACCAGGTATGCGGTCGCACTTAGTCCTTCGAAGAAGTGGACCCGGGGGTCACAGGGCGACAGCAGTTTCGCCCGCTCCGACAGCGCAACCGCTGTCCTGCCCTCGCCCAGGAAACTGTGCAGCAGCGCCTTGAACTGGCAGGCGATGGCGCTCGAGTTGTTGACGGCCAGCGAGGCTTCGAAACTCTTGCGCGCGGCATCAAAGTCTCCCTGCAGCACCGTCTTCACGTTGCCGTCCATGGCGAGGGAAAAGGCGCACTGCGGGTTGAGGTCGAGCGCCCGCTGCACCGCATCGACGGCGAGCGCGTTTTCTTGCGCCGGATTCTCGCTCCAGCCCTGGAAGACCTTGAGAAGGTGCCACTGGGCCGACCATGCGCGCGGAATCGAATGCCGCGGTGCACGCCGAATTACCTCGTCCACCTGCTCCTTCGCGCGCGCGAAATTCGCCGTGGACATCTGGTACATCAGGCCGATCGCGGACATCATCAAGCCATGTGTCGTAACGCTCGGCAACGGCCGAATTGCGCCGAGCTCTATGGAGTTCACGAGTACCGCACCCACGACCTCGGCGGCGATCTCATGCACCAGTGCGGCGTCTCCGTGCAGGAAGTCCGCGGCGTTGGCGACAAATCGGTCGCCCCACACAAGGGTCCCGGCATAGGTGTCGTGGAAGTCGATGTCGACCGCGAGCCGGCCGCCAGCTTCGAGCACGCGCCCAGTGACGATGTAGTCGGCGCCGAGTGCCGTCTTCAGTTGAGCCAGTTCCACGACGGTGGGGTCGAGCGTCCGACTGGACAGATGCGATATCATGTCGATGAGTTGCGACCTTGCCAGCGCCCGTATTAATTCCTGTGCGACGGCGTCGCCGAGCTGTGCGGCTTCGGGCTGGGCGCTCAGAAGGGGCAGCACTGCGATGCGGGGACGCAAAGATTCTGACACCACGCCGGACACCATTCGGCCCGCAGCGGCCTGCCGCGATGTGCGCAACCAGTCCTCGAATCCTTCCTCGCCGAGGTCCATCCCTTCCAGGAAATCTCCCCGCGAGGGGTCCTCGTGGATAACTACGCCGCCGGCGCGAAACCCGATACGGTCCTGCTGCACATCGAATACAAGGTCGAAGCGCCCGCCGAGGGAGTTTCTCATCGCGGAAAGCGCCTGGCGCAGGCTCGCGCGACCGAGATGATCATCGACATTGCCCCACAACGTCGCGACCAGCCAGGCGCGCGTCCGGACCATGTCCGGGGACGAAGCCAGCAGTGCAAGCAGCGCACGCTGCTTCTGCCCGGCGAGACGCAATTCCTCACCGTCGACCCAGCGGACCATGAATGGACCGAAGAGCTGGATCTCCAGCTTTGGCTCCAATGGAGCTTGCATGCCTCGTCCTTTTGGCATTCTGAAAGAATATCCCTCGGAAAGACTGAGTCAACGAAGCTGCGGCAGCAGCATTCGGCGCAGTCGCTTTGGAATTCAAAATACCGACGAATTCGGGGCCGCAAACTTGCACTTCCGTCAGTGGCGTTTCTGAATTTGGCCCGTGCTGGCACTTTCATTTCCCGCGGGAAACCAGCTCCCGGGACTGCGCTGCGCACGTGAACGGGCGAAACCGGGCACGATCAGCGACACGATCGAGCGCGCGTCCGCCTTGCCCTGCCGAGCCACATCGTGATCGAACGTATTGTGCAAGCGCCTCCGACATCCGCATTGAGCCTGATGAGGCGTCGGACGCGAACAATACCCGACCGTCGGGCTCATAGGATAGCGTCGGGGCCAGCTCGCTCCGAAGCTCATGTCCTCCCCGGCCGTGCATTCTGCATGGAACAAGGTCGGAAAACGTATCTTGTGCCGCGTGGTGCGGCGGTGCAGCTGTGGCCCTCCACTGGCGATCGAACTGGTGGCCCCGAGCAGCAGAAGAAGCCTCGGGCCGCGACGATCGAAAGCTCTCCGGAGCGGATTCGTACCCGAGCCTTGCTTCCACATCCGCCCGGCCACGCTCGTAATGATGCTGGTTCTCGATCTTCCGGAGCCAGCTTTCTGCGTCCACGTTCTGCCGGACGAAGTGGTTGAGGAGTGCCTGGAAATCGGGCTCGACCATTGTCGGATCGCAGCCGACCGGTCGTGCGCGACGGACCACGCTCTTCAGCAACGTTACGTACCGGCGGGCAACGAGGCGTTCCGCGGGAATCGGCCACGCATCTACCATGTACTGGCGCACCTGCTGGCGCACCTGTACGGCATTCTTCTGAACTGGCCGACATAATAACGGTGTCGTTCATGCGGCCTTTCCAGGTCATGCACCCCACTAGGCGACGGCGGGTCTGACGATCGTCGGCGGTTCCTAGCCAGGCTCTGTAGAGCTTGCGCGCGCGACCACGAGCAAGCCTGGCCTGCACGCACTAGCTGCCTTCGCGTCGCATGAGATAGGAAGGCCGGACCACGACATCTCCGCGCAAAATCATGCGAGATGTCACACAGTTGGCTGACCCCTGTTTCAGCCTGAGTGCTTGATTTTGCTTGTTCCGGAGCAGTGGTAGCGGAGGAGGGATTCGAACCCCCGACACAAGGATTATGATTTTTCCCGAGGACTGGGGCTTCCCTCTGCATCCTGCGCCAGTTCATTGCATCAATCATTTGACATCGCTGAGGAAAGGTGCGCCAAGCCGCACCAATCAGTTCCAGTGTCGGCCATTCAACCCCGTGGATTTCGGACTCCCAATTGAAACCCAGGTCCGATTAGCCGTCGAAGTCATAGCTTCAGGGAGTGATTTCGCTCCAGATATGACACCACGTTCTCCAGAGCCTTCAGTATCAGAAGCTCATTCGCCCCGAATGCATACCGCCCGGTCATTTGCTCGGCGGGAGAAAGCGAACTCATACCAATGAGCCCCCTTCCTTTTCTGCCCGTCAGTGTGGGTGAACGTGATCGGGTATCGAAAGCTGCGCCCTTCGCCATAAAAGGCACCGTTCGGCCCCCAGTTTTGAATATTGGCATTGTAGCAGGAGTTCGCGACTATGGACTCCAACTTCCTGAGCACGGCGAGGCGCTTCTTGCTGATCCTCATATCATCCACCCCTGTCGCTAAGCGTTCAGCAGATGTGGCTTGATCCGGGCGTCGATCTCCCGGTCCGCGAGCGTTAGATATCGCTTACGTGCCGCTTGGGTCATCGGCACGGACCGTCTGTTTCCAATGTGTTTCAACAGGCCGAAATAGGCGGAGTAGCTGGAAGCGTGGGTGTCCACAGAGATCGTCAGCCATGCCGGCACCGCTTTTTCGAGTTCTGCAAGCCGGTAGACTTCACCCAACGCCATCCTCGTGATGTCGTCGACTGTCTTGCCCTGAGCTTTGAGAAGGCGATTTCGTGCATCATTCACGAGGATAAGATTATACGAACTCGTTCATGCCCGTGCCGCCTTTTCGCATTTCATTTCTCGTTTTGACGCCCACGAGAAATCGAACGCCGTCCTTCACCGCCAGCAAATCAGCGAACGGGTAGTTGTTGCGGATCGTGTTCATGTTCACGACCTCAGAAAACGCGTGACGTTCAAGACATTCCGCCGCGATTGTCTCGCCCAGCTTCCCCAACTCGCTAATACGCTCTGTCGTTCTTAGTAGCATGATGGTCCCTCGCGAAAGCGAAATATTGGCATGGAGCTCGTTTCCACCGGGTAAACCATAAGTATCAAAGACGAATTCCCCCGAAGTGTGCCTAAGCAACAGAGAGGTAAAGGATCGCTCGCGACCAAGCTGTTGCTGCCTTCTCGACGCGGAGCTGTGCTTGGCGGATCGCTCTGGGGATGTACATCACTCTCTTGGCGTCGCGGTCCCGCGCAGGTTAGTGTTCTCCTGGGGGTACGCATGCCAACTTGCGATAAGTGCGGTGAGGAAATCGAGTTTCGCGATATGGGCGGCAGGCCCACGCCGATCCATGTGAGCGGGGGGTGGTGCAAAGGGTACCGTTCCGGCGCTAGCTCCACCGTCGCCAAGGCGTTTCAAACGGTCGTCTCGTACGTAAACCCGAATGCCCATTGCCCGGTGTGCGGCGAACGGGTGTTTTTTTATCAAAGTCCGAATGGCGGGAGGGTGTTCTTCGACGATTTGGGGTGGCCGTGGCCGAAACATAGCTGCACAGACAACCCGAAGTCGCAGTCAGCAAGCGTGAAAACTGTAGCGCAGAGCGTTCATACGTCTTTTCGAAATCGGGACGGTGAACCGCTCGACCTCTACGAACTAGCGTCGCTCACTGAGGCGAAGAACATCGTCGATATGCGTTTCCGCAGGATCGGTGAGAACCGCAGCTTTCAAGGCTCGGTCTCTGTCGGCGAACTGCAGGGTTGGAAAGTCACCGTTGCGGATATCAGAGCTGCGCCTTCCTTCGTTGTGCGGTCGAGCGGCGCATTTCGAATTGTCGAATTCATTTCGAGCCGCAAGCAGATGATTGATCGCATCGTGGTTCGGAAGCCAACGCCTTCCGCGTAGCTGGTGTCCAGCGTCCTCCTACGTTCGTGAGACACCCTTCCTCGACCAGGCTTCAGGCCTCGGCAAACCCCATCAGTTGTCGCAACACTTCAACTCGCTGGTTGCGTAGGGTCGTCACGCCTTCTCGAACGGAGCCGAGTGGGTCGGGGTGAGGGTCGAGATACCTCCAGCGGATTTCGCGGAAGCCGTCAGGCATATCTGGGGGCGACACATGCGCCGGCCGCCAAGCGTAGACGCTCCAAGCGTGGAACTCGAGAAACCGGGAAAGCGGACCGTCCTTGTCTGACAGGCTGCCGAGACATTCGGGCATCAGGCAGAGATTGGCGAGATGAGTTTAGGCTGACGGATCCTTGGTCGCCTGTCTGTGCCAGTGAGATGAGAACAGCCGCTTGAGGCACTGTGGGCTGAGGTAGACCTACGGCGATCGAATGGCGGCTCTCTCTGCGCGGACTGCTGCCGGCCTTGATCACCGAGGATTTGGAGGGGTCCAAAAAAAAAGACCCCGCCTTGAAGGCGGGGCCGAGTCATTCGCCTACTACTTCACCTTTCCCGTCCTTCGAGAAACCTCTTTGGTGCCGCGAAGGATTTCGGTGCCGAGAACACCAGGCATGACTTCCTTGTAGGTGCTGACCTGCTCCCCGTTTTGTCCGCGCCTATAAGTTAGCCCTGTTCACGTTGTGGTCCGATCTGGACCGGGTTGCAAATTCGTTCGGGGTGAGCCCGTCGAGGCTCGTGTGCGGTCGATTCACATTGTAGTCGATCCTCCATTCTTCGATGCTGTTGCGAGCGTGCTGATAGCTGGTGAAGAGCCGTTCGTTGAGGCACTCGTCGCGCAGCCGACCATTGAAGCTTTCCACGAAGCCGTTCTGCATCGGCTTGCCCGGTGCGATGTAGTGCCATTCGACCTGCCGATCCTCCTGCCACGCCAGGATCGCATTCGAGGTCAGCTCGGTGCCGTTGTCCGACACGATCATGCAGGGGTAGCCGCGATGCTCGGCGATGATGTCGAGTTCGCGGGCGACACGTTCGCCCGAGATCGAGTTGTCGACGACCGTGGCCAGGCATTCCCGGCTGAAGTCGTCGATGACGCACAGGATCCGGAAGCGGCGGCCGTCGGTCAGCGTGTCCGAGACGAAGTCGAGGCTCCAGCGCTGGTTGGCATCCTGCGGGATAGCCATCGGTGCCCTCGTGCCAAGCGCCCGCTTGCGGCCGCCACGTTTGCGCACTGTCAGGCGCTCTTCCCGATAAAGCCTGTAGAGCTTCTTCCAGTTCAACGCCACGCCTTCGCGTCTCAGGAGCAGGTGCAGCCGGCGATAGCCGAAGCGTCGGCGCTCGGCTGCCAGTTCCCGTAGCCGCTTTCGCAGGTCAGCGTCGTCCGGTCGCCTCGAACGATAGCGGTAGACCCGCGGCTCCATGCCGACGAGCCGGCAAGCACGACGTTGCGTATAACCCTTGTTCTCGATCGCCCAGGTCACGGCGGTTCTCCTCGACCCAGGCGTCAGAAGTTTTTTCCGAGCATCTCGCGCAAGGTCGAGACGTCGAGCATGGCGTCGGCCAGTAGGCGCTTCAGCTTGCCGTTCTCCTCCTCGAGGCTCTTCAGCCGCTTCGCCTCCGACAGCTCCATGCCGCCATACTTCGAGCGCCACTTGTAAAACGTCGCGTCGCTCACACCGTATTTGCGGCAGAGCTCCGTCGCCGATAGCCCCGCCTGGTGCTCCTTCAAAATGCCGATGATCTGTTCGTCGGAAAACCTGCTGCGCTTCATTGCCTGTCTCCTCATCCGGATGACAGGCTAACCTCAAAGCGAGGACATTTCAGGGGAGCAGGTCAAGACGATCGACGGGTGATCAGCGGCATCCTGCATGTGCTGAAGACGGGCTGCCGCTGGCAGGACTGCCCTGCTGAATACGGTCCGCCCACGACCATCTACAACCGCTTCAACCGCTGGTCCCGCCGCCGGCTCTGGAGCCGCATCCTTGATGCCCTCGTCGCGAAGGGTGTGCTTGCGCTGTCAGCGTCGATCGACTCCAGCTATGTGAAGGCGCACCGCTCTGCCCATGGCGGAAAAGGGGGGCGAAGGCGCAGGCCATCGGGCCCTCGCGCGGCGGCCAGACCACCAAGATCCATGCAGTGACGGACCTTCTCGGGCGGCCCGCCATTCTGCGGCTGACGGCCGGCAACGTTGCCGATGTTACCATGGCCGGGTCGCTGATGAATGCGGCCGGTCGGGTGCGCTGCCTGATCGCTGACAAGGGCTACGACGCCAACGCGCTGCGCAAACGATTGCGCGCTGAAGGTGCCCAGGCCGTCATTCCTGGTCGCTCAAACCGCAAGGTGCCGATCGAATATGACGAGGCTCGCTACAAGAGCCGCTGGCGCATAGAGGCCGCCTTCTGCAGGCTGAAGGACTTCCGCCGCGTCGCAACTCGATACGACAAGCTGGCCAGGAACTTCTTCTCCGCTGTCGCGCTCGCAACCGTCATCGCCTTCTGGGTATGAATGAGTCTCGACCCTAACAGAAATGCCTTGAAGCATCAGCAGTCATCGGAACTTCTGACGTTTTCGCTGCATAGGATGGCAATCGATAAGTGAGTGGGACGCGAGGATTGCGTCACGGGGCCGACCTTGGATGAAAGGCTCGGCAGGCGAGAAGGAGGCGCGTGCGGCGATCACCGCCTGAACCTACCTTTGTCTTGCGATAGATAGAGCGGTCCTTCGGGGTCGCTCTCTTTTTTGGCGGCATCGCCGTCTGTGTAGCTTACGACCACAACGAGCAAGATCGAAACTGGTGAGAACTGCATCACTGTGTTGATGATCGATGCGCTACGCGGTACGCCGTGGATCAGGAGGCTGCTATGAGCGAGCGCCGAAGAAAGACCACCAGACTCGACCGTAAGTCTCGACGATGAGGACTATGCGTCGCTGGCGACCATCGCTGAGAGAAGCGATGTTTCGTTGTCGTGGGTTACCTTCCGGCGCATAGAAGCGATCACCCAAACCACTGGCGGATACAGAGTGCTCGATCTGACCGAACCCAGCGTTCGCGCCGCGATTGAGACGGGCACAAGCGCCCAAGTTTGTTCGAGGGAAAGGCGGCGGTCGATTATGTTGCGTGAGGGATGCGCGACGCGAATGCGCAGAAGCATCAAGGGTAAATTTCGGTGGTTGTAAGAAGACGCGGCAACGCCCTCGAAAAGTGGGAGATCGCGCTCATCAAGGCTATGGTCTCGCGTGGAGACTGGCCGAATGACCAAGACATCCTTGTACTTCACTAGACCGACACGCTCAGTAAACCATCGGGCGATCGCCGAGATAAGGAAAAATGAGAAGCACGCAGCCATCAAGGCAGCCGCCGACGATGCGTTAAGCGAATTCTTGGCAACGTGGCCCGATGTGGACCCTCAAACAGGTTTGAGCATACGAGGCGACGAACTTCTCATTAAGGCGCGCGAAGCAATGATCGCCGCCGTTCACATATTCAACGGCGCGGGCCTAACCTTTCGCGCGGAGTTGTTCATCGTGACCAGCGTGATCGGATGGACCTACCTTTTGCACGCTTGGTTCCGGCGCGAGGGCATCGATTATCGCTATAAGAACGCAGACGGCACGTTCAAGAAGACCAAGCAAGGTGAAGATTGCTACTGGGAGCTGGGAAAATGTCTTCGGCACAATCGCTGCCCCCTGTCGCCAGGCGCCGTCAAAAATCTAGAGTTCCTCCTGGAGCTTCGACACGAGATCGAACATCGGTCCACCAGCCGGATTGACGATGCTGTCAGCGCGAAATTGCAGGCCTGTTGCATCAATTTCAATGACGCGATCAAAGCTCTGCGGGCCTATCCACCAAACGCAGGTGCCTTCCCCGGACGCCTAAATTAACCAAGGATTTAGGTCGATTCTCCTCCCCGCTTGAACAGACGCCAGTTTCCGCCCACATCGCAGCCTTCGAGTGCGGGGGCGGCAATGGCCCAGAAACGACAGCCCAGGATCAACAGCCTCGAGTGGCTGGAATGGAAGTTTCCCACGGAGGAATCCGCGCGGAAGCTCTTCGAGCGGCTCGTCTGGCCGGAGGGAGCGCACTGCCCGCACTGCGGTTCGGCCGAGGTCTGGCGCTTCCGTGAGAAGGGCAGGAAGTCGCGGCCCGGCCTCTACGAGTGCCGCCACTGCGCAGGCCAGTTCACGGTCACGACGAAGACCCCGATGCACGCCACGAAGCTCCCGCTGAAGGTCTGGCTGCGGGCAATCTACCTGATTCTCTTCTCGTCGAAGGGCGTGTCCTCCGTAATCCTGGGGAAGCAGCTCGGCGTCAGGCAGCCAACGGCGTGGAAGGTGGCGCACGCGGTCCGGGAGATGACGGACGACCGCGATGGCAAGGACCCGCTGCTCGGCCGTATCGTCGAGGTCGACACGACCTAGATGGGAGCGCCGCCGCGCAAGAAGAAAACCAAGTTCCACAAGCACGTCTGGAACCCGCCTGGCAGGGGCACGAAGCGGCCGGAGGTGGCGGTCGCCGCCAGCCGGGACGGGCGCGTGGCCGCGGCGGTCGTCCCCAAAGGCGACAAGGGCGCGATCGCCCGGTTCCTGGACCGATTTGTCGCCAGGGATGCCCGGATCATGTCGGATGACGACCGCAGCATCGCCAAGGCCGCCAAGGCTTTCGCGGGCCACAAGACCGTCACGCACAGCCAGGACGAGTTCGCCCGCGGGGATGTCCATTCCAACACGGTGGAGGGCCTGGCCGCGCATCTGAAGCGGGCGCAGCTCGGCGTGTTCCACTACATCAGCGAGATGCACCTGCAGCGCTACGTCGACGAGCTGGTCTTCCGGAGGAACCAGCGCGAGGTCGTGATCAGGCAATACGAACGGGATGGGCCTGCGACGCTGGAGCTGGTCTACCGTGACTTCGAGATCCAGCTGGAGGACCTGCTTAAGCGGGCCGTCGGGCGGCAGGTGCGGAGGTCCGAAGTCGGAGGCCTCGAGTGGCCGCCGCCGATCGCGCCGGGGTACGCGACAGCGCCTTCTGCGGCTTGACTAATATCATATGAGATATCATATTCCGCCATGAACGTTTTCGATGCCAATGTCATCCTGTCGGCTTTCCGGTCGAGGAACGGTGGTTCCAACATTATTTTGCGCGAGATGATAAGCGGCACGATCTCGTTTGCGGTGTCACCGGCCGTAGCCCTTGAATATGAGGACGTGCTGAAGCGACCGGGCATACTTGGTGAGAATCCTTGGGTCACCCATGAAGAGATTGATGTCATTCTTGATGCTGTATTCAAACGGGCAAAGCTGGTGTCACCGTGGTTCCGCTTTCGGCCGTTTCTTCAGGACCCCAAGGATGACTTGTACATCGAATGCGCTCTCGCCGCCGGAGCGCGGACGATCGTGACGAGCGATCGGCATTTCGATGTCCCGGTTGTCGGCGCGTTCGGACTGTCGGTTGTCAAGGCAGGAGAATTCCTTGCCGAGTTCAGAAGAAGGAGCCAGCCAACATGAGTAGCTATCCCCTGAGGCTTGCAGACCACGTGATGGAAGAGGCAAAGCAGGCCGCTGCAGAAGAAAACGTATCGCTAAATCAGCTGCTGGCAGCATTCATTGCCGACGGCATCGGCCATCGTCGAGCGATATTGAGCCTAAGAACGAGGGCAGCGCGCGGGAACCCTGAAGCAGCGCTGGCTATTCTGGACCGCGCCCCGGATGTTCCCCCTGATCCAGGCGACGAGATACCGGACGAAGGAGGTACGGTAGCACCTCGACTCTGAAAAGAAGTTAAGGGCGCTAGTGAGCGGCCCTTCATTTTTCGACGCACCTGCGTTTGGCGGATAGGTGCGAAGCTCTGTTCGGTTTGCAATACGGCTTGGAAAGAAGACTGCCCATTGCGCTTCAGTTCGTCACTTTCAGTTCAGACCAACGCGCGGTATTGAAGAAGGCTAGTTCCCTTCCAGCTCACATTGAAGCCATGATGGACGAATTCCATCAAGGGCTTACCGACGAGGAACAGGCCGACCCGGATTTTGCTTACCGGGTGGCATTTATCCCGAAGGTCGGCAATCGGGCGTCGAACGCTGACCTCGCCATCGAGTTCATCAAGGCAGAACTCCGATGAAGCGAAGGAAGTTAGTCGGGTGCTTTTGAAGGAGGTCAACAAGAGGCGATACACACCGAAGCAGGTGGACGCCTCCGGAAACTGGCGGCTGAATGAGTTTCGTGATTCACTTCCGGCATTGATTTGCCGGAGGGAGGTCGATGCGGGGACAGCGCGGTTTCTGGGACGTCGAGGATCGGCTGAAGGAGCTTTCGGCGGAAGGCGATCCATTGGAGAAGCTCGCAGCGACGGTCGATTTCGAGATGTTCCGGCCGGCCTTGGCGAAGGCGTTGCGCCGGCGCCATCCTTCAAAGGGCGGCCGTCCCGGTTTCGATCCGGTGCTGAAGTTCAGGATGCTGGTGCTGCAGGCGCTTCACGGCCTGTCATTGGCGCAGACGAGCTACATGGTGCGGGACCGCTTGAGCTGGATGCGGTTTTGCGGGCTCGGCCCCGGCGACACGGTTCCGGACGCCAACACGCTTTGGGATTTCCGCGAGGCGCTGATCGCAGCCAAGGCGCTCGACAGGCTGTTCGAACGGCTGGACCGGGCGATCGCGGAAGCGGGCTATCTGCCGATGGGCGGCCAGATCATCGATGCGACGCTGGTGGCTGCGCCGAAGCAACGCAATACCGATGGCGAGAAGGCCGCCATCAAGGCAGGCGAGGTTCCTGAAGCCTGGAAGGACAAGCCGGCGAAGCTCCGGCAGAAGGACCGCGATGCCCGCTGGACGGTGAAGTTCGCCAAGGCAAGGCCGAACGACGAGGGCCAGCCGCAGATCGACATCGCCATCCCCTTCTTCGGCTATAAGAACCACATCTCGATCGACCGGCGGCACGGCATCATCCGCCGCGCTCTTGTGACCGATGCCGCCGCCCATGACGGTGCCCGGCTTCGCGAAGGGCTGATCGATCCGGCCAACACGGCCTCGGACGTGTGGGCCGACACGGCCTACCGGTCGGCGGCCAACGAGGCGTTTCTGGAAAGGTCGGGCAAGGTCAGCCGCATTCATCGAAAGAAGCCGAAGGGCAAGCCGATGCCGAAGCCGATCGCCAGGGGCAATGCCGCGAAGTCGAAAGTCCGGGCCCGTGTCGAGCATGTCTTCGCCGAACAGAAGGATCGCATGAGGCTGTTCGTCCGCACCATCGGCATCGCCAGTGCCGAGGCCGCCATCACGCTCGCCAACATGGCCTACAACATGAAGCGATGGTGCTGGCTCGACGGGCGGAGTCTGCCTGCCTGACCACGAAAAGAGCGGATCGGAGGCTTCAAACCGACGAAACCGCGACGAAAGCCCGTCAGATCAGGCGCGTTCCGCTTACCCTAACGGCAAACCGACCGGGCTGGCCCGGTTTCCGGAGGTGTCCAGGTGGTCGAGATGATGCATGCCGACGGATATCCAGCGTTTACCCAGCATAACCACACAGAGTTATGGAAAGGCCTCGGCGCGAAAGACCCTGCCAAGGGATTTGGATGCGCTGGAGACTACAAGGGAACCTGGGTTTGGTTCGATGCATGGATCGCCCGTGTTCGTGCGCACTGCCAAGAGCACCGAGACCGCTATAAATAGCCCTACTGACCACCTCGAACCCGCCAATTAGCGCTGAGTCGAGCATCCCGCCGTATCTCAGCGCACGCTCGTGTTACCCAAAATGACACCCAGCGTCGTTCGGGAGCCATCTTAGCGCGCTGAGATTAGGCTTATCTATCTGAAATTATTGCAAA